>NZ_PPQS01000035.1:89337-106269 GCF_002902405.1 Staphylococcus schweitzeri
CAAGCGTATTTCCATTCAGTCAACTACTGCCAATATAACATTGTAGAGAGGTTGAGACATAAAGTTTTTGTGCTCTGGGAAACCGATTAACGGCGTCCCAAAAACAGGATTTTCGGCAGAAACTCTCACGGTTCGACAAAATTTGGAAAACAATTTTGCTCATCGTTCGGTTCTGCTCAAATCCTAAACGCTTTTGTCCCGACCGCTCGTTTTGTTTAATACTGTACTTCATTCTATCCTTCGTATTCTTATACCTTCCCGATTAAATTTTTACAAAATGACATGATTTAAATTTATGAGTTCAAATTAAATAAAATATTTTATATGAGGCTTATTACTCACATGAAATGAAAAATCCAAATCCACAACCTTTCATTCTTTTCTTTAATCTTTACTTAAAAGTTCAAATTAAAGTCATTGACGGACATGTATTATCTCATGTTTAATAAAATTAATGCCTATTTATAAGCGCTTACATAATTCCTTCTAGAAAAGAGGTGCTACGAGAAAAATGTTAGATAGACATATGCAAATAATTCAACTTTTCATTAAAAATCCGGTGAAAACTTTGAGCTCTGATGAAATTTCTGAGTATATTAATGTTTCAAATAGAACAGTTCGAAATGATATCCATGTAATCAACAGTAATTTCATGGATAATATCATCATCAGTGTAAAGTCTAAAGGTTATTTATTAAACACAACCCATTATACTTTAGATGTCATTAAGGAACGCTATAACCACATTCAGTCTTATAAAGAAAAAATTATGCTGTCTATCGCGTATCAATTACTTATGCACAATAAAACACATACGATACAGCAACTTGAACAAGACTACCTTCTGTCTAAAACTGTACTTAATGACTATTTCGTAAGAATACAGCAATGGTGTCAAAAATTTAATATAGATTTAGCCATTAAGAAAAAACAAGGTGTTCTTGTCAACGGGAGTAACAATGATATAACAAATGCCATTATCCATTTAAATCAATTGTCAACTGGACATGGGCACGTTGAAGATCTAATTTTAGGTGAATTGCCTGAAGCTCATCAACGTATGATTGCACATATCATACAAGAAACACTTGAACAATTCGGCATTGAAACCTCAGAAATTCAGATAAGGCAACTGTTAATCCACCTTATTTTAATTATTAAGCGTAAACAACAATTAAATGAGATAGACACTTTAAATTATGAATCAACATTAATCGCTCAATCTTGTATTAAACAAATCAATAATCGATTAGGTTATAACTTAAGTTCGCAAATAACAAATATGTTTTCATTCTTCATTGGTTACCATTTTAATAAACTTGATTTAGGTATCGAACGTATTTTTATACAAAGTTATATCGATCGTTTAATCGAGCTTATGCAAAAAAGGATTCATGTACCCTTTAGCGAGGATACGATATTACAACAAAATTTATACAACCACTTTAGCAAAGCATATTTACGCATTACACAAAATATTTATTTAAACAATCCTTTAGTTACTGAAATTAAAAAGCTTTACCCTTATGTATTTAATATGCTTTTTGAAGCAATAAATAAATTAAATATTAATACCGATATTGATATGAGTGAAGATGAAATTGCCTTTTTAACAATTCATTTTCAAGCGGCAATCGAACGTCGCACAAAAGCTAAATTGAATGCTGTAATTGTTTGTTACTATGGTTTAGGTGTGTCAAATTTTTTAGAAACTAAAATTAATAACTTAACAGATGAATTAACTGTAATTAATACGATTAAATTAGAAAACATATCAAATAATCATTTCGAAAATGTTGACTTATTAATTACAACTCATGCTATTCCAAGCCATACTTTAAACACACTACCTAAACATATTACAATCATTAAAGTTTCTCCATTATTTTCTGAAGATGATCATCATAAAATCATGCATTTTGTTAAACAAAAGCAAAACCCAATTCAGTCTCAAGATTATATGGCTGCTGTCAATTTCCTTGTAGTGAATATGGCTCAATCGTTGCATCATACAGTACAGATTTTCGAGGAAGCGCACAAAATATTACAAGCACACCATGCCATTACAGATGGTTATATAGAGACCGCTTTAGAACGTGAAAAATCATCATCGACATACATTGGGAATTATATGGCAATACCTCATGGAGACCCTGAAAAAGTATTACAATCGCATGTCCTTATTTTTCGCACAAAAGATATCTTCCCTTGGCGACAACACGACGTTAAGCTTGTCTTTTTCTTAGCGATTTCACCAAAAGACAATGGTTTTACCAAACAAATGATGCAATTAATTGCTAGTTTTGATGAAGATAATGTTAACCATTTATGTAGTTTAGATGATTTCGAGTTAAAGCAGCAAATATTACAATACATGCAAGAATAATTGCCACTAGTAACGGCAATTATTCTTTTTTAAAACACGAAGAATGCGCTTACAATTAAAAATAAGGAGATGACAACCATCCCTATTTTAGAGTCCTTCAGTCTATAGGATGATTATCTAGGAACACCCCGTGATATCCAAATGAAATATTTAAAGTTTAGAAGATAAAATTTATTATACGAGGAGATGATTTTATGAAAATTGTAGCTATTACCTCATGTCCAAATGGCATTGCACATACATATATGGCTCAAGAAAAACTTGAGCAAGCTGCTAAAGAATTGGGCGTGAATATTAAAGTAGAAACACAAGGTGGTGTTGGTGCTGAAAATACTTTGACCACTAAAGACATTGAAGAAGCAGATGGTGTCATTATTGCGGCTGATAAACAAGTTGACTTATCTAGGTTTGTTGGTAAACGCTTAATTAATGAAAATGTTCGCGAAGGAATTCATAATCCTCAAAAATTGATTCAAAGTATCATTAATCAAGATGCCCATATTTATCAATCAGAAACTAATGATAATAATGATAAACCAGCCTACAGTGGTAAGTCTAAAAGTGGTATGCAAATGTTCTATCAGCATTTAATGAATGGCGTGTCATTTATGGTTCCGTTTATCGTTGTAGGCGGTCTTTTAATAGCCATTGCACTTACACTTGGCGGTCAAACAACTTCAAAAGGATTAGTCATTCCTGATGATTCATTTTGGAAATCTATTGAAAATATCGGTAGTTTAGCATTTAAATTTATGGTACCAATACTAGCTGGATATATCGCTGTAAGTATCGCTGATAAACCTGGTCTCGTACCTGGTATGATTGGGGGCGCTATTGCTGCAGATGGTAGCTTTTATGGCAGTGAGGCAGGTGCTGGATTTTTAGGTGGTATTGTAGCTGGTTTCTTAGCAGGATATATTGCAAAATGGATCAAAAATATTAAGGTCCCAAAAGCGATGGCACCGATTATGCCCATTATCATAATTCCAATCATTTCTTCTGTCATCGTCGGATTAATTTTCATCTTTCTGATTGGCGCCCCAATTTCGAATATTTTCGAAGCACTAACAACTTGGTTAAAAGGTATGCAGGGCGCTAATATTATTATACTCGCCTTAATAATAGGTGCTATGATTGCTTTTGATATGGGGGGACCAGTTAATAAGGTAGCATTCTTATTTGGCTCAGCACTCATTGCAGAAGGTAATTATGCCGTTATGGGTATGGTTGCGGTTTCTGTTTGTACACCTCCTATCGGGCTTGGATTAGCAACATTCATTCAAAAGTATAAATTTAATCATTCTGAAAGAGAAATGGGTAAAGCATCTTTCACAATGGGGCTTTTTGGTATTACTGAAGGTGCCATTCCTTTTGCGGCACAAGATCCTTTACGTATCATACCTGCCAATATGTTAGGTGCTATGATTGCATCAGTCATTGCTGCACTTGGCGGCGTAGGAGATAGAGTTGCACATGGTGGTCCAATCGTTGCTGTATTAGGTGGCATTGACCATATACTATGGTTTGCCTTAGCAGTTATTATAGGTAGTCTTGTCACAATGTTTACTGTGTTATTATTAAAACGTAATACCCCTGTTGTAGCAGCTGATGAATCGTTACAGCACACACAACTACATGATACTGATGAACTATCAAGTAAGAAACATCAAAATTCTTCTGAAAATACGACATCTCATTTACATCATGATGCCACATCACATTTATTTGATCAGTATACTATTGTTATGACTGACCAAGAAATGTCTAGAGACGACGCAATCGATATGTTAATTCATCAACTTAAAGTATGTCGTTATGTTGAGCATACTTCACATTTAAAAAATGCAGTTTTAGAACGTGAAATGGAATCCACGACGGCTATTGGTATGAATGTAGCAATCCCACATGCCAAATCTGATGTTGTCAAACAACCTATAGTAGCTGTAATGAAAAATAGTCATGGTGTTCAATGGGAAAGTCTAGATGGCAGTCTACCAGAATTAATATTTTTAATAGCAGTACCAAATAATAGTAAAGATACACATTTGAAAATTCTTCAACGTTTATCTAAAGCACTGATGAATGATACGACACGCCAATCACTCATTGAAGCAAACAGCACTACTGAAATTTATAATTTATTAATGAAAATATAGAGGAGTTATAACTATGGCTTTATTTTTACAACCCGTTTTTAAAGACAGAATTTGGGGTGGTCATGCGTTAAAATCTTTTAACTATGATATTCCTAATAGCACTACTGGTGAATGTTGGGCAATCTCTGCTCATCCAAATGGACCTAACACAATAATGAATGGTCCTTATCAAGGCATGACACTTGATCAACTTTGGATGCAACATCGTGAATTGTTTAACAATGATTCACGAGACAACTTTCCATTATTAACAAAAGTGTTAGATGCTAATGATAAATTATCGGTACAAGTTCATCCTGATGATGATTATGCTTTAAAACATGAAGGTGAACTCGGTAAAACAGAATGCTGGTATATTTTAGATGCCGTTCCTGACGCTGAAATTATATACGGTGTTCAGGCACAAACTAAAGGTGAGCTAATTGAAATGATCGATAACAATGAATTCAATCGTCTTTTTAAACGAATTCCTGTCAAACCCGGTGACTTTTATTATGTCCCTGCAGGTACCGTCCATGCTATCGGTTCAGGTATTTTAATATTAGAAACACAACAATCATCTGATACAACGTATCGCATTTATGACTATGACCGACGTGATCAAAACGGACAGTTGCGTGATTTGCATTTGGAACAAAGTAAAGATGTCATTCAATTAGACAATCATAATCCAAATACTACACCGATAACGACTAAAATCGAGACACACACCGTAACGCGTTTTGTAGATAACAACTTTTTTGCAGTTTATAAATGGGATATTCACGGTCAATTAAACTTCACTAAACCATATCCCTATTGTTTAATAACAATTATTGAAGGCACTGGTACATTAACTATAGACGAATCTCATTTTGATATTCAAAAAGGTGCCAGCTTTATTTTAACAACTGAAGATACAGATATTCACTTGAACGGTGAAATAAGTGCCATTGTTAGCCATCCAAGCTAACGTCATGATTATTAAATTTACTATGTTTACAAATAGTCAAACATTGTCTATTCTTTTTTATAAAAATTAATCCACACATTAAGGTGAAATACCCCTAACGTGTGGATTTTATATTTTATTCTGTTACATTACTTTGATCGACTTTTTCTGATACGCGTTTCATCATTGGATCTGTTACAGGTTTTAAAATTAAACCTACAACGAAGAAACCTATACCAAATAGCGTTAAAATAATTAATTTTGTGATTAATATTTCCGGAACAATGCCTCCTACCGTCTCACGTAAAGAATCAATTGCATACGTAAATGGTAAATATGGTGAAATATTTTGGAAAAATTGTGGTGTTGTTTGAATTGGGAATGTTCCACCGCCACCTGCAATTTGTAAAACGAGCAATACGATTGCAATAGCCTTACCTGGGTTACCTAGTAATGATACGCATGTATATACGATTGAGTTGAAAATAATTGAACAGAAAATCGTTATTAGTACAAATAATACAGGTGATTCAACTCCCGCTTTTAGAATAAACAAGTCTCCGACTGAAACAATTAGTGCTTGAATCATACCAAGCATGATGAAGAAGCCTGCTTTACCTAAAAATATTTGGCGTGTTGTTAAGACTGGCTCTAAACTCTTATGTTTATTATCAACTGTTAATAAACTTACCATTAAGAGTGCACCAACCCATACTGACAAGGCAGTGTAAAATGGCGTCATACCTGAACCATAATCCTTTACAGGGAATACATCAACAGTCTTCTTATTAATTGGATTTGCAATAATGCCCGCTTGCTTTTTCAAATCATTTTTAAGCGTGTCGATTAACTTATCAACCGCATCTTCTTTGTCTAACTTTTTGAAAATTTTATTCGCTTTTTTCAAATCTTTTTCAACATCAGGCAATTTATTTTGTGCAAAATCAGCTAAGTCTGATAACGCCTTTTTAGCTTGAGGTTGATTTTTATTTAATAATCCCACGGCTTGGTCATAGCCATTCAATAAAGTTGGCAAATTCTTATTTACACTTGCAGTTGCGTTTGTTAATCGTTGTTCCAACTGTGGTAAATCATTACGTACAAAATTAGCAGCTTTTGCTACATCATTTTTCACAGTTGGGAAATTCGCTTGTGCCGCTTTAATCGCATTGGTGTATTGTTGTTCAATACTCGGTAATACGGATTGTAACTGGTCAACACGCTTTTTGCCGCTTTTTAAAATAGACTGTCCGCTTGTAATGACTTGGTCAATTGTATTTAATTTAGCTTGTACATTCGATAAAGCAGTTTGTCCTTTATTTAATTCGTCCATGATACGTTTAGATAATGAAACTAAAGAATTATTAAGATCCTTTTTAATATAGTCTCTTAATGACGACAACGATGAGTCTAATTTTGATAAATTATCTAATACTTTTGTCGCTTCTGCTTTACCTGAACTACCATTTTTTAGAGCATTACTCAACTGATTAACCAATCTTAACTCTGCATTAACTTGATTATTTGTTTTATTAATCTTTTCAATTTCTTTTGAAAGATCAACATTTTCATTCTTCTCTAATTCTTTTAATATATCGATAAATTGTTGATTATATTGCGTAGTGTACTCTAAACGAGACTTCACATTATCAAGCGTCTCTTTAAACTCGGATGGATTGTTAGAAGCTAAAATACCATATGCAATATTCCGCAATGATTGCGTATCTTTTTGAGCCGCTTTAGCTTGTGTATCTAAGTTATTTGATAACGATAATAACGACTCTGTTAATGCCACATCCATAGATTTAATGTCTTTATCAGTAATATTTGGTGAGTTCTCACTAGCTGTACTCACTTGTGTTGTTTTTATATCTGCTACACTTTGTCCATCCTTTTTCACACTTGTACTTTGTGGCGCAGTCGCAACAGGCGCATTATTGCCATTTGGTGTAGCATTGTTACTATGTGCATTATTGGCATTAGGTGTTGTTGCTGTTTCATTACTAGTTGCAGGCGCACCATTTAATGTCGCATTATTAGCTGTATTGTTTTGAGGTAACTGCTGTTGATTTCTGCGATTTAAATCTTGTGCTCGTCGAATTGCTTCTTGATAATCACCCACTCTACCCCTTACTTGTGTGACAAAGCCTTTCGCATCATTTAACTGGCCATTGGCTTGATCAATACCTTGACTTGCAATATCTAACCCTTGATTAATTTTAGGGAACTGAGCTGGTACATCGTTAGCAGCAAAATTTAATGCTTTTTCAATTTTCGGCATATAGCTATTTAACGCTAAAATTAATTTAGCTTTTTCATTAAGCTGGGGAATAGCCGAATTGACTTCGTTTAATTTTTTCTGAGCGTCTAATATGTCACCTTTATATTTTCCTAAACCTCTAAAATCATTGGCATATTTATCTAAGTCAGCTTGATGATTATTTAAATAAACAATCTTATTCGCAAAATCATTAATTTTAGGTAATGCTTTATCTGCAGAATAGACAGCATTTTTTATTTTATTAATTGTCGGAACATTTTCTTCAATAGTTAATCCGGCTTTATTCGCTTCTTCTAATAATGCACGTGTTACCGTTTTATTAAATTGCTCATTTGCTTTTTCAACAACCACTGACGATCCAGTATCTGTTAATTTTGATGCAACCGCATTAATCTTTTGATTCACTTTAAATTCAACATCTGCTTTTTGAGGTTGTTTTCGTAAGGTCCCCGTAATTTCATGTGTGAATTTAGATGGGATATAAATACCTGCAAAATATTTCCCCATTTTTATCTCATGATCAGCTTTTTCTCTACTAACAAACTGCCAATCAAAACTTTTATTTTTCTTAAGGGACTTAACCATTGTATTACCAACATTGATTTTCTTCCCTCTAATTGTGTCGCCTTTATCTTCATTAACAACTGCGACTTTTATGTGTCCAGTATTACCATATGGATCCCACATTGCCCATAAGTTAAACCATGCGTAAAATGATGGCAAAATAGCTAATCCTGCTAAGATAATCCAAACTGCTGGCGTTTTAGCTACTTTTTTCAGATCCATTCTAAATAATTTAAATGCGTTCTTCATTGTCACACTCCTAAATAGGAATTATTCATATTTTTTACATATTTTTTGTAAATTAATTTATTTTTGCGCTGTGAATTAGTATAATCAGTTTATTGAGAGATATATTGTTGATTGATACCTATCAACTACTTTCAGCATACGATAAATTATAACAAATCATAACTTATTATCACACTAAATTATCATATTTTTCAAGGGAGAATGCGTAATATGCCTAAAAATAAAATTATAATATATTTGCTATCAACTACGCTCGTATTACCTACTTTAGTTTCCCCTACCGCTTATGCTGACACACCCAAAAATGATACTACAGCTAAGACAACGACAACTCATGATTCGAAAAAATCTAATGATGTTGAAACTTCAAAGGATTCTACAAGTAAAAATACTGAAGCTGATAAAGCCGAAGCAAAACAAGCAGACAATAATAACACAAGCAAACACGACAATAGTGATTCAATAGATAACAAATTAGACAATAGTAATTCAAATTCAGATAACATCATAGATTTTATTTATAAAAATTTGCCTCAATCGAACTTAAATCAATTATTTAATAAAAACAAATATGATGATAATTTTTCATTAACGACTTTAATCCAAAATTTATTCAATTTGAAATCGGATATTTCTGACTATGAACATCCACGTAATAATGAAAGTACATCCGATGATTCAAATAAAAACAGTGATAGCTCAGCTAAAAATGAACCTGCCTCTAAATCTTCAAAACAAGATAAAGTTGACAGTCAAAAAGCAACTACAACTAATGATGTAAAACAAAATACATCAAATAAGCAAGCAGATTCACAAAAGTCAAATCAATCGAATGACAAACCGACTAACGACAATAATGCAAATCAGAAATCTTCATCAAAAAATGATCAATCTATGTCAGATTCAGCGTTAGACACTATTTTAGATCAGTACAGTGAAGATGCTAAAAAAACTCAAAAAGATTATGCATCACAATCAAAAAAAGATAAAGATGCAAAACCTAAAACGTCTAATCCACAGTTACCATCGAAAGATGATTTGAAACATAAATCTAAACCAGCACAATCATTTAACAATGACGTTAACAAAAATGATACACGTGCAACGTCTTTATTTGAAACGGACCCAAGTGCATCTAATAACAGTGACACAGGTCAATTTAATGTTGTAGACTCTATAGACACACGTAAATTTGTAAAATCGATTGCCAAAGACGCACATCGTATAGGTCAAGATAATGATATCTACGCATCTGTGATGATTGCTCAAGCAATCTTAGAATCAGATTCAGGTCGCAGTGCTTTAGCTAAATCACCAAATCATAACTTATTTGGTATTAAAGGTGCTTTTGAAGGTAACTCAGTTTCATTTAATACATTAGAAGCTGATGGAAACAAATTATATAGTATTAACGCTGGATTTAGAAAATATCCAAGTACTAAAGAATCGTTAAAAGATTACTCTAACCTTATTAAAAAAGGTATTGATGGAAATCCAGATATCTATAAACCAACTTGGAAATCAGAAGCTGATTCATATAAAGATGCCACAGCACACTTGTCTAAAACATATGCAACAGATCCAAATTATGCCAAAAAATTAAACAGCATCATTAAACATTATCAATTGGCTCAGTTTGACGACGAACGCATGCCTGATTTAGATAAGTATGAACGTTCTATTAATGATGATGATAGTTCATCAGATGAATTCAAACCATTCCGCGAAGTGTCTGACAGCATGCCATACCCACATGGTCAATGTACATGGTATGTATATAACCGTATGAAACAATTCGGTTCATCTATCTCAGGGGATTTAGGAGATGCTCATAATTGGAATAATCGTGCTGAATATCGTGATTATCAAGTGAGTCATATGCCAAAACGCCATACTGCTGTAGTCTTCGAAGCAGGACAATTTGGTGCAGATCAACAATACGGCCATGTTGCATTTGTTGAAAAAGTGAACAGCGATGGTTCTATCGTCATTTCCGAATCAAATGTTAAAGGCTTAGGAATTATATCTTACCGAACAATCGGAGCATCAGCTGCTGAAGAATTGTCATATATTACAGGGAAATAATAACCATTACGCCCAGAACATTTTTTACAACATAAACTATTCAACCCGAGGTATTCAATTCGAATGCCTCGGGTTATTTTATATAGAATTATTATTTTATGTTCAAATATTTCTAATAGCTTCCATGCTACTTGTCATCTCACACATTTTATAAACAAAAGTAACTGCCCTTATTCTCCAATATTATCGTCGAATATTAAATATGGTTATATGTCTTACAAACTACTTTTCCATGACTCTACTGATTCAATTTCACATGAACGTGATAAAATTTGTTCGATAATAAAATCATGTTTATCGTCCGATCTATCTCCAACAGCATCTTCTAAAACAGTAATATAATAGTCTTTATCTACACTTTCCAAAGCTGTACTTAATACAGCACCACTTGTAGATACACCTGTTAGCACTAGATGATTAATATCGTTTGCACGTAAATAGACTTCTAAGTAACTACCTGTAAATGCGCTAAAGCGTCGCTTAGAAATAATTGGCTCATCTTCTAATGGGTCCAAAGATTCAAGTATTCGTGTAGATGCATCTGTTTCAGTAATTGCATAACCTTGAGCTTTAATTGTTGAAAACACTTTATTACTCGATGAGACATCATTAAAATGCTTATCTAACACTAAACGTATGAAAATGACTGGTATTCTATGTTGTCTTGCTGCTTCAATTGCTCTTTGGTTTGCTTTAACAATATTTTTGATTCTAGGCACACTGCTCGCGATACCTTCTTGCATATCCAAAACTAATAGCGCTGATTTTCGAGACATCTTCATTCTCCTTTACTTATGTAATTCCAAGGCAATAATTTCATTATAACTTTAAAATAACAGACAATCTAATCTTTGCAACTTGCATATTTTTAATAATAAATTAAGAGGGAATCAAGACACCCATAACTTAAACAGTTATGTGCGTTCTGCTTCCCCCAATTTGATTATGCTTTATTTTTCAATTTATTGCGTCTTGATAGCCAAATCATTAGCGCACCAATTGTACCAATGAAAACAGAAATTGGTAACCAATGTTCTTTTATTGTTTCCCCTGCTTTAGGTAAAGATACATTACCATCAGCATTTAATAATCCACTTAACAAGCCATTCCCTTTACCTAATGTTAACGTTTTTTCGGGTTTTGGTGTAGGTATATCTGGAATCTTATCTAATAAATTCGATCCTCTGTTCATTAAATTTGCTAGTTTATTCAAATCTGTCGTTTTTCCATTTTTGTTTAAACGGTCCAGTAAACTTGGACGATTTAATATTGGCGATAAGATATAATCTAAATCTTTTTTCTTTTGATCGAGTCGCTTTTGTAAATTTAATAAGTCATCAGCTTTTCCGTTCAATACTGATTTAACCAAATTAAAAATTTTATTTTGGTCTTTTTCCATTTTAGTGATTAAATCTGCTAGTAATTTGGCCTTTTGTCTTTCAATACGTGTCGCTAAAATAGTTTCGATTGCACGTTTTTTATCTTTAGCATTGTTCAAAATTGCTTTTAAAATATCATCAGAAGACGTATCCCCAGTCGTCGCAAAATGCTTCTTCAACTGATTAATAATTTGGCGATTTGACAGTCCTTTGTTCGTCCAATCTTTAGCTAATTTATCTGCTTCATCTTTGCCTAATTTCGTTTGTAAAATTTGAGAAATCAACGATGTCTTATCTTGTGATTGATCAACCAACGACGTTAATAAATCATCACTCGTTGTCAGAGATAGTTGATCAATATGACGTGTAATTTGATCAGCAATTTGTTGATCTGTTTGACCATTGACGCGCATTTCTTTTAATATTTTATCTGCTTCTTTTTTATTAAATATACTTTCCAAAATTGTCTTTGTTGCATACTTTTTATCATCTGTACTTGCAAGTTCATCTAAAATAATATTCCGTTGACTTTTTATACGTTCTTTCGTCTTATCTACTTCGTTCAATAAATCTGATTTTTGATTTTTAGAAAGTGACGTATCTGCTATACGTCGATCTAAAGTTTGTAACGTGTTCAACTTATGGTATGTGTAATGTTGCGCTGAGGCATTACTTTTAGCCAATTTTTCAATCATAGCATGATTAATTTTATCGCTTCCTTGTAATTTATCTGTAAGGCGATTAACGCGATTGTCTGTCTCTTCATTTGAAAGCACTTCGTTTAACACACCTTGTGCTGAATGATCTCTGTTTGCTATTTTTGGCGTTTTGTCTGATGAATGATGATTGTCAGTTTCAGGCACTACTGTATCTTTCGCAGTATCTGTCGTCTGAGTGTTCGATTTGTGTATTTGCTGATTCAAATGGTCTAAGTCTTCTAACGCCTTATCTACCATTGCTTCATCATTTTTATTATCTTTTTCTCCATGTTTTGTTGTAGCCGTTTGTGACATATCATTTTTCATTGCATTAAGATTGTCCTCACCACTTTGTTGACCACTATCAACTTTTTGCGAAAAGTCATTTAAATCTGTTAGCAATTGGTCTAATTTTCTATCTAAATCACTTTGACCCCCCATTTCAATCCGACTATCTTGATTGTGTTTACTATCCAAATCATTCACGCGCTTTAAGATTTCATCAATTTGAGATGATGTTTTCGCTTCATTGAGCTGTGCTTTATAATGTCTTTTTGATTCCGCTGACACCTGTTTTAATTGCTCAATTTGACGATTTGCTTTTTCAATTTTGTCTAATAAATCCTTTTTAGTTAAGGTATCTTTTGAAATTTCAGTATCATTTTCAGTTGCAGCTTGCACATCATATGGTAAAGCATTAGTTAAAATGATACTACTCAATATCATTGCCGAACATGACGACTTGATATAAAATCGAAATGGCTTTCCTCGATATTTAACCATCAACATACTCCTTTCTCACTTATTCCCTTAAATGAATTACATATCATTATATACCTATTCACAAGAAATTTACACTTATCCATCTAGTTATTTACACCTGAATTATTGTATTTATACTGAGCTCATAGTTTTAAAATTAAATACAACAAATATGACGTAATATCACATTGTAATACAGCCACCATAATATTACGTCTAGCATTTCATATTCAATAATTTTCTTTCAAGATTTGCTATTTAATCATTTTATAAATTGAGTGCCTGTGTAAAAACGTGTTTGAATTGTTCACAAGTAACTTCATGTGCCTGAGACTTCTGTAATAATAATGATTCATGAAACTGTTGTTGATTTTTCAAGCTTTCTAACATTCGGATCAATCGGTCTTCGCTATCCATTGTTACATCATTATTATGCTCAAATAAATGCTCTGATGGTGTTATCTTAGTATTATGTGCTGTTTGTTGGTAGCCTATAATCAACAACTCATGGTCAAATGCTCGTTGAACCGCATTCAATATTTCATTACTTTCATTAATATCAAGATATATATCACATAATTGATAGAGCTCATTAACCATAGCCATATTAATTGAAGGATATAGATAAACATTAGCATATTGATCATAATGCATTAACTTTGGAGACATCTCAGTAATAGCAGCAATATGAAACTTAAACTCCGGCAATTTTTCCACTAATGTTTTAATATTACGAAGTTGATCTGAATTTGTTAATATTAATATTTCTTTAGCATAACGGGTATGACTTTGGTAATTATATAAATAGCCACCTTGAAAAACACGCGATTTAACTGTATTATCTGCTACATTCATAATTGTTTCAAACTCATCTTTATCTGGGATAATAATGTTACAATCCCGCTTCATATCCCCTCTACACATCAATTGCATATTTCCTGGGATATTACCTCGACACTCTTCTTGCCATACTAAAACATCACGACCATAATTCGGCAAATTATATATCACTGAAAATGGCAATGCTAATGAATTAATGACAAAATGATGACTCGAAACATTTAACTGTTTAATAAAAAACAATACAAATGAGAGCTTTGATGAAAAAAAGTAAGACTTTCCTTGCCAGTCTAATATGACATCAGACGTAACAAAGTTTTCATAAATCACTTCTTTACCATCAGCTGTCATATATTTTTTCAAGATCGCTTTATGGTTTAAATCGTAAACAGTTTGGGCAAATTTAATGCCATACTTAGAGTAATGGTCAACAAATCGTACGCGCTGTTGTTCATCGTACCATTCTACACGATTAACAATTCTAGGTTTTTCAGCACTTTGATAAAATATTTTACCTCGAACACGCCCCATATCAGTAATCACAGCCGAATTATTATTTCCTTTGATTTCCCAAAACGTAGGCACATTTATCTGATTAAAAAATCGTGGTGCCATATTTTCAAAATTTTGAGTCCCCGCAAAGAATCGATATGGTGTAATAATCTCATCTGGTAAAAAACCATTATCATTCAATACAATTGTTAAATCATCTTCCATTGTGCTTGCTATAAAAGACTGATAAAGTTTACGTGAATTGTCATTAAAATGATCGAATAATTTAATCATTTAGCACCTCTCGAATTAATCTTTCCCATTTTAAAATAATATCTTGAGTCATAAATTGCTGTGCCACATCATAAGATATTTCATGCGGCTTATTAGGACCATTTTTAAAATACTTTACAATAGCATCCGCCAGTTTTGCTACCACATCATCCACACTGTCATTATTGGAATTATACGGTACTAAGTAACCATTTTCCCCATCTCTAATAAATGTGGGATTACCATAATTAACATTCAATCCAATCATTCCTAGACCAGATCCTACAGCCTCCATTAAAGTAAGTCCAAATCCTTCACTTGTTGAAGCTGAAAGGAACAGTTCATAATTTGCATAAATTTTTTCTAAGTTCACATGACCTAATATTCGAATGTAACTTTCTGCATGATGCGTATCAATAATTTTACGAAGACGTGTTTTCTCACTGCCTTCCCCATAAATATCAAACGTTAATCCCGGCACTTCTCGTTTAGCCACGATAACTGCTTTGACAAGCCAATCAATATGTTTCTCATTTGCTAAACGAGACGCACTAATCATCGCATATGGTTTTCTTGCAACAATAGGATGGGATAAGTTATCGATACTTCCCATAGGAATGGTATACACACAAGGATGATAACCTTCATATTGATTAAATTGACGACACAATAAGTGATTTTGAATATCTGTAGCTGTAATAAAAAAGTCGATATACTTGGCTTTTGAAAATTGATACTCATAATAATTATTCCATAATATATGCTGCTCACTTACCATGTTATTGCTATAATGATCCGCATGAATTACAACACCAACCTTACTCTCTCCTTTATGTTGCAAAACAGCCTGCCCAATATCAGAAGCGCGGTCTAATATGACAATATCTTCTCGTGTTAAATTCAATCGTTGTAAAAAGTATGCAATAAATTCCGTTTTGTTATACAACACCGCATCTTCAAATACATATATAGAGCTGTCTCCATCAATATATTCGTTATAAGCGATGGAACCATCTTCATTATAGAATTGTCGCATATATAGTTTCGCTTTATTTTCAGCAGGAGCATAATACTCAGAAAAAACTCGCGTATAACTATAAAAATCTTTACGTACAAGCATACTGTTAATAACAAATTCAGCACGATCAACAATATCTTTTTGTTCATTCTGCAAATAACACGTAACAAATGATGCATTTTCATTAAAATACAACCGTACTATTTTACCCATGCGTTCTCTGCGACTAACCTCATGTCCAAGGTTGTGTTCAATATCGTCTATTGTATACGTCGTTGGCGCAATTGGAATATCGCTAAAAAACTGGTACAACCATATCACTTCATGATCTTTAAAACCGATGTTATGAGTTAATGTCTGTATATTTTCAGATTGTATAAAATCTAAAAATATGAATTTCGTTTCCTCATTTGTATGTCTCAATAATTTTGCACGATAAGCTTGTGCATATTCAACACCACTACTTGCCCATCCTATACCAAAATTTATATTATATATCGTCATGCGCATCCTCTTTTCGTTTATGGAAAATGTATAACTGGCATACCTTCTTTATCAAATGTAATCATGCTTTGACAAATATTTTTTATCATTCGTTTTTTTATATTTCGTGTCATTACTTCAAATGAATCTAGCGCAACACGATGATACTCAAATATCGCATTGCGTTGACCATTTTGTCGCTGATTAACACTCGCTTTTAATTGTTGTAAATAATCAACTTGCTCCAACCAACACGAATCAATTGCTTTCAAAAAGACTTTTTGAACGAAAATATTATAATAATATGTACTTTGCATATTGTTACGATTCAAAGC
>NZ_PPQS01000036.1:0-5144 GCF_002902405.1 Staphylococcus schweitzeri
TTTTTTACAAACGGATGCATTTTAAATAATACAACCGCGTTATTTTTCTCACAGTATCTTGCTAAACGTTCGAAGTCTATTTTGAAAAATGGATAATGTGCTGTACCATGTCCACTACCTCTGAATGTTGGTGCGAAAAGAATGACTTTCTTATCTTTAATGATTGGCAATTCTTCTTCCATCTCTTGTTTAATTTGTTTCGCATACGCTTCATCAAATAGTACGTCTGTACGAGGTACACCAGTAGGCACTACATTTTTTTCTTTAATACCAAATGCTTCAGCATAAAATGGAATATCAGTTTCTGATGATACATACGCTTTTGTATAGCTACGATGATTTAAAGAATCTATGAATGGTCCACCTTTTTTACCAGTACGGCTAAAGCCGACTGTTTTAAAGGCACCAACTGCATGCCATACTTGAATAACCTCTTGAGAACGTCTGAAACGCACTGTATAAATCAATGGATGGAAGTCATCAACAAAGATATAATCTGCTTTACCAAGCAAATATGGCAATCTAAATTTGTCGATAATACCACGTCTATCAGTAATATTTGCTTTAAATACAGTGTGAATATCATACTTTTCATCTAAATTTTGACGTAACATTTCATTATAGATGTATTCAAAGTTACCAGACATCGTTGGTCTAGAGTCTGATGTGAATAACACCGTATTACCTTTTTTTAAATGGAAAAACTTCGTCGTATTAAATATCGCTTTAAAAATAAATTGTCTCGTATTAAAAGATTGTTTGCGGAAATACTTACGTAATTCTTTATATTTACGAACGATAAACATACTTTTTTCTTCTGGTGTAGTTACAACAACATCAAGGACGAATTCGTTAACATCGCTAGAAATTTCAGGTGTTACAGTATAAACCGTTTTCTTTGAAATACCGCCTTTTCTAAATTCTTTTAGATAAGTCTGCAATAAGAAATTGATTTTACCATTTTGTGTTTCTAATTCGTTGTATTGTTCTTCTTGTTCTGGCTTTAAATTTTGATATGCATCGTTAATCACATCTGGATTTAACTGTGCTATATAATCAAGTTCTTGCTCATTAACTAATAAATACTTATCTTCAGGTAAGTAATAACCATTGTCTAAGATAGCTACATTGAAACGACAAACGAATTGATTGCCATCAACTTTGATATCATTTGCCTTCATTGTGCGTGTCTCAGTTAAATTTCTTAATACAAAATTGCTATCTTTTAAATCTAGGTTTTCACTATGTCCTTCAACGAATAATTGAACACGTTCCCAATAGATTTTATCTATATATATCTTACTTTTAACCAACGTTAATTCATCCTTTTCTATTTACATAATCCATTTTAGTACTGTTTTACCCCAAGATGTAGATAAGTCTGCTTCAAAAGCTTCAGTTAAATCATTAATTGTCGCAATCTCAAACTCTTGACCTTTTAACAGCGCTAATTTATCTACGATATCTGGGTATTTAATGTATAAGTCTACAACATCTTGGAAATCTTTTGACCCGCTTCGGCTGCTACCAATCAATGTTAATCCTTTTTCTAACACAAGACGTGTATTAACTTCAACCGGGAACTCACTTACACCTAATAATGCAATACTGCCTTCAGGTGAAATGTAATCAATCATTTGATTAATTGCTGATTGACTACCGCGCCCACCAACACATTCAAATGCATGATCAAATGTTAAGCCTTCAGGTATTTTATTAATATAGAAGACATCATCAACAAATGAGAAGTGGCTCAATTTATAATCTGTTTTACCAAAGACATAAATTTTAGACTCTGGATATAATTTACGCAGTAAAATAGCTGTGATATAGCCTAAGTTTCCGTCTCCCCAAATACCAAATGTATTTTTGTTGGAAATTGATTTCTTTTCAAATCGACGAATGGCATGTAGGCTAACTGTCACTAGTTCTGTGTATGAAATGATACTTAAATCAATATCGTCGGGTAGCGGCACAGCTCTATCATGATTTAGCAATACGAAATCTTGCATGAAACCATCATGACCACTTGATCTGAAATAACTAGATTTTAAATAGTTTTCAGCAATGACATCGTCTGTTTCCGTTGGCGTATTGGGTACCATTACAACTTTCGTGCCCTTATTGAATATACCTTTACTATCAAATACTACTTCGCCTACACCTTCATGAATTAAAGACATTGGTAGTTTTTGAGACAAGACATTTTCATCACGGCTACCTGTGTAGTATCTTTGATCGGCAGCGCAAATTGACATATATAAAGGACGTACAATGACATAATCACTGTAAATATCTACGTTGTTATACGTAACTTCAAATTGTCTAGGTGCAACTAATTGATATACTTGATTAATCATCGGCAATACCACCTCGAATAATAGCATTAGCTACTTTTAAATCATATGGTGTTGTTACTTTAATGTTATATAATTCACCTTTTACAAGACGTACAGGTTTATTTGTTTCGACAATAATTTTACATGCATCAGATAAGATACTCTTTTGTTCATCACTTAACTGCGCATAGCTTTCTTTTAATAAATTAATATTGAATGATTGTGGTGTTTGACCTTGATACATTTCGTTACGCACTGGAATGGCATCAATTGTTTGATTATCTTTAGATGTAACAATTGTATCGATAGCGTCAATAACTGTATCTACTGCCCCATACTCTAATGCAGCTTGAATATTTTCTTTAATGATACGATGCGTTAAAAATGGTCTTACTGCATCGTGCGTTACAATAACGTCATCTTCATTCACACCATTTGTAGATTCAATATGCTTAACGATATTCATTATTGTATCGTTACGATCACTACCACCTTGAATCACTTCAATTCTCTCATCAGAAATTTTGAATTTTCTAAGTGTATCTTTTGTATGCGTCATCCATTGTTGTGGTGTCGCAATAATAATTTTTTCAAAGTCATTAATTAAAATAAATTTTTCTAAAGTATGGATTAAAATAGGTTTATTATCTAAATCTAAAAATTGTTTAGGTAAAGGTACATTACCCATTCTTGAACCTATACCTCCAGCTAGAATACCAGCGTATTTCATAAAATACTTCCTCCATTCAACTATATCTATATTTAATTATTTAAATTCCATTGCATATTTTTTGTGATAACTCGTTTTAAAATCAAAATTCTAAATGTCAATGTAAAACATAAAATTACACACATTTTGCTTATATTTTAGCATATTTTGTTTAAGTCTATATTACAACATATCAGACGTTTTTATACACAAATAATAACACACAAGCAAACATTTCGTTTATTATTTATATCACTAAACCAATTAATTTATAATGTTTTATTGTTTTTTACGGAATCACTTAAAAATTGTTCTACAAATTCGCTGCGATGCATGTCCATCTTCTAATGAACAATATTTTTGATAAAAAGCTGTTCGTGCTGCAATATAATCATTAGCTGTTATATCTATATGTTTTAATGTCTCAATAAGTGCTGCTTGATTTTCAACAATAGGACCTGGTAACTCTTTCTTATAATCCATATAAAATCCTCGAAGTTCATCACCATATTTTTCTAAATCATAAGCATAGAAAATTTGTGGACGCTTTAAAACACCATAATCAAACATAACAGATGAATAGTCTGTAATTAATACATCACTAATCAAGTACAAATCAGAAATATCTTCATAATCCGAGACATCTTTCACGAAATCATCATGTTCATCTACACGCGTCACAACTAAATAATGCATACGTAATAAAATGACATAATTGTCATCCAGCGCTTGACGCAAAGCTTCGATATCAAAGTTAACATTAAATTGATATGAACCTTCTCGAATGGCTTCATCATCACGCCAAGTTGGCGCATACATAATTATTTTTTTGTCTAAAGGTATATTTAAACGCGTCTTTATACGATTAATATATTCAGTATCATTTTGTTTATGTGTTAATTTGTCATTACGTGGATAACCCGTTTCCAATATTTTATCTCGGTTAACATGAAATGCATGTTGAAATATATCTGTTGAATACGGATTAGGTGATACTAAGTAGTCCCAACGTTGACTTTCCTTTTTAAACCCATCTTGGTATGCCGTTGTTGTTGTACCTAGCATTTTAACATTACTAATATCCAAACCAATTTTTTTCAGTGGTGTACCGTGCCAAGTCTGTAAATACGTTGTTTGAGATCCTTTATATAACCAATCTGGCGTACGTGTATTAATCATCCACGCTTTCGCTCTTGGCATCGTTAAAAACCATTTCATCGAAAACTTTGTAACATATGGCACATTGTTTTGTTTGAATATGCTTTCATATCCTTTTTTGACACCCCAAACTAATTGCGCGTCACTATGTTCAACTAAATATTCATATAGTGCTTTGGGGTTATCACTATATTGTTTACCATGAAAGCTTTCAAAATAAATTAGATTTTTATTCGGTAATTTTGATAGTAATTTAAAACTCGTATGTATACTATATTCAACCATTTTTTTAATTGTCGTTTTAATCATGTCGTACCTCCGACGTGTCTTTGTTAATAATAATACGTATATGCAAATCTGTTGCAATCATGCTTATTATAGCATCTCATTATAAGATTCTTTTAACCATTACACTCGTCGCTAGAAATTATACGAAATCATGATTAATGTTTCACTTTAACATAACAAAAAATCGTTATCCATTCATAACGTATATGTCTATACAAAAATGAACTAGATAACGATTGGATTGGTTATTTTATTTTACAAAATGACAATTCAGTTGGAAGAGGCTGAGACATAAATCAATGTTCTATGCTCTACAAAGTTATATTGGCAGTAGTTGACTGAACGAAAATGCGCTTGTAACAAGCTTTTTTCAATTCTAGTCAACCTTGCCGGGGTGGGACAACGAAATAAATTTTGTAAAAATATCATTTCTGTCCCACTCCCTTGTGCATGAAAAATCAAAAGTAATTCTCATCATATAGCCCTGCTTCTCATGATATGTTACTCTCTTCATTGTCAGCACGCTTCCTGAAAACTATGCCTTATTTCAAAATTAAATGAAAAATGTTACCACTTAGCGTCTGAATAAGTCTTTGACTAAACGTTCACTTGATCGGCCATCTTGATATTTAAAATGTTTATCTAAGAAC
>NZ_PPQS01000036.1:5154-14938 GCF_002902405.1 Staphylococcus schweitzeri
CACAACTTTTTCTCCTTCATAATCTTCATTGTCCAAAGCATCCATTAAGTCATCAAATGATTGTACAATTTTACCTGGAACAAATGATTCATAAGGTTCATAGAAATCACGCGTTGTAATATAATCTTCTAAATCAAATGCATAGAAAATCATTGGCTTTTTAAATACTGCATATTCATATATTAATGATGAATAATCACTAATCAATAAATCTGTGACAAAGAGTATATCATTAACTTCTCGATAATCTGAGACGTCTACAAAGTATTTACGATGTGCACGTGAAATATTCAATCTGTTTTTTACAAACGGATGCATTTTAAATAATACAACCGCGTTATTTTTCTCACAGTATCTTGCTAAACGTTCGAAGTCTATTTTGAAAAATGGATAATGTGCTGTACCATGTCCACTACCTCTGAATGTTGGTGCGAAAAGAATGACTTTCTTATCTTTAATGATTGGCAATTCTTCTTCCATCTCTTGTTTAATTTGTTTCGCATACGCTTCATCAAATAATACGTCTGTACGTGGCACACCAGTTGGCACAACATTTTCTTCCTTAATACCAAACGCTTCAGCATAAAATGGAATATCAGTTTCCGATGATACATAAGCTTTTGTATAGCTACGATGATTTAACGAGTCTATAAATGGTCCACCTTTTTTACCAGTACGACTAAATCCAACCGTTTTAAAAGCACCAACTGCATGCCATACTTGAATAATTTCTTGTGACGGTCTAAAACGTACGGTATAAATCAACGGATGGAAGTCATCAACAAAGATGTAATCTGCTTTACCAAGCAAATAAGGTAATCGGAATTTATCTTTCCATTTACGTCTATCTGTAATGTTTGCCTTAAATACCGTCTGTATATCGTAATCATAGTCTACTTTTTGGCGTAGCAATTCATCATATACATATTTAAAGTTCCCAGATAAATTCGGTCTTGAATCTGATGTGAATAATATCGTCTTACTTCTTTTAATATGAAGTAATTTTGTAATATTGAAAATAGCTTTGAATAAAAAACTACGACTTTCAAATGATGCTTTATGTCCTTGTTTATGAATCCAGTGCGCACCTGTTGCTATCATCCCTGATTTTTCTTGTGGAAAAGTAATCTGAATATCAAATACAAATTCATTTACATCACTCGCTATTTCTGGAGTAATTGTGTAAACCGTATGTTGTGACACGCCACCCTTGCGAAATACTTTAGTTTCATTCGCTAATAAATAATTGATTTTCCCATTTTGCGTCGTCAGCTCATCATATTCTTCAATCTGTTCCTCGTTTAAAGATGAATAAGCTTGATCAGTAATATTTGGATTTAGTTGTCCAATGTAATCTAATTGTTCATGATAGATAAATAAATATTTATCCATAGGCAAATAGTAGCCATCATCTAAAATTGCAACATTAAATCTACATTTAAATGCATTTCCATCTATAACTGTTTCATTCGCTTCTAACGTCTTCGTCTCAGTTAAATTTCTTAGTACAAATTGTCCACTTTTAAAATCTAAACCTTCACTATGTCCTTCAATATATAACTGCACACGTTCCCAGTATATTTTGTCAATATGTATTGCTTGTTTCATTTTTGTCATTGTCATTCCCCCATAGGTTTGTTAAATCGTCCATTTCAACACTGTTTTTCCCCAAGATGTCGATAAATCCATTTCAAATGCTTGAACGATATCTTGCATCGTACGTACATCGATTTCATGTCCTTTTAACAGTGCTAATTTTTCAACAATATCTGGATATTTACGATATAAATCAACTACTTGCTCGAAATCTTTAGAACCACTTCGACTACTACCAATTAGCGTTAAGCCTTTTTCAAGCACTAAACGTGTATTTACTTCTACAGGTAATTCACTCACACCTAACAAAGCAATACTGCCTTCTGCTGAAATGTGCTTAACGATTTGTTGAAGTGCTACTTGGCTACCTTTGCCCCCAACGCATTCAAATGCATGGTCAATCATAAAATCATGTGGTATTTGATTTATTGTATAAACTTCATCTACAAATGAAAAATGACTTAATTTGTAGTCTGTTTTACCAAATACATAAATTTTAGCTTCTGGGTATAACTTACGAAGCAAAATAGCTGTAATATAACCTAAGTTGCCATCGCCCCATATACCAAAACTATTTTTCAATGGAATGGATTTACGTTCAAATCGTTGAATGGCATGATAACTTACTGAAACTAATTCTGAATAAGAAATCGTACTTAAATCGATATCATCAGGTAATGGAACAACTCGATCATGCGCCATTACCACATAATCTTGCATGAAACCATCATAACCACTTGATCTAAAATAGCTAGTAGTTAAATAGTTTTCAGCTATAACATCATGTTGTTCTACAGGCGTGTTCGGTACCATAACTACTTTCGTACCTTTTTCAAATACCCCTTTACTATCAAATACAACTTCACCAACAGCTTCATGAACCAATGACATTGGTAATTTTTGGCGCAGTACATTTTCATCTCTACGACCTGTGTAATATCTTTGATCTGCTGCACAGATTGACAAGTATAACGGTCGTACAATGACATGATTATCATAAATATCAACATTATTATATGTAACATCAAATTGTCTCGGTGCGACGAGTTGGTATACTTGATTAATCATCGGCAATATCACCTTGAATAATGGCGTTTGCTACTTTTAAATCATAAGGTGTTGTCACTTTAATATTGTATAATTCACCACGTACTAATTTAACTGCATGACCTGATTCGACAATAATTTTACATGCATCTGAAAGTATTTCTTTTTGAGCATCACTTAAGGCTTCATAACTCTCTTGTAATAGTTTAATGTTAAAAGATTGCGGTGTTTGACCTTGATACATTTCATTGCGCACTGGAATACTGTGTATATACTCCCTATCTTTAGACATCACAATTGTATCAATAGCTTCAATTACCGTATCTACGGCACCATGTTCCACAGCCACTTGAATATTTTCTTTAATAATACGTTGTGTTAAAAATGGTCTTACTGCATCATGTGTCACAATCACATCGTCATCATTAACACTATGATTATTACGTATGTGCTCAATGATATTCATGATTGTTTCATTACGATCTGTACCACCAGCAACGACTTTGACGCGTTCATCAGTAATACTATATTTCTTTAAAATATCTTGTGTGTGTGAAATCCACTGTACTGGCGTCGCAATAATTATCTTTTTAAAATCATTCACTAAAACAAACTTTTCAATTGTATGGATTAAAATCGGTTTGTTATCGATATCCAAAAATTGTTTTGGCAATGGGACATTTCCCATTCTTGAGCCAATACCTCCTGCTAAAATACCTGCATAAATCATGTTGTCCTCCATTCTGTCATTACATCATTTTTTATCAAATGTTACCGACTATCTATTCTTGATTTAATTCAGTACATGATATACCGTATCTCATCATTATTGTATTGCGACTTAGTTGTCACAATAGTGTGATAATTTTTGATAAAAATAATATTTTTGTAACTGACAATTCTAAGCTGTTATGTCGTGCAGTTAATTATTAACGCTGACGATATTTCATTGTTCATAAAGCTCATGCTTATTTATTTTCAAATTCATTATTACTGCCTTTATTTTAACACATATTATAATAAATTTATCTTATTATACGGCGATACCCGATTTTCAGTATTAAAAATATGGAAAACGTCATATTCAGAAGCTTATTTTACATAGAATGAACCGATTCACAAGTATATGTTATACAAGTGAACCGGCTGTTTTAAATCAACACTTCATCAAAAAGTGAACCTTGAATATGGTATCTACAATTCTTGCAAAATAGAAATCTCATCAAATTATATTCTTCAATATATAGTAAACATCACTTTATCAAACGTTTCTTTTTTATTTACTAACTTATCAAATGTTTCTGGTCCTTTTTCTAAAGGTAAATAATGTGAAATTATTGGCTTAACATTTATATCTTTCGTTGCCATATAACTTAATGTCGCTGTCCATTCTTGTCCTGGAAAATGACTAGACAAACCGTTCCATGAACCATATACCGTTAATTCGTTACGTAAAATTTTTTCAAAGTGTACTCTTTCTATATCAATATCATCATAAGGAATGCCTAATAGTACTACTTCGCCACCTTTTTTTGGTAACGTCAGTATTTGACCAATTGTTACTTTTGCACCCGAAGATTCTATCGCTAAATCGATTTGGTTTGCGTAATTATTTTCAATAAATGCCTCAAGGTCTACATCTTTCGAATTAATTATTTGATGTGCACCTAATGATTTCGCAATATCTAATTTATGCGCATCTATATCTATAGCAATGATATGTGTAGCACCAAAAATGCGTGCCCATTGAATTGCTAACAATCCAATGCTGCCACATCCCATCACTGCAACTGTCATCCCTGGTTTTATATTCGTCTTATAAAATCCATGAGCTACAACTGCTGAAGGTTCGATCATTGCCGCTTCTATAAAATCAACATTTTCAGGTACCTTTATAATATTTTGTGCAGGTAATTTCACGTACTCCGCAAATGACCCAGGTTCATAAGAACCAATGACATATAGCTGTTCACATCGTGAAAATTCACCTTTCAAACAAAAATCACAATCGTAACAAGGTATCGCTGGGCACCCAGTTACTTTATCACCGACTTTTACATGCGTAACATTACTACCAATTGCTTCTACAACACCTGAAAATTCATGACCAAATGGCATACCTTTAATATACGGTCCCATCTTTTTATAACGCGATGTATCTGAACCACAAATACCAGTTGCTCTAACTTTAACAACAACATCATTCGATTCCTCAATGTCTGGCTTAGCACAATCCTCATATCTTAAATCTTCCACACCATATAATTTCAAAGCTTTCACTTGTAAACCACCTCAAATTTGATTTAATTCACAACTTTATTCTTTTTAATAATTCCTGTTGCAAAATAACCTGCAATGACGATGGAATTACTTACAAGTAAATGTTCCATGTAGAAATCAGTAATTTGTCTCAATGGTCCAAGCATAAATGTTAACATTGATTCAACCATATTGATTCACTCCTTAATTGTTATCGAAATCGAGTGGCTTTAGTAGTGCTTTAATACCCTCACCAGATTTTAAATGATAATAAGCATCATCCCACTGTGAAATGTCATATATATTTGTCACTAATGCTTCAGCATCAACCAACCCATCTGCCATCAGTTGTAATGAAGGTTCCCAATCAGCAGGTTTTTGACTTCTGCTACCGACAACTGTTAATTCTTTTTGAATCACTTTTTCCATATCAAATGGGATTTCAGCATCTTTAAAGATACCAATCTGGCTATATGATCCTTTTTTGCGCAAAATATCTAAACCTTGACGTGCTGCTGGTACTGCACCTGAACATTCAACAACAACGTCTGCACCGTAACCATCTGTCAGGTTATCGATATATGTTTTTAAATCTGTTTGTTGCAAATTAACAACATAATCCATGTGCAATTGTTCAGCTTTATCTAACCTTACTTTGTCATTATCTAAACCTGTTACCACTACAACTGCGCCTTTACTTTTCAACACTTGTGCTACGAGTAATCCGATTGGCCCAGGTCCCATCACAACTGCTACATCGCCTGAATTGACTTGAATCTTAGAAACGCCATGATGTGCACATGCTAATGGTTCGGTCATAGCAGCAGATTGGTATGATACTGCATCTGGTATATGATGCAAACTTTCTTCACGTGCAATCACATAGTTTGTAAATGCACCATCTACTTGTGTCCCGATACCCTTTCGGTGATTACATAAGTTATAATCTTTTGATTTACAATAGTCACAATCGTTACAAACATAAAATGTCGTCTCAGATGTAACACGGTCACCAATTTTAAAATCTTTAACATTTTCGCCAACTTCAATAATTTCGCCAGAAAATTCATGCCCTAATGTTACTGGGAAATTGACTTTATAATGTCCTTCAAACGTATGAATATCTGTACCGCAAATTCCTGCATAATGTACTTTAATCTTCACTTTATCATCTAGCGGTGTTGACACTTCTTTATCAAGAAGTTCTAAGTTACCATGTCCTTCTCTTGTTTTTACTAAAGCTTTCACCACAAACACCTCGATTTTTAATTAAATAAACTAAATAGTTTGAAAATAAGATAGTTAACAATATTACCGCCTTGGTCTATACTTGAAATTTCAGATGATCCCTTAGGCATTTGTACATTGGTACCTTTCGCCATATCTGTAAAAATTGGTGCAACGTCTGTCGCAATATATAATGAGATAGCAATCATAATCGTACCTACAATAACAGAATGGATAATATTACCTCTTGCAGCACCAACGATAAATGCTACAACAAATGGAATCGTTGCTAAGTCACCAAATGGTAGTACTTGGTTCCCTGGTAAAATGACTGCTAACAACACAGTGATAGGAACTAAAATTAATGCTGTCGAAATAACTGCTGGATGACCTAAAGCTACTGCTGCATCCAAACCAATATAAATTTCACGTTCTCCAAAGCGTTTGTTCAACCATGTTCTTGCGGATTCTGATACAGGCATTAAACCCTCCATTAAGATTTTTACCATTCTAGGCATTAACACCATAACCGCTGCCATTGACATACCTAAATTAATAACATCTCCAGGTTTATAGCCTGCTAACAAACCAATTCCCAATCCTAAAATCAAACCAACGAAAATCGATTCTCCAAATGCGCCAAAACGCTTTTGAATCGTTTCAGGATCTGCATCTAATTTATTCAGACCAGGTACTTTTTGTAATAATTTAACTAAGTAGATACCTGGTGCATAAGAGATTGTACTTCCCGTTGCAATCGATACACCTGGCAAATCAAAAAATTCACTCATCATTGGTGCAGTCCAATCTGCTACTTTTAAGCAGATAACTTGGAAAATAACTGCTGCTAATAACGCTTGCCAAATACTGCCTGATACAGCATATACCATTGCTGCTGTAAATGTGTAATGCCAAAAATTCCAAATATCAACATTCATCGTTTTAGTCATTTTAGTTACTAGCAATACAACGTTGACTACAATGCCGAGTGGGATAATAAATGCTGCTACTGAAGATGCCCATGCAATAGATGACGTTGCTGGCCAACCTACATCAATTACATTCAGACTGACACCTAAATTTTTAACCATTGCTTGTGCAGCTGGCCCTAAGTTTTTCACTAATAAATCGATGACTAAGAAAATCCCTACAAAAGCCACACCTATAGTTAAACCAGACCTGAATGCTGCTCCAATTTTTTGTCTAAAGAATAGTCCAAGCAAGAATATGACAACCGGTAAAATAACAGTTGCACCTAAATCTAAAAATCCCCTTACAAAATCAGTGAAGTAACTCATATTTAAACCCTCCCTGTTATATCTACATACTTACACTACATTTGAATTGTGTTGGTTATTTATATGCAAATTGCATATAAATAAATGTCATTGACCATAATCACAAATCAATCCGTACTATTTTTGTAGCTCTGTTAAAATTTGTTGTTTTGTTTCTTCAATGCCGATACCAGTTAAAAAATTACGTGCATTAATGACTGGGAATTTATATTCTTTCTTTGTCATAGCTGTTGTAACTAATAAATCCGCTGTATCTTCATAAGGTCCGACTTCCGTAATTTTAATTTGTTTAATATCTACTTTAATATTGTGTTCCTTTGCCATTTCCTCAATTGCATTATTTACTACTGTTGATGTTGCAATACCTGCACCACATGCGACTAATACTTGTTTCATTTTCAATTCCTCCAGTTTTATTTTAGTTATATTCCAAATATTCATTGATAATTGTTGCTAAAGCTGCTCGGTCATTTGTTCGTAGAATCTGTTCTAATTTTTCTTCACTTTGAAAAATTTGCATCAACTGCTGTAATAACTTAAGTTGATCATCTACTTTGTCCATAGCTAACATAAAGACAATTTTCACATCCGTCTGTTGATCAAGTGTCCCCATTTCAACAAACGGTACTTCTTTTTCTAAAATAGCCACACCTATCGTTCTATTATTAATATGTTCTACATCTGTGTGTGGTATGGCTACTGAACAAAGATGTGTCGGTAATCCCGTCGCAAATTCTTCCTCTCTTTGAATGACTGCATCTTTAAACGTTGATTTTACAAACCCGTTTTGATACAACACATCTGACATTTGTGATAATACTGATTCTTTATCAGTTGCCGACAAATTGAGTATTATATTCTCTTCATGGATTAATCGGTGTCCCATCCATTTCCCCTCATTTCTTTATTTGAAAATGCATTTAAAACCTGATTCACATCATAATTTTTACGACTTCGAATAATTTGATTAATTGCATCTTGATTTTGTGCTAAATCTCTTAATTGTAGTAATGCTCTTAAATGCGTCACTTTATCAACAGCAGCAATCGGTACAATGACATGAATCGATGTGCCATCTGACATTTGCAGAGGTTCTTGTAATACGAGCATGCTCATCGCGGTTTTATGAACATAATGTTCAGAATAAGCGTGTGGAATGGCGATGTTTTGCATGATTACCATATACGAATCATCGAATGCTTGTTGCATCTCATTAATATACTGCTCATCAATAAAATGATTTCTGACCAAAATGTCACTCGCTTTTGTAATTGCTTCATCGATATTATGGACACGATGTGCTCGCACTATATGTCTTGCTGGTATTAAATCTACTAAATCTAATGTCTTACTTTGGGTAACAATAGAGCCATTAATTGTCGAAATAGAATTGTAATTCGCAACAAAATCTTCAAGCCCTTCACGCAGTTCACTTATGTCATTGACAGTTGTAGTTCGTTCAATCAACGTCATTAGCTTATTAATTTCTTTTTCAATATCTGCCGACTCTTTATTGATATACTTCATTACTTCTTTGCGTAATTTACGCTGTTCAATTTTGGATAATGCTACCTTTGTGATAAACAATTTTTTATGCGTTAATATGAACATTGGTGAAAAGACAATATCATAATCGAGTGCGTAATTTTCAAATGTTCTAAGTGAAATCGCATCTAAAAAAATGATTTCTGGAAATAAATTTCGTAATTCATATAACATCATTTGTGATACTGATGTGCCTTGAGTACATACAATAATTGCCTTAATCTTTCCATCAAAATTTTCATCTTGACGTCTCAAGCTACCTCCGAACAACATTGTTAAATACGCAATTTCATTGTCTGGCAAAGATTTTCCGAAATATTCAGTTAATGATTGACATGATTGTTTCACCATATGAAATAACGATTTATAATTTCCTTGCAAAGGATCTATCAATTCATCGCGATCCGTCAGGTTATATTTAATTCGATAAAAAGCAGGCGTTAAATGTAACAATAATTGATGCGAAAGTTTCTCTTTATCTTCGATATTAATAAACGTTATTTGCTCGAAATGGCGAATCATTTGTTCAATAGCTACATTTAAATTCGACAAGTTATCTGATTCTTGCAAATCAGTCCATTGAACACTAGTTGATAACAGGTGCAATGTTAAATATAGTTTTTCCGCTTCTGGTACCCCAAGTTCGTCTTGCGTCATAATTTCTGTTGCTGCGTATTCCTTCGTATCCCTTAAATATCGATAATTAATATTTAACGGATTAATGACATGCCCATTTTGAATTCTTCTACGAATAACACATAGAACATATGGCAATGAACTCAATGATTTATCAATAAATCGGCTTTTCAGAA
>NZ_PPQS01000036.1:14953-25665 GCF_002902405.1 Staphylococcus schweitzeri
AAATGTAAGATTAAGCGCTTTCAAAACTTCGCTTTTCGTAATATCATGGTCCAATCTCTGATCAATTAATTTAATGAAAAAACGTCGAATTTCAAATTCATCCCCTACTAATTCATAACCATGTTTACGAGAATATTTAAGTGCTAACCCTTGACTTTCAAGCAAATTTTTCACATGATTCAAATCGTGAATAATAGTGTTTTTACTAACTTGTAAATCAATCGCAAAATGATTAAGAGACATTGCATTTTCTTTGCTAAAAAGCATTAGCATTAAATAATATCGTCTCGTTTCAATACTAAAAATCATCTGTTGTGCATTTACACTTTGTTCATCTCTCTCTTCTTGTTTAAATAACGTCATGATTTCAGAACTTATAATAAAATTTCCTTGGCTTGTTCGTTCAACCTTTGGATAACCTTCTTGCTCTAGCCATAGATTGATTTTTTGAATACGGTAGCCTAATTGTCTTCTAGACAATCCAAATATTGATTCAAGTTCTTTACCATGAATTGTAGGATTCAATACAATTTCTCTTAGTATTTGTTGATTATCCACGTTCATGTCCGATCCTCCTTTGAGCATCTGAGCTCAATTTATCATCAATCATCACATCGATGTACACACATTGAACACATATTTTTAAAATCAATTTGTACATCATTGTGATTTATTGCCAATATTTTAATTATATCGGTATTTTTTTGTAATTTTAATCTTTTGAAATAAAGCAATTTAACTTTTTCCAAGACTATTAACGGTTCATAATTTGTTAGGCTATTTTCATTATTTAATGGGATTATACTAATGCAACACAAACTTTTTAAACAAGCAAAATAAAACCCCAAAACACATATAAAATGTGCCTCAAGGTTTAATTTGCAAACATTTTTAATTGACTATCAGTCGTATGTACGCAATTTTTCTTCCATTACGTTCCATACTTCTTCAACATTTACAGCTGTAGCAAAATAAGCATTTGCTTGTTTGCCAGTAACATTATTTAAGTCCACAGCCATTGTCCCGTATGTTAACGAACTTTGGTGTTCAATGTCGATATTGACATGTGTCATTGTAAAAAGCTCTGGTCGTAATAAATACAGAATCGTACACGCATCATGAATTGGACCGCCGTCCATATTAAAATGCGCTTTATACGTTGTCTTAAAGAATTCCAGTAGTTCTACAACGAACTGGGCTACAGGATTGTTAATACGTTCAAAACGTTTTATTACTTCATTAGTTGCTAATACTTGATGTGTTACATCAAGACCAAACACATGGATTGAAATCCCACTTTCAAAAACACGCTTCGCTGCTTCAGCATCTACCCAAATATTAAACTCTGCTGTGGGCGTCCAATTTCCAAAGGTACCACCGCCCATCAAAGTGATAGATTCAATATGCTCAGCGATACTTGGTTCACGAATCAATGCTGTTGCTATATTCGTAAGTGGTCCTGTTGCTACAATTGTGACTGGTATATCACTTGCCAACACTTTATTAATAATGACATCTGATGCTGACATTTCAATTGCTTGACGTGAAGGTGTTAAAGGTAGTTTCGGACCATCTAAGCCAGATTCTCCATGTATTTCAGACGCAAAGGCCGCCGGTTTAATTAATGGCCTAGCTGCACCTTTGGCTACTTCTATATCTGGACGTCCCATGATATCCAACACGTTCAGAGCATTGATAGTATTCTTTTCAACTGCTTGATTTCCTGCTACAGTCGTTACTGCCAATATCTCTAACGGACTATCATGTGCGCCTGCTAAAATAAGTGCTATCGCATCATCATGACCTGGGTCACAATCCATAATAATTTTTTTCTTCATTCAAATTTCCGCCTTTCTTAAGTTGTCATCGCAGTGTTTATGTAAATTTATTTATATTTGTTACGTATGATTGTCCTGAAAAGTTGCCATATTAATATACAAACTCGTGATTATATCGTGGCGATATTGTTTTCAATTGTATTTTTCTGTATCAAGTCATTTATATTATGGTTCATCAACACGCTTTTTTAAATTGTATATGTTAACATTCCAGGCTTTTCAAAATTAACTTTCACAACAATATAAATGTTGATTTATATGATTGTTACATGATTCAAACAATTTTTATGAAAAATATTTTCATACACAGAATATACATTGATATTAAATTTCTCAAAAGCTATATTGAGATTAATTAGGAGGGATGTTAATGAAATCTTTATTTGAAAAAGCACAGCAGTTTGGCAAATCATTTATGCTACCTATCGCAATCTTGCCAGCTGCAGGTCTATTGTTGGGTATCGGTGGTGCGTTAAGTAATCCTAACACCGTGAAAGCGTACCCTATCTTAGATATTACCTTATTACAAAATATTTTTACATTAATGTCAGCTGCAGGAAGTATCGTCTTTCAAAATTTACCCGTCATCTTTGCGATTGGTGTAGCAATTGGCTTATCTAGAAGTGATAAAGGTACTGCTGGCTTAGCTGCACTACTTGGATTTTTAATTATGAATGCGACGATGAATGGTCTATTAACAATTACAGGAACATTAGCGAAAGATCAACTCGCACAAAGTGGACAAGGCATGGTTCTCGGCATACAAACTGTTGAAACAGGTGTTTTCGGTGGGATTATTACAGGTATAATGACTGCACTACTTCATAATAAATATCATAAAGTGACCTTACCACCTTATTTAGGCTTTTTTGGTGGTTCTCGATTTGTCCCTATTGTCACTGCCTTTGCTGCAATTTTTTTAGGCGTCTTCATGTTCTTTATTTGGCCTACCATTCAAGCAGGTATTTATCATGTTGGTGGTTTCGTAACAAAAACAGGTGCCCTTGGTACATTTGTTTATGGTTTTATTTTAAGGTTGTTAGGTCCACTTGGTTTACACCATATTTTTTACTTACCTTTTTGGCAGACAGCGCTTGGTGGTACCTTAGAAGTGAAAGGTCATTTGGTTCAAGGTACACAGAATATATTTTTCGCGCAACTTGGTGATCCAGATGTGACCAAATATTATTCAGGTGTTTCTAGATTTATGTCAGGTCGATTTATTACAATGATGTTTGGCTTATGCGGCGCTGCACTTGCTATTTATCATACTGCTAAGCCTGAAAATAAAAAGGTGGTTGGTGGTTTAATGCTATCTGCTGCACTAACATCATTTTTAACAGGTATTACTGAACCTTTGGAATTTAGTTTCCTATTTGTCGCACCTATTCTTTATGTAATCCATGCCTTCTTTGATGGTTTAGCATTTATGTTGGCAGACATTTTTAATATTACAATTGGCCAAACCTTCAGTGGAGGCTTTATCGATTTCTTACTCTTTGGTGTGCTACAAGGTAATGGTAAAACAAACTACCTATATGTCATACCTATTGGCATTGTGTGGTTCTGCTTGTACTACATCGTCTTCCGCTTCTTAATTACGAAATTTAATTTCAAAACACCCGGTCGAGAAGATAAAGAATTGCAACAGCAAGTTGAGGCTACCGAAAGAGCAGAAACTATTGTAGCTGGTTTAGGTGGAAAGGATAATATCGAAATCGTTGATTGCTGTGCTACAAGATTACGTGTCACACTCCAACATAACGAATATGTTAATAAAGAAATGCTAGAAAGTACTGGTGCCAAAGGTGTCATTCAACAAGGTAACGGCGTTCAAATCATCTACGGTCCTCATGTAACAGTTATTAAAAATGAAATTGAAGAATTACTCGGAGATTAATCATAAAAATGAACATAAATAAGAGCAGCGATTCATAAATTCCATGCATACGGTGAAAATTAGTGTCGTTGCTTTTATTACCTTATATATTACAAATAATATACTAATAGGACTATCATTTGACTTTAAGTTTCTGTATTATATCGAACTGATGTAAGCATTTTTTCACATGTTTGATTTTTGTTTTGAAAATAAAATAAGGGCTATCTGATTATCTTGTTATCAAATAGCCCTTTATACAATTTTTTGGGTAAAGTTTTACAATTTTTGGAATGGTATGGTTTTTAAATCAAAGTTATTTTAGTTCTTCGGCTTCAGCCATTATATCTTTTAATGTTTTAGCTGAATGCGCAAATTTGCTACGTTCTTCGTCGTTTAATGGGATTTCAACGACATTACGAATACCATTTCTATTGATGACTGCTGGAACACCAATATAAACATCTTCTTCTTCGTATTCGCCTTGTAATAATGCTGATACAGTCAAAACGGCATCTTCATTTCTGAAAATCGCTTCAGTAATTCTAGCTAATCCCATTGCAACACCATAATAAGTGGCACCTTTAGCTTGAATAATGTCATATGCTGCATCACGTGTTTGAACAAAAATTTGTTCAATTTGCTCTTTGCCCTCAGGACGTTGTTCAAGTAATTCCTTTAAAGGTTGACCTGCAATATTAGCGTGTGACCATACTGGTAATTCAGTGTCACCATGTTCACCAATAATTTGAGCATCGACGCTACGTGGCGCAACATCGAACGCTTCGCTTAACAATAATCTAAAGCGTGCAGAGTCTAAAATTGTACCAGAACCTATAACACGTTCTTTAGGTAAACCAGAGAATTTCCATGTTGCATACGCTAAAATATCAACAGGATTTGTAGCTACCAAGAAAATACCATCAAATTTTGATGCCATTACTTCACCAACAATTGATTTGAATATTTTCAAGTTTTTAGATACTAAGTCTAAACGTGTTTCTCCAGGTTTTTGTGCAGCACCAGCACAGATGACAACTAAATCTGCATCATGACAATCACTGTACTCGCCAGCTTTCACACGAACTGTTGTTGGAGAATATGGTGTGGCATGTTTTAAATCCATAACATCTCCTCGAACTTTTTCAGTGTCTAAATCAATAATGACTAATTCATCAACAATGCTTTGGTTTACTAATGAAAATGCATAGCTTGAACCTACTGCACCATTACCTATTAATACAACTTTATTCCCTTTAAATTTGTTCATTACAAAAACTCCCTTATGATTAGTTCACTAAAACACCTCCTACAATAGAAAGCATTTTAGTTAATTACTGCTTAATGATGATACAAAAGCAAATAAACATCTCTTTTATTTTCAACGCAAAACTTAAAAGGTCATGTGTTATCCACTTTTAAGTTTGTGATTTATTTCACATATAAAATGTAACATGCATTAAGTGCTGGGTCAATATTTAATTGTGATTTATTTCACATTTTAATTTGATTTTTACACCTTTTTAATTTGTATACGATTACATCTCAGGTGACTTTAGCTCGCGTACTTCGTCAGCGATGATTTATATATTCACTTTTTTATTGGCATGTTTAGTTCTTTTATGAAAACAACAACGTTTTTTGAATTAGTAAAATAAATGCGTGCAAATCGTTGAAGTCAAACAGACAATTGCACGCAATACTTATTGATAAGTATTTTACAAATTAAAAATGTCATACAATTATCAAATTTGCAATTTTATTTATATTTTCTCAAACCAATTAATTGATTGTCGAAATTATTAGTAGAATAATTGAATTAGACAGATTAAAGGAGGAGTATCATGCTTACAGAACAAGAGAAAGACATTATCAAACAAACGGTTCCTTTACTTAAAGAGAAAGGTACTGAAATTACATCAATCTTTTATCCAAAAATGTTTAAAGCTCATCCTGAGCTTTTAAACATGTTTAATCAAACGAACCAAAAAAGAGGCATGCAATCTTCAGCATTAGCACAAGCAGTAATGGCTGCAGCTGTTAACATCGATAATTTAAGTGTTATTAAACCAGTCATTATGCCAGTTGCATATAAACACTGCGCACTACAAGTTTATGCTGAGCATTATCCAATTGTGGGGGAAAATTTATTAAAAGCAATTCAAGATGTTACTGGATTAGAAGAAAATGATCCTGTCATTCAAGCTTGGGCAAAAGCATACGGTGTTATAGCGGATGTGTTTATCCAAATTGAAAAAGAAATTTATGATCAGATGATGTGGATTGGTTTCAAACCGTTCAAAATTACTAACATTAAACAAGAATCTGAAGACATTAAATCATTTACAGTTGAAACTAAAGAATATGACTTTAGTGAATTTACACCAGGACAATACATCACAGTTGATGTTTCTAGTGATAAACTTCCATATAGAGCTAAGCGTCACTATTCTATCGTATCAGGTGATAAAAACCATTTAACTTTTGGCGTTAAACGTGATGTCACAACAGAACATGAAGGTGAAGTTTCAACAATTTTACACGATGAGATTAAAGAAGGCGATATGATTAATCTAGCTGCGCCTGTAGGTGGATTCGTATTAGAGAATACGACTGAACCACAACTTTTCTTAGGTTCAGGTATTGGTGTCACACCTTTAGTAGCTATGTATGAAGCTTCCTCTGCCAAAGGTTTAGATACACAAATGGTTCAAGTTGCTGAAAATGAACAACACTTACCTTTCAAAGATAACTTTGACAGTATCGTAAATCATCATGACAACGCTAAATTATATACCCACTTAAAAGATGAACAAGGTTATATTGGTGCTGAAGAATTAAAAGCATTTTTAGAGAATAAACCTGAAATTTATATCTGTGGTGGTACAAAATTCTTAAAATCTATGATTGAAGCACTTAAGTCTTTAAATTACGATTTGAATCGCGTCCATTACGAAACATTCATTCCTAGACTAAGTGTTGCAGTCTAATTAAGGAAAGGAGTTTAGTGTCGATATGAAACTTAACCAACGGTACGTTAAAGTATTTGCATTATATTTCTCAAGTATTGTTGCTGCAAATATCGTCGTTAAAAATAACAATTTAATTAAAACATTGGTGCAAACAATTACTGGCTATACTGTCTTCGCAATTGGCTTAAAGTATTTAACCAAACGTAAAAATAAATAACACGTATGTAAAACAGCTGTGACTTTACTTTGTCGTGGCTGTTTTTTCAATTTAAGGGTATTAGGATGAAAGAATGCGCTTTGAATATCATAAGAAAGGAGTTCACAAGATGACCATAGATATCGGACGAATTTACAATCATAAAGAACGGACCGACGCTATTCGTATCCTAGTCGATAGAGTCTGGCCAAGAGGTATGTCGAAAAGTACTGCGAATCTTGATTATTGGTTAAAAGACGTCGCCCCCTCTACTGAATTAAGAAAGTGGTTCCATCATGACCCTAAACTTTTTGGAGCTTTTAAAGAAAAATACGAAAAAGAATTACGTGATAATAGTGTTCAAAAAGCTGCTTTTAAAGAATTAAAAGGTCTCGTCGAAAAACATAATCATGTTCTATTGTTATATGCTGCCAAAGATACTGAACATAACCAAGCTGTGATACTAAAACAACTGCTGAAAAATCAAAAATAAGTATGTGTCATGAATAAACATATACACTGTCAAATTCATTTCTATATTCACTTTTTTTAAATATAACTACGAATATTAATTTTATTTTTAAAAATACTAAACTCAAGCAATATTTTACTTTAACCAAACAAAGTTTTAAAATATTAATTATTGGGTTTTACTTAGTAATTAGAAAGAGAGTGTTAATGAAATGAAGTTTAAAAGACTAGCAACTATATTTTCAGCAGTATTAGTGTTATCAGGATGTGGCTCTACGCAGTCATCTGGCAAAGACTTAAATATTTCGTTACCGTTAAAAACAAAGTCTATTGCACCTTATGAAACAGATGTACCAGTTAAGATTGGTGCTGCAGAATCATTATTTAAAACTAATGATCAAGGAAAAATAGAAAAAGTATTAGTGAAATCGTATCATCAACCAAATAATACAACGTTAGATTTAGAGTTAAAAGATAATATTAAATTTCAAAACGGTCAAAAATTGACTGCAGAAAAAGTCAAATCTAGCCTTGAAAATAGCATGAAAAAAAGTGACTTGGTTAAATACTCATTACCAATATCATCAATTACCGCTAAAGGTCAAAAACTGACAATTAAAACGAAATCAGCTTATCCTGAACTTATATCAGAATTAGCGAATCCATTTATGGCAATTTATGACACGGATGCTAAATCAGATGTGAATCAAACACCTGTTGGTACAGGACCATATGAAATAAAAGATTATAAGCAGTCACAAAAAATATCATTAACAAAATTTAAAGACTATTGGCAAGGTAAACCTAAATTAGATCATATAACTGTAACGTATCAAGAAGATGGTAATAATCGTGTCAGAAATTTAGAATCTAAAAAAGCCGATTTAATTACCGATGTACCCGTTAATAAAGTAGAAGATATTACGAGTAATAAGCATTTGAAAGTATCGAAAAAGTCTGGCTTTAGAACTTCTTTACTTATGTATAATCATACAAATAAGAAAATGACTAAGTCCGTCCGCGAGGCACTAGACAATGTCATTGATAGACAAGGTATTGCAGACCATATTTATCAAGGTTATGCGAAACCTGCAACAAGTCCATTTAATGATAAAATCCCTTACATTAAGGAGCCTAAATTGACCAAGCAAAATATTGATAAAGCTAAGGGTTTATTAGCCAAAGAAGGTTATACGAAAAATCATCCATTAAAAATTAAATTAATTACGTATGACGGTCGTCCAGAATTGTCTAAAATTACGCAAGTACTACAATCAGATGCTAAAAAGGCGAATATTGAAATCGATATTAAAAGTGTCGATGACATTGAAGGTTACTTAAAAGACCGTTCTGCATGGGATGCAACGATGTATAGTTTCGGAACGATTCCTCGTGGAGATACAGGCTATTTCTTTAATCAAGCATATAAAAAAGATGGCGCTATTAATAAAGGAAACTATGATAATAATAAAGTCGATGATTTAATTAATCAGTTGAATCATACAGTTAATGTTGATGAACGTCACAATATTTCTAATGACATTATCAAATTATCTAGCCAAGATATGCCAAATAGTTACATCGCCTATAACGATCAAATTGTCGCTGCAAATTCTAACGTTAAAAATTATAAAGTTACACCTGAAGGCATTTATTTAATTGATTATCAAACAACGATTGAGCGATAGGGGTCTTAAGCGTCCCATCTCAATCTTAAAAACCACGCCGTAGTCAACCAATGTGATTATGGCGTGGTTTAATTTATTTAAATGATTACATTAATTTCTGTGTCATGAATTTCAATAAAAATGATTATTACATGCTTTCCGTTAATCATGTTCATTTTACATAAAACTAATTGTCACTATTTGTTTAACGTGAAACACATTTTTAAACTTCCAAAAAATATTCCAATCCCACTCGTATAAAGACAAATTATAAAAATAGCTTATGTCACAAACATATGAGCAACATAAGCTTTAATTATTATTCTTGTATTTTATTCTGTTGATCTTTAAATTCTTTTTGCAGTAAATTAACTTGTTTTAAACCTGCACCCATTAAAATAAATACAAGTATCCACACAACAACGATTAAAATAAATATTTTCAACGTATCACTGCCAAGTATAGTTAAAGATGTATCCCAAATACCATGTAACCCAACAGCTGATAAAAAGAATATTAAAAATCGTTTATCGAAAATATCTTTGAATTCAAATCCGTGTTGTTCTTTCGCAATAACTATTGCAGCACCGACTATAGCTGACCAAACTAAATGACCACCAATCGCAGTCCATGCACGTGTGAAGACAATATCTAATAACGGTACATTTTCACCTAGAGCAAAATTTAAAATATAACCTGCCGATTCAAAAACTGCAAACCCAGCACCAATGGAAGCACCGATTAATAATCCATTCAAAATTTTATTCGTTTTCAATTTATTCACAAAATAAACAATAATAAGTGCTTTACCTGTTTCTTCAACTAATCCTACTAAAAATGCATCAAAAAATGTTAACGAACCAAATCTTTCGAATTGATCACTAAAAACGACAAATCTATATAATACCATCGTACTTAATAATGAAAATACGCCACCAATAAAGAACATGATAATAACTTCAAAAATGCTAATATTTTTAAACGCATTTGATTCATAAAAGAAGAACAAACCCGATAACGGTACTGTTAAAGCACCGATAAAAATGAGACCCGGAATCGCGTTAGTGTTATTAAAAACCGCTGCCATGACCCACAATGCAATAAACGTTACTGTGAAAGCGATGAATACTCGAGAAAAGAGCCATGGCTTCCCCCATTCTTCTGATATATCACAAATTGCTGGCGTTGTTTTAGCAGTACCCGCTATAAATATTTCATCAGCTTCGTTTTTAGTATGTGGCTTAAATACTTCTGAAAACATATCTTTTAAATTAAGATTTAAGCTTTCATCATTACCAGCTAGTCTACCGATTGATTTGGTTGCATTATCAAATAAACTTCTTGCTTCGTTTTTTAAATCTGTATTTTGCGCTGTTTCATGTGATTTGGCTTCCATTTGTTTATCAATAGATTCATTATGTATGTTAGACGTCTTAGTTGATTGTATACTTGCTGATGACATCCCCTCTTCTCTTGCATTAGTCGCAACTTTTTGTGTTGTCTCTTCTTTTTCTGTATTTCTTCGATGATTAAGACCTTCCATAGACTTACCTACTCTCATTCTTCATAATAAAACTATTTTAATTTAATATTGATGGATTTTCCATATTTTAATATAAATACTTTGTTCGATTGAGCACTTTTGTATTACACTTTCGAAAATATAAACCTTTTTTACTTTTTATGTTC
>NZ_PPQS01000037.1 GCF_002902405.1 Staphylococcus schweitzeri
ATCAAATGCATAGAAAATCATTGGCTTTTTAAATACTGCATATTCATATATTAAAGATGAGTAGTCACTAATTAATAAATCTGTTATAAACAGTATATCATTAACTTCTCTAAAGTCAGAAACATCAACAAAATATTGTTTATGCTTGTCTGCAATATTAAGTCTATTTTTTACAAACGGATGCATTTTAAATAATACAACCGCGTTATTTTTCTCACAG
>NZ_PPQS01000038.1 GCF_002902405.1 Staphylococcus schweitzeri
GCATCAATTAAAGCTTGAACACGTTTATCAACATCTTGTTTCGCATCTTCTTTAGTTCTCACTAGATCTTTGATGGCTTGTAATGCTTGTGCTAAATGCTCTTTTGCTTGTTCAATCTCTTCTTTAGTCATCGCATTGTTTATGTCGTTATGACCTTGTTCAAGTATTTGATTGATTTTATCTTTGAGTGCTTGTTTTTCCTTATCTGTTAGATTCGGATTTTGATCGATCGCATCAATTAAAGCTTGAACACGTTTATCAACATCTTGTTTCGCATCTTCTTTA
>NZ_PPQS01000005.1 GCF_002902405.1 Staphylococcus schweitzeri
AACGAAAATGCGCTTGTAACAAGCTTTTTTCAATTCTAGTCAGGGGCCCCAACACAGAGAAATTGGATTCCCAATTTCTACAGACAATGCAAGTTGGGGTGTGGGCCCCAACACAGAGAATTTCGAAATGAAATTCTACAGGCAATGCAAGTTGGCAGGGCCCCAACAAAGAAGCTGGCGAAAAGTCAGCTTACAATAATGTGCAAGTTGGGGTGGGACAACGAAATAAATTTTGTAAAAATATCATTTCTGTCCCACTCCCACATCGACTTTACAATGCACCTTGCATATAACGCCTCAAAAAATTTAGCACTATATGACTATATATTATTCCAAATGAGTGAAATTTATCAATATTTACGTAAGTGAACACATATGTGCCTAAACGTTAAATTATTGTCCTAACCTAGCAGTCCATGCACTTAAATGTATTCATTAAAAAACTACTGCCATCTTTACAACAGCAGTAGCACCTATATGATTCATTTATATAAAATTGAAAGTGTTAATTGCTAAACCAGCATGCTTATTCTATTTAGCTGTATAACTTTTACTAGCAATACGACCACTTGCAACAATAATATCTTTATCTTGGAAAGGTTCATGATTGAAGAAACGATCTAAAATATCTTTAACTCCATCTTCAATACGTTTTTGTGCTTCTAAAGTCATACCTGAATAATGAACTGTCATAGCATTTCTAGGCATTGTTCTCCATGGATGATCAGCAGGTGCAGGTTGTGGATACCAAACATCACCAGCATATCCTTGTAAATGTTCAGATGCTAATGCTTCAACTAACGCATCGCGATTTACAATTTTACCACGTGCAGTATTCACTAAATAACTGTGTTTTTTCATGCGACTTAAAACATCTTTATCAAATAAGTTATCAGTTTCTGGTGTTAATGGTGCATGAATTGTAATCGCATCACTTGTTGAAACAAGTTCATCAAAGCTTACAAACTTAGACAATTTATGGTCTTGTTGATTGATTGGATCATAATGTTGTAATGTCACATTAAATGCTGCTAACCTTTCAGCAACAAGTTGTCCAATTCGTCCAAATCCAAAAATACCAATTGTTTTGTGTTGTAATTCATGCGCATGATTACCCACTTGAGATAAATTCCATTCACCTTCTACTGATTGACGATGACCTTCTTCATAGTTTCTAAGAAGTATTAATAAATCCATAACCGCATGTTCTGCCACACTAACTGTATTACTTCCTGTAACTTCAACGACACCAATGTTGTGTTCACTTGCTGCCGCTAAGTCTACATGGTCAGATCCAACACCTGCTGTGATTGCTAATTTTAAGTTCGGTGCTTTTTCAATACGTTCACGAGTCATATATGCAGGATAAAATGGTGCACTAATAATCACATCCATATCTGGTAAATGTTTATCTAAGTCTTCACCATTATCTGCTAATATAATGAATTCATGTCCTCTTTCCTCTAAAAATGATTTTAATCCTAATGCTTTTTTAGTATTAAGTAATTGATTATCTTGACCTTCTACTGCTTCTGGAAATAACGCTATGATTTTCATATCCATCTCTCCTAAATGATAAATTTTGACTTCCTTAAAGTACGTGTTGCATGTTACTTGTTTTAAAAATGCGACAAAAAAACGGCACCGTTTGACATACCACCCCCTTGAATTGTTGTTAAATTCAAAGCGAAGTTAGCAAACAGCACCGTGTACCTTACACCAGCAACACTTATTCTATTGACTTATCGAAAACAAATATCGAAATGACTTCATCATCATTCAAATCAATATCTGTAAATAATTTTACAAATTTAGCGCCTACAAGACTCTCCATCTCATTAACATCTATTTCTTTATACATCTGTTTAATCTTCTCTGTGCGTGTATAATGTAGCATCGATTCATTGCGTTTGTCGTTTAAGTAAAAACTTTCAACTTTACTCAAGACACCTGTCATATGTGCAATGGCCCAATTATCTTTAAACAACACTCGAATACTATTGGGTCCTTTCCCCACGTATTCTTTACGATAAGATCTTACGAGATTAGAGAATTGTTGTTCTTTAGTATGCGTATCTATTGTATTCACCTTCTTTAAAATAAGAAGTTCATTAATTGTTCACATTTTCATTATACACCTTATTAACACTTTTTCAATGATAACGATTATTATTATTACGAAATGTATATTTTCCTAGTTAAAAGTATTTAGCAAACTTACACAAAAAATTTAAAACCTAATATTTATATTATTTAAAAAACGTTTCAAGAAACGCATCTAAACAACAAATTAGTATATCGCACTTACCTCTTCAATCCTTCTTCAAGTTTACCTAAATGTCTTAATGTCGGGGTTAATGCAGCAAAGAAAAATCCTTCTTTTAATTTACGTACTTGTGGGGAATACAACGTATATGCTCTTGAACCACCATTAACGACAGAAGCTTGGTTTACATCCAACAATAAATAGCCAATGTCTTTCTTCAATGATATTAATTCACTTAAATGGACATCTAAATTGCCATCTTCTAATAATGCATAAAATGCATCTTTAAGTTGATGATAACGCTTTTTAAAATCTTCAACGTCGTATTCTAGATATTGGTTAATACCATTTTGTGCATTAGAAAATGCATCTATTAAATCTAATGAGCTCTTGATTGACCCTAAACCTATTGGAATTTGGTATGCAATAAATTGTGGTCGAATAGTTGCAGCAAACTGTTTTGCATCATGCGTTATAATTTGAGATTGCGGTACAACCACTTGATTTAGTGTAATTTGATATGTTGCTGAGCCATTGACCCCTAAAAAGTTTGTTTTCTCAATGAGTGTAATACCATTTTGATTTGCACGTAATATAAACATAACAAATTCATCTGATGATTCATGCTTCGAAATTGCACCAAAGTAATGGTCTTCTTGGATATTACTAACAGCAGGCATACGTCCACTAACAACTAGTTGTCCATCGATATATGAATGCTCTAAGTTTAACTTTTCTAAATCATTAAATGACTTCATAGGATTAGACAATCCGGTAGCACCTAATATTTCGCCAGATAACAATTGTTGTTGTAAGTCTTTATTTAAATGTGGCTGCGATGCATTTTGTAAATAAGTAGAAAAGGCCAACTGGCACCACAAGCAAAAGCCTGTTGTCAAACAAGACTGCGATACTGCTTCGATTACTTCAGCATTTTTTCTAAGTGATGCTTCATCAAAATATCCATCTACAAATAATTTTTGAATAAACGCCTTCGGATAATATGTACCATCATCAATCTCTTCTAAATATGGATCCAACTGTTCTTTAATTAATATTTCTAAAGTCATCATCATCTCTCCTTATTCACCAAATCTTCTAAGTATAAACTGCTCAATATAACTAATGAATCGATCAATAATAAAACCAAATAATCCGATAAAGAATATCGCTGCTAAAACATCTTCTAAGTTCAACATATTTCGTGCATCAACGATTAAAAAACCTAATCCAGATTGCGCACCAATCATTTCACCAGAAACTAAAAATATCCAACTTGTTCCTACTGCCATATGTATCCCAGCCATAATTTGCTTGAATGCACCAGGAAATAATATATTGCGGTATAATGACCATCCAGTTAAATTCAAGTTTGCTGCTATTTTTAAATATTGTGGTTCAACATCTCTCACACCTTTGATTGTATTGAACACAATTGGAAAAAAGGCGGCGATAAAAATAATCGCAATTGCAGGTAAACTACCAATGCCAAACCATAGAACCACGAATGGCGCCCAAGCAATTGGTGATATTGGTCTAATCAATTGAAATAACGGCTCAATTGCGTTGTAAAGCCAACGATTTCTTCCAAGTAGAAATCCTACTGGAATAGCACCTAATAGCGCGACAACAAATCCTGCGACAAATCGCCACAAACTAATTGTTAAATGTTGGAAAATCTCTCCTGTAAAAATAAATGTCCATATACTTTTTCCTACAAGTGCTGGACTTGGTAACAATACAGGTTGATAATGACCTATAATAATGATTAATTCCCAAATGCCTAAAAAAATAATAAAGGTAATAATAGGTAATAAAATTTTGTTTATTGTGAGACGTGTCATGAACGTGATGCCTCCTTATATAATGACGGTTCAACGAAGTCATCATATGCAGGTGGGTTAAACAAATGATGCTGTTTTACCAATGTTGTAATTTCTTGATAGCCTGATGGGTTAATTGTTAAATCACCATAGGATGTCCATGCTGCTGATTGTGTTAAAACGTCACGACTTTGTTTAAAATGATGTGTCATAATATCTACACTTTGCTTTTTATCATTCATTTTAAATCCTGACTTCTTATAATCTTGTACAAACGCTTGGGCGATATCATTATGTTGTTGAAGTAACTCGCCTCTCAGTACTAGCACACAGCAATACGCATCAGGAATGACGTCATTACCATGTTTCAAAGTCTTACCTTTTCCTAACTTTTCACCCAGTGCACCGAATGGTTCTGCTACAGAATACCCTGTAATTCTGTGTTCACTCAATGCTGCTGGCATTTCCGCTGGCGACATTTCATGATAACTAAAATGTCCCGGTTTAATCTTCAATTGTTTGCGTAATTCTTCAAGTAAAAGATAATGTGTTGAATAGCGATGTGGTATACCAAAATGGTAATTATCGCCATTATTATTAAATTCATTTAAGTGCATACCTTTTTGTCCCATAATGACATTGCCTTCATGATGACCTAACGCCACAGCCTTTATATTTGAGCCCTTTTGCTTTGATTTCATCGCAAGCTCTATCAAAGTTGATGCACCATCAATACGACCGCTGTTTAATGCATCCATTAAATCTGGCCAATTATTGAATTTAACCAATTCTAGTTTGTATTTCGGATGATTGTATTGTGATAATAATTTTTTAGTCATCATCAAATTCGCTGAATGTGTAATTGGCAAGTATCCGATTTTAATCACTTGCTGATGTTGCGCATTTTTAGACGTTCCTTTAGACACCCTTTGCCAATCGCATCCTGTAAGTATAAAGATTCCAATGATGATGATTATGGTTAACCTTTTCATTGTCACTCACTCCTCACAAATAATATTCTGGTTCGACTTGATGATGATTCAATGCAAATGCTTCCATAATTTCATTGCGAATCTTAAGTAAATGGCTATCATTACGACTGCGTGGATGTGATACTTTAATATCATATTGTGAAATAATATTACATCCTTCTCCTAATAAAACAATGCGGTCAGAAAGATAAATAGCTTCATCAATATCGTGAGTAACTAAGATAATAGTTGATTCTGTTTTGTGTTTTAATTGAACTAATTGATCCTGAAGTTTATAGCGTGTAAATGCATCTAAAGCACCTAATGGTTCATCCATCAAAATAACATTTGGTTTATGCACATGTGCTCGACATAGTGCTACACGTTGTTTCATTCCACCAGACAACTGTTCAGGAAAATGCTTTCCTCTGTCTTCTAAATCAACTAATTTGAGCTGTACATTGATGTCTTCATCACTAATTTTCTGTTGAAGTCCTATCCTAATGTTGTCATTGATTGTTTTCCAAGGTAGCAAATTATGATGTTGAAACAGCATTAAACAATCTGGAGAAGGCTGTTGTTTAATTTCGTTATCAATAAAAACACGCCCTGACGAGGGATGAATAAATCCACCAATAATATTCAGTAAAGTAGACTTACCGCATCCACTTTTTCCTATGAAAGTGACTATTTCTCCCTTGCTAATGTCTAAATTAAAGTTATGAATCACTTTATGGGATCCAAAGTGATGTTGTAATTGTTGTATTTTAATCATGACAAGCCCCCTTTTAATCCCTACCATTTTAATAAGAATTAAATGTATATCTTAAGGGCTATGCCAAACACAGCCCTTAAATCGTGAATTGCTATATCTTTAGATAATCATGGTTTGGTATGAATACTTTTATAACATAAGCGTTATTCAGTTAACGACGTTATAATTAATTTCAGCTCAACAAAATTTCAATAAAATAGTTGTTTTAACCAATAATCGCATACAGTTCATTAGTTTCGTCATATCAACCACTTACATTTATAGCCATGAATCTATTCTTATTAACTACCATCAAAATTCATACCAAACCTATATACGTATATCGCACCATCTTGTTGTCTCATTAAAGTTTTTCGATGCCATCAATCGGTGTATCAACTGCTTTACGCGCGCGACGTACCGCTTCTTCATCAGGTGCGTTGTATAAACAAATACATTTAGACATATCTTCACATACATATGTGCGTTTAAATTCAACTTCCGGTACTTCTTCATAATGAACAGAATTTTTCTTTTTACGTGCTAAATATTGATCCATCGTAATACCTTCCGGAATATTCCAAGTTACAAGGTAATCAACATGTGCATCACCATTTTTAACTTCATCTAAATCTTTACCAACTAAGCGTACTTCTTTGACTAATTGAATACTAATACCTGCTTCTGTTAAAAATTGTTTAGCTTCTGCTTCATCATTTGCTTCCACAATAAAATAGCCATGAGTTAAATTTTCAGTAGCTTGTACTTCAATTAATGTTGGAATTGTCTTAGTAGATAGCGATGCTGCCTTTGCTTCTAGTTCTTCTTTCGTTGATGCAAAATCAAGATTGTTAGCTTCTAATAAAAATAATGTCATTAATAAGACCTCCTATAACAATGGTTGAAAAAATATTACTATAATTCTTATCTGATTACAAGGATATTGAATCATTTTTTTGAATATTTAGATAAAATTCTTAAAAATATATTTTCAAAGAGTATAAAAATAATGTTAGGGTATAAGTAAATAAACATATATATAGGGGGCTATCATTATGGATAAAGAATCTGTCGTAGCAAGTTTAGCAAGAAACAAAAAGATTGCTGTGGAAACAATGGCCGGTCAAAGGTACATCATAGAACGCATTTTACATACAAATGACGAAAAACATATTCATATTTTGAAACCTAAAGATGTCGTGTTAGATGTAGATAGCATCAAAGAAATTGACGAAAATAATTTAGATGATGCAACATAAGCATAATGAAAACATGCGCTGTGCTAAAGTTATTCTGACACAGCGCATGTTGTTTAATTATTTTAATTTATTAAAGTATGGTTCATCTAATGGGTTTAGTTGTAAGTTTTCAATTTGCAATGTTGAATGTGCAATGCCATATTTTTCTTGAAGCAGTGTTGAAACTTGATCAATAGCTTGATAATCATCACCATCATAATTTCTATCTAATACAACATGGGCACTTAATGAATAATGCTCTGTTGTAATACTCCACAAATGAAATTCATGTACATCCAATATGCCATCTATGTTTTTAATATCTGCCATAATTTGGTCAGTGTCCAAATGTTTAGGTACACTTTCCATTAGAATTAGCCAAGCATTGCGCGTAATTTTATAACCACCACGTAAAATGATGAGTGAAATTACAATACTAATCATTGGGTCGATGATACGCCATCCAGTAAAGTAAATCAATACAACGGCAACGATGACACCAATAGAATTTAACAAATCTCCCATGAAATGCCATAATGCACTTTGAATATTGATATTGTCTTCTTGTTTTAAAGACCTTACAAGAATAATAGTCAAAATAATATTGACGACCAAACCAATACTAGCAATCATAAACATAATGCCACTTTCAATGGGTTGCGGATAAATAATACGTAAAATAGCTTCATATAAAATCCAAATTGATATTACAATCAATGCTAAACCATTTAAAAATGCTGCTAATATCTCAAATCTCAAAAATCCATATGTATATCGTGCGGTCGGCTTCTTACTTGCAAAATAAATGGCCAACATGGATAAACCGAGTGCTAATACATCACTAAGCATATGAAATGAATCTGACAGTAATGCCAATGAATTAGATACTAAACCTCCGACAAATTCAATCACTGTAAATAACAGTGTAATAATCAGTGAGGCCCATAATGTCTTTTTCGAACTTTGTTGAATTTTTTGATGATTAACATGATGGAAATATTTGTATCTGTTTATCGTATTCGCCTTTTTCCCGTTCATACGTTTGCCACTCCTAAATCATGCTTCATATTTAATATTGTCACTTTTAAAAACAAATCTTTATAGCTTCTCAGGTTAGTATTAATGCTTCCATAATTAACCATGATTTATAAACCATCGTTCTTTACATGACAGTTCATTAATATTTACCCTTTATAACATGATGTAATATCACTTTTGAAAAAACTTTTACAACCTAACGTCTCGTTACTTTATCCCTATCACATAGAATATATAACTGCCGAGAGTATTATGCTATTTACATACAAATGACAAAACAACACCCTATTTTCAATCAAATAAATATTCTCTTATAAAAAATAAACTCATCGCAAAATAGCATAAGTAAAAACAGCAGTAAGATGATTTGCAATTAAAAACCATCCTACTGCTATTATTTTAGTCATTATATCCTAACATCAATATGCATGTTCCTAAATATTTTGTTTTGCTTAAAATCTAAACAACTCTGTTAAATGCTAAGACTTACCGCTAGACTGACCTACAAACACGCATCAGATACGCTATTTATTCTAGTATAAACCTTTTAAAGCATTGCTTGTATCAATATAAATATTTTTAACTTGTTGATAGTTACTTAACGCACCTTTATATGTTTCTCGACCGATACCTGATTTTTTATAACCGCCAAATGGTGCGCCTTCTGGTACTTGATTGTATGTGTTAATCCAAATACGTCCTGTACGTACAGCTTTAGCAATATTTAATGCACGTGTGATATTTTGAGAAAATACACCGCCAGCTAAACCATACTCTGAATCATTAGCTATATCAATTGCTTCTTGATCGTCCTTCACTTTAATGACTGTTAACACTGGTCCAAATATTTCTTCTTGTGCTAATTTATGATGATTATCTGGTACAGCAATTAATGTCGGTTCAAAGAAGAATCCTTTATCTAATCCATTTTCAGTTAAACGATGACCACCTGCTAAAATTTGTGCATCTGATTCTTTTGCTGCATCAATATATGATTGAATTTTATCTAATTGATCCTTACCAGTTTGACTACCCATTTGTGTAGCTTCATCTTGTGGGTCTCCAACTTTAATATTTGAAAATGCCTCTTGTAAACGTGGCACCAATTGATCATAAATTTTTTCATGAACTAATAATCGAGAACCTGCGCTACATACTTCACCTTGGTTGAATAAAATACCTAACTGAATACCTTCAACTGCAAGATCTAAATTGGCATCATCTAATATGATATTGGCACTTTTACCACCAAGCTCTAATGTAGCTGGTACTAGATGTTTCGCTGCAGCTTCGGCAACTTGATAACCTACATCAGTTGAGCCCGTAAATGATAATTTATCTACACCATCATGATTGAAAATTGCATTACCTGATTCTGAACCTTTACCCGTTAGTATATTGACAACACCTTTAGGTAATACCTCTTGGAAAATTTTAGCAACTTCCAATAAACTTAATGGTGTTGAAGACGAAGGCTGAATCACAATTGTATTACCTGCAGCAATGGCTGGGGCAATCTTCCATGCAGCTAATAGCATTGGGAAGTTCCAAGCAACAACAGCACCTACGACGCCGATTGGCTCATGTCGTACGATACTCATTGTGTCTTTATCGATATCATTCACTGTACCTTCTTCTGTTTCAATAACACTTGCGAAATAATGGAAATGTCTTGCAGCAAATGGAATATCAATAGCTGTTGTCTCACGAATCGGTTTACCATTATTTAATGTTTCAATCATTGCAATCTTATCTTTTTGCGCCATTAATTTATCACCAATATCACGCAACATTTGTGCACGTTCTGATTTAGAAGTTAATGACCATGATTCAAATGCTTCTTGCGCCACTTTGACTGCATAATCGACATCTTTATCTTTTGCTCTTGTAATATGTGATAGTGTTTCTCCAGTTGCTGGATTTGTCACTTCGATTGTTTCGTCACTGCTACCTTTAACAAATTCCCCATTGATAAATAAACCATAATTCTCTGCTATATAATCTCGAACGTTTACTGCCATATTATCTCTCCTTTGTTTATTGGCTATAATATAAATCTCTTAGCATCATATTTAATAATGCTTTTAAACGATATGATTTACATTATATAGTAAGCGTTTACATTATATAAAATAATCAGCTCATAGAAGTCTCATTTTTAAAACTTTTGCGTCATTCTTGCACATAAAAATAATCTTATTTTCGAAAACATATTGCACTTTTCAATAATAAAACTCATAATATAACTATACTATTTGAGAAGCATTCTCATTAATCAATTGAATTGTTATGAAAGTCGCACTTAAAATGCATGAATAAGATAAAAACAATCCACGGTTTCGATTTACTTACGCATTGCGCTTTTCATACATATTACATCTAGCATGATTTATATTGATATAACGATATAACATGCGCATTAGTATTAGAATGGAGTTTTTACAATGCGACTTATATTAATCGTCATTGGCCTAATATTTACTGCACTTGGTATTGCTGGTGCCGTTTTACCATTATTGCCAACGACACCTTTCTTACTCGTAGCAGTTTTTTGTTTTGCACGAAGTTCGGATCGTTTTTACAATTGGCTTATTAATCAAAAAATTTATAAAGAGTATGTTGAAAATTTTTACTTACATCGCGGTTATACGTTACCGCAGAAAATCAAAATTTTAATTAGCTTATACATAGTGATAGGTTTTTCAATTTATATGGTGGATGTTTTGGTAGTACGAATAGGACTAATCATTATGGTTGTCATTCAAACAATCGTCCTGTTCACATTTGTAAAAACCTTACCACAATCAAATAATAAAATAGAGGAGTGATTATCTATGTTTATGGCAGAAAATAGATTACAGTTAGAAAAAGGTAGTGCAGAAGAAACGATTGCACGTTTCTACAATAGACAAGGAATCGAAACAATTGAAGGATTCCAACAAATGTTTGTCACTCAAACATTAAATACTGAAGACACAGATGAAGTTAAAATCTTGACTATTTGGGAATCTGAAGAAAGTTTTAACAATTGGTTAAATTCTGATGTGTTTAAAGAGGCTCATAAAAATGTGCGTTTAAAAAGTGATCATGATGCAGAAAAAAGCCCAATTTTATCAAATAAAGTTTTCACTTATAATATCGGCTATCACTATCAAAAATAATTATACAAAAATATCCCCTAGTCACTGAGGTCGGGACAAAAGCGTTTAGGATTTGAGCAGAACCGAACGATGAGCAAAATTGTTTTCCAAATTTTGTCGAACCGTGAGAGTTTCTGCCGAAAATCCTGCTTTTGGGACGCCGTTAATCGGTTTCCCAGAGCACAAAAACTTTATGTCTCAACCTCTTCATGATTAGGGGATGTTTTGATTATTCATTTTTTAATGGTATGAATTCATCAGGCTTCTTTGAACGTAACCCAAAATAATATTCGATAGCTTCACAAATACGTCGTGATGCTTGTCCATCCCCATATGGATTGTTCGCTTGGCTCATACGTCGATATACTTCATCATGCTCTATGAGTTGCTTCACATTTTGAAAAATATTGTCATAATCTGTACCAATTACCTTTGATGTCCCTGCTTCAACACCTTCTGGGCGCTCAGTATGATCCCTTAGCACCAACACAGGTTTTCCAAACGTTGGTGCTTCTTCTTGAATACCACCGGAATCTGTCAACACGAGATATGATTGGTTTGTAAAATTATGGAACTCAATCGCATCTAAAGGTTCAATCAATTCAATACGATTTCTATTTAACAAATATTGCTCAGCAATTGCTCTAACCTTTGGATTTCGATGCATTGGATAAATGAAGACGACATCTTCATATTCATCTGCCAAATCTCTCACTGCTTTAAAAATACGATGCATCGGTTCTCCAATATTTTCACGACGATGGGCCGTTAATAAAATAACTTTCTTACCCTTATGTTTATTAATAATTTTCGAAACGAAATCATCACGTACTGTTGTTGCAAGTGCATCAATTACTGTGTTTCCAGTAATAAAGATACTGTTTTTGTCTTTATTTTCAGCAAGTAAATTTTCAGCAGCAATTATCGTTGGCGCAAAATTCAATTCTGCAATATTACTTACTATGACACGATTTAATTCTTCAGGAAATGGTGAATATTTCTGATGTGTACGCAGTCCCGCTTCAACATGTCCAACAGGAATTTGATGGTAAAATGCCACCAAACTACCTACAAATGTCGTAGTTGTATCACCATGGACTAAAATCATATCTGGCTTTTCTATGTTAATGATATCGTCGAGTTTAGCGAGGGTATTCGCAGTAAGACTCGCTAATGTCTGTTGATCTTTCATAATATTTAAATCATGATCAGCTTGAATATCAAATATATTTAGTACACTATCCAACATATCTCGATGTTGTGCTGTAATCACAATATTCGCTTCAAGTTGCGCATTATGATCAATTTCTTTTACTAAAGGTGCCATTTTAATTGCTTCGGGTCGAGTTCCGAAAATAACCATAATTTTCTTCATATCATTATCCTCTCTGAGATTCAAACACGTGGTAACTGATCGCTTTTAATGATTCAAGCCTTTATTTTATAAAATGTGTTTGTCCATAAAATCAAATATATTTCCATAATTATAATATGATACATCTTTAAATGAAGATTTTACAACATGCTTAGTATCAAAAATTATTTTATGTTGCATTCCTATAAAATCGCTATCTGTTAAATGTTTAAATTCTGAATGATCACTTAAAATCAATACTAGTGATGCATCTGAAACAGCACGTGCCATTTCATGTTCGACGAAATCTAATTCAACATGTGGATCATAAGCACTTACTTCGATATCGCTCTCTTGCAATAGCAATTGATAAATATCAAATGCTGGTGATTCTCTAATATCATCTACATCACCTTTATATGTTAAACCAAAGACTGCAACTTTATTCCCATTTAGTACTTTAAGCATTTCTTTCGCTTTATCAACGACATAGGCTGGCATTGAATTATTAATTTCACGTCCAGTCTGTATGAGCGTTGCATTTTCAGGGTCTTTAGCAATAATAAAGTAAGGATCTACTGCCAAACAATGACCACCTACACCTGGACCAGGTTGATGGATATTAACACGTGGATGTTTATTAGCCATTTCAATAACATCCAACACATTAATATTTAAATTATTACAGATTTTAGTTAACTCGTTCGCTAAAGCTATATTGACATCTCGATACGTATTTTCCATTAACTTACTCATTTCAGCAGTACGTGCATCTGTTTCAATCATTTCACCCTGTACAAATGTACAATAAACACGTTTTCCTGCTTCAATACACGCTTTAGTCACGCCACCAATGATACGGTTATTATGAACCAATTCCTCTAAAATTTGTCCTGGTAATACACGTTCTGGACAATGCACTAAATAAATATCTTCACCTATTATAAACCCTAAATTTTCAATGACTGGTTTTACAAAATCATCCATCGTTTTAGGTGCAATTGTCGATTCAACAATAATGGTATTTCCTTTTTCTAAAAATGGTAAAATACTCTCAAGTGCACCCATTACAAGAGAAATATCACATGATTTATATTGGTCATCATTGTTCGGTGTCGGTACCGCAATGATAAATACATCAGATGCTTCAGGTGTTGTGGATACTTTTAATTTACCCGATGCAAGTACATCTTCATAAACATCTTGCAACCCTGGTTCTTCAATACTAATTTGACCGCTTTGTAACTTATCTATTGTTTTTTGATTAATATCAACACCAAGCACATCGACGCCATGCTTTGCAAACATAATTGATGTTGGTAAACCAATATAACCTAAGCCAACTACTGTTAACTTCATACTATAACCTCCAAATAAAACGATTTGTATGTTGATTTTATTTAATAGATGACTTATGCCTTATCTTTGGTTGTCGTTTCATCCATGATGTCCGCAATAACAAGTGACATTTTTCCAGGAATAACTTCAAGTGCATTATTATTTTCATATAACGTATTGCTGTATGTTAAATTGCCGAATAATTTTCTAAAGACCGACAACTTATTAAAATACTTATTTAGCATTGAAGGTATGTTGATCAATACCGTTTTACGATGTGATTGGCGACGTATTTCATACATTACTGACGATGTATCAAAGTAAAAACTATCTTGAGGATGATACACTCCTGTCACTTCTAATGATATTAATTGATCAATAAATGCTGTCAGATGTTTAATATATAATGCACTGCGCTGATTGTTAATATTTGGAATGATTGGCAATCGCTTTGACAATTGCATTAACCGTTGGAAATTTCCTGGGCAATGTGCACCATAAATCATTGGTGGTCTCACAATTGCTACTTTAAACGAATCACTAATCAACTCTTGTAATGCTTGTTCAGCGAACTTTTTGGAAATACCATAATTGGTCGTAGGGTTCATTGGTGTATGTGTATCAATTTGATCTGATTTACCAACCTGACCTTCTTTTCCATAAACTGCCAGAGTACTCATAAAAATAAATTGTTTAACATCTTCAGCTTTAGCCTTTTGTGCCAATTGTTTCGTAAGCAACATATTCACTTGCATATAATCAGATAGCCTTGCTTGAGGTGAATTGTTGTGAACCAAAGCTGCTGTATGAATCAAAACATCATAATCTTTGAACGAGGTCGACTTCCATAATTGATTCCTAACATTAATTTGATCCACTTGATGTCCTTGTTCAATAAGCTTATCTTTTAACGCATTACCGATATATCCATGTACGCCTGTAATTAAAATGTTTTTTCTCATTAGTGATGCACACCTTCTGAAGTAATAATATTTTTAACCGTTTTATAAATGATATACATATCAAGCATCATAGATTGATGTGTTAAGTAATAATGATCATACGCTACTTTTTGATCATCAGTAATATCATCTCTCCCCATCACTTGAGCTAGCCCTGTTACACCTGGTCTAATCGTATGCACGTTCGCTTTTGTACGTTTTTCGATTAATTCGTATTGATTATAAAGAGCTGGTCTAGGACCTACAATTGACATTTCACCTTTTAAAACATTCAATAATTGTGGCAATTCATCAATAGAGGTCTTACGAATGACCTTTCCTGTCTTTGTTATATACGATGTTGAATCCATTAAATCAGTTGCAACATTAGGTGTGTCTATTTTCATTGATCTAAACTTATAAATATTAAACAATTCATTATTAATCGTCGGTCTTTTTTGTTTGAAAATGGCTGGCCCAGGCGATTCCATTTTAATCAGTAATGCTGTAATTAACAGAATCGGACTTAAAACTACTAAACCATATATTGAACTTACTACATCGAATAATCGCTTCATAATTATCTCCTCACTTCAACAGATTGTAATACTTCATTGTATTGATTTCTCTCGTATATTTATCTTTAAACAGTTGATGTGCGCGCTCACCCATCTCGTGCAATTCCTTACTCGAGTGAGTGTTGATGAAGTTATAAATGGCATGTGCATCGCCATTATCAATTTGGATACCCGCATCATATTGTTCAACATGTTGAACGATATCAGATTGCTTATCCATGATGAGTACCAACGGTTTCTTAGCTGCTAGGTAGCCATAATTTTTACTCGGCACTCCTAACCCGACCCCTTCTTTTATAAGTGATGCAAAGCAAACATCAGCAATTTTCAAGACGTCGGCGTAATCTGTCCCCGTTAAGAAGTCAAACATTTTTACATTTTCAATTTGATGTGTCTCAATAGCCGCTTTGACTTCAGCAAATTTCTTACCATGTCCACACAGTATTGTTAATGTTTTCGTTTGTTCCTTATTTAATTTTAAAAATGAAATAAGTGTCTCCATATCCTGTAACTGCCCCATATTGCCGCTATACAATAAAATCTTGTCGTATTGTTCGCGATAAGCTTTAAATGTGTCATTATAGATACGATTGTCTTGTAACTGACGCATGTCATACCAGTTAGGAATCACATGAATGTTGTTAGGATTGTTAGAAATCTGATGATCTACTAAGTAGTTTTTCATTTCCGTACCAAGAACAATGACGTTATCTGCGTGTTGATACACATTTTTATTAATATAACGCATTAATTTGTCAATCATACTACCAGGACGAGTTGCACCTGTCTTAATCGCATTATCAGGTGCTATATCATACACCACAAAAGAATATTTTTTGTTAAATAGTCTATGCAAAACGTCTGGTATTAATGGCAAGATTGGAGGATTAGAGTAAACAAGAATCTGATCATATTTCAACATTTTAGGCATATTGATCATGAATTTTGAAAATAAACTAAAGAAATTGATGATTCTTCCAACCTTACTTTTGTTATTAAATCTCGAATATTTAAGACGTCGAATATTGATGTCATGATACGTTTCCGTCTTAGAAACACTGCTGTTTTGACTATATTCATATGGCCAACCACATAAGACATCGACATTGATACCTTGAGCAGTTAAATCCTCAGCCAGTTGCGTTGGCAGCGTCGCAGAAGATACATACTCCGGATAAAAATACTGACATAGTATTAAAATGTTTTTTTTGCTCATCTAATCGTCCTTTTTGTTAATGAATTTAGACCTTAAACCTATAATATTTAAAATCACATACTTAATAATGTTGCTGAACAGCGTTGTCCAAAAGAATCCAGTTAGACCAAACGCAATTGTCATTAAAATGGTTATGAATATAAATATAATCGTGTGAAGCGTCATATAATTCGCTTGTAATGTTATTGATGCGTGTTTTGTATTTAAAGTTTGGATCATAATACTCACTGTATTGAACAAAACACCTATATTACCTAAAATAATAAACTTCGAATATAAACTTGAATCAATGTTATACAGTAAAGAGACTATAATTATTGTAATTGGATAACATATAATCATGACCAAACAAAGGGCAGCTAAGGCAAATAGATTAGTTTTCAAATATTGTTTCTTTATATTGTCGCTTTCATTTACAGAAATATATGAAAGTACTACATTATTAATCGGATACAGAAATGTAGCTAACATTTTCCCAATAAATGTTGAAAGAAATGATATAGTTACAGCTGTTCCACCTATAATTGGTAATAAGATTAATCTATCTAGGTAGAGGTTCAAGTTATTAAGGCTATTTGTACTCAGTAGCATCACATAATCTTTTACCATATTATTATCTTCACTTTGATACTCGCCTATAGTTAATCCCCGTAATTTAACCAATGTATATATCGTTGCAAACAATTCACTGGTAATAAAACAAACAATCCAGTTTTGAGTTAAATAATATAGAAATAGTCCTATCAACAAACCTAAAAATTGAATAAGAGCAATATACAAAATCTGATTATATTTTAAATTCATCCTAAAAAATACATTCAGATAAATTTTTAAACACATTAAAATATTAAGCAGAATTAAAAAGATAATATCGATGATGTTCAAATTAAAAAAGTAAAGAAATACAATAATTAAAACTATACTCTCAATAAGAATTGAAATTAAAAGTATCGATGCAAATTTCCAGTAGTAATGATTGGATTTGTATAGATTCATATTAATCAATCTTATATTGTTAAGCGTATTGCCTAATACAACACTCGTGATTGTTATTATTGTATAAATCGTTAAAATAGAACCAAACGCTTCATTTCCTACTCGTTGATTAATAATTGGATAGGCTAAAAATTGTAATCCTAAAGCTATAAGCAACGTACCAATTATTGTCTTTACACTATCCATAATAAAAGCTTTCTTAGCCATGATGACGCCGTCCTTTTGTAATAAAGTAGAACAACACAAACCAAAATTCACTTACAACTAAATAATTTGAACTAAACATTAATAACGTGAATGGATAGATTGCTATAAACATAACGAGTAAGTCTATAGTGTTTGGATCATAGTTCCTAATCATTTTATAAACTAGTAGCAAAACGCAAATCATAATGATAAAAAAACCTAATAAGCCAAATGATAGAATCAACTCAATAATGATGTTATGTGGTATGTTTCCGACTAGTTTATAATAGTTAAATGGACCATAGCCTAATAATGGACTTTGTTGAATAAAGTAAATACCTTTTTCATAAATCGGTCCTCTTCCTGAAGTACCTTCTAAATTAAGTGTTCCGCCTTGTAAATATGAAAATGTTCTAGTATTCGAACCTTTTGTAAAAAGAAAGTAAATCAATACACTAGAAATGCTTAATGCAAAAATATACATAATGCTTTTTACTGCGATAGGTATTCCTCTTTTAAACGTAATAAGTATAAACGCAAATAAGCTGTAAAGAATTAATAAAATAGCACCTCCACGCCCTCCTGGTATAAACACAATAGGGATATCGATTATTGTAAATAGAACATATATCCACTTGTGTTTCACTGAACCTTTCATAATGAAATAAATGCCTAAACCGGCTGTAAATGCTGAAAGGTACGAAGCGTTTTGATAATTCATAAGTCCAAAATTGATATAGCTGGGTATCTCACCTGTAAGTTTTGGTATTAAAATTACAAAAATAAATGAAACAGAAAATATGAAAAATACTAATTTAAAAAATCTTTCTACCGTAGCCTTGTTTATATATTTAATATAAATACCACTAATTGCCGCTGGAACTGCCCAAGTTAAAAAGAATAGAATATTATTTTTAGCTAGCTTCTCTTCCTTATCTGGTGAAAAATAATAAAAAGCTAGATAAAGCAAACATATAGCAATTAATAATATTAACCCTTGTGGAATTTCTTGCGTAACAATTATCTTATAAATAGCAAACACTGTAGTAATTAATGCTATACCAACCATGGTTGAGTAATATATAGGCTCTATGGGGAACCCTAATACTTCTTTAGTAAATGTAGAGATTACTATAAATATGTTCATGCTGATAATTGCACAAAGTACAAAAAATTTCATAGTCTACCTCTCTTTAAAATTTATATAATTCTACTAATCGTTCACTTTCTATTTGCCAATTCAAAATTTTAGACGCTTTAATTGCATTTTGACGTAAATGATTAAACAAATCGTGATTATCTCTTAATTTTCTAACCGCCTTTTCAATTTCTAACGGTGTAACTTCCTTTAGAACAATGCCAAATTTATATTTTTCATTGAGATAAATATGCTCTTTGACAGGGGATAAAATTACTGGTAAACCAGCATGTATACATTCAAAAATTTTATTAGATACTGTATATTCAAAATTAATAGATACAGGTTTCGTCAAAACAACACCAACATTACTTTCTGCTAACTTATCAACCAATGCTTTTACTTCAACTGGTTTATCCAACCTAATATTTTCCGGGTTATAACTAATCAGTTCTTTTATCACTTCTTCATGCGGACCAAACCCTCGAATTATGAATGAAGGATCATTTTGTTTAAATGCTGATGAAGCAATAATAAACTCTTCATATCCTCTGTCCATTACAATTTGACCTTGATATACGATTTCTTTAAAATTTCCGATTTCTTTAAATTCTCTACTATCATTTAAAATAGGCGCATTCGTAATAACATTCGCTTCCTTCTTATATCCTTTAGATTGATAATATTCTTTTGCTGCATGACTTACTGTTACGAAGGCATTAACACGATGTTTTACAATGTGTTTTTCAACACTTTCTACAAACTTTGAAATAAGTGGAACTTTGTTAATAAAGGCATTTTTCGCATATATTTCATGCGCATCATAAACAATATTAGCTTTTTTATAATTGCTTAAATAGACCATTAATAATACGTCGAAATCATTTGCATGAATCACGTCAGGTTTATAAGCTTTAATTTCTCGAATAACACCTGTTGCAAATCTTATACGCTTAATTAATTTAGAAAAAATATTTTTTGGATTTACCTTGCTACCTAACAATCGATAATTACAATCTAAATTTTCCAATCGCTTATTAGTAGCTTGTGAATTATTCATTCCAACAATTTTATAATCATTCGTAACGTCTTTAATTGTTTCTATCTGTTTAAGTACCCTGGGATCTTGAACAATATTACTCGATACAATATTTAAAATTCTCATATCATTAAGTATCCTTTTTATTTAAATATTCAACCGAAAATCCTTTTAGTTTGTCAGGCGTTTTCTCCCACCACTTACTTTCCAAAAGTTTTTCAATTGTTTTATTGTCAAATCGCTTCTTAATCACTTTTGCAGGAACTCCACCTATAACCTCATATGCTCCTACGTTTCTAGTAACAACTGAGCCAGCTGCTATGACTGCACCAGTATCTATTGTTAAACCATCCATAATAATTACATTTGCACCAATCCACACATCATTTTTAATTGTTGTATGGCTTGGTTGGTCATTAAAGTCTATAAACTTTTGCTTAATGTTAAATGGATTATTATTAGAATAAAAAATCGGTGATGAACTAAAAAAGTGTGTTGGATGCTTTCCTAACCCGATTTTTACATCAGAAGATATCGAACAATATCTTCCTACTTCTACATTATTAAAATCACTGCCAAATCCAATATAACTGTATTCACCAATATGAGAATTCCTTATTTTACACCATCTATCTATATAGTTATTACCATCAAATTTTGAATTTGTAATATACGCTAAGCGATGAATCTTAACATTCGCTTCTTTAGAGGACTGGTTTTTCAGCAAACCAATTATCTTTTTAATCGCTATCCTCATCGTCATTTCCTCCAAGTATTTCGATTAATAATGTCCTTGTAGCTTTGAATGATTTTGACTACTTTTGTTGAAACATTCTTGTCTTTGTAATCTATTGCATCAATCATCGGTTCGTTATTGTTTTGCATCTCTCTTGCTAGTTCAACTGATTGGATTAGGTTGTTATAGGTGATACCACCAACAATTACTGTACCTTTATCTAACACTTCTGGTCTTTCTGTTGAAGTACGGATAAGAACACCTGGAAATTTCAATATTGAAGACTCCTCTGATAAGGTGCCACTATCTGACAGCACAACGAATGCATTTTTTTGTAATGCGTTGTAATCAAAGAATCCGAATGGTTTTAACTGCCTAACTAACGAATCAAATTCAAATTTGCTTTCTTCAATTTTTTTCCAACTTCTCGGATGTGTAGAATATATAACTGGTAACTGATATTTTTTAGCAATATCATTAATGGCATTCATTAATGAATTAAAATTGTCTTCATTATCAATATTTTCTTCTCTATGTGCAGATACTAAAATATATTGTTGTGGTTCTAAGCCAAGCTCATTTAATACATCACTTTGGTCGATTTTATTTTGATGTTCTTCGATCACTTCAGTCATAGGTGAACCTGTAACAAATATATTCGCTTTATTGAATCCTTCATCTAATAAATAGCGTCTGCTATGCTCCGTGTAAGGTAAATTGACATCACTGACATGATCAACGATTTTACGATTAATTTCTTCTGGTACATTCTGATCAAAACATCTGTTACCCGCTTCCATATGAAAAACAGGGATTTTTAAACGTTTAGCAGATATTGCTGCTAAACAACTATTTGTATCACCAAGTATTAAAAGTGCATCTGGTTGTTCACTTGCTAACACGTCATATGATTTCGCAATAATATTCCCCATCGTTTCACCAAGAGTATGCCCAACTGCTTCTAAATAGTGGTCTGGTTGTCTTAATTCCAAATCATCAAAGAAAATTTGATTTAACGTATAATCATAGTTTTGCCCTGTGTGCACTAATATTTGATTAAAATATTTTTCACATGCTTTTATAGTTGATGATAAACGAATGATTTCAGGTCTCGTTCCAACTATTGTCATTAACTTTAATTTTTCCATGTACTATACCTCCAAGAAATACGTGTCTGGTTGAGTTGGATCAAACATCTCATTTACCCACATAATAGTTACCATATCTGTATCACCTAAATTTTCAATATTATGCGTGTATCCTACAGGTATATCTACAACTTCTAGTTTGTCTCCAGATACATAATATTCAATAACTTCATCATTATTAACGTGTCTGAAACGAATCACGCCTCTACCTGATACAACTAAAAATTTTTCATTTTTAGTATGATGCCAATGATTCCCTTTCACGATTCCAGGTTTTGATATATTTACAGAAACTTGACCACGATCCGGTGTTTTTATAAATTCTGTAAATGAACCTCTGTCATCTACATTCATAACAAGTGGATAACTAAAATCCGTTGTCGGCAAATAACTTAAATACGTACTATATAAATCTTTTTCAAACAAACTATCTAATTTAGGCAATGTACGATCAACGCGTGACTGCTTAAATTTATATAATAGATCTACAATTTCGCCCAACGTCACTTTAAAAACATTCGGAACTGTAGGCACACCATTTTCAATCGTTGGTTCCCCATCAATTGCACGTTTAATTTCAGCAACAATATCATCCACATAATTTAGCGTCAGTTCAACATTTCGATTATTGACTTGTATTTCTTCGTCTCGTGCTATTTTGTAGCAAAAAGTTGCAATAACTGAGTTATAATTTGGCTTACACCACTTACCAAAAAGATTTGGCCATCGATAAATGTAAACTTTATTACCATACTCCTCAGCATATTGACTTAATAGCTGCTCCCCTTGCAACTTACTTTCTCCATAAGGATTATCTTGCGTTGCTTGTATTGATGACGATAACAATATCGTTGGCTTTTTTGTATTTCTCGTTAATATTTCAAGTACATTATCTAAGTAACTTACATTTCCTAAACTGAATTCTTTATTATGTTCAGGTCTATTAACGCCCGCTAAATGAACAACAAAATCTGCTTTTAATAAAGCCTTCTCCAAATCCACTTCATCTGTTTGTCGATGTACTTCATAAATGTGATGATCTGTCGTTGATGATAAATCTGCTTTTAAATTTTTCCCTACAAAGCCATTTGCTCCTGTAATTACAATGTTCAACATCAATCTCTCCTATCTCACTGAATCTTTATAATTATTCAATTCATTTCTAACATATTCTAGCTTCAGTAGTTTTTCTTTTATTTCCTCTACCGTTAAAATATGTGTGTTATCGGAGTTATACTCATAAGCTTTTGTAATCTTTTCGTTACCCGTTTCAACGTAATTACTATAGTTTAAATCTCTGGAGTCTGCCGGCACTCTAAAATAATCACCCATGTCTTCACAGTGCGCATATTCTTCTCTCGTCAACAATGTTTCTGCTTTTTTCTCTCCATGTCGCGTACCAATAATTTCAATTGCATTATCCGCATCAAACAATTCTAATAAGGCTGTTGCAAGGTCACCTACAGTGGAACTAGGTGCTTTCTGAACCATGATATCGCCTGTCTCTGCATGTTTAAATGCATGAACAACGAGCTCTACTGCATCTTCTAAACTCATTAAGAAACGAGTCATTTCTGGATCAGTAATCGTCAAAGGTTCCCCCGCCTTAATTTTTTCGATAAATAGTGGAATTACTGACCCTCTTGAAGCCATTACATTGCCGTATCTCGTACCACAAATCAATGTCTGCTCACTACGAATATTCCGTGATTTTGCTACAAACACTTTTTCCATCATCGCTTTTGAGATACCCATCGCATTAATTGGATATGCCGCTTTATCAGTAGATAAACAAATCACTTTTTTGACATTTTGATGAATGGCACTTTGTAACACATTTTCAGTACCAATAATATTCGTCTTCACTGCTTCGACTGGGAAAAACTCACACGACGGCACTTGTTTTAACGCAGCTGCATGGAATACATAATCAACATCACGCATCGCGGTCTCTACGCTTTGACTATCTCGCACATCACCGATATAAAATTTCAATTTTGAATTGTTATACTTCTTCCTAATATCATCCTGCTTTTTCTCATCTCGCGAGAAAATTCTAATCTCTTTGACGTTAGAATCTAAAAACCGTTTCATAACTGCATTACCAAATGATCCTGTACCACCGGTAATTAATAAAATTTTGTTATCGAACATAATTATCTCCCTTTTTGCCATTGGCATAGTTAATAATTTTTTCTTTACTAAAATCGGTGACAATATCTTGAATAATTTCATCAACCTCATCACTTGTCATATGCTTTACTTTGCCGCGATAAATTTTTTCATATACTTGTTCCGGATGAATTTCATCCTTGTTCATTAACTCTTCAAACATTTTTTCGCCAGGTCTAATACCCGAATATGTGATACGTATATCTTCTTCTTTTTTACCACTTAGCTTAATTAAGTTACGGGCTAAATCTACAATTTTAACTGGTTCACCCATGTCTAACACAAATACCTCTCCACCTTCTGCAAGTGCACCTGCTTGTAAAACTAATCTAGAAGCTTCGGGTATCGTCATAAAATATCTTGTCATCTCAGGATGTGTTACTGTAACTGGACCACCTGCTTCAATTTGACTTTTGAAAAGCGGAATTACAGATCCTCTCGAACCAAGTACATTACCAAATCTTACTGCAACAAAATCTGTTCGATGCGTTTCATCGTTTAAGCTTTGAATAATCATTTCTGCAATACGTTTTGAAGCACCCATAACATTAGGTGGGTTAACTGCTTTGTCGGTGGAAATCATCACGAATTTCTTTACACCTGCATGCTTTGCTGCTTCTGCGGTATTTTTTGTCCCTAAAATATTATTACGAACTGCTTCTTCAGGATTATATTCCATTAACGGTACGTGTTTATGTGCCGCTGCGTGATAAACTGCATATGGTTTATATTGATCCATTACTTCAAACATGCGCGCTCTATTTTGAACGTCTGCAATAACAGGCACAATATCAAAGTGTTTTCCAAAACGATTACGTAATTCTCGATTAATTAAATAAATACTGTTTTCACCATGTCCAAGCAAAATAATTCGTTCCGGATAAAAATTACATACTTGCCTGCATATTTCAGATCCAATCGAACCACCTGCACCAGTCACTAGAATAGTTTTATTCGTTAATTCTTTTGATATCATATCCATATCTAATTCAACTGGGTCTCGACCTAACAAATCTTCTACTTCAACTTTTTTCAATTGATTTACTTCTAATTCACCAGACATGACGTCTTCAATGTTAGGCATTTTCAATAATTCAACACCGTCTAAATGACAAATATTATTAATCTCTTTCAAACGCTCTTGCTCAATTGTCGGAATGGCGATAATTATTTTTTTAATCTTATATTTTTTCACTAGTTCTGGTATATCTGCTATCTTCCCTTGAACTTTAACACCTTCTGTAATAGTGATATTACGTTTATGTTCATCATCATCAACTGCTAATACTGGTTCAAGTTTCATTTCGTCACTTTTCAACATTTGTCTAATCAGCATCGATCCCGCTTGACCTGCGCCAACAACTAGAGTAGGTTTTTTATTAAATGATTTACCTCCAAGATATTTTCGGTAAATTCGCCAAAAGAGACGCGAGCCACCTATTAAAATCAAGTGCATCATCCAAGTAATTAAATACAGCCTAAAAAATGGTCTATTGCCTGTAACAATTGTCACGACCACCATCGTAATAACGATAGATGTCGTCACAGCTTTAACAATTAAAATCAATTCACTCACACTGGCATATTCCCATGCACGATGGTACATATTAAATATAAATGCTGAAATATGATGTGATATGAATAGTGAAATAGCTGCCAATATTAATAATTTGACAGAATATGTTTTGAAATACGGTTCTAAAATGTAATAACTAACGAACACTGAAAATGTCACTATCAGTGAATCGATTAACGCTAGTATTAAAAGCCGCAATTTCACAGATAAATGTGCCATAAAACCCCTCATTTGCTGTTTATAACCCAAACCATCTTTTCTGTTTGTAATCTTGTTGTGGCATTCGTTTAGGAATTTTTTTATTATTAACAACTAACTTCGCATTACTGATAAATCCATTCATATCATCATGATATTGACGCAATTTTTTATCTTTAAATAAATCATTCATTAAAAATGGTCTGATTTCTGTGTTATGCGCATCTGAACCGATGAAATGTGTCAGATTGTTTTCAATCATTTGAATTGCTAATTTTCTAATTTTTTTACCGGAAATTCCCGCTAATGATGCCGTTGTAACTTGACTTAAAGCACCTTTGTTAATTAAATCGTATAGTATGTCAAGGTTTTGACTTATTGCTTTATTCCGCTCTGGATGTGCAATAATCGGTACAAAGCCTTTGCTCTGTAATTCGAAAAATAATTGATCAGTATAGTGTGGAACTTCATTTGATGGAAATTCTATTAGTAAATAGCGTGAATCATTAATACCGGTAATAACTTCATGATCAATATCACTAAGGATTTGATCGGTAATTCTTATTTCCTGACCATAATAAAACTTTAGATCTAGTTTTTGGACATCCACTAAGTTTTGAATATGGTTTAAACATGATTTCACTTTTTCTATTGGAGTGTTATATCGTGGGTGTAAGTGATGTGGTGTTACGATTATTTCTGTAACACCTTGCGTTGTTGCTTGCTTTAAAAGCTCTAGCATGTCAGCTTCATTTTTAGGTCCGTCATCGATGTCGGGCAATATATGATTATGGATATCAATCATATTTATTCATCTCCGTAATAGTGATAATAACTAGAAGACTTATCGACCTTGGTCTTGTTTAAAATGACACCTAAAATGTTACTGCCTGCCTTTTCCATTAGTGCTTTTGCTTTTTTAACTTCATTTTTATCATTTTTTTCACTATCAATAACTAACAAGCTATCTTTAATGGCACGTGCATATAGTTGTGCATCAGTTACAGTATTAACTGGCGGTGTATCAACGATAATAATGTCATAACGTTTATTGAAAAAATCAACTAATTCTTTGAATCTTTCAGAAGCTATTAGTTCCGATGGATTAGGAGGTACAGGACCTGCTGTTAATAAATCTAAATTGTCAATTTCTGTAGGTATAATTGCTTCTGACATCGTAGTTCTACCAATAATTAAACTTGATAATCCATTATTATTTTGCTCATTAAAAATATAGTTTTGTGTTGGCTTACGCATATCACCATCGATAACTAATGTTTTATAACCTGCTTGTGCATACGTAATCGCTACATTTGATACAACTGTACTTTTACCTGCACCTGGCTTTTCAGAAGTAACTAACAAGCGTTTTACTTCACCATTTGCTTTTGAAAACATGATGTTTGAACGTATACCACGAAATTTTTCACTAATTGTAGATTTCGGTTTTTCATACACAAACAATGTTGTTGTCGTATTTTCCTTTTTTGACATAAGTAGTAACCATCCTTAATTAAATTTTTGAATTGAACCTAATACAGGTAATCCCAATTCTTTCTCTGCATCTTCTTCGTCCTTAATTCGTTTGTCGAAGATAACTTTGAAGAATACATATATCAATGCGATAACTATTCCTAAGAAGAAGGCACCAATTAAATTCACAATAGTTTTTGGCGCAACTTTCACTGCGGTGCCATCCGCTTTAGATAAAATTGATACGTTATCTACACTCATAATCTTTGGAATTTGTTTACTTGTTACTTTAGCGAAACTATTCGCAATTTTTTCAGAATCCTGTTTATTACCACTTTTGACTTGTATATTAATAATTTGTGTATTTTCTTGGTTAGTAATGGTTAACATATTCGATAATTTAGAAGGTGAGTATTTATGATTTAAATCTTTCGACACCTCATCTAAAATTCTAGGACTTTTAACTATTTCTTTATACGTATTTACAAGCTGAATATTACTTTGTACTTCTTGTGCCATAAACTGCGGGTTGTCACCTTTAGTTTGATTCACTAAAATTTGTGTATTAGCTTGATATTTAGGTGATAAGACAAAAAACGTAACAATCGCGCTAATAATTAAAAATAATAGGGGCAAGATAATTAAGACCTTTAAGTTTTTTTGTAATACTTCTTTAATTTTTGTTAATTCTAATGTACTTTCCATTATTTACCTCCCTTAAAATTTTTCATTAAAATTGGTATTATATATATAGTATTTACATATTACATATCATTTAAACAATTAATTACTTTTAAAACGTATTATTTTAGCCTTTTTATTTATATGAAATTAAAAATAATTATACTCTAAAGTAGTAATAGTTTGTGAAATGAGTATCAATCTTAATATTTTCTTTATTTAAAAAAATGATTATCTAGTTTTTATTTCTCTGAAGATTTGGCAATAAATAAAAGAGCTTGGGACATTAAGTTCTTAGGCAATGTAAAAAAGCTGATTTCTATTAATT
>NZ_PPQS01000039.1:0-2994 GCF_002902405.1 Staphylococcus schweitzeri
AGCATGAGCTTGTGTGTTTAAAATAAACATATCGTCATAATGCGATGGTTCAAAAATTTGATTAACAATTAATGGCTTCATGTTTTTAATAATATCATCTAAGTGATTTTCTAAAATTGGTGAAGCTGTTTTTAAGTTATTTAAAAACTCATCTAAATTTTTAAGTTTAATCTTTAAAGCTTCAAGGGCTTCATCAAATTTATCCACATTTATTCCCATTGCCTTTAACTTCGTTTTCATTGTGAGTTTGTATATTATATTGTCTATTTCAACAATATATCTTAAAACTGTTTCTATCAATTTTATTACTTCAAGAATAAAGTTTAATACTGGTTCAAAATAATTATTGTAAGTTTCTTGAACATAATCACTAATCTTGTTAACTGCATTATCAATATGGTTTTTTAAAATAGTCATTTTTCTAGTTAAATAATTAGAAGATTGCACTTGACCTGAAATCATATGTTCCCCGCTATAATTAATAGATAAGTTTCCATCCATTACCGTCGCATCTTGATAAGACATTATATTTTTGATATCGTTTATCTGGTCGCCATATACATCATTTTGCTTTTTCACAAAATTTATATTATCATTCACAACATTTAAATGTTTCATCATTTCCTCTGTCACACCATCTTCAAAATCATGATCTAAATTTTTAAACATTTCTTTAATTACGTTGTCAAGTGAGTCATGTAAACTTTCTATACCACGTTGTAATTTTTTATCTAAATTTTCTAGGTTTTCTTCAATAGTATTTAAATCAAGAATAAGGACTCCAGCTGCTGGAGCTATTAAGATAATTCCAATAAGATATCTTTTGACATCATCAATTGCGCTAAATGCATCCTTTTTAAAAGAAGTTAATTCCCTACTCATCCCTTCAAGGATATCAACTTCGACAATATTTTTAAAATCTTGTTTAAGTTTATGTTTTCTTTCTCCAAAATTAGAATTTTCAACCTGTGAAATGTTATAGCTCTCATTCAAATAATTTACACAATCGGTTAACATATTACTTGTTTCACCAGTTACCAAATTACTTAATGCACTAAGGTTTTCTAGATTTAATTTTATAGGAGTCCCTTTACCAGTTCTCGCTATTGAATCTCCTGTCCACACATTAATTGGAATTCTATCATCCATATTTATATCGATTTCAATAGTTTTTTTGACTTTTTTACCATTTTTAATCACAGTATCTTTAACTGATTTAATTTTATAAACTGGTAAATCCGTATAAGTATTATATCTTGGATTTAATTTTCTTTTATAACCTAAATGACTATTTACTAATCCATCTATCGTTGGCACACCAGTTTCTAAATTCACTCGTTTTCCAAGTGTCGGAGTGGCAAATGGATCCTGTAGCCAAGATAAAATATCAAACTTACTATGATAATTAATCATATTTTTAAAGTTTTGAGATTTGAAATTTCCCCATATTGACTTTGGTAACATGGCAGGGTTTGTAGAAACTATATTTTTATTCGGATTAATCAACCCTTGATGGTTAGCACTTGCTCCCCCTTGAGAATTGCCTCCATCAGACTTAATCGTTTTGTTTTTATACGTAGACGGATTTTGCTTATATTTCCTTAAAAAATCAGAGCTTTTAAGTGTATCTGCATCTTTTAGTTTCTGTTCATACGATTTAATATAAGCATTATTTTGTTCTAATAAAGAAGTTGACTTATTTTTGTCATTCATCAACTTTATATTTTCAATCCAATCATCAGCAACCTTCCCACGAAAAGGATTGCTTTTCACATCACTCTTTTGGTTATCTGTACCTTGAAATAATAATACTTGTTTGCCTGTAGGTGTTTCATTTTCATCCAATAGTTCATAAACTTTTATATCTGAACTATTATTTTTATTAGCTACTTTCGTTATCTCTTCGACTTGTTTGAATTTTTTATCGTTAACTCTAAATTTACTACCATCTTTAATATCTTGGTAAACCCAATAACCACTTAACTCAGTTAAATCTCTATCGTTTATATTGTTCATTTTCACTCAACCTCAATCTTAATAGGTTTGTTATCACTATAATTTACTCGTTTAGTATTAATGGTAGATTTCGTTAGTTGTAAAAATATTTTCGTGTTTTCTAAATTAAGGTTTAACTTTTTCACGCTTTCGGATAAATCTATAGCATCATCTAATTTCTTGTCCTTTGAAAAGTTTCTACTTTTCGAGAACAGTGTTGTGTACAATTCTATTTCAGCTTTGTAGCCTACTCCTCTTCTTGCATCTTTCATACCTTTTTTAAAATCTAGATTATTTTTTTTTATCAGAGGTTCGTAATATTTTCTATATTCTTGAAGTGTTGGTATATTTGCAACGATATAAAAATATTCATTTTCATATCCACTATTTTGTGTCTTATTGATTGCTTCTTTAGTAAAGCCTGTATATTGATATTTCTTTTCATTATCTTTAAAAAATTTATATAAATTATCATACTTTTCTTTTTGTGCTCGATATTCAAAGCCACTGAGTACTGTACCTACTAAAGTGCTCATATCATCGCCTTTATCTTCACTTCTTAATGAGCTATTACTGTCAATAATTGATTTGTCAAATGGAATACTTGCATTAAATACGATGTCGTGGTCATCACAATGCACGAATACCTCTACACCGTCGCCACTACCTACAACATTGGTAGCTTTAACTTTTAAACCGAAGTTATCCATAAAAAATTGTTCGCCTCGTTTGGCTATTTTATCTTTATGCTTCTTCGCAAATTCAATCGCATCTTTTTCTGCAGGTGGTTGGAAACCTTGGCCTACATATTTTGAAGCTTCCATTTCTTCTGGTACAGATTTTGTTTCTGTATTTGTGTCTTTTTTTGATTCATTTTCCATCGCGGAACATCCCCCTAAGATTAATGTCGTGGTTAAAACTGATCCAATGAACTTTTTCATATGACACCTCGAATAATTTAATTATTACAATATATCTATATTTTACCCTATTTTTATA
>NZ_PPQS01000039.1:3004-24640 GCF_002902405.1 Staphylococcus schweitzeri
TAACTTTATCAAACTTTATATTTTTATATAAATTAGTAATATATTTAATAGTTGTTATTCGCAAAAATCCTAATTCCCAATTCCTAATCCACTTACAAAATTACCCACTTCAATCAAAAAACGCATGCTATAAATTAGAGTCTCTAATCAATAACATGCATTCTTAAATAACTATATTCAGTTTTATTCAGGCTTTGGTAGTTTGATAATAAACGTTGTGCCTTTTCCTAATTCGCTTTTAACATCAATGGAACCACCATGCTCTTCGATAATCATTTTACAAATGAACAAACCTAAACCGGTACCTTGTTTACCTCGCGTTCTCGCTGCATCAACTTTATAAAAACGATCAAATACTTGTTGTAAATGTTCTGGTGCAATGCCTGTTCCTGTATCTTTAATGTATAAAATATCTTCGTTTTCATTTTCATCACATGTAATTGCAATTTCATCACCAGGTTTCGTATAACGTGATGCATTATCAATTAAGTTCGTTAGTACTTGATCCATTCGATCCATATCATAACTCCAAACACGCTTCTTACAATAATTAAAAGTCATATTTAGACCTAAATCATCAGCTTGTTGACGATACTTAATTTTCATCTTATCTAGTAACGCCGCAATAGGCTGAACTTCTTTATTTACAGATAAACCTTCAGCATCCATGCGAGCGACATTTAACAATTCATTAACTAAACGATTTAAACGTTTCGATTCATCAAGGACAATGGCAAGCGATTCTTTAATTTCATCCGGTTCTGTAACAATTCCATCAACAATTGATTCAGTATAACCTTGTAATAATGAAATCGGTGTACGCAATTCATGTGATACATTTGCGATGAAATCTTTCTTCATTTGATCAAGATTATGCTCATTGGTCATATCACGAATCGTTACAACAACACCGCTTTTACCACCTTGTTCAATTTTATCGATATAACTTGTTGTCACTACAAAGAATCGTGCATTCATTTCTAAATCACGCATTTCAGTTTGTTTTGATTTAAAAGTATCTTCTATTTGTCTTAATAAGAAGGCTTTTGCATCTTCATCAATATTGTCCATAATATCATTCGCCATCTTATTAGATAAAATAATTTGTCGACTCTCATTAATACCTAAGACACCTTCAACCATCGAGTTAATTAGACTGTCTCTAATATTTTTAGAAGTCGATAATGCATCAACATGCTCTTCGATTTCTGTACTCATCTGATTAAATGCTTGCGATAGTTGACCAATCTCATCTTTTGTTGTAACAGAAGGTTTATAAGAGTAGTCCCCTTCAGATACACGTGTTGCCTGATCTCTTAAACGTCTCAACGGTTTTGTAATTCTTGATGATAAGAAAAATGCAAAGACTGTTGTAACTGTTAAGAAAATGACAGCAGTTATAATTGTAATAATCGTAATAGCATTATTTGTATCTTCGATTGATTTCAAGTCTTTATATATAAAGACTCCACTATATTTGCTATGACTATTCTTCTGTGCTTTTGTTGGATAGCCTAACAAAATATATGTTTGAGATGAACCCTTTTCTTTAATCGTTACATTTCGAGTAACAGATTTACCTTTATCAAACACATCGTCAAAATGGTCGTTGTTGACTACTTCATTCAACATTTGCTTTTTAATATTAGAAAGTGAAGCCGTTGATTGACGATGTTTATTATTTATAATCATCAACCCACCAGGATTTTCAATTAATGTTTGACTATATTTTATTGCTTCTTCTTTATTATGTGATTGTTCGACCAGTGAACTTATACGTCTAGCATCTTCTCTTATGGCATTTTCGGTTTCTTGTGTGAAATAGTATTGCATAAAGGTAATTAAAGCAATACTTAATAAAATTAAAACTGTCGTCACTATTAAAATAATAGTTAACCACAGTTTAATTACGACACTATTTAGCCGGCTCATCATTAGATTTAACCTCAAATTTATACCCAACGCCCCAGACTGTTTGAATCATATGAGCAGCTTCACTAGACACACGATTTAACTTTTCTCTAAGTCGTTTAACATGAGTATCAACTGTTCTTAAATCACCATAGAATTCATAATGCCAAACTTCTTTTAATAATTGTTCACGGTCAAATACTTTATTTGGTGTTTTAGCTAAATATATTAATAATTCGTACTCTTTAGGAGTCAAATTAACTTCTTGATTATCAGCAAGTACGCGATGTGCATCATTATCAATTTCTAAATGTTTAAATTCAATCACATCACGTGCGTGAGGTTCGCTTTGTTCTACAGTTGTAGATTGCGTTCTTCTTAGAAGTGCTTTAACTCTTAAGACTACTTCTCTCGGTGAAAATGGTTTGACGATATAATCATCTGCACCAGATTCAAAACCTTCAACACGGTTTGTTTCTTCACCTTTAGCAGTCAACATAATAATCGGTGTTTGTTTATGTTCACGCAATTTAGTTGCCACCTGGATACCATCCATTTCAGGCAACATTAAATCTAGTAGTATGCAAGCATAATTATTCTCCATTGCAAGTTCATAAGCCTCTTGACCATTACTTGCTTCATGGATTTCAAAAGATTCTCTTTCTAAATACATTTTAAGTAACCTTCTGATTCTATCCTCATCATCTACGATAAGTATTTCGTTCGACATACAGGTCATACCTCCCACACATGCTTTTCTTTACAAAAGTATTATATCACAGGAAAGCGCATACAGTTATTAAAAACCTAAAATTTTGTGAAAAAATTCTCAAACTTTGTGATAAATACATATTTTATTTAATTATTTCCCATGTTCTGCTAAATGACGCATCACTTTTACTTCATGAGGCGTCAATACACGTCCTTCACCAGCATTCAAACCGACAACATTTAAAGGCCCATATTCAATACGAGACAGTTTTGTCACTTGATGACCAAAATGTTCGAACATTCTTCTGACTTGACGATTACGCCCTTCTGTAATTGTAATTTCAACCAATGTTGTGTTTTTTTCTTTATCTTGTTTCTTAACTTTCACTTCAGCCGGTTGCGTCATACCATCTTCTAATTCAATACCTTTTTCTAGCGCTTTCACTTCTTCTCTCATTAAATAACCTTTTAATTTTGCGACATATTTCTTCTTAATTTGATATCTTGGATGTGTCATTAAATTAGTAAATTCACCATCATTTGTAAGTAATAACAATCCAGAAGTATCATAGTCTAAACGACCAACAGGATAAATACGCGCTTCGATATCTTTAAAGTAATCCGTAACCACTGTACGTCCTCTATCATCTGATACACTTGTTATCACTTGAGTTGGTTTATGGAATAAAATATAAATTTTGTCTTCTAGTTCTATTTTAATACCTTCAACTTCAATCGTATCTGATGGCTTTACTTTTGTTCCTAATTCAGTGACAGTTGTACCATTTACTTTCACTTTACCTTCAGAAATCAAAGTTTCCGCCTTACGTCTTGATGTATAACCACTATTCGCTATACGCTTTTGTAATCTCTCTAATTCTTTAGTCATTATTTTCTCCTTTTTGATTGACTAGATTGCTGAAAAAAGCATCCATTTCTTCATCGTCTTCTTCAGTTGTTGGCAAATCTTCTATATTTGAAATACCAAACACATTTAAAAACAAATCCGTCGTAATTAATTGTTGGCTACGCTGTTCATTAACCACTTTAGCTTCTACAAGACCTTTTGCAATTAACGTTTTGACCGCACCATCTGAATTGATACTACGAATTAATTCAATATCACTTCTTGATAATGGTTGGTTATAAGCAATAATTGATAAAACTTCCATTGCCGCCTGTGATAATTTCATTTGTGATTTCTGCTCAATTAATTGTTCAATGTATGTTGCCGCTTCTTTTTTTGTCGTTAATACATACGTCGTACCAAATCGTTGTATCATTAGTCCATGTGATGAGTAATTGTCAATTAATTCTACAAGTTGTTCTTTCGACATTTCTAAAATGTCTAATAGTTGCTTTTCATCTAAACCTTCATCGCCAGCTGTAAATAATAGCGATTCTAATATACCATGATTATCCAAAATGGTAGTTCACTCCTCTAATAATGTTAATATCATCAAAATTACGTTGTTGCTCAATATTAATTATTCCTGCTTTCGACATTTCTAAAATAGCTAAAAAGTGAGTGACTACCTGTTCAATTGGCTCGGAAAATGTAAAAAGACTGAAGAAATTGAAATGATCTTTATCTTTCAATCTTGTTGTCACTTGTTCTGTAGCTTGTTGAATGGTAAATGTCTCTTTTCGGATTTCAACAGATTTAGGTGTATTTAAAGCAACTCTATTTTTAACTCTTTGATAAGCTACTATTAATTCTGTTAAATCAATCGTATGATTTGGATCCCAAGATTCATCTGTTTCTAAATGAGATAAATCTGTCGGTCTTTTCGTAAAATAAAAATCTCTTTCTTCTTTCATGTCATTTAAAATAGCAGTATATTCTTTATAATTTTGATATTCTATTAAACGCCCAACCAAATCTTCACGCGGGTCATCATCAACTTCCATATCAGATGTCGATTGTGGTAATAGCATCTTACTTTTAATCATTAAGAGCTCTGACGCTAATACTAGGTATTCACTTGCAATATTAATTTCAAGCTGCTTCATTGCATGTACGTACTGCATATACTGCTCAGTTAATGCTTGCATTGGAATATCATAAATATCTATTTCAAATTTTTGGATAAGATGCAGTAATAAATCTAAAGGTCCATTAAAAGCATCTAATTTAACTTCATACATAATATCTACCTCGTATTACGTCATATGTGCATAATTCTCTAAAATATTATAGCATGAAAATAACTTACTTTTAAATTGGGGTGAAAACAAAATGCAACAGGCACTCATTAATTTCTATTACCAATTTCATAAAAAGCAACATTATTTTCTTTGCCATGACATTCTTGAAGATGCTTGGAAAGCAGAAAGCAACTTTAGTAAACAAGATGCTGTTGTCAGTTTAATCTTATTTGCAACTGCTTGTTATCATTATCGCCGCAATAATTTAAAGGGCGCATATAAATCTTTTAATAAATCAAATGAAATTATTCAAAATGCTAAAGATTCAAATGTCTTAAATCTGAATATAGATGCGTTTCAAAAATTAATTGAACAACAGATTGCTATGGTTAATGAATCAAAGCCTTTTTCACCAGTAGTTTTACCAATAATTCCTGACTTTGAAAATATTATCAAGGTTAATTTTCCTGACTATGATTATAACCAAGTAACAACAACAGATTCGTTTATCGTTGATCATCATAAACTCCGGGATCGTTCAGATGTTATTAAAGCCAAACAAGAGGCAATTCAAATGAGAAAGTTTAAGCAAAATTAATTTCCAAATTAAAAAGTCACAATTACATAGACCTTATAGTCAAATGTACTGTGACTTTTAATTCAATATTCTCTTTAAGCTCTAGGATGAAATTGATTATACATTTTCCTAATTTGTGATTTTGAGACATGTGTATATAGTTGTGTTGTCGAAATATCTGAATGACCTAACATTTCTTGAACAGCTCTTAAATCTGCACCATTTTCCAATAAATGCGTCGCAAAAGAGTGACGTAATGTATGTGGTGTTAACGTCTTTTTAATATTTGCTTTTACACCGTTTTGTTTAATCATTTTCCATATTGCTTGTCGTGATAAAGGTTTCCCATGCATATTTAAAAACAAAACGTTAGTAACAGTCTTTTTTAAAAGTTGTGGTCGAATTGTTTCAATATATGTTGTTAAATATTCAATTACAGCATCACCTAAAGGTACAATTCTTTCTTTATCACCCTTACCAAATACACGTACAAATCCCATCATTAAATTAACATGGTCTAATTCTAAATGAATGAGTTCTGATACACGCATTCCAGTTGCGTATAAAATTTCTAACATCGTTCGATCTCGATAACCATTTAATTTGTTTAAATCTGGTGTTTCTAGTAATGCCAGGACTTCATCAACATTCAACACATCTGGTAATTTTTTATCGTATTTAGGCGAATCTAATAATACCGTTGGATCTTTAGCTGCATATTTTTCTCTTAAAGCAAATTGATGAAAACTTCGAATAGTAGAAATAAAACGTGCAATTGATTTAGCGGATTGCCCTTCATCAATTAAATATCCCAAACACTCTTGAATCACTTGTCTATCTATAAAGTCAATATGTGAAATATGATGCCCAGACATATAATCTTGGTATTTTTTTAAGTCCCGTCTATACGCACCAATTGTATTAGAACTTAATCCTTTTTCGATTTGTATAAAACGCAAATATTCTTCAATAATTGTCTCCATAACCGCACCTCTAAAAAAAGCGAAGGTTAATTTAACCTACGCAATTTTCTATCCTTTACCTTTCGCTTGGCATTCTTCACACACACCATGGAAAGTTAAACGATGATCTAAAATTTTGAATTTAAACTCATTTTCAACTCGATTTTCAACTTCTGGTAATAAGTCTTCGTCGATTTCATCTACACGACCACATTCCATACATACTAAATGGTGATGGAAATGTTTTGCGCCTTCTTTTCTTAAATCAAAACGAGCGACACCGTCACCAAAGTTAATTTTGTCTACTACTTTTAATTCAGCTAATAACTCTAACGTTCTGTATACTGTTGCTAAGCCAATTTCCGGTGCTTTATCTTTTACTTTTAAGTATACATCTTCAGCACTTAAATGGTCTTTTTCATTTTCAATTAAAACTCTAACAGTAGCTTCGCGTTGTGGCGTTAGCTTATACGATGATTGTTGTAATTGTTGCTTAACGCGATTTAATCGTTCTTCCAACGATGCCCACTCCCCTACTAATAATTAAAATCATTACAAATTATTTCAAACTTCACAATTAAAATTAACAGTTTTCTCATTAAAATGCAAGCTTTTCTCATTTGTTATTTAGAATGATTATAATTTAATAATAGATTCTGTAACGCTATGATTGTTTTAGCATCTTCAATTTCTTTATTTATTAACATCGATTTTATATTTTCAATTGGTACTTTTACAATTTCTACAAACTCATCCTCATCCAAATGCACTGTACCTTCCTCTAAATTATCTGTAAAAAATATTGATAATTGTTCATCGCAAAATCCAGGTGAACCATACATATCTACTACATGCGTTAATTCTTTAGCAATGTATCCTGTTTCTTCTTCTAACTCACGTTTAGCGGCTTCGAGTCTATCTTCATTATCTTCTAATTTACCTGCTGGTATTTCTAGTAATGGCTTTTCGATTGGCTTTCGAAATTGCTTTACTAAAACAACTTCTTTTTCAGGAGTCACAGCACACACAGCAACTGCACCATTATGATAAACTAGTTCCCTTGTTGAAGTTTCTCCATTCGGCAAAGTTACAGTATGAATTTCTACATCAATAATTTTACCGTTATATATGACCGTTCGATCAATTGTTTTTTCATTTAAGTCCATTATAATCACGTTCCTTTAATTTCATATTATATATTGATACACTATGCTTGTTAGTTAAAGTGTATCGAAAGGAGAACAGACATGCAAAAAAATATATTAAAAAGTGGCATTGCTTTATCTGAATTAGGTTTAGGTTGCATGAGTTTAGGTACAGATTTAAAGAAAGCAGAACAAATTATAGATTGTGCAGTTGAACATGGCATTACTTATTTTGATACAGCAGATATGTATGATAAAGGTGTTAATGAGACAGTTGTAGGAAAAGCACTTCATAAATATCAACAACGAGATGACATAATTATTGGTACAAAAGTGGGTAATCGTTTAACAAACGATGGCAGTACTACATGGGATCCAAGCAAATCTTACATTAAAGAAGCAGTTAAAGGCTCTCTAAAACGCTTAGGTATTGATCATATCGATCTTTATCAACTACATGGTGGAACTATTGATGACCCATTAGACGAAACTATTAGCGCATTTGATGAATTGAAACAAGAAGGTATTATTCGTGCTTACGGTATTTCTTCAATTCGCCCAAATGTAATTGATTATTATTTAAAACATAGTCAAATCGAAACAATTATGTCTCAATTCAATTTAATTGATAATCGTCCAGAATCATTATTAGATACAATACACAACAATGATGTAAAAGTACTTGCAAGAGGACCAGTGTTTAAAGGATTGTTAACTTCAAATAGTGTTAATGTGCTCGACAATAAATTTAAAGATGGTATCTTTAATTATTCCCATGATGAATTAGGTGAGACTATAGCTTCTATCAAAGAAATTGAAAGTAATTTGACTGCTTTAACATTTAATTACTTAAAATCACATGACGTGCTTGGTTCCATAATTGTAGGTGCAAGTAGCGTCGACCAATTAAAAGAAAATATTGAAAACTATCATTCTAAAGTTAGTTTAGATCAAATCAAAACAGCAAGAGCTCGTGTAAAAGATTTGGAATATACTAACCATTTACTACAGTAATAACTTCTGTACTAAAAAGTTATATCATTGTCTTTATACTATAGAAGTGCATTAAACAGCAGTATGTTAAATTTCATCACAAAATAAACTACTGCTGTTTTTGTATTTATACAATCCTACATGATATTCTTTCAATCGAATTACTTACAGCATCACATTTAAACTAAAACATCTTTTTATATTTTACTTCACATACCGTTTCCATATTATTTTCAATTATCTTTACACCCATTACATTATTTTGCAGCACAAGCAGGTAAAATTTTTCGCAAATATAATATAATGTACTGTCTGAAATTTGGTCTACAGAAATATCTCCTAAAATATCCAACACTGTAAATTCTTCAAATACTGATAGTTGTTCCGCATATCGTACACAAAGTCTTACCACACTCTCCGTTTGACAATTCATAGTCATCCCACCTATTTATGCTTTGTTTTTAAATAATTTAGGGAAACACCGTTCGAATAATCTTGGCGCAATTTGATATAATTTTAATGCATAATGCATCCATTTAGGTCGATTAATTTCTAATTGCTTTGTTTTAATACCAAGAATGATATCATCTGCAAGCTGATTAGCATCAAGCATAATTTTCCCCATCCTTTTAGCATACTTCATTGATGGATCGGCTTTTTGATGAAAAGGTGTATCAATTGGGCCAACATTAACCGTCATGATATGTAAGTTTGGTGACTCTAGCCTTAAAGCATTCATTAATGCATAAAATCCTGCTTTCGATGCCCCATAATGTGCAGCATTTGCTTGAGTGGAAAATGCAGCTTGACTTGAAATACCTACAATATGTGCGCTAGGCGTTAAAGACGGTCTTAACATAGTATATAAAATATTAAAACCAATTATATTAAGCTGATACGTTTCAATCATTTCTGTGATACTGTGTTCTGAAATAGATTTGAAATAACCTAAACCTGCACTATAAATGAAACCATCAAATGATGTATTGTCTTCAAATTGCAGTGCCTGTATCGACTTATTATCATTTAAGTCACAAAAAATTACATTTAATGTGTTACCTAACTCTTGTTTAAAAATCTCATTTGCCTTGTCTACATCACGCACCAGTAACGTTACTTGTACTTTATTTTCAAGTAATTTACGGACAATTGATAGACCTAATCCACTTGTTCCTCCAGTTACTATAAAATGTTGTCCTTTCATCTTCTAATCATCCTTTTTATGCAAGCAATCAAGTGAATCGCGATATATCATTTTACTGAAACGAGACAAGTTGATTATCTTCCTTATTATATATACAATAATAAGGAAATATAACACACAAATCAAAAACTAAAGGGATGTGACGTTAATGAAACTCGTATTTTATGGAGCAGGAAATATGGCACAAGCTATATTTACAGGTATTATTAACTCAAGCGACTTAGATGCAAATGATATACATTTAACAAATAAATCAAATGAACAGGCCTTAAAAGCATTTGCAGAAAAACTAGGTGTTAACTATAGTTACGATGATGCAACATTATTGAAAGATGCTGATTATGTATTTTTGGGCACAAAACCTCATGACTTTGATGCTTTAGCAACACGAATTAAACCTCATATTACTAAAGACAATTGTTTTATTTCAATTATGGCAGGTATTCCGATTGATTATATAAAACAACAATTAGACTGTAGAAATCCAGTTGCTAGAATTATGCCAAACACAAATGCACAAGTAGGTCATTCAGTTACTGGCATTAGCTTTTCAAATAATTTTGATCCTAAATCTAAAGATGAAATTAACGATTTAGTTAAAGCATTTGGTTCTGTAATTGAAGTGTCAGAAGACCATTTACATCAAGTAACTGCTATCACAGGAAGCGGTCCAGCGTTTTTATATCATGTGTTTGAGCAATATGTTAAAGCTGGTACGAAACTTGGCTTAGAAAAAGAACAAGTTGAAGAATCTATTCGTAACCTTATTATTGGAACGAGTAAGATGATTGAACGCTCAGATTTAAGTATGGCTCAACTAAGAAAGAATATTACTTCTAAAGGTGGAACTACTCAAGCTGGCCTTGATACGCTTTCTCAATATGATTTAGTGTCTATATTTGAAGATTGTTTAAATGCAGCAGTCGACCGTAGTATTGAACTTTCGAATATTGAAGACCAATAAAAACAAACCCGACGAACAAGTGTGATTCATTGAACATACTTGTATAGTCGGGTTATTTATTTGCATGAATTTGTTCTTAAGCTTTAACTTGAAAATTAAAATTAAATTTTAAAGCTATCAAAATCTTTTACAAATCTGAAATTTGGTGTATCTTCACTCTGTATTAATGTTTGATAAATTTCATTAATATCTTCCATGTTATAACGATTGCTCAAATGCGTAATAAATGTTCGTTTTACATTTGCTTCTTTTATCAACGTAAAAACATCTTCAATATGGCTATGATGATAGTTGTTGGCCAAATGCTTTTCACCATCTATATAAGTTGCTTCATGTACCATCACATCTGCATCTTGTGAAATCAATCGTTCATTAGCACATGGCTTTGTATCACCAAATATCGCAACTATTGGTCCTTGTTTAGAGACGCCTCGAAAATCTTGCGATTGATAAACTTGACCATTATGTTCAAATGTATCTTGTGATTTTACTTCTTGATACTTCGGACCCGGTTCAAGACCAATTTGCTTCAATGCTTCAACATTGATTGTGCCTGTCGTCTCTGGTGCAATAACTCTATAACCATATGAAGGTATTCCATGGTTAAGTAAATGTGCTTCTACAGTAAAACCTTCATGATGATAAGTTAAATGATCGTCGATTTCAATATATGTAATTGGATAATTTAAATGTGACTCAGATAATTTCAATGACATTTCTACATAAGCTTTAATACCTTTCGGCCCTACTAATGTTAGTGGCTTTTGTTCTCCACCTTGAAAAGAACGACTAGAAAGTAGCCCAGGCAAACCAAAGATATGGTCTCCGTGCATATGCGTTATAAAAATATGTGTCACTTTTCCTAATTTAATTGCATGATGTAAAATTTGGTGCTGTGTACCTTCACCAACGTCGAAAAGCCATATGGAATTGGAATATGGTTCTAAATTTAATGCGATTGCTTGTGTATTTCTTTCTTTAGTTGGCAAACCTGTACTCGTTCCAAAAAATGTAACTTCCATATATGCCCCTCCTTTTCTTCAATTCATTTTATCATAAAATTTGTATCAATTTAGTTTTAATTTATTCTTTAATCAAATTCTGTTAAAAATTCTATCTTACATGCTAAATTTTCAAACTTAAACGTAGACATAACTATATAAATTTTGATAATTACGTTATACTAAACATTAATAAGTATCACATTTTGAATGATACATTTAGTGATAATTCATTTTAAGTTAGCTAATTCAGTCGAGCATATTGTATGACCTACTGAATGGATTATCTTATAATAATAAATCATATATCTAATTAAGAATTGAGGTTTTAATCTTGAGTACTAAAAACAAACACATCCCATGTTTAATCACAATCTTTGGTGCAACTGGTGACTTAAGTCATCGTAAGTTGTTTCCATCAATATTCCATCTCTACCAACAAGACAATTTAGATGAACATATTGCCATCATCGGTATTGGACGTCGTGACATTACTAATGATGATTTCCGTAATCAAGTAAAATCATCAATTCAAAAGCACGTAAAAGATACACATAAAATTGACGCGTTTATGGAACATGTCTTCTATCATAGACATGATGTAAGTAACGAAGAAAGTTACCAAGAATTATTAGAATTCAGTAATGAACTTGATAGTAAATTCAAATTAAACGGCAATCGTTTATTTTACTTAGCTATGGCTCCGCAATTCTTCGGTGTCATTTCAGATTATTTAAAATCATCGGGCTTAACAGATACAAATGGTTTTAAACGTCTAGTTATTGAAAAACCATTCGGTAGTGATTTAAAATCTGCAGAAGCATTAAACAATCAAATTCGTAAGTCATTTAAAGAAGAAGAAATTTATCGTATTGACCATTACTTAGGTAAAGATATGGTTCAAAACATTGAAGTGTTACGTTTTGCAAATGCAATGTTTGAACCCCTTTGGAACAACAAGTATATTTCAAACATTCAAGTCACATCTTCTGAAATATTAGGTGTTGAAGATCGCGGTGGTTACTATGAATCTAGTGGTGCGTTAAAAGACATGGTTCAAAACCACATGCTACAAATGGTTGCTTTATTAGCTATGGAAGCTCCAATTAGTTTAAATAGTGAAGATATTCGAGCTGAAAAAGTAAAAGTACTTAAATCACTTCGTCACTTCCAATCTGAAGATGTTAAAAAGAACTTTGTACGTGGACAATATGGTGAAGGTTATATTGATGGTAAAAATGTTAAAGCATACCGTGACGAAGATCGTGTTTCAGACGATTCAAATACACCTACTTTTGTTTCAGGCAAGTTAACAATTGATAACTTCCGCTGGGCTGGTGTACCATTTTACATCCGTACTGGTAAACGAATGAAATCTAAAACGATTCAAGTTGTCGTTGAATTTAAAGAAGTACCAATGAATTTATACTACGAAACTGATAAACTATTAGACTCAAATCTATTAGTAATAAATATTCAGCCGAACGAAGGTGTTTCATTACATTTAAACGCTAAGAAAAATACACAAGGTATCGAGACTGAACCTGTTCAATTATCATATTCAATGAGCGCCCAAGATAAAATGAATACAGTTGATGCATATGAAAACCTACTGTTCGATTGTCTAAAAGGTGATGCGACTAATTTTACACATTGGGAAGAGTTAAAATCAACATGGAAGTTTGTGGATGCTATTCAAGATGAATGGAACATGGTAGACCCAGAGTTTCCTAACTATGAATCAGGCACAAATGGTCCATTAGAAAGTGATTTATTACTTGCTCGTGATGGTAATCACTGGTGGGACGATATTCAATAATTAAATTAGTACGCACATATTAAATATAAATACATGAGCGAATGACAAGCATTGATTACACTATTAGTTAATCAAAGTTTCTATCATTCGCTTTTTTTCTAGACTAGACTGAATTGGTATATTTTAAACTACACCAAACTATTTTAATATTCACCGAACAAATGGGTGTATATTTATTAGAAATAATGTAGAATAAAAATAAATGATTGAATTAATTGGAGTGAAAGTTTTGGACGTTATCAAGCAAATACAACAGGCAATTGTTTATATTGAAGATCGTTTATTAGAGCCTTTCAATTTGCAAGAATTAAGTGATTACGTTGGTCTTTCGCCATACCATCTTGATCAATCATTTAAAATGATTGTCGGCTTATCTCCAGAAGCTTATGCACGAGCACGCAAAATGACGCTCGCAGCAAATGATGTGATTCATGGCGCAACACGACTCGTTGATATCGCTAAGAAATATCACTATGCAAACTCAAATGACTTCGCTAATGATTTTAGTGATTTCCATGGCGTTTCACCTATTCAAGCTTCAACTAAAAAAGATGAATTACAAATTCAAGAGCGATTATATATCAAGTTATCAACTACTGAGAGAGCACCCTATCCATATAGATTAGAAGAGACAGATGATATTTCATTGGTTGGATATGCAAGATTTATAGACACTAAGTATTTGTCACATCCTTTTAATGTTCCGGATTTTTTAGAAGACTTGCTCATTGATGGTAAAATAAAAGAGTTACAACGATATAATGATGTCAGCCCGTTTGAATTGTTCGTTATTAGTTGTCCTCTTGAAAATGGTTTAGAAATATTTGTAGGTGTTCCAAGTGAACGTTATCCAGCACACTTAGAAAGTAGATTTTTACCTGGCAAACATTGTGCAAAATTCAATTTACAAGGTGAAATTGATTATGCCACTAATGAAGCATGGTATTACATTGAATCAAGTTTGCAGTTAACACTTCCATATGAAAGAAATGATTTATATGTAGAAGTATATCCTCTTGATATTTCATTTAATGACCCATTCACTAAAATTCAGCTTTGGATTCCTGTTAAACAGAGTCCATATAATGAAGACTAAAAATTTATAAAAAATTAAACCCCCTTATACATTTAATGAATTAACATCATTTTGTATAAGGGGTATTTTAAAATATTAATTTAGTTCCATTACACATGCTTCATACGGTCTTAGATGTTTTATATCAACGTTGCCATCATAATTATATAGTTTAACACTTGCACTACTAGTATCTAATGGTACATCAAGCTTTGCCTCTTTTTCAGTAAGATTTCCGACTATTAGTACCTTTTTATCATTGAGCGTTCTTGTATAAGCAAATACTTGTGAATTGTCGGCATCTACTAAATCGAATTGACCATAAACATAGACGTCATTAGACTTTCTTAGTTGAATTAAATCTTTATAGAACTGTAATACTGAATGCTTATCTTCTAATTGTTGTGCAACATTGATAGTTTTGTAATTCGGATTCACTGGGAACCAAGGTTCACCATTTGTAAATCCTCCATTTAACGTGTCATCCCATTGCATTGGTGTACGAGAATTATCTCGGTTCTCATCTTTATATTTCGCAAGTAAAACGTCTACATCTCCACCTTGAGCTTTCACAATTTGATAGTCATTTTTAACAGCAACATCGTTAAACGTTTCAATACTTTCAAATGGATAATTTGTCATACCAATTTCTTGTCCTTGATAAATAAATGGCGTACCTTGTTGCAAGAAATAAACTACTGCATGACTTGTTGCTGATTCATACCAATACTTGTCATCATCACCCCACGTCGATACACGTCGTGGTTGGTCATGATTTTCAATAAATAGTGCATTCCATCCTTTATTTTCAAGTTGCTTTTGCCATTTATTTAAAACAGATTTATACGCATTAACATCAAAGTGAGAATCGCCACTATTCCACAAACCTAAATGTTCAAATTGGAAAATCATATTGAATTTACCTTTTTCTTCTCCTACCCACTCTTCAGCATCATCGGTACTCACACCATTAGCTTCTCCAACAGTCATAATATCGTATTGACTTAATGAGCGATCTTTCATTTCTTGTAACCAAGTTTGTATACCTGGTTGATTCATATCCACGTCAAAAGCTGGTGCATAAGTTTTACCTTCAGGTAGAGGTAAATCACCCGCTTCAAATGTCTTTTTAATATGAGTAATCGCATCTACTCTAAACCCATCAATGCCTTTATCGAACCACCAATTCATCATTTCAAACACTGCATCTCTAACCTCAGGATTATCCCAATTTAAGTCAGGTTGCTTTTTACTGAATAAATGGAAGTAATACTGGCCTGTCTTTGCATCATATTCCCATGTTGAACCATTAAAAATACTTTCCCAGTTATTTGGTTCAGCTCCATCTTTTTTAGGGTCTTTCCAAATATACCAATCTCGTTTGGGGTTATCTTTACTTGATCTAGATTCGATAAACCAAGGGTGTTCATCAGATGTATGATTCACAACTAAATCTAAAATAAGCTTCATGCCTCTATCATGAACACCTTTTAACAATTGATTGAAATCTTCCATGGTACCAAATTCATCCATAATTTCTTTATAATCACTAATATCATAGCCATTGTCATCATTTGGTGACTTAAACATAGGGCTTAACCATATCACATCAATGCCTAAGTCTTTTAAGTAATCTAATTTATCAATCATTCCTGGTAAATCCCCAATACCATCATGATTACTATCATTAAAACTTCTTGGATATACTTGATATGCTACTGCTTCTTTCCACCATTGCTTATTCATTTTAAAACTCCTTTGCTATCGTTGTGTAGATTTTCTGATTACTAATTCAGTATCAATAATTACCAATTCAATCACATTTTGCTCTCTCTTATTTAAAATTTTTAAAATTGCATTCCCAGCTTGTTGTCCCAATAATCTAGGTTTAATATCGATACATGTTTGAGGGGGCGATGCTATTTCTGTTAAATAAGAATCATTAAATGTAGCAGTCAAAATATCATTGGGTATTTCAATGTTTAATTCATAAAGCACACTTAAAATGGCTAAATGTAGCATGGCATCTAATGAAATGATTGCTTGTTTAATATTTGGGTCTTTCAATCTTGCTTGTTGTCCTTGTATAAAATTTAAAATAGATTTCCTTTCGCTATTCGTTTCAATGATTTGATAATTAATATTATGTTGAGATACTATCTTTTCAAAACCTTTAATTCTATCTTTAGAAACTTCAAAATTCCCTTTTTCAGTAATGAATAATATTTCATCAACACCTTGATTAATAACATGTTGTGTTAAATTTTCAGATGCTAAAACATTATTATTATCAATATGTGTAAATTTATAGTCTGAATCTGATGTAGGCTTTCCAATTACAATAAATGGCATATTTTCTTCCATTAACATTTGTTTAATTGGATCATCATTTTTTGAATAAAGTAAAATAAACGCATCCACCATGCGCTGTTTCATCATTTTAAATACTTCTTCTTTCAAATCGTCCATATTATTCGATACTGTTGTTTGGGTTCCATAACCATGCTGGTTACATTCTTCAGAAATTCCTAGCAATACATTGATATAGAATGGATTCAGTCGAATAGGCTCCTCAGAACCTTTTAAAACCAACCCAATTTTATAAGTTTGATTTGTGATTAAAGTTCTAGCTGCAGTATTCGGAAAATAATTCAATTCTTCCATAACTTTCTTAACTTTAGAAATTGTTGCTTCGCTAATACGTTGATTTCCTTTTATAACTCTTGAAACTGTCGAAGGAGAAACACCCGCTTTTTTTGCAACATCTTTAATTGTAGTCAATTAATCACCTCCTGCTTATCTCTTGTGCCAGAAAACGCTTTCAATACGTGTATAATATTAGTGTAGTCACACTTTCTAAAAAAGTCAAAACATTTGTGCAAACGATTGCATAAAACGATAAAAATAAAACCTTCACACTGAAATTCAATCCGAAAATCAATATAAAGGCTATTTATATATTTAGTCACTAACAGCGAAATAGTTTCCTTGGCCATCTTGGAAATTAAATACACGTTGACCATTCATTTCTACTATATCGTGTCCAGTTAAACCTAAGTCTTTTAATTTTGAGTATAATGCATCAAAGTTTTTCTCTTTAAACATTAAAGATGGCGTTCCTAAGTTCACTTCAGGACTATACTTTTCAATAAATTCTTTTGCCATAATCGTTAATGACGTTTCAGCATCCTTTGTAGGCGATACTTCAACTGCAATATAGTCCTCAGCCAACGGTGTTTCACTTACAACAACAAACTCTAATGTTTCAGTCCAAAATGCTTTCGCTTTGTCAACATCATCAACATATAACATAACTTGATTTAACTTTTCCATAAGTTAATACCTCTATTTCTCTATAATACATGCTATCATAACATATAAATTATACATTTACTTCAATCAATGTTTTTAAAATGTGGTGGAATACTTTTAAACGATCATTTTTGGTCAATTTTTTAATTTCTTTTATTTTGTTATTATAGTATAATTTAGTTTCTTCATTTGGCTACTAAATACTAATATATTAAAAATCATATGAACAATTATATTGATAAAAACATCTCTAAAATACAAATAAATCAGTGCTTGCATTGTAGCAAAAAAGATTTTTACTATAGAAGACTTTCCTTGATATAGTAAATGAGCGAACACAAAGGTTAGTACTGATAAGATGATGTACTGAATAAAATGATAATGATATATCAAGCTGAAATTATACAAGAAGTAACGGAAATTTAATTCTTCTAGTATTGGATATGCTATTAACACACTTAAAATAAATTTGCTGTTTTTATTATAAAAGTCGAACAAATTTTTGTTAAACAGTAATGATTTTTCTGTAATATAAATAATTACTGGTGTAATGATAATAACAGATACACTTAAGTAAATATTTGTATTACTTAAAAATAAACACGTATCTATTAACAGTATGATAATAAGTACCAAAATGTACTTATGAAATTCAGTTATGTATTTAAAATACGCTACTTTTCTAATGCAAATAAGCAATATACCTGGGAAGCAAGTTAGAAAAAACATTAAACCAATCAGACTATGCCAAAGGATGTGGAATATCATTTATTATTCCCCCTATTTCTTTATATCTTGGATGCAGATAAGGTGGATATGATGGTAGAGCTATCGTCAATAATTCAGGTATAAATGTTCTAACGACAACTAAATTTTTATTGTAAAATTCCACAGGCGTAATATCTAAATAACACGCATAATAACTTAAATGTTTTAACTCATTGATGATCTCATGTAAATTTTTGGCATTTTTAATATTTTGTAAGGTGTTTTTTCTTTTCTGCATATTAAAATTCAAACCATATTTAGCATAATACATAACATTATCATCTAAATTATCAATAGGATGATTTTTAATATTTTCTGAGATGTTCTTAAAATGCGTAGTATTATTCCAAACCTCAGTCATTGCATACTCTAACACTGTAACACATTCTAATAAGCTTCTATAGATACACTGCTCTAAGTTCATATCACCTTGAACCCCAACGACATATTTAGGCAAACTTAAATCTTTAGCTTTAGATTTAACCTCACAGACAACAACATGAATAGGCTTATCAAAGCTAATATCAGTGAAGTATACATCAAAATTATCAAGAAATTTGTGCACAATGCTTTCCCGTTTAAACCATTCATTTAGTTTTTCAGCAATATTTACAGAAATCGTCTTTCCTTCAATGCCTCCGTACCACCACAAATTATATGAATCTATTTGTAAAATCTCAATAATAGAATTGGTTAAACTTTTCTCAAATGTTTCATGACTAGCTGTACCGGTCGAAACACCACTATTCGTAAACTGCTTTTCATCTTTAAATATCGTTTTATCAAATAGAACAAGCATTTGTAAAGGTATTAAAACATCATGGTCTGGGTGATATAGAGATTTAAGTGGAATCCATTGAATGACATCATCCTCACAAATATAATGTTCGGAGTCTTTTTCCTCAAAATATATATTGATTAAAGTTAAAGGTAATATTAAGCTATTTGAATTTTTTAGTTGTTCTGAAATTTGTGCATGAGACGCATAAATGATTTTTCTTTTTAAATTTTGATACAACAGCGTAAAAGCATATCTTTCTGTACTTTCTCCTAAGAAGGACGCTAGTGCTTCATTATAATGAATGCCGTAACCACTTAAATGATAATTCACTTTGAAATCTTCACTTAAGAAGTTTTTTTCAAAATTATTAAATTGAGCTGTGACATAATGATAATTCATAATAGGATATGAATTTAAACCTAAGAAAAAGCTGTTATCTTTCCAAATACCCGCTACATTTCCGCCTAATAAGTTTTGTCTATACAGATTATAATTCAAATTATTTTTAAAGGTTATCATTTTCTAACACCCTTTTTAAAATATTAGCTGACTTTATATTTTGCTCTTTAAACAAAACATTATTTATCGTCGAACATGTCGAACAAGTAGACTGTCGCTTATTGAAATTAAAGTTGTATTCATATGTGGGTAAATAAAAATGAAGTACATTTCCTAATAGTGTTGAATCCCCGTAAATTTCTATATTATTTATTTCATTTATCATTATACTTAATATATAACTGTATAATTTGAGACTGTATATATCTTGATTTTGCGCATCCGGTACAAAATAATTTTCTATCTTACCAGGAAACTTAGAAACTAATTGTCGTTCTAAACATTCATAACACCCCGTCTCTCCATGATGAATATTTGTGAAAAATACATTTTCATTATCATAAAAAGCAAGTGTATAAGTCATATCCAACAAGTTTGATAAAAAGTTAAACGCTTTAATAAAAGGTTGATTGGCGTATGATAAAATAACAAAAACATTCATATCTGCTAACTTTGATTGCTGTTTTTTTACAACTTTATTAATAGATAAATTACTTTTTTGATTATTCAAGGTTTCAATTTCATCTCTTTCTAGAACTTCATTAAACTCATATATTTCATCAACTTGATTGAGATGGTCTTTAAAAAATGCTTTGGCTGACTTGTCTGTAATAATACAAATTTTATTAAAAGTATCGATTTTTTTATGTATTAAATTCAATTGCGTTAGTTTATTAAAATCGTCTATAACATCGTCATTTTCATTTAATTCTAATTGATTTTCAGCAATTAACGTTTTGAATTTGACTATAAAATTTTTACTGCTTTCTTCTTTATCTATAGCTATTGAATGTTGATGTAAATATCCTTTTTTTAATATATACTCACTATTGTTTTCTTCGACAAACAAATCTTTAGGTTTAATAAACGTTTTCATTGCTTAACTATTCCTTCCCACATATATTCGTAAATAGTATATGTTCATTAACATGATCTAGTTCAAGTAATTTTTCTATATTGTTTTTCTTAAAGCCAGCTATTGGGCATCCTGTATAGCCTAATGATGTAATGACTAAATCAAAATTATGTGACATACAACCGATTTCTATCAAACTATTTAATAACGCCAATTCGCCGTATTTCAAAAAACTAGAGTTAAAATTATAGCCAAAAAAGACTAAGAAATTACAATTTTCGATATCTATATTATTACCTTCTAAAAAGTCATCTGTGTTTATGTCCTTATGAGCCACAATTTTTAATAATGAGTGACTTATCGGTTGGTATAGATAAATGCCTTTATCATAATCTTCTACATTGTTGATATAAAGATATATATCAATTGGATATAACCCACCTGCCGATGCATAGAATCGTGTACTTGTATTTATATCCTCATATTCCACTTTTCTAGGTGCTATCCCAAAAGAAAATTTAAGTATTGTTGACAATTCTTTACAAGCCATTACAAAAGATGTAAATTTCCTTGTACTTTTTCTGTGATTTAAAACATTATAAAAAGATTCTTTTATTTTTTTATCACTTTTAGGAAGTGATTTTGTATCTTTATCATTAATTTCATTCAATATTTGATGCTCATTAACTAAAGCTGCATAATTGGATTCATTATAAGCTAACATGCTTTTGAAGTCGCTAAGTCTCTGATGATTTACATTTAACAAGTACTTTAAAGATTCTGATTCTTGATTTCCTAAAATAATTTGAGCAAAATTATTTCGATTATCATTATTTGCAATATTATCGTCA
>NZ_PPQS01000039.1:24653-74205 GCF_002902405.1 Staphylococcus schweitzeri
TTTAAATAATGAATGCTGATTAAACATTCCCTTCAACTGATAATTAATCATTGCTTTTTACCTCTTTTGTTAGTTGCTACAAGCAATTCAAAAATGATTACTAATAATATGGACAAGGCTACACCTAAAAACATAATATTTGTTATAATTGGCTCCCCACTAACTCCATAATTGTGTATTCTGTATAAATTTAATCCTAATAAATTCACATCAAAATGCGCATAACCATTTTTATTTATAATAAAGTAACCTATTGAAATCGCGATGGCTGTGATGATGGCAGATAACACAATACCTGCTAAAATTTCAATAATCACTCGCATTTCTTGTCTCTTCAACATCATTATTCTCCTCATTTCTTAAACTTATAAATAAATAAACTTAAAACACTCGTCACTATGATATACAATGAATTTAATTTTAAAAATGATGCGTCCCACATACGTTCATTTGTCCAAATTGAATAAAAATCATTAGTAGCATATTTGATTGGCATCCAATTTCCTATTTCCTTTAAAACATGAGGGAGCTCTCCATACTGAACAAAAACACCAATAATCATATAAGTGAGAAAAAGCAATATCATTCCAAAAGGCAATAAAACCTTACTCTTTCTTATTAACAAAGCTAAAAATGTTCCTATCATTAACAGAGCGATAATGTTATAAAAAATTTGGAAAAAGAAGGCTATAAAATATTGCGTGTTTGGTAGAGTTAATGAGAAAAATACTTTACCAATAATGATATTTAAAATGACACTAAATATCGCTAAGAAGCAGTATGAAATAATATTAGATACGATTAAACTACTAATATTTACTTCAAAATATTTTAAGCGTTTCAGCGTCTCATTCTCAATGCTCTCACTTAACCAAATTGGAAAGCTAATAAAAGCAATCGGTAGCAGTCCAATACTCGTACTAATTAAAAAATATTTATCTATAAAGTGTCTTCCATTTCCTATACTAAAATTCCCATAAGACAAAATAATAACTAATACCATGATGATTGGAAAAATTAATGAAAAGAACACTGATATAGGAACTCTAAATTGCATTTTTATGCTTAACAAAATTTTATTTATCATTTTTCCTCCAAAGTTGATATTAAATATGTTGAGTATATATTTTGCATGTTTATTTTAAATTCTATTTTTCGTTCATTTAATATATTAATAACGTCATTCATTTGCTCTTTATTGTGGGTAACAACCTTAGCATTAAAATATACATCGGCATTTATTTTTTCAATATCATCTCTAACTAGATAATCTAATTCTTGATTCACTATTTCAATCAACGCATAGTGATAAAATTTTGAGAAAAATTGATCTATACTGCCGTAAAACAATAATGCTCCTTTATCTAAAATGATTAATTTATTCGCCCAATTTTCAACCTCATCAAAGTAATGCGTAATTTTAATTACTGCTTTATTTTGGGTGATTTCTTTAGTTTTCTGTAATAAATTTTGTCTTTTTTCATAGTCTAATCCAGATGTCAATTCATCAAATATGTATAACTTTTTTTGTTTATTTAATACTAATCCTACAGTTAAGCGCTTTTGCTCCCCCAAGGATAAATCTTTAACAAATTTATTTATAAGTTGTTCTAAAGAGAAAGCTTTCGTAAATGCTTTAAATTGTTTACTTCGTTTGCTATAAGCTGTTACTAAATAAATTAATTCATGCACTTTGATTAAATCCCCATACTTATTCTCTTGAAAAACAATCCCTATATCTTTAGAACTTAGCTTTCTATCAATAACGCCGCTGTAATTTATCTCATTTAACAAACAATTAATCAAAGTAGTTTTTCCCGCGCCATTTTTCCCAATCAGTGCTATTTTATCTTCACAATAAATATTTATAGTACTATTATTAAGGTTTAGAATTTTTCTATTATTAATATCAACTTTTAAATTCTTAATAGTCATTAAACTTTCCATACACTCACCTTTCAAATTTGGAAAAGCTTGATCTAAATAGACCAAGCTTTACATTTAATTTATTGCTCTGCTGTTGAAGCACTAGTACAAGAACATGAACAGCTACAACTACATGAACAACTACAAGAGCAGCAACCTGCTGCATATTGCATCGCTTCAGAACTATTAATGTCTGAATATCCATTAATAGTATGGTTATTAATTTTCATCATATCGACCTCCTTCCTCCTAAGAATTCATGATGTAAAATTACTATTTATAAAAAATAATATATCACACAATATATTATTGGTCAATCTTTTTCGTTTAAATATTTTTTGATATATAATTTATTACTTAATTAAATAATAACATTATGATATTAAATCAAGGAAAGTCGAATAAAAAACTTTCATTATTATAGTGTATCTTTATTGATAAACAAACCCAAAGCAGTGAGTTTGGGATATAAAGTTCTTAGACAAAGTAAAAAAGCTGATTTCTATTAATTATTTGATAGAAATCAGCCTTTTTGAAATGTAATTGATACCATACAGCTTGTTGAGCATCTATTTTTTAGGGACTTTTGTCCTACTCCCTACACCGACAAAGTTAAGGATTTTAATACTTAACTTCTTTTTAAAAAATAAAAAAGGATAGTATCTTTCAACTATCCTTTAATCAATATTATTCTTCAATCCATTGTGTATGGAATACGCCTTCTTTATCTTTTCTTTCATAAGTATGCGCACCGAAATAGTCACGTTGAGCTTGAATTAGGTTTGCAGGTAAATCAGCTGCTCTGTAACTATCATAGTAGTTAATACTTGATGAGAATCCAGGTGTTGGTACACCATTTTGAACACCTGTTGCTACAACGTCGCGTAATGCATTTTGGTATTCAGTTACAATATTTTTAAAGTATGGATCTAACAATAAGTTTTGTAATCCTGGATTATTATCGTAAGCATCTTTGATTTTTTGTAAGAATTGTGCACGGATAATGCAACCTTCTCTCCAAATCATAGCTAAATCACCAAGTTTTAAATTCCATTCATTATCTTCACTTGCTTTACGCATTTGCGCGAAACCTTGTGCATAAGAACAAATTTTACTCATATATAATGCTTTACGAATATTTTCTAAAAATTCTTTTTTGTCACCATCAAATGAAGCTTTTGGACCATTTAATTCTTTAGAAGCATTCACACGTTCTTCCTTAATTGAAGAAATGAATCTTGCAAATACAGATTCAGTAATGATTGTTAATGGAATACCTAATTCTAATGCGTTAATTGAAGTCCATTTTCCTGTACCTTTTTGACCTGCAGTATCAAGAATTTTTTCAACTAATGCTTCTTTATTTTCATCTAATTTCATGAAAATATCACCAGTTATTTCAATTAAATAACTTTCTAATTCACCAGCATTCCAATCTTTGAACGTTTGAGCAATTTCCTCATGTGACATACCTAAAAGTTCTTTCATCATCGCATAGCTTTCTGCAATTAATTGCATATCAGCATATTCAATACCGTTGTGTACCATTTTCACATAGTGACCAGCACCATTTGGTCCAATGTAAGTAACACATGAAGCACCATCTTGAGCTTTTGCAGCAATTGCATCTAGAATATCAGCAACTTTGTTATATGCCTCTTCTTGTCCACCTGGCATTAATGAAGGGCCTGTTAATGCGCCAATTTCTCCACCAGAAACTCCCATACCAATAAAATTGATTGCACTTTCAGCTAAAGCTTTATTACGTCTAATTGTATCTTGATAGTTTGTATTACCACCATCAATTAAAATATCTCCATCATCTAATAAAGGTAACAAACTATCAATCGTTGCATCCGTAGCTTTACCTGCTTGAACCATTAATAAAATTTTACGTGGTTTTTCTAAAGAATTAACAAATTCTTCCAATGAATACGTTGGATGAATATTTTTCCCTTTTGATTCTTCAACCATTAAATCAGTTTTTTCACTTGAGCGGTTAAATACAGATACACTATATCCGCGTGATTCAATATTCCAAGCTAGGTTTTTACCCATAACGGCTAAACCAATAACTCCAATTTGTTGTGTCATATTACTTACCTCACTTGTTGATTTTTCATTAGTATTGTATCACAAAATAGACATACACTACACTAAATCATTTCGATTGTCGCGCAACTATTTTGATTATTTCTAACACTTGACTTGCAAGCAAGTTCAATGATTTAATCGGCATTCTCTCATTTGTAGTATGGATTTTTTCATAACCCACTCCTAAAATGACAGATGGAATACCAAATGTATTAATAATGCTGCCGTCTGAACCTCCACCAGAAATAATTGTATTTGCAGATAATCCTAAATTACGAGCACTCTCTTGAGCAATTTTAACAACCGCTTCATCGTCATTTATTTTAAATCCTGGATAACTTTGTTCAACCGATACTATCGCTTTACCACCTAATTCACTTGCAGTGTTTTCAAATACGTCTGTCATATGTTTGACCTGTGTTTTTATTCTTTCTGGATCGTGAGAACGTGCCTCTGCTTCTAAAATAACTTCATCCGCTACAATATTAGTAGCTGAGCCACCATGGAATTTACCGATGTTGGCTGTTGTTAACTCATCAACTTGACCTAATTTCATTCTATTGATTGCTTTTGCTGCAATATTAATTGCACTAATGCCTTCTTTCGGCGTACTTGCATGTGCAGTTTTTCCAACAATTTTAGCTGATATTAACATTTGTGTTGGCGCCCCTACAACCGTTGTACCTACGTCTGCACTCGCGTCAATTGCATAACCAAAATCAGCATCTAACAATTGCGGTTTTAATTGTTTAGCTCCCACTAACCCTGATTCTTCCCCTACAGTAATCACAAATTGAATTTGTCCATGTGGTAAGCTATGTTCTTGAATAACTTGTAAAACTTCAAATATAGCCGCTAATCCAGCCTTATCATCTGCCCCTAAAATAGTTGTACCATCAGAATATATGTATCCATCTTCTTTTACAATTGGCTTTACATTAATTGCGGGTATAACAGTATCAATATGACTAGTAAAATATAATTTCGGTGCTACCCCTTCTTCGATAGTACTTTCCAATGTGCATACTAGATTATTTGCGCCTAATTTCGGATGATTACTTGCATTATCTTCCTTTACATCCAGTCCTAATGATTTAAATTTTTCTTTTAAAATAGGTTGAATGATTTCTTCATGCCCTGTTTCAGAATCAATTTGTACTAATTCTAAAAATGTATTTAACAATCTTTGTTTGTTAATCATATTAACGCCCCTTTTAACTTAGAAATTTCTGTTAAAACTTCAGATACAATTTGTCAGTATGTAACGTTAAATTATATACAAATGAGTAATCGATTAATTGTTCAATTGAATATTGATATTGTATAACGTTAGCTCCGGTTTAAATTTATAATATAATTGTAACTTAAATAAAGCATTGTCAAAAATATATTGATTGCATTTTCAAAGGTATCGTATAATGAGGAAAATGACATAAGTAGAAATGGCTAACTTTTTATTAATTTCTAACATTTGATTTAGAAATAACCTTTCAAGGTTTACGGCTTATGTCTTAGTTAAAATTAAGAAAGCATATTTATTTGGAGGCAATCAAAAATGCAAAATAAAGTTTTAAGAATCATCATCATCGTTTTGCTTGTATCAGTCGTATTGGCTTTATTATTAACTAGTTTAATTCCTATCTTATAATTTAGTCCTACATAATTTATATAGTAATAAAAACAAAAATCCATCCGTTATGATCAAAAACCTTAAAGTTAGCGTATTTAACGCATACTTTTTTGGCAAATGTCATTCGGATGGATTAATTTTTTAACTCACTTCACTATGCATTTTTAAAGAGCCAAATTGTGATTTAATTTGAAGATACTCTTCTAATTCATTTAATATTTGAATAATGCTAGCTCGTGAATTTAATGCTTTGTGTGACGTGGGCAATGGTAGTTCATTTAATTTCAAACGAATTTCGTATAAATTGTGCAATCGCATTGCTGTATAATCATTACTGTTTACATTTTGACCTATTTCTTTTAATAAGCTTGACACATCTTTTAAAAGCGGGTCTTTATGACAAATACTTTCTATGAGTGATTTCATTCTCGTCAACAATTCTACTTGTTCTTCTCGCATGTCAAAATAATGATAATATGAATTTTCATTTCTAACAAAATGATTTTTTACATCTCGGAATGCGATTGATTTTGCTTTTTTAATATTAAGCAATAAGGCTTCAAATTCAATTGCAATGGTATCTTCATATTTTTCACAAATATAACTATATTTATTAAAAATATCTGCAATTTGCTGTTCTATTTTACATTTATATTCATCCAACTGTTTATCTAAACTTGGCATCATTAAATTCATTATAAATGCTATACTTAGACCGATTAAAAGTAATAACGTTTCATTCACAATCAAATGTGCATCAATCGACTTCGCATTAAATATATGCAGTAAAATGACACAACTAGTAATTACACCTTCTTGAACCTTTAAGACGACAGTTAAAGGTATAAATAATAATACGATTAACCCCAACACTATAGGACTTTGACCTAATAAACTAAAAATCGCTGAACCTAAAAACAATACTAAAAAGCACGACACTAATCTAGAAATAATCGCTTGTAGCGAATGTACTTTTGTATGTTTGATACATAAAACGACTAATATGGCGCTCGAAGCATAATTATCTAAACCAATGAGCTTACTTAAAATTACACCAAGCGTCATACCCACTGCTGTTTTTATTGTTCTAAATCCAATCTTATAAGGATTTAACTTTAACATGGGTTAGTGCCTCTTATCTTTCTTCACAATATTTATTAAATAATGTTTGTAATTGATTAATTACGTCCATTACATCATGACCTTCAATTTGGTGTCTTTCAATCATTTCAGTAATTTTCCCATCTTTTATTAAAGCAAATGATGGACTTGAAGGCGCATACCCTTCAAAATAATCTCTCGCTCTTTGTGTCGCTTCTTTATCTTGACCAGCAAACACTGTCACTAATCGATCAGGTAAAACGTCATAATGTAAAGCATGAGAAGCAGCTGGTCTGGCGATACCACCTGCACAACCACATACTGAATTGATCATAACTAGTGTTGTACCTTCTTGTTTAAGAACTTGATCAACGTCTTCTGCAGTTGTTAATTGTTCATATCCTGCAGATTCTATTTCATTTCTTGCTTGTTCGACAACACCGTTCATATATAAATCGAAATTCATGTCCATAAATCCAATCACCTATCCCTTTATATTTAAGCTATACTCATTCTACTAATTAATATCTTATTGTTCAATAAACTAATCTGAATTGCACCTATATTTAGATACAATTTTAACAATCTATCAAACTTTCTGTCCTTTATGACAATTTTATCCAAGCTAATTTCCCTATAACTTTCGAATTTCATTATTAATTTTCTATAAAAAAACATCTACCGACAAAATAAACTATTTTGTCAGTAGATGTCTATTATTCTATTTTAATATATGTTTGTATTTTCTAGAGTGTATTGTTCAATACGTTGTTTAATATGATTCATAAATTTACCTGTTTGTAATCCATCTAAAATTCGGTGATCAATTGAAATACAAAGATTGACCATGCTACGTATTGCAATCATATCATTAATTACAACAGGTTTTTTAACGATTGATTCGACTTGTAGTATTGCTGCTTGAGGATGATTAATGATTCCCATTGATGATACAGAACCAAACGTTCCAGTATTATTTACTGTAAATGTACCACCTTGCATATCTTCTGACGTCAATTTTTTATTACGAGCCTTTGTTGCTAAATCATTAATTTCTCTTGCAATTCCTTTAATCGATTTTTCATCTGCATGTTTAATTACCGGTACATATAATTTATTTTCATCTGCAACAGCAATAGATATATTAATATCTTTGTGTAAGACGATTTCATTATCTTGCCAACTACTATTTAAAAGTGGATATGCTTTTAATGCATCTGCAACCGCTTTGACAAAGAAAGCAAAGAACGTTAAATTATAACCTTCTTTATTTTTAAATCCATTTTTATAGTGGTTTCTCGTATTTACTAGATTAGTTGCATCAACCTCAATCATCATCCATGCATGTGGAATTTCTGTAACACTGTTTACCATGTTTTGTGCAATCGCTTTACGTACTCCATTAACAGGTATTTTATTTGTTTCACCATTTCCTTGTGATGATTGACTACTTGATTTTGAAGTGCCTAGTTGTGCTAAAGTCTCTTTAACTTGGCTATCTGTCTGAGATGTCGTACCACCATTTTCAATAACTGCCATGATGTCTTTTTTTGTAACACGACCTTCAAATCCACTTCCATCAACTTGTGCTAAATCAATATTGTGTTCTGAAGCTAACTTAAACACAACAGGTGAATAGCGGCCGTTGTTACGAGGTGCATTTTCTTGTTGTTTTGGCTGTTCCATTGCAGTATTAGCAATGTCAGCTTCGACTACTGTATCTTCAATTACTTTTGATTCTTTCTCATTAGATGGTTTACCAGTCTTTTCATCTGAAGTTTCAATTTTACAAATTACTGTGTCAATAGCAACAGTTTGACCTGCTTCAACAAGAATTTCTGTAATTGTACCAGAGATTGTAGAAGGGACCTCAGCTGTCACTTTATCAGTTATGACTTCACAAAGTGGTTCATATTCATCGATATAATCTCCAACAGAAACTAACCACTGTTCAATTGTGCCTTCATGAACACTTTCACCTAATTTAGGCATTGTTATTTCCATGACTTTCCCTCCTAGAACTCTGCTAATTCTCTCATTTTGTTCAATATTTTTTCTGGATTCATCATTATTTCGTTTTCTAATACAGGAGAAAATGGCATAGATGGTACATCTGGAGCAGCTAAACGCATGATTGGTGCATCTAGTTCAAACAGACAATGTTCTGCAATAATCGCTGACACCTCTGACATAACACTACCTTCTAAATTATCTTCTGTAACAAGCAATACTTTGCCTGTATTTTTAGCACGATCAATAATTGTTTCTTTATCTAATGGATAAACAGTTCGTAAATCTACAACTTCAACATTGATACCGTCTGCTGCTAAAATATCCGCTGCTTGCAAACAATAATTGACCATTAATCCATAACAAAAGACAGTTAAATCTTCACCTTCACGTTTAACATCTGCTTTTCCTAAAGGCACTGTATAATATTCTTCTGGTACTTCTTCTTTTAAGAAACGATAAGCTTTTTTATGCTCAAAGTACAATACTGGATCATTTGATTCGATTGATGATAATAAAAGACCTTTGGCATCATATGGTGTTGATGGAATAACTATCGTTAATCCTGGTGATGAAGCAAATATACTTTCAATACTTTGCGAATGGTAAAGACCACCATGAACACCGCCACCAAATGGTGCACGAATTGTTAAGGGACATTGCCAATCATTATTTGAACGATAACGCATTTTTGCTGCTTCACTAATAATTTGATTAGTCGCCGGTAAAATAAAATCAGCAAACTGAATTTCTGCAATTGGTCTTTTTCCTACCATAGATGCGCCAATAGCAGTACCTACAATGTTGGACTCAGCTAACGGGGTGTCAATAACTCTATCCTCACCATATTTTTGTTGTAGTCCCTGTGTTGCCCCAAATACACCGCCCTTTTTACCAACATCTTCACCAAGAATAAATACATCTTTATCTTGTTGTAATGCTAAATCTTGTGCTTGGCGAATCGCCTCTAAATAAGATAATTTAGCCATGAGTTAGACTCCCTTCTTCGTAAACAAATGCATATGCCTCTTCTACACTAGGGTATGGAGCTTCTTCAGCTGCCTTAGTCGCTTTATTTATGATATCTTTATGTTCCGCTTCAATTTCAGACAACCATGCCTCATCGATAATACCTGCAGTTAATAACTCATTTTTGAACTTTTCATTGCAGTCTGCTTTTTTAAGCGCTTCACGCTCTTCTTTCGTACGATATTGGTCGTCATCATCCGATGAATGAGCTGTCATACGAGAAGTTACTGCTTCAATTAAGGTTGATCCTTGACCAGAAATAGCTCGATCTCTTGCTTCTTTCATTGCTTTATACATTGCTAAAGGATCATTACCATCCACTTGTTCACCATGTATACCGTAACCAAGTGCTCTATCCGATAATTTTTCAGCTGCGTATTGCAATGAATCAGGTACTGAAATCGCATATTTATTATTTATAATGACACATACAAAAGGAAGTTTGTGTACACCCGCGAAGTTTAAACCTTCATGGAAGTCACCTTGGTTTGAGCTACCTTCACCAACAGTTGCTGTTGCAATTTTTTTCTTACCATCCATTCTTAAAGCTAAAGCAGCTCCGACTGCATGCGGAATTTGTGTAGCTACTGGAGAACTCTGCGATAAAATATTTTTTTCTCTACTACTGAAATGTGATGGCATTTGTTTTCCACCCGAATTAACATCATCTTTCTTACCAAAAGCAGATAAAAATATATCATAAGCTGAGATACCCATGTAAGTAACAAAAGCTAAGTCTCTATAATATGGCGCTGTGATGTCTCCTTTTTCTAGAGCATAGGCCATTCCTATTTGAGTTGCTTCTTGTCCTTGACCACTTACAACGAATGGAATTTTACCGGCACGGTTTAATAACCATAACCTTTCATCTATTTTTCTACCTAAATCCATCCATTTATATATTACTTTTAGGTCTTCTTCGCTAAGGCCTAATGATTTATAATCAATCATATTAAATCCTCCTATTTATACGTGAATAGCTCTATTTTCTGCTTTTAATCCTAATTCCATTAATACTTCTGAAATGGAAGGATGCGCATGTGTTGTTAGTCCCAATTCTAATGCTGAGCCATTCATGAACTGTAACAGTGATGCTTCATTTATTAATTCTGTTACATGTGGACCAATCATATTAATACCTACAATTTCATCCGTTGACTGATCAATAACCATTTCACTATATCCTTCATTTGGACCATGGTTATCAATTACAGCTTTACCAATTGCCTTAAATGGTACTTTATAACTTTTAACTTTCATTCCTTCTGCTTTTGCTTGCTCTATATTTAAACCTATAGAGGCAATTTCAGGTTGTGTATATACGCATTTGGGCATTAAATTATAATCAACTGGTATTGGATTACTTTCAAACATATGATCAACTGCCACAACACCTTCTTTTGATCCGACATGAGCTAATTGTAATTTCCCAATACAATCACCAGCCGCATATATGTGTTTATCTTCAGTTTGTTGGTATTCATTTGTTAAAATGTGTCCCGATGAAGTCAATTTAATTTTAGTATTATTTAAACCAATATCGGAAGTATTTGGTTTTCTTCCAATTGAAAGTAATACTTTTTCTACTTTAATATCTTCTTTATTAATTTTAAAAGTGACACCTTCATCATTAATATTTAAATCTTTTTCCGAAAGTTGAACACCTTCATAGAAATTAACACCTCTCGCTGATAATGACTTTTTAAGCAACTGAGATGCTTGTTTACTTTCAGTAGGTAATATTCTTTCACCAGCTTCAATAACTGTTACATCAACACCTAAATCCGTCATTAATGATGCGAATTCCATCCCAATAACGCCACCACCTATAATCCCCAAGCTAGATGGTAACGTCACTAATGATAATATATCATCACTAGATAAAATTTTATCATGATCAAAAGTTAAAAATGGTAACTCAGCAGGTGTCGAACCGGTTGCTATTAATACAAATTGATTTGGCAATAATTCTGATTCACCATCTTCATATTCGACAGAAATTGTACCACTTTGTGGTGAAAAAATTGAAGTACCTAGAATTCGGCCTGTACCATTATAAATGTCAATATGATTATGTTGCATTAAATGTTTAACACCTTGATACATTTGATTAACTATATCTTCTTTACGTGCCAACATATTTTCAAAATTAACAGTTGCTTCTTGAACTTCAACCCCAAACTTAGATGCTTGCTTTACAGTTTGATATATTTCTGCAGATTTAAGCAGTGACTTAGTTGGAATACATCCTTTGTGAAGGCAAGTGCCACCTAATAATTGACGTTCTACTATGGCAACCCTTTTACCTAATTGAGATGCACGTATTGCTGCTACATATCCAGCTGTGCCTCCACCGAGAACGACTAAATCATATTGTTTCTCTGACATGCTCTTACTCCTAACTAATGATATACATTCGTCTTAAAATGTATTATTACTTATTTGTTAAATTGAATACTTATTAATTTTACATCAATGTTTACATAGAATGAATAATTTTAATACATTTTCACAGAATACTTATTCATCAATATATAAATTTGTTAATGTCTTTGATTATGTTGAATCATTTCTCGCGCATTTTCTCTCGTTAAATCTGTTACACTTGCACCGGATATCATTCGTGCAACTTCATCGACTTTATCATCACCAATTAATTCTTTAACTTGTGTAGTTGTACGGTCATCTTTTGATGTTTTTGTTATCAATAAATGATGATCACTCATGGAAGCAACTTGCGGTAAATGTGAAATGCAGATGACTTGTATAAATTCTGCTATATCACGCATTTTTTCAGCCATTTTTTGGGCAGCTTGTCCTGAAACGCCTGAGTCAACCTCATCGAATAAAATTGCAGTTTGACCTCTTGATTTAACAAATATACTTTTTAAAGCTAACATAATTCTCGAAAGTTCTCCGCCTGAAGCAATTTTATTTAAGCTTTTTAAAGGTTCTCCCTTATTAGGACTGATTAGAAATTCTACAAATTCAATACCATCCATATTAGGTTCTTCTAATGTTTTGAACGAAATTTCTAAATTTGCATCCTTCATTTGCAAATTCTGTATTTCAGATACTACGTGATCTCTTAGTTCTCTTGCCACAATGCGACGTTGTTTTGATAATGATTGTCCTACAACAATTACTCGTTGATATAACTCTTTTATTTCTTCTCGAAGTTGCGAGGTACTTTGTTCATAATTTTCAATTTTATTAATTTCGTTATTAAGCTTAACCTGATATGCAATCAACTCAGATATATCTTTACCATATTTACGTTTTAAATTATTAAGTAAATTCATACGTGATTCATATTCATTTAGTATTTGTTCATCAAATTCTGTATTAGCCATTTCATCATATAACTCATGCTTTGCATCTTCTAAAATGTAATAGAATTGATCAATATCTTCTTTTAATTTGTCATATTTATTTGGCACAATATCATTTATTGTTAATAAGTGATTACTTAATTCATATAAACGATCAGTAATCGCATTTTCATCAGTTAATGTTAAATGAGCATTGTTTAGTGCTAAGCTCAGTTTTTCAGAATTTTGGATACGTTTAATATCTACTTCAAGTTGTTCAATCTCGCCATCTTTTAAATGAGCATCAGATAATTCTTCCAATTGAAACTTCATCAAATCTAAACGCTGAAGCAAGGCTTGATCTGCAGATTCCAGCTCTTCTAATTCTTGCTTTTTATCTTTATAATTTTGAAAGGTTTGATGATATTCTTCTAACAAATCTTGATAACGCGATTCTGCATAATTATCTAATAATGTTAAATGATATTTTTGTTTTAACAGAGATTGCGTTTCATGTTGTCCATGAATATCTAATAGTTCTTGCATAACTCTTCGTAAATCTTGTAATGTCACTGTTTGATTATTAATTTTACATAAACTTTTACCAGAACTAAAAATTTCTCTTTTCACTAACAAGAAATCTTCGTCTACATCTATATCCAAACTTTTCAAAATATGTATTGCATCTTTACTTTCATCAATATCAAATATTCCTTCTATAACAGCCTTTTTTTCACCATGTCGAACGAAATCTGATGATGCTCTCATGCCTATTAATTGACCAATTGCATCAATAATAATTGATTTACCAGATCCTGTCTCACCACTTAAAACAGTTAAACCATCAGAAAATTGAATTTCTAGCTCTTCAATAATAGCAAATTGCTTGATTGATAAGGTTTGTAACATAAAAACATCGCATCCTTATAACAAATTAAAAATTCTAGACTTGATTTCATCACTCGCCTCTTTACTACGGCAAATAATTAAACAAGTGTCGTCACCACATATTGTACCTAAAACTTCTTCCCAATTAATTTGGTCTAATATAGCACCAATTGATTGGGCATTGCCTGGCAATGTTTTTAATACTAGTAAATTATCTGTACCATCTATATTCACAAATGAATCCATTAAATAACGCCCCAATTTTTCTAATGGGTGAAACTTTCTATCATTTGGCAAACTATAAACATATTGTCCTGAAGGTATAGGTACTTTAATAAGTTGTAATTCTTTAATATCTCGAGATACAGTTGCTTGAGTAACATTTAAATCATAATCGTTTAATCGTTTAACTAATTCATCTTGTGTCTCTATCTGTTCATTTGAAATTATTTCTCTAATTTTAATATGCCTAACCGATTTTTTGGGCATAGTAAACACCTCTGATTACGAATATTTATACATTTATTCTAACACATGCACACATATACTACTACTAAACACCTTTGCGTAAAAAGGGTAAACCTGGTTTATATTTCGCTTACTTAGCAATGTTCAGTTTTTAAATAACGCATAAATATTGCTCGAAATATGTATAAAAATGAATATATGTGTAATTTACTTGCTAATTATTATCTTTAACGTCCATATATAGAAATAATTTTTAAAGTAAGCATTATTAATGTGTTTGTTATTTCGAAAATGCAAAATTACTTTATAATTAACTATTAATATAAAATATACGTGACAATCTTTATTCAAAAAATCGACTAGCAACAATGTTAGTAGTAAATATACAGAACGTCATTTACAAATTTAACTATTGTTACTAATCGATAACTTTGCTTCTAGTGGTCTCTATTATAAAATAACTCAACGATATCTAATAATGGCTTCGTATTATATTTATCATCGATTTGCTTAAGATTACTAATCGCAGCATCTTTATGATATGACAATTTGTCTTCTGCACCTTTTTTTCCTAATAAACTTACATATGTACTTTTATTATTTTCCAGGTCACTTCCAACTTTTTTACCTAATTTCGTTTCATCACCATAGCAATCAAGTAAATCATCTTTAATTTGAAACATCAAACCTAAATGTTCGCTAAAACTCTTTAAAAGTGTTTTTGTATTATTATTTACATTGGCAATATCGGCAGCACTCATTACTGCAAAGGTTAAAAGTGCACCTGTTTTAGTTCTATGAATCATTTCTAATGTTTCTAGATTAATTGATTCTCCTTCACTTTGCATATCAAGCATTTGGCCGCCAACCATACCTAGATGGCCACTTGCAAAAGAAAGACGTTGTAATACTTGAATTTTAACTTGGTCAGCTAGCATGTCATCATTAGAAATTAGCTCAAATGCCTTAGTTAACAATGCATCACCAGCCAAAATTGCAGACCACTCACCATACACTTTATGATTAGTTAACTTACCTCGTCGATAATCATCATTATCCATTGCTGGTAAATCATCATGTATCAATGAATACGTATGAATCATTTCTAATGCTATTGCACTTTTCATACCTAACTTGTAATTCTCACCTAATGAATCAAGTGTCAGCAATAATAGTACTGGACGAATTCGTTTACCCCCAGCATTCAATGAATACAACATACTCTCTTCTAATTTAGTATTCATAGTGGAATGGTTAATCGCAACAGACAATTCATGATTGACTTGTTTAATTAGATTATTCATTGTTTGATTCATCATCCTGAACATCCTCAGCTTCATCTTTTATTAAATCATTTACCTTTTTTTCGGCATTTTTTAATGTTGTGTCACAAGCTGCTGATAATTTCATACCTCGCTGATATAAATCTAATGATTCCTCTAAAGATACTGTTTCATTATCTAATTTTTGAACAATTTGCTCTAATTCCTGCATCATTTCTTCAAAACTTTGCGTTTCTTTAGTCATTATTCCACCTTACTTTCGTAACTTTTGCGTCTATCGTTCCATCTTTCATCGTTAATGTTAATTGATCTTTTTCATTTAAATCTTTAGTACTTGTAATTATTTGATTTTCTTTATTAACGATTGCATATCCACGTAACATCGTATTAGTTGGACTTAAATTATTTAAATTTTCCACTTTCAATTTCAAATCATTTTTATAGCTTAATATTTTACTATTTAAAGCTTTTACAAGTTGTTGTGTCATTTGAACATTATTTTGTTGCTCTCGATTAACATTTAGTAATAATTCACGTAAATTAAATCGTTGCTGTAATAATTTTAATTGATGTCTTTGTTGTTCAAAGGTTAATACAACTTGTTGTTTTAATCTCTTTTCTAAATCATCTCGACGTTGAATTTGCTGATCATACAATAAACTAGGTTGTTTAAATTTATAGTATGATGATAAATGTTCGATATGTTTACGATGTTGCTCTAAATACTTTCTGATGAAACGAGTTAACGTAAATTGACATTGTTGAATTTGTTGTAATAGTTCGTACTGATCTGGTGTAGCAATAACAGCTGCTTGTGTTGGAGTTGCCGCTCTGATGTCTGCTACAAAATCACTTAATGTAGAATCCGTTTCGTGTCCTACAGCTGAAATGATAGGAGTTTGACAATTAAAAATTGCGCGTATAACTTCTTCTTCATTAAAATTCCACAAATCTTCAATTGAGCCACCACCACGACCAACAATAATCGTATCTACACCTAAACTATCAGCATATTCAATTTTTTCAATAATATCTTCTTTTGCTTTTTCGCCTTGAACTAAAGTACTTATTTGTATTTGCTCAACGAGTGGAAATCGACTATTTATTGTTGAATGAATATCGCGAATAGCTGCACCAGTACTTGCTGTTAAAACTGCAATTTTTTTCGGAAACTTAGGAATTGATTTTTTATTTGAGTTATCAAAATAGCCTTCTTTGGCTAATTTCTTTTTTAATGCTTCTAATTTTTGATATAAGTTACCAATACCATCTAATTGCATTTTATTTACATAAATTTGATAGTTGCCACGACGTTCAAAAACAGAAACACGTGCTTCTAATAAAACCTCATCACCTTCTTTTGGTTCGAAATTTAATTTAGAAGCACTACCTTTGAACATCATGGCACTTATAACACTTTCTTTATCTTTTACATTAAAGTATAAATGACCACTTGAATGCTTTTTAAAATTTGAAAGCTCACCTTTAATCAATACAGATTGGAGATGTGGGTCTTGATCAAATTTATATTTAATATATTTCGTCAATGCTGAAACACTTAAATAATCTGACATATAACATCACTCAATTTTAATTTTTTATATTACTTAATACACCATTTACAAATTTATAATGCTCATCATCACTAAATTGCTTTGTTAATTCAACTGCTTCGTTCATTACAACTTTTGACGGTGTATCACTGTGTAATATTTCATACGTCGCCATTCTTAAAATAATTCTGTCTGTTTTTAGCAAACGTGAAATTGTCCAATCTTTTAAATATGGACTAATCGTTTCATCTAATACAGGCTCATGATCTTTCACACCTGAAACTAGCCAATGAATAAATTCAAAGTCTAAATCTGGATTATCATCTTTAATAAAGCTAATTGCTTCATTTATCGTTAAATCACTGTCTTTCATTTCCAACTGAAATAAAGTTTGAAAAGCTTGTACTCGGGATTCTTTACGACTCATTATTAACTCCTTCAAACGTTTGTATTTGTCTTTATCTATATTAGTTATATTACATTACTTTTCAATTACGATTTGTGTAATGTGAATATTAATTTGTTTAGGTTCTATCGCTGTCATATTAAAAATTGAATTAAAAATTGACGTTTGAATTTTATTTGCAGTTTTTGAAATATTAACACCATGTTTTAAGGCACAATAAACATCGATATAAATGCCATCTTCTTTACTCTCGATTTTTAAATCACGGCTTAAATTTTTACGACTAACTTTTTCTAAATTTGTTTCTTTTAATTCAGCAAAATGACCAGTAATACCCTCTACTTCTGAAGTGGCTATACTTGCAATAACAGATAACACTTCTGGTGCTATTTCTACTTTCCCTAACTTTGAATTTGAATAATCTGTTACTTTGACCATGGATTGACCTCCTATTGACCTTCATCATTCATAATACTATTTTGCTCTAAAAAGTTTGTATTAAATTTACCGCTTCTAAATATGTCGTTATTTAATAATTTGATATGGAATGGAATAGTTGTATCAATACCAAGAACCACAAACTCACTTAATGCACGATTGCCTGCCATAATAGCCTCGTCTCGTGTTGGTTCATGTATAATTAATTTTGCTACCATCGAATCATAATATGGCGGTATTGTATAATTAGTATAACATGCAGACTCTATTCGAACACCATATCCACCTGGCGCAAGATATTGCTCAATTTTGCCTGGTGATGGCATAAAGTTTTTATATGGATTTTCAGCATTTATTCTGAATTCGATAGCATGTCCATTTAACTTAATATCTTCTTGCTTATACGGTAACACGTCACCCATCGCAACTTGTAATTGTAATTTTACTAAATCAATTCCCGTTACCATTTCAGTTACTGGATGCTCTACTTGAATTCTAGTATTCATTTCCATGAAATAAAACTTATTGTCATTTAAATCATAGATAAATTCAATTGTTCCCGCATTTTCGTAATTAACCGCCTTAGCTGCACGCACCGCAGCATTACCCATTGCACGACGTGTTTCATCGTCCAATATTGGCGAAGGCGCTTCTTCGACTAATTTTTGCATTCGTCTTTGTATCGTACAATCACGTTCACCCAAATGTATAACATTCCCGTAATTATCTCCGACGATTTGAATTTCAATATGGCGGAAATTTTCGATGAATTTCTCCATATATAGTCCACCATTACCAAAAGCAGTTTGTGCTTCTTGTTCAGTCATACGAAAGCCAGTTTCAAGTTCTTTTTCGTCACGGGCAACACGAATACCTTTACCGCCACCGCCAGCAGTTGCTTTAATAATTACAGGATATCCAATTTTTTTAGCAATTTTCTTTGCCTCTGAAACGTCTTTCATTAAACCATCGCTACCAGGAACAACTGGTACGTTAGCATTTATCATTTCTGCTTTAGCAACGTCTTTAATACCCATTTTTTGAATAGATTTATAACTCGGTCCAATGAACTTCAATTGGCATGCTTCACATAATTCTGCAAAATCAGCATTTTCTGCTAAGAAACCGTAACCTGGATGCACACCATCACAACCTGTAGATGTTGCAATAGATAAGATATTTGGAATATTTAAATACGAATCTTTAGACAAAGTGGGACCAACGCAATATGCTTCATCAGCAATTTGAGTATGTAGCGCATCTTTATCCCCTTCAGAATAGATTGCAACAGTTTGGATACCTAAATCACGACATGCTCGGATTATCCTAACTGCGATCTCACCACGATTTGCTATTAAAACCTTTTTCATTATTTCACCTTAAACAACGGTTGGCCATACTCTACCATTTGTCCGTCTTCAACTAAGATTTCAACTATTTCACCTGAAATTTCTGCTTGAATTTCATTAAATAACTTCATAGCTTCTAAAATACATACTGTTGTTTCATTAGATACAGTATCTCCAACTTGTACGTATGCTTCTTCATCTGGAGATGGAGATTTGTAGAATGTACCTACCATAGGTGCATTAATTGTTTTGTGATTATCTGATGCAACTTTTGGTGCTTCAGCTTTGTTGTTATCAGTTGCTTGAACTTGTGGTGCAGGCATCACCGCAGTCTCAACTGGCATTTGTGAGATTTGTGGCGTGATTATCTCAGTCTCTTTTTCTTTTTTTAGAGTAACTTTGCCTTTTGTATCTTCAATATTGATTTCCGTTAAAGTTGATTTATCCAGAATTTCGATTAATTCTTTAATTTCTTTAAAGTTCATTATTACTGACTCCTTCAGTTTGTTTTCATCTACCCGTCTATTTTACTTGAGTCAACTCGTCAATTCAAGCATGTTCATATCGCGGGCGACATTATAAAGTGCATAATTAACTAATATTATTAAACCATTTAATATTTTATGTACGCATTTACTTGTGTAAATATCATAATCTTACTCTCAATTAAAAATAAAAAATCTCTTTGCATAGTGTTTCGGAACAATGATTTTGAATTTAAATTTTAATATTTTAATTTTACCTTTATCTGTGTACTTTTATTTCATAATTTGTTTAATGACCATATTATAAATAATAATTGCACTACTTTTTTACATTTGTTTAAAATTAAAAAGCCTCATAACAGCATATAACCTATAATCATTTTAGGCAATAGCTTTTTATGAGACTTCAATTAAAGATAATTCATTAATTTAACATGGTTATCTCAACACATTTGCTTACAATTAATTGATTAACCTCTTGAAATGTAACTTCCGTCACCAGTATTGATAACTAAAACGTCGCCTTCATTTACAAATAAAGGCACATTTAATGTATAACCAGTTTCAACAGTTGCAGATTTAGTAGCACCTGTTGCAGTATCACCTTTGATACCTGGTTCAGTTTCAGTTACAGTTAATTCAACAGTTTTAGGTAATTCAACACCGATTGTTTCACCTTCGTATGTTTGAATTTGTACTTCCATACCTTCTTTTAAGTAATTCAATTCTTCTTTTAAGTAATCACTTGAAAGTTCAGTTTGTTCGAAACTTTCATTATCCATAAATACGTGATTATCACCATCAGCATATAAATATTGCATGCGACGGTTTTCAATCATTGCTGGTTCTACTTTTTCACCAGCTCTAAACGTTTTCTCTTGAATAGCACCTGTTCTTAAATTACGCAATTTTGAACGAACGAATGCTGAACCTTTACCAGGCTTTACGTGTTGGAAATCAATAACTTTCCAAATAGCGTTATCAACAGAAATTGTTAAACCTGTTTTAAAATCATTAACCGAAATCATTCAGTTTCCTCCTCATTATACACGCTTATGTTAAAACTATAAGGTCTTTTGTGCATTTAGTAAAGACTTGACATCCATTTTCTGTAATTAAAATATCATCTTCTATTCTAATTCCGCCTAAACCTTCTATATAAACGCCTGGTTCTACTGTAACACAGTTATTTACTTGTAGTTTATCTTGAATTGTTCTTGCCAACATTGGACCTTCATGAATTTCAAGTCCAATACCATGGCCTAATGAATGACCGAATTCTTTACCATAACCTTTTGAAGCTAAATAATCTCTAGAAATTGCATCTGCTTCTGCACCAGTCATGCCGGGTTTAATTTCATTTATTGCTTTCATCTGAGATTCAAGCACAACCTGATAAATTTCTTTTAATTTTGGATTTGGTTCCCCAATTGCAAATGTTCTTGTAATATCTGAGCAATAGCCGTTATAATAAGCACCAAAATCTAATGTTATCATATCACCTTTTTCAATAACTTTATCACTTGCAACACCATGAGGTAATGCACCTCTATGGCCAGATGCAACAATCGTATCAAATGATGGTCCATCTGCACCTAGTTCAAGCATTTTACTTTCTAAAATTGCTTTTAATTCTTTCTCAGTCATACCAGCTTTTGCCACAGTCAGAATGTATTCATAAGTTTCATCAACAATATCTGCAGCTTTTTGAATCAATGCTATTTCTTCATTATCCTTCACGTCTCTAATTTTATCCACTGCATTCGAAATACTAATTAGCGTTATACGACTTTTGTTTAATTCTAAATAAGTATCGTAACTTACTTGATGCCCCTCAAATCCTATGTTTTCAAATTTTTCTTGATGTAACAAATCTTTAATTTCATCTATAATTGTAGATTTACGATTAACAATTTTATAATCTGGAGCTTGCGCCGTCGCTTGATCGATATATCTAAAATCAGTAATTAAATACTGCTTATCTTTTGATATAATTAACGCACCACTTGTTCCTGTAAAACCGGATAAATATCTTCTATTAAAATCTGAAAGTATAATAACTGCATCTAAATGTTTTTGTTCTAAAATTCGATGCACTTGTGATATTCTACTCATCTTATAACCTCCTAGTTAAAAGTTTGTGCATTTCTAGTTTATACATTAAAATAATATCATATTAAGGATTAAAAATAATAGATATTGATTTTAGGGAGATTGTAATGAAAAAATTGGTTTCAATTGTTGGCGCAACACTATTGTTAGCTGGTTGTGGATCACAAAACTTAGCACCATTGGAAGAAAAAACAACAGACTTAAGAGATGATAATCATCAACTTAAATTAGATATTCAAGAACTAAATCAACAAATCACAAATTCTAAAAACAAAATTAAAGGACTTGAAAAAGATAAAGAAAATAGCAAAAAAACAGCATCAAATAATACAAAAATTAAATTGATGAATATAACTTCGTCATATTATGATAAAGTCGCTAATGCTTTAAAAGCATATAATGATATTGAAAAAGATTTAGCGAAGAACAAAGGCGACAAAGATGTTCAATCAAAGTTAAATCAAATATCTAATGATATTCAAAGTGCACATAATACTTATAAAGATTCTATTGATGGGTTATCGCTAAGTGATGATGACAAAAAAACATCTAAAAACATCGACAAATTAAATTCTGATTTGAATAGCGCGTTTGATGATATTAAAAACGGCTATCAAAGTAAAGATAAAAAGCAATTGACTAAAGGTCAACAAGCATTATCCAAATTAAACTTAAACGCTAAATCATGATAGGAGCATTTTAATGCGTAATATAATTTTTTATTTAATACTTATTGTTGCTGCAATTGGATTAATAGTTAACTTAGATGATTTTATTTTTTCAATTGTAAGAATGTTAATCAGTTTTGCAGTTATAGCTGGAATAATTTATCTTATTTATTACTTCTTCATCTTAACGGAAGACCAACGAAAATATCGAAAAGCTATGCGTAAGTATAAAAGAAATCAAAGAAGAAAATAACAATAATGAAAAACGGAAGCGAATTAAGGTTAAAAAAACCTTATTTCGCTTCCATTTTGTTTAATATTAACTATTTTCTATACGTCCATTCATCTGAACGATATTTCTCAGTAAGTTCATTGACTTCTGCTAATTGTGATTCAGTTAATTCAAGCGGTTTTAATTGAATATTTAAACCTTTTTTAAATCCTTCTTCAAATGCTTCTTCCATTTGATTTATTGTAATATATTTATCTGAAATGTCATTAATAGCGACTGCTTTTTCTACGAAAGCTTCTTTCATTTTTGCTTTCAATCTATCATTTTTATAAATAAACATATCAAATAATTCATCAATATCAATATCTTGCAAAATTGAACCGTGCTGTAAAATTACGCCTTTTTGTCTTGTTTGAGCACTTCCTGCAATTTTGCGCCCTTCCACAACTAATTCATACCAACTAGGCGCATCAAAACATACTGAACTTCGAGGTTGCTTTAACTTTTGACGTTCTTCAGATGTTTTAGGTACAGCAAAATACGTTTCAAAGCCAAGATTTTTGAATCCTTCTAATAGTCCTTGTGAAATTACTCTATAAGCTTCCGTTACAGTTGATGGCATATTAGGATGTGATTCAGGAACTATAACACTATAAGTTAACTCTTTATCATGAAGTACCCCGCGACCACCAGTCTGACGCCTTACGAGACCAAAACCTTTCTCTTTAACTTTATCTATATCAATTTCTTTTTGTAATCTTTGAAAATATCCGATTGATAAAGTTGCTGGATTCCAAGTATAAAATCGGATGACTGGATCAATTTCACCTCTTGAGACAAAATTTAACAACGCTTCATCCATAGCCATATTAAAATATGGATCTTTACTTCCTGTATTTATAAAATTCCAAGTTTCAGTCATTTTCTAGAACTCCTATCAGCAAAATGTATAATATTTGATTCGCTAATTAATCAATTTAACTAAATGAATAATAATTGTAATTCTTTAGTGAAATATTTTGATAATTTGACCTAACAGTCTTATAATTATATTATCGTTTAATTAGGGAGGATGCAAGATGAGTGCTAGTTTGTACATCGCAATAATTTTAGTTATAGCAATTATTGCTTATATGATTGTTCAACAAATTCTTAACAAGCGAGCTGTTAAAGAATTAGATCAAAATGAATTCCATAATGGGATTAGAAAAGCTCAAGTCATCGATGTTAGAGAGAAAGTTGACTATGATTATGGTCATATTAATGGTTCTCGCAATATTCCTATGACAATGTTTAGACAAAGATTCCAAGGATTAAGAAAAGACCAACCGGTTTATCTATGCGATGCTAATGGGATTGCAAGTTACAGAGCTGCTCGTATTTTAAAAAAGAATGGATATACAGATATCTATATGTTAAAAGGCGGCTATAAAAAATGGACTGGAAAAATTAAGTCTAAGAAGTAGTTATTTGTTTTAGTAAACTTAATACAAGATACTTAAAAATCTGAGTGTTTATTGATAACCAATTTAAATACTCAGATTTTATTATTTATATTGGTTCAGCTGTATTACTTGAGGTTGTTGAAATTACTCAATCATATTTCAACAGTCTTTTTTTCTAAAGTTTCAGTAATATATATATTATGAATTAACAATAAACACCTTACATTTTCTCAACCACTAAAATCAAATAAAAAGACTAGTGAGTATAATTCATATACCCACTAGTCAATTCATTATTTATTTATTTTTCTTGCTTAAGATTTTCAAATTTAAGAATTGGCTTACGTGCAGCAGTTGCTTCATCTAATCTGTCAATAACAGTCGAGTGTGGTGCTTCCAATACTTTATCTGGATCATTTTTAGCTTCTTCAGCAATGCTTATTAAACTATCAATAAAGTAATCTAACGTTTCTTTTGACTCCGTTTCAGTCGGTTCAATCATCATACCTTCCTCTACATTAAGAGGGAAGTAAATCGTAGGTGGATGAACTCCAAAATCTAATAATCGTTTAGCCATATCTAAAGTTCTAACACCAAATTCTTTTTGGCGGACGCCACTTAAGACAAATTCATGCTTACAATATTGTTTATAAGGAATTTCAAAATGTTCTGATAAACGCGCCTTAATGTAATTTGCATTCAAAACAGCTGCCTCTGAGACTTCTTTAAGTCCAGTCGCCCCCATCGTTCTAATATACGTATAAGCTCTTAAATAAATTCCAAAATTACCGTAAAATGGTTTGACACGGCCGATTGAATGTTTAATATCATTATCATATTTAAAAGTGTCACCGTCTTTAATGACCATTGGTTTAGGTAGATAGCTAGCAAGTTCTTTAACTACACCAACCGGGCCTGAACCTGGGCCGCCACCGCCATGAGGGCCAGTAAATGTTTTGTGTAAATTTAAATGTACCGCATCAAATCCCATATCTCCCGGACGCACTTTATCCATAATGGCATTTAAATTAGCACCATCATAATATAATAAACCTCCAGCATTATGAACGATTTCACGAATTTCCATTATATTTTTTTCGAAAATACCTAAAGTATTAGGATTTGTTAACATAATTGCTGCAGTATTTTCATTTACAACACTTTTTAAGTCATCGATATCAACTTCTCCACGCTCATTAGATTTTACAGTAACCGATTTAAATCCTGCAAAAGAAGCTGAAGCTGGATTCGTTCCATGTGCTGAATCAGGAACAATTACTTCATCACGATGACCTTCACCATTATTTTCATGATACGCTTTAAAAATCATAAGCGCAGTCCATTCACCGTGTGCACCAGCAGCTGGTTGTAAAGTAACTTCATCCATACCAGTAATTTCTTTCAACTCTTCTTGTAAACTATAAATAATTTCTAATGATCCTTGGACTTGATCTTCATCCTGTAATGGGTGTGATTCACTAAAGCCAGGAATTCTAGCCACTTTCTCATTAATTTTAGGATTGTATTTCATAGTACATGACCCTAATGGATAAAATCCGTTATCGACACCAAAATTTTTATTTGATAGTTCTGTATAATGTCGAACTAAATCTAATTCAGCAACTTCTGGAAACTCCGCTTTATTTTTACGAATAAATTTATCATCTAATAATGATTCTACTGCATCTGATTTGATTTGGCTTTGTGGTAATGAATATGCATATCTGCCTTCACGAGATCTTTCAAAAATTAATTGACTTGATTTACTAGTCATTTAACTCACCAACTTTCTCTACAAATGTATCAATTTCATCTTTTGTTCTTAATTCAGTTACAGCAATTAACATGTGGTTTTTAAAGTCGTCTGAAACAACGCCTAGATCAAAGCCACCAATAATATTTTGCTTAACTAATTCTTTATTAATTTGTTGAATTGGTTTGTCAAATTTGACTACAAATTCATTGAATGAAGTGCCTTCAAGTACTTCGAAGCCTTTATTAATAAATTGCTGTTTAGCATAATTTGCGTGTTCAAAATTTTGAACAGCAATGTCATATATACCCTGTTTGCCAAGAGCTGACATTGCAATGGATGATGCTAGAGCATTTAATGCTTGGTTTGAACAAATGTTAGAAGTCGCTTTATCACGTCTAATATGTTGCTCACGTGCTTGCAATGTTAAAACAAAACCTCTATTTCCTTCGTCATCTTGCGTTTGACCAACTAGTCTACCTGGTACTTTACGCATTAATTTTTTCGTAGTTGCAAAATATCCACAATGTGGACCACCAAATTGTGCGGGAATGCCAAATGGTTGAGTATCTCCTACTACAATATCTGCTCCAAATGTACCTGGTGGTGTAAGTAATCCTAAAGCTAGAGGATTCGCATATACAATGAAGAGTGCTTTTTTATCTTCAACAAAGCTATGAATTCTTTCTAAATCCTCAATAGAGCCATAGAAATTTGGATATTGTACGGCAACAGCTGCTGTATCATCATCCACTGCTTGCTCTAATTTATTTAAATCTGTTACAGTGCCATCTAAATCGATTTCAACTATTTCAAATTCCTTACGTGTTTTAGCATAAGTATGCAGTACTTGTAGTGCTTGATAATGTAAACCTTTAGAAACTACAATTTTATTCTTCTTAGTTTGGCTAAATGCTAAAATACATGCTTCTGCAAAACTAGTCATACCATCGTACATTGAAGAGTTTGCTACATCCATATCTGTTAGCTCACATATTAAAGTTTGGAACTCGAAAATAGCTTGTAATTCACCTTGAGAAATTTCAGGTTGATATGGTGTATAGGCTGTGTAGAATTCAGATCTAGAAATCATTGCATCTACAACTGATGGCGTATAATGATCGTACACACCTGCTCCTAAAAATGATGTATGTGTTTCTTTAGTAATATTCTTACTTGCGATACGATTTAATCTTCTAAGTAATGTTGTTTCTGCTTCACCTTCAGCGATATTTAAATCTCTATTTAATAAAATGTCACTTGGTACATCTCCAAATAATTCTCCAATAGATTTTGCACCAATCGTTTGTAACATCTCTTGTTTGTCTTCTTCAGTTAAAGGTATATAACGATGACTCACAATGCACACCCCTTTTAATTATTTATCAATTTGATTTTTCTTAACAATTTTCGCTTTTAATTGACGCTTACGAACTTGAACAAGTAATTCTCTACCCATTTCAAATTCATCTCTTTTTATCATCGCTAGAGCAATTGATTTACCTGATGATGGTGATTGAGTACCTGAAGTTACTTCGCCAATAATATTACCATCTAAATCCATGACTTCATAACCAGTTCTTGCAATTCCTTTTTCAAGTAATTCTAATCCCACCGTTCTTCTAGGGGCACCATTTTCTTTTTGATCTTTTAAAACTGATTTACCAATAAAGTCAGCTTCAATTAACGGTTTGCTCGCAAATGCGATGCCACCCTCATAAGGTGTAATTGATTCAGTTAAATCTTGACCATGTAGAGGTAATCCTGCTTCTAATCTTAATGTATCTCGAGCACCTAATCCACACGGTAATACGTTATATTCTAATAGTCCATCCCAAATTTTTTCTGTATCATTAATATCACAATAAATTTCGAAACCATCTTCACCAGTATATCCAGATTGAGATAAAATGACGTTTGTCCCAAGTAATTGAATATCCTTTTTGAATTCGAACATACCCATTTCAGTGACATCAATATCTACTAAATCATTGATTAAGTTTCTTGCTTTTGGTCCTTGTATCGCTAATTGACCATACTGATTTGATACATTTTGAACTTCAACGTCAAATTTGTTTTTATGCTTTAAAATCCAATTATAATCTTTTTCGGTATTAGCAGCATTGACAACTAATAGATATTTTTCTTCATCTAATTTGTATATTACTAAATCATCTATGACGCCACCTTCTTCATTGCATAAAGCAGTATATAATGCCTTAGAAGATGTTAAATTATCAGTATCGTTTGATAATAAATATTGTACAAATTGACTAGCATCTTTACCTGTCACTTCAATTTCACCCATATGGCTTACATCAAAAAGGCCAATTTCGTGACGAACAGCATTATGCTCTTCTTTAATACTTGAAAACTGAACAGGCATAGCCCATCCACCGAATTCTACAATTTTAGCACCTCTATCAACATAATTTTGATATAAAGGTGTTTGTTTTAAATCACTTGACATTGAAATACCCCCTTAAAATTAAAAAACAGGATAGCTTTTGCTACCCTGTTTATAAATCACCAATTCAGGAACGCGTTACAGTATTATCCTTTTGCCTGAGAGTTTCGTAATAATTACTTGCACCTTCGGCGATAGAGTCTAACTGCTCTATTCTCTCTAATACTGATCACTCGCATTTATTAAATTTAGCAATTCATAATATATTTCTGAAATTGATAGCAGATTACTATCTAATTTCTTGAATGCGATTTCATTATATCTTAAAAACCGAGAGCAATACAAGTCATTTAATTGCTTTAATGTCTTATTGTTAGCATTCGGACGATGTGAATCATGATTTATTCTGTTGAATAAAATTTCGATTTCACAGTCTAACCAAATAATGTTTTTTTGATTTTTCAAATAATTGAATGCATCATCACTTTCAATGATACCTCCACCTGTAGCAATAATATCCGCATTATTAACACACTCTTGTAAATATTTAAATTCAAGTTCTCTAAAATAACATTCACCCTTCTGATTAAAGATTTCTGGAATTGTTAATTTTTGTTTTTCTTCAATATATAAGTCAAGATCAACAAAATTCAAATTTTGTTTTTCTGCAACATATTTGCCAATTGTTGACTTACCACTACCCATGAAACCAATTAATATAATTGGTGTTTTATTTAGCTCCATGTCCTTCCCCTTCTTTCAAAAGCAAAACAATCTTGTTTTTATAGTCAATTTCTAAATTATGTAATGTCTTTAATTTTAAACTATACTGACTCATATAAAAAGTGAAAATCGCAAAATAAATTGCAGTAAGCATCAACAAAAATGGAGTAACATAGCCGTTTTGTTGTAATCTATTAAATTTTATTGTTACATTCACTACCTTTATCAATTTTTAACATTAGTTAACAGACGAACTTAAACAAACATTATTTTATTACGTATTAATGCACCATCTTTTAATGATATTGATATTCGCAAAATAGCATCTTGATCTTTATCAATCGAAAATGACAGGACATTATTTAACATCGTTATATTCCCCTTATCATTAATTGTTTTTATAATTTTATTATTCAATAATTTATACTCAATTTGCTCGTTTGTTTTATTAATAAGGATGCTATGTGGTTTAATTTCAATTTGTTTTCTATCTATTGTTTTAAAATCATCAATTAGGTCACTTGCAAAGAATTCAAAATCAACACTTGTTAAATCTTTGCTCTCATTTAAAAACGTCTTACTTATTTTTATTGTGCCAGGTACAATTAGTAAAATAATACTTATTGTCATCATCGCTAATATCATTTCAATTAACGAAAAAGCTTTTATTTTAATATTGAATACATTCTTTAAATTTTGAAGAATTTTCATTAGTAATTGCACAAATTTGCTTATCATCCAACTTAATAACATATTCTCCAATTGTTACTCCTTTTTTTAGCTTATTTATACTATTGATTGAAGCTGCAGTTAGAATCGTCTTTGATGCATCAATACTTTTTATTTCATTATAAAAATTCATATGCATTTGATTCATCATTGGTATTAAAACTAAACATATTAATCCCAATAACATAAGTGCTGCCATGCTATCTAAAAGGAATGATGCTTTTAATTTATAATTTTTCATAACGAATTCTTCCTTTTTCAATATGGAATATTATTCTATAAACCATGTTGTTTTTTTCAATCGAAATGCTCCCAAATTTATTAACGTTTCCATGTTTATCAAAATAAATCGAATCCACTTTCGTAACATTAATTATTTTCCCAACTTTTAATTTTAAATAATAAAACTTATTTTTCTCAATCACTTTAATTGTGTCACTATTTTCATAAAATCTTACATTAATAAAACTTTGATTAGCGATTGCTTTTGATTTAAGATAATTCAATTCAGTAATTAATGAAATGATATTCGTTTCATCATTGATAACTTTGAAATCGTTTAGCCTATTTGATGTCATAGTCAATAGAAGAAAACAACTAACAATCATCATTGCAACAAGCATTTCAATAAGAGTAAATGCCTGCTGTTTTCTAATTTGCAATGGCTTCTCCATTACTAATAGAAATTATCTCACCAGATTTACATGTTTTTTGTGCCTCTTTAATAAATCCATCAGCTACTAATTCATCAATTGAAGAAGGATTTCTATTGTGCTTCAATGCATATGCTTCGATTTGACTATTAACCATTTTCACCTGTGCATTACATCCAGTAGCTTGGATATGAGATGTTTGTTTAGCAATGTTAGGAATAATTAATATTAATAATAAACTTATAATTAACAGAACTAATAACATTTCTATTAAAGTAAATGCCTTTGCTTTTTTAATTACTTTCAACATATTATTACCTCCACTAGTTAATACTTTGCATCATCTGAAACATAGGTAACATTATTACTAAATAAATTGCGACAATAAAAAGTCCTAAAATTAAAAATAAAATCGGTTGAATAAATCGTGTTTGACGTTTGGCTTTTTCTTCAAGTTGATTTACTAAAATTTGAGAATACAATCTTAGCTCAACTTCTAATTTCCCTCTTTTTTCACCTTGCTGTATAAACTTAATTAATTGTGGTTTAAAACATTTTAATTTCGATAAAATTTCTGGCAAGCTATATCCCTTTTCTGAAAATGTTAATAAATATTCACCTAGAAACTGTCTAAAAGGATCACTACTATGATTGACATAAACATCAACGATAGATTGAAGTGTAATACCGTTTTTATAGAATAAAACCAATTCATTTGTGACAAAATACGTTTTAAACAACTGATAATAACTAGATAAAATCGGTATCTTCACCATAAAATTGATTTTACATAACATCGTTAACCTGTTATAAATTAATTTTATTGAAATAGTTACAATCGAAATAAGAAAAATTATTATTAATATTAATGAGGGTAAACTGGAGATAAAAAAGGAAAGCGCTTTTTGAAATGTTGATAATTTAATATTCATTGAAGTATATAGCTGTTGAAATTGTGGAATAACAGTGATATTCAACATCATAATCATCCCTATAAATACTGAAACTAACACTAAGGGGTATTGTAAAGTTTTTAATAGTCTTTGCTCGGATTTTCTATTTATCTTCATAAAATTCACTGTTTCATCTAAAATATCTACAATATTGCCAAACCTTTCTGCTAAGTAAAGTTGCATTACTACAGTATCACTATAGCCTAACATAGCTAATACTTTGCTACACGATGCACCATTTGAAATTTCGCTAAGAATCTTTGATGGTAATTCTTTATCTTTATATTTAATTTGAAGGTTTAGAAACTGAAAGCTTTGATATAAGGTGAACCCAAATTCTAGTAAATTCTTTAAATTTACAATTAGGTCTATTTGTTGTGATTTGTTTAATTGACGTTTCTTAGAATGATTTTTAAATATACTTATCCATTGTACTTTCACAAATGACACCTGCTTTTGTCATATCATCAAGCTTTGTTTCTAGTTTTTTAAATGAGGTAGGTAATGAATGATTATGCGAGAAGAAATACTGAAGTTGTTGTTGTGATAAAATCTCACACACTAATTGTCGTTGCTGTTTAATTGTAGTAACAAGTCTTTGATTTATAATTAAATTAGTTGCTTGTATTAGTTCTTGTACTGAAATGCCCATTTCTAGTAATCTTAAAATTGCACCTTTGCAATCTGTTGCATGTAAGGTAGTTAGTACTAGATGACCACTTAAACTCGCTTGGATAACACATTTAGCTACCTCCTTATCTCTAATTTCACCTATAAGAATAACATCTGGATCGCACCTTAATATCGCTTTAAATGAATTTACATAGTTAATCCCAGCTTTTTCATTTAGGTTTATTTGAACTATTCCAGGAATTTGCATTTCTACAGGGTCTTCAATTGATATAACATTTAAATTTAACGCTTTGTTAGCGTATGAGACCATTTGATACATCAAGGTACTTTTACCCGAACCAGTCGGACCACTAAATAACAATAAGCCTTGTTTCTTATTCATTAAATGTTTAAAATCATTAAATTTATACGTTGATTTAGTTTGTTGGAAATATTGAGGAACTATTCTTATCACACAACTTTCTTGGCCAAGTGATAATGGCAATGTTGAAATTCTTAAAAAATAAATTTTATTAAAGTGATAGCTATATCGACCACTCTGTGCAACTTGTTGCGTAGAAACATCGAGACCTGCTTGAAATTTCATATATACTAATAACTTTTGATAAATACTATTTCCAATTACCTCATACTGTTCCAAGTTATCATTTATACGAAATTTAATACTCACTTCATTATGAACAGGAATAAAATGTACATCACTCGCTTTCATTTCTATCGCTTTATTGATTATTTCTTGAAATAAAATCTTCATAAAAATACCTCCTACATATATTCACGTAGAAGGTATTTTAATTACTCTATTTTATCCATGTAAAAATGGATTTAATTGTTCATTTTCAACTGTCGTGTATGGGCCATGTCCAGGAAATAAAGGTAAGTCATCTTCTAATTCAAAAATTTTATCTTGAATTGAATCAACTAATGTTTCATAATCCCCTTTATATAAATCTGTACGACCTATACCATTATTAAATAATGTATCCCCAACTACAGCAAACTCATCGAATACATAAGTTAAACTACCTGGTGAATGTCCAGGCGTGTGTAACACATTAAACTTAAACCCTGAGATTTCAGCCTTTCCTTCGTCAAGCTTTTCAGGATTTACTTTGCTTGTAATAATCGGTAGTCCATACTGTTTAAATTTATCTGCGCCATTTTTAACTGGATCCTTTAAAAAATCAAACTCTGATTCATGCATGTATACTGGAACATTATAACGTTCAACGATATCATCAATAGCACCAATATGATCAAAATGAGCATGTGTGAGTAATATAGCTTTCAAAGGTTTATTAATTTGATTTAATTTTTTTATGATTTTATCACTTTCGCTTGATGGATCTACTAAAATAACAGCTTTATCATTTTCGATGAAATACGTATTTGTATCAACAAACCCTAATGTTAAGTTTGATATTCTCATTCGTTTTCACCACTATTTTCTAAATGCTTTTGTACTGATGTAAGTTTATCATTCATCTGTCTAAACTTGTCTCGTCGATCATCGATTCGTATATTAGTACAAACTCTACTCAAACCTTTATCAAATGGTAATTCATGTATGACCTTAACAACCTCTAGTAAATCGCTTAATTCACCTTCGATTAATGTATTCATAGGAGTTAATTGAAAATCAATTTTCCCCATATCTTTATACTCTTGAAGTTTTCTCTGAATATCAGCAATATATTTACTAACACTTGGACCTTCAGTTCCAACTGGAATAACAACTACATCAACAATTGCCATTATTTTTCCCCCTCTTTATCTAATACATATGTCTTAATTAAACCTGCTGCACCAGTAATACCAGCATCATTACCTAACTTTGCTTGTACAATTTCAGTTTCAAATTGTGCCGGTTTAAATGTTAAATTATGATATTCTGTTTTAATATTTTCAATTAAAATAGGTCCTGCCGTCGACATCCCTCCGCCAAGGACAATATATTTAGGGTTACTTGTTACACTAATAATACTACACAAATATCCAATATAGTTTGCTACTTTTTCAGTTATAAAAATACAGAACTGATCACCCGCTTTAGCAGCATCGAAAACAGCTTTAGCTGTAACTTTATTCTCTTTAATTAATTCTAATATTGAAGATCTAAAAGTTAATTTTGGATAGTAGAAATTAACTAAATTAACAACACCTGTGGCAGATGCAACCGTTTCAATGCAGCCAGAACGACCACAATTACATTTGAATCGTTGATCAAAATCCGCTCTAAAATGCCCGATTTCTGCGCCAGAACCATTATGTCCATGAACGATTTCACCATTTGAAATGATACCTCCACCTAGACCTGTTCCAAGAGTAATTGCGACAACATCATCAGCACCTTCACCTGCACCTTTATGTTTTTCCCCTAAAGCAGCAATGTTTGCGTCATTATCTACAAAAACTGGACAGTCAACAAACTGTTCAAATATTTCACGCACATTTACTTTTCCTGGCCAATATAAATTAACTGCACCGTTAACTGTGCCATTTTCAAAATCAACCGGTCCTGGCACACCAATACCTACCCCTAATACATTAGAAAAGTTATAATTATTGGCATCAACTTGTTCAACAAATGAATCATAGATACCTTTTAAAAGTGTATATCCTGTGCTATCAGTTGTATCTGTATGGATTGACCATTTATGTAATTGTTCTAAATCAGGTGTGAAAATCCCTAATTTACAAGTTGTTCCGCCTACATCAGCTGCTAAAATAATTTTTGTCATTACTGTTCATTCCTTCTCTGATTAATTATCAACATACATTTCAAATATTCTTCCTTGGATATAAGTTCAAATTGATATAGTGATGAAATTTCTTGCTGAATCATTTCATACATATCTTGTGGATTCTTAAAATAAATTAGAAATCCGTAACTTTTCAATAATTGTTGCACATCATAAAAGTTATTTATTTTTCGACTCATTTGATTTAGTCAACTCTTTTTCTAGGTTAATATAATCTGTATTTTTAGGATTTGTATTCAATGCTTTACGCACATATTTTAATGCTTTTTCATCATCATTTAATGAACGATTTGCAATTGCTAGCTCAAAATTTAAAATTCCTGATTTAGGAAACATTCTAAGTCCTCTCTCCCATTCAGTCATACCTTCAGATTTAGAGTTTTGAGTTGCCAAAATCATACCGCTTAAATAATAAGTTTGATCGTCTGCATAATTTTTATTAATTGTTTGTTTAACAATATTTTGAGCATTATCATAATTGCCACTAAGCATATCATCCTTAATTAGCTTATTATAAATATTATCTTCTTTAATTGTAAATATTCTAATTTGAAGAGCTATAAATATAACTAATAATGCTATAAGTAAAATCCAAAATATTTTACGATTTACATTAAAATAATAGCCAATTAATGTTATTAACAAACCACCTGCGAATCCACCAATATGCGCTACGATATTGATATTGGACATAAATAATGACACACCAATCAAGATTACTAATGCTATCATTAACTGTCCTAGCATTTTTTTATTAAATGTCTTAGAGACATACATCATTGCAAAAATTGAGCCAATTAATCCAAATATAGCACCACTTGCACCAACCGATATTGTTGTCGTATTGAACGATAAAGATACAAAGTTACCAAATAATCCTGCTATAAAATAAATACTTAACATTCTCCATGAACCAAGAATTGCTTCGACTATTTTACCAAAAATAAACAACGAAAGCATATTCATAAGTATATGTTCGAAACTAAAATGTAAAAACATAGATGTGATAATTCTATACCATTCACCATGTATGACATTAAAATGCACAAGTCCGCCAACATCTAGAAGTTTTACATCAGAAAAATTATTTAAATATAAAATCATACATAGCCATATTAAGACATTAATAAATATTAACATGTACGTTGCCGGTGAAAATTTCTGCATATACTTATCTAAAAAATTATCAGTTAATACTTTACGTTTATAAAACATAAATGTTTTTTTATCATTATCTTCAGAAATCATCTTAGCCAAAATAAAATTCGGCATTTGCTTAATTAAATCTTTTGTGGTTCTTATAATATTAAATTTAATTTTAATCGGTGCAAATTCATTTAATTGTTCTTCTGAAAATGACGCTTCTGTAAAATAATAAAATTCAAAGCTTTGTGGTTCAAAAGATATAAATTCAGCGATTTCAGTTTTATGATCTAGAACTTTTGCTTTATCGAAGCGCATTTCCTGTGTAGAATTAATGTGTTTCTTAAAAATAGCAACTTGTTTTTTTCTTTTATGTGCCAACCATATTTCTTGGTCATCTTTCTCCCTACTGACAATATCGAAATTTAAATACCTAATCCAATAATAAATTGTTTTCCAAAATTGTTTGTCTATGTTCATTTAGTCCTCCACTATGCTGATTTATATATAATCAGTTTATCGACTGCTTGATCAAATGATTCTGATTCAAAAGATGTTAATTGAAAATCGTATAGTAAGCTGATTGTCTTCGTCCGGTATTCGGCTAAAAATTTATCATAATAGCCACCGCCGTATCCTATTCTATATCCATCATTTTGAAAACCAACACCTGGCACAACAACTAAATCCAAAGCGTTTGTAATTTCACCTTCTGAAGTCGAAAAATAAATCCCCTTGTTATCAACTTCAATGTCGTCTAGATTAAATATTTCTTTAAAAGTCATTTGACGATTTAAATAATCCATTTCTGGTACAAAAACTCGTTTACGTTGATTCAATGCATGTGAAATGATTGAAAAAGTATCTACCTCATGTTTGAATGAAAGAAACAATGCAATTGTAATTGCCTCTTTATATTCACTAGTTTCAAAAAATTTATTAGCTAGCCATTTGTCAGCCTTTTGCTTTTCACTTTTATTAAAGTTTTTCATTTTATGTAAAATTGTTTGTCTAATCTCTTTTTTAGTCACATTATCACCCACTTTATTCAATACTATTATATCGTTTATAGCTATTCATGTCATTAAGTTGCCCTATTGATTTATGCGATAATTCATTTAAATAATCTAGTACCTTGTCACAAAATACAAATAAAAAGGTGAAATCTCGTTTAATTGAGATTTCACCTTTTTATTGTTATTTAAATTTCAATGATTATTTAGTTTCACGGTGTAAAGTTTGTTTGTTTTCACGTGAACAGAATTTTTTCATTTCAACACGTTCTGGATTATTTCTTTTATTTTTAGTTGTAATGTAGTTTCTGTCACCACATTCCGTACAAGCTAATGTTACGTTTACGCGCATGGTTCTTCCTCCTTATCATTTCTAAATACGACTTTATTATTATACCAACATCTATATTATTTGCAAAGTTAAAATTTTACAACCATATGCTTCTAGTAGACATTAAACTTTATTTATCTTTGTCTTTATCATCTTTACCTAGTTGTTTGAAATAATAATTAATGACATCTCTACCTAGGTCTCCACCAGTTAACCATGGTGGTGGTACTGGTTGATTTGTATAGACAATTGAAAATGCTAGTTTCGGATCATCAATCGGAGCATATCCAATATATGTTGAGTTAACTCTAGGTTCGCCATTTTGGAATACCTCAGCCGTACCAGTTTTACCAGCAGATGGTACAACAGTATCTTTAAAACTTACATAACCTGTACCATCTTTTTCATTAAACGCCATTTTAAAACCTTCTTGAACTTGTTTGATTTCTTTTTCAGTATTATTAACTTTATTCAATACAGTTCCAGTGATTTTCTTTTTAAGTGGACCAACTTCATCTTTATTAGTCGATTCATGAATTGTTAAACCGATATGCGGTTGAATTCGATATCCATCATTTGCAATCGTCGAAATATATTGCGCCAACTGTAATGGTGTATAAGTATCATACTGACCAATTGATAAATCAAGATAATTACCTGGATTATTAGTTAATGGCTCAATTTGACCGCGTGTCTCATTTGGTAAATCGATGCCTGTTTTTACACCTAAACCAACTTGATTAAGTCCTTTTCTTAATTTCTGTGCAGGAGAACTTATATCTGAAGGTAAAGGCATGCCAGAATAATATGGATCACCAGCTAACTTCAGAGCTGTTTTAAACATATATACGTTAGATGAATGCATTAATGCTTGTTTATCATTAATTGAAACATGACCGTTTTTATTAAAGTAAGATCGTTTAGTCAAACCACCTTGGAAATGTAAAGGTTCATCGACCATTGTCTCTCCAACTTTAATCGCCTTATTTTGATAACCAGCTAGTAATGTGCCACCCTTTACTGATGAACCAACTGCAAATTGTGATGTAAATGTACCAATATCATAATCAGTCATTTTACCATTTTTGTTAATTTGTTTTCCTGCTAAAGCAAGTATATCCCCATTTTTAGGATTCTGAACAACTATCATAGCATTATCCATATCTTTAGCACCTTGACTTCGCAGCTTCTTAATTTGCTTGTCGAGTAGTGCTTCTACCTCTTTTTGTAAATCAATATCTATTGTTAGTTTTAAGTCTTGCCCACGAGCACCTGGATTTACCACTTCAGATGATGTCACTTTGCCAGATTTATCTGTTGTATATTTCATCTCTTTTTTCTTACCACGTAACACATCTTCATACTGATATTCTAAATATGATTTTCCAACACGATCATTTCGAGAATAGCCTTTAGATAAATATTGTTCCGTTAATTCTTTTGGAATACCTTCTGATGGTGTAGAAACATCCCCAAATATACCTCTTAATGTATCTCCATATGGATACTTTCTATCCCAATCCATTGCAGTGTTTACTCCTGGTAACTTTGAAAGTTGTTGTGAAACCGCCGCATATTCTTTTTCACTAACATCTTCATTTTTTATCATTTGTGGATCTAATACAGTTCCTGCATTCATCTCACGATAAATTGCTAACACTTGTAAATCCTTAGAAGACAGTTCATTAAGTTGTGATTTTCCAATTTTTGACAAAAGTTGTTTATCATATTGGTCTTGCTTAATACTACCATCTACTAGCATTGATTGTTCTTTTGCCATCAGTGACTTAGCTTTTTTAGGATGTAATTGAATCCAAAAGTCTTTTTTATCTCTTTCTGTAATTTTCTTTGTGTCCATCTTAATAAGCTTTGATAACTTTTCGGCCGTGTCTAACATTTCTGATTGCGTTGTTTTACGACCGCGAGTATATGTAATAGCCATTTTTGACGCATTATCTACTAAAACTTTCCCGTTTCTATCTAAAATACGACCTCTTGGCACAGACTCATTTACAGTAATATTTTCATCATTTTTAATGATTTGTTTATAATGAGTACCTTGTGCAATTTGTAAATAACCTAAGCGTAGTACGAGTACTGCAAAAATAAATACAATCACACCAAATATAAAATTGATTCTTTTATTAATTGTATTTTGAACGATTTCATCATTTGATTTTTCTTTTAGCCTTTTTAACAAAACTACCTACCTCTATTCAAAGTCTTTCACTTTAAATGATATATGAATTTCAAAATTATTTCTATCTTTTTGACAAAAAAATAACGGTCTCATTCAAGAGACCGAAGGAGTTATTACTAATTATTTTGCAGCATTGTATAATTCGTCAACTTTTTCCCAGTTAACAACATTCCAAAATGCACCAATATAATCAGGACGTTTGTTTTGATATTTTAGGTAATAAGCGTGTTCCCATACGTCTAAACCTAAAATCGGTGTTTTACCTTCTGTTAATGGGTTATCTTGGTTTGGTGTAGTAACGATTTCTAACTGGCCATTGTTAACTACTAACCAAGCCCAACCTGAGCCAAAGCGTGCAGCTGCTTTGTCAGCAAATTCTTTTTTAAATTCATCTAAAGAACCCCATTGTTCTTTAATTTTTTCTACTACAGTACCTTTTTCTTCTGAGTTTGGTGATAGTAATTCCCAGAATAATGAATGGTTTAAATGTCCACCACCGTTGTTACGTACAGCTGTTTGAATATTAGCTGGTACACTGTCTAAATTAGCAACGATTTCTTCGATAGATTTAGATTCTAAATCTGTACCTTCGACTGCTGCATTTAATTTCGTAACATAAGTGTTATGATGTCTGTCATGGTGAATTTCCATAGTTTCTTTGTCAAAATGTGGTTCTAATGCATCAAATGCGTATGGTAATTTTGGTAATTCAAAAGCCATAAATAATCATCCTCCTAAAATGTCTGTAAGTAAATAATAACAAGCAGAACGTGCTACAACAAAGAATTTGCTTATATTTGTCCACTTGCTATTTTGTCTACTTATTTAATATAACTCAAAACAAAAATAATTAAACATTTTACTTCAAAAAAGTTAACGTAATTACTATAAATCATACGAACGGAGTATGATTTTAAAATATCTATACCTTTTCCAATAAAAATAAAAAATGAGATTTATGCATTTATCTGACCAAATGTACATAAATCTCATTTTTAATATTAATCTTGGCAAGTTTCACATATACCATAAACTTCAAGTTTATGTTTGTGAATATTAACACCTGGTAGTGATAATTTTATTTGGTCAATAGGACAATAATCTATCACTTTTGTATCTCCACATTTTTCACAAATAAAATGATGATGGTGGTGTTTTGTACACGCAATTCTAAATTTCATTTCACCATCAAGTTCTGTATTTTCGATTATCCCTAAATCTTTAAACAAATGTAGATTTCTGTAAATCGTATCAAATGAAATACCTGGATAATTTTCATCCATAACTTGTTGTATATACTTAGCATTAATATATTTATCTTCTTCAACGAAAATATCTAACATATCTTTACGTTTATCTGTATATTTTAAACCGTTCTTTTTTAATATTTTAATAGCATCATTTGTATTCATTGATATTAGCTCCCTTTTTAAACTTCATTCGCATTTTCTGATAAGCCATTGTAATCATGAGTATAATGACAAGTAATACTACAATTACCCCACCCGGAGAGATATCCATATAAAACGCTAGGACTAAACCTAAAATAACTGATAATTCTCCTAAAAAAACACTCAGTAATATCAATTGTTTAAAACTTTTAGTTAATCTCATACTAATAGCAATTGGCAATGTGATTAACGCACTAACTAATAATATCCCTACTACGCGCATTGAGGCTGAAATAACCATTGCTACGATTACAATAAATAAAAATTGAATCCATTTTGGAATACCGATGACTTTACTGTACTCTTCATCAAATGACAATATAAACAGTTCTTTGTAGAACAGAATGATAAACAGAACAACGATAATTGCAATGGTGATAATCGTTGTTAAATCACTTATATTCACTGCACTAATAGAACCAAACAACAACCCTACAATTTCTTGATTAAATCCATCAGCTAATGATATAAAAATTGCACTTAATGCAATACCAGCACTCATAATAATTGGAATTGCTATTTCTTGGTATGCTGAGTATGACGTTCTTAATTTTTCAATTAACAATGCCCCAACAATTGCAAATAATATACCAAACCACATCGGATTAATAAAAACAAGTGTCGGCATTACAGTTAATAAAAACATACCAAATGAAATACCACCTAATGTTACATGGCTTAATGCATCAGCAATAAGTGAAAGTCGTCTTACAACAATAAAAGCACCAATTAAAGGCGCAATAAAACCTATTAAGATACCACTTATTAAAGAGTACCTCATAAAATCAAAATTTAGTAATGCATCTATCAATTTTGACACGCCTTTCCATTTTAATTAAAATCATAATTTATTAATTACAACATTCTCGATTATGTTGATGATCAACAAAACGTACAGGATGTCCATAAATTTTTGAAATTTCTACTTCATCAAGTGATTTAAATTCATCTGTTGTACCATGAAAATGTAAATGCTTGTTTAAACATGCAACTTCTGTTGCTGTATCTGCTACCACTCCAATATCATGTGTAACTAAAATAATAGTAATTCCTTCTTGTTTTAATTGATCTAACGTATTATAAAATTCATTTACATGTTTTGCATCAATACCATTCGTTGGTTCATCTAAAACTAGTACCGAGGGCTCAGAAATTAATGCACGTGCAATCATCACACGTTGTTGCTGCCCTCCAGATAATTCTGCTATGTTTTTATGAATCAAATCATCTATGTTCAGCCTCTCAAGTACTTTTATTACTTTTTCATTATCATCGTTATTAAATGTTTGAAACAGTCTTTTGGTTTTAGTTAAACCACTTAAAACAACTTCTTTAACACTACCTGGAAAACCAGAATTAAATGCATTTGCTTTTTGTGAAACATAACTTAATTTAATAGATGTTTTTTTATTTTTGAAATTTTCACCTTCCACAATTATTTCGCCATTTTGTAGAGGTAGCAAACCTAATATCAATTTAAGTAAAGTTGATTTACCAGCACCATTAGGCCCAACTATTGCTAAAAATTCACCTTTATTTATTTTGATGTTAATATTTTCTAACACCTTTTTATGATCGTAATTATAATTGACATTTTTCAATTCAAAGACTGGTGTCATCGTATTCTCACCTCGCATTTAACTATACAACTCATAGTAACATATGTAAACAGTAATGTTTCCGACTGGTATTTATACATAATAAAGAGACATGCCCCTTTCAAGTTATAGTTTACAATCCACTTGAAAGGAGCATTATCAATTTATTGTTCCATTACTTTATTTTTAAGTTCTGGATCAAATTGTTGTTGTTTTAACATTTCAATTTCTAATTTATAAGGTGGTTTTTTATTTTTTTTATCTTCACCAACATAAGGTGTTTCTAAGATTTTTGGTATGTCTTTAAAACTATCATGATGGACGATATAATTTAATGCATCAAAACCAATATATCCGAAACCAATATTTTCATGTCGGTCTTTTTGAGCACCACGCTCATTTTTAGAATCATTTACGTGTACAACTTTAATTCTATCTACACCAATAATTTTATCAAATTCGTTTAATACCCCATCAAAATCTTCTTTGACATTATATCCAGCATCATGTGTATGACATGTATCAAAACATACTGATAATCGTTCGTTGTTATGTACACCATCAATGATTCGTGCTAATTCTTCAAATGAACGACCTATCTCTGTCCCTTTACCTGCCATTGTTTCAAGTGCGATACGAACGTTATTGTCATTTGTTAATACTTCATTTAATCCTTCGATTATTTTGGTAATTCCAGCATCAACACCAGCACCAACGTGTGCACCTGGATGTAACACAATATCTTTTGCACCTATAGCTTGTGTTCTTTCAATTTCTTGTTGTAAGAAATCTACACCAAGATTAAATGTTTCTGGTTTAGTTGTATTTGCAATATTAATAATGTAAGGTGCATGAACAACAATATTAGACAAGCCATATTTTTCCATTACTTCATGACCTTTAGTAATATTTAAATCTTCAATGCTCTTACGGCGCGTATTTTGTGGCGCACCTGTATATATCATAAATGTTGTTTCCCCATAATCATGCGCTTCTAATGCAGAACCTTCTAACATCTTTTTCCCACTCATTGAAACATGTGATCCTATTAACATTAAATACACCTAACCTTTTTTGTTTTGTTTACGCTTTTGTCTACTCTGTTGTTTACTAAATTGTTTACGTTCTTGACGCTTCATTTTTTCAACTTCTTGCTTAAATTTCTTTTTATATCCCGGTTTAACTTTATTTTTAATTTTACTTCTTACTTTATTTTTTACTTGATTTGTTAAATGGTCATCTTTACGCATTCTAGCTTGACGCTGATTATGTGCTTTAGTTTCTTTTAACTCACCATCTTTGATATCAACAGTATTGAAAACAAAACCACGGTCTTCTATTAATGAAATATTTGGCTCTTCGTCTGGACTATATAGCGTGATTGCTACACCTTTATAGTTACCACGACCTGTTCTACCAACTCTATGCGTAAAGAAATCAATATCATTTGGCACGTCGAAATTAATTACATGACTAACACCTTCAATATCAATACCTCTTGATGCTAAATCACTCGCAATAACATATTGGAATTCTAAATTACGAATACGTTTCATTTGCTGTTTACGCTCACGTGGTGTCAAACCACCGTGAATCATTCCAACTTTAATACCTGCTTCATTTAAAGAACGCGCTAAATCATTAGCATTATCTCTGCTATTACAGAAAATAATACATAAGTATGAATTTAATATATCAATTAAATTTAAAGTTTTTTCAACTTTTGCAGCACCCTTTGTTGGAATTAAAAAGAATTCAATGTTTTTTTTATTTTGCTTTTTACTGTCAACAGCTACAAATTCAGGATGACTTAAATATTTATTTAAAAATGGTTGTAATTGTTGCGGAATTGTCGCACTAAACACTGCGATATTCGCATTATCTTCAAGTCTTGAAGCAATATAGTCTACATCTTCTATTAATCCTAAGTCGATCATAAGATCAGCTTCATCAATTATTAAATATGATGCTAAGTGAACATGTAAATGTCCCGTTTTTGCTAAGTCATTAATTCTTGTTGGTGTACCAATAATTAATTGTGGTTGTGTGCTACAACGTTGTTTATCTTTTTCTATATCTGTACCACCAATGAATAATTTTACTGATACATCACTTTTAAATTGACTTAAATGATTCGCAGCATCGTGTAATTGTTGTGCGAGTTCTCTTGTTGGTGCAACTACGATTGCTTGTGGTTCTTTAATTTCGCTATCAATTAACTGCATTAATGGTAATAAAAATGCATGAGATTTTCCTGTACCTGTTTGAGATTGACCAATTAAATTAGTTCTCTTTAATATTCTTGGAATAATTCGATTCTGAATTTCAGTTGGCTTTTCAAAATTAAGGTCTTTCACAGCGTCAATTAAACTAGGTTCTAGATTAAATTGTTCAAATGGATGTTTTGCCATGATTTGGCCTCCTTATATGTTCATCTTTACTATTATAAAGTATAAATGTGCTATTTTAAATAAAAATATTAAAACCTCGAAATTTCAAAATTTAGAAATTCCGAGATTTTAGCTTAAATATATTGAAATGGATCTGTATTAATTGTTGATGTTTCAACATTTATATCTACATTAATAGTAGGCAGCCATTTGAGAAGTAATACTTTTAAACCTTCTTTCATAACATACTCACTATAATGATTAATATCTAATAAGTTGACTCCTTGAGTCTTCGCATCCAAAGCATCATGATGTTTAATATCACCAGTGACAAAAATATCTGCTCCTTGTTGAGCTGCTTGATATTCATATCCTATACCAGACCCACCAATCATTGCAATACGTTTAACTTTTTGATTAGGTCGACCTACAAAGCGCACACTCGGGATGTTCAATTTCAACTTAACTTCAGCAGCAAAATTTGCGATTGTCATTTCATTTTCTAATTCTGCAATAACACCTAAGCCAAACTGTGATGATTTTGTCATTTCTATAAAATCATAAACCGGCGTTTCGTATGGATGATGTTGCTTTATCAAATTTTCAGTCAGTAGCTTTTGATTTGCTGATATCATAAATTCAACTTTAATTTCATCCACATATTCAATATTGTTTATTTTACCTATTGTTGGATTTGCCCCACCAACAGGTTTAAATTGACCTTGTCCTTCACTTTCGAAAAAACAGTATTCGTAATTTCCTTCTTGAGCTAAACCATTTTCACTTAATTTATTTTTAAAATTCCGCACACTTTCCTTAGGAATATACGTTTGAACTTTATAGTAATTTTCTTGTTGGTTATTGATCACAGAAATATGTTTTAACCCTATTGCTTTTGCTAACATAACATTGACACCATTTGGATTAACATCCAAGTTTGTGTGCATCGCAATTAAATTAATATCATGTTGGATTAATTTTCTAATTATTAAACCATATCCTTCAGCTTTTAACGTTGTTAGGCCCTTAAATATTAAAGGATGATGACTAATAATCGTATTATAACCCTTATCTATTGATTCATTTACAACTTCTAACGTACAATCTAGTGCAGTCAAAATGCCTGTAACTTCAGCGTCACTATCTCCAATTAACAATCCTACATTATCCCAAGATTCAGCAGTTTCGAATGGAACATGCTTATCTAATAATGTCATTAAATCAGCTATTTTCATTACTATAACACCCTTTCAATTACTGCAATTTCTTCAGTAATTTGAGCTAATCGTGCATGATGTTGCTCTTTATTTAATTTTGATTTAATTTGATATAATGCCTCTAGCTCTCTTTGCCATTTTTTTATAAAACACTCATTTTTTTCAACTAGTAACTTAGGCCCAAATTTTAATTCATTTGTCGATAAATCTTTTAGTTGTTCATTATATTCAGATACAATAATTTCATAAACATGCCCTTTTTCTTCCATAATTATTTCATCAATAATTTCATATTTCAATTGTTGTAATGTATTTCGTAAATTTTCAGTTTGAATATTACTTTGTAAAATCAATCTTGGATGTTGAATTAATTTTTGTTGACCCTCTGTTAATATTTTAGCAATTAGTGGGCCACCCATTCCACAAATTGTTATATTATCAACTATATCTTCAGAGTGAATGACACTTAGTCCATCACCTAAACGAACATCGATTTTATTAGCTAGTTGATTTGCAGCTACATTTTTAACTGCTGCTTGAAAAGGTCCCTTGATTACTTCTCCAGCAACACCACTCTCACATAAACGATTTTGAATTGCAAAAATCGGTAAATATGCATGATCAGAACCTATATCAACAATTGTACCTTGTTTTAAAAATTTACTTACTGTCGTCAATCGCTCATTTAACGAAATCATTGTAATCTCCTTTATGTAAAAATGAGGTTGCACATTATTCAATGTACCAACCTCACTTATGATAAATATTAATTAAAGTTTTTAAGCACTAATTCATGTCCTTGTATTAAATATCAAATTGCTATAAATTAATCCATAAAGTCTTTCAATCGTTTACTACGACTTGGATGTCTTAATTTTCTAAGTGCTTTTGCTTCAATTTGACGGATACGTTCACGTGTTACACCGAAAACTTTACCTACTTCTTCAAGTGTTCTTGTTCTACCATCATCTAGACCAAATCTTAGACGTAATACATTTTCTTCTCTATCTGTTAATGTATCAAGCACATCTTCTAATTGTTCTTTCAACAATTCATACGCCGCATGGTCTGATGGACTTTGCGCTTCCTGGTCTTCAATAAAGTCACCTAAATGACTGTCATCTTCCTCACCAATTGGTGTTTCTAGAGAAACTGGCTCTTGTGCAATTTTTAAAATTTCACGAACTTTTTCAGCTGGTAAGTCCATTTCTTCACCAATTTCTTCAGGTGCTGGATCTCGACCTAAATCTTGTAAAAGTTGACGTTGCACACGTATTAATTTGTTAATTGTTTCGACCATGTGAACTGGGATACGAATTGTACGTGCTTGGTCAGCAATTGCGCGAGTGATAGCTTGTCGAATCCACCATGTCGCATAAGTTGAGAACTTAAAACCTTTATTAAAGTCAAATTTTTCAACCGCTTTAATAAGACCCATATTCCCTTCTTGAATTAAATCAAGGAATAACATACCTCGACCTACATATCTTTTAGCAATACTTACAACTAATCTTAAGTTAGCTTCTGCAAGTCGTGATTTTGCTACTTCGTCACCTTGTTCAATACGCTTAGCTAATTCAATTTCTTCTTGTGCACTTAATAAATTTACACGACCAATTTCTTTAAGATACATACGAACTGGGTCATTTATTTTAACACCTGGAGGAGCACTAAGATCACTTGGATTAAGTTTCTCGTCAGTATCTGAACTATCTTTTTCATTCACTAATGAAATATCATTATCATTTAATTGATCAAAGAAATCATCCATTTGATCTGAGTCTATATCGAAATTCTGAAGCTTTTCAGCAATTTCTTCATGGCTTAAATGACCCTCTTTTTTACCTTTTTCAATTAATTGCTTCTTAACATCTTCTAAAGTTAATGTCGGATCAATTGTTTGTTTTTTAATTTTAACTGTGTTATCAGACATGAAACGGCCTCCCGATTTTAAATATGAACATTCGAAATTTATTCAATATTGCTATTTTAAACCAAATTCTTAATTAATTCATCCATATTTTTAATTTTATTTTACAATTTGGAACTAATCCTTATAATAATTTTTCAATTTTGTTGTTTCAATAAGGTAACTATTATTTACCCTTATACATTTTGACATAATCATGTTTCAACTTACCAACTTAAAATACATTACATTCGTTCTTTATTTTTAGCAACTATTTGTTGCAGGTAGTATTTTTGTAATTCAATATCACCTATTCTAGTTGCTTCCCTTAATTTATGATTTAGTGATTCAACCGTCTCTTGACCGTTTTCATTTATTACATTGACGTAATCATCAATTTCATGTTCATACGGTTCATCATTTAAACTATATTGTTCCAAGCTTATAAGTGTTTCCCTGAGCTCATTAGAATCTACATATTGTACTGCATCGCTAATATTATATTGGTCATTTTCTGCATAAAAATCATGCAAAATATTAAATACGTATTTAAAGTGCTGATTCGTAAAGTTGTCTTTATCAACACTTTGATAATAATTTAAAAAAGTATCTTTATCGCGCATTAAATGTTTGAGAAAAGCACGTTCTGCTTTTTCATGCCGATTTAAATTATCAAATTGGGCTATACCAAGCGGTTCGGGTTCTATATAACCACCATAATCATCTTCTGGAAAATAATTTGCAGGTGATTGGTTAAATTGAATTTCATTTGCTAATTGTTCAGGATTAATATTGAAGTATGGTGCAACATCATTTAATGCTTTTTGTTGTAAAATTGAAGATTTCATAAGTGAAATATCGTGACTTATTTCTTTTAAATAACGTTCATATGAAAGGTCATTATGTGCAATTTCATCTTTCAATATTCCTACTTTATAATGTGCAAATGATTTTTTATCATTTTTAACAAAAGTGTTGAAAGCTTCGTCACCATATTTCCCAATATATTCGTCCGGATCCATTCCTGAAGGCAACTGAATTACAAAAACATTTAACCCCTGTTGTAACAAATGTTGTCCTGTTTTAAGTGTCGCTTCACTACCTGCAAAATCACCGTCAAACATTAACGTTATATTTGAAGTCAATTTACGTATAAATGTTATGTGGTCATCTGACAATTGAGTTCCCATCGTCGCAACAACATTTTTCAAACCTGCTGTATCAGATTTTATAACATCCATAAACCCTTCTAATAAAAC
>NZ_PPQS01000039.1:74217-226178 GCF_002902405.1 Staphylococcus schweitzeri
AATTTCGTCTGTCTTTCGAATTGTTTTACGTGCTTTATCTAAGTTATATAGCAACTTTCTTTTTTGGAAAATAGGTGTTTCTGGACTATTTAAATACTTAGGCTCTTGTCCAGTATAAGTTCTGCCTGAATATCCAACAATTCTTCCTTGTGCATTCTTCAACGGGAACATTATTCGGTTTCTAAACCTATCATAATAACTAAAATTCTCTTCATTACGAGATAGCAAACCTGCTTCATATGCCAATTCAATGTCATATCCCTTTTTTTGAAGGAAATCATGACAAAAATGTGAGCTATCAGGTGCAAAACCAATACCCCGCTCTTTTATGAGCGCATCAGTAAATCCTCGTTCTTGTAAATATGCTAAAGCTTGCTCGCCTTCTACTGTTTTCGTTAATGCGTAATAATAAAATTCTTGAATCAATTCATGCATTTCTATCATTTGTAAATCTTCAGAAGCAATTTGTATGTTGGAGTTAGTTTGAGTCGTCTCTATGTCAACTGATACGTTAACTCTATCCCCTAACTCTTTAACCGCTTCAACAAATGATATATCTTTTATTTCTTGAGTAAATTGAAAAACATTGCCACCTTTTTTACAACCAAAGCAATGACATATTTGTTTATCTTCGGATACTGTAAATGAGGGCGTCTTTTCATCATGAAAAGGACACAAACCTATATAATTGCGTCCTCTCTTTTCTAATTTTACATATTCACTTACTAAGTCTAAAATGTCAGTTTTATCTTTTATTTCATTAATGATCGATTGATCTATTCGCAAATTGAATCACCTATTAAGCATTAGTTATACTATTATACCTAATTTACGCAAAAAATGAAATCATTTCGATTTATTTTGTTCAATATAATGAATAATGTCATTTGCTGTTTCTTCAATTGCTTTTTGTGAAACGTCTATAACTGGGCACCCGATTTCATTTACAATTTCTTCGAAGTAATCCAACTCTTCTTGTATACGTGCTTCAGTCGCATACCTAGCAGTATCACCTAACCCTAATTGTTTTAAACGTTCTTTTCGAATTCTATTTAATTTTTCTTCACTAATTTTTAGAGCAATACACTTTTTCGGATCAATATCATACAATCCATCGGGTGGTGTTACTTCGGGAACGATTGGAACATTCATTACTTTGTAACTTTTATGTGCTAAATATTGAGATAATGGTGTCTTCGATGTTCTAGAAATACCAAGTAATACAATATCTGCTTTTGGTAAACCTTTAGGATCTTTACCATCATCATATTTAACTGCAAATTCTATAGCATCTATTTTCTTAAAGTATGCATCATCTAATCGATGAACAATACCAGGTTCATTATATGGTTCTTCCTCAACTGACTCTGATAATAAATCCATTAGTGGACCCATGATATCAACAGATTTCAATTGATATTCTGCCACTTTATCACTCATATATTGTTTCATTTCTGGTTTGATAAGCGTGTATACAATAATGGCATTCGTGTCTCTAGCAACTTGAATCACTTCATCAACATCTTCAAATGATTCTATATAAGGATACCTTAATAATTCATTTTTACATTGTTTAGGGTTAAACTGTGAAATGCCGGCTCTTGCAACTAATTCTGCTGTTTCTCCAATAGAGTCAGAGGCTACTATAATTTTAATATTTTCCAAAATTTCTCACCTATTCTTTATATAATGCTACTAATAATTTAGCTATTGTTGTTTTTGAAATTCTTCCAATGACTTCAAATTTATGATTGTCCTTTTTTCTAACAATCGGGATAGAATCTATCTCTTTTTCAATCATTTGGTCAGCGGCATATATGACTAATTCACTTTCTTCCAAATAAGTTACATTTGGCATACGAGTCATATTAACACTGATTGGTACTGTATGAATATCTGCACCTATCATTGATGCTCTTAATAAATCTTTTCTAGAACAAACGCCAACAAAATCATTTTCTTCATTAATAATAAATAATGTACTAACATCTTCTAAAAAAATTGTGCAAATAGCATCATATACTGTTGTATTCTCTCTAAGAACAACTGGTTGAGACATATAGTCTTTAACTTCGTATTGTCTTAACTTATCATTAAAAAATTTGTCTTTGGATTTGCCTGAATAATAATATCCAACTCGGGGACGCGCTTCTAAAAAACCTGACATTGTTAGTATGGCTAAATCTGGTCTAAGTGTTGCTCTTGTTAAATTTAACTTGTCTGCTATTTGTTCGCCAGTAATAGGTCCTTTAGTTTTAACAATTTCGATAATTCGTTCTTGTCTTTGACTGAGTTCTATAGGTCTTCACCCCTTTTTTATTCATATATTATTATACCTATATTTCTTTGATGTCACAAACACATTAATTTTACTTGCCTTTAAATAATCTATCAATTAGAATAAACGTACAGCGAGTTAAGGATAGTGTAAGCTTAACACTGAAATTTGGCGCAATAATCATTTTAAATTCAAAGCGAGTGACTACACTAATTTGGGTGGAACCGCGGGTTAACTACGTAAATTATTTTGTATTTAATACAATTTAAAATATTAACTCGTCCCATGGAAGTAAAGCGTAAATTTTACGCTGTTATTTTCCATGGGGCGTTTTCATGTATGAGGAGAGGTAATTATGGCAAAAGATATGGATACAATCGTTTCATTAGCAAAACACAGAGGTTTTGTGTTCCCTGGTAGTGATATTTACGGTGGTTTATCAAACACTTGGGATTACGGTCCACTAGGTGTTGAATTAAAAAACAATGTAAAAAAAGCATGGTGGCAAAAATTTATCACTCAATCACCTTTTAACGTTGGTATCGATGCTGCAATTTTAATGAATCCAAAAGTATGGGAAGCATCTGGTCACTTAAACAACTTTAACGACCCTATGATTGATAATAAAGACAGTAAAATTCGTTATCGTGCAGATAAATTAATTGAAGATTACATGCAAGATGTTAAAGGCGATGAAAACTTTATTGCAGATGGTTTAAGCTTTGAACAAATGAAAAAGATTATTGATGATGAAGGTATTGTTTGTCCTGTAAGTAAAACTGCTAACTGGACTGAAATTCGTCAATTCAATTTAATGTTTAAAACATTTCAAGGTGTTACTGAAGACTCTACAAATGAAATTTTCTTACGTCCTGAAACAGCACAAGGTATTTTTGTAAACTATAAAAACGTGCAACGTTCAATGCGTAAAAAATTACCGTTTGGTATCGGTCAAATTGGTAAATCATTCCGTAATGAAATCACTCCAGGTAACTTCATTTTTAGAACTAGAGAATTCGAACAAATGGAACTTGAATTCTTCTGTAAACCTGGAGAAGAAATTGAATGGCAAAATTACTGGAAAACATTTGCAAGCGAATGGTTAACTAGCCTCAATATGAGCACTGAAAATATGCGTTTACGTGATCATGACGAAGATGAACTTTCACATTATTCAAATGCTACAACTGATATTGAATATAAATTCCCATTCGGTTGGGGCGAACTATGGGGTATTGCTAGTCGTACTGACTTCGACTTACGTAAACATGCCGAACACTCTGGTGAAGATTTCAGATATCATGATCCTGAAACAAATGAAAAGTATATTCCTTATTGTATCGAACCATCTCTTGGTGCAGATCGTGTTACTTTAGCATTCTTATGTGATGCATATGATGAAGAAGGCGTTGAAGGTAGTAAAGATGCTCGTACAGTTCTACACTTCCACCCTGCATTAGCACCATATAAAGCAGCTATTTTACCATTAAGTAAAAAATTATCTGGTGAAGCGATTAAAATTTTCGAACAATTAAGTTCTAAATTCTCAATTGACTTCGATGAATCACAATCAATCGGTAAAAGATACCGTCGTCAAGATGAAATTGGTACACCTTATTGTGTAACATTTGACTTTGATTCATTAGAAGATAACCAAGTTACAGTACGTGACAGAGACTCTATGGAACAAGTTCGTATGCCAATCTCAGAGTTAGAAGCATTCTTAACAGAGAAAACTAAATTCTAATAAGTAAATAAATAATAAGATGAAGCTGTGTTCAAATTGGATTCAGCTTCATTTTTATATTTTCATATTTAAAAAGGTATTTAAACAAACACAGCTTACGTGTCTACTTAAATACCTTTTACATTTTTAATTATTGTTCTAATCTTTTTAATTGGTTAATTAATTTCTGACTTTTAAAAAACAGACCAGCATATTCTCGATAAAGCATTAATATTAAGTCTGACATTTCGTCTATAATATCTTGATGTATATTTAATGCATTCATTTTATCTATTGGTAGTTTTTGCAATACATCTAAAAGATATAACGTTTTATTCGATAAAATAACAGCATGCGGATCTTTGAAAGCTTCTTGCTTAGAAATAGCACCATCAAATTTAAAACTATAACCAACTAAATCAGCTTGTGTTAAATTACCACTTACAACACAATGGTCAAAAGATGCTGTGAATCCAAAACGATTCATACATTTTAACATTACAATTACGGACATTAACTGAGCAGATGTACCTTCGTCTATTTTAGAAAGTACAAATTGTAGTAATTGATAATTATATGGTGCTATGTCGCCTTCATCCATAGATCGATCAATTGTTTCAGCTGCTAAAGATGCATAACTACTCACATAAAGGTCCATTTGTAATTTATAATGCTGACTAATTACATCAACAGAATTCAATGTTCCCATACCTCGCCATTGATTATAAATAAATAAACCATATACAAACATTTGTGTTTGAGCTTGTAAACCAGTTTTGACCTTTTTAGCTCGTCTTGCCATTAGTGGTACTTTAGCCCCATGTTCATTTAAAATCGTTATGATTTTATCAGATTCTCCATAATCGACTGCTTTGATAATAATCCCTTTTTGGCGCATTAACAATTATCTTCACCACTTTTAAGATTAATCTTGATCTTCAACATATCCAATTTGACGTATAAAATTCACTTTATTTCGCCAATCTCTTTGGACTTTTACCCAAAGCTCTAAATATACTTTTGAACCAAGTAGCATTTCAATATCACGTCTTGCTCGTTTTCCAACTTCTTTTAACTTTTTACCGCCTTTACCAATGACTATACCTTTTTGAGAATCTCTTTCAACATAAATTGTCGCTTCGATATGTACGCGGTCTTCACTCTCTTTAACCATTCGATCTACATTTACACCAATTGCATGAGGTATTTCTTCACTTGTTAAATGCAGTATTTTTTCACGAATAATTTCACCTACAACAAATTGCTCTGGATGGTCTGAAATTTGATCATCAGGATAATATTTTGGACCTTCTGGTAAATACGTTTTCAATACATCGATAAAATGATCTACATTTAAACCTTCCAATGCAGAAATAGGTACAATTTCTGTAAAATTCATATATGTTTGATATTGTTCAATTTTAGGCATAAGCTCATCTGGATGTACTAAATCAATTTTATTTAATACTAAAAATACCGGTGTCTTAACATTTTTCAACATTTCCATAATGTACTCATCGCCACGCCCAATATCTTCATTAGCATTAACCATAAACATAATGGCATCTATTTCAGATAAAGTATTTTTAGCAACTTTCATCATATAATCACCTAATTTATGTTTAGGCTTATGAATTCCCGGTGTATCTATGAAAATAATTTGAGCATCATCTCTTGTCATTACACCTTGAATTTTATTTCTTGTTGTCTGTGCTTTATCAGACATAATTGCAATTTTATGTCCAATTACTCTATTCATAAATGTAGATTTCCCTACATTTGGTCTACCTATAATTGAAACAAATCCTGATTTATGTTCTGTCATTTATTTTAAATCCTTTCCTGAAAATCCAAATGGGAGTAATTCTGCGACTGTCATCATTACCATGTCACCTTTATGATTTGTCATATATACCGGCATATCATCATCGCATAATTCTTTTAACACTTGACGGCATGCACCACATGGTGATGAAGGTTTATCAGCATCTACAGTCACTGTGATTGATTCAAAATCTCCTGGTCGATACCCTTGTGAAATAGCCGATACTAAACTTGCTCTTTCTGCACAAATTGATAATGGATATGATGCATTTTCTACATTTGTGCCATAAAACGTTCTACCATCTTTCGCTTTTAAATAAGCCCCTACTTTAAAATTGCTATATGGCGAATATGATTCTTGTTGTGCTTTTCTAACTTCTTGAAAATAATGAGGTTGATAACTCATATATGCCTCCCTAAAATAACGCTATAAAATGTGGTACAAATACAATTAGGCCAATGATTACTGCTAAAATCGAAACTATAAGAACACTAAATGCTGCTATATCTTTAGCATATTTTGCAAGTTCATGATATTCAACTGTCACTAAATCAACAACATATTCAATTGCTGTATTTAATGCTTCTACAGTTAAAACTAATGTAATGGCGATAAGTATAAATAGCCACTCAATTTGATTAATATTAAAAACGAAACCAAAAACTATTACAACAATCATAGCAAACACATGTAATAAAAATTTATAGTCTTTTTGAATTAAGATTTTTAGTCCATCAAGTGCATATCTGAACCTTTTCATAGCTAGTCTCGCGTAAGGCCATATGCATTTAATATTGCATCCTGTCGACCAAACATTTCTTTTTCATCTGCATCTGTCATATGATCATAACCTAATAGGTGTAAAAATCCGTGTAGTGCTAAAAATCCTAACTCTCGTTCAAATGTATGTCCATAATTATCTGCTTGTTCTTGAGCAACATCCGTGCAAATAATAATATCTCCAAGCACACGTGGAATATCTAAATCACTAAAATCAATTTCTGGCTCATCTTCTTCTAAAGCAAATGAAATAACATCTGTAACTTTATCCTTGTCACGATAAGTCCGATTAATTTCTTGAATTTCCTTTTTATCAACAAATGTCACAGACAGCTCAGCATCATCTTCAATATGTTCTTCATTTTTAGCAAATTCAAGTAAATCCTTAATTTGTCTATACCAATCATCTTTAACTAATCCAGTATGATCGCTAAAATCTATCGTAAACATTTAATTCTCTCCTTCATATTGTTCAATGATTTTACTTACTAATGGATGTCTAACAACATCACTTTGATCTAGCTTTAAGATACTAATCCCCTTTACATTGCGTAATCTGTTAACTGCTTCTTTCAGACCACTTTTAACACCTTTGGGCAAGTCAATTTGAGTTTGGTCCCCGGTTACAACCATTTTAGAACCAAATCCTAATCTTGTTAAAAACATTTTCATCTGTGCATGTGTCGTATTCTGAGCTTCATCAAGTATTACGAAAGCATCCTCTAAAGTTCGACCACGCATATATGCAAGTGGTGCAATTTCAATAATCCCTCTTTCAATGAAACGTTCTGTTTGTTCTCGACCTAGAACAGTATATAACCCATCATATAATGGTCTTAAGTAAGGGTCTACTTTTTCTTTTAAATCACCTGGCAAGAAACCAAGGGACTCTCCAGCTTCAACAGCAGGTCTAGTTAACACGATACGTTTTACAGAACCTTTACGAAGTTGTTTGGCTGCGTATACTACAGCTAAAAAAGTCTTGCCTGTGCCTGCAGGACCAATGCCAAAAACTAAATCATTATTCTTCATAGCATTAACATATAACCGTTGCCCCATTGTCTTTGCTCGAATCGTTTTACTAAAAGCATCTTTTGTTATTTCTTCATCATATAAATCTAATAAATGATGTATTGTATTATTTTGGGCCATTTTTATAGCCGCTTCAACGTCTTTAATTGTTATATTATTACCTAACTCAATAACTTTTAGCAAATTGATTAATACAGATTCAGCTTTTTCAACATTTTCAATATTTGTACCTTTAACGGCTACTTCTTGTCCTCTTGCATGGATGACAACATCGAAACTCTCTTCAATTGCTTTTAAATGTTCATCATTATTACCTATCAAAGCTTGAGATTGGTTCATATCGTCTATTTGTATAATTCCAGGCATACACGCGCTCCTTTTCATATTTCATTAATATTCATTCTTAGATGCTTTAATATCTACTTAATTATATCATGCTATTCATTGATTTAAACATCTTTGCATCGACTTACTTATATTTCTTTATTAGAAGCGACCTTAATTTGACTTTTAAATTAGTTTCGATAGTATTTGTGGTTAAATGGAATCGAACTAAGATTATGTGACTTTTAACATTATGCAATATACGTAATTTGACGTACTAAAAAAACAAGCAACTATCATTACGACAGTGCTTGTTTCATTTAATATTATAACTGTTTGGGTTTAGCTAAAATTTCTGACCATATCATGCCATTGATAACTTCATCGTTATCAAATTGGAAAGCTGATTTAGTCATACCTTTTTCAACATTTTGAGAATTAAGTAATTGTTTTAATTTCAAACGTTTTGTACGCTCTGATAAATATTTATCTTCAATAATATCACGAGCACGTTTTTCCATTTTAGCAATTTGCTTTTCTTTTTCTTTGTCTATATCGCTACGAATCGTTTTAATATCATCTCTAAGTGATTTTTCTAATTGACGTCTAATTTCGTCAGAATTATCTTGTCTAGAAGGGCGTTGTTTCTGTTCCACCGGTTCTGTTCTAGGCACTGTTATTGGTTTTTCTTTCATTGGTTTTGATTCTGGTTGCTTTTTAGGTGCCATAGGTTCTACAGTCGGTTTCGATTTAGGCTCTTCTTTTGGAAGTTCATCGAATAAAGGTGGTAACGTATCATCATATTTTCTTTTCGATGATTTCTTTTCTTCTTCATTTAATTCTTCACTTATTTCTTTAAACGTTCGTTCAATTTCTTCAAAAAAGCCACCTTTTTTTGGTTCATTATCGGTAGATGTTTTTTGAGGTGGCTTTTGATTTTGTCTATCTTTATGACTATTTTCGCGCATAGTGGTAATGATAGAAATGATCACTGATATGACAAAAATTAGAATACCGACACTCATTTAATCACCTCTCGACTTAATGTTCAGGCGACTCATCATCACTTTGATCAGTTCGTTTATTTATTGCATTTCTCATACCTGTATCAGCTTCAATATTTTTCAAATTGTAATAATCTTTAACACTGATATTACCTGAGCGTAATGCTTCAGCCATAGCTAGTGGTACTTCGGATTCTGCTTCAACTACTTTCGCATGCATTTCTTGAACACGGGCTTTCATTTCTTGCTCAGTTGCAACGGCCATTGCTCTACGTTCTTCGGCTTTCGCTTGTGCAATATTTTTATCTGCTAATGCTTGTTCAGTTTGTAAATCTGCACCAATATTTTTACTAATATCAACATCAGCAATATCAATTGATAAAATTTCAAATGCAGTACCTGAATCTAAACCTTTGCTTAAAACTGTTTTAGAAATATTATCTGGGTTTTCAAGTACTTCTGTATGATGCTTACTAGAACCGATAGTTGAAACTATACCTTCACCAACACGAGCGATAATCGTTTCTTCACCAGCACCACCAACAAGTCGAGCAATATTTGCTCTAACTGTAATACGGGCTTTAGCTTTAACTTCAATACCATTCATAGCAACACCTGCAATAAATGGTGTTTCAATAACTTTAGGATTAACCGACATTTGAACCGCTTCTAATACGTCACGTCCTGCAAGATCAATTGCAGCTGCGCGCTCGAAAGGAAGATCAATGTCAGCTCGTTGTGCAGCAATATTAGCGTCGACAACTCTATCAACATTTCCTCCTGCTAGATAATGCGATTCTAATTGGTTTGTTGTTAATGCAAGTCCTGCTTTATGCGCTTTAATTAATGGCGCTATAACTTTTCTTGGAGATACACGACGTAAACGCATACCAACCAATGTTCCTATACCAACATGAACGCCAGCTGCTAACGCTGAAATCCATAAGCCTATCGGTACAAATGAGAATAAAATAAGTAATGCAACTACTATAATAACTGCTATTACGATGAAACTTAAACTAAACATGGTATCGCTCCTTTTAATTAATCTACTTCCCTCACAACTACTCTCGTTCCTTCTACTTCAAGGATTTTAACGGTTTTATTGCGTAAAATGAAGTTACCATCTGAAACAGCGTCAATACGCTCATTTTCACAAAAAATAATCCCTGCTGGACGAAGATCTGTAACTGTTTGAGCAGTTTTTCCTACGAGATGCGAGCGGTTATCATGCGAATTGTAACCTGACTCAGAATTAGTTGAATCTTTTAAGATAACTTTATCCAAAAACGGAATCTTCCTGTTGAAAATCTTCACTAATATCACCCATTCTACGATTGTTAAAATCAACGCAACAATAACATTGGCAAGCATAAATAGCAAATTATCCCCGAGCGTTGTTATACTTACAGTTATCAGTATCATGCCAATAATACCAATTACTGCACCAACTACAAACAATTCAATTACAACTAATATAACGCCAATTGAGAATATTAAGATAGAATGCATATTGACATTTCCCTGGATGAGAAATCCCAAAAATAAAATAAGTAATGATAATGAAGCAATTATACCAGCTGCATTGATTTTTTTAGAGTAAAGTTGATATACAAATCCTAAAAATGTCAAACAGGTTAATATTAACGTAAAAATAGGTTGAACAATTATATTACTAACTTGTTCTACCCATGTGTCTCCAGTAGCTGATTCCAAGATAGTAGTCATTTGTAAAAAATTATTATAACTCACAATTTCACCTCGCCCTCATATTAATTATACATGAAAACGAATTTACATTATAGTTAAAAGAACCAATAGAATACCAAATTGATTAATTCAAAACTATATAAGTATCAAATTTAATTCTCATTAAACATAGACTTGATTATACTTTTCAGAGATGTATTTTAAATAAGATACGTTTCTGATTTAGTTATTGCATTTTGCTGATTTATTATATGGACCCTGAAAAATTGAGCAATAAAAAAACATCACCTATTAGCGAAAGTCACTAATAGGTGATGTTTACTTTATATAATTAATATTCGTGTTGAGGGAGTCAACAGAGGTATTAATTATTTGAATTTACGTTTACGTGCAGCTTCTGATTTCTTTTTACGTTTTACGCTTGGTTTTTCGTAAAATTCACGTTTACGTACTTCTTGGATTGTTCCACTTTTAGAAACTGAACGTTTAAATCTACGTAACGCATCTTCAAGTGATTCATTTTTACGTACTACTGTTTTAGACATCTGTATTTCCCTCCCTCCAAATATCAACGGAACTTTATAGTCAATTGCACAGTAAAACTATGCATTTATAAGTATAATATATCTGTAATTTATGGTCAATTAGTAAATTGTTTTTTATTTGAAACATATTTCACATCAAAATCACAAAGACTTTCATATTTCGTTCTAAAAATCTCTAAATATTTTATTTAATGAGAAGAGTTGATTATATAATGCTTTTCAATTTGAAAAACCTACACTAGGTATTATCTAACTCAACCATTAAAATAAGTCATGTGTGTTATCAATTTATACTAAAACTTCTCTATCTGATTTATTTGTTGCAAAATCTACGACTTTTATAGCTTGACCTTGATTCAATGGATAATTTGCTTGCATTATTTTTACTTTAACAATTTGACCGATTAGTGATTCATCACCTTCAAATTGCACTTTCATATAATTATCTGCATATCCAACTAATGTACCCGAAACATCTCCCTGTTCTTCTGGAATAACCTCTAGTACATCTTGATCAAACTTAGAAGCGTATAATTTACCTAATTGATTGCTCAAAGTAATTAATTTATGAACTCGTTCGTTCTTAACTTCTTCATCAATTTGATCATCCATTCTAGCTGCTGGCGTACCAATTCTAGGTGAATATGGGAACACGTGTAATTCAGAAAACTTGTGTTTCACAATAAAATCATATGTTTCTTGAAATTCTGCTTCAGTTTCTCCAGGGAAACCAACAATTACGTCACTTGTAACAGCCAAGTCTGGTAAAGCTTTGTGCAATTTCGTTAATCTCTCTGAAAAACGCTCCATTGTATATTTACGTCTCATACGTTTTAATACGGTATCTGAACCAGATTGTAATGGAATGTGTAGATGACGCACAACTTTCGTTGAGTGTTCTAATACATCAATCACTTCATCAGTAAGTTGACTTGCTTCAATCGATGATATACGAATTCGTTCCAATCCATTTATCGTTTCAAGGTCACGTAGCAACTGTGCTAAATTATAATCTTTTAAATCTTGGCCATATCCACCAGTATGGATACCTGTTAATACTATTTCTTTATATCCAGAATTAACAAGTTGTGTCGCTTGCTCAACTACTTTTTCTGGGTCTCTTGAACGCATCAAACCACGTGCCCATGGAATAATACAAAATGTACAGAAATTGTTACATCCTTCTTGAATTTTTAAAGAGGCACGTGTTCTATCAGTGAAATATGGCACATCTAACTCTTCATATTTACGGTTTTTCATTATATTTCCGACACCATTGATTGGTTGTCTTTCTTTTCGGAATTCATCGATATATCCAAGAAGTTTATGTCTATCTTGTGTACCAACCACAACATCTACACCAGGAATTTCCATAATTTCAGCAGATGACGTTTGTGCATAACAACCAGTTACACAAATAACAGCATCTGGATTTTGTCTAATCGCACGTCTAATAATCTGGCGACTTTTTTTATCGCCAGTATTAGTTACTGTACAAGTATTTATCACAAATACGTCTGCATTTGCTTCAAAATCAACACGATCATAATTAGCTTCTTTAAATAATTGCCAAATCGCTTCAGTTTCATAATGGTTTACTTTACAACCTAAAGTGTGAAACGCAACTGTTGACATAAATATTCACCCCATCAATTCTTTTTCATAACTTATTGCGCTTAAAGCGTATAATGGTGCTGTTTCTGCCCGTAATATTCTTGGTCCAAGTCCAACTATTGTACTTGAATTATTAAATATAGCAATTTCTCTTTCAGACAAGCCACCTTCAGGTCCAAATATCATTAACACTTTATCCTGAGGTTTAAACTGCTGTAATGTTTGTTTGAAATTGCTCAATTCACCATCTTTAGCTTGTTCTTCGTATGCAATAAGAACATAGTCATAATTATCTATAGTATCATAAATCATGTTTAAATTCGACTCGAATTGAATAGAAGGAATTGCTAAACGATAACTCTGCTCAGCAGCTTCTTTAATAATTTTCTGCCAACGTTCTATTTTTTTAGCAACCTTTGAATCATTTAATTTAACAATTGAACGTTCCATGCTAACAGCTATAAATGACGATGCACCTAATTCTGTAGCTTTTTGTAACAACCACTCGTATTTATCTGCTTTAATCAACCCACTGCAAATTGTTACATCAACCGGCAATTCCGTATTAATATTTTGTTTTTCAAGTAGTGATACTGCGATACCTTCATTCGATATTTCAACAATTTCACAAGTATAAACACTTTGATCTTTAAAAGTTAAAATGATTTTGTTACCAACTGAATTTCTCATTACGTTAGTAATATGATGTATATCTTCTTTTTTTGTAATAAAAAAACGCTGACTTTCATCAGCGTTTTGGTTTAAGAAATAACGTTGCATATTATTCACTCACTTTCTGACCAACAAGACAAACCCATCCGGTGTCATGTTGTACTGAAATAATTTTAAAACCTACACGCTCCATATGTGACTGTATACCTTCATACTTCTCTTTTATAATACCAGAAGTAATAAAATATCCGCCTTCATTTAGAGTATTATAAGCATCTTCAATCATTTCATCAATAATGTGCGCTAAAATATTTGCTATTACAATGTCGAATTTTTCAGTTTCATCTTTCAACAAATTACCTGGAACAGCTTCAATTAACGTTTCACAGTGATTTCTTTTAAAATTTTCTTTAGCTACACTAACTGCCATTTCATCAATATCTAACGCTTTAATACGTTTTACACCGATTAAGTGACTAGCTATACTTAAAATACCTGATCCTGTACCGACATCTATGACTGAATGTTTTTGTGATACATATGTTTCTATTGCTTTTAAACACATACTTGTTGTTGGGTGATCTCCAGTACCAAAAGCCATACCTGGATCTAGTTCAATACAAAGTTCATCCTCAACTTCTTTAACGTATGTTTCCCAACTTGGTACAATGGTGAACTTTTGCGATGCTCGGAATGGATGAAAATAATTTTTCCATTCATTCTCCCAATCTGTTTCAGCTATAATTTGCTCATTAAATTGAACTAGCTGTTGATTAAGTTCATCTAAATTTAAAATCTCACTCTTAATTTGTTGACGCAAATTTTTATCATAAGTCATTTCATTAAAATAGGCTTTCAATCTCACGCCTTTGTCCGGATAATCTTCCTTCTTCAAGGCATAAATTTCTCCATATTTATCTTCCGGTTGATTAATTAAATCATTGGAATCTTCTATTACAACACCATTTGAACCATGATTTTCTAGTATGTTTGTAGCCAATTCTACTGCTTCGTAATTAATAATAATTGAAAGCTCTGTCCAATTCATGCTTTATTCTCCTTTAAAGAATCTTTTTGCTCTATCTTTAAAATTCGAAGGTTGTTCACTAATTTCTTCGCCACTTACTTGGGCAAACTCTTTCATTAGTTCTTTTTGTTTATCGTTTAACTTAGTTGGTGTAACTACTTTAATGTCTACGTATAAATCGCCATAACCATAGCCATGTACATTTTTAATACCTTTTTCTTTTAATCTAAATTGCTTGCCAGTCTGTGTACCAGCTGGAATTGTCAACACAACCTCATTATTTAATGTAGGTATTTTAATTTCATCGCCTAATGCTGCTTGTGGGAAACTGATATTTAATTTGTAGTAAATATCATCACCCTCACGTTTGAAAGTTTCAGAAGGTTTAACTCTAAATACTACGTATAAATCACCTGCTGGACCACCATTTACACCAGGAGAACCTTCACCAGCTAATCTAATTTGTTGTTCATTGTCAACACCTTCAGGTACTTTAACTTCTAATTTAACTGTTTTATTTTCAGTTCCTTTACCATGACAAGTTGGACAAGCTTCTTCAAATTCTTGACCACTTCCATTACATTTAGGACAAACTTGTTCTGTGCGTACTCTTCCTAAAATAGTATTTTGTTCAACAGCTACATGACCTGCACCGTTACAGTAGCTACATGTTTTTTTGCTTGTACCTGGTTTTGCACCATCACCATGACACGTTTCACAAGTTACATCTTTACGAATTGATATTTCTTTAGTTGTGCCAAATACAGCCTCTTCAAATGTAAGTGTCATCGTATATTGAAGGTCATCACCTTTTTGAGGAGCGTTTGGATCTCTTTGTCTGCCGCCACCGAAGAAAGAACTAAAGATATCTTCAAAGCCGCCGCCACCAAAGCCACTAAAACCGCCAAAGTCAGAGCCATTAAATCCTTGACCACCAAAACCTTGAGGACCATCGTGGCCAAATTGGTCATAATTCGCACGTTTATTATCATCACTTAGGACTTCATAGGCTTCAGAAATCTCTTTAAACTTTTCATCTGCACCTTCTTCTTTATTAATATCCGGATGATATTTTTTTGAAAGCTTTCGATACGCTTTTTTGATTTCATCTTTTGAGGCATCTTTATTTACACCCAATACCTCATAATAATCTCTTTTGGCCACAGCTATCTCTCCTTTTCTTAATTAACTAATTTAGTTTATCGTAAACTGTCTCACTATCCAAATAAAAAGCCAAAGCCAATGTTCTATTGACTTTGACTTTTTAAATCTTAACGACAAAATATTATAATTGGGTATTTAATTATTTTTTGTCGTCGTCTTTTACTTCTTTAAATTCTGCATCTTCTACAGTACTATCATTGTTTTTACCAGCATCTGCACCTTGTGCTTGTTGTTGCTGTTGCGCAGCTTGCTCATAAACTTTAGCTGATAATTCTTGAATTACTTTTTCAAGTTCTTCTTTTTTAGCTTTGATATCATCAATATCTTGACCTTCTAATGCCGTTTTAAGTGCATCCTTTTTCTCTTCAGCAGATTTTTTATCTTCTTCGCTAATATTTTCGCCTAAATCAGTTAACGTTTTTTCAACTTGGAATACTAAGCTATCAGCTTCATTTCTCAAGTCAACTTCTTCACGACGTTTTTTATCCGCTTCAGCATTAACTTCAGCATCTTTAACCATACGATCGATTTCTTCATCTGATAATGAAGAACTTGATTGAATAGTAATTCTTTGTTCTTTATTTGTACCTAAATCTTTAGCAGTTACATTTACAATACCATTTTTATCGATATCAAATGTTACTTCGATTTGAGGTTTACCACGTTCTGCTGGTGGAATATCAGTTAATTGGAATCTACCAAGCGTTTTATTGTCAGCAGCCATTGGACGTTCACCTTGTAAAACGTGTACATCAACTGAAGGTTGGTTATCTACAGCTGTAGAGTAAATTTGAGATTTAGAAGTTGGAATTGTAGTGTTACGTTCAATTAACGTATTCATACGTCCACCTAAAATTTCAATACCTAAAGATAATGGTGTTACATCTAGTAATACAACATCTTTTACATCGCCAGTGATTACGCCACCTTGAATTGCAGCACCCATAGCTACTACTTCATCTGGGTTTACACCTTTATTTGGTTCTTTACCAATTTCTTTTTTAACTGCCTCTTGTACTGCAGGAATACGAGTTGAACCACCAACTAAAATAACTTCATCGATATCTGAATTAGTTAAACCAGCATCTTTCATTGCTTGGCGTGTCGGTTCCATTGTTCTTCTAATTAATGAATCTGATAATTCTTCAAATTTAGAACGAGTTAAGTTAACTTCTAAGTGTAATGGACCATTCTCACCAGCTGAGATAAATGGTAATGAGATTTGAGTTTGTGATACTCCAGATAAGTCTTTTTTAGCTTTTTCAGCAGCATCTTTTAAACGTTGTAACGCCATTTTATCTTGAGATAAATCAACGCCGTTATCTTTTTTAAACTCAGCCACTAAATAATCAATGATTACTTGGTCAAAGTCATCCCCACCAAGTTTGTTGTCACCAGCAGTTGAAAGCACCTCGAATACACCATCACCTAATTCTAAAATAGATACGTCAAATGTACCGCCACCTAAGTCAAACACAAGTACTTTTTCATCTTTATCTGTTTTATCTAAACCGTAAGCTAATGCCGCAGCAGTTGGTTCGTTAATAATACGTTCAACTTCTAAACCAGCAATTTTACCAGCATCTTTAGTTGCTTGACGTTCAGCATCGTTAAAGTATGCAGGTACTGTGATAACAGCTTTATCTACTTTTTCACCTAAATAACTTTCAGCGGTATTTTTTAAGTTTTGTAAAATCATAGCTGAAATTTCTTGTGGTGTGTATGATTTACCTTCAATGTCAACTTTATAATCTGTACCCATATGACGTTTAATTGATTGTACAGTATTTGGGTTAGTGATTGCTTGACGTTTTGCAACTTCACCTACTTGTGTTTCACCATTTTTAAACGCTACTACAGATGGTGTTGTACGAGAACCTTCAGGATTTTGAATTACTTTTGGCTCATCGCCTTCTAATACTGTTACACATGAATTTGTTGTACCTAAGTCTATTCCAATAATTTTACTCATAATAAAATTCCTCCGTTTAATAATTAATTTATAACAATGCTGTTTCGCCAATAATGACTTATTGGTTTACTTTAACCATTGATGGCCTTAAAACTCTATCTTTAAGTTTATAACCTTTTTGTAGTTCTTGAGTAATCTCTCCAGATTTAAAATCTGGATTATTATCTTGAACTACAGCTTGATGAATATTTGGATCAAACGCTTCACCTTCAGTTTTGATAACTTCAAGGCCGTTATCTTTTAACGCGTTAATTAAACTTTCATGAACCATTTGAACACCTTTTTGAAGTGATTTAAACGTTTCATCTTCACCTTCTATTTCAAGTGCACGTTCAATATTATCAATTGCTGGTAATATATCAGTTAACACGCGTTGTGATTGATATGTTTTATTTATTTCATTCTCTTTTTGAATTCTACGCTTGTAATTTTCAAATTCTGCGTAAAGTCTTAAATATTTTTCTTCATTTTCATCTGCTAATTGTTGAAGTTCGTCAATTTTTTGATCTTTCGGATCTATTTCTTCAATAACATTCTCGTCAGACGTTTCTTCTATTGCTTCATCTTGTAAATGACCTTTACTTTCTTCAGTTTGTTCAACTGAATCATCGTTATTTTTCTTGACGTTAGTTTCTTCAACTGTTGATTCAGTATTTTTCTCAACTGATTCGTCTTTATTTGTCATTTTCTGCCCTCCAATACTTTTCTAATCCATCATTACCAAATTCTATTTAATAATTGAATGACATTTTGATAATGCATAGCTGTTGGTCCAATTACTGCAATTTGACCTTTTAACGTTTCATCAAAATGATATTGACTAGTAACAATTGATATATCACTTAAGCTGTCATCAATTTCATTTCCAATTTTTACATTAATATTTGGTGAAGATATATCCTGCAATAATTCGGCAATTCTATTTGATTCTATATATTGCAAAATCGGTTGAATTGAAGATACATTTGTTTCATTCAATGCATCAATAAGTTTAACCTTTCCACCCATATAAATGCTATTACTTTGATTTGAAATATGGTTATTCATCGTATTCAATAATTTATTGATAAACTTCTCTTCTTGTTCTGATTGAACAAAAGACACGATTTCATCTTGATGATTACGATTAAACTCTGTTAATTTATTCGTAACAAAATTTGAAATTGTATTTAATTTCTCATTACTTAAAGGAATGTCTGAAGCAAGGTGTACGTGTTCGACATGACCTGATGAAAATACAATAACCATAATTACTAAATTAGGATTAGCACGAATCAAATGCACATTATTGATAATGTCTTGTTTATGATTTGGATGAACAACTAAAGTTGTATATTGAGATATATTTGATAATTCATCTGCAAAATAACTCAATGCAGATGATAAATCATATTGGTTCTCAACTAACAATTGATTTAATCGTCTTAATTTATTTGTTTTTTGATGAGATGTTTGTTCAAGTAAACGATTGACATAATATCTAAAACCTAATTGTGACGGTGAACGGCCAGAAGAACTATGTGTTTTTTCGATATAGTTTAAATCTTCTAGTTGCTTCATCTCATTTCTAATTGTAGCTGGGCTTACATTCAAGTTGTGTCGTTCAATTAACGTTTTAGAACCAACGGGTTGTCCAAAATCAACATAATCCTCAACAATTGCGTTTAGTATACTCAATTGCCTATCTGTAATCATGTTTTTCACCTCATTAGCACTCACTTATCTCAAGTGCTAATTATAATTTAACAAATTGGTCAAAGTAAGTCAATGTTAAAGACTCGAAATTTCAAATTTTTTTAATCATTTATAAGAAAAGCTTCAAAAACCTCATTACCAATGACTTTACCACGTTCTGAAAGTGCAATTGAACCACTTTTTTCTATTAACAATTGTCTATTTTTCAAGTCTTCTATAGTTTGACCAAAGACGTTTTCAATTGATTGGTCAAATTTATTTTTAAACTTTTGACTATTTACACCCTCATTCAAACGTAATCCTAAAAACATTTCTTCTTCCATTCGTTCTGTTAGAGTAGGTTTGTTTGACACTAAAATCGCTTTATTTTTTTTATTAATTGCTTTGATATAATGATTCACAGGATTAATATTCGTATAACGAACACCGTCAACATACCCACTTGCACCAGCACCAAATCCGTAATACTCTTCATTTAACCAATAGACTTTATTATGTTCCGATTCATGATTATCTAATGCAAAGTTAGATATTTCATATTGGTGAAATGGAGAGTGTTCAATTTTAGACATCAATAACTGATACATATCAGCACCTAAATCTTCATTTGGTAGTTTAAGAAGTCCTTTTCTATACATATTATAAAATTGTGTTTTAGGTTCTAGTATCAATCCATAACTAGATATATGTTGAATATCCATAGCTAGTGCTTGATTTAAACTTAGTTCAAAATCTTCAATTGATTGTTTAGGCAAATGGTACATTAAATCTAAACTTATTGATTGTATACCTGCATTTTTCGCATTTGACACTGAAGTGTAAATATCGTCAGAATTATGTGTTCTTCCTAGAATTGATAGTAATTCAGGATTGAAAGTTTGTACGCCCATTGAAATTCTGTTCACACCGTATTTTTCTAATAATTGAACTTTATCTTTTGTTAATTCATCAGGATTTGCTTCAAACGTATATTCACCTGTAATAGTAAAAGTGTCTTGTATAGCTATTAAAAGCTTTTCTAGTTGCTCAATTGACAAAGCCGTTGGTGTACCTCCACCAACATACATCGTTCTTAAATTTTTATATGTTGCTGTAGACATTTCCTTTATTAATGCATCTAAGTATTCATCTACTGGTTGGTTCTGTATAAAATATTTATTAAAATCACAATATGTACATATCCTTACACAGAAAGGAATATGTATATATGCACTCTTCACTGTCATATTCACACCCCACTATTTGTACTAGAATTCCTAGGCTATATCACCTTACTTTTTATGAGTAACTGCAAAGATTAGAGTCTGAAACACTTATGTCTCAGACCCTCAATTTAACTATTCAACTTTGGTAATTAAAATAATAAGAGCGCGTTATATTTTACTCATCATCCATTTTCAATACTGCTAAGAAAGCATCTTGTGGTATTTCTACATTACCAACTGCTTTCATTTTAGCTTTACCAGCTTTTTGCTTTTCAAGCAACTTACGTTTACGGCTAATGTCACCACCATAACATTTAGCTAACACGTTTTTACCCATCGATTTAATATTTGTACGTGCAACTATTTTTTGTCCTATTGCCGCTTGAACAGGCACTTCAAATTGTTGTCTCGGAATTAATGTTTTAAGCTTTTCTACTAATGCTTTACCACGTTCATATGCAAAATCTCTATGGACTATAAAGCTTAATGCATCTACTTTATCACCATTTAATAAAATATCCATCTTCACTAAATTACTTTCTTTATTTTCGATAAACTCATAGTCAAATGATGCATAACCTTTAGTATTAGATTTAAGTTGATCAAAGAAATCAAATACTACTTCTGCTAGTGGCAATTCATAAACAATATTTACACGAATATCATCTAAATAATCCATATTAATAAATTGACCACGCTTACGTTGACATAATTCCATTACTGCACCAACATAGTCATTTGGAACCATCATTGTCGCACGAACGTATGGTTCAAATATTTTATCGATTTTATCACGATCTGGCATTTGCGCCGGATTATCCACTGTCACTTCGGAACCATCTCTTAAAATACATTGATAAATAACAGATGGGGCTGTAGCAATTAACTCAATGCCGAATTCTCTTTCAATACGCTCCTGAATTATTTCCATATGCAACATACCTAAAAATCCAGTTCTATAACCAAAGCCTAAAGCTTGTGATGATTCAGGTTCAAATTCTAACGAAGCATCATTTAGTTGTAGTTTTTCTAACGCTTCTCTTAAGTCATTATAGTTTTTATTATCTATTGGGAATAAACCACAATATACCATTGGGTTCATTTTCTTATACCCTTGTAAAGGTTCTGATGCAGGTTTACTTGCCAATGTGATAGTGTCACCAACTCTTGAATCATCAACATTTTTAATACTTGCAATAATGTAACCTACGTCTCCAACTGTTAATTCGTCGACTGGCAGCTGTTTTGGTGTATTGATACCCACTTCTATTACTTCGAATTCTTTACCTGTTGCCATCATTCGAATTTTATCACCTGCTTTTACTACACCATCAACAATTCTTATTGAAGAGATAACACCTCTGTATGGATCATATTCAGAGTCGAATATTAATGCTTTTAACGGTGCTTCTGGATCACCATCTGGCGCTGGAACAACTTCAACTATTTTTTCAAGTATTTCTTCAATACCAATATTAGATTTAGCACTTGCCAAAACAATATCATCTTGGTCTAAACCAATCATGTCTTCAATTTCTTGTTTGACACGTTCTGGCTCAGCAGCAGGTAAATCAATTTTATTAATAACAGGTAATAACTCTAATTCATTATCTAAAGCTAAATAAACATTTGCTAAAGTTTGTGCTTCAATACCTTGGGCAGCATCAACTACCAAGATAGCACCTTCACAAGCAGCTAATGAACGTGACACTTCATATGTAAAATCGACATGCCCAGGGGTATCAATTAAATGAAATGTATAAGTTTCCCCGTCTTTCGCATCATACTTTAGACGAACTGCATTTAATTTAATTGTAATACCACGTTCTCTTTCTAAATCCATAGAGTCTAATAGCTGATCTTGCATATCTCTTGTTTCAACTGATTTTGTATTTTCTAATATTCTATCAGCTAGTGTAGATTTACCGTGGTCAATATGTGCTATTATTGAGAAATTCCTTATATTCTCTCTTCTTTTTAAGCGTTGCTCTTTATCCATTTTATCCTTCTCACTTTCATAAAATAAACCCGTATTATCATTCGCATCTTTGATATAATAACGTTTTTAAAAGGTAAATGCAAACGCCATAATCAACGATGAACTATGATTTTAAAACAATCTTTATTTATATACCTACTTACGATATGTTAATATTTAAGTTACGTACTTATAATTATAAAACGTATTGATTGTGTTTCCAACACAATTTATTGAATCAAGTAAAATTTAAGCTAACCCCATCAAATAAATGATTGCACAAAGGTTAGACTTTTGTTAAAATATTTCTTGTTGTAATCAAATAAAAATTTGATAAGATGAACTCACTTTTAGGAGGTGACAGAAATGGCAAATATTAAATCTGCAATTAAACGTGTAAAAACAACTGAAAAAGCTGAAGCACGCAACATTTCACAAAAGAGTGCAATGCGTACAGCAGTGAAAAACGCAAAAACAGCTGTTTCAAATAACGCTGAAAATAAAAACGAATTAGTAAGCTTAGCAGTTAAGTTAGTTGACAAAGCTGCTCAAAGTAATTTAATACATTCAAACAAAGCTGACCGTATTAAATCACAATTAATGACTGCAAATAAATAATCTTTTTAAATAAAAGTTCAAGCATAAGCTTGAACTTTTATTTTTATGTTATAGCGATAAAATGAATAATTCGAGGATTAAATGTTTATCCATATAAGATGACTTTAATTTGTAATCAGTTTCTGCACAAGCATCCATTATATTTAACAAATCATCAAGTTGATAATGTCTTACTTGTCCTAAAGCTAATTTGACCCTATATGGATGAACACCTATCGTTTTAGCTATTTGTTGACCACTATATCCTTTCTGACTCAAAATTTTGCACTGATAAAACAAGCGATAGTTACTTGTAATTAATGCAAGTAATTTTATAGGCTCTTCTTTCATAGTAATTAAATCTTTAACTAGAAGAATCGCTTGTTCCTTTTTTCTCTTCTGTATGTATTCTGTAAGCAGGAATACATTTTGCTCTAAACTTCTGTTAATAATTTGATTAACATCTTGTTTATTAATTGTTGGCCTGTCACCTAAAAACAAAATTAACTTTTCTAATTCTTGAGAAACAATATTAAAGTTAATACCCGTCAATTCAATAAATAAATCTAGAGCATCACGCTTTATATCTTTAAAATTTTCATTCAATTTACTTTGAATCCATTTTTTAATTTCTTCTTCAGACATTTGCTCGATTTTCTTTAACTTAGCATGTTTTTTTAATGTTTTTGTTAACTTCTTTCTCTCATCAAGTTTGTTTTGATATACCTCAAAAACTATTAAATTTTCACCATCGTATTTTTCAATAAACTCTATTAATTGATCTACATTATACGTCATATCTTTCGGTGATTTTTCACCAGTAAATAAAAATGCATTTTTAACCAATATTGCTTTTTTTTCTGAAAAGAAAGGCATTGTTAATGTTTCTTCTACAATTGGTGCAATCTCTGTTTCATATAAATTGAATTTCACAAAGTTAAAATCATCTCTATCATTTTTTAAAAATTGTGAAATAATTTCTTTACCTTGCTTTTCAACCAATTCAGGTACATCTCCATAAATAGCTACAATATTGTCGCTCATTCATTACACCCTTTCATACGTTTAACACATCAATAGATTATATCACGTTTTAATGATTAAACACTAATCACTTACTAAGCTCAATTTAACATAACATTTAAATTTTCATCTAAATCAATTGTAACTTGTCCATTATGTTGTGAATCATAAATATGACTATGAAAACTATTTAATCTATTTATTATCTCTTTATTAGGTAGATGATATATGTTATTTTTACCAGATGAAATCAAGCTAATTTTAGGTTGTACCGCTTCAATGAATTGTGCTGAACTGCTAGTCTTACTTCCGTGATGTCCTACTTTAAGAATATCAACTTTTGGTAGTCGATATTTCTTCAGTAATATCTCTTCATTATTTTTAGTTGCATCTCCCATTAATAATACTTTCTTATTATGATATTTAATCAAAGTAACGATTGAATACTCATTTTTGTCTTGGCTACCCTGAATATAACTATTTAAAAATGTAAAATCACTTTCTCCTATTCTAAATTGTCTTACTTGTCTCACATCTAAAAGTTTAATATTATATCTTTTAGATAAATTAGATAAAGATAACAACATCCTATCATTATAGCTACTACTATAAATCACTAAATATTTTATTTTTAAGTGCCTCATAATATATTCTACTTCACCAATATGGTCATTATGAGGATGGGTTAATATCAAATATTCTAATTTATTAATTCCTCTTTCATTTAAAGTAGGTAAAATATGATATTTGGAAATCGAAAAGTTATTTTGAGCATTATCAGTTACCACTCTACCTCCAGTATCAATTAAAACATTTTTATTATTTCCCGCTTCATATAAAATACTGTCTCCTTGTCCTACATTTAACATCGTAATTCTATGATGTTGATTTGTTGGAAATACGAAAAATAACATAAATAAAACCATAGTATAGATGAAAGTTAGTTTGAATTTCCTATTAGCTAATAGCCACAAAATACAATAAATGTAGATTATTAGTACAACAAGTGTCCACGTATTAATTTTCGGAATTAAAAAATTCGTGTGATTTATTTTAATAAATAAATATAATAACCAATTGTGAAAATCGAAGCTAAGATTAACCAAATCATTCAAGGGAGTAAATTCTATTGGAAAATGGCTGATAATAAAGAAAATAATCGATAGAGGAAATAATATCATTGAATAATATGGAACAAAAACGAGATTTGTTACAAATCCTATCCATTGTACTTGATGAAATTGAGGTATCGAAACTATAAAAGAAGCTAATTGCGCAACAAAAGTAATGACCAATAAAGACTGTATTTTCGATAATTTCTGTATAAAAGGTAATAATAAAATGATGAAAAATGAAATAATAAACGAAAATTGAAATCCAACATTGTAAATTATCTGAGGATTCGAAATAAACATAATAATAAATGCTGTCGATAATAAATTTATACAATTAAATCTTATTTGATTAGGTATTATTAAAATAATACATGTCATAATAATAGCTCTAACTGCACTAGGTGCGTAATTTGTATACTCTGCAAACAAAACCAGTATAAAAACAGTGAAAGTTTTAATGATTATTATGGGGATGTTTAAACGTTTTAACGGCTGATAAATTAAAAAGACAATTGCAGCAATATGCGAACCACTAACTGCAAGTAAATGATATATACCTATATCTTTAACTCGATCTAAATATTCCTCACTGATGAGCTTTGTATCACCAGTAATCAAAGCAATCACTTGATTAGGATAATTTATGTTTGAATTATATATTCGATTTATAATAAATCGCTTGTGGTTTTCTATCAAATTATTACTATCGAATTTATAACAACTTTGCTCATTTATATTAAGTAGTTTAATAGAAATATATTTATTGTCATTAATTTGAAATTGACCTTTTACAATACAATTATAGTTTTCAAGATTTGATACAGCTTCAATCTTTTTGCCTGATAAATAGAATGGGTATGTCTCATCGTTTAGCTTTAACACCCCTTTGTAGCTATTATTACTTTGTCGTTCAAATGCTGTGATAACGACTCTCATGTTAATTTGTGGATTTAATTCAATTGATTTCATATGTTTTGATAATTGAAGTTCAGAAATATATAAATACCATGAGGAGAAAATAATTAGTAAGAGATAAACAGGAGCAAATATAATTTTACTTTTTCGAAAAACAATGAATAATAATAAAATAAAAAGGAATATAGAGAGCACTTTGTTTGTTATCCAAAGTACTCCTACTATTATTGATATAGCAATATAAAACAAAGCATTATCCTTTAGTCAGATATTTAGCAACATATTCTGGTGAAAATGGGATCTTTTTGAATTCAATACCAGATTGTTTTAGTAATTTTGTTGCATATTCATGATTATGATAATCTTCAGCATAATATATGCGTTTAATTCCTGCTTGAATTATTGATTTCGTACAATTTAGGCATGGAAAATGTGTAACATAAATGGTAGCACCTTCTGTAGATACACCTTGTTTCGCACACTGTAATAAGGCATTCATTTCAGCATGTATCGTTCTAATACAATGCCCGTCTTCAATTAAACACCCTTCATCAATACAATGTACTTCACCAGCTACAGAGCCATTATAACCACCGGCTATAATACGATTATCTTTAACAATTGTTGCGCCTACAGATAATCTTTGACAAGTTGATCGCAATGCCAATAAATGACTTTGTGCCATAAAATATTCTTCCCACTTGATTCTTTCCAAGATGTTCACCTTCCATACATAAAATTTAGTAACTTTTTCTATTAATATAAGATTAATCACTAAAAATCAAATTTGCAATCAAAATAATCTTTTATATTGCAAAATATGATTTCAATTTTTCGAAAGTCTTACTGCCAAAACCTTTCACTTTCTTCAACTCTTCAATATCTTGAAATGCACCTTGCTGATTACGATGCTCTATAATAGCGTTCGCTTTAGTTTGACCCACACCTGGCACTGACATTAACTCTGATGCTGAGGCTGTATTTAAATTCACTTTGACATTGGTATTTGATTGACCGACTTGTGATTTGTTTGTTCCAAGCTGTGATTCAACATTTTTTTGACCTTTGCGTGGAATATAAATCATTTTTTGATCTGTTAATTTTTCGGACAAATTAATTTGACTTACATCTGCATCTTCTAACAACTCTGCTTTATTTAGTAAATCAATCACTCTATCTACAGATGACATTTTATAAACATTCGGATGTTTAATAGCACCCTTTACATCTACATATACAGGCCCTTTATTTTTAGTGCGTTTGTCACCATCTTTATTTTGACCTTCAACTAATTTAATATCGTTATTATCAGTATTAAGCTGTTTAAATGATGCATCATTATTATTAACTTTATTATTTTGTAACTGATGATCTTGTCGCCAGAAAATAAATCCTGCTAATAAAACAAATGACACTATAGCACTTATAATGTAGACCTTCCATTGATTAAAAAAATTTTTATATCGTAATAAAAATTGATACAACAAAACCACTCCTCAACTTTATACACGGCTGAGCAAGTGGTTTTACTTTTATTTTTTGGCGATAAAAAATAATCTATCTGCATGTTCATTATGTTCATTTTCATCAAAGTCTGTAAAAGATTTAATATGATTGAATCCAATTTCTGTCAACCATTTTAAATAAGTTCCTTCTTCGAATGTCCTTTGGAAATGTGACTCGTCAAATCTAGAATATGTTTGGTCTTCATTTCGTATGAAAAATGACATATCGTGATAAACACTTAATGGTAAGTCACCTTGAATCGCATCCCATGCCAAAAAGATTCCGTCTCTATCATCAATATAACTTTTGTTATTAAACAATGTCATCATTTTGCGTACTGTATGTACATCAAACATAAATATTCCTGATTCATTCAAATGATTATATACATTTTTAAATGTCTCGATGACAGCATTCTCATCTTGCAAATAGTTTAGAGAGTCACAAAATATTGTGATAACATCAAATGTTTGCTGTAAATCAAAAGAAGTCATGTCACCTTCAATCCAATTAACACTTGTTGATTTTTGAGATGCAACAGTTAGCATATCTACGCTTAAATCCATGCCAGTCACTTGACCTAGATCTAATAATTGCACAGTCAAACTTCCTGTCCCACAACCAATGTCTAAAATATTTGATTCATGCCCACAATAATTTGCAACAAGTTCAAACCATTTTTCATAAGGTTGATCTTGTGTTAATTGATCATACACTAAACTCATTTCTGCATATTGTGACATAATTAATACGCAACCTGACCATAAGTTTCTAATGGTGCATCTTGATATAATTTTTCAATATTATAATAATTTCTTTCATCTTTATGGAAAACATGTACTACAACATCCGCTAAATCAATTAAAATCCAGCGCGCTTCGTTGTATCCTTCCATACGTTTTACTTCAACATTTTGTTCGTTAGCAGCTTCTTTAACTGCTCGAGCAATTGCTTGAACTTGGCGTTCATTATTTCCATGAGTTACAACAAAATAATCAGTCATATCACTAATATTTTTCATTTCTAATGAAATAATATCTTCGCCTTTTTTATTGTCAACTGCATTCACTGCAATTGTTAATAATTCTTGTGAATTCATTTAATCATCCTTTATTCTTTCGTCGCTATAATTGTAATAATTCAAACAATCAATTGTCTTATTATATACTGTAATGTCTTTTTGAATTAAAAATAATACTGTTCGTTTAGAAATTTCATAAATTGTTTTATCTAAACTACCTTGATTGTATGCCATATCCCGGATATCCTCAACTCCTGGTATTGTTCTTCCAGGTTCGATATAATCGGCAATAAAAATCAACTTTTCAGTTTTTGTCATTTGTTGACGACCTGTAGTATGATACTTAATCGCCATTAAAACTTCCTCATCATGAATACCATATTCATGCTCCATAATCGCTGCACAAACCGGGCCATGCAAGATTTCACTGCCATAACTTAGTAAATCATTGCCTAATTCATATTGTCTAACAATTTGATACATTTTTCCTAAGTCATCATACTTACATAAATCATGTAAGACACCTGCTAATTCTGCTTTATTAGCATCTCCATCATAAATCTCAGCAAGTTTAACTGCTGTTTCTGCCACTCTTAAAGAATGATTGAAGCGTTTTTCGGGCAATTTTTCTTTGGCAAGCCGTTTAGCTTTTTCAATGTTCATATAATCCTTCCCCCTTAATATAATTTTCAACGGATTTAGGAACAAGAACTTGGATGGATTTTTTTGCTTTAACTCTTTGTCTTATCATTGTAGAACTTATATCTACCCTTGGTATCTGAACGGCAATCATATTGCTATCAACATTTTGAATATTTTTACCTCTATTTACAACTATAAAAGTCACAATTTCTTTCAGGATTTCAATTTGATACCATTTTTCCAACTGATCATATTGATCCGTCCCAATTACAAAATACAACTTACTTTCCTTGTGTAAATCTTTAAATGCCTTTATTGTGTCATAAGTATAGCTTTGACCGCCTCGTTCAATTTCTAAGTCACATATTTTCCCAAAACCAAGTTCATCAATCACTAACTGTATCATCGTTAATCTATGATGGACATCAAGAAAATCATGATGTTGTTTTAACGGTGACATAAAACTAGGTAAAAAATAAAATTCATCTGGCTTTAGTTCATGAAAAACTTCACTAGCTACTAACATATGTGCAGTATGAATTGGATTAAATTGCCCACCGTAAAGTACAATTTTCTTCATTGTTATGGTAATTCAATCTCTTTATTTTCTTTAGATTCTCTATAAATAACAATCATTGAACCAATTACTTGCACTAATTCACTATGTGTAGCTTCACTTAATGTTTGCGCTAATTCTTTTTTATCATCAAAATTATTTTGTAAAACATGAACTTTAATTAGTTCTCTATTTTCCAAAGTATCATCAATTTGTTGAATCATATTTTCATTGATACCGCCTTTTCCAATTTGAAAAATAGAATCAATATTATGTGCTAAACTTCTTAAATATCGTTTTTGTTTGCCTGTAAGCATAGTGTTATTCTCCTTTTAATTTTTCTAAAACTGCTAATTTCATACAGTTAATATCAGCTTCTTTACCTGTCCATATTTTAAAACTTTCAGCACCTTGATAAACAAACATATCTAATCCATTATAAATCGAATTTCCTTTTTGTTCTGCCTTTACTAAGATTGGTGTTTTGTAAGGTATATAAACGATATCACTCACTAAAGAATGCTGTGAAAGGTGCTTCAATTCGATAATACTTTCATTATTTTCTGCCATACCAGCTGGGGTAGTATTAATCACAATATCAAATTCGTCTAAATACATTTCAGCATCGTTTAAAGTAATTTGATTCACATCTGAATTCCAAGATTCAAAACGAGACAATGTTCTATTCGCGACTGTCAATTTATGCTTTACAATTTTAGATAATTCATAAGCGATGCCTTTACTTGCACCACCTGCACCCAAAATTAAAATATACGCATTCTCTAAGTCTGGATAAACTTGGTATAAACCTTTAACATAACCAATACCATCTGTATTATACCCTATCCACTTACCTTCTTTTATCAAAACAGTATTTACAGCACCTGCATTAATTGCTTGTTCATCAATACTATCTAGATATGGCATGATACGTTCTTTATGTGGAATTGTAACATTGAAGCCGTTTAATTTTTTTTCAGAAATAATTTCTTTAATCAAATGAAAATCCTCAATAGGAATATTTAGAGCATCATAAGTATAGTCTAACCCTAAAGACTTAAAGTTTGCATTATGCATCGACGGTGATAAAGAATGCTCAATTGGACTACCGATAACTGCAAATTTCATTTTTAAATCACCTTACAAAATAGAATTTCTTAATACTACATCAACATTTTTAGGAACACGAACAATAACTTTTGCTCCTGGCCCAATAGTTATAAAACCAAGCCCAGAAATCATCACATCACGCTTTTCTTTACCAGTTTCAAGTCTAACAGCTTTAACTTCATTAAGATAAAAGTTTTGAGGATTTCTTGGTGGCGTTAATAACTCACCTAATTGATTACGCCATAAATCATTTGCTTTTTCTGTTTTAGTTCGATGTATATTCAATTCATTTGAAAAGAAACAAACTAATGGACGCTTGCCACCTGATACATAATCAATTCTCGCTAATCCACCAAAGAATAATGTTTGTTCTTCATTTAATTGATAAACACGTTGCTTGATTTCTTTTTTAGGCATAATAATTTTCAATTCTTTTTCACTCACTAAATGAGTCATTTGATGGTCTTGAATAATACCTGGTGTATCGAACATAAATGAAGATTCATCTAAAGGAATATCAATCATATCCAAAGTTGTGCCTGGGAATCTTGATGTTGTTACTACATCTTTCTCTCCGACGCTTGCTTCAATTAATTTGTTGATTAACGTTGATTTACCTACATTTGTTGTTCCTACAATATACACATCTTCATTTTCTCTTACTTTCGCAATTGAACTTAATAAATCATCGATACCCCAGCCTTTTTCTGCTGAAATTAACACGACATCATCTGCTTCTAGTCCATATTTTCTAGCAGTTCGTTTTAACCATTCTTTAACTCGACGCTTATTAATTTGCTTCGGTAATAAATCTAATTTATTTGCCGCTAAAATAATCTTTTTATTTCCGACAATACGTTTAACTGCATTAATAAAAGATCCTTCAAAGTCAAACACATCAACAACATTAACGACAATACCTTTTTTATCCGCAAGACCTGATAATAATTTTAAAAAGTCTTCACTCTCTAACCCTACATCTTGAACTTCATTATAATTTTTCAATCGGAAACAACGTCTACAAATCACGTCATCACGAAACATATTATGCTCTGGTACATAACCAGGTTTATCTTTATCTTCTGATTGAAGTGGCGCACCACAACCGATACATTTTAAAATGTCAGACAATCAATTTTCCTCCCATGTGATATAACCTTTTTTACTGAAATGACGTAATAATCGTCTTTCAATTAATCTATTAAACTTTGTGATAAAACCATCTGTACGTTTAACTGGAACAACCATAATTGTATACAATCCTCGACGATTCCCACCGAATACATCAGTTAGCATTTGGTCCCCAATAACGACCGTTTCATCCGGTCTAATATTCATTTTGGTCATCGCTTTATCAAATGCTTTCCCCATTGGCTTTCTTGCTTTAAATATAAAATCGATGTCTAAATGCTTACTAAAACTCGCAACACGTGTTTCGTTGTTATTAGATACAATTGTGACTGTGATACCTTTTTGATTAGCTTCTTTAAACCAAGCTTTAACACGTTCTGTAGGTTCCTTAACATCCCAACCTACTAATGTATTATCCAAATCTGTTATGATACCTTTCACGCCTTTGTCAACTAACTTGTCTAAATCAATTTGAAATATTGATTGAACATATGAATTCGGCATAAAATACTTGCGAACTAAACCCATTCAACTCACCTTTACCTTTTTATAATTGAGAAACTAATGCTTCAACTGTTTGACTAGATGATACTGCTGCTTTTTCTAAAAATGCTTCAAAACTAATTTCAGCTTCTCCATTTGCCAAGTCAGAAACAGCTCTCACAACAACAAACGGTACTTTGAATTGATAACATGTTTGCGCAATTGCTGTTGCTTCCATTTCAACCGCCATAGCATTTGGAAATACTTTTTTAATCTTCTGACGTTGTTCTACACTACCAATAAAACTATCTCCACTCACTATCAAGCCTACTTTAGCTGATAATTTTTGTTGTTGTACAACTTGAGATACTTTTTCTATTAAAGATTTACTTGATTCAAAAATAGCTGGCATCTGTGGTATTTGACCAAATTCATAACCAAATGCTGTTGCATCTGCATCATGATATTTTAAATCATCACTTATAAGCACGTCACCGACATTTAAACTTTCATCTAAAGCTCCAGCAGAACCTGTATTAATAATGATATCCGGTTTAAACTTATTAATTAGTAATGTCGTAGAAATTGCAGCATTAACCTTTCCAATGCCACTTTGGGTAATCACTACTTCTTTTTCTTGTAAAATACCAGTATAAAATTTAACATGTGCAATTGAAATCTCGCTTAATTGTGTTAATTTATTTTTTAATATTGTAACTTCTTCTTCCATGGCACCAATTATACCAATCATTGTCTGATTCACCTCATTTATAAAATCCTAGCATTTGTTATTTTATCACATTTTAATCACTACCACGATAAGTATAATGATTTTCATCATAGTGCTAATATTTTGCAAACTTTAGCTTAATTTAACTTTCTATAAACAAACTAATTATGAAATTCTTAACTGAAGATTATATTAGTGGTGCTAATTTATTCATTGCATTCATTTTTCAAAATGAGAAAATAAAATGATACATCAAACAAAGATTCCTTTATTAATCAAGATGAAAATGATATGTTTAGATAAATAACGATGAAAATATGAGGGATGTATAATGGCACAAAACAATCAAAACAACTATGTAACAAAGATAGCCACTTGGGGTAGTTTTATCGCAATTGCTTCATTTATTATTTTATTTGTGAGCATTTTTTTAAAATTCACTTTTAATGTCCAGTTTTTAACACTGGTTATGAATATTTGTCGATATACTTTGATTTTGGGATTCATAATGATGTCATTGCCTGATATTGTTGAGAAAAATATTAAGAAAATTTTATTTGATGCATTTATCGTTATCGTTTTTATTTTCTTTTTACTATAGGAAATGTGAATCATTGTTACAAAACTAATCATTAGTATTTCATTAATTCTTACATCTGACCAGTTGTTAAAATCATCTGGTTTTTTATTTTGTTCTATCATACAAACACTACAGCCAGCCTAAACAATTCCATAACAATCTATACATTTTTCTATGATTACGCTAATAATAATTAAAAACCTATATCTCAGAAAAATTCTAATTTCATATATTTACTGGTAGCAAAGTCAACTTAACATTTCTAGAACTACCTTGCGATTTTTACCAAACAAAAAAGTAGCACACGTAACATGTGCCACTCACTATCATTTCTCTCCATTTTTTTCACCTTACAAAGAAAATGTATAAAACATAATAGTATTGGTGAAAATAATTTCTGTATCTCAAACTCATCTTAAAATCATATTTAAAAACTCGTCACTAATCTCATAAATTGCTGGTCTATTTTTAACTTTAACTAAATACTGATTGTATTTTTTAATTGTGTTATTAATTTTAACTCTACCAACACCCAATACGTTTTCTATATCAATTAAAGATAATCTATTCCTTTTATTACCAAATAATTTATCCATTGATAAGAGATACAAAAATTTATAGTCAATCCTTTTATAATGAATTTCCAAATAGCGTGTTAATTTTTCAGTCGCATCCATTTTAGGTATCAAATCATCAAGTATTCTATCTTGTCCCATTATTAATAAATCAAGCATAATTTCAATAAACCCTGTTAAATCACCACAATTCAAATAATTTGAAGCATTTATAAATGCTTTATAATATTTTGATTTATTTCTATTAATTGCATACGAAAATGTCAACGCAGTATAGTTATCATAATAGTCACTTAAAAGTTTTGTTATTATAAATCTTCCAACTCTACCATTACCATCATAAAACGGATGAATGTATTCAAACAAATAATGACTAGCCATAATTTTAAAAGGTTGGGGTGCATCAAAATATTTTAAAAACGTCAGCATTTCACCAATATATTCAATAATTTTAGTTTCAGGTACTAAACCTACATGTATATATTTATTCGTCGATCCATCATGCACTCCAACAAAATTTTTACGGAATAAATCCCCATCTAACTTATCTTGTTCATTTATTTCTCTCGAAACTAATTTATCATATATTTCTCTAATGTCTCTAACACTAGAGATTCTTATTTTCTGACTAAGTTCAATTTCTTTATATTGGTCCACTAGTCCTCTAAACTTTAAAAAATCTGATGATTTATTATTTAGTGCATGTGCAATTTCTTTTTTTGTACTAAATACGTTTTCAATTTCATTAGTACTTTGTAACTCATCAATTAATAAATCGTTAAAATATTGTTCTCTAACTATATACGGTACAGAATTTAGTGCTCTATCGATTCTTCTACTATTTACAGAAATTAATTCTTGCTTTTTTGATAAGTTTTTAGTAACCATGAAAAACAAAGGATACTTCTTATTTACAACCTTTTTCCCATTTTCCATAGGCGTAATATTGATATTAGTATTGAATGAAGCTAAAGAATTAAACCTTTTGTAATACTCTTCTTTCATTTTGCTTTCATTGTATTCATGAAAAATACTTTTTAAAGTTCTATAGCTCAAATTCAATCCCCCCTACGTAAAAATGTATTTTTTGACATGAAAATCAATTTTCAATTTATTAGATAAATTTTATCACGTTTATTATCTAAAAACTATATAAACAATTAGCTTCTAAATTAACTCCAATATTTTATTTCCTCGCAACAAAAAAGCAGCACACGAAACATGTGCCACTCACTTATTCAAAATAAATTCACTTGTACAGTTTAAAATATAATTTCAATAATCAAACATTATCGTAACCATTAAAATTAACTTCTTGAAAAGTTAAAACCCAAAACTATTAGTCATTCTAAAACAACTGGAGCACTTCTTTGAATGAGAATATACCCGTCAATATTGTAACAAGTACTGCAACGATACCAAATACAAACATCCAATTTGGGTGCTTATAATCACCGACAATTGATTTCTTTTTACTAGCAACTAAAATTGCTCCTAACGTAATAGGTAAAATCCATCCATTTATCGCGCCTGCTATAATTAATAGACTGATTGGTTTTCCAATTAATAAGAAAATCATTGTTGATATAACAATAAACACGATGACAATTAAATTACTTCTTTCATTAAGTGATTTATGAAGTGTTTTTAAAAATGTTGCACTAGTATATGCAGAGCCAATTACGGATGACATGGCTGCAGCAAATAACACAATACCAAATATGTTTTTGCCAATTGGACCGATTGCATGTTCAAACACTGATGCTGGTGGGTTGTCAGCACTTAACGTAACACCTGTTACAACAACACCTAAAACTGCTAAGAATAATAATGCTCTCATAACACCAGTTGTCAAAATACCAGCGATTGCTGATTGATTTACAAAAGGTAAATATTGCTTACCTTTAATTCCTGAATCTAAAATACGATGTGCACCTGCAAACGTAATGTATCCACCTACAGTTCCACCAACCAAAGTAATAATTGGCAATACTAATTTCATTGGATGTTCTGGTACAAAGGTATGCACAAATGCATCACCATAAGGTGGATTAGAAACAAACATTACATAAGCGACTACTAATATCATTACAATTCCTAGAATCATTGATACGATGTCCATAATCTTTTGTCCACTTTTACTAACAAAAATCAAAATTGCAAATACTGCAGTAATCGCTGCGCCCCATTTTACATCTAATCCAAAAATGGCATTTAAACCTAACCCAGCACCTGCAATATTACCAATGTTAAAAGCAAGTCCACCAAAGGCGATTAAAATCGAAATTACAGTACCTAATCCTGGAATAACTTTATTTGAAATTTCTTGACCTCTTAAACCAGTCACTACTAAAATACGCCAAATATTAATTTGCGCACCTATATCAATAATGATTGATAATAAAATTGCAAATGCAAAACTAGCAAAAAATTGCGATGTAAACACAGCAGTTTGTGTTAAAAATGCTGGACCAATGGCGGAAGTTGCCATTAAAAATACTGAACCTAATAATAATCTTTTATGAGTTTTAGTAAATTCAAAGTCAGTTCCATGCTGTTTATTTTTTAAATTTCTCCCCATGTTTAAGCCCCCTATAAGGATTGAATATCAATGCCTTCTTTCGTTAATACTTTTCTTATTTTTGCTACAAAATCTATAGCATGAGCACCATCACCATGCACACAAATTGTATCTGCTTGTAACGTTATTTCTTTTTTATTTTTCGAAATGACTTTATTTTCTTTGACCATTTTCAAAACTTGATTTAATGCTTCTTCAGTATCAGTGATAACCGCATCACTTTCTCTCCTACTAACTAACTGTCCATTATCCTCATATCGTCTATCAGCAAAAACTTCAGATGCAGTAATGAGGCCAACATTTTTTGCTTCAGAAATTAAAAATGAATTTGCCAAGCCAACTAAGACTAATGAGGAATCAAAGTCATACACAGCTTGCGCAATCACTCTTGCAATCGCTTTATCTTTCGCTCCCATCTGATATAAAGCCCCATGTGGCTTTACGTGACTGATTCTAACTTGATAAATTTGACAAAATCCTTGTAATGCACCTAATTGGTAAATCATCAGATTATAAATTTCATCTAAAGATATATCCATATTTCGTCTACCAAACCCCTTTAGATCGGGTAGGCCTGGATGTGCGCCTATAGCAACGTTATGTTCTTTAGCTAGCTTAACAGTTTCATTCATTACATTTTCATCACCTGCATGAAAACCACAAGCAATATTTGCACTTGTAATTAATGGAATAATTTGATGATCACCGCCAAAGGAATAATTTCCATATGCTTCTCCTAAATCACAATTCAAATCGACTCGCATTATAATTCCACCCCTTTTACTATTTGGTGCTTTTCTAAAAATTTAATATCAACATCTTTCGCATCACCATCGCAATAAGCTGGATAATTTAATACCGCATATAAAAAATCTGCTGTTGTTGAAAAACCTTCAATAACCATTTCATCTAATGTAACTTTTAATTTTTCAATTGCAGCAGCTCTATCACGCGATTTTACGATAACTTTTGCAACTAAGGAATCATAGTATGGCGATACTTGGTAACCGTGATATAACAAAGAGTCAATACGTACATTAAAACCTTGAGGTAAATGTAAACCGGTTACTTTACCTGGCGTTGGCATAAATTTCTTTTCTGGATTTTCAGCATTAATTCTCGCTTCTATAACATGACCATTAAATCTAATGTCTTCTTGTGTAAAAGGTAGTCGGTCGTGCTCAAGTAAAAATAGTTGAGCTGCAACTAAATCCCTTTCTGCCCTCATTTCAGTAACTGTATGTTCTACTTGAATTCGCGCATTCATTTCAATAAAGTAATGCGCATCTTCTGTTACTAAAAATTCTATCGTACCAGCACTTCTATAATCAGCAGCACGCGCTACCTTTACTGCATCATTACAAATTTGTTGTCGTCGCTCTTCTGAAAGTGTCGCGCAAGGTGATTCTTCTATCAATTTTTGATTTTTACGTTGTACTGAACAATCACGCTCACCTAAGTGCACATAATTATCTTTACCATCACCCATAATTTGCACTTCTACATGCTTTGCCACAGGAATAAAAGCTTCTACATATACACGATCATCATCAAAGTATTTTTGTCCTTCACTTTTAGCTTCTTTAAAAGCTTTATCAAGATCTTCGGCACGTTTAACAATGCGAATGCCTTTACCACCGCCACCACTTGCGGCCTTAATTACAACCGGATATCCGATATCTTTTGCAAGAGATTCTATTTCAGAAACTTCATTGATAGCATCATTAGAACCTGGAATAACTGGAACACCAGCTTGATGTACTGTTTGCCTAGCTGTTATTTTATCTCCCATCATTTGCATTGTTTCCTTAGTAGGACCTATAAACAAAATGTTATGTTCTTCAACAGCTTGAGCAAATTTTGTTGATTCTGATAAGAATCCATATCCTGGATGAATTGCATTTGCACCTGTTGTTTCTGCAGCTGCAATTATACGGTCTATGTTTAGATAACTGTCTAAAGCATTGGCTTCACCAATACATATAGCCTGATCTGCTAAATGAACATGTAAACTTTGTTCATCACCTTTCGCATACACAGCAACAGTATCTATTCCCATTTCTCTGCAAGCACGTATAATTCTTACAGCGATTTCACCCCTGTTTGCAATTAAACAACGAAGCATTTGTTTTCCCCCTTTACTTTATACGCACTAAAACTTGATCATATTCAACATTTGTTCCATGATCAGTTACTATCTCTATAATTTTTCCAGAAATATCGGATGTTACTTCATTTAATACTTTCATTGCTTCAATGTATCCAATAACATCGCCTTTATTTACTGTATCCCCAACTTTAATCTTTGGTTCAGTAAGTTCTTTACTATCTTGTAAGAAAAATGTACCTACCATTGGCGATTTTATTTCTTTACCTTGATCTGTATGTGTGTCACTCTTACTCTCATTTTTATCGGCCGCTACTGTTCCATTTTCATTGTCTCGATTATGGTAATTGCTATAAACTGATGTAGGTTGGTCTTCTGTAAAATCAATTTCAATTTCATCATCAAAGTTTTTATATTTAAATCTTTTTACATCATAATCCTTCACTAACTTTATAATTTGTTCGATTTTTTCAATATCCATTTTATTAGTCCCCTTTTACTAATGTTGCTAATTTTTTTGAAGTTTGACGCATGTTTAAGGTATCAAAGACTGGTGACACTTGATTTTCCTTTAAAATTTCATTAAATATAGACATTTGTTCTCGATTCTTTTTTTCTGCCTCATGAAAAGAAATCCATTTAAACTGTACCTGGTCTTTCGGTTTCATCTGTGCCAATTTTCCTAAGTCAAACTTGCATACAGTTGCAATTTTAGTGTATCCACCAATTGTTTGTTTATCATTCAACAAAATAATCGGCTGTCCATCATTAGGTACTTGAATGCTTCCTAAAGCAACTGGTTCAGAAATAATATCTGCATGGTTAATTGGTGCAACATTTTCACCTTCCAAGCGATAACCCATACGATCTGATTGTTCCGTTATTGTGTATGGAAGATTTACCAGTTTTTTTATAGCTTCTTCTGAAAAAGACTCAATTTGTGGTCCTTCAAGTATGTGTATAATATTATTTTCTGGAAGTAAATTTAAGTTAATACATTTACCAATGTTTTCTTTAAAATGTTGGTTCATATTTATTGCAATTAAATCATTCGAAAGCAAACTTCTACCATTATATCCACCTATACCACTTCGAGTATGTGTCGCATAACTCTCAGCAATTAAAGGAACATTAATTGGCTTACCAAATGTGATATATCCACGCGCCCCTTCTGTGATTTGACCAATTTTTAAAATATCTCCTTTATTTACAAATACGACTGTGTACATTGGAACCGACTCATAATTAAGTGTCGCATTTACAGTACCACCAGTAAGTACAATTGTATTTTGCGTATTAAATTGAATTGTCGGTCCAATTACGGTATATTCAATCGCAGGCCCATCGTTCCCAATTAAAGACTGTGCAACTTTAAAACTAAGCTGATCCATAGCGCCTGCACCAGAAAATCCTATATGTTCAAAACCTCTTCGACCTTTATCTTGTATCGTAGAAAATAAACCAGGTTGTAATATTTTAATAGTCATTTTCTGTCACCACCAAATCAGCAAAGTTAAACTTATCTTCCAAAATATCTTTTTCTATTTGTTTATATTCATTTTCATCTATTTCATAAAACTGAATCCAATCACCAGCTTCATATAAAGTCATTGGATTACGTTTACTACTAAAAACTGTAATAGGCGTTCGTCCAATAATTTGCCAACCTCCTGGGGAATCAAGTGGGTACAAACCGGTTTGATTGTTCGCAATACCTACAGAGCCAGCTTTTATTTTTAGCCTAGGCTCATTACGTCTAGGTGTATGAAGAGATTCATCTAAACCGCCTAAATAAGGGAATCCAGGCATAAAGCCCAGCATATATATTAAATAGGGTTTATCTGTATGTTTTTCAATAACCTGTTTAGTTGAAATTTGATTATACTCTGCAACTTCTTCAATATCTGGACCAAATTCCCCACCATATCGAACAGGTATTTTAATAATACGTTTATGCTGCTTCACATCAATGATATTTTTATCGTCGAATTTTGTAAGTTCTAAATTTTCAATTAATTTAGAAGCTGAAATAGCTTGATCATCAAAATATATTAGAATGGCACGATATGATGGTACAATATCTTGAACCGCTGAAATATTCTTTTCACTTATCCAACGCATCATTGACATAACATTTTGATAAGTTACTTCAGTTATTTCATTTTCAAAATAAATCATGATTGTTTGCTCGTTAATAAATCTTATATCCACATTAAATCCCCCTTTGTATTGCAACAGAACACTATTGAATACCTTTTCATTGTATCATTGTGATACCCGAGTTGTTTAATAAGTAATTATAATCGTATACAATAACAAATGATGATCGAGGTCGGGACAAAAGCATTTAGGATTTGAGCAGAACAGAACGATGAGCAAAATTGTTTTCCAAATTTTGTCGAATCGTGAGAGTTTCTGTCGAAAATCCTGCTTTTAGGACGCCGTTAATCGGTTTCCCAGAGCACAATGACTTTATGTCTCAATCTCATCATTTTCTTTCAAAGAATTAAAATTAAGTAGTGACCATAAACTATCTCTTCTTCAAATCATTAACCAGTGGAGTATGCAACTTTGTCATAAGCCATTGCAAGAAATTCAGCATAATAAAAAAGACTACGACCAACGCATGTTTAACATACATCGACCATAGTCTAAATAGATTTATTATTAATTATTGAATTTTAACAATTTTAACATTTATTTCTCCACCATTTGGTAAAGGTACACGAACTTCATCATCTAACCCTTTACCAATTAAAGCTTTAGCCATTGGTGATTCGTTAGAAATTTTGCCATTAAAAGCATCAGATTCTGCTGAACCTACAATTTGATAACTTTCTTCTTCATCACCTGGTAGCTCAACAAATGTTACAGTTTTACCAATTTGAACAACATTGTTATCGCCAGTATCTTCAATGATTAATGCATTTCTTAACATATGTTCAATACGTTGAATATCTTGTTCTATAAACCCTTGTTCATCTTTTGCTGCATCATACTCTGAGTTCTCTGATAAATCACCGAATGAACGTGCTACTTTAATTTTTTCTACTACTTCTGGACGTTTTACCGTTTTTAATTCTTCTAATTCACGTTCTAGTTTTTCATAACCCTCTTGAGTCATTGGATATTGCTTTTGATTTTCCATAATGTCATCTTCCTTTACTGAGTTATACTATTGTTTACTAACTAAAGATTGAATTTTCGTTGTCATGATATCTATTGCAACTTTATTACTACCACCTTCAGGAATAATTATATCAGCATATTTCTTCGTTGGTTCAATAAATTGGTCATGCATAGGTCTAACAACGCTTAAATATTGATTGATTACAGAATCCATTGAACGGCCGCGTTCCTTAGTATCTCGTGTTAAACGACGTAGTATTCTTAAATCAGCATCTGTATCAACATATATTTTAACATCCATCATATCACGTAATACCTTATTTTCTAAAGCAAAAATACCTTCTACGATGATAACATCTTTAGGTTTAAAATCAATGGTAATGTCACTTCTTGTATGGCTAGCATAATCATATGTAGGTACTTCTACTGCTTTGCCATTTTTTAAATCTTTAAGATTTTCGATTAATAAATCGTTATCAAACGCAAACGGATGGTCATAATTGGTTTCTAGTCGCTCTTCGAAAGTCAAGTGCGTTTGGTCTTTATAATAGTAATCTTGTGCTAACAATGCAACACTATGCCCTTCTAGATTTTTCATAATTTCATTTGTTACAGTTGTTTTACCTGAGCCTGATCCACCAGCTATACCAATGATTGTAGTAGCCTTCATTAGCCAATTTCCTTTCTCATCATGTTGTTTGGATATATCGGGCGATCCACTTTAATTTGAACGATTTGTAATGGATGGCGCGCCGCGTCTAAGCTGTTACCTTCTTCATCATAAATTGCTTCTACTACTTGTGTAAATGTTTCAATTTCTGGACCAAAGAATTCAATTTCTTGACCTGGTTTAAAATTATTACGTTGTTGAATCGTCGCAATTTTTGTATCTTCATTATAATCTAAAACTAATCCACAAAAATCAAATGGCGACTTTTTCGATTGTTGCTGGCCAAACATTTGCTCTTCGTAACCTGGCGTTCCTTCAAAAAATGCTGGCGCAGTATCTCTATTTGCACACTTATCTAATTCAATTAACCACTCTGGGTTAATTTTGAAGTTTTCAGGGTCAGCTGCATAGGCATCAATAACTTTACGATATACTGAGACGACTGTCGCAATATAATGAATTGATTTCATACGTCCTTCAATTTTCAATGAATCTACACCTATATCCATCATTTGAGGAATAGATTCGATTAATTTTAAATCTTTTGGACTCATCGCAAATGGTGTTACTCCACCTTGATTATAAAATACATCAAGTTCACCGTTATCATCAACTTCTAATAATTCATAATCCCAACGGCAACTTTGACAACATCCACCACGATTCGAATCTCTTGCAGTCATATGATTACTTAATGTGCATCTTCCTGAATAAGCAATACACATCGCACCATGGATAAATGCTTCGATTTCAATATCAACTTTTTCTTTCATTTCACGCATTTCCATAGCGCCTGTTTCACGTGCTAGTACAACACGATCCAACCCTTCTTCTTTCCAATATTCTACAGCTTTGTAATTAGAAAGCGATTGTTGTGTTGATAAATGGATTTCAAGTTTTGGTGCAACTTCTTTACATGTTTCTATAATTAATGGGTCCGCAACAATAATCCCAGTTGCCCCAGTCTTTTCTAGATTACGTAAATATGTTCCTAATCCTTCAATATTCTCATCATGTGCAATAATATTAGTTGTTACATAAATTTTAGCACCGTAACGATTTGCAAATTCAACACCTTCAGCTATTTCTTCCATTGTGAAATTATCAGCATTAGAACGTAGTCCATATTCTTGACCGCCTAAAAATACTGCATCTGCACCATAATGAACAGCAATTTTTAATTTTTCTAAGTTTCCTGCAGGTGCTAATAATTCTGGTTTCTTCATAACTGTTTTAGGAGTTGATTTAATCTCTTCAATTGTTTTCATAATTCTCCTCCTTAGTATACTGTCTGTTTATATAAGAAACCTTCGTCAAATGGGCGATGATCAGGTTGAATTTCTTCTATTGGATCCATCAACATAAATTTCTCATCTTCATAAATTTCAGGGTCTTCATTGTATAAATCTATCGCGTGACGATACTGTTCCGTTACAACATTAATATATTCTTCTGTTTGTAAAATACCATCTATTTTAAAAGCGTCTATACCAGCTTCAAAAAATGGTGCTAATTCTTCAATTAAGCAAATATCATTCGGTGACATAATATGTGTCCCATTATAATCTTCATATACAGGATAATTATTTTGTCTTTCTTCATCGTAAAGTAATAAAGATTGTTCATCATTGCGACGTTCTATTTTCATCTGACGATCTTGGAAAGTGTAATAATTACCAAGTAACATACGTTTAGATTGGAACATACATGTCATACCTTGGACTTGAACTTCTATTTCAACATCTGAATTTTCTTTAATATTTATGATTTCATCTAAATTTAATTCACGTGCTAAAACAGCTCTAGACGCCCCTCTTTTACCCCAGTAATTACATTGAAAATGGTTTGTTACTAACGTTTCTGCATTCCAATGAAGTTGAATAGGATTTTCTTGAGCTTTAACATACATCACTACAGCTGGATCTCCGAATATAATTCTATCTACCCTTATTTCATGTAAAAAATTAATATAATCTTCTACAGCATCTAAATGATAATTATGGAATAAACCATTAACAGCTGCGTATACTTTTTTACCATTTTCATGCGCTAACGCAACAGCTTCTGTCATTAGTTGTCTATTGAACTCCCCAGGAAGTCTTAAGCCAAACTTTTGTTCACCAATTACAAAAGCATCTGCACCTATATCAATAAGTGTTTCCATGTGGTTTAATGACTTGGGTGTGACAAGTAATTCTGTCATATTCATTCTCCTTTAATTGAAATCGCTAATCCGTCATCTATATTTAAAAAATTCGTTGTATATCCCGGTTGCTGTATTAACCACTCATTATAATCTTGAACTTTTTTAACCATCTGTCTTACATTTCTCGACCTAACGATTCCAATATCTGAAACGAAACCGTGATATAAAACATTATCTGTAATAACGAGACCTTGTTGTTTTAAAAGTGGTGTATATATTTCAAAAAACTTCTTCGATTGCGCTTTTGCTGCATCAATAAATATCATATCATAAACTTTGTCATTTACATTTTCAAATTGCTCTAATGCATTACCTTCAATTAAACGAATTTGATTTTCAAGTTTAAACTCAGCAAAATTTTGTTTCGCATACTTAATCATCGTCTCATTACGCTCTATAGTAGTGACATGAATATCATTAGATAATGAAGCAAATTGCATAGAACTATATCCTATTGCTGTGCCAATTTCTAAAATATTTTTAATATTATTCATACGAATCAATTGCTTAATCAAATCTAATGTTAAACGATCTACGATTGGCACTTCATTTACTTCGGCAAATTCGCGCAATACTTCAATAGAAGTATTTTGATGTTGATGTAAATCTGTTAAATATTTTTTATTTAGATCATCCATGTTTTAAACTTCCTTTATGTAAAATAAGTCAATATGATTATGACAATAAAATAAATCAGCCTTCACAATTGATTTTGATCGTGCCAATCAATTAAATGACTGATTTCGTGTTAGACGCAATGCTATTTTATTCTTAGAAGCGAATCATTCATATAAAAATTAACTTTAGATATTTTACCATATTTTAAACAAAATTATAAGCGTTAATTAAATATGAATTATTGACATCAAAAAACTCTTGCTTAACCATCTATAGGCAAGCAAGAGTGACTTGTGTTTTTTATTCTTCCATTTCTGTATTAACGACTTCTTCAATCATATCCCATTCTTCATCAGTTTCGATTGGTACTAATTTACCACCGTCACCTGACTCATCTGGTTCGTTAATCATTGGTACAAGTTCAATCATGTCATCTTCATCTGATTGTGCACCTTCTTCAGCTAAAATAACGTATTCTTTTTTGAATTCCGGATGATAAAATTCTAATACTTTACGGTATAAAACTTCATTACCTTCTTCATCAAATAAAGTTAATAATTCCTCTTCATTATTAATTTCTAGTTGTGAATCATGATTATGTTCAGTCATAGTAAAATCTCCTTTTAATGTAGTGAATCTAAATAGCCTTGTAAAATAAATACTGCTGCCATTTTATCAATCACTTGTTTTCTTTTTTGTCTTGAAACATCTGCTTCTAATAATGATCGTTCAGCAGCCATTGTGCTTAATCTTTCATCCCACATCACAATTTCAATAGAAGGGCAAGCTTCTTGCAATTTCTCTTTATATGTTAGAGATGCCTCCCCACGAAAACCTATTGAATTATTCATGTTTTTAGGTAGTCCTATTACGACTGTACCTACGTTATGTTTCTTAATAATGTCCGATAATTGTTCAATACCTAGTTCATTATTTTCTTCATTGATACGGAGTGTGTCTAATCCTTGTGCCGTCCAACCCATTAAATCACTAATTGCAATTCCTACAGTCCTACTACCAACATCTAGTCCTAAAATTTTATGCTGTAACATAAATTATTTATTTTGCTCTTTTAAATAGTATGAAACAAGTTCTTCCATAATGACATCTCTATCGATATGACGAATTTGGTTTCTTGCTTCATTTTGGCGTGGAATATACGCAGGGTCACCTGATAATAAGTAACCAACAATTTGGTTAACGGCATTATATCCTCGTTCATCTAATGTACGATAAACATTATTTAAAACATCTCTAACGTCTTGTGTTGGAAGCTCTTCATAGTCGAATTTCATTGTTTTATCAAAGTTTTCCATTTGCGACACTCCTTTAATTACAAATATAACTCACTATCATCATACAATATTATGGCTTTAAATTATAGATTTTTAATGTAATCTTTAATAAAGCTTAATGATTTTGAGATATTTTCAGGTTGTGTACCGCCACCTTGAGCCATATCTGGACGACCGCCACCTTTACCGCCAACGATTGGTGCCATTTCTTTTATAAGGTCACCAGCTTTAACTTGGTTCGTTAAAGATTTAGGGACAGTTGCAACCATTGATACTTTATCATCAACATTACTTGCAAGAATGATAATTGTATCTTGTAGTTTAGATTTAAAATCATCCATTGTCGAGCGAATTGCTTTAGCATTTGGCACATCGACTTCCGTTACCAATACTTTAAAGCCATTAATCTCTTCTACTTGATCATCAATATTACCCATTTTAAGTGCAGTAATTTCTTTATCACGTTGCTCTAATTGTTTTAATAAGTTTTTCTCTTCGTCTTGTAATTGAGTCAATTTATCAACAACTTGATCATCAGATTTAACTTTAAGATGTAACTTCATAGTATTAAATTTATTTTGAATGCCTTCCAAATATAAAAATGCTGCTTTTCCAGTTAAAGCTTCAATTCTACGAACACCTGCACCTGTACCTGACTCACTTACAATTTTGAACAAACCAATTTCAGAAGTATTGCGTACATGGATACCACCACATAATTCAATTGAAAATGGCGCCATATTTACTACACGTACAACATCACCATATTTCTCACCAAATAATGCCATCGCACCCATTTCTTTAGCAGATGCAATATCCATTTCTTGAATATTTACGTCGATACCTTTCCAAATTTCTTCGTTAACAAGTCGTTCAACTTGATCAATTTCTTCATTTGTCATAGGTCCAAAATGAGAAAAATCAAATCGTAAACGATCTGCTTCTACTAATGAACCTGCTTGGTTAACATGCTCACCTAAGACTGTCTTAAGTGCAGCATGTAGTAAATGTGTAGCACTATGGTTCTTTTTAATGTCACGTCGGTCATTTTGATTTACTTCAGCAGACACAGTCACACCGACATTAACTTGACCAAATTGTACCACACCTTTATGCAAGTTTTGACCATTTGGTGCTTTTGTTACTTCGCTAACAGCTATTTCAAAATTATCGTTAAATACTATACCTGTATCTGCAACTTGTCCACCACTTACCGCATAAAATGGTGTTTCTGTTAACATGAAATACACTGTTTCGCCCGCTTCAACTTGGTTTACTTCTTCACCATTATATATCAAGTGTGTTAGTGTTGTTTGAGCTGTCGCAGTATCATAACCAACAAAAGTACTTGCAGATGTAATATTTTTCAATACTTCACTTTGAACTTGCATTGATTGAGAATTTTGACGTGCTTGACGTGCTCGGTCACGTTGTTGTTGCATTTCCGACTCAAATGTAGTCATATCAACGTTTAATCCTTCTTGAAGCGCAATTTCTTCAGTCAATTCAATTGGGAAACCATACGTATCATATAATTTAAATGCATCTTTACCATCAATTTCATTCGTTGATGTTTTTGCATTCTTAATTAATTCATTTAAAATTGCTAAGCCATCTTCTAATGTTTCATGGAATCGCTCTTCTTCAGATTTGATAACACGCTTAATAAAATCTGTTTTTTCTTTAACATTTGGATAGTAAGGTTCCATAATATCTGCAACAATATCAACTAATTTATACATAAATGGTTCGTTGATTCCTAATGTTTGACTAAATCTTACAGCACGACGTAATAAACGTCGTAACACATAGCCTCGTCCTTCATTTGCAGGTAATGCACCATCTGAGATTGCAAATGCAATTGTACGGATATGATCAGCAATAACTTTAAAAGCCACATCTTGCTCATTATTCACTAAATATTGTTTGCCTGAAACTTTTTCAATTTCATTCATAATTGGCATAAATAAATCTGTTTCATAGTTTGTACGAACATTTTGAGATACTGAGGCCATACGTTCAAGCCCCATGCCGGTATCAATATTTTTATTAGGTAATGGTGTGTAACTGTGATCTTTATTATGGTTGAATTCACTGAACACTAAATTCCAAACTTCAAGATAACGTTCATTTTCTCCACCAGGATACATTTCTTCAGCTGGGTCATCTTGCCCGTATGCTTCACCACGATCATAGAAAATCTCAGTATTTGGTCCAGAAGGTCCTTCACCAATGTCCCAGAAGTTACCTTCAATACGAATAATACGACTTTCTTCAAGACCGATATCATTATGCCAAATATTATATGCTTCCATATCTTCTGGATGAATTGTGACATACAGCTTATCTGGTTCCATACCCATCCATTTGTTACTTGTCAAAAATTCCCAAGCAAATTCAATCGCTTCTTTTTTAAAGTAATCACCAATTGAGAAGTTACCTAGCATTTCAAAGAATGTATGGTGGCGCGCTGTGAAACCAACATTTTCAATATCATTTGTACGAATTGCTTTTTGAGAGTTTACAATTCTAGGTTTTTTAGGTATTTCACGACCATCAAAATATTTCTTTAATGTTGCTACACCTGAATTAATCCATAATAATGTATCATCATCAATCGGTACTAAAGGTGCTGAAGGTTCTACCATATGTCCTTTTTCAACAAAGAAATCAAGATATTTTTGTCTAATTTCACTCGCTTTTAACTTTTTCATCATTTACACATCCTATTTACTGTTTTTAAAATTTCATTCCATAAAAACTGATAACACAGATAATCGATTTAATTATACCGTCGACAAAAAATTTGCATATGTTTTATCTTATAAAACATAAAAAACGCCCATCCTCAAAAGGGACGAACGTTATCGCGGTACCACCCTAGTTATAAACGTATTTAAGACGCTTATCACTTTAAATCGACTATACAGTTGTGCATAAAGTAGCGTTCACTAATGTTTGTTGTACTTTACACCAACCAGCACATCTCTAAGATACAAATCATTAACTACTCATCTTTATACGAATTTAATTCTATTTTAGTGACATTTATGCGTATTGTCAACGTTCTATGAAGTCATATGGTGTGATTTCCCCCATATTAATCATAGGATCTATTTTAAATATAGTAGCTTCAGTTAGAACAATATTGCTTTTTTGTACTGATAGATTTTCAGATAAGTCTTCTTCAGGGTTATCGTTCAGTGATTCAATCTGATTATCTTCACTCTCAGTTGAATCATTTTGTTTAGAACTTGTACTGTTTTCAACAATGGACAGCGTACTTTCAACTGAGTCATTATTAAAATATCCTTTTAATAATGTGCACAACTGCGTTAAACGTTCTTGCCCGTTTGTTTTCAAACCAATATCAAATGCTTCTGAATCACCCAGTAAAACCAAACTTGTTTTAGCCCTAGTTAAACCTGTGTATAAGATAGGTCTTTGTAACATTCTAAAATATTGTTTTACAATCGGCATAATAACAATTGGAAATTCTGAACCTTGTGATTTATGAATCGATGTACAATATGCATGTGTTAACTCCGTCATATCTTGTTTTGTAAATGTAATTTCATTACCTTCAAAATCAACAACAAGGACATCTTTATTAAGTGCATTTTCCTTAGCCCAAAAAATGCCAACAATAACACCTATATCACCATTAAATATATTGTCATTAGGTCGATTAACAAGTTGTAGAACTTTATCTCCTTTTCTAAATACAACATCACCAAATTCAATTTCACGTGTGTCTTTTTCTTTAGGATTTAATATATCTTGTAAAACTTGATTTAATCGTTTAATACCAGCATTTCCTTTATACATTGGTGCAAGCACTTGGATATCTGCCATCGTATATCCTTTATTAACTGCACTAGTTACTACTTTTTCAACAACATCTGGAATTTGATTAGCTTGGCAATTAATAAAACTACGATCATGAAAACGTTGTGTAATATCAATTTTCTGTCCTAATTTCATTCGATGTGCTAATTCAATGATACTTGAACCATCTTGTTGTCGGTAAACTTCTGTTAGATTCACTCTAGGAATCGCTTTAGATTCAATTAAATCTTTAAAAACTTGTCCAGGACCTACTGAAGGTAGTTGATCTTCATCACCTACAAATATTAATTGTGCATCTAATGGAACCGCACTTAAAAACTGATGAAACAGCCATGTATCCACCATTGACATTTCATCAATAATTATTAATCGTGCATTTATCTCATTATCTAGTATATCCTCTGGCTTTGTATCTTGATTCCAACCAATTAAGCGATGAATAGTCATTGCCTCTAATCCTGTAGATTCTTGTAGACGTTTTGATGCTCTACCTGTTGGCGCTGCTAATACGACAGGGTAGTCGTCGTTAACATAATCATCATAATCTAAAGATAAACCATGAATTTCAGCGTACAATTCTACTATGCCTTTAATTACTGTCGTTTTCCCAGTACCAGGACCTCCAGTTAACAACATTACTTTAGAATTAATTGCTGTTTGTAAAGCTTCTCTTTGTGAAGCTGCATAGTTCACTTGATTTGCATCTTCAATATCACCAATATGCATTTGTAAATCGGATTGTTCAATTTCAGTAAGTTTATTTGTATGCGTCTTTATTCGAAATAAATTTTGAACGCTTTTGATTTCTGAATAGTACAAGCTAGGAATGGCCACCTGCTCATTATCGATGATTAATTTCTTTTCTTCATTCAAGTATTGCAACATTTCATCTAACTTTTCAGAATCGATGTACTCAGTATCTTGATAATTTAATACATCAGCAGTTAAATCAATTACAACATTAACAGGCAAATAAGTATGTCCTTGTTTTATGCATTCTTCCTCTAATGTATAAAGCAATGCTGCTTTTAATCGCTCATTATCGTTATATGCTATACCAATATTTCTAGCGAGTTGATCCGCCTTGTTAAAACCAATCCCTTTAATATCGTAAATTAATTGATATGGATTTTGATCTAAAATCGATAGTGTGTCTCCAAGATAAAATTGATAAATTGCCATTGAAAGTTTAGGACCGAATCCTAAATCATGCAAACGAATCATAATTTTTTCTGATTCTTGATTTGCTGAAATTTGTTCTGCAATTTGCTTTTGTTTCTTTTTCGGTAACCCTGAAACTTTTTCCAATACAGTTGGATCATCTAATATATCGTTAATCGCATTTTCACCTAGTGTATTTACAATATTTTGAGCAGTCTTTTTACCAACACCTTTAAACAATTCACTTGATAAATAACTTATGATAGCTTCTTTAGTTTGTGGTAATTCTTTTTCAAATGTTTCGGCTTTTAATTGTTTACCATAACGAGGATGTTCAACAACTTGTCCTTTAAATGTGTAGACATCTCCTTCAACAATATTTGGAAGAAACCCTACGACTGTCGGCATTGTGTCAAAATCTTCATTTGTTTCTATGGTATCTACTTTGAGTACCGTATAAAAATTATCACTGTTTTGAAACAATATCGCTTCAACAGTACCCTTGATCATCGAATAATCAAATAGTGTAGGGTCTGACATACTATTCCTCCTCTTTCATTGTGGTGAATGTTTTCAATGCGTGTTGACTTAACAAATGTTTAGGGTCAATTCTTACCGCTTCTTTAAAATGGCCGATAGCTTCGTCAATATCTTCATTTTTCATAAATGTTGCTAAGCCTAAGTTGTATCTTGCATCAACATGATTTTCATCAATAGTTAAAACATGTTTAAGTTGTGTAATAGCTTCATCGAACATTTCAAGTTGACATAAGACAAGGCCATATTGAAATTGAACTTCTATATCATTATTTTCATCTAATTCAGCAGCAGTCATTAAAAATGGTAAGGCTTGTTTAAATGCTTCTAATTGATTAAACGCCATACCAATCATATAGTTACAATCAACTTGTTCAATGTTTGTTCGCAACGCTTGTTGGTATAATTTAATCGATTCTTGATAACGTTGTTGATTGTAATATATGTTAGCTAAATTATAAAAAACAATACCATTTTGTGAATCGATTGTTAAAGCTTTCTGGAAAAATCGTTCTGCTTTTTCAATCTCATTTGCATCTGCTAAAACAATACCGGCATTAATATAGTTTTCAATTATAGTAGGATTTTCTTCGATATTATCGAAAAGTGCTTGTAACGCAGCTTCTATTTGCCCATTTTGAATGTATTGATATATTGTATGTTGATCTATCATGTCCGAACCTCATTTCTTAACAATTATAACATTTCGATAATTATCCTGTCTCAAATCTTATGACAGTCGTCATTTAAAATTATTATGTATTTTTCATCCAATAAAAAATGCCCAAGACATGATATTGTCTCAGGCTGCATCATGGATTATTATTCACATATCATATATTGATAATATTTATATCCCTTTAAATTACAAACATTTATACGACATAATTTAGTTGACCTGCATTTTTATATACATCATCAATTGTTGCTCCGCCAAGACAAACATCACCTTGATAAAAGACAACAGCTTGTCCAGGTGTAATTGCTCTTACAGGTTCATCAAAAGTGACACGTAAAGCATGGTCATTTTCACGCTTTACAAAAACTTTAGTATCTTTTTGTCGATATCTAAATTTTGCAGTACATTCAAAACCTTTGTCTAAATCATTATCTTCAGGATTAACAAACGAATAATCAGAAGCAATAAGATAATCGCTGTAAAGCGCATTGTGATGGAATCCTTGTTCTACATATAGAATATTATCTTTTAAATTTTTACCGACGACAAACCAAGGATCACCGTCGCCACCGATACCTAATCCATGTCTTTGACCAATCGTATAATACATCAAACCACTATGTTTGCCCATTTTTTTACCATCAAGTGTAACCATATCACCTGGTTGTGCAGGTAAATATTGAGATAAGAATGTTTTAAAGTTTTTCTCACCGATAAAACAAATACCTGTTGAGTCTTTTTTCTTGGCTGTAACTAGTCCTTGTTCTTCAGCAATACGACGTACTTCACTCTTTTCGATATCTCCGATTGGGAACATTACATTTGAAAGTTGATCTTGCGATAATTGATTTAAGAAATACGTTTGATCTTTATTATTATCGATGCCTCGTAACATTTCAACGTGTCCATCTTCATGACGACGAATACGTGCATAATGTCCTGTTGCCACATAATCTGCACCTAAATTCATCGCATGATCTAAAAATGCTTTGAATTTTATTTCTTTATTACACATTACATCTGGGTTTGGTGTGCGTCCTTTTTTATATTCATCTAAGAAATACGTAAATACTTTATCCCAGTATTCTTTCTCGAAATTCACAGCATAGTATGGAATGCCTATTTGATTACAAACTTCAATAACATCATTGTAATCTTCTGTGGCTGTACACACACCATTTTCATCTGTGTCGTCCCAGTTTTTCATAAATATGCCTATAACATCATAACCTTGTTCTTTTAATACATGTGCTGTTACAGAACTATCTACACCGCCTGACATGCCGACAACAACACGAATATCATTATTTGACACTTATGACTCCTCCTTAAATTTAAAATATATTTTATGAATTTCAGCTACAATTGTATTTATTTCATTTTCAGTAGTTAATTCGTTAAAGCTAAATCTAATTGAATGATTTGAACGTTCTTCATCTTCAAACATCGCATCTAAAACATGAGATGGCTGTGTTGAACCTGCTGTACAAGCTGAACCTGATGAAACATAAATTTGTGCCATATCCAGTAAAGTTAACATTGTTTCTACTTCAACAAATGGGAAATAAAGATTTACAATATGTCCTGTTGCATCCGTCATAGAACCATTTAATTCAAACGGAATGGCTCTTTCTTGTAGCTTCACTAAAAATTGCTCTTTCAAATTCATTAACTGAATATTATTATTATCTCGGTTTTCTTCTGCTAATTGTAATGCTTTAGCCATTCCAACTATTTGTGCAAGATTTTCAGTTCCTGCACGACGCTTCAATTCTTGTTCTCCCCCAAGTTGAGGATAATCTAATGTTACATGATCTTTAACAAGCAATGCACCTACACCTTTAGGACCGCCAAATTTATGTGCAGTAATACTCATTGCATCAATATTAAATTCATCAAATTTAACATCAAGATGTCCTATTGCTTGTACTGCATCAACATGGAAATATGCATTAGTTTCAGCGATGATATCTTGAATATCATAAATTTGTTGAACTGTACCAACTTCATTATTTACAAACATAATCGATACTAAAATTGTCTTATCTGTAATTGTCTCTTCTAGTTGGTCTAAGTATATTGCACCAGTATCATCAACATCAAGATAAGTTACATCAAATCCTTCTCGTTCAAGTTGTTCAAATACATGTAACACGGAATGATGTTCTATTTTTGAAGTAATAATATGATTACCTAACTGTTCATTCGCTTTTACTATGCCTTTAATTGCAGTATTATTTGATTCTGTTGCACCACTTGTAAATATAATTTCATGGGTATTTGCACCTAATAATTGTCCAATTTTACGTCTTGATTCATCTAAATATTTACGTGCATCTCTACCTTTAGCATGAATTGAAGATGGGTTACCGTAATGAGAATTATATATTGTCATCATTGCATCTATCACTTCAGGTTTTACTGGCGTGGTCGCAGCATAGTCTGCATAAATTTCCATGTTTGGACACTCCTCACAATTTTATCAATGCTCCAATAATAGCACCTTACATACTATTTTTCTACTTTTCTGTTTAACTTTATTTATAATGTTTTTAATTATATTTTACCATTTTCTTTACTTGCTTATCGAGAGACTTTTTAAACTTTAGCATTTTAATTATGTCGTTTTTTAAAATCAGTAATTCTAGATTATTTGAAATTTGTCTTTTGTGATACAAAACTCTTTTTAAATTGAGCAATTTTATATTTATCTTCAAATTCTACTGATATACTTCTTATATCATATAGATGAAAGGACGTTGCAAAAATGACGATTAAATATTCAGCTTTAAACCTTGTACCGATTCGCGAAGGTGAGGATGAGCGTACTGCAATTAGTGATATGATCACACTTGCACAAAACTTAGATGATTTATCATACGAACGATACTGGATTGCTGAACATCATAATGCACCAAATTTAGTCAGTTCTGCCACAGCTCTATTAATTCAACATACTTTGGAACATACTAAACAGATTCGTGTTGGCTCTGGAGGTATCATGTTGCCTAACCATGCGCCTTTAATTGTTGCCGAGCAATTTGGCACTATGGAAACATTATTCCCTAATCGCGTTGATTTAGGACTAGGTCGTGCACCTGGAACAGATATGATGACAGCGAGCGCATTAAGACGCGATCAACATGATGGCGTATATAAATTTCCTGAAGAAGTGTCATTATTACAACAACATTTTGGTCCTAGTAACCAACAAGCATATGTACGAGCTTACCCAGCAGTTGATAAACATGTACCATTATATATTCTTGGTTCGTCGACTGACTCTGCTCACTTAGCTGCTCGTAAAGGACTTCCTTACGTATTCGCAGGCCATTTTGCACCTCAACAAATGAAAGAGGCAATCGAAATTTACAAAGAATTATTTGAACCTTCTGATGTATTAGATGAACCATATGTGATTGTTTGCTTAAATGCAATTGTTGCCGAAACTGATGACGAAGCACAGTTCCTAGCATCGACAATGGCACAAGTGATGGTTAGTATAACACGAGGAAGAATGCAACCAGTCCAGCCTCCAACTCATGAATTACAAAGTTTGTTAACACCAAGAGAATACGCAATGGCCATGGACAGACAACGTCATTCATTAATCGGATCTGAACATACTGTCAAACAACAGATTCAAAAATTTATTACTGCTTATGGTGAAGTAAATGAAATAATGGTCGTAAGTTACATTTATGATAAAGACAAGCAAATCGAATCGTATCGTAGATTTAAAAACGTTATAGATCAGATGAACCAATAGAATATTTTAAAATGCGATAAATGTTTTATTTTGAATACGCTCAACTATATATTTTCATAAAAATTGTAGGGAAGAGGTCGGGACAAAAGTGTTTAGAATTTGAGCAGAACAGAACGATGAGCAAAATTGTTTTCTAAATTTTGTCTAATCGTGAGAGTTTCTACCGAAAATCCTGCTTTTGGAACACCGTTAATCGGTTTCCCAGAGCACAAAAACTTTATGTCTCAACCTCAACAGATTAGCTACCTAATCTACTTTATGTATTGTCATAAATTTTCTTAAAATTATTTGAGAAAATATAAATCTCCCCATTTCCATTAAACTTTTGAATGTTTATGAAATGGGGAGTTATTTATTGCTAACGAAAAAATAACGTTTTTATTTGATATATTAACTTTTAAATAAAATTATTTATCTTCGTCTTCTTTTTTCTCTTCTTTATTTGAACCTGTATACTCATTAATTTTATCTTTTACTTTTTGAACTTGTTCATTGTCACTATTTTTAAATTTATCTACTGCATCTTTAGCTTTATCCATAAAACTCATATTTATCTCTCCTCTTGTGAAAAGTTATTTGTATTTATTTTTTTAGTTTGTCAATTGCATCTGTTATTTTGTTTTTAGCATTTTCAACGACTTCTTTTGCTTTACCAGCCGCTTTATCTTCTTGTCCTTCTTTTTCTAATTCTTTATTATCTGTTACGTTCCCTACCGTTTCTTTAACGTTTCCTTTAAATTGATCGAATTTACTTTCATCTGCCATAGTAAAACCTCCTCTGATGTATAATTTTATATACCACAAAGGAGGCGTTTTAAACATAATATAATTTAGTTCTCATATTAATTTTCAAACTCTAAAAATAATTAAATATAAAACATGTATCCATCTAAATCTTCACTTGTATCGACATATTCCGCCAAATATTTCAATGTCGTATTATCTAAAACGTCTCTAACAGCATCTCTCATACGAATCCATAATTGTTTTTGTGCGGGCGGTTCTGATTCAATACTTTCAACAAACGTAATTGGACCTTCTAATAGTCTAATAATATCCCCTGCTGAGATTTCTTCCGCTGGTACTCTTAATTGATAGCCACCTTTAGCGCCGCGTACACTTCGAATTAATCCCGCATTTCTTAGTGGACCTACGAGTTGTTCTAAATACAAATCGCTTAAATTATTTTCTTCAGCGATTGACTTTAATGATATACATCCTTGCCCTTCTTTTTTAGCAAGGGAAATCATTAATGTAAGTCCATATCTCCCTTTAGTAGAAATTTTCATTATATAACCTCACTTAATTCGAATATTCATATTCCCATTTTATCATTTTTTACGTTAAGATAGTATTAGAAAGGTGTGACAAATGTGAGTACAGAACCATTAGCGTCGAGAATGCGCCCTAAAAATATAGATGAAATTATTTCCCAACAACATTTAGTTGGTCCACGCGGCATAATTAGAAGAATGGTTGACACTAAAAAATTATCCTCGATGATTTTTTATGGCCCACCTGGTATTGGAAAAACAAGTATTGCTAAAGCTATTTCTGGAAGCACTCAATACAAGTTTAGACAATTGAATGCGGTAACAAATACGAAAAAGGATATGCAACTCGTTGTAGAAGAAGCTAAAATGTCTGGTCAAGTCATATTACTACTAGATGAAATACATCGATTAGATAAAGCTAAACAAGATTTTTTATTGCCACATTTAGAAAACGGTAAAATCATTTTAATTGGTGCTACAACTTCTAATCCTTATCATGCCATTAATCCTGCAATTCGCTCAAGAGCGCAAATTTTTGAACTATATCCACTTAACGATGATGATGTCCGTCGTGCATTAAATCGTGCAGTTGAAGATGATGAGAATGGATTAAAGAAATACCAAGCAAAAATTGATGAAGATGCGATGATTTACTTTTCTACACAAAGTCAAGGTGATGTTCGAAGTACCTTAAATGCACTTGAATTAGCTGTATTGAGTGCTGAAGTAGATAAAGATGGAAATCGACACATTACATTACAAGATGCGAAAGATTGTCTACAGAAAGGTGCATTTGTAAGTGATAAAGATGGAGACATGCATTATGATGTTATGAGTGCATTCCAAAAATCTATTCGCGGTAGCGATGTGAATGCTGCTTTACATTATCTAGCACGATTAATTGAAGCTGGAGACTTACCTACAATTGTCCGACGTTTGTTAGTCATCAGTTATGAAGATATCGGCTTAGCGTCACCAAATGCCGGTCAAAGAACACTTGCTGCTATTGTATCAGCTGAGCGCCTTGGTTTACCTGAAGCCAGAATACCTTTAAGCCAAGCAGTCATTGAACTGTGTTTATCTCCTAAGTCTAACTCAGCAATGAGCGCTATTGACAGCGCATTATCAGATATCAGAAAAGGAAATGTCGGTCAAATTCCAAATCATTTAAAAGACGGACACTATCAAGGTGCAAAAGATTTAGGTCGTGCTATTGGCTACAAATATCCACACCAATATGTGAACGGTTATGTTTCACAACAATATTTGCCTGATAAACTTAAAAACAAAATATATTATGAACCAAAAACAACATCGAAAAGCGAACAACAATTTAAAGAAGTATATAACAATTTACTAAAGCAAAGACCATAGAAAATATGTTAAATCAAATTCAAAATATTTATCTTCCTAACAACAAATAAAAACTGACTAGGCCATGATGCATCGTATGATACATTGAAGAACTAGTCAGTTTTTATTTTTTTTATGCAATTATGTCTGCGCTATTATAAATTTGAATTTACTCTAATAAAAATTATTGTCCTTTATCTTTAATACGTCGCACAGGAATGTCTTTTAATACATCATTTACGACGTAACTCGCACAAATTAATCCAACTACGCTTGGAACAAAAGCATTAGATGAAGGCGGCATTTGTCCTTTTCGGTTAATAGCATTTTTATCTCCTACTACTTCTTTTACATCTTCTCTAATAACTATTGGACTTTCATCTGAAAATACAACAGGTATACCTTTACGAATACCTAATTTTTTCAATTTATGACGTATAATTTTAGCCATAGGATCAGTATGCGTTTTAGAAATATCAGCTATTGTAAAACGTGTTGGGTCTGTTTTATTTGCAGCACCCATACTCGAAATTACTTTAATATCTCTTTCAAGACATTCTTTCATTAAATGAACTTTATACATAATCGTATCACTAGCATCAACAAAATAATCTATATCATAATTATCGAAAATTTCTTCATATGTTTCTTCAGTGTAAAACATATGTAAAGGCGTGACTTTACAATCTGGATTGATTAATTTAATACGTTCTTCCATAAGCGAAACTTTACTTTGACCTACAGTTGTAGTTAGAGCATGTAACTGTCTGTTTACGTTTGTAATATCAACATCATCTTTATCTATTAATATGATATGCCCTATATTTGTTCTTGCTAAGGCTTCAGCAGCAAATGAACCTACGCCTCCAACACCTAAAATGACAACTGTCTGATCCTTTAATAAATCTAATCCTTGTTGTCCTATTGCAAGTTCATTTCTTGAAAATTGATGTTTCATCATTATACCTCTTTCACTGATTTATACTTAATTACATAGTAACTTAATTTTTTAATTTTATCATTATAGGTTTAAATATTTTATTAATATAGATACCTTTACTTGATCGTTAATCATTATTAATTAGCTTTATTTGATTAATGACCTTAAAGAAGCGCATAAAAATACGCAAGACAAAGTCTTGCGTATCGATAGAGTCCGTATTGCCGTAGTTATAATAGCTTGATCATTCGGCCTGTTATATACAGGTGGGTGCCCTGTTTCTTGTTTTGTACGTCCTTCAAATAAGGCGTGTACGCTGCAAGAAAACCCATTGGGCTCCCTTGATCAAAGAGTGTTAGGCCCAAATTAAAAAGCAAACTTACGAACAACTCAGATGACTATCTTATGATGTTATATTACCACAGATTTAAAATTAATGAAATTATAACAATCTAAAGTTTATTGATTTTTTAAAATTTAGTGACGAATTCGTAAAGAAAGTTCTTCTAATTGCTTATCTGATACTTCACCTGGCGCATTTGTCAATAGACATGTAGCTGATGCAGTTTTCGGGAATGCAATAGTATCTCTCAAGTTTGTTCTGTTAGTTAATAGCATAACTAATCGGTCTAATCCAAGAGCTATTCCGCCATGTGGAGGTGCACCATATTTGAAAGCATCTAATAAGAAACCAAATTGTTCTTGAGCTTGTCCTTTTGTAAATCCAAGTACTTCAAACATTTTTTGTTGTAATTCACCATCATGGATTCTAATTGATCCTCCACCTAGTTCATATCCATTTAATACTATATCGTATGCATTTGCTTCAGCTTTTTCAGGAGCAGAATCAAGTTTAGCAATATCAGCTTCTTTAGGAGATGTAAATGGATGATGTGCTGCTACATAGCGTTTTGCATCTTCATCATATTCTAATAATGGCCAATCAGTCACCCATAAGAAGTTTAATTTAGATTCATCTATTAATCCTAATTCTTTAGCAAGTTTCACACGTAAAGCACCTAAACTTTGTGCAACAACATTTGGCTTATCTGCAACAAACATAACTAAGTCGCCAGGTTCAGCAGAAGTTAATGAACGTAAAGTTTCAACATTTTCCGCTTCAAAGAAACGTCCAATCGGCCCTGTTAAACCTTCTTCAACAACTTTTACCCAAGCTAAACCTTTCGCTCCATAAATATTTACAAATTCAGTTAATGCATCCATGTCTTTACGTGTATACTGTTCAGCAGCACCTTTAGCAACAATCGCTTTAATTTCACCATTACTTTCAATAGTATCTTTAAATACTTTGAAGTCCATTTCGCGTCCTAATTGTGAAACGTCAATTAATTCCATATCGAAACGTGTATCTGGTTTATCTGAACCAAAGCGACGCATTGCCTCTTTATAAGTCATTCTTGGAAACGCTTCTGTAATATCAACGCCTTTTACTTCCTTAACAACTTTTTTAAGCATTTCTTCACCCATCAACATTACATCTTCTTGATCAACGAAACTCATTTCGATGTCGACTTGTGTAAATTCAGGTTGACGGTCTGCACGCAAGTCCTCATCACGGAAACATTTTACGATTTGATAATATTTATCAAAACCACTAATCATTAATAACTGTTTAAATAATTGTGGTGATTGAGGTAAAGCATAAAATTCACCATCATGAACTCGAGATGGCACTAAATAGTCACGTGCACCTTCAGGCGTTGATTTTGTTAATACAGGTGTTTCAATATCAAAGAAACCTGCATCATCTAAATATTGTCGAATAGAACGTGTAATTTGATGTCTCATTTTAAATGTTTGAGCCAATTCTTGACGACGTAAATCTAAATAACGATATTTCAATCGAATATTTTCATCAACGTTTACATTTTCTTCATTTATTGAAAATGGCGGTGTCTCTGATTTATTAATAACTTTGATATTTGAAACTTGTACTTCAACTTGTCCAGTTTTAATTTTAGGGTTAACTGTTTCAGCATCACGCTTAGTAACTGTACCTTTAACTTCTACAACATATTCAGAGCGTACTGTTTCAGCAATTTTTAATGCTTCTTCTGAAAATGCAGGATTGAATACGATTTGTACAATACCTTCTCTATCTCTTAAGTCAACAAAAATCAATCCGCCTAAGTCACGACGATTGTTAACCCATCCTTTTAATGTAATTTCTTGTCCTAAAAATGCTTCAGTAACTAATCCACAATAAGTTGTTCTCTTACTCATATTTTAACGCCCTCTCTACTTCTTAAAATAATCGACTAATGCGTCTAATTGAATTGTTTCAGATTCACCAGTTGTCATATTTTTAACATTGATTTTATTATTTTCTAACTCTTGATCGCCAATGACGATAGTATGCTTCGCTCCCAATCTATCCGCTTGCTTCATTTGACCTTTAATTTTACGTTTTAAATAATCTTTATCAGCTTTAATACCATTATGTCTCAAATGATTTAATAATTTAACAGCATAGCGATCTGCTTGATCACCCATTGTAACTACGAATAAATCTAAATTTTCTTCGATATCAAGTTCAATACCTTCTTCTTCTAGTGCAAGTAATAAACGTTCTATACTTAAGGCAAAACCAATGCCTGTTTCACTTGGTCCATCCAGTAATTCTAACAATCCATTATAACGACCACCGCCACATAACGTTGTGATTGCGCCATCATAATCTGGGTTATCCATCATTAGCTCGAAAGCGGTATGTGTGTAATAGTCCAAACCACGTACTAAATTAGGATCCTCAACATATGGAATACCTAAATCATCTAAGTAAGTTTTTACCTGCTCATAATATGCTTTTGATTCTTCATTTAAGAAATCAGTGATTCTAGGTGCTGTTTTAACCGCTTCTTTATCACGGTCAACTTTACAGTCTAAAATTCGCATTGGATTAGTGTGTAAACGTGACTGACAATCAGAACAAAATTCATGAATCACAGGTTCAAAGTGTTTTACTAAAGCTTCGTTATATTCTTTACGAGATTCCATGTCCCCAACACTATTAATAACTAGCTTTAAATGTTTTAACCCAAATGATTGGTAAATGTGCATTACCATTGCCAATACTTCTGCATCTACACTTGGATTTTCAGCCCCAATTGCTTCTACACCAAATTGATTGAACTGACGATAGCGACCTTTTTGTTTACGCTCATATCTAAACATTGGCCCATTATAATATAATTTTATTGGTTGATTTGGATTACCTTGCATTTTATGTTCAATATATGAACGCACAACAGCAGCTGTTCCCTCAGGTCTTAATGTTATACTTCTGTTACCTTTATCTTTAAATGTATACATTTCCTTCTGCACAACGTCGGTAGAATCGCCGACACCTCTAGCAAAAAGATCTGTACTTTCAAAGATTGGAGTTCTTATTTCTTTATAATTGTAAAATGTCATTAGTTCATCTAATTTATTTTCGATGTAACGCCACTTTTTCGATTCTTCAGGTAAAATATCCTGCGTTCCTCTAGGTATTTTAATCATTTTTGACATCTCCCTTGGCAAATTATTTTTAATTACCTTCACTTACTCTAAACAATAAAGGAATACAATCTATGTTCAGCATATTCATTTTATTTTTAAAATTAAAAAAGCCCTTGCACAGTTTATAACTGTACAAGGGACGAATATCCGTGTTGCCACCCTTATTGATTTAATAGTTTCTTTTACAACTGCTACTTTACGTTACAATCATAAAAGGTTATTAAACCCACTCAAAACGTTTAACGTACGTTCAACGGCTTTACTTTCATAAAGCACCTTTTCTTGTGTTCAATGTATTAAACTACTCAGTATAATCTTTCAGTCTATGGATTATATTCCTGCACAATCATCAATAGATTGCTACCTATTTCATTTAACATTTCAAGAATATTAACGGTTTTAGTTATAAAATTCAATATCAATGATAACTAGTTTCACATGTTTTTGCAAGCCCTATGCTGAAAAATAAAATTTCAGACCGTCTATAATTGCTTGTTCTAATATTTGTCTATGTAATTGATCTTTAATCATTGTTTCGTCAGTCGGATTACTAATATAACCTAATTCTAATAACACTGCTGGAACTTTAGTTTGTCTTAAAACTTGATAGTTTTCTTGCCTTGAACCGCGATTAGAAAGCAATCCCTTTTTTTGAATTGAGGCATCTAATGTGTCTGCTAAAGCTCTTTGATTGTCATGATACCAATAGACTGTCATTCCATTTGCATTTGATGATTCTAATGCATCATTATGTATACTTAAATAGGCATCGCCTTTAATATCACGATTTTCTAATGAAACGTATGTATCGTCAGTTCTTGTCATTTTAACTGTCGCGCCTTCTTTTTCTAAAGTACGCTTTAACTCTTTCGCCGTTTTCAGTGTATAGTCTTTTTCTAAACTTTTATATTTAGTATTGCTTGAAGCACCCTGGTCACTTCCTCCATGACCAGGATCAAGCACTATTGTTTTGCCTTGCAAGGGATTCTTTTCTTTAGTGTTATCTGCAACAATATCTAAATTCGTATGCCAACCAGCTATCCAACCTTTTTCGTTACCGGAAGCATCTTCAACTTCAATCCATTTACCTACTTTACCTATCTTTTTAAAATGGTCACCTTTTTCAACTTTATAAATGACTGGATACGCAGCATTTGGACCCGTACGTAATTCAGCATTCTCAGTGATTGTTATATTACCACTATCTTCACTATTACTATTTAGTAGTAAGAACAAAAAGATGATAAATAAGATAAAGGCAATTACAACTATTAGAGTACGTTTGTTTTTAAGACCCTTTTTAGATAACCATGCCTCTATTTTTTTCATTGGATTTTGCCATCCTGACTTTCATAAATAATTGTAACTGGACCATCATTATTAATTTCTACATTCATATGCGTTCCAAATTCACCTGTTTTCACAATTAAACCATATGATCTTAACGACTCGTTAAAATACTCATATATTTTCAGTGCCTCTTCTGGATTTTTAGAATTGGAAAAACCTGGACGGTTACCTTTTTTAACATCTGCATAGAGTGTAAATTGTGAAACTGATAATATTTCACCATTCATTTGTTGGATATTAAAATTTAATTTATCGTTGTCATCTTCAAATAACCTTGCATTTGCAATTTTCTTTGCTATAACATCTGCGTCTTGTTCAGTCGAATCTTGACCTATACCAACTAATAAGCAATATCCTTTTCCAATATGATTATTAATTGAACTATTTGTCACCGATGCCTCTTTCACTCTTTGTACAACTACTTTCATATTTTGCACCTCTAGTTCCAAACTCTTGTTACAGTATACACATCACCAAGTTGTTTAATCTTTTCAACCACACGATAAACATCGTTTACATTTTTCACCATAACACTTATGTTTATAATTGCATTTTTATCTATATCTGAACGTCCTGAAACTTTAATTAAATTTCCTGCGGTTGAACTAACTGCTTGTAATACTTCATTTAATAATCCATTGCGATCATATGCAGTTACTTCCAAATCAACTTGATATTTTTGAGTAGCATCTTTTGATTTTACCCATTCAACATCGATTAGACGCTCAGATTCATTCTTAATATTTGGACAATCTGTGCGGTGTACTTTAATGCCATGTCCCTTGGTGATATAACCTACAATATCATCACCTGGAATAGGATTACAACATTTAGATAGTTTAATTAGAACATTTTCTAAACCTTCCACATATACACCACTATCAGTAATAATATTATCTTTGATAGGTAATGATTTTGTAACCTCTTGTGCTTCATTTAAGGCACGTTGTTTTTCTAAAATTCTTTGTCTTTCAGTTAATTTATTAACAATTTGTAAAGATGTTACGCCACCAAATCCAACTGCAGCAAATAAATCATCTTCATTTGCAAAATTGTATTTTTCATTAACAACATGAATATTTTTTTCTGTTAAAATTTCTTCAACTCTAAATCCTTGCTCTTTAATTTCAGCTTCAACCATCATTCGACCTTTTTCAATATTTGATGAACGGTCTTGCTTTTTAAAGAAACTCTTAATTTTACCTTTAGCACTTGATGATTTTACAATTTTCAGCCAGTCACGGCTTGGTCCATATGAATGTTTACTAGTACGAATTTCAACTATATCTCCAGTTTGTAAAATATAATCTATCGGTACAATTTTGCCATTCACTTTGGCACCTATCATCTTATTTCCAACTTCACTATGAATCGCATATGCAAAATCAATTGGCACTGCGCCATATGGTAATTCTATGACATCACTTGCAGGTGTAAAAGCGTATACTTTATCACTTTGCAAATCATATTTCAATGTTTCCATAAACTCTTGCGCATCAGATGAAGTGTGATCTGCTTCAGCTAATTCTTTTAACCAATTTAATTTATTTTGATAGTTTTGATCTTTTTCATTAACTTTTTTACCTTCTTTGTATGCCCAATGTGCTGCAACCCCATGTTCTGCAATTTCATGCATATCAAACGTTCGTATTTGGATTTCAAGTGGGTCCCCATTAGGACCTACTACAGTCGTATGCAGAGATTGATACATATTTTGTTTGGGCATCGCAATATAATCCTTAAATCGCCCAGGCATTGGCTTCCATAATGTATGAACCAATCCTAGAATCGCATAACAATCATTTATTGAATTTACAATGACACGAATAGCCAATAAATCAAAGATTTGATCGAATTGTTTTTTCTGCTTCATCATTTTGCGATAGATACTATAAATATGTTTAGGTCTACCATTTATGTCACCTTCAATATTCATCCTATCCATTTCAGTACGAATTCGATCGATAGCAGTTTCGATATAAGCTTCACGTTCACTACGTTTCTTTTTCATTAAATTAACAATTCTAAAGTATTGAACATTGTCAATATATCGAAGCGCTGTATCTTCTAATTCCCATTTAATGGTGTTAATACCTAAACGGTGCGCTAATGGTGCGTATATTTCTAAAGTTTCTCTAGAAATTCTAATTTGCTTTTCTCGAGGCATCGCTTTTAACGTACGCATATTATGTAATCTATCAGCTAATTTCACCAAAATTACTCGTACATCTTTAGCAATTGCAATAAATAATTTGCGATGATTTTCAGCTTGTTGCTCTTCTTTAGATCTATATTTAACTTTTTTAAGTTTCGTTACACCGTCAACAATTCGCGCAACTTCTTCGTTAAACATTTCTTTTACATCTTCAAAAGTATATGGTGTATCTTCAATTACATCATGCAAAAATCCTGCAACGATGGTTGGTCCGTCTAATCGCATTTCTGTTAAAATGCCCGCAACTTGTATAGGATGCATAATGTATGGTAAGCCGTTTTTCCGGAACTGACCTTTGTGTGCTTCATAAGCAATATGATAACTTTTCAAAACATATTCGTATTCATCTGATGACAAATATGATTTTGCTTTGTGAAGAACTTCATCTGCACTATATGGATATTCGTTGTTCATAATATGATACACCCCATTCATCTTTATTACGTCGTCTTAAACAATGATTTTGATGATTACATTGAATAGTCATTCCCCCGCATAAATCATACATTCGTCGACGATAAATAATTATCCTGTCGTCATTAATCGTAATCATAATTTTACTTTAGTGAGTTTAATTTGTATACTATTCGTATTTTTAAAACTTTTACAAAAATTCATCGTAAATCAACTGTTTCATTTTTTAAATATTAGTTCTATGATACTACAATTTAGGAAATAAATAAACGATGATATTAAGGTATAATGCTCAATCTTTTAACATTTTCAGTATATAAAAAATCCTATCATCTAATGTCAAGAAATCGTGAACAATATTTTATCATTGCATTCATTCTAAAACATTCAATGTAGGATTTTAATTTAATATGCTATTAATTACTCATCGTATGAGATTAAACTCATAACATCGTAATCTCTAATTTTTTCAATGCCGTTAAGATATTTTAATTCGATTATAAATGCAATACCAACAACGATACCGCCTAATTTTTCAACTAATTTAATTGCCGCTTCAATCGTACCACCTGTTGCTAATAAATCATCTGTAATTAAAACACGTTGTCCTGGTTTAATTGCATCTTTATGCATTGTTAAAACATTTGTACCATACTCTAAATCATATTCGTAACGAATAACCTCTCGTGGCAATTTCCCTTCTTTTCTTACTGGCGCAAAACCAATCCCCATTGAATAAGCCACTGGACAACCTATAATGAAACCACGTGCTTCAGGCCCAACAACAATATCTACATTTCTATCTTTTGCATACTCAACGATTTTATCTGTTGCATAACCATATGCTTTACCATTATCCATAATAGTTGTTATATCTTTAAAACTTACACCGGGTTTCGGCCAGTCTTGTACCTCTGATACGTATTTCTTTAAATCCATTAATATTTCCTCCTAAATTGCTCACGACAATTGTGACTTAATCCAATTTTTTAATTCTGAAAAATCTTGATATAATAATTGCTTTTCTACATCCATACGTTGTTGTCTTAATTGATATACTTTACTAGAATCAATTGCTCTTTTATCTGGTTGTTGATTAATGTAAATCATACCATTTTCTTGTGTTATAAAGTTTAAATCTAAGAAAACTTTGAGCATGAATTTAAGTGTATCTGGTTTAACATTTAAATGCTGACACAATAACATGCCTTCTTGTTGCATATTCATTTCTTGTTTAGCAATTAACGCTTTATAACATTTTTTAAAGACATTCATGTGAGGTATACCTTCAAAATAAATCGAATGACTATGCTGTAAAACTAAGTAGAGTTGAGAAAACTGTAGCTGCCGTAATGTACTTGACAAGTCATCTATCGAAGTTGGCAAATCTCTTAACACAACTTTATCTGACAGCCGATTAATTTCTTCTCCATAATAATATTCATTCGCATTTACTTTATCACTTTTAGGATGAATAAGCACGACGATATTTTCATCATTTTCTGTAAAAGGTAAACTTTTTCTTTTACTTCGATAATCTAATATTTGTTGTTCATTCATCGCTATATCTTGAATAATTATTTGTGGTGTTTGATTGCCATTCCATTCATTAATTTGAACAGAGCCCAAAATATTGATTGGTTGTTCATCTTGTAATTCTGTTTCTAAATGCCCATTTTGCCAAAATAATGCTGCTATATTACTTTCACCTAATGTCATTTTTAAGTGATTTTTTTGTTGACCAATTGCTTTAACTGATGAAACTGATAAATCGTCCATTTCAAATAATGGTGTAGAAAAATCTGTTCCAAATGGTCGCAAACGATTCATATCACGTATATTTTTTATTGTTATGTCATTCTCTGTTAATAACACATCTACTGGTTTTACAGGATCTAGTGATGTTGTTTCAACCAAAGCTTTCATCCATTCATTCAAACCCTCAGCTAACATATCAACATTTTCAATATCCATTGTCATACCTGCAGCCATATGATGACCACCAAACTTAGCAATTAAATCTTGATGTGCTGATAATATTTCAAACATAGACACTTGATCGATTGATCTCGCTGAACCTTTCGCATGATTTTGTTCTCTATCAATATTTAAAATAAGTGTTGGTAATGCATACGTTTCAACAATTTTCGATGCTACAATACCCAACACACCTTCATGCCAATTTTCTTTTGCAAGAAGTAGGAATAAATTCCCTGCTTTAACTTGTTCATCAGCCATTGCCATCGCTTCTTCAGTAATAGATGCAACAATATCTTTTCTTTCGCGATTAAAATGTTCTACCTGTTCTGCTAAGAATATGGCTTCTTCTTCATCTTCTGTCATCAGTAATTCACAAGCTAATGAGGCATCATCTAAACGCCCAACAGCATTTAATCTAGGTCCAATGATAAAGCCTATTGTCTCTTCATCGATATGATCATTATATCCTGCTTCTTTGAGTAAAGCTTTAATTGAAACTGGACATTGCTCATTCAATACTTTTAAACCTTGTTTCACGAGTGAACGATTTTCATCAGTTAACGAAACCAAGTCTGCAATGGTACCTATGGCTGCTAAAGCTTTAAAGTAATCAGGTATATTTCCTATTAATGCTTGAGACAACTTATAAGCTACGCCTGCACCACATAATTGTTGAAACGGATAATTAAATGATGGATGCATCGGATGCACAATTGCATAAGCTTCTGGTAATGTTCTACCTATTTCATGATGATCAGTAACAATTACATCAACACCGAGTTCTTGAACCATGTTAATTTCGTTATGACCTTGTATACCATTATCAACTGTTATTATTAAGGAGATGCCTTCATCGTGTGCGTTTCGAAATGCTAATTCGTTTGGACCATACCCTTCAGTAAAACGATTAGGTATATGCCAACCTACTTGTGCACCTAAAAGCTTTAATGTTGTAACTAAAATAGTCGTTGAAGTAACACCATCAGCGTCATAGTCACCATATACTAATATTTTTTCATCATTAGATATCGCATTTTTAATTCTTTCAACGGCCTTATTCATGTCACTTAGTTGATTAGGATCATGATTTATATCTATGTCCGCAATAATTGATTGAATATCATGTTCATCAACAATTGCCTTACTTTCTAATATTTTCTTCACAATTGGCGTCAATTTTAATTTAGATATTGTTTCTTCATTTATGTATTCAGTTGGTTTTGTTAATTTCCACTTATACTTTGGTTTTATCATTTCTACGCCTCATTTCCAAAAGACATTATATCTAAAAATGCTATAAATAAAAAGCACTAATATAAATAATCAAGACTTTAATTATATCATTTTTTAAAAGTAGATGTGATAAATCACATTTATCTATTTTGTTAAATTTAAACAAAATAAAAAGCAGTGTCTGAACCTACACTGGATCAGAACACTGCTCGTGTTATTAAAACTATACTAATATTTTTTCGTCATTTGATTTTTTATCTTTATACACAACTAATTTGTGTTTTGGAGATTTTTTCAATTGACGTTTTTTCATCATTCCCCATAAAGGAACTGCTATAAAGATTGATGAGAACACACCAGAAATTAATCCGATAAATAATGCTAATGTAAAGTTAAATATTGTAGGCGCACCAAAGAATAAGATAGCAACTACAACAACAATTACTGTTAACACCGTATTGACTGAACGTGTCATCGTCTGTCTTATCGATCTATTGACAATATCATCAATTTGTTCAGGTGTAGTAATTACTTTTATTTTCTGAAGGTTCTCACGTACACGGTCAAAGGTAACAATTGTATCGTTAATTGAATAACCAACAATTGTAAGAACCGCAGCAATAAATGTTAAATCTACTTCAATTCTAAACAAACTAAAGATAGCAACGATTATGAATACGTCATGTAATAATGCCAATACTGAAGACAGACCCATTCGCCATTCAAATCGTAATGATACATAGATGATGATACCAATCGATGCATAGATTAAAGCTAACATAGCATTTTTAGCTAATTCTTGTCCAATTATAGGTGATACAGTATTAATTTGAGGTGTGTCACCAAATTTAGATTTAATATTATCACTCAACTTATTATCTTGAGCACGTGTTAAATCATCTTTAAATTGAACTGTTGCTACTTTATTATCTTTACCATTGATTTGAATTTGATCCGCCTTGAGGCCACTATCTTTTACAACCTGTTCAACTTTTTGTTGAGAAATAGTTTGTTTTGATTGGAAATCTACACGTGTACCACTTGAGAAATCAATACCTAAATTTAACTTGAAGATATAAAGAATAACCAATCCAACAACAACTATTAAAATACTTACACCAATTAATGGTTTTGCTAATTTAACAAAGTTCCATTTTTCAAATGATGTTTTAAGGTCATGAACATCAATGCCTTCATTAATGTTATGTCTCTTATTCTTATTAACGCCAAACAACCAATATTGATTTTTGAAGACGTTTGATGAAACTAATAACGATAATAAGAATCTTGATAAGAAGACTGCTGTAACAAAGATCATTAAGATACCTAATAATAACATTGTTGCAAAACCTTTAACTGAACTTTCACCGAAGAAGAATAGTACTGCTGCGGCTATTACTGTTGTTAAGTTGGAGTCAAAGATTGTTAAGAATGAACTTTTATTCGCTTTAGAAAAGGCTTGCTTAATCGTGCGACCAATTCGAAGTTCATCTTTAATACGCTCATACATAATAATATTAGCATCGACGGCCATACCTACACCTAATACTAATGCTGCTAAGCCTGGCAGTGTAAGCACACCTGAAATGAAATTAAATGCAACTAATGTTAAATAGATGTATGTTGTTAAAGCAATAATTGCTACTAAACCAGGCAATCTGTAGAAACCTAACATGAATAGATAAATTAAAGCTACACCAATGAATGATGCAAATACCGTTTTATCTAATGCATCTTGCCCAAATTGTGCACCTACTGAGTTTGAATAAATTTCTTTTAAATCAACCGGTAATGAACCTGCATTTAACAATTCAGCAATTTGTTTTGCCTTTTTAACGCCTTCTTGCCCTTTGAATCCTCCAGAGATTTCTACACTATCTGAGTTAATCGGTTGATCAACACTTGCTGCAGAAATAAATTTAGGATTTTTCTTTTGAGCTTCTTTTTTATAGCTGTCACCTTTTTTAAAATCTAGCCAAACTACCATGACATTGTCACGTTTTTTAGAGATTTCTTCAGTTACTTTTTTGAATTTATTTTTATCTTTCACTTTAAAAGTAACTGTTGGCTGGTTCGTTTCTTGTTTGAACTCTTGCTTCGCAGAGCCTTGCTTAATATCAGAACCATTTAATTTCACTTTATCTTCGGCATCACGAATCGTTAAATTTGCTTGAGAAGATAAAATTTTACGTGCTTCGTTCTGGTCTGTTACACCAGCAAGTTGAACTCTAATTCTATTTGGTTCTTCAACTTGTATCTTAGGTTCAGAAACACCTAATACGTTTACACGGTTTTCTAAAGTTTGCGCCGTTGATTGTAAAGCTTTTTTATCTATTTTATCGCCCTTATGTAACGGGTCAACTTGATAAAGCACTTCAAATCCACCTTGCAAATCTAGTCCTAAATTGACATTCTTTACTACACTTTTATAAGTTGAAGCCATTCCGGCAAACAACAATACGACTAAAAGTAAGAATGCAATTATTCTACTACTTTTCTTCACATGAACACCTCATTATTTACGTATGTATTTAGAATACTTTAATACTATTTTATTACGCAAGTTAAATCTTTCTTACAAAATTTATTAGCCTTATACATATTAACATACTATAACTGCTAGTAAAATTAGACACGGTTATATTTAATTTAAATTTAACAATTATTATGAATCACATTTTCTTTTTTTCGAATGCAAAAACATTACAATACATTACCGCTAAATATAAAAAGGGATGAAACATAAATCGTTTCATCCCTTTTTATTACCTCTTCATGTTATGAAGGGTCAACTTGTTTAATAGCTGGTTTTTCGAATGTTAATTCAGTACCATGACCATTTACTGTAATTACAACAGTTGTTTCATCTACTGCTTTAACAGTACCTTTAATACCACCAATTGTAGTAATTCTTTGACCAGATTCAATGTTATTAATCAACTCGCGGTGCTGCTTAGCACGCTTTTGTTGTGGTCTGATCATCAAGAAATACATAACCGCAAAAATTACGACTATATATATAAGTAATGAAAATTGCATTTTGTACGCTCCTCTTGCTTAAAAGTTTTTTGGGTTCTCAACATTTAATCCATACTGCTCGAAGAACTCATCTTTAAAATCTAATAGACGATCTTCTCGAATGGCTTGTCTTATATCTTCCATTAATTTTAGCAGAAAATGTAAATTATGAATAGTAGTAAGACGAATACCAAAAGTTTCCTCTGCTTTGATTAAATGACGTATATACGCTCTTGAGTAGTTTTGACATGTGTAACAATCACAGTTCTCATCTAAAGGTCTTAAATCATCTGCAAATTTTGCATTTTTAATAACTAATCGCCCTTGTGATGTCATACAAGTACCATTTCTGGCAATACGTGTCGGTAAAACACAATCAAACATATCCATACCGCGAATACTACATTCGATTAATGCATCTGGAGATCCTACACCCATTAGATATCTTGGTTTATCTTTAGGCATAAATTGCTCTGTATGTTCAACCATCTTATACATAACTGGCTTAGGCTCACCGACTGACAAACCTCCGATTGCATAACCAGGAAAATCTAATTCTACTAAATCCTTTGCACTTTGCTCTCTTAGATCTTCATATTCGCCACCTTGGATAATGCCGAATAGTGCTTGATCTTCAGGTCGTTGGTGTGCATCAAGACATCTTTTCGCCCAGCGTGTTGTACGTTCAATTGATTTTTTTACGTAATCATATTCAGCAGGCATAGGCGGACATTCATCAAATGCCATCATTATATCAGAACCTAAATCATTTTGAATTTGCATTGATTTCTCAGGACTCAAAAATAATTTAGAACCATTTGTATGATGTCTAAATTCCACACCTTCTTCGGTAATTTTACGTAAGTTACTCAAACTAAACACTTGGAAACCGCCTGAATCTGTTAGAATTGGACCATCCCAATTCATGAATTTATGTAATCCCCCAGCGTGTTTGATAATATCATTTCCAGGTTGTAACCACAAATGATACGTATTCCCTAAAATAATTTTCGCCTCAATTTGTCTTAACTCCTCTGGACTCATTGTTTTGACAGTCGCTTTAGTACCTACTGGCATAAACATCGGCGTTTCAAATGAACCGTGTGGTGTGTGTACAATACCTAAACGAGCACCAGATTGTTTACAAGTTTTAATGTGTTCATATGTTACTGCAGGCATATTTATAATCCTCACATTCTTTTTATATAATTAGCATTGCATCGCCAAAACTAAAGAATCTATATTCTAAATTCACAGCTGTTCTATAAGCATTTAGAACATTTTCACGAGTACTAAACGCTGATACAAGCATAACCAAAGTTGATTTTGGCAAATGAAAATTAGTTATTTGACCATCAATTGCTTTAAATTCAAACCCAGGATAAATAAAGATATTAGTCCAACCGCTTGTCGCAACAAATTGATTATGGTCGCGTCGAATTGTTTCAAGTGTTCGAGTAGAAGTTGTACCAACCGAAATAATTCGATGCCCTTTAGACTTCGTATCATTTAATAAGTCAGCTGTTTCTTGTGTCATTTGATAATATTCGCTATGCATCTCATGATCGTTTACATCATTAACACTGACAGGCCTAAATGTACCTAAGCCAACATGCAATGTAACAAATGCGATATTTACTCCTTTGTTTTTAATTTCGGCTAATAACTCATCTGTGAAATGTAAACCAGCTGTTGGTGCTGCTGCTGAGCCACTTTCCTTAGCATAAACAGTTTGGTAACGATCAGGATCATCTAATCGCTCTTTAATATACGGTGGTAGTGGCATCTCACCTAATTCATCTAAGCGTTCTTGCAAAATACCTTCATAATGCAAGCGCATGATACGTCCGCCTTGGTCCATTTCTTTAACGCATTCAGCTACAATTTTACCATTACCAAAACTTAATTTATTACCAACTTTGATTCTCTTAGCAGGTTTGAGTAAAACTTCCCAATCATTACCTTCTATTTGAGTCAGCATTAACATTTCAACTTTAGCACCTGTTTCTTCTTTTAAACCAAAAAGTCTGGCTGGCATCACTCTAGTATCATTCAATACTAACGTATCACCTGAACTAAAGTATTCAATAATATCTTTGAAATGCAAATGTTTCATCTCGCCAGTTTCTTTATCCATGACTAATAGACGACTTTGGTCACGATCTTTTAATGGCGTTTGAGCTATTAAAGATTCTGGCAAGTCGTAGTCAAATTCTTCAATGTTCACGTTATTCCCTCTCCTCATTTGGCTTTGAAAAATGTTCATATGCTAATGCTGTAGCTTTTCTACCACGCGGTGTACGTTCTAAAAATCCTTTTTGAATTAAAAAAGGTTCGTAAACGTCTTCAATTGTAATTCTCTCTTCACCAATCGTTACTGCAATCGTATCTAATCCTACAGGCCCACCATTATATTGATTAATTATGCAATTCATCATTTTATGATCAATATAATCCAATCCATGTTGATCTACTTGAAGTAAACCTAACGCATGTTTAGTAGTTTTGATGTAGATTTGATCATCTTCATTCACTTGTTGGAAATCACGCACACGTTTTAATAAACGATTCGCTACACGTGGTGTGCCTCGAGAACGTTTAGCAAGCTCAATGGCACTAGCTTCATCTATAACAGTTCCTAAAACTTCTGCAGTTCTAATGATAATCTCTTTTAAATCTGATTCGTTATAGTATTCTAACCTTAAATGCACACCAAATCGATCTCGTAAAGGGCCTGTTAAGCTTCCAGCTCGGGTAGTCGCTCCAACCAAAGTAAATGGAGGTAAATCGATTCGGATACTTCTAGCCTCATCACCTTTACCTATAATAATATCTAAAAAGAAATCTTCCATTGCAGGATATAAAACTTCTTCAACTACACTACTTAATCTGTGTATTTCATCAATAAATAACACATCTCCTGGTTGAAGACCCGATAATATAGCAGCTAAATCGCCAGGTCTTTCTAAGGAAGGGCCTGACACTGTACGTATATTAACGTCCATTTCATTAGCAATAATATTAGATAATGTTGTCTTACCTAGTCCAGGGGGGCCAAAAAGCAATACATGATCTAATGGTTCATGGCGTAGTTTAGCTGCTTTTATAAATACTTCTAAATTACTTTTTATTGAATTTTGACCAATATATTGTCGTAATCTCGTAGGTCTTAACGACAATTCAAAATTAGATTCTTCACTATGCATTGATTGATCAACCATACGTTCATCCATGACAACACTTCCCCCATCAATCTATTTAAATTTAAGATACAACTATTTGTAGGCCTGCTTTTACAGCCTCATCAACAGAGTCGTATTTATTTTTATTTAACGCTTTCTCTACTTTTGTAAGTTCTCGTTTAGAATAACCCAATGCTTCTAATGCTAACATTGCCTCTTGTACAAATTGATCTTGTACTGTAGAGGTTGGATCTACTTGCAATAATGAATCGCTATCTTCTTCAGTAATTTTTACTTTGCCTTTTAAATCTAATACAATTTGCCTTGCTGTCTTTTTACCGATTCCAGGAAATTTAGTTAAATACGTATCATTTTCATTTTCAATAGCACGTTTTACCTCGTTAGGTGTACTAGTTGCTAAAATAGCCAATGCAGATTTAGGTCCAATACCAGTAACTTTAATTAAACTCAAAAACATATCTTTTTCTTCTTCGCTACTAAAACCATATAATAATTGGGCATCTTCACGTACTATTAAAGATGTGTGTATTAAAACATCGTGATCTAAATACTTTTGAAAACGATAAGAATTTGGTGTTTGAATTTCATACCCAACGCCTGCAGTTTCAACAACCACATGTGTCGGATATAAATGTGTTAACTTGCCTTTGACATACGCGTACATTTTTTGCACATCCTTACATACTCATACTAATTAATTCTACTTTAGAAACATAATCTAAATTTCTTAAAGCTACGATGACATCTTCCGCAGAAATGTCCTTAGATTTTGCATTTAAAGACAATGTGATGGTCGCTTTTTCTTCCATTGGAATACTTTGATGAATTGTTAAAACTGAAAGTTCTAATTTAGATATAACATCTAAAACACGTGCTAACATACCGACTATGTCAGTAACGTACAATATTAATGTAAACTCTCTATGGTCTAACATTTTGTCATCTACTGGAAATATAGTTTCTCTATATTTGTAAAATGCACTTCTAGATAAATCAAACTGCTTAACTGCATCATAAATGGACAATGTAGGATCATTTTTTAAGGCATCTTTAATTTTCAAAGTTTTAACCACTGATTCTGGCAGTACATCTTCTCTAATTAAATAAAACTTTTTATAATCTTTATTGTCCATCATGCTACACTCCTATTCAACGAATTCAAATTCTCCACCAAGAATTCTAACGATATCACCATTTGTACAACCGCGTTCTCTTAGAGCATCATCAATACCCATTGAGCGCATTTGTCGTGCAAAACGACGTACTGCTGGGTCACTATTAAAGTCAGTCATCTTGAACATTCTTTCAATTGCATTACCGCTCACTACATATGCACCATCATCATCTCTTGTAATTGTAAATTTATCTTGTGAAGGTGTGTGTTTATAAAGAACACGATTGATACCTGCTGACTCTTCTTCTTCAACTGAGAAGTCAACATCTTTATATTCTTCTAATTTATCAGCAATTGCATAAAGTAATTGATCAATATTTTCACGTGTAATTGTAGAAACTGGAATTACTTCTACATTATCACCAATTTCCTCTTTAAAAAGTTCTAAATTGTCTTGCGATTCAGGTAAATCCATTTTATTAGCAACGACGATTTGAGGTCTATCCTCTAAACGTTGTTCATATGCAGCTAATTCTTGATTGATGACTTTATAATCTTCAATAGGGTCTCTACCTTCAGATCCACTCATATCAATCATATGCACAATAACTTTAGTTCTTTCAACATGTCTTAAAAACTGATGACCTAGACCAACACCATCTGATGCACCTTCAATTAAGCCAGGTAAGTCAGCCATAACAAAACTACGTTGATCCGGGGTTGAAACAACACCTAAGTTTGGCTTAATAGTAGTAAAATGGTATGCACCAATTTTTGGCTTTGCTTTTGAAACAATTGATAATAATGTTGATTTACCAACACTTGGGAAACCTACTAATCCTACATCTGCTAATAATTTTAATTCTAAAGAAACGTCTAATTCCTCACCTGGTTCTCCTTTTTCACTAAAGTCAGGTGCAGGGTTTCTTGGCGTTGCAAAGCGTGAATTTCCGCGACCTCCGCGACCACCTTTTGCTACGACAGCTCTTTGACCATCTTCAACAAGATCTGCTAATACTTCATCAGTTTCAACATTTTTTATAATTGTGCCCGGTGGCACTTTTAAGACTAAGTCTTCAGCATTTTTCCCGTGCATATTACTACTTTGTCCATTTTCACCTTTGTTTGCTTTAAAATGACGTTGGTATCTAAAATCTAATAATGTTCTTAGTCCTTCGTCTACTTCAAATACAACAGAAGCACCTTTACCACCGTCACCGCCAGCTGGGCCACCAAACGGCACATATTTCTCTCTTCTATACGCGGTAATACCATTACCACCATCACCGGCTTTAAGAGATATTTTGACTTGATCGACAAACATATATCTCACCTCTTTTACATATAATTTTCATTTTACCAATAATTATAGCATATTAGAGCCCCTTATATATTGTAATTAATTAGGGGCTCTTATGCAGTTGCATTTAAAGCTATTTGCCTTAAAATACTTATTTATCTCAGTAGCGAATATGATACGTTTCTTTCTTTAAATTCTGCAACTGTAATCCTTAATCTCTCTTTTATTGAAAATAAATAGAGGTTCTTATACAGCTGCTCTTAAGACTTTTTGTCTTAAATTCTTATATTTACATTCAATCAAATTCGTCATAATAGTAAAAACATCTCCATAAAAAGTAAAAAACACCAGAAGATTCACTTCTGGTGTTAACTAGACAAAATTATTCAGCTACTGCGTATACAGAAACTTGTTTTTTGTCGCGACCTTTACGTTCGAATTTAACAACGCCGTCGATTTTAGCGAATAATGTATCATCGCCACCACGACCTACATTTTCACCAGGGTAAATTTTAGTACCACGTTGGCGATATAAAATTGAACCACCTGTTACGAATTGACCGTCAGCACGTTTAGCACCTAAGCGTTTTGATTCAGAGTCACGTCCGTTTTTTGTAGAACTTACCCCTTTTTTAGATGCGAAGAATTGTAAGTTTAATTTTAACATCGGAATGCACCTCACTTATAATTTAATCTAATGTTCTCATTATATTCTTCTTCAATAGTTTGTAAAGAAACAAGCATTGCCTGAAGAATTAATTGCGCTTCATCGTTATTTGTATCAACACTTCTTATATGAAAATGACCACCATTGTCATCATAATTGATATCTGGTCTCTCAGATGTCAATCCTATAATTGCATTAACACTACCAAACAATACAGCTGAAGCTCCAGCACATACGATATCATGACCATATTCACCATGGTTAGCATGGCCATCCATAATAACGTCTGTTACTTTGCCTTCATCATTAACTGTAACATCAACAGTAATCATAATAATTACGCGTTGATTTTTTCGATAGTTAATTTAGTGTATGGTTGACGATGGCCTTTTTTACGTTTTGAATTTTTACGACGTTTGTATGTGAATACAGTAATTTTCTTACCGCGTCCTTGTTTATTAACAGTAGCAGTAACTGTAGCACCTTCAACTGTTGGCGCTCCAACTTTAACTGAATCTCCACCTACAAATAATACTTTATCAAAAGTAAAAGTATCACCTTCGTTTACGTCTAATTTTTCAACGAAGATTTCTTGACCTTCTTCTACTTTGATTTGTTTTCCACCTGTTTCAATAATAGCAAACATACTTTGCACCTCCTGTATAATAAGTCACGCCATATATAGGTGACACTTGTTATTGAGTAAAGCGTTCGCACTCTTCGTTGTTTTGTTCGAAACTCGAGTCATTTATAAAAATAAACTCTTCTCATTTCTCTCTTCAACGCCTTGATTGTCAATCGCTTTCTTTCAATAACTTCTGCATATGAGTAAAGCGTTCGCACTCTTCGTTGTATCAATCGCTTTATTCCTTAATCATGTTCTTGAACCTATATTTGAGCGGTTGTATGTAGCTACTTATAACTACTCAACTATTGCATCTTACCATTGACGACGTTTCATGTCAATGTCATTGTTCGTTTTTTTAATGAACTTTATAATCAATGGATACAGTATTATTAGCAGTACAAAATTTAATAATAATGTCGGCAGCAATCTAAATACAACGAAATGGATAAAATCAAATTGAATAAATCCTAGCATTCCATAAATCAATGCAACATATATTTCTAATAATATTGTACTTCCTAGAATAATTGCGAATAGCATAGTGTGATCTTTATAAAAAATTTTAAAGAAACGATCTATAAGAGCTAAAAATAGTATATAACCAAATAAATACACTCCATAAATGCTTCCATAGTATACATCAGTCATTAATCCAATAAATATACTCAGCATTAATGACACACCAAAACCTCTATAAACTACCATCATTAATATGTACATAAAGGTTAAGTGTGGTACAAAAATAATTTCAAATTTTCCAATATGCATTGGGATGAGTAGTCCAATTGCGGTATCAATATAAAATAATAAAATCCCTATCAAAAAATAATACAAAGTACGCATTATTTATCCCTGCTTTCATCGTCAGGTATCGTTTTAGGATCTCTTTTAGCAACATAAACATGACTTAAATCTGATAAATCCGCACCGGTTTTAACTCTAACCTCTTTAGCTAAGCCGTATTGATCATTCTGAACCTTCGTGACTTCACCTATATACAAATTACTTGGCAATTGATCTGCAAGTCCACTAGTAACTACTTTATCCCCTTTAGAAATATTATCTCGGTTATTTATATCACTAATTACTAACTCAGAGTTCTTTTCATCATATCGATCAATCAAACCGAAAATATTTTTAGACCCATGTTGTATATTTACAGATAATTTACCTGCACGCGTATTAGTTGAAATTAAATCTACTTGTGAAGAAAACTTATTCACTTTAGTTACTCTTCCAACAAAACCTTGCGACGTCATTACAGCCATATTAGAAGTAATACCTGATTTCGAACCTTTATCAATCACAAGTGTATTCATCCATTGATCAGGATTTCTTGCTAATACTGTAGTTGAAATCGGATCATATTTTGAAATATCTTTTAAATCAAGCTCTTTTTTTAGCTTATTATTTTCCGCTTCTAATTGTTGGTTTTTAGATTCTAATTGGCTTATTTTATTTTTAGCCTCTTTTGAATCTCCCTTTTTAAAAAAGTCTCCAATTGCACCAGCAACAAAATTAACTGGATAACTCACAACTCGTTGCCCAAAAGACACAGAATCACCTATGTATTGTTCAGGAGGTGATTGAGATTGTGATCGTATGGACAGCCCAATAAGCGCAATAAAAACGATGATTGCACATAAAACAACAATTAATTTGTTATTTTTAAAAAACTTAAGCACCCAGAACACCTCTATTTTGTCAAAATATTATATATCCTTTTCTATTTTATATTACTCCCCTAATGAAATAAAGCACTAACTTTTAATTACCTTGAAAATAAACTTAGCTTTCAATAAATCTAACTTCTTTATAATAAAAATAACTACCAGCAAAATATTTTAATTGCTAGTAGTTACTATAATTATTTTTAATATTTATTTGTTTGTGTCGTTCGATCTTTCGCTGTTGGTTGACTGTGATTGTCTCCAACGGGCAAATAAATTTTGGGCTTTTTGTTGTTCATTAGCTTGTTTTTGTTTTGTTTGTTCTGCCATTTGAACTACACCAACCTTTTATATATTCTAACGACAGGATAACTAAAATGATTTTTGTATGCAAAGAATTTCTATTGATATGCATTTTCTGGTTTTAATTGTAAATTTTGCCCTAATTCATTTAAGTCCTGTTGCATTTCGAATTCTGTATTATAAACTCTCATGGATTCATCTCCAAATTTATAAAGTATAAATTCATCCCCTCTTTGACCAATTACATATTTATCATTATATGCCATTCGATTCATACCTGATACAGCCATAAATTCTTGTTTATCTATCATATTAAATACATTTTTAATTTGACTTAACGGTACATTTTTAATCAAATCATTTTCTTTCAATGAATATTTTTCTCCACTTACATAAACATGTTGTGTATCATTCGTTGGCTGTGCAACTTGCCCAGTATGATCTGGCGTTTGGTTAACTGGATTCCAATCTTGTTCTTTTAAAAAAGGCGCGTATTTCAAGGCGATATATACAATCACTATAATCGCAATTACTGCTATAATATTTTTAATCATACTTAATATAAATCTCATAGGTCGCCTCCATTAGTCTTCAAACTATTATATAGTTTGTCATATATATTTTCATCAGTCTTCAGGCTTAATCACACTATATCTTTGGACTGATGCATCTTAATTAAAAATAGCTTATACTTTATTTATGTTTTAAATGCTTATGAGGAGGTTCGTAATATTGAGTATACTAACAATCATATTAATAGCACTATTAGTAATCCTCCTTTTTAGAGTTGGACTTTCTATTTTGCGATTCTTAATTTATATCGGTGTCATTTTATTATGTTTGTATTTAGGATATCAAGGCTTAATTTGGTTACTTGATTTTTTCCAAATTAATACAGGATTATTACCACAATTCCAATTATAGTAAATATAAAATCATATTAATATAACAAAACTCCTAATGAACTAGATTAAATTTTTGTTTAACTAGTTAAGCATTAGGAGTTTTAATTTTTTATTTCTGATAAATAACTTACATATAACAATTCATTATTTACGTCCAAATGCATTAGATAAAAATCGCAATAATGCATAGCTACCGCTGAGTAATAGTCCCCAAACGATACCAGTAAATATTGAACCAACAGCTACACTAAATAAAGGAATTGATTGCTTCGTGACGATCACACCTGCTAGTGCTGTAACTAGTATACCTACTGATGAAAATATCACCGTCATTAATAGATTACGTTTTGTTACAGGTTCATTCTTTATGTTTAATTGCATTGTATATACCATTGGTACTAGAACCCCGATAATTATAAATAGCGTCACTGTTTTTCCTCCAAATGATTGTACTTCGTAGGTATTATACACAAGAATTGTTAGTAATTCTATTAACTTTATTCATTTTCATCAAAATAACCTGCTTCAACTAAGCTTGTAAACCTATTATCACCAATAATAATATGATCCAACAAATCTATACCAAGTATTAAACCACATTCTTTTAATCTTAGTGTCGTTATGATATCTTCTTGTGAAGGTGTCACATCACCAGATGGATGATTATGAACTGCAATGATTGCATTCGCATTTTCTCGAATTGCGATACTAAAAATCTCACGCGGATGCACAATAGAACTATTTAATGTCCCTTTAAATACGCACGCTTCTTTTATAACAATATTTTTTGAGTTCAATAATAAAATCATAAAATGTTCTTGCGATAAATCTTTCATCGAAGCCATCATAAGATCGGCGACATCACTAGGTTGTGTTATTTTAACTCTGTTACTTTCTGAACGTCGCCCCATACGCTCGCCCAATTCAAATGCAGCTTTTAATGTAATTGCTTTTTGCAAACCAATTCCTTTTACTTGAATCAAATCGTTAACTGACGCTTTTTTTAGTTCGTTTAAATTCGAAGTAGTTTTCAACAATTCATTACTTATATCAATACTAGAAAACCCTTTTCGTCCAGTATTAATTAAAATCGCTAATAATTCAGTATTAGAAAGACTTTTCGCACCATGACTTAATAAACGTTCTCTTGGCATTTCTGAAGTAACCATTTCTTTAATTTTCAATAATATATTCCTCCTAAAAATCGATGAATTTCATTATAAAAAACAGCATTTAATACAAATGAGATAGTTAAAAAAGGTATTAGGGGTAATGCCTTAATAGGCTTGATTATCATTATGATTATCGCAATAAGTCCTGCGATGATAAATGTAAATAAAATAAGGTATATAGTAAATTGTAGAGGGAAAAATAAGGAAATTGTGCTTACGAGAAGAATATCACCATAACCAATATATGATTTAAATAAAAAGTAAAAAATATGAGCAGAAATACTTACAATTATAAAGGATGAGGGAAAAATAGTGGATAACGATAATGTAACTACATAGTAAACAATAATTAAACGACAATCGATAAAGAAACTTTTAATATCAGTTAAAGAAAAAATGAGTAGAAAAATATAAGTGGTAATAAATAACATTGCATTTACATCCGTTAAATTAAGTAAAATGAATATTATAGGAAACATTGCCAAAATCTCTCCTATTAGATGACTTTTAGAAATATTACAATGACAATATTGACACCTACCTTTTAGCATCAAAAAGCTAAAAATTGGAAAAAGTTGATACCATTTCAATTTAACATGGCAATGATCACATTTAGAACGTCTATGTAAATACTTAAATGAAGTTTCTTCAACAGATATAAATTGATACAAAAAACTAAAGATACAACTACAACTGTAAGATAACAAAATTACCAAGTAACGACCTCCTCAAATACATTATAGATAGTTGTTTCTATAATGTAAATATACATCATTACCGTAAAATATATACTCTTTGATGTCCAGATTTCTTGTTATAGTATAAGTGTGTTGATAACTTAAAATAACGCTTAAATCTTATATAACATCTCTAAAAAAATGGTAAAATAACCGTGAAAATCAATTTGATCTTCACGGTTATTTTAATTTTATAACTAAAATGCTCCAAAATCTAATTTAGACTTAACTTCACTAATAAAGTATAAACTTCCAGTAATTACAAGTGCCTCGCCTTGATAATTTTGAATAAATTCAACATAATCGTCCACAAGTTGTATATGATCCCCTTCAACACTACCTACAATCTCCTCTTTTCGTAATGCTTTTGGAAAATCAAATTCAGTAGCGTAAAAAGTTTTTGCAATAAAATTTAAATGCTTAACCATTTCATTGATAGGTTTACCCTTAATAGCTGAGAATAGAATATCAACTTTTTCTTTGTGATGATAATTTTGAATTGTATTAATTAATGCATCTATACTTTCTGAATTGTGAGCACCATCTAAAATGATTAACGGCTTATCATGAACTTGTTCAATACGACCAGTCCAGCGAACTGTTTCAATTCCGTCAATCATTTTATTGAAATCTAATTGAATTAAACCTTGTTCATTTAATTCAATTAATGCTGTAATAGCCAATGCAGCATTTTGTTTCTGATGCTCTCCTAACATGCTTAAAATGATTGTTTCTAATTCGTATTCCTTATAACGATAAGTAAATTCATCATTTTGTGAAACTACGACAATCTCACGATCTAACTCAATCGGTTTTGCGTGTTGCTCAATAGCACGTTCGCGAACATATTTAAGTGCATCTTCGTTTTTGACTGCGTAAATCACAGAGGTATTCGGTTTAATTATTGCACCTTTATCTTTAGCAATATCTAAATAACTATTTCCTAAAATATCAGTATGATCTAATCCAATACTTGTTAAAATTGATAAAATCGGTGTAAAGACATTTGTAGAATCATTTTTAATACCTAATCCAGCCTCAACAATAACAAAATCAACAGGATGCATTTCACCAAAATATAAAAACATCATTGCAGTGATAATTTCAAATTCAGTTGCGACACCCAAATCAGTTTCAAGCTCCATTTTTTCACTAATTGGTTTTACACGTGACACTAATTCTACAATATCATTATTTGAAATAGGCGCTCCATTCAAACTAATTCGTTCATTAAACGTTTCAATAAATGGTGATGTAAAAGTTCCTACTTCATAACCATTTTCAACCAAAGCTGATCTAAGGTAAGCAACTGTAGAGCCTTTACCATTTGTTCCACCTACATGAATACCCTTAATATTATTTTGAGGATTATTAAGTTGTGTCAGCATCCATTCCATACGTTTAACACCAGGTTTAATGCCAAATTTAGTTCTTTCGTGTATCCAATACAAGCTCTCTAGGTAATTCATTGTTACTAACTCCTATGCTTTTAATTGTTCAATTCTCGCCTTCACACCGTTGTATTTTTCTTGATAATCTTGTTTTTTACGTTTTTCTTCGTTTATAACTTTTTCAGGTGCTTTACTTACAAAGTTTTCATTAGATAATTTTTTATCAACCCTATCCAACTCACTTTGAAGTTTTGATAACTCTTTTTCTAAACGGCTAATTTCTTTTTCCATGTCTATAAGACCTTCTAATGGTAATACTACTTTACCTGCTAATACTACAGAAGTCATTGCCTTTTCAGGTATTTCAACGTCCGTGCTAATATCTAAAGTACTAGGATTACAGAATTTGAATAAATAATCTTTATTTTGTGATAATGTTTGTTCAATTTCTTTATCTTTAGCTTGAATTAATATAGGTATTTCTTTAGATAATGGTGTATTCACTTCTACGCGTGACTGTCTAACAGATTTAATGATTTCAACAAGTTGTTGCATTGTTTGTTTACTATCTTCAAAAATCAATGATTCACGTACTTCTGGCCATGCTGCTTTTACAATAGTTTCCCCATCATGAGGTAAACTTTGCCATATTTTTTCTGTTACAAATGGCATGAATGGATGTAACATCCTCATAATATTATCTAAAGTATAACTTAATACTGAACGAGTTACTTGTTTTTGTTCTTCGTCTGTACCATTCATCGGTATTTTACTCATTTCAATATACCAATCACAGAAATCATCCCAAATGAAATTATAAAGTGCTCTTCCAACTTCTCCAAATTCATATTTGTCACTTAAATCTGTCACTGTTGCAATTGTTTCATTTAAGCGTGTTAAAATCCATTTATCTGCCAATGATAAGTTGCCAGTTAAATCAATATCCTCTACTTTAAAGTCTTCGCCAATATTCATCAAACTGAAACGTGCGCCATTCCATATTTTATTGATAAAGTTCCACACTGATTCAACTTTTTCAGTAGAATATCTTAAATCATGGCCTGGAGATGAACCTGTCGCTAAGAAGTATCTTAGGCTATCAGCGCCATATTCATCAATAACGTCCATTGGGTCAACACCATTACCTAAAGACTTACTCATCTTGCGTCCATCTTCAGCTCGAACTAACCCATGTAATAATACGTCATTGAATGGACGGCGATCCGTAAATTCTAAACCTTGGAAAATCATTCGTGCTACCCAGAAAAAGATAATATCATAACCTGTAACTAATGCGTTCGTTGGATAGTAGCGTTTAAAGTCCTCATTATCAAGATCCGGCCAACCTAATGTTGAAAATGGCCATAACGCACTTGAGAACCATGTATCTAATACATCTTCATCTTGTTGCCAATTTTCAATATCAGTAGGTGCTTCTTCACCAACATAGATTTCACCAGTTTCTTTATGATACCAAGCCGGAATTTGATGCCCCCACCATAATTGTCTTGATATCGTCCAGTCTCTAATATTTTCCATCCATTGATTAAATGTATGTTCAAATCGTTGTGGATAAAAATCTATGCGATCATCTGTTTTTTGATTATCTAATGAGCGTTTTGCCAAACCATCCATATGTACAAACCATTGTGTTGATAAATATGGTTCAACTACAGCACCTGAACGTTCTGAATGACCAACCGAATGAACATGATCTTCAATCTTAATAACTAAATCTTGTTCTTTTAAATCTTCAACTAATTGTTTACGACAGTCAAAACGATCCAAACCTTCGTATTTTCCAGCTTTATCATTCATCTTACCATTTTCATCCATAACGATAATGTTTTCTAAATGATGTCTTTGACCAATTTCAAAATCATTAGGGTCATGTGCAGGCGTAACTTTCATCGCACCAGATCCAAAATCAATATCAACGTATTCATCTGCTAATATAGGTAACTCACGGCCTACAATTGGTAAAATAACAGTTTTACCAATAACGTCTTTATAACGTTCATCGTTTGGATTAACAACAATAGCCGTGTCGCCCAACATTGTTTCTGGTCTTGTGGTTGCAATTTCGATATAACCTTCACCATCAGCATAAGGATATTTAAAATGATAAAAGGCACCTTGTACATCTTCATGTATGACTTCAATGTCCGATAAAGCAGTACGCGCTTTAGGATCCCAATTTATAATACGCTCACCACGATAAATAATTCCTTTATTGTATAAATCAACAAATACCTTTTTAACCGCTTTACTTAAACCTTCATCTAATGTAAAACGTTCTCTACTATAATCTAAGCCTAAACCTAATTTAGCCCATTGAGCACGGATAAATGACGCATATTCGTCTTTCCAATTCCAAGCTTGTTCTAAAAATTTTTCACGGCCAAGGTCATATCTTGTAATACCTTGTTCATTTAATTTCGCTTCAACTTTCGCTTGTGTCGCAATTCCAGCATGGTCCATACCAGGTAAATATAAAGTATCGTATCCTTGCATACGTTTCATACGTGTAATAATGTCTTGTAAAGTTGTATCCCAAGCATGACCTAAATGTAATTTACCAGTTACATTTGGTGGTGGAATAACAATTGTATAAGTTTCTTTTGATTTATCTTCTGATGGTTTAAAATAACCGTTTTTAACCCATTCTTCATAACGTCCCGCTTCAACTTCACGTGGATCATATTTTGGTTTCATTTCCATTTGCTATACCTCCTAAAAAATAAAAAATACCCATCCTATATAACAATAGGACGGATATTCCGTGGTACCACCTATATTCAAGAAGGATGCTAAAAATCAAACACTACTTATCAGCTAAATCGAAATTAGTATACTAACGCTGACAACATGAATTTGAAATAAGCCATCTCTTCAAGCACTCTAGATTATGATTAACGCTCAAACACGTCTTAGCCTACTCTATCATTTGTGTTCAACTAAGATACTCTGTGGGCTACCTTCAGTAAAAATCATTTGCACATTCACACCAAACCATATGCTCTCTTTAAAACAATTTGAACTTACTCTTCCCAATTTATATATTAAACTCTTAACTTATAGTATAATGATTGTCAAAATAAGTCAATGTATTGGTGGGAATAATTATGAATGAATGCGCATTTGGAACAAAGGATCCAGTTTACTTAAACTATCACGATAATGTATGGGGTCAACCTTTATATGATAGTAAAGAATTATTTAAGCTTTTAGCATTAGAATCACAGCACGCTGGTTTGTCATGGTTAACTATTTTAAAAAAGAAAGAAGCTTATGAAACTGCTTTTTATGATTTTGAACCAGAGAAAATAGCACAAATGACAGAGAAAGATATCGATAGATTAATGGCATTTCCAAATATTGTCCATCATCGTAAAAAATTGGAAGCAATAGTTAGTCAGGCTCAAGGCTACTTACAAATTGAACATGAATATGGTAGTTTTAGCAATTTTTTATGGTCTTACGTTAATGGTAAGCCTAAAGATTTACAGTACATTCATTCATCTGATCGCATCACAGTTGATGAGACTGCTACACAACTTTCCAAAGATTTGAAAAAATACGGTTTTAAATTTTTGGGTCCTGTAACCGTATTTTCATTTTTAGAAGCAGCGGGACTATACGATGCACATTTAAAAGATTGTCCATCTAAGCCAAATCATAATTAATTATATGAAATAATATATAACAAACGAGACAGATTCTATGTTAATTAATAGGCTGTCTCGTTTTATTTGGTTTCCATTAGATGTGTTATAAAAATAGCAGGGAATTATCTCCCTTAACAAAATTAACTTACTATCACTTTTATAATTATGTGTTGACATTAAGCTAATGCTTATTTTTCTTTGACCGATATTTTAAAAAGTAATTTATCGAAGGTGCGATGATAAAGATTATGAAAAAGATTCTAAATATATGATAACTAGTAATCATAGCAACATCTGCACCAGTAGCTAATGCAACTAATACTATTTGATTAAGTCCACCAGGTGCCGCACCAAGAAATAGTTCATTAATTGGATTATTATCGAAAAAATGAATAACGTATACCATAACTAAGGCACCAAAAATTAGCATTATATTTTGTATCGTAATTGCAATAGCTAATCGACCTTTTAAATCTGATAATAAATGCGCAATTTGTACTCCAATTCTTATCATATAGATAAGTTGTGCAATGTTAAGTAGCCAATGATCTAAAGCAAATGTAATACCCGAACTAAAGTTCCAAACTATTAAGACAATTAGTGGTGCCAATAATTGATATGTTGGAACATTAAGTTTAGACATAATTAAATAAACGATAAAAACTGCAATGGCTATAATTAGCATCTGCCAAATATTTAAAGCCTGTGATAAAGGTAAAACTTTAGCTATTTTACCTGCAGAATGTGCATTATCATCATGGAAAAAATAAGAAATAAATGGTACAAGCACTACAACAAATATGATACGTGATGTTTGTGTAAGACTAACTACTAACAGATTGGCACGTTTATCTTGTTCTGCCATTACTAACATTTGTGTCAAAGCACCTGGAATAACACTAAGTACAGCGGTTTCTGTATTAGTACGAGCTATCTTTTTAAAGACAAGCGCCATGACTAAAGCAATTAATAAAATTGAAATTGATACCACAATAATAGATAACCAATTATCTTTAATATCCATTATGACATTTTTGGTAAATGTTGTTCCTATTTGCACACCTAGTAACACGATTCCTAGTTCACTTAACCAAAAGGGCCATTTAATTTCCAATTTAAAAACTTTCACACAAATGATTGCCGCAATTATTGGTCCGAACATGAATGGCAGTAAAATATGTGATACATATAAAATACCACTTATTAAAAATGATAAAACGAATACAATGAAATTATTTCTATATATCATTGCCATGTTTTCCACTTCTTTCAATTAAATAATTTAAAAGTTGTTATTGAGGTTTGAAATCAATACTTAATCGTTTTTCACTTTTAACAATTATTAATCAATTAAACCTAATTACTGAAAAAGAGCCTGAACAAAGTCCAGGCTCTCATTTTGTTCGTATATTTATTTTACAATACGACTTAAAGCAGTATCAAATGCTTGAATTGTCTTTTCGATATCTTCTTTCGTATGTGCTGTAGATAAGAAAGTTCCTTCAAATTGAGATGGAGGTAAGAATACACCTTCTTTTGCCATTTCACGATACATTTCTGCAAATAATTTCAAATCACTTTTATTCGCTTGTTCGAAATTAGTAACAGGTCCTTCATTTAAGAAATAACCAATCATTGAACCAGCTCTATTTACAGTGATTGGTACATTATGTTTAGCAAATACACGTTTTAAACCTTCTTCAAGTAAATCGCCCAACATATTAAAATAGTCATAAGTTTCAGGTGTTAATTGGCTTAATGTTTCATAACCACTAGTCATTGCCAAAGGATTACCTGACAACGTACCAGCTTGATATATATTTCCAAGTGGCGCGATGTGATCCATGATTTCTTTTTTACCACCAAAAGCACCAACCGGAAGTCCACCACCGATAACTTTTCCTAAGCAAGTTAAATCAGGCGTAACGCCAAAGTATCCTTGTGCACAATTATAACCTACTCTAAAACCAGTCATTACTTCATCGAAAATTAATAATGCACCATATTCAGTCGTAATATCTCTTAAACCTTGCAAAAAGCCCTCGACTGGTGGAACGACACCCATATTACCTGCTACTGGCTCAACTATGACACCAGCAATATCGTCGCCAAATTTTTCAAAAGCAATTTTAAGTGCATCTAAATCATTATATGGAACAGTAATTGTATTTTTAGCAATGCCTTCTGGTACACCTGGAGAATCAGGCAATCCTAAAGTTGCAACACCTGAACCAGCTTTAATTAAAAGTGAATCACTATGACCATGGTAACAACCCTCAAATTTTACAATTTTATTTCTACCTGTATAACCACGTGCTAATCTTAACGTATCTAAAGTCGCCTCCGTACCAGAAGACACCATACGAACTTTTTCAATTGAAGGTACACGATCGATCACAAGTTGAGCTAATTTGTTTTCAAGTAATGTCGATGCACCGAAACTTGTACCTTTATCAATAGCTTCATGTAATTGACTGATAACCTGTGGGTCTCTATGCCCTAAAATGAGTGGACCCCAACTAAGTACATAATCGATATACTCGTTACCATCAATATCATATATTTTTGATCCTTTACCGTGATCCATGAAAATTGCTGGTGTATCTACTGATTTAAATGCTCTTACTGGACTATTTACACCACCAGGCATTAATGTTTCAGCAACCTTCATTGCTTCTTCTGACTTCGTATATCTCATAAAGTAAATTCCTCCTATAGTTTATAGAAAATCATACACATAAAATCTTATTTATCTAAATAGCGACAAATGTCCTTTGCAAAATACGTAATAATCATATCAGCACCTGCACGTTTCATAGAAACCATTTGTTCCATAACGACACGTTCCTCATCTATCCAACCATTTTGTGCTGCTGCTTTAGTCATACTATATTCTCCACTCACATTATAAGCAACAACAGGAACATTTGTATGATTTTTAACATCTCGAACAATATCTAAGTAACTCAAAGCCGGTTTAACTATCATCATGTCACAACCTTCTTTTAAATCACTTTCTAATTCACGAAGTGCTTCCAAACGATTAGCAGGGTCCATCTGATACGTTTTTCTATCACCAAATGAAGGCGCAGAATCTGCTGCATCTCTGAATGGTCCAAAGAAACTTGAAGCATACTTAACACCATAACTCATAATTGGGACATTATAATAACCAGCTTCATCTAATCCTTGTCGAATTTCAGCAACAAAACCATCCATCATATTACTTGGTGCGATAATATCTGCACCAGCTTCAACTTGTGAAATTGCCGTTTTAACAAGAAGTGGTAGTGATTTATCATTATCGACATCATGTGTATGATCATCAATTACTCCACAATGACCGTGATCAGTATATTCACATAAGCAAGTATCAGCAACAATTAATAAGTCATTATACATTTTTTTGGCGATGCGTGTCGCTTGTTGAATCACACCATCATGGATATATGCACCTGTGCCAATATCATCTTTTGAATTTGGAACACCGAAGAACATAATGGCACGAATACCTAAGTCATATGCTTCTTTAATTTCATTTTCAAGTAAATTTAAACTGATTTGGTATACACCAGGCAATGATTTAATTTCTTTTTTAATATCATCTTTTTCAACTACAAAAATAGGATATATTAAATCATCTTTTCTTACATGATTCTCTCTAACCATACCTCTCATTGTTTCTGATGATCTTAATCTTCTATGTCTATCAAATTTCATTTTTTAGCCCCTACTTTCTAAAATCTTTTGTATTAACGATTCTAATGTTTGAGTATCTGCAATAGTTACTGGTTGCTTATTCGCTTTTATGGTACGCGCAGTTTGCTCGCCTATAGCATAATAATCTTGAAATTTTGGTACAGTTCCTTCATTAAAATAATAACGTACTGCAGATGAACTTGAAAATGTTAAAGCATCAATGTGTTGATGTTGTATCATTTTTTTAACATCTTGAATATTTTGCTTATTTGGTATTGACGTATACAAATCTAATTTAATAACTTCATTTTCTTTAGATAAAGTTTCCAATAACAAAGGCCTTGCTAATTGGCTTGATGGAATTAGTATTTTTTGATTTTTTTTATTAAATCCTTCTAAAAATCCTTCTTGTGAAAAATCACTTGGCATATAATCGACATGTATACCTAAAGATTCACAGTATTGCGCTGTTTTAACTCCAATAACTGCAATATAATCTACATTTAATCTATTTAAATAATTATAAAAGTATTTCACTGCATTTTTAGACGAAAAAATAAGCCAGTCATAGTGTCGATCTAACAAATTCAAATCAAAAGCAAGTGGCTTAACTTCAATAAATGGTTTATGAATAATAGATACTAAGTCACTTTGCACGTCATTTGTTTGTGTCATCACTACAACTGGTTTCATATTTAAACGTCACTCCAATAATTATTATTGTTCATTTAAGCGTTTGATAATATCATATGCACCTTGTTCTTTTAATTTATTACTTACTAATTTTCCTAATGCAACTGGATCTGTACCAGTAGATGTAAATTCAAAACGTTCTTTTCCATCAGGTGTCATAATTAAACCTGTAAACTCAATTTCTTTCTGATTTGAAATCGTTGCATATCCAGCAATTGGCACTTGGCAACTGCCATCCATTTCTGCTAAAAATGTTCTTTCAGCAGCTACACATTTTGCAACATCGTCATTTTGTGCTTTACTTAAAAGTTCTAATAGTTCTGCATCATCACTTCGACACTCTATACCTAGGGCACCTTGTCCAATTGCAGGCAACAACGTATGTCTGTCCAGATATGTAGTTACCGTATCATCTGACCACCCCATTCGTCTTAAACCAGCCGCCGCTAAAATAATTGCATCATAATCTTCTGTATGGAGCTTTTCTAGGCGTGTATCTATATTTCCCCTAATCCATTTAATTTGTAAGTTTGGATATTTAGATAAAATTTGTGCCCCTCTACGTAATGAACTTGTACCAATTATACTGCCATCAGGCAATTCAGATAAAGGTGTATGATTTTTTGAAATATAGGCATCTAAAGGTAATTCTCTATCAGGTATACAGCCTATAGTTAGCCCTTCCGGAATTACACTTGGTACATCTTTTAAAGAATGTATTGCCATATCTATGTTTTTCTCAAAAAGTTCGTGTTGAATTTCTTTAACAAATAAGCCTTTTCCTCCGACTTTAGATAATTGTTTATCAACAATTCTATCGCCTTTAGTAACAATTTCTTTAATCTCTACTTCTAGATTTGGCTCAATAGCTTTTAACTTGTCTATAAATTGCTGGCTTTGCGTTAAAGCTAATTTACTCCTTCTAGAGCCAACGATTAATTTACGCATGTTTAATTCCTCCTAGTAACGAATTACTCTGGGCATTTTCTTTAATTTACAAAATGTGTAGCAAAAAATAAATTGATCATATTTAAGCAAAATAAAATAATGTTATAGTATATTAAATACCTCGAATTTATCCATTTCTTTATTCTTATCAATATATATGTCCCATACAATAATGTAATAACTGAAGAAAGTATCACTTTGGGATCAATAAATATACGTTCACCAACTGAAATCACACCCCATTGCGTTCCTAAAATAATACTAAATATGAGGATTATCCAGCCACTAAGCGTAGAATAGAAAACAATAGACTCAAGTGTAGCAACGCTACCTAGTCTAAAGTACTTTTGATCGAAACGTTTTTCCTTTAAATTACGATATTGCATGATGTAAAGTAATGCATTTACAAATGCTAGTGCAAAAAAGACATAACTTAATACAGCTAGACCAATATGGACTAACAACAATTCATCTATAACAGCGATTTTCTGTACCTTATTATCATAATGTGTAGGTTGGAAAGTATTCATTCCCAATAATGTTAATCCTATTAGATTTAAGAAAAACACAGAAAAATTCAAGACTTTTATAAGATTAAGAATTAAAGAGATAGAGATGATTAACCAACTCAAGGTATAAAAAACATCTGAAATAGATCCTAATGGAATATGTCTCGTTTGTATAATAAAAATAGATAAAGAGATTGTTTGTAAAACCCAAACAATCCCCAATAAATATATGCCTAAACTTCTAATTTTATGACTCTTTTGGACAAAATCATAAAAATAGCAAATAATACTGATTAAGTATATTAATAATATTATTTCATTGAATCGAATAAACAGGTTTTCTTGCATATTATCACCATATTAATATGCTTATTCAAAACTAAAGATACGTCTTGCTGAAATCTCTTTGACTTTGCTTTCTTTTTGTTGTTTAGCTTGTTCATGAGGACATTCAGCTTCAATATCAAATATATTTTGAAATAGCTCTAATTTTTCATTACTTTTCTTATCACTACTTAATTCTTTGGCCTGTTTAATAGGATCTTTCAACATCTGATTGATAATACTTTTTGTATGTTTAGAGATTATTTTACGTTCCCTCTCAGACAATCCTGGCAGTTTACGATCAATACTATCCATCGTTTCAGCCTGTATTGCCATTGCTTTTTCACGTAAAGCTCTAATCACTGGAACAACACCCAACATACTTATCCACTCATTATGTGCGTGAATTTCTGAAGGAATTTGTTCTGATATTGATGCAGCTGCTAGTTGTCGCTCACGTAAGTTTGCGTCAACCAAACCTTTTAAGTCATCGACGTCGTAATTAAAGATGTTAGTGATGGCACTTATACCTGGTTCGATATCTCTAGGAACTGCAATATCAATCAATACGAGTGAATCTTGTTTTCTGTTTTCAGCAATTCTTTCTATCATGTCATTGGTAATGATATAAGACTGTGCACTTGTTGAGCTGATAACTATGTCAGCACTTTCTAGTAGAAGTGGCAAGGCTGATAGCTCACCATATTTCACTTGATGCTTTGTTGCTAATTTCATAGCATTTTCAACAGTTCTATTAACTACTGTAATATCAGTAATTCCAGAACCAAGAAGATTTAATAGTGATAATTCACTCATTTCCCCTGCACCAATAATGACAGCTTGTTTGCTTTTTAATTTACCAAATACCTTTTTAGCCAATTCGACCGCAGCATATGATACACTCACAGCATTATCTGCTATGTCTGTTTCATTATGTGCTTTTTTTGCAAAAGTAATTGCTTGTTTAAATAGATGATTAAATATTGTTCCTGTTGTACCTGTATTTTGCGCTAAGAAAAACGCATCTCTTATTTGACCTAAAATTTGTGTTTCTCCAAGTACAATCGAATCTAAGCCAGAAGTGACACGCAATAAATGTTCTACTGCTTCGTCCCCCACTTTTACTTCCGACATTGCTTTAATATCATCTACTTCAAATCCAAATGCACGGGCTAAAAATCGTTGGACATAATAGCGACCCGTATGAATTTGATCGACAACAGCATATACTTCTGTTCGATTACATGTTGATAATATGACATTTTCTAAAATAGATTTAGTTTCATATAAATCTTCATGGGCAATTCGTAAGGCATCATCTCTAAAAGCAACTTGCTCTCTTAGTGCTACATCAGCTGTGCGATGATTTATACTAATTGCAATAAAATGCATTTAAAACGCCCCCATATATACTAACAATACAAATATTATAACATAATTTAAAATCCAATTAAGTACGATGCTTAAATAAATTAGAATCTTTCTAATTTGAACTCACGATTTTGACAAATTGATGAACGTTGTAAATAGTTATCATTTGTACACAAGTTTTAAGTTTATTTTTATATCAATCGATATTAAATTTTATGAATTCATACTTTTAAATGGCCATTACGAAATATATGGTTCAATCAAATCCCAAATTTGTTGTTGTTTTGTATTTTGAACTGACGAATAACTTACAATAGTGTCATCAGGATCCATGTCCAAATGCGCTTTAATATTTTTAATATGCTTTTGGACTTTACCTTTAGGAATTTTATCTTCTTTCGTACAAATAACTAATGTTGGTATATCAAAATGTTTTAAGTAATTATACATTAAAATATCATCTTCTGTTGGGTTATGCCTTAAATCAACTAATTGAATCACTAATTGTAAATTTTGTCTCTTAGTTATATATTCTTCAATCATTTTCCCGAATTTTTCTCGTTGGGTTTTACTTACTTTCGCATATCCATACCCTGGTACGTCAACAAAAATAAGTTGCTCATCGATATTATAAAAATTTAATGTTTGCGTCTTTCCTGGTTGCTGAGAAGTACGCGCCATATTTTTTCTACCAATCATGCTATTGATAAATGTAGATTTACCAACATTCGAACGACCACTAAGTGCTACTTCTGATAATTCAGTTTCTGGATATTGTTCTTCCTTAACTGCACTAATGATTAATTCTATGTTATTAGGATTAACTTTCATTTTATATCCTCACTTTTTTATATTCTATTTCAACTCTACCATTATATAATATTTGACCCTTTCGGTATACATTATAAAAAAGCTCCAATCAAAGTTAAACTATTTGAGCATCAACTTTGATTGGAGCTTTTCACTTATATAGCACATCAACGTTTAAGCTGATGTTTTACTACTATTAATTAAATTACCTTCTTCGTCGTATAGTTCAGGTTCAATTTCCTCATTAATCGTTTGTGCTGTTATAACAACCTTACTAACATTTTCATTAGAAGGGACATCAAACATAATATCGATTAAAGATTCTTCGATAATTGAACGTAAACCACGTGCACCTGTTTTTCTTTCGATTGCTTTTTCACTAATTGCTGACAATGCTTCTTCCGTAAATTCTAATTCTACATCATCTAATTCAAGCATTTTAGTATATTGTTTAACTAATGCATTTTTAGGTTGCGTTAAAATATTTTTCAATGCTGTCACGTCTAGCGTTTCTAAATTAGCAACAATTGGTACACGTCCGATAAATTCTGGAATCAAGCCATACGCCTGTAAATCTTCTGGACGAATTTGAGCTAATAGAGCTTGTTCATCATATTTATCAGCTTCATTACTTGAAAAACCAATTACTTTTTCACCTAGGCGACGTTTAATTACCTCTTCAATACCATCAAATGCACCACCAAGAATGAATAAAATATTCGTTGTATCAATTTGAATCATTTCTTGGTTTGGGTGCTTACGTCCGCCTTGAGGTGGGACACTTGCAGTTGTACCCTCTAAAATTTTAAGCAAAGCCTGTTGAACACCTTCACCTGAAACATCACGAGTTATTGAAGTATTTTCAGATTTACGTGCAATTTTATCAATTTCATCAACATAGATAATGCCTTTTTCAGCTTTATCTATGTCAAAGTCAGCCGCTTGAATTAATCTTAATAAGATATTTTCTACATCATCACCAACGTAACCCGCCTCAGTTAAACTAGTAGCATCAGCAATAGCAAATGGTACATTTAAAGTCTTAGCTAATGTTTGTGCTAATAACGTTTTACCACTTCCTGTTGGCCCAATTAAAGCAATGTTACTTTTTTGTAATTCAACATCATCTTCTTTTGGTCCTAATTGCTGAATACGTTTGTAGTGATTATATACTGCCACGGCTAATGATTTCTTAGCTTTTTCTTGGCCAATAACATATTCATTTAAATGATCCATAATTTCTTTAGGAGTAGGTAATTCTGTAATCGCTTCAGAAGTGTTTTGTGCTAATTCTTCTTCAACGATTTCTGAGCATAATTCGATACACTCATTACAAATATATACACCACTTCCTGCAACAAGTTTTTTAACTTGATCTTGGTCTTTTCCGCAGAAAGAGCATTTTAAATTTTCTTCATCTTCATTGAATTTAAACATTCTTTTTACACCCCTATTCGTTAAAGACTATACTAGATTGGATATTACAATGCAACATATTAACACACAAACATTTTACTTAAAGAATAGTAGCAGATACATAAGCTATGCATCTGCTACTCACTTTTAGAATTTAATATTTAATGAAGATTAATCTTCTTTAGTACCTTCGACTAATTTAGCGTTATCTCTTAATAAATCGATAACTTTTTGAATACGTACATCATTTTTAATGATATCAGTATTGCCTAAAGTCTTCTTGATATCTTCAACTGAGATATTAAATTGTCCACTCATTTTTTCTAATTCTTTATCGATATCTTCATCAGTAGCTTCAATATTTTCAGCTTCAGCAATTGCAGTTAATGTTAAGTTTGTTTTAACACGTTGTTCTGCATCGTCTTTCATTTGCTCTCTTAATTGTGATTCATCTTGACCAGAGATTTGGAAGTACGTTTGTAAATCTAAACCTTGTTGTTGAATTCTTTGAGCAAATTCTGAAACCATACGATCTAATTCAGTGTTAATCATAGCTTCTGGAATATCAATTGTTGTATTGTCAGTAGCTTTTGTAATTGCTTCTTCTTTTTCGTTATTTTCTGCATCAGTAGCTTTTTGCTCTGCTAAACGTTTACGTAAGTTTTCTTTGTATTCGTCAACAGTATTTGCTTCTGCATCTAATTCGTTTGCAATTTCGTCAGTTAACTCTGGAACTTCTTTGAACTTAATTTCGTTAACTTTTGTTTTAAATGTTGCTTCTTTACCAGCTAATTCTTCAGCATGGTATTCTTCTGGGAATGTTACAACAACATCTTTTTCTTCGTCTACTTTCATACCTTCCAATTGCTCTTCAAAGCCAGGGATGAATGAACCTGAACCTACTTCTAAGTCATAACCTTCAGCTTGACCGCCTTCAAATTCTTCTCCATCAACTGAACCACTAAAGTCGATATTTACTGTATCGCCGTTTTCAACAACACCATCTTCTTTAACTACCATTTCAGCTAAATGTCCTAAGCTATGGTCAATTGCTTCTTGTAATTCTTCATCTGATAATTCAGTTTCTTGTTTTTCAATTTCAAGACCTTTGTAATCACCTAATTTCACTTCTGGTTCAACTGTAACTGTAGCTTCAAAAATGAAATCTTTGCCTTTTTCAATTTGAGTTACACTTACTTCTGGTTGCGCTACTGGTTTGATGTCAGTTTCATCAATTGCTTCACCATAAGCATCTGGTAATAAAATGTCGATAGCATCTTGATATAATGCTTCTACACCAAAGCGTTGTTCGAAAATTGGACGTGGTACTTTACCTTTACGGAATCCAGGTACATTAATTTGTTTAACCACTTTTTTAAATGCTTGATCTAACGCTTTGTTTACTTTTTCTGCAGGAACAGTAACAGTTAATAAACCTTCATTACCTTCCTTTTTTTCCCAAGTTGCTGTCATGTATATATACCTCCATGATTAACTAATTTATTTTTTCAACTTCCCTATTATATCATAGGACGATTTCCTATACAAACATTGAAATTACAACGTTTATAAATTTTTAAATCAACTTTTTTCGTCAAAACTATATTAAAATGTCGATTACAATTTTGCAACAATTTAACTATTTCCATTCAAATCTAATTGCTGAATGAATTTAAAAGTGTCATAATTTTGAACTTCGCATTGTATACCTAACATATTTTTAAAATAACATTCGTAAGCATTAATCCATGCGCTTATACCAAATAGTGATTCAATATCAAACGGATATAATAAGATAGAGTGATTATTCATAATATGATGGGCTTCTTCGGCAATATGAATAGCGCCATTTTCCAAAGACTGCATTACAGTTGGTAATACTTGCTCTTTAAGCGTCGTATGTTCTAATCCTTTTAAATTTGCAGGCACAATTGTAGTCTTAATGCCATATTTTTCAATCATTAATTCTTGTGTACAATTCGCAAATCTTAAATACTCAATCATTAAACTTATCATATTATAACTATATGAATATGATTCTAGTAAATATAAAATCGTTTCTTTAAATTGAAAATGTCCGTTATCTATTAACTTTAATAAAAGATTAGTTTGTTCACGCATCGAAAGCAAATTAAAATCTGTTAGCGACTTTGTTACTTCCTTTTCATCTTCGATTAATTTTGATTTCGCAAATTCTTTCAATGGATATAAAGCCATTCGTGTTTTATGATTACTCACTTCATCAATGATTTGGTTAATAACTTCTATCGCTTCAAAATATTGATTTAAACCAATTAAACTTTTTACGTAATATATCATCAATGTATCATATTGTTGAATACCACTTTTCAAAAGCACAATAGTTTCTTCTCTTAATTCAAGATAAGATTCTGTCTCATATAACATTTTGCACTTCATCATTGCTATTTCTTCAGTCAGCTCAAAGTGACGCTCATATTGTTCAATATACTCGTACATTTGAACATAATTACGCTTTTCTTCTGCTTGCTTAATATCTTTTAATAATTTTTGCGAAGCATTCGGAAACTGAATAATATCTGACATGGTTGTCACCTCTATTGATTATAAATCTTGTAGTATTAATGCGCTCCACGTTTCAAAATCATCATATGACTCAATGCTTCCTTTTTCAATCCATTTAATTCTTAATGTGTCTGTTTCTTTTGCTTCAACATCATTCGAACTAACTGTTATTTTAAATACAACACCAATATGTACTTTACCTACTTCATTACTATCATCGTTAATGAAACCAATGTATTCCATATTTTGAGAATCTTGTTCACAAAGACCTACTTCTTCTTCTAATTCACGTTGAGCATTAACTCTTAACACTTCATTAATTGATTCGGCACCTGGTACATCATTCATATGACCGCCTACACCTATAGATGATTGACCATGTAATCGTGCTTCCCCACCGCCAGATAAACGTTCATATACTAATATTTCGCCACGTTCATTTTCAAGTAAACAATAAGAAATGAGTTGTTTATATGATGGATTTTCTTCCATATCTCCTCGACGTTTAACTTCATAATGACGCAATGCATCAAATATGTTTTGTCCTATTGGCTTATTTTTATTTAAAAACCCATTGAAAGTATTTTTTTCATTATCAAATAAAGTTTCTCTAGGTACTACAATAATTTGCTCATCAAATTTAGACATCGTATTAAAACTCCTCACTTTTATGTTTAATCTCTTACATGCATTTTAGCAAATCTGTCATGTTTTAGCGATTAAATGTGACAGATTAATTTTTCTAAAAATAAAAAAGAGATGACATTGCCATCTCTTTTTTATGATTAATATTATTTTAAAGCATCTTTAGCTTTAGTTACTAATTGTGCAAATGCTTTTTCGTCTGAAATTGCGATTTCTGATAACATTTTACGGTTGATATCGATACCAGCTTTTTTCAAACCGTTCATTAAACGAGAGTAGCTCATTTCATGTTGACGAGCTGCTGCGTTGATACGTGTAATCCATAATTTACGGAAGTCACGTTTACGTTGACGACGGTCACGGAAAGCGTATTGACCTGATTTCATTACTTGTTGCTTAGCTACTTTGTATAATGTATGTTTTGAACCGAAGTAACCTTTAGCTAATTTAATCGTTTTTTTACGACGCGCTCTTGTTACTGTTCCACCTTTAACTCGTGGCATAAAAAATTCCTCCTTAGGTAGTTCCTACCGATTTCTGTATTTGTTCTTATTTTTTGTATGCTAATAATTGTTTTACACGTTTCATATCACTCTTAGACACTAATCTAGCTTTACGTAATTGACGTTTTTGCTTAGTGCTCTTGTTTGCGAATAAGTGAGATGTGAAAGCTCTTGAACGTTTTAATTGACCTGAAGCAGTTCTTTTAACACGTTTAGCTGCTCCACGGTGAGTTTTCATTTTTGGCATAATATAAATCCTCCTGTAATAGCTTTAATTATTTTTCAGCTGATGGCGCTAACATGATAAACATTTGTCGTCCATCCATTTTAGGTCTTTGCTCAACAGTAGCAATGTCTTTACATTCTTCTGCGAATTTTTCCAATTGTCGCTGACCAATTTCTTTGTGCGTAATTGCACGCCCTCTAAAACGAATTGAAACTTTACATTTATCGCCTTTAGACAAGAATTTACGTCCATTTTTCAACTTAGTTTGGAAATCATGTTCCTCAATTGTTGGACTTAAACGAATCTCTTTAACATTGATAATTTTTTGTTTCTTCTTCATTTCTTTTTCTTTTTTCTGTTGTTCGAATTTGAATTTACCATAATCCATAATTCTTGCAACAGGTGGTTTAGCATTTGGTGCTACAATTACCAAATCTAAATCTACACGTTCAGCCATTTCTAAAGCTTCTTGTTTTGATTTAACACCGATTTGTTCACCATTTTGCCCCACTAATCGTAGTTCTTTTGCACGAATTTTCTCGTTTATTTGAGTTTGATCTTTTGCTATGGTTGACACCTCCAAAAATTTTACGAAATTTGTACCAAGCAAAAAGGAAGAGCAGGTATAAATACCCGCTCTTCCTTATACACAATTCTGTGTAATGTGATTAACCTGCCAACAGCTTTATGCGTCGCTACAGGTGAGAAGCGGGTGCTTCTACTTGGTTCGTTTCGTATTCAACGTTGTTAATCATATCAACAATTTGTATTTAAGTCAACACTAAAATTGCGATTTATCATTTGTTTTTATCCTTTAATTTTGTCCATAGAAACATCTTGACGTAAATCTACTTGTTCTAAAGGAATTTTTTTCGTTTTATATCTCAATTTATGATAGATAAAGAATGCTAAAAATACGGGAATTCCCATATAAGTAATCAAAAAGCGACTAAAATTAAAATCACCTGTCTTAATAAAATCAACATCTTGACCAATAATAACAACAATACATAAAATACCAGCAAAAATTGGACCGAATGGGAATAATTTGGCTGTATATTTTAATTTCGATCTGTCGTAATTTTGTTTATCAAACGCTCTTCTAAAACGATAATGACTAACTGCAATACCTACCCATGCAATGAAACCTGTTAAACCACTAGCTGCTACAATGTATTCGTAAGCGCCCTTTGTCAAACTTTGAACAACAAAAATTATGACAACAATGATTGCCGTTACGAGCAATGACATATATGGTACACCATTTCTATTCGTTTTGCTGAATGTATCAAACGCTAGTTTATCTTTACTCATTGAGTAAAGCATGCGTGTTGAAGCATACATACCAGAGTTACCTGCAGATAGAACCGATGTTAAAATAACTGCATTCATAAATGATGCTGCAAATGCAAATCCAGCATTTTTAAATACTAATGTAAATGGCGAAGTTGCTACCTTATCTGTCCCGCCCATTAATGCGCTGTTATCATAAGGTATTAACATTCCAATTACAAAAATAGCTAAGATATAAAATAATAAGATTCTCCAAAACACTTGTTTGATTGCTTTTGGAACTGCTCGTTCTGGATTTTCAGATTCTCCAGCTGTAATTCCAATTAATTCCGTACCTTGGAATGAGAAACCTGCAATTAAGAATACACCTAGAATAGATAATAAACTACCACCTAAGCTCCCACCTAAAATTGGACCTTCTCCTTTATTAAACACTTCAAATCCTACATAGTGTCCACCCATAATACCAACTATTGTCAGTAAACCGATAGCAATGAAGATAATTACAGTGACTACTTTAATTAATGCTAGCCAATATTCACTTTCACCATATACACGCACTGATAATGAATTCAGGCCAAAAATAATCACTAAAAATAAAGCACTCCATGCCCATGCTGGTATAGCTTGCAAAGGCGTCCAATATTGAATTACCTGTGCTGCAATTGTTATATCAGCTGCAACTGTAACAACCCAGTTAAACCAGTAATTCCAACCAAGCGCGAAACCTAATGACGGATCTACAAACCTTGTAGCATAAGTACTAAATGAACCTGATACAGGTAAATAAGTAGCCATTTCTCCGAGTGAGGTCATTAAGAAAAACACCATTGCTCCGATAATTGCGTAACCAATTAATGCACCAAGAGCACCTGCATCGTGAATTGCACCACCAGATGTTACAAACAATCCAGTACCAATACAACCTCCAATCGCAATCATCGATATATGACGATCTTTTAATCCTCTTTTGACAGTATTGTGACTTTCATTTTGAACTTTTGACATATAAGCTCCCTTTCCATGTTTTAGAGGCCAAGAAATAAATAACCTTTAATTACTTTCATACCCAATTTAATTCTCTTTCAAAGATATTCAAAGTAAAAAAGTGGTTACATACCTATAAGATATGCAACCACTTTGGCTATTATCTATATAAGGTAGCACATCACATTCAGTGACAGTACAGTTCCTGTTCGAAAACTGTCCCAACAGATATAATTTATGGGTTATATCTATTTCGGCATCTTTACCTTTCACTTGTTCAACATATGTACCATAAATACTTCTGACAAGTTACTCTTTAAACATGCAACCTCTAACTCAATTTAATATTTTAACTATCTTGTAATATACATGATTCACTTGATTTTATCAAGCTTGATTAACATGATTCATAATATCACCATTATGGTGTATCAATTGCATCAAGTTATAAGTTTTATTATTTATGTTTTTTCAAACGAATCTCATCAACTAAGCTCCAAATAAACTCGTCTTTTTCAATTGTTTCTTGGTCTTGTGAACCATAACGACGCACATTCACTTGATTATTTTCTACTTCTTTATCACCAACTACAATTTGGTAAGGGATTTTTTGCATTTGCGCTTCTCTAATTTTATAACCCATTTTTTCATTGCGATCATCAATATTCACTCGAACACCTTGAGATTTCAATTCATCTTGTAATTGACGGGCATATTCATAATGTAAATCAACGTTAACAGGAATAATTTGTACTTGTTTTGGTGCTAACCAAGTTGGGAATGCACCTTTAGTTTCTTCAGTTAAAAAGGCAACAAAACGTTCCATAGTTGAAACAACACCACGATGAATAACAACTGGTCGATGTTGTTCGCCGTCTTGACCAATATATGTTAAGTCAAAACGTTCTGGTAGCAAGAAATCAAGTTGCACTGTTGATAATGTCTCTTCTTTACCCATTGCAGTTTTTACTTGAACATCTAATTTCGGACCATAGAATGCCGCTTCACCAATTGCTTCTTCATATGATAAACCCAGCTCGTCCGCTGCTTCTTTAAGCATATTTTCAGCTTTATTCCACATGTCATCATCGTCAAAATACTTTTCTTTATCTTCAGGATCTCTGTAACTTAATCTAAAACTGTAATCTTTGAAACCGAAATCTTTATAAACATCGATAATCATGTTAACAACACGTTTAAATTCTTCTTTGATTTGATCCGGGCGAACAAATATATGTGAATCATTCAAAGTCATACCACGAACACGTTGTAATCCTGAAACTGCACCACTCGCTTCGTATCTGTGCATAGTTCCTAACTCTGCGATACGAATCGGCAACTCACGATATGAATGCGGTTTATTAGCATAAATCATCATATGATGCGGACAGTTCATCGGGCGTAACACCATTGATTCAGTTTCATCTAATTGCATTGTCGGGAACATATCTTCTTGATAGTGATCCCAGTGTCCTGATGTTTTATATAAATCAACATTTGCAAGAACTGGTGTATAAACGTGGTCGTAACCCATGCTTACTTCTTTATCAACAATGTATCGTTCAATTTCACGTCTAATTGTTGCTCCATTTGGTAACCAAAGTGGTAAACCAGCACCTACCAATTGGCTATTTGTAAATAATTCTAATTCTTTACCAATTTTACGGTGATCACGTTCTTTACGTTCTTCTAACATTTTCAAATGTGCTTTTAAATCTTTTTTATCAAAAAAGGCAGTACCGTATATACGTTGTAACATTTTATTATTACTATCTCCACGCCAATATGCACCCGCAGTAGATAATAATTTAAATTCTTTAATTTTAGCTGTTGATGGTACATGCACACCTCGGCATAAATCAGTAAAGTCGCCTTGGCTATATAATGTCACATTTTCATCTTCAGGTATTGCATCAATTAATTCTAACTTGTATACATCATTGCTGAAAAAAGCCTTCGCTTCTTCTCTTGAAACGACTTTACGTTCAATTTTAATATTTTCATTAACAATTTGTTTCATGGCTTTTTCAATTTGTTCAAAATCATCAGATGAAATGTTTTGGTCGATATCGAAGTCATAGTAAAAACCGCCATCAATTACCGGCCCAACTCCAAATTTAACATCACCATATAATCTTTTAATTGCATGCGCCATTAAATGTGCAGTCGAATGACGCAATACTTCTAGCGCTTCCTCACTACCAGGTGTCACAATTTCAATTGCCCCATCTATTTCAAGCGGTTGAGTTAAATCTACAAGCTGTCCATTAAATTTACCGGCTACAGCTTTTTTACGTAATCCTGGGCTTATTGATTGAGCAATTTCTTCAGTTGTAGTCCCTTTATCAAATGCCTTTTGATTACCATCTGGAAATTGAATATTAATTTGTTCCATATTAAACCCTCCTATATGCTTTATAAGTATTTTCATCTGACCTCGTTAAAAAATTGAACAACAATCATCGTTCTTCCAACAACCATTTAAAAAATAAACAGGGATCAAACGATACCAACTAATATTTATTTATGATTGAAAAACAAAAAATCCCGCCCCCTATACAAGGGACGAGATCGTCGTGGTACCACCCTAGTTATTTAATACTATCAATTGTATTAAATATCTCTGCTTAAGATAACGGTCTTGAGCCGGGTATTCATTACAAATACCAAAAATGAAGTAGTAATCATCTAATTTATTAACCATATTCTCATCAAGTAATGGCTTTCTGTGTAATATTGATTAGATTATCTTGTCTTCAATCATTTAAACGATTTAGATTTGATTTTATTATACACCACTCATTTTAAATTTCAATTGTTTCTGAAATTTTCCCCTGATAAAAAGTATGGTGTAGACAAAGATTTGACACGTTCAATAATACGAGCAGCTTTAGTTTTTTCTTCGCCATCTCTTGTCATTGATAAGTGATGTTCCAACTCGCTATAATCAAAATTCGAACTAAAAAATGTAGGTAATTCATGGACCATACGATAATGTAACAAAGGACCAATTACTTCATCCCTTACCCACGGCGTTACTTCCTCTGCACCTATATCGTCAAGCATTAGAATATTCGCTTCTCTTACACGATGTAATTTCTTCTCGAAAGAACCATCCTTAAAGCCACCCTTTAAAGTTCTAATAAACTCAGGTAAATATATAATTGTAGAGCGCACTTTTTTTGATTTAAGTTGATTTGCTATCGCACCTAAAATAAAAGATTTCCCTGTACCAAATGGTCCATATAAATATAATCCTTTAACCGTATCTCCGTTAGTAATTGCTGTGCAAATTTCATCAGCTGCCATTGCTACATCTAATCTATCTCGATTGCTCATATAAATATCTTTTAGTTTTGCATTTAAAGTATCTCGTTGCATATGATGAGATGTAATTAACTCTGCTTCAAAACGTTCTTCGTCATATTTAATTTTACACGGACATTGCAAATAGCGAATTTTGATACGATTGTTATCAACGTATAACTCTGGAACATGACCTTTTACGAAATTAGGACAATCTGCAAATTTATGACCATCATAATGTTTTTGTTGATCTTTATATTCTTGTAAAACATTCAAATCTTCATCAATCATTGTATTTGTTAATTCAGACTGATGTTCTTGTAAAAACTGTTTAACATCTGGGTCATTGATGACTTCGTTTTTTATTTTTTTAATTCTTTTTTCAAAATCATTAGATGTTCCCATTATATTTTTAAATTGCTTCATTATTGACTGTCCTCCTCCCATTTTTTAGATAATTTATCTAAAAATGCTTGTCGATCTTGTTCTAATTGTTGGTCATCTGAACTATTATGCTTTGTTGAATGATTATTATCTGGATTATCTCTGTTTTCCAACCATTTCGGCGTCTTTTCTTTTGATATACGTTTACGTTGTCCTGAATATGTACCACGCTTTTGATAATTAGCACTTGACGGTTCACTCTTAGGTTGGTTTACTTTTTTAGCATATTCATACGCCTCTTTAGCTGTCTTTATCCCTTTTTTCTTCCAATTCGATGCAATTTCAAAAATATATGCCTTAGGTAGTTTCATATCTTCTTTTAGCATAACAAATTGCAACAAAATGTTTATGACACCAAATGACATTTTTTCACGTTCAATTAACTCTTCAATCATTGTCTTTTGAGAAACGGTTGGCTCTGATTCAGACCACGATGACAACATGTCAATCGGACTCGTTTGTTCTAATAAATCAAACCACTCATCACTTTGTGGTGCCAGATTTAATTCATTCGACTCATGCTTTTCAGATAATGATGAAGTTGCCGATTTAACTTGTAATTTAGGCATTTGATTGTCATGTTCTATTAAGTAATATGAACGTGCTTGTTTTCGCATTTCTTCGAACGATAGTTGTTGACCACTAGTGATTGAATTTAAAATTACATACTTCATCCCATCTGGTGTCAAACCATATAATGTAGCAAGTTGTGTAATTAAACGTTTTGCATCTTTTGTCACTATGTCTTGACTAATGAAATGTTTATTTAACATTTGTCTCAACATATCAAAATCAAACGTTTCATTTGTTAAATCTATACCTTGATATGACTGATTGATAGGAATGTCACGCGTATCAATATCAACTTTTGTTGAAGGAACTTTAAACACCTCAGTAAACTGCCTAGTTGTTTGCTTATAATCAGTTAAGTCGACTTCTTTATACTCAAAATATTTTTTTAATTCCTGAAATCGACGATGTTCTACTTCACTATATAAAAAGATTGACAACATAGGATCATTAAAAAATAAATGTGCTGTAGGCGGTTGAATCAGCTGATAAACAAATTGAGTTTCTTGTTCATCATGTTTGACATATGTCTTGATTAAACCAATCGCTTCTAGCAAATCCATTTGCTGTCTAAACTCTAATAAATTAATTTTAAGTTCATTCATAAATATATAGTGCGATAATATCGAAGTTGTATTACGATTTTTTTCAACAAACTGAGTCATAAAGTGATATAAACCTACTGCTTGTGTACCGATTAAAGGTGTATATAATCGATTTAAAACTTCTAAATGATTTGTATTTAAATCATAGTGTTGCATAACTTGAAATTGATCCTTTGGTCTTAAGCCAAATTCAAAGGCTTGACGTCCCATTTATGCATCACTCCGTTTATTTTCACTTAAAATCCCTTGCATTGATGCCAATAATTGGTCAACATCTTTAAACTCTTTATAAACAGATGCAAATCTCACATAAGAGACTTGATCAACATGCATCAATAAATTCATCACATGCTCACCTATATCTCGTGAAGATATTTCTGTATGACCTTCATCTCTCAATTGCCATTCAACTTTATTAGTTATATCTTCAAGTTGTTGATATCTAACTGGACGCTTTTCACATGAACGCACAAGTCCATTAAGTATTTTTTCTCTTGAAAATTGCTCTCTTGTGCCATCTTTTTTCACAACAATAAGCTGACTGACTTCGATATGTTCAAATGTAGTGAAACGTGTTCCACAATTTTCACATTCTCTTCGTCTACGAATGGCATTTAATTCATCGGCATGCCTTGAATCTACGACTTTAGATTGTGTAGAATTACATTTCGGGCATTTCATTACATCACCCTCTTTATTTTGATTATGCCTCATTATACTATAAATCCATAGATGAAAAAAGAATCCCTCAATTTATTATTTTGTTCTAAAAAATGAACTAAAAAGTAAATGCATTCCATTTTTTAGAAAAGCAAAATGATTGATACTTACGTTCAACACTACAAAAAACCTAACTCCTATATCAGAGCTAGGTCAAATTTTAAAAATTATTTTAACTTGCACTTACTGTTGTCTTTGATTTTAAAAGTTCACCAAGTTGTTCTGCTACATCTACAACTCTATTTGAATATCCCCATTCGTTGTCATACCATGCAATGACTTTTACTTTATTACCATCCATAACCATTGTTGATTGAGCATCAATAATAGCTGAATGTGGGTTTGTATTAAAATCTACTGACACAAGCGGTTGATGTTCGACTTCAACGATACCTTTTAGCTCTGCATTTTCAAAAGCTTGGTTAACTTCATCAGCAGTTACTTCTTTATCTAAATCAACGACTAAATCAACTAACGATACATTTTTTGTTGGAACACGCAGTGCCATACCATGTAATTTACCTTCTAATTCTGGCAACACTTCTTTTAACGCTTTCGCTGCACCAGTTGATGTCGGAATAATACTTTCATTACATGAACGCGCGCGTCTTAAATCTTTATGTGGATTATCAATATTTTTTTGGTCATTTGTTATCGCATGAACTGTAGTCATTAATCCATTAATAATTCCAAATTGATCATTTAAAACTTTCGCTACAGGTCCAATACAGTTCGTAGTGCATGACGCATTACTAAAAATATCAAATTCCTCAATATCTAATTGATGATCATTTACGCCTTTTACGACCATTTGAACATGACCACCTTTTGATGGACCAGTTAATAATACTTTCTTAGCACCAGCTTTAATATGCGCAATAGCTTTATCACCATGATTAAATTTACCAGTAGCATCTATTGCAATATCAATATCCAATTCTTTCCATGGCAAGTTTTCAGGATTTCTATCAGCAACTAATTTAATTTGATGGTCACCAACTTGTAAACCATTTTCGATTGGTTCGACTTTTAAACTATACTTACCATGTGTAGTATCATAATTGATTAAATGTGCAATCGTTTCGGGTGGATAACTAGCATTAATTGCTACTACATTAAGATTTTTATTTTGTAATGCAATACGTAATACCATTCTTCCAATTCTACCCATACCATTAATTGCAATATTCGTTGACATTAAAAGCACCCCTTGATTTTTATGTGTTATACTTTATGGCATTAGTATAACATATTATCCAGCTTTTGAAAGCGTTTTCTATAAAACGTTTATCTTTTTATAAAAAAGCCATTACTTAAGTACGCGACAAATTGTACTTCAAGTAATGACTTCTATAAATATTATTCTTCTCCATAGTTTGGCTTTTCAATATATCCTTCTTCTTCTAACAATCTTTCAAGATTTTGTTTCAACTCTAACTTATCTCCAAGATTATCAATAACATGATCAGCCATTCTACTTTTCTTATCAATAGAAATTTGACTATACACACGCGCTTTTGCGTCTTCTAATGATAAATCGTTACGTTGCATCAATCTATCAATTTGAATACTTTCAGATGTATAAACAACCCACACTTCATCTACTGTGTTTTCTAATTCATTTTCATATAACAATGGAATATCCATAATCACATTAAAACCTTGATTTAAATATTCATTCTTTTCAGCTTCCATAATTTCTCGAACAATAGGATGAACAATAGCATTTAATTCTAAACGTTTTTCTGGTTGATTAAATACTAAATCTCCCATATATTGTCTATCCATTTCGCCATTTTCATCAATTGCTTCTTCACCAAAGGTTTCACGTACTTGAGCTAAACCTTTACTTCCTTTTCCAACAGCTTTTCTCGCTGCTTTATCAGCATCCACCACTTTAAATCCAAAGACAGTTAATAGTTCTGATACTGTTGATTTTCCTGAGGCAATCCCGCCTGTAAGACCAATAACTTTCGGCATAATCTCACTCTCTCTTTATTTTTGACATATTGGACAAAAATGACTATTTCTTGTCGCGATAATTTTTGTTTCTATTGGACTATTACAAACTTTACAAGTTACTTGTTTATAAACGTTTAGATGTAATTGCATTTCACCTGTTTTACCATCAGCGTGACGGTAATCTGAAATACTTGTTCCACCATATTTTATACCTTCTTCTAAAACTTCACGAACGTAATAAAATACCATTTCTTGTTGCTGATGTGATAAATCCTTCACTTTTTTATCAGGTAGCACACCTGCACGGAATAATGCTTCACAAGCATATATATTTCCGCAACCAGCAATAACTTTATGATCTAAAATAACTTGTTTAATCGACTTATTTATATTCGACTTGTGGTTGATTCGATCTAAATAATATGGCATTGCTTCTTTTGTAAAAGGTTCAGGTGCTATTTCTAAAAACGAAGGATATGAAGCAACTGATGCAACGTTTCTAATTTCGCCAAATCGACGTATATCAGAATAAATTAACTTTTTATTATTTGAAAGCTCAAATATTACATGCCAATGTTTACGATAATTTGGTATTTCAATATCATCAAGTTCATCTACAATAAAAAAGCCACCTGCCATGCCTAAATGGCTAATTAATATGCGTTTATTTTGTTGATTATTTAATTGAAAAACAATATATTTACTTCTTCGTTCTACATTTGTAATAGTATAACCCTCTGACAAAGATTTGAATGTATCTAGCTCCATTCCTTTTACTATTGTTTCTTTGCCTTGCGCTTTTCCTTCGATAACTTTATTCGAAAATATAACTTTATTAATTGATTCATTTATAATGAAGGGTTCAATTCCTCTTTTTACATGTTCAACTTCTGGTAATTCTGGCATACTGTTTTCCTCTCTTTATTTCGCATCATACCAAGTTGCACCATAACTTGAATCTACTTTTAATGGAACATCTAACTGTAAAGCATTTTCCATAATATCTTCAACGAAGTCACTAAATGATTCAACTTCCGATTTAGGCACTTCAAAGATTAATTCATCATGTACTTGTAATAATAGTTTAGCTTGGTATGTTGTGTCTTTCATTTTTTCTGCAAATTTAACCATTGCTAATTTAATGATATCTGCTGCACTGCCTTGAATTGGTGTATTCATTGCTGTACGTTCTGCAAATCCACGCAAGTTAAAATTACGGCTCGTTATGTCAGGTATATATCTACGACGATGTAATAACGTTTCAACATAACCTAATGCTTTAGCATCCTTAACAATATCAGACATATATTGTTTTACACCTGGGAAACTTGCCAAATAGTCATCAATAAATGCTTTCGCTTTTTTCCTAGTGATACCTAAGCTTTGACTTAAACCATAGTCACTTATTCCATAAACTATACCAAAGTTAACGGCTTTTGCTTGTCGACGCATTAAACTATCAACTTGATCCGCTTCAACTCCAAACACTTTCATGGCAGTTGCTGTATGAATATCATCACCATTAATAAATGCTTCTTTCATACTCTCATCTTGTGTAATATGCGCTAGCACACGTAATTCGATTTGAGAGTAGTCAGCTGATAATATAACACTATCTTTAGACGTTGGTTTAAATGCTTTTCTAATTTTACGTCCTTCTTCAAGTCTAACTGGAATATTTTGCAAGTTTGGATCTATACTTGATAAGCGACCTGTTTGAGCTAATGTTTGATTAAAACGTGTATGAATACGTTGATCATCACTTATCACTTTTTGTAATCCTTCAACATAAGTCGATTGTAATTTTGATAATTGACGATATTCTAAAATAGAATCAATTATTGGATGGTCACCTTGCAATTGTTCTAAAACATCAACTGCTGTTGAATAACCTGTCTTCGTCTTTTTAATAACTGGTAATTTCAATGTTTCAAACAACACAACACCTAATTGTTTTGGCGAATTAATGTTAAATACTTCACCAGCAGCCTCATGAATATTTTTTATTAAAACATCTAATTTTTGTTGGATTTCGATCTCCATTTCCTTTAAATCATTAATGTCAGTATATATACCTGTTTCTTCCATTTCACTTAAAATTTGAGCAAGAGGTAGTTCTAAATCAGCTAATAGTTCAACTTGATTATATTCTTCTAACTGCTTATCCATATTTGGTTTTGAAAAATAAATCGCATCAGTAATAGACGCTACATATGGATTTAAAACATCATCTTCAGGTACTTTAAATTTTTTACCTTTACCATAAATACTAATATCATCTTTTACAAAACTTTGACCATATAAGGAAACGACTGATTGAACGTCACTAATTGTGCGTGATGGATCAATAATATAACTAGCTAACATAATATCGAAAGTAATATTTTGAATTTTTATGTTTAAGCGGTGAGATGCAACGTATGTTTTTTTCGCGTCATAAACAACTTTTTTCGTCTTTGGATTCTCCAACCATTTAACTAATTCTTCATGTTTCTTTATATCTTCAGCATTAATAACTACATGTTTATCGCCTGTAAACAAAGAGAATTTTAAAATATTGTCTTTCAAATAATTGCCACCGTCTAGTTCTAAATGAATTGCAGCTTCTTTTAATGAACCAAAGTCCACTTTGTCAAATGTTGTATCTATATCAAAAGTCTTCTCTTCTGATTCCTCTTTACCTATTGTTTGATCTAAGTCACCTAGTAATTGTTTGAATTCTAACTTCTTAAATAATTCAATTTTTTCTTGTTGGTCATCTTGATTAGTCATTAATGTATCTTCTAAGCAAACTTCTATTGGACTATCCACATTAATCGTCGCTAATTCTTTACTCATTAATGCATCTTCTTTACTATTTTCAAGTTTCTCTTTTAACTTTTTACCTGAAACTTCATCTAGATGCTCATAAACACCTTCTACTGTATTAAATTGATTTAATAATTTAATAGCCGTTTTTTCACCAACACCTGCGACACCCGGAATGTTATCAGATGAATCTCCCATTAAACCTTTCATATCAACAATTTGACTAGGTGTTAATCCATTATATTTTTCCGCTATAAATTCAGGCGTATAATGGTCTACATCAGTAACACCTTTTTTAGTGTAATAAATTGTTACATTGTCAGTAGCAAGCTGAGTTAAATCTCGATCTCCAGTAATGATAATTGTTTGAAATCCTGCCTTATCTGCTTCTTTGCTTAATGTACCAATAATGTCGTCTGCCTCATAATTATCTAATTCATAACGTTTAATATGATAAGCATCTAATAGTTGACGTATATATGGAAACTGCTCACTTAATTCTGGTGGCGTCTTTTGACGACCACCTTTATACTCACTGTACTTTTCGTGTCTGAAAGTTGTTTTACCTGCATCAAACGCAACTAAAAAATGATCTGGTTTTTCTTCTTTTAAAATTTTCTCTAATAACATAGCAAAACCATATACAGCATTAGTATGAATGCCAGCTTTGTTTGATAACAAAGGTAACGCATAAAAAGCTCTAAAACTTAAGCTATTACCATCAATTAATACTAATTTATTCACTATTTTAACCTCCAGAACTAATTTATTTATATTTTAGCATATTCGTCAGCCATGTCGTAATTAAAGAAACTATTACTTATATTATTTGTGATTCATCAATTTTCAGCACTTTAATTTTCGGAAAATACAAACTAATTATTGTAGCAAATGAAATCTATCCATCAATGTATAGATTTATTTTTGAGTCATACCAAAAAGGCATAAGCATGATAATACGAACATGCTTATGCCTCATCAATTAAGTTTGTAATTAAAATTCACTTATGATTCATCTGAACCAAAAGGTATATATTTAACTTTAGTCATTTTTGGTAATTCTTCATAATTGTTAAACCACTCTTGATAGTTCTTATTTATTGGTGATGGATGATGCATATAATGCTCGAATGGTAGTGACTCAACAGTATAAACTTCTTGACGTGGATGGTCTTTAATTTGTTGTTTTAATAACTGAATTCTTTGTTCATGTTCAAAATGTACATAACTAAATGCACTTAAATACACCATTGCTAATGCTATAGCGGTACCTTTAATATACTTGATACTAATCGTTTTATATTTTCGAAATTCTTTTATTAAAATTATCAAAATAATGGCATGTAAAGTATATACGACTAAAAAGTTACCTGGTTCAATTGGTGTTACAATGACTAGTGCCATTGCTGCAATAAAAATTGAAATAAGTAATATATATAGTGTGATTTGCGTTTTTTGGTCAGTTATACATAGATATATTCCGACAAACAATGATAACAAAAAATAACTACACACAATAATATTCACAAAACTAACTAAACCAATATCTGTGTTTTTATTCAGTAAAAATTGATTGTAGAACAGTAAATAATACACAGGTAAAGTGATAAATCCAATCATTATAATTCTGCGTTTTAATAAAGTTAAATGTAAATAACGCTCACTTCGTAGTAAAAGATATATAATTATTGCAGAAATCATGCATAAAATGATGATCTGACTAAAAATCACACCATAAGGGAGTGATGTCGATATCATTTCCGCAAATTTAGAAAAGATACCTTGATTATTAGAAACATGTTGATATTCAGAACCTTCGAATAAGATTTTACGATAATTGGGATTTGAAAACATAATAATTGTACCAATAGTTGCAATCATAAATGAAAACAATAACTTATAATTAAGCATACGATTCGCCGTAAAATCATATAAAAATGCTAATATTAAAATTAAACAATTAAAAAGCGTTACATTTTCCATGAATAACTGTCCAAAAAAGCATAATACATAAAATAAAACTGTAATAGCGACGGGTTGTTTCCTCTTATATATAATTGCATTGATACAATAATAAATTATATATAGAGATATTAGAGTTGACGTTGCATAATTGTAAAATCCAGCAAACCACCCATACGTATCAGCATAAATTGTACTAGGCATAATTAGCATTAGAGAAAATGCTAATAAATAATAACTCGCCCAATCTTTACATTGTGTAATAAGCATAATCATCCAAATGATACCTGTGCTAATAAGACCAAATGACAGCCAACGCAACCAGCTTACATGGACGGCTATTATTTCAAAGATATTTCCAATGTAACGGCCATTTAGCGATGCAAAACCCACTTTTAAAATATCAGTATTGTAATTGCTAAACCATTGCAAATCATCGTGCATAAGTGGTAATAGAATACCCATAAAAGTATAAAACAATAATATCGCAATTAATATCATAGTTGTTTTGTGTAGTTGAATTGTTTTCACTTTATCAATCCTCAAATCTAGTTAAATTTTCCTCAACTTGAAGGTTGAAAAATTAAATCACTGTTTAGAGTTAGCTATCATTTTCACCTATTCATGTCTTCTCAATCAAATTAGATAAACGAGGTATTTAAGTTCACTTATCTTCACTATATAAAATTCGCCCCTCGCCTTAATACATATACGAATTTATATACCTAATTTTAAAATATTTGAATTAAGTTTTATTTTCTTTCAATTAAAACTTTCCACTTTTTTCTCATAAGCATCTATTTTTAGTCCACTTCTAAAATTTCTTTATTATAATAAATATATTATAAAATTGCTTAATTCACAACAATCTATTGTGTTGTAATGTGTTCAATATTAAATCTAGTTACATCATTACTTAATTTATTCAGTTCATTACATAATGAAAAAGGTAACAACAACGTGAAAAACACGTGCTGTTACCTTTACATTGTCTATGCTTTATAATCTTTTAAGGTGACTTTAAAAGTTGAACCTTGTCCAACTTGACTACTAACTTCAATGTTTCCTTGGTGAGCTTCAACGATATGCTTTGTAATAGATAATCCAAGTCCAGTTCCACCCGAGTCACGACTTCGCGCCTTATCTACTCTATAAAACCTTTCAAAAATTCGTTGTTGATCCTCTGATTTAATACCAATACCAAAATCTTGCACTTCAAAAACAACGTTGAAATCGTCACGATATACACGAACGTCAATTTCTCCATTTTCAAATGAATAATTAATCGCATTTGTTAACAAGTTCGTAATGACTTGCGCGATTTTACTTTCTTGTGCTTTTACAATAACATCTGTTTGTATATCTGTATGAATTTTAATATTTTTTTGATTTGCTTGCGTCATCATATTATTTATAATGCGTTTTGTTAAATCTGATAAATTCATATATTCTATGTCTAGCTCAGCATGTTGTTCGATATGAGATAAGTCTAATAGGTCTGTGACAAGAGATTCAATTCTGTTTGATTCTTTTAAAATAATGTTTAAAAACATATCTAATGATTCTGAATCATTTTTAGCACCATCAATTAGTGTTTCTGCAAAACCTTTAATTGAAGTAATCGGCGTCTTCAATTCATGCGAAACATTTGCCACAAATTCCCGTCTTAAATTTTCAAGTTGTTTTAAATTTGTAATATCATGCATAACCACAAGAATACCCTGTAAACTTTTTTGTGATCTCGTTAAAATCGGTACACATGAAATATCAAAATACTTGGTGTGTACTGTATTAATTGATACTTCTAATTGTTCGTAAATTGGTTTTTCAATTTTAAAACTTTCTAAAATTAACTGTTCTATTTCTGTATTTACATAACCATGGTAGCTTATTTGTTCAATATTATGTGAAATATTAAATTGTTCATAATATGCTTTATTCGCTACTACAATTTTCCCATTACGATCTATCATTAAAATTGCGCTCGGAATATTTTCAATCGTCGTTTTTAATCGATTGGATTGAATTTTTTGCTCGTTATTTAACTTTTGAAGACGTCTTGCTAAATCATTGGTTGATACAAAAAGCGCTTTAGTCTCAACAACATTACTTTCTGGTACACGAATGTGATAATAACCATTTGCTAATAGTTGTGTTGCATATGTCACCTCTTGAATAGGACGGATTAATGTTCGTTTAAAACTACGACTCGCAAAATAGAGACAAATAAGGACTATTAAGCAAGTTAGAACTAAGTATTTCCACAATGTCCAATGCATTTCAGAGATATCACTGTTGTAACCTTTAATCCAAACATGATAATCGTTAACTTTCTTATTAAAAGTAAAAATATCTTTATTCTGAATATAACTTTCTTCAGTCTTTATTGCTTTCAATTGACCACTTTTAAAAACATTTTCATCATTTTTAGTAATCAATAAATCTACATTCTGTTGCTTGACAATTTTTTTAAGTTTATTGATTTCATTATCTTGTAATAAATATATATAGGATCTTGCATCTGTAGCTAGAGCTTGTTCATGTTTTTCAGATAAGACGTAAGTGATGGAAGCATGAATAATAATACCTAATGTGACAAAGCTGATAATCAAAATTGTACTTATCAACAACATTAGGCGATGGTGAAACTTCATCATTATTCTTTTGGTCTTTCTAATTTATAGCCTAAACCACGTACTGTTTTAATGAGTTGTGGCTTCTTAGGATTATCTTCTAATTTATCTCTTAGGTGGCTAATATGGACATCAACGATTCTTGAATCTCCAGCAAATTCATAATTCCATACTGTATTTAACATGTGCTCTCTCGTAATAACTCTGCCTTGTCTTTCTATTAAATAAAGTAATAGTTCAAATTCTTTCGGAGTTAGCTCCAACAACTCATTGTGCTTATATACTTCGAAATAATCTGGTCTAATTCGTATTGATCCGATAGTAATATCATCTTCAATTTCTTCTACTTCTTTTACAAATTGCGAACGTCTTAAAATTGCTTTCACACGTGCAACAACTTCTCTAGGTGAAAAAGGTTTAGTCATATAGTCATCCGCGCCTAATTCTAAGCCTAAGACCCGATCAAATTCATCATTTTTTGCCGTTAACATTAATATAGGGACTAAATTTTTATTTGTTCTAACTGTCTTACATACTTCAATGCCATCTTTCTTTGGTAACATAACATCTAAAATAATTAAATCCGGCTGTTCATTTTCTACCTTTTCTAAAGCTTCATCACCATCAAACGCGACAACAACTTCATAACCAGCAGTTTCTAAGTTATATTTAAGTAATGTTACGATTGAATGTTCGTCATCTACTACCAACACTTTTTGCGACATAGTATGCCTCCCTAACTTATAATTATATTTACATTATAACCGAACTTTTTATAAAAATAACATCCTACACATTATCTTTACACATTTTTTACATTGCTTTACATATAATCAAAAGTACACTTCATACTTATTTACCAATTTTAATATAATTACATTTTCAAATAATACCTTCTATAATTAAAAAGATGAACCTAGCATTACATTTTGCCAGGCTCACCTACATTTATTATCTTATTTTAAATTTTTAATTAATTCATCTGCAAAAGCTGAAGTTGAAACTTCTTCAGCACCATCCATTAATCGAGCAAAATCATAAGTTACAACTTTGGAAGCAATAGTATCTTCAATAGATTCTGTAATCTTATCTGCCGCTTCTTGCCATCCTAAATGCTCTAACATTAATACAGAACTTAAAATAACAGAAGATGGATTCACTTTATTTAAGCCAGCATATTTTGGTGCAGTACCGTGTGTTGCTTCAAAAATAGCATGACCTGTTTCATAATTAATATTCGCACCTGGAGCAATACCTATACCACCAACTTGTGCTGCTAATGCATCTGAAATGTAATCACCATTCAAATTCATTGTAGCTACAACATCATGCTCAGCTGGGCGCGTTAAAATTTGTTGTAAGAAGATATCAGCAATTGAGTCTTTAATGATGATTTTGCCTTCTTTTTCAGCTTTTTCTTGTGCAGCATTTGCAACATCTTTGCCTTCTTTTTCAGCAATTTCATCATACTGTTGCCATGTAAAAACTTTATCTCCAAATTCGTTTATCGCTAAATCATAACCCCATTGTTTAAATGAACCTTCAGTAAATTTCATAATATTACCTTTATGAACTAAAGTTACTGATTTACGATTATTATCAATCGCATACTGGATTGCTGCTCTAACTAAACGTTCTGTTCCTTCTTTAGAAACTGGTTTAATACCAATACCTGAAGTTTCTGGGAATCTAATATTCGTAGCCCCCATTTCGTTTTGCAAGAAGTCAATTACTTTTTTAACCTCAGGTGTTCCTTCTTTAAATTCAATACCAGCATAGATATCTTCAGTATTTTCTCGGAAAATAACCATATCTACATCTTGAGGACGTTTAACTGGTGATGGCACCCCTTTAAACCAACGTACAGGTCTCAAACAAGTAAATAAATCTAACTCTTGACGTAACGCTACATTTAAAGATCTAATACCGCCACCGATTGGCGTTGTTAATGGGCCTTTGACTGCAATTAAATATTCTTTAATTGTGTCAAGCGTTTCTTGTGGTAACCATTCGCCAGTTGTATCAAACGCTTTTTGACCTGCCAATACTTCTTTCCATTCAATGCGTTTTTCACCGTTATATGCCTTGTCAACTGCAGCATCTATAACACGACTTGCTGCCTCCCAAATATCTGGTCCAATACCATCACCAATAATAAATGGAATAATTGGTTCATTTGGTACATTTAATCCTTCAGTTCCTTGAGTAATTTTTTCTGCAGTCATAGTTATTTTACCTCCAAAATTTACATCTTCATTTTAATTTTTTGATTATTTTCTTTCTTCAAGCGGAATATATTTACGATTAGTTTCGCCAATATATTTTGCTCTAGGACGCATAATTCTGTTGTCTTTATATTGTTCTAAAATGTGAGCAATCCATCCTGCAGAACGACTTACTGCAAAGATTGGCGTGAATAAATCATGTGGTATTTCCATACAGTGATATACACTTGCACTATAAAAGTCAACGTTAGGAATTAGACCTTTTTCTTCAGCCATACGCTTTTCCATTTTTACTGACATTTCAAATAGTTCTTCACGACCAGCGTCTTTAGTAATTTGACGGCTCATTTCTCTTAAATATTTCGCTCTCGGATCGCCATCTTTGTATACGCGATGTCCGAAGCCCATTATTTTTTCTTTGTTAGCAAATTTTTCATCTAAATACGTATCGACATTATCTATTGACCCGACTTCAGACAACATTGTCATAACTTGTTCATTTGCACCACCATGTAATGGACCTTTTAGTGATCCAACAGCAGCTACTATACCTGAATACATATCTGATAATGATGATACCGCACAACGTGCTGTAAATGCTGATGCGTTCAACTCATGGTCAGCATGTAAAATAAGTGCTTTGTTGAATGCCTCAACCTCAATATCAGTTGGTATTTCCCCACGTAACATATATAAAAAGTTTGCTGCATAACTTAAGTCTGGATTTGGCTTAAGCGGTTCTTTATCCTGTCTCACTCTAGCAAAAGCTGTAACTAACGAAGCAACTTTAGCTTGAATTCGCATTGCTCTTTCATAACGATTTTCATCAGATTCGTTCTCTGCATCTGGATCAAAATGAGCAATATATGATAGCGACGTACGTAATGCTGTCATTGGATGAACATGATCAGTTACATACTCCTCAAAATGTGTATATACACGAGGATTTAATGTCATGTATTGATTTAATTTCCCCTTTAAATAAGCTAGCTCCTCTTTATTTGGCAATCTGTAATTCCATAATAGAAAAATAACTTCTTCAAATTGCGCATTTTCAGCTAGATCATCAATATCATAGCCAGCATAAGTTAATTGACTATCAATAATTGAACTTATTTTAGTCTCCGCTGCAATAACCCCTTCTAAACCTCTTTGTAATTCTGCCATGATAAATTTCCCCTTTACTGTTTCTTTATGAAATGGCTTTCAACTAATATTATAGCTAAACGTTATTCGTTTGTGAAATATAAAAACTGGCATTATATATACAGCAACTTTTTTGCAAATCTATGCAAATGTCACATAATAGCCACAAATAGCATTATTAAAGCTTTTTAAGGTTGCACTTTATCAACATTTTTTCTAATTAAATAAAAATTTCAATTGGTTATTATATATGATTATAAAATCCAAAGTATATTAACATGGAATTTTACACATTTTTACCAAAAATAATTGTATATATCCTAATATAAGTGCATAATAAACATATCTATATTTAAGGGAGATGTCTTATGGCTGAAAAATTACAAAGGGAACTAAGCAATCGCCACATACAATTAATTGCTATCGGTGGTGCGATTGGTACTGGCCTATTCTTAGGTGCAGGTCAAACGATTGCATTGACTGGTCCTTCCATATTACTAACATATATCATTATTGGATTTATGTTATTTATGTTTATGCGAGGTTTAGGTGAAATTATTATTCAAAACACTGAATTTAAATCATTCGCAGATGTAACAAATACATACATCGGGCCTTTTGCAGGATTCGTTACAGGCTGGACATATTGGTTCTGTTGGATTATTACAGGTATGGCTGAAGTAACGGCTGTAGCTAAATATGTGAGCTTTTGGTTCCCAGAAATTCCAAACTGGTTAAGTGCACTATTTTCTGTGTTAGTGTTAATGTCATTCAACTTGTTAAGTGCGAAACTTTTCGGAGAGTTAGAATTTTGGTTTTCTATCATTAAAATAGCGACAATTATTGGTTTAATTATCGTTGGTTTCTTTATGATTTTATTCGCATTCAAAACACAATTCGGGCATGCCAGTTTTACAAACTTATACGAACATGGTGTATTTCCTAAAGGCGCATCTGGATTCTTTATGTCATTCCAAATGGCATTGTTCTCATTTGTTGGCATCGAAATGATTGGTGTTACTGCAGGTGAAACAAAAGATCCAGTTAAAACAATTCCTAAAGCGATTAATAGTGTTCCTATTAGAATTTTAATATTCTATGTTGGTGCATTGGCAGTAATCATGTCAATCATTCCTTGGCATCAAGTTGATCCTGCTAATAGTCCATTCGTAAAATTATTCGCATTAATCGGTATTCCATTTGCTGCAGGCTTAATCAATTTTGTTGTATTAACTGCTGCTGCATCATCATGTAACAGTGGTATTTTCTCAAATAGCCGTATGCTTTATGGACTATCAAGTCAACAACAAGCGCCACCTAACTTTTCTAAAACGAATAAGTATGGGGTCCCACACATTGCAATCTTTGCATCATCTGCATTATTGCTAGTGGCAGCATTATTAAACTATATTTTCCCTGATGCAACAAAAGTATTTACTTATGTAACTACAATCTCAACTGTATTATTTTTAGTTGTATGGGGATTGATTATCATTGCATATATCAACTATAGTCGTAAAAATCCAGACCTTCATAAAAAAGCAACTTATAAATTATTTGGCGGAAAATACATGGGCTATTTAATTTTAATCTTCTTTATATTTGTGTTTGGTTTACTCTTTATTAATGTTGAAACAAGACGTGCGATATACTTTATACCTATTTGGTTTATATTATTAGCGTTTATGTACTTAAGATATAAACGTATCGCTGCTAAAATGAATAACTAACTCCAAATTAAAACCTCGTTGAATCAAAATCAACGAGGTTTTATTATGTGAAATTATGTTTTACTTGTGTATCAATTTACGAAATAAATAAAGTTAATTGAAATCTTAGATTAATTTGTATTCTTGTATTTATTTGATATATCACAAAATTAATATACAATTTATAACCAAATACTTAAGAAAAAGACATTTCTATCGAATAATTCTAATAGCATTGCATTTTCAGATTATTTATATGCTCGAAATTTTTAATATTGTTCAGCAACTTCAAGTCACAAATCCATTTAAATACTGAAGAGATATAAATTAAGAAACATCGCTAATTTGTATAGAATTGCAATATAAGCCATTTTATAACAATCAAAGATGTCACATCATAAATAAAAAAGTCTCTCCATTCAATTCAAATGGAGAGACTTTTTTATTTATGAATTATAGTACGTTTGCATAACCTTCAAAGATTTTACCTTGAGCAGCATCAATCGTAACTAATACATTATTATTAATGTTTTTAACAGCTTTATCTACGCCAACAACTGTTGGAATACCTTTTTCTAAACCAACAATTGCACTTGGTGAAGTGATGCCATTTTCTTCTGTGATTAAGCCTAAAGCTTTTTCAACAAATGGTACAAATGTTTCATCAATTGAATTTGTAACGATGACTTTATCAGATAAATCTTTACCTTCTAAGTCTTTAACTGTTTCAGCAACTAATGTAGTACCTACTACAGATCCACGTCCAATCCCTTGCCCACTAGCAATTTCATCACCAACTAAATGAATTTTCATCATATTAGTAGTTCCTGTTTCACCAGTTGGTACACCAGCAGTAATAATGATTAAATCACCATTTGATACTCTGCCTGTTTCAACTGCTGTAGCTACTGCATTGTTTAACAATGCATCAGTACTTTTACGTCCTTTTTTAACTACAGGTTGTACCCCCCATACAATTGAACATTGACGTGCAGTTTCTTCACTTGGCGTTACTGCAATGATATCTGAATGTGGACGATATTTAGAAATTGTACGTGCAGTTGAACCACTTTCAGTAGCTGCCACGATAGCTTTAACATTTAAGTTTAAAGCTGTGTGCGCAACTGAAATACCAATTGCATTCACTAATGAAGTTTCAACTAATTTTGTACGATCTGATAATAATTTTTTGTAGTCTTGAGCAGCTTCAGCTGATACAGCAATGTTTCTCATTGTTTTAACAGCTTCTTCTGGGTATAAACCAGCAGCAGTTTCACCAGATAGCATAACTGCATCTGTACCATCGTAGATAGCATTGGCAACGTCACTTGCTTCGGCACGTGTAGCACGAGGATTACGTTGCATAGAATCTAACATTTGAGTTGCTGTAATTACTGGTTTACCTAATTTGTTACATTGTCTGATTAAATCTTTTTGAACCATTGGCACTTTTTCAGGTGGGATTTCTACACCCATGTCTCCACGAGCAACCATCAAACCGTCAGATACTTCAAGAATTTCTGCAATATTATCAATACCTTCTTGGTTTTCAATTTTAGGAAATACTGAAATATTAGCATTTTGTTCTTCTAAGATTTCACGAATTTCTAAAACATCACTAGGACGACGTACGAAACTTGCTGCGATAAAGTCTACATTTTCTTTAATACCGAAGCGAATATCTTCAGCATCTTTTTCAGTAATACCAGGTAAGCTAACTCTTACACCAGGTAAGTTAACGCCTTTTTTATTTTTAAGTTCACCAGAGTTTAAAATGTCACATTTAACTTCTTTTTTATCATGGTCAATATCTTTAACTTGTAATTCAATTAAACCATCATCAAGTAAAATGTATGAACCTACTTGAACATCGTTAATTAAGTTTTCATATGTTACTGAAAACTTTTCAGGTGTTCCTTCAACTTCATTCATGCTAACGATAACTTCGTTACCACGTTCAAGTTCAATAATACCGTCTTTCATATTATGTGTACGAATTTCTGGACCTTTCGTATCTAATAAAATTGCTACAATTTTATCTAAGCGTTTAGCTACTTTACGAATTGTATCAATTCTACCTTTGTGCTCTTCATGACTACCATGTGAAAAGTTTAATCGTGCTACGTTCATACCAGCATTGATTAATTTTTCAATCATTTCTTCTGATTCTGAAGCTGGTCCAATTGTACATACAATTTTAGTTTTTCTCATTTTATAATTCCTCCTGAAATCTTATATAGATAACTTGTTAGCAAGTTCGTATAGGCTATAATCAAATTTATGGTCTTTACCATCAAAAATTTCATCAAATGATGACGCTACTATTTTATTATTTTTAATACCGACACCTTTAGCTGTTTCACCTTGCATTAATAAGTCTACCGCAAAACCACCTAAACGTGATGCTAATACTCTATCCGCACCTGTCGGACTTCCACCACGTTGAACGTGACCTAAAACAGACACTCTGTTATCAACATTAATGTATTCTGATAATTCCTTTTGGCACTCTTGAGCTGTCATACATCCTTCAGCTACAAGAACGATTGAGTGTTTTTTACCACGTTTAATACCTTGTTCAATTTTATCAGCTATTTCTTTAATATCTGTTTTCACTTCTGGTACTACAATTGTTTCGGCACCTACTGATAATCCAGCCCACAATGCTAAGTCTCCACAATCACGTCCCATAGCTTCAATGATAAACGTACGAGCATGGCTAGATGCAGTGTCTCTAATTTTATCGACTAAACCAATAATTGTGTTTAATGCTGTGTCGAATCCAATTGTAAAATCAGTACCATTGATATCATTGTCAATCGTACCAGGAATACCGATAGTTTGAATTTCTTTGCATTCTTCACTAATGCGTTGCGCTCCTCGATAACTACCGTCTCCACCGATAACTACAAGTCCCTCAATACCTCTTTTACGTAAGTTTTCAATAGCAACTTTACGTACTTCTTTTTCTTTAAACTCAGGACACCTTGCTGAATACAAGAATGTGCCTCCACGTTGAATCGTATCCCCAACTGAACCTAATTCAAGCTTATGGATATCATCATTTAACAATCCTTGATAACCATGATACACACCATAAACTTCAATTTCGTTGTAAATTGCTGTACGAACAACTGCTCTTACGGCAGCATTCATTCCAGGTGAATCTCCACCACTTGTTAAAACTGCAATTTTCTTCATGACGACATACCTTTCTATAACTGATTTATCTTTAACTCTAAATTACCACAAATTTATATGTCATTCCATCAAAACTAATGCATTGAATTGATGTAAACGTTTTAAATAATGAACTTTATTTTAACTTAATTAAAAAAAGATTAATAGCCACCATTTCGACTACTAATCTTAATGAAAAAAATAAAAATTATTGAAATGTAAACTACTAGAACTCCATTTAGGTATTTAACAATACGATATAATTCATATATACTTAATATATTACAAGATAGAGTAATTGCTCGTTATAATTATTCTATATAAGAACCAATATTCCGGAATTTTTCAAAACGATTATTAGCAATTTCATCACGAGTTAACTTTTCAAGTGAATCTAATTGTTTTACAAATGCAGTTTTAATTGCTAATGCTTGTTTTTCAATATCTTTATGTGCACCGCCTAATGGCTCAGCAATAACATCATCAATGATACCAAGTTGCTTAATATCATGTGCAGTGATTTTCATCGTTTCAGCTGCAATTTTGGCTAAATTACTATCTTTCCATAATAACGCAGCTGCGCCTTCTGGAGAAATTACAGAGTATGTACTATTTTCAAGCATTAATACTTTGTTAGCAATTCCGATACCTAATGCGCCACCACTACCACCTTCACCAATGACAACAGCAATAACTGGCACTTTTAGAGATGCCATTTCAATTAAATTTGTCGCAATAGACTCACTTTGTCCACGCTCTTCAGCAGCTTTACCAGGGTATGCACCTTTCGTATCTATAAATGTAAAAATTGGTCGATTGAACTTCTCAGCTTGTTTCATTAAACGTAATGCTTTTCGATAACCTTCAGGATGAGCCATACCAAAGTTGCGATAAATATTATCTTTAGTATCTTTACCACGTTGTTGCCCAATCACCGTAACAGCACGATCATTTAAAAAGCCGATACCACCAATCATCGCTGGATCATCTCTAAAGTTACGATCACCATGAAGCTCCATAAACGAATCAAAAATATAGGGAATATAATCTAAAGACGTTGGTCTTTCTTGTAAACGTGCAATTTGCACACGATCCCAAGGTTTTAAGTTTGTATGAACTTTTTTCGTCTCTCTTTCTAATGACGCTTCAAGCATGTCAATTTCTTCTTGTAAATCCACATCATTTTTATCTTGAGATTCTTTTAATGATTCAATTTTATTTCGAATTTCAAAAAGTGGTTTTTCAAAATCTAACATTATTCAGTCACCTCTTGATGGATTTTTAGAATTTCAGATAATGTTTGACGCATTTCTTTACGATGTACAACTTTATCTAATTGTCCATGCTCTAATAAAAATTCTGCCGTTTGGAAATCATCAGGTAATTTTTCATTAATTGTTTGTTCAATAACACGACGACCTGCGAAACCAATTAATGCCTTAGGCTCACTTAAGTTGATATCACCAACTGATGCAAAACTTGCAGATACACCACCAGTAGTTGGATGCGTTAAATATGAAATATAAAGCAAACCGGCATCTGAATGACGTTTTAAAGAAACACTCGTTTTACCCATTTGCATTAACGAAATGATGCCTTCTTGCATACGCGCACCACCACTTGCAGAAAATAGTATAAACGGCAAACGATGCTCCGTACAGTAATCAATAATTCGACATATTTTTTCACCAATTACTGATCCCATACTTCCCATTCTAAAACGAGAATCCATGACAGCAACACCATATTTCATACCTTCTAATTCTGCAGTTCCAGTAACTACAGCTTCTTTAAGACCTGTCTTTTGTTGGTCTTTTTCAATTTTTTCTAAATAACTTGGAAAATCTAATGGATTCGCAGAGGTCATTCCCTTATCGAATTCTGTAAATGATCCTTCATCAGAAATTGCTTCAATGCGTTTATATGCTGTTAAAGCAATATGATGATCACAATTAAAGCACACATTTAAATTTTCAGCTAATTCTTTTGTGTACATAATCTTCTTACATTTCGGGCACTTAGTCATAATGCCTGCAGGTACATCATTATTTTTAGAGTCTTGTACTGTAAGATATTTCTTTTTCTTTGTTCGATTAAAAAAATCTTTAAACATAGGAAAACCTCCAAATAACCTCTGTTCTAACCATTTAGAGCCTTAAACTGAACTTGACCAGTTAAAAACGGGTTGAAATTTATTTGATTTATATTCGATTAATTATTGAATGTTTATCATAAACTTTCATTCTTATCACTTTAATGACTCTTTACTGCTCTTTTTTAAGCAATCACATTTAAAATTTTATTGTAAATCTGTCAGTTTCATTGTTTTATCATACACATATTGTGGATTAACTTCAATTCTAGCTACACCAGACTCCATTGCCGCTTTCGCAACATTACGTGCAACAGATGGTGCAACACGTTTATCAAATGGTCCTGGAATACAATAATCTGCATTTAATTCATCGCGCTTTATTAAATCAGCGATTGCTTCTACTGCTGCTTTTTTCATTTCTTCATTAATGTGAGTTGCTTCTACTTCCAAAGCACCTCTAAAAATACCAGGAAATGCTAGTACATTATTAATTTGATTTGGATAATCTGAACGTCCTGTTCCAACTACACAAGCACCAGCAGCTTTTGCATCATCAGGTGTAATTTCAGGATTTGGATTAGCCATTGCAAAAATAATCGGATTGTCTGCCATGCTTTTAACCATATCTTGTGACAATGCATTAGCAACAGACACACCAATAAATACATCAGCATCTTTTACTACTTCTTCTAAAGACCCTTCAATTTTATCTTTATTAGTCCATTTTGCTACGACATCTTTTGTAGGATTCATACCATATGAGCGTCCTTCGAAAATTGCCCCTCTTGAATCACACATAACCATATTTCGAACACCGTATGCATATAATAATTTAACGATAGCTATACCTGCTGCCCCTGCACCATTAAGTACAACTTTTATTTTAGCTAAATCTTTATTTACAACTCTTAAAGCATTCACTAAACCAGCCATTGTTACAATAGCAGTTCCGTGTTGATCATCATGAAAAACCGGAATGTTAGTTTCTTTTTTAAGTCGTTCTTCGATTTCAAAACAACGTGGTGCAGAAATATCTTCTAGATTAATTCCACCATAATTTGGTTCTAAAAGTTTAACTGTTTTTATAATTTCTTCAGTATCTGTTGTTGCTAAAGCAATAGGTACACCATTTATACCGGCAAAACTTTTAAATAATACTGCTTTTCCTTCCATAACGGGAATACTAGCTTCAGGTCCAATATTACCTAAACCTAACACTGCAGTTCCGTCAGTGATTACAGCAACAGTGTTACCTTTTATTGTGTAATCATAAACTTTTCTTTTATCTTCATAAATATCTTTACATGGCTCAGCAACACCAGGTGAGTATGCTAAACTTAATTCCTCTTTATTAGTAACCTTAACATTCGGTTTAACTTCTAATTTACCTTGATTACGTTTGTGCATTTCCAATGCTTCATCTCTTAATGACATGAAATCAGCCCCTATTTCAATATTTATTTGTAAAAACAATTTGGTTAAAACGCATTACATCATAAAAGTAAAAATATTGGGTAAATCCGTTTAAGAAAGAATTTATGTCTTAATTTTTTAGCACAATTAAAAATAAACGATTCTCATATAATATTATTAAAGGCATAGAAATCCTCGCTAATTAAGAAATACCTTTGGGAGTGGGACAGAAATGATATTTTTGCAAAATTTATTTCGTCGTCCCACCGCAACTTGCATATTATTGTAAGCTGACTTTCCGACAGCTTCTATGTTGGGGCCCCGCCAACTTGCATTGTCTGTAGAATTTCATTTCGAAATTCTCTGTGTTGGGGCCCACACCCCAACTTGCACATTATCGTAAGCTGACTTTTCGTCAGCTTCTGTGTTGGGGCCCACACCCCAACTCGCATTGCCTGTAGAATTTCATTTCGAAATTCTCTGTGTTGGGGCCCCAGACTAGAATTGAAAAAAGCTTGTTACAAGCGCATTTTCGTTCAGTCAACTACTGCAAATATAACTTTGTAGAGTATAGAACATTGATTTATGTTTCAGGCTCTTCAAAATACTTGAAAATCATTTTTTTCGTACGATATATCGACAAAATACTTTACTTAAGTTATGTATACTGATTTTTGTGCTAATTATTCTTATGAATATGTCTTTATTGATAAAAAAACACATAAAAATAATAAGCATAAAAAACAAATATAAACGTAAACTGATGATTAATAAATATCTAACCATCAGTTTACTATATCATAATTTATTAGTTGATAAAAGTTAAATAAGCCTAATATCCGTAGGGTTAAAGGATTGTATGAAATTATTAAGCATAGCACTTTTTTGATTTATATATCCAATTGAAGTCATTTGTTTTGTTGTTTCTTCATAAAAATATAAAGCAATCTCGTCTGGATTTTTTTTGGACTGCATAATCATTTCATCAAATTTTTGTATATTCTCTTTGTTTCGAATAATAATTTGTTTTGCATTAGCTATTTTTTGTTCTTCAAAAGTCATTAATGTTTGTAAATTATTAATAATTAATTGTCGTTGTTGCCTTCTTATATCGAATTTACCACTAACTATAAACATTTCATTTTGTGAAAGTATATGTTCAAATTTTTTATATTGATCAGGAAACATAACACCATCTAAAGTAGAGATGCCATCATTTAAAGTGACAAATGCCATATTTTGCCCGTTTTTAGTTCGAATCTGCTTAATTTTGTCAAACTGAACTAAAATTGGTTTATTATTTTGTGCATTAGTCAATTTATAAATAGTAAGGTATTGTTTTGCTCCAAACTTTTTGTCAACTGGATGCTGTGATACATAAAATCCCAAGTATTCCTTCTCATATTGACTAATAAGTGTGTCAGAAAGTTCTTCTTTTTCTTCATAGGTTTGTTTAGGCGTTAACATATCGAATAGAAATCCATCTTGATCAAGATTTAAGTCGCTATCGAGCACTTGATCAATACTTTGCAATAAAGTTGCACGTGTTTTACCGAACACATCAAATGCACCGACTAGTATAAGTGCTTCAAGTAACTTTCTAGTCTTGACACGTTTTGGTATTCTTCTAGCAAAATCAAAGAAATCTTTAAATTTTCCATTTTGATATCGTTCATCTACAATGACTTTTACACTTTGATAACCCACACCTTTAATTGTTCCTATTGATAAATAAATCCCATCTTTTGATGGTTTATAAAACCAATGACTTTCATTTATGTTCGGTGGCAATATCGAAATACCTTGTTTTTTAGCTTCATCAATCATTTGTGCCGTTTTCTTTTCACTTCCAATTACATTACTTAAAATATTGGCATAAAAATAATTTGGAAAATGTACTTTCAGATAACTCATGATATAAGCAATTTTAGAATAGCTAACAGCATGTGCTCTTGGAAAACCATAGTCAGCAAATTTTAAAATTAAATCAAAAATTTGTTTACTAATATTTTCGTGATAACCATTTTCTTTCGCACCCTCAATAAAATGCTGGCGTTCACTTTCAAGAACTGCTCTATTTTTCTTACTCATCGCTCGCCTTAAAATATCCGCTTCACCATAGCTAAAATTCGCAAAGGTACTCGCAATTTGCATAATTTGTTCTTGATATATGATAACACCATAAGTATTTTTTAAAATTGGTTCCAAATCCGGATGTAAATATTGAACTTTATTCGGGTCATGTCTTCGAGTAATATACGTTGGAATTTCTTCCATAGGACCAGGTCTATATAATGATGTTACTGCTACAATATCTTCAAAATGTTCTGGCTTTAATTTTTTTAATACGCTTCTTACACCATCAGATTCTAATTGAAATATACCAGTCGTATCACCTTGCGATAATAATTCAAATACTTTTTTATCATCAAAAGGAATTTTTTCAATATCAATTTGAATGCCTAAATCCTTTTTTACTTGTGACATAATTTGATGAATAATTGATAAGTTACGCAAACCTAAAAAATCAATTTTCAGAAGTCCAATTCGCTCAGCTTCAGTCATCGTCCATTGCGTTAATAAACCTGTATCTCCTTTTGTTAAAGGCGCATAATCATATAACGGATGGTCGTTAATAATAATGCCTGCTGCATGTGTTGAAGTATGCCTTGGAAGCCCTTCTAACTTTTTACAAATATCAAACCATTTCTCATGTCGATGATTACGATGTACAAACTTTTTAAAATCTTCAATTTGATAAGCTTCATTTAGTGTGATGCCTAGTTTATGAGGAATCAAGCTAGAAATTTCATTTAGTGTGATTTCATCAAATCCCATAATTCTACCAACATCTCTTGCAACTGCTCTAGCAAGCAAGTGCCCGAATGTCACTATTCCAGATACGTGCAATTCCCCATATTTTTGTTGTACATATTGAATAACTTTTTCACGACGAGTATCTTCAAAATCGATATCAATATCAGGCATGGTTACACGTTCAGGATTTAAAAAACGTTCAAATAAAAGGTTGAACTTAATTGGATCAATTGTAGTGATACCCAGCAAATAACTTACAAGTGAACCCGCTGATGAACCACGGCCAGGTCCAACCATTACATCATTCGTCTTTGCAAAATGAATTAAATCACTAACGATTAAGAAATAATCTTCGAATCCCATATTCGTAATGATTTTATACTCGTATTTCAGTCTTTCTTGATACTTGGCATTATTAAGCTCTAGTTTCTTTAGTCGTTCCACTAAAATTCGCCACAAATAATCTTTAGCTGTTTCGTTATTAGGAGTTTGAAATTGTGGGAGCAGTGATTGATGATAATTTAATTCAGCTTCACATTTTTGCGCGATACTATCAGCCTGAATTAAGTAATCTTGATTAATATTTTGTTGCTGAATTTCATTTTCAGTTATAAAATGCTTACCAAAATCTTCTTGGTCATGTATTAAATCTAACTTTGTGTTATCTCTTATAGCTGCTAATGCGGAAATTGTATCTGCATCTTGACGAGCTTGATAACAAATATCTTGTATCCACACATGCTTTTTATTATTCAACGGTAAACTTTTATGATCTAAATAAATATCCTCGTGTGACTCAAAAACTTCAATGATATCACGATGTTCTTCATTAACATGTTTAAAAATAATTACCATATTATCTGAAAATCGTTGTAGCAATTCAAAAGGTACATTATCAATTGCATTTATTTTAATTTCTGATGAAAGTTGATATAAATCTTTTAAACCGTTATTATTTTTAGCTAAAACAACTGTTTCTACAGTATTTAAGCCGTTCGTCACATACAAAGTCATACCAAAAATAGGTTTGATATTATTTGCAATGCATGCATCATAAAATTTAGGAAAACCATACAATACATTGGTGTCAGTTATGGCGAGTGCATCAACATTTTCAGACACAGCAAGTCGAACGGCATCTTCTATTTTTAAACTTGAATTTAATAAATCATAGGCCGTATGAATATTTAAATATGCCACCATGATTGAATGGCTCCTTTCTGTTAATTGATTTTCCCACGTAAAGCTTTGGCTAATTGCTCAAACTCGTCCCAATTATTTACTGAAACGCCGGAAGCATTAGGATGTCCTCCGCCACCAAAATCTTGAGCAACATCATTGATAACTAATTGACCTTTAGATCGTAATCGACATCTTATTTCAGAACCTTCATCGACTGCAAATACCCATATTTTCAAACCTTTAATGTCAGCTATTGTATTTACAAATTGAGATGCTTCATTTGGTTGAATCCCAAATTCTTCTAGTACTTCTTGCGTGATTTTAACTTGACAAAAACCATCTGACATTAATTCAAAGTGTTGTAAAACATAACCTTGGAATGGCAACATTTTTGGATCTTTTTCCATCATTTTATTTAATAAAGCATTATGATTAATATTATGACTAATTAATTTACCTGCAATTTCCATCGTATGTTCTGAAGTATTATTAAATAAGAAACGTCCTGTATCTCCAACGATTCCTAGATATAATACACTGGCAATATCTTTATTAATGATAGCATCGTCATTAAAATGTGAAATTAAATCACAAATAATTTCGCTCGTTGATGAAGCATCTGTATTAACATAGTTAATATCACCATATTGGTCTACGGCTGGGTGGTGGTCAATTTTTATCAATTTGCTGCCTAATTCATATCGATTGTCGTCTATGCGTGGTGCGTTAGCAGTATCACAAACAATAACTAATGCTTCTTGATATGTTGCATCATCAATATTATCTAATTGACCGATAAAACTTAATGATGGTTCTTCCTCACCTACAGCATAAATATGTTTTTGTGGATATTTTTGTTGCAAATAATATTTTAAGCCTAATTGTGATCCGTATGCATCAGGATCAGGTCTAACATGTCTGTGTATAATAATCGTGTCGTTTTCTTCAACACATTTCATAATTGTATTCATAGTATTAATCATTTTCATTCTCCCTTTTTCTAGAAAAGTTAATTCGCAGGATGCGGAATAAGTATCATTAATGTTTTTAAAAATCATAAACTACTGCCGGTTTATATTTTGTGTTGCTGTACTTTCAATATACGTTTAATTCATTTTCATTATTTTTATTGTAAGCTGACTTTCCGTCAGCTTTTGTGTTGGAGGCCCTACACTTCTTCGAACATTTGGCATATGACTAGGGCGCTAGCTACTTTATCGTTGTGGCTATGCATGGTTACTTCTATTTTGGCGAAATTTCTTCCTACGTCTAGTATTCCGAAATCAACGGTGATATGTGATTCTATTGGTACTGTTTTTATATACACAATATTAAGGTTTTCAATCATTACGTTACCTTTTTTATATTTACGCATTTCATATTGTATTGTTTCTTCTATAATACTTACAAATGCAGCCTTACTTACTGTTCCATAATGGTTTATTAAAAGTGGTGAAACTTCAACAGTAATTCCTTCTTGATTCATAGTTATATACTTAGCAATTTGGTCATTAATCGTTTCGCCCATTTGGGGCTGTCTTCCTAGTAATTGCATAGACTTTAAAACATCTTGTCTATTGATTACACCAACTGTCTTTTTATTATTTGAAACTACAGGAATTAATTCTATACCTTCCCAAATCATCATGTGCGCACAGCTAGCAACTGTGCTCAATGCATTTACATAAATCGGATTACGTGTCATCACTTTATCTATATCATCGTCATCTTTGGTATTTATCATTTCTCGACTAGTCACAATACCAACTAATTTGAATGATTCATTAACAACAGGAAATCTCGTATGTCCAGTACGATTTGCCATCCTCTTATAATCTGCTATTTTCATCGTATCAAATAATACGGACAATTCATCTAAAGGCGTCATAATATCTTGTACAATTAAGATATCTTTTCGTATTTTTTGATTATAAAGTGCTTTATTAATAATATTTGCAACTAAAAAAGTGTCATAACTTGAAGATAAAACAGGCAAATCATGTTCATTTGCAAAATTAATAACTTTACTAGAAGGTTTAAATCCACCAGTTATTAATATAGCAGTACCTCTTTTCAAAGCTTCAATTTGTACATCTTCCCGATTCCCTACTATTAATAATGTTTTCGGTCCAATATATTTTAATATATCTTTTAGTTCCATTGCGCCAATTGCAAATTTTGATACCATTTTTGTGATACCTTTATTGCCACCTAATACTTGACCATCAATAATATTTACAATTTCATTAAATGTTAAGTGTTCAATTTCATTTCGATTACGCTTTTCTATACGAACTGTACCAACACGATCTATCGTTGCAACCATTCCCATTTTATCTGCATCTTTAATTGCTCGATAAGCCGTTCCCTCAGATACATTCAAAAATTTGGCGATTTTGCGTACCGAAATTTTAGAACCTATGGATAACGATTCAATATAATCTAAAATTTGTTCATGTTTTGTCATTCTTAACCTCTTCTTTTGGAACAGTATTAACTACATTATAACTTTATTTTGAATAAAAAGCATTGAAGTGAAATGAATAAATCAATGTTTAAGCTTTTTTATTTTTTAAATTAAACAACTTAAACAAAGATAGTAAAATCTTTAATTTTAAATGGAAAAATCCATTATTATTTATTAGAATGTAAGTGAGGAGGGATGTACAAATGTATAAAAATATACTACTTGGTGTAGACACTCAACTTAAAAATGAAAAAGCACTAAAAGAAGTGTCTAAATTAGCCGGCGAAGGTACAGTAGTCACAATTTTAAATGCAATTAGCGAACAAGATGCACAAGCATCAATTAAAGCTGGTGTACATTTAAACAAACTAACTGAAGACCGAAGCAAAAAATTAGAAAAAACGCGTAAAGCTTTAGAAGATTATGGCATTGATTATGACCAAATCATTGTTCGCGGAAATGCTAAAGAAGAACTTTTAAAACATGCGAATAGTGGTAAATATGAAATCGTCGTTTTAAGTAACCGTAAAGCCGAAGACAAGAAAAAATTTGTGCTTGGAAGTGTCAGCCATAAAGTGGCAAAACGTGCGACTATCCCTGTATTAATTGTTAAATAATCATTTTATCCAGAATCATTTACATCAAGACTTTATACTATTGTCTCAAAAATATGAATCGCTTTAGTAAATGTTAAGCATGATGATTCTGGATATTTACTTTCTAAAAATTGTTGCATGCTTATAATAAATCTATCTAATAACAATAATATCGAATTAAACAAGACAAATAACAACACTTGTTAATGTTATGTATCCAAAAACGTATACATAAATTAACAAGTGTTGTTTTTAAATTAAAGATGATTAAATTTCATTTTAAAACTGAACAGCTTCACCAGGTTTTAAAATTTGCACGTCCCCTACATTTACGGCATCTTTAAACTGTTGTGGATCTTGTTCAATTAATGGGAATGTATCATAATGAATAGGCACAGAAATTTTCGGCTTAATAAATTCATTAATTGCATAACTCGCGTCATCAATTCCCATCGTAAAATTGTCCCCAATTGGCACAAAACATACATCAACAGGATGACGTTTTGCTATTAATGACATATCACTAAATAGTCCAGTATCACCAGTATGATAAATCGTTTTTCCTTCTACTTCTAAAATAATTCCCATTGGCATTCCTAAATAAACTGGTATACCATTTTCATGCGTAAAACTTGAACTATGAAAGGCTTGAACAAACTTAACACTACCAAAGTCTAAATTTGCTTTACCTCCAATGTTCATACCATGTACGTTTTCAACTCCATGATATGAAGAAAGATAATCTGCCATTTCTGCACTTCCAACTACAGTTGCTCTAGTTTTCTTTGCCAATTCAACAACATCGCCAAAGTGGTCAAAGTGTCCGTGCGTTAATAGAATATAGTCTAATTTTAATGCTTCAATATTTAAATCAGACTTCGGATTATTTGAAATAAAAGGATCAACTATGACTTTTTTGCCGTTCCCTTCAAAATAAATCGTTGATTGACCATGAAATGATAACTTCATTTGAGTATCCTCCTATCAATTTCTATATGATTTTTGTACCCTTTTACTCCTTTATTATAACAAACTCTTTAATTTTAAAAATTGAAATTACCTAAAATGATACATCTTGATTTTGAAAAATGAAAAAAATTGGCATAGAATAAAAGTAATATCATGTTGAGGAGTGTTTATAAAATGACAAATATATCAAAAATTATTGACGAATTAAACAATCAGCATGCTGATGCAGCATGGATTACGACGCCTCTGAATATATTCTATTTTACAGGTTATCGCAGTGAACCACATGAAAGATTATTTTCATTATTGATTAAAAAAGACGGTACACAAGTACTGTTTTGTCCTAAAATGGAAGTCGAAGAAGTAAAAGCTTCACCATTTAAAGGTGAAATTGTCGGATATTTAGACACTGAAAATCCATTTTCACTTTATCCACAAACAATTAATAAACTACTTATAGAAAGCGAACATTTAACAGTTGCACGTCAAAAACAATTAATCTCTGGTTTCAATGTTTCTTCATTCGGAGATATTGATTTAACAATTAAACATTTGAGAAATATTAAATCTGAAGATGAAATTGAAAAAATTCGTAAAGCTGCTGAGTTAGCAGATAAATGCATCGAAATCGGGGTATCATATTTGAAAGAAGGTGTCACTGAACGCGAGGTCGTAAACCATATTGAACAAACGATTAAGCAACATGGTGTAAATGAAATGAGTTTCGATACTATGGTTCTATTTGGCGATCATGCTGCATCACCTCATGGCACACCTGGAAATCGTAAATTACAACAAAATGAGTATGTATTATTTGATTTAGGTGTAATTTACGAACACTATTGTAGCGATATGACACGTACGGTTAAATTTGGCGAACCAAGTCAAGAAGCACAAAATATTTATAACATTGTGTTAGAAGCAGAAACGTCTGCTATAAAAGCTATTAAACCAGGTATTGCCTTAAAAGATATTGATCGCATCGCAAGAAATATCATTTCAGAAAATGGTTATGGTGACTATTTCCCACATCGCTTAGGCCATGGTTTGGGTTTACAAGAGCATGAATACCAAGATGTATCAAGTACAAACACCAACTTATTAGAGGCCGGCATGGTTATTACAATTGAACCAGGTATTTATGTCCCAAATGTTACAGGTGTCCGTATCGAAGACGATATTCTTGTGACTGAAAATGGATATGAAATATTAACAAAATACGATAAATAATCTTCTAATTACTTTAAGAAAAAAGCTAGAAACTGACATAAAGAATTCAGTGATGATGTATATATGACATATACAAACTCATCTTAAGTTCATTTGCTGTTCGTTTCTAGCTTTTAATTTATCATTATTTAATTATCAATTACCAAGGAGATTTAAGCGTCATTCTTTGAATACTAGAGACATATTCCCTTTTCATTGAATCATATTTATAATCGTAATGCCTCATCAACCGTTTTATACTCTATTCCAAAAGCATCTGCAACACCTTTATTTGTTACTTGACCTTTGTAAGTATTTAACCCTAATGATAAAGGTTGATTTGATTTAAATGCTTCTCTAAAACCTTTATTAGCTAACATTAAAGCATATGGTAATGTTGCGTTGTTTAAAGCTAACGTTGAAGTACGTGGTACAGCGCCAGGCATATTCGCAACTGCATAGTGAACTACTCCATGCTTAATGTAAGTTGGATCATCGTGTGTTGTAATTTTATCTGTCGTTTCAAAAATACCACCTTGATCTATTGCTATATCAATGACAACTGAACCTTTTTTCATTTGTTTTATCATATCTTCGGTTACGAGACGTGGTGCTTTGGCACCTGGAATTAACACAGCACCTATTACTAAATCACTATCTTTAACATATAACTCAATATTCAATGGATTAGACATAATTGTATGTACTCGACCATCAAATAAATCATCTAATTGTTGTAATCGCTTTGGATTAACATCTAAAATTGTAACATCTGCGCCTAATCCTAGTGCAATTTTAGCTGCATTTGTTCCTGCTTGACCACCACCAATAATCGTGACCTTACCTTTAGGAACACCTGGAACGCCACCTAGTAAAATCCCCATACCACCATTGAGTTTTTGTAAGAACTCTGCGCCAACTTGAGCTGACATTCTGCCTGCCACCTCACTCATTGGTGACAATAACGGTAAAGATCGGTCTGGTAATTGCACAGTTTCATATGCAATACTGATTACTTTTTTATCTATTAAAGCCTGTGTCAATTTTTATTCATTTGCTAAATGAAGATAAGTGAACAATACTAGTCCTTCTTTAAAATATGGATATTCTGATTCAAGTGGTTCTTTAACTTTAATGACCATGTCCACATCCCAAACTTTTGCTTGTTCAGCAATGATCTCAGCACCTGCTTCTTTGTAATCTGTGTCTTCAAAGAATGATCCTGCTCCGGCATTAGTTTCAACCAATACAGTATGCCCACTTTCAACTAAAGCATGCACACCACTTGGTGACAAACCTACTCGATTTTCATTATTTTTAATCTCCCTTGGTATACCTATTTTCATACCATCCACCTCCATAATCATCTTAACGCGAACGTTTTGAAAGCGCAATCAAAAATCCACAAAATTGTAAAGGTTATTACACTGACTTTTCCGAAAATTGTGGTAAAATAAAAGTAAGAAAGAACAAGGAGGCACTTACTATGATTACTTACAAAAATATTTTAATCGCAGTTGACGGTTCACATGAAGCGGAATGGGCATTTAACAGAGCAGTTGGTGTTGCTAAACGTAACGATGCGAAGTTAACAATTGTGAATGTAATTGATTCAAGAACATATTCTTCATACGAAGTTTATGATGCTCAGTTTACTGAAAAGTCTAAGCATTTTGCAGAAGAATTATTAAATGGTTATAAAGAAGTAGCTACTAACGCTGGTGTTAAAGATGTAGAAACACGTCTAGAGTTTGGTTCTCCTAAATCTATCATTCCTAAAAAGCTTGCACATGAAATTAATGCAGACTTAATTATGAGTGGTACATCAGGTTTAAATGCCGTTGAAAGATTTATTGTTGGTTCAGTATCTGAATCAATCGTCCGTCATGCACCATGTGACGTGTTAGTTGTTCGTACTGAAGAGTTACCAGCAGACTTCCAACCACAAGTTGCAACAACTCAATTACGTGAAAAATATCAAAATTAAATATAACTGATTGTATAGTATATTCAAGATAGCATGGCCACACAATAACTATTTAATCATTTTGAACCAGGTGCAAGATTCATAGCACTTGGTTCTTTTTTATTTTATTGAAGTGGCAACTTTTAATAACCTTCCTTCACACATTTACTTTCATAAAATATTAAATTTTACAAGAGCATTTAAAATTACCTTAATTATGAATGTTTTTAGTTTCCGGACATTCAATAAAAAACGCCTATCACCTATATAATTTTATAGGAGATAAGCGCTTATTTTTTATATTAAAATTATTTCAAACCACCGAATGTCATAACATCACGAGCAATCATACTCTCTTCATCTGTTGGAATAACGACAACTTTAACAGGTGAATGAGGATAGTTGATAAATCCTTCTTTACCACGTTGTAAGTTTTCATTTTTCTTAGGATCCCAGTATACGCCCATGAATTCTAAGCCTTCAAGAACTTTCTCACGAATTTCTACAGAGTTTTCGCCAATCCCTGCAGTAAACACGATAACATCTACACCGTGCATTCTTGCTGCATATGAACCAATGTATTTGTGAATTTTAGAAGCAAATACATCTAAGGCCATTTGTGAACGTGCTTTACCAGATTCTGCCTCTTCAGATAAATCACGTAAATCACTAGAAGTACCTGATAAACCTAATAAACCAGATTCTTTATTTAAAATTTCTAATACTTGTTCAGCTGTTTTACCTGTTTTTTCCATAATAAACGGAATTAAGGCTGGGTCAATATTACCAGAACGCGTACCCATTGTTACACCTGCAAGAGGTGTGAAGCCCATTGATGTATCAATAGATTTACCACCATCAATTGCAGCAATAGATGCACCATTTCCAATATGACAAGAAATGATACGTAAATCTTCAATAGGTTTGTCTAACAATTCAGCTGCTCTTTGTGATACAAATTTATGACTTGTACCATGGAAACCATACTTACGAATACCATAGTCTTTATAATAATGATATGGCAAGCTGTATAAATATGCTTTTTCAGGCATAGTTTGATGGAATGCTGTATCAAAAATTGCCACATGAGGGATATTTGGTAATAATTTACGGAATGCACGGATACCCATTAAGTTTGCTGGGTTGTGAAGTGGTGCTAATTCGCTTAATTCTTCAATTTCTTTTTCAACTTCATCAGTAATAGCTACTGATTCAGGGAATTTTTCACCACCATGTACAACACGGTGTCCAGTTCCATCAATATCATTAATATCATTAATAATATTGTGTGCTTTAAATGCGTCTAACATGATATCTACCGCTTCTACATGGTCTTTGATATCTTGTACTGTTTTAACTTTTTCCCCGTTGACTTCAATTGTAAAAATTGAATCCTTCAATCCGATTCTTTCTACTAATCCTTTTGTTACTAATTCCTCTTCGGGCATTCTAATTAATTGAAATTTTAATGATGAACTACCAGCGTTGATAGCCAAGATTAATTTTGACATAAGTAATGATCCTCCATCGTTTGCTTTTTATACTATTTCATTTTTCATTTTATCATTCATACAGTTTTATGACTATACTATTACAGATTATTTTTTAGGACGATTTGTGTCCATCCATTGATTTAACTCAGTCATAAATCCTTGGAATTGTGAAGGATTTTTGAAATCAGGTATATTCGCTAATAATACTTCAACTGGCTTTGTTTCCCCCGATTTTTTCTTTTGTAAAATTAATATGGATTTTCGTGCTTTTTCATTTTTAAATAAAGTTGGTGGCAAATTTAAAAATGCTTGCATTTCTGTCTCTGTTGCAATAAATTTTTCAAGCTGTTTTACATGTTCACCTTCAAATATATTACTTGGTACTACTAAAAAGGCATATCCAGAACCTTTTAAAGTATTAATTGCCTGCTCAATTAATAAGTAATGTGAGTAACTGTGTCCTTCTTCAAATCCTAACTTAAATTCTTTACTTCTCTCATCAAGTGGATAATATCCTACTGGAAAATCACCAATCACGACATCAGCCTCTTCTATCGGTAAAGGCATAATTGCATCTTGTGGATAAACATCAAAAGGTATTTCTAAAAAGTTAGCTAAATGAACACTTACGCGTGACAATACTGGATCAACTTCAATTAAATGATGCATCACAGCTATTTCAGGCAACACTTCATTTACAGTTGCACTTAGATGTCCCGCACCACTTGCGATATCAACGATATGCAACTCTTGTTGATTATTCATAAATCTTTCAACTAAAAAACCTAAAATAAGCCCTATAGAATCTGGCGTAATTTGATGATTTGCTTGTATCTTTTCTTCTTGCATTAAACTTAAATATGCAAATTGAAATGCTTTACGTCTATCCTGTAATGTTGCTTGTTCTAATAATTCTCTATCATTGGTATAAACTTGTTCCATTGCCAATCCTAGATTTTCAATAAAACTTTGTCCATTTTCATTATTTAACGCTTTAGCTTTTTCATCTAATGTATGAAATAAGCGTTCCATAATTGTTTGTTCTTCTGCCATATCGTCGACCCTCTCCAATAAAAAGTGCCCATTGGTCTGTAACAAGCATAGAAAACAATCCTATTGTAATGCTGTTGACATCGATGGACACTAAGTATAGATTTAAAAAACTATTATCTTAAACACTTAAATATTTTTGTAAGCAGCTAAAGCAGAATCAAAGTCTGGGAAATCAGTACCTTCACTTACAATTTCTTTATAAATGACCTTATTATCTGCATCTAATACAAACACTGCACGAGCTAATAAGCGAAGTTCTTGCATAACAACACCAAAGTTTTCACCAAAAGATAAATCACGGTGATCACTCAATGTAATGACGTTGTCCAAACCAGCTGAAGCACACCATCTTTTTTGTGCGAATGGTAAATCAGCTGAAATTGTTAATACAACACCATCTTCTTTAGAAGCTTCAGAATTGAATTTACGTGTTTGTTGATCACATACACCTGTATCAATTGATGGTACTACACTAATCAATTTCTTTTTACCAGCATAATCTGCTAAAGTTACTTGATTTAAATCATTATCTAATACTGTAAAGTCAGGTGCAATGTCACCAACATTAATTTGTTGCCCTATTAAGTGGATTGGACCACCTTTGAATGTAATTTCAGTCATAATTTTGACCTCCTACGAATTAAAAGTTCTAATCTTATCATACGCAATTAAAAGTCAGATTACAATTTTCAAGCATTAATCAAAAGAAAATTTAATTTGATACAAATTGTTGAATATAATCAAAAGCATTTTTTAAAATTAAAATCGCAGTAACAATAATAAATAAAACTTTTACATAACTAACACCTTGTTTAATCGCAAAATGAGCACCTGCATAGGATCCGATTATCATACTTACAGCCATAACTAAACCTATTATATAATCCACTTGCCCTAGTATCATAAATAATACAAGTGCACCAATATTTGATGCAAAATTCAATACTTTGGCATTTCCAGCAGCACTCAAAAAATCAAATCCAAAAAGTAATAATACAAACAACATAAACGACCCTGTGCCGCCACCAACAAAACCATCGTAAAAGCCTATTAAAATAAATAACCCCGCAAACAATAATGCTTTCTTAAACGTGAAATGTGTAAATGTGCGAGTATTTCCCCAATCTTTTTTTAACAACGTGAAAATAAACACTGATGAAAGGGCAATAATAATTAATGGCTTTAATACCTGAGACGGTATCATTGTTGCAATAATAGCACCACAAGCAGATGCTAAAAATACAAAACCAAATAACTTTGATACGACCTTTAAATCTACATTACCTGACCTTAAAAACTTAATCGCACTAGTTAATGAACCAAATGAACTCGCTAATTTATTGGTACCTAATGCAATGGATGGCGGCAAACCAATTGCCAATAATGCTGGCGTTGAAACCAATCCTCCACCACCTACAACTGAATCAATAAATGCTGCTATAAAACCAAAGACTATAATGATTAGAATCATCGTTAAATTTAAATCCACAGTTAAACATCCCCTTATGTTTATTGTCTGTCTCTAATTTTAATTATAAAAAGTCTTTTATTAAATCGTCTGTTTGTTGTTCTTTTGAAGTTTTATAATCACTAGTAATTTCTAGAGTTTCAATATTTTCAACTGCACGATCAATCATTTCTTCAAAATCAAAAATACTTTCGTATTGAACAACTTTATCAAAGTTTGGTTCAGTTACTGGATTTTTAGGGGTGAATATCGTACAACAATCTTCAAATGGTTGAATTGATGTTTCAAACGTACCTATTTCCTTAGACTTCACAATAATTTCTTCTTTATCATATGTTAATAAAGGACGTAGTACAGGTGTAGAAGTAACATTATTAATTGCATACATACTATGAAGTGTTTGACTTGCAACTTGTCCTAAATTTTCACCATTTACAATAGCCAGTGCACCAATTTGATGTACTAATTTGTCAGCAACTCTCATCATCATACGTCTTGTTGATGTCATCGTGTATCTAGGATGAACAACTTTATTCACTTGTTTTTGTAATTCTGTAAAAGGAACAATGTGTAATTTAATTGGACCAACACGTTCAGCTAAGATACGCGTAAGTTCGATAACTTTTTCTTTCGCTTGTTCACTTGTAAATGGCGGACTATGAAAATGAATGGCCTCAATCGTTACACCGCGTCTCATTACTTCCATTCCAGCCACTGGTGAATCAATTCCACCTGATAACATAAGTAAAGTTTTACCACCTGTACCTACAGGCAAGCCACCTGCACCCGGTACAATTTCTTCATACATGTATATTGCATCTAATCTAACTTCTACTCTAATTTCGTGATCTGGACGCTTTACATTAACTGAAATATTTTCAATCTGCTTCAAAACTGCACCACCCAATTCACGTTGCAACTCATACGTATCCATTGGGTAATTTTTATCGGTACGCTTTACATCAATTTTAAATGTACTACCGTTATCGAACGTTTGTGCAAATTTGATTGCTGCTTCACTCATAGCTTCTAAAGTTTTTTCGATTTTTAAAACAGGACTAATTGATTTAATACCGAAAATTTTTGATAAACGATACGTGATTTCGTGTATATCAGCATGTTCTTCTAATTCAATATACATACGGTCTCGCTTACCTTTTACAACAAATCCTTCAAGACCTTTTAAAGATTGATGAACATTATTTCTTAATTGATTTACAAATTTCTTTCTATTTGAACCTTTTAACGTTAGTTCCCCATATCTAACAAGCAAGTGGTCATACTTCATTATTTAAGCAACTCCTTAATTTCCTCATATATGATGATGAATATTTCTTTGAATTTTTCAATATCTTCTTTAGTTGTAGTGGCACCAAATGATAATCGAATGCTACCTTCAATTTCCTTGTCTGATAACCCCATTGCAGTCAGCACTTCATTCAACTTATTACGCTTTGATGAGCAAGCACTAGTTGTTGATACCATAATGTCATATTTTGAAAATGCATTTACAAGTACTTCACCTTTCACACCAGGAAAACTAATGTTTAAAATAAATGGTGAACCATTTCTAGTCGAATTTATATAAACACCTTGAAAAGATTTGAGAAATTCCCTAATATTTTCATTTAAAGATGCTACATAATTGTGCAAAGCATCACGATTATCATTTGCTATTTTCATTGCTTTAACTAAAGCAATATCGCTAGGTAGATTAATTGTACCGCTTCTCATACCATATTCCTGACCACCGCCTTGAATAATCGGCTCGATATTTTGAATATGTTTAACTAACAATACACCTTGTCCTTTTAAGCCATTAAATTTATGACCACTCAAACTAAGACTATCCACATTTTTAAAATCTACCGGAATTTTTCCGAATGCCTGCACAGCATCCACATGAAAATGCACTTTCGGATATTGTTTTAAAATTTCAGCTATTTCAGCAATTGGTTGGATTTGTCCAGTTACATTATTTACGTACATACACGTAACTAGACCGACTTTATCGGACATTAATTCATTAAAGTGTTGTAAATCAATACTTCCGTCTTTCGTCACATCAACATATTTCACTTTAAATCCTTCGTGTTCTTCCAAATACCTAACAACTTCTAATACAGATGGATGTTCCAATACCGATGTAATAATTACATTTGCTGTATCGAATTTGCGATAAGCGACGCCTTTCAGCGCAATATTATTTGACTCTGTAGCTCCGCTTGTAAACACAACATCATAATTCTTGTTGGCATTCACCATTTTATTAATTTGAACTTTCGCTTGCTGTAGTAATTGATCTGCTTGTAAACCAGCTTTATGCGGACTACTAGGATTGAAATACATTGATTGATTTACTTTTAAATAAGTTTCTAACACTTCTTCAAATGCTTTCGTCGTTGCCGCATTATCGAGATATATCAAAATAAACACTTCTCTTTCATTAATCATCAATCGTTTAAAATTGTTTTTACTCAAGCATTATACTATTATCACACAAAAAATAAAGGTTATCAGGTAAATTAATCATATTTCTACTTATTTATTTTCAATAAAAATAGTCCTTAAATGGTTTTATTTATAATTTGGAATGCATTGTCATGTAGAATTTATTCTGACATCAAATTATACTTCAATTAAAATACTACAGTGATAATCTAGTGACTTTCATCTATTTTATTCTGTGGGTGGATACAATCACACAGAATAAATAATCTTGCTTATTGTCCACGCTAGACAAGAGCACTAAATCAAAACCACCCGTGTGAACGGGTGGTTTGTTCTACGGCTATAAGCCTT
>NZ_PPQS01000040.1 GCF_002902405.1 Staphylococcus schweitzeri
AATTAATAGAAATCAGCTTTTTTACATTGCCTAAGAACTTAATGTCCCAAGCACTTAAAAGTAAGGGGTATTTAATAATCATAATTTTTCGAGTGACGTTACGATATGTATAGAGTGTCTAAAATTGGATTAAAAAATCCCCGCACCATTATTTTGGTGAGGGATTTGAAAATGATTTTGCTTACAATGGAGTATGTGTGTATTTAGACATCTAATACTTTAAGTTATTAAATATTTTTCTTCTTGAAAATAAATACTACAAGTATTAAGAAAATAGAAATATAAGCAATATTACCAATATACAATTCATGAAGTTCTAGTTTCGTTGACTTACTAAAACCTTTTTCAACTGTTTGAATCATAATATTCATCATATTAATAGGGTTCCACTTTAGCCATTCAATTTTTTCTAAAAGTGTCGTTTGAATAGCTGCTAATATAGTACTTGCAAAATAAAAAACAATACCTACTGCAATGGCTACACCCGTTGAATTTGTTGCGCATGATAATAGTAACGTTAAGCTTAAAACTAACCAAATGCCAACAAATGTGCCTAAACTAACTAATAATAATTGATTCAATAAAGATAATTGATTACCGCTACTTTCAAATATATTTAAATTATTAAAGAATAAAGAACCGATACCAATTGAAGCGATAATAGTAATAATGAAATAAATTAAAGAAATAATGAATAATGTGATGATTTTGCTAATAATCATAGTTGTTCTTGAATATTCACGATAAAGTAAATTTTTAATCGTGCCGTAATGAAATTCCATTGAAATAATTGTACTTGCTTGAATTATTAATAAAAATGAAAACCATGGAAGTCCATTAAAACCAGATGTGAAAGTTTCCTTTGGCATGATATTGTATTTTGTAGCAATGTAACCTTGAGCAACCATTAGTAGAATAAAGACAATAGGTGCGATAAAAGTTGATTTTTTCTTATATAATTTGAAACATTCTTGTTTAATTAAAGTTCCCATTTTATGCTTGGTCCTCCCTTTCTATGATGTCTAGTAATACATTTTCTAAATCATTATCTTTAAATTGTTTAAGTTCTTCTTCCGATGTTTCTGTTACAATTTTACCTTTGTTGATAATAAGGATAGAATTTGTAATTTTAACCAATTCACTTAAAATATGACTCGAAATTAAGAAAGTAACACCTTCTTGGGCTTTTTGGACAATCAATTCACGTACATCTCGCACAGCTTTTGGATCTAAGCCGTTCATTGGTTCATCTAAGATAACAAATTGAGGTTCATTTAAAAATGCTATAGCAATTCCTAATTTTTGTTTCATACCAAGAGAATACGTTTTAGCTTTTTTATGAATGTATTCATCCATATGAAGTTGTGAGACAATTTTATCGATATCTTGAGTGTTTTTTGATTCATTCAATAACTTCAAGTTTTCATATCCAGACATAAAAGGATATATTCCTGGATTTTCAATCAATGCACCGATATTGCTTTTGCTGTCCTTGTTGTTAATAACGTTGAAATTCCCACTTTGGAAACTAGAATAACCTAATATAACTTTCATTAAAGTTGTTTTACCTGCACCATTTGCTCCAACAAGACCAACTATTTGTCCGCGTTTTAGTTTAAATGATACATCTTCGAGAATTGTTTTGTTGCTAATCTTCTTTGTTAAATGTTCTATTGTTAAAACATCCATATATCTATCTCCTTTGCTATTAAATAATCTGAATCTTAAGATTTTATATATAAAAATAATTTTATCACATATCAAGTGTTATAAAAATATGGATTTAAAAAACTTTAATAATATAAAATACAAATATGAACACGAGTATTTTTGCAGTATGCAAATGGCATTGCTACATTTATTAAAATGCGCAATTTGTTATGAGTGACTTTTTTGAATAGTAGGGAGAAATTTCGGTGTGCTGAAAACAGAATATAAGTTCTACTTATTTGAGATGAGAGTTTGAATTGTTGGTGGACTTGTGAGATGGGTTTGCGGAAATAAATAAGTAATAAGTAAGATAGATTGTGTGACTGAACATTTTCTTAAGTTTTAGGTTGTCAAATTAAGTACAACAATTCGTCACATAAAAATTAAAAAGGGAACTTCCAATCAAAACATTTTTTGGGGAATTCCCTTTTTAATAGTACTCATTATTATCTTTTAATAAAACTTCTATATTCATACAATGAAATAATATTTGATGATATAGATCATATTGTCAATATTTGTAAATGTGTATAATATCCCAATATCTTATAACAAAATGTATTTTAGGTTTTTTATGAAATGTAATGCGTATTGTGCTTAATATTATAACATGCATGTATAAAATGAATTATATAAAGGGTGTTAAATGTTAACTAAGTTCGTATTCTATTTATAATTTCACTTAATTTTTTTAAGCTTTGGTCAATTTCTTCCTTGTCGATATATGAGTATGAAAAGCGGATATAGCTTTTAGAGTTAATGTCATATATTTCTCCTGGGTGTATTAGTATATTTTCTTTTATTGCTTCGTTAAATAAGAGCTTTATATTTACTGGAACAGATAGCTTAAACCAGATATAAAATGAGCCTTGGGGTTCATTCCAATATCCAAACTTAGATAGATGTTTCTTTAATGACTTTATAAAAATAGATTTTCGTAATTTTAGTTCGATCTTTAATTTATATAAATGATCTTCATGATAATTACTTAACCACGTTGTGGCAATATGCTGTGATATAGAACTTGCACCATAATCATTTTGCATTTTTAAATCGGCTAAATGATGAATTACTTTTTCATCTGCTATAATCCAACCAATACGTAGACCGGGACTTACAGTTTTAGATAAACTACCTAAATATAAAACATTATCACTATTTTTTAAAGCTTTCATAGAAATTTGTTGGTTAGGGCTGAACCATAAATCAGAGTATATACTATCTTCCACAATCGGAATACCTTCTTTATGACATTGATCTATAATTTTTTGCTTCTCTTCTTTACTATAAGTATTTTGAGTAGGGTTATGCAGCGTAGGTATACAGTAAAAAATACTGTGCCTATAATCACTATTTAATTTAAAGATATTGTTAATATTCTGTTTGATATAATTGATGGACAAAGGAATAATTTTCGCTCTGATATTATGCCAAGTACGTATGGAATTAATGTATGAAGGTGTTTCAATTATAATTTTAGATTGTGGAATTAACAGTCCGTCTGCAATTAGTTTTAAACCTTGCACAGCACCGGATGTAATACATATATTATTGATATTACAATCAACTCCTCTTCGCTTCATATATTTTACTATTTCTATCCTTAACTTTAGATTTCCTTTAGGTTCTTCATAGTTAGTTTGTAAAGATTCTTCAATATCATTAGTTAATATTTTTTTAAATATATGGTTTGGAATTAGTTTTGGTGATAGTTCTCCAGTACCTAATCGGACGATGTCAGTATTAAATTCTATTTCATTAATTTTTTGAATATAATACTGGTTATTTTTAGAAAAGCTATTGCCTATATAATCTTGCCAATGAATATTATTGGTAATATAAGAATTCCATTTATACTGGGATACATAAACACCTTTTTTTTCAATTGTATCTAAGATGCCATAGCTTTTTAGAATATCTAAAGCTTGTATAACTGTTGATTTATTTACATTATAGTACTTAGCTAATTTTCTTTGCGAGTATAATTTATCCCCAGGAGATAAAATACCGTTGTTAATTTTATTAATAATATCATCAATTATTTTTTTATATTGAAATTTAGTCATAAATGTCATCCTCAATCTGGTTGGAATTTTTATTAGAATCTGGTAGGTTTTTTAATTTTCAGATTATTATAACATATTAAATAAGGGAGGCGATTAATTTGACACTAAAATTAGAAAAAGCTGTATTTTCAATGGAGATAAAAAAAGATTTGAAGTTATTAATGAAAAAGGATAATTACCACAATATTTTCGCTTTGATTTTTGACTGGTTGGTAATTCTCGGGAGTGCATGTATAAGTATCTATATGAGTAATTTCATTATTTATATTCTAAGTATTATTTTAATTGGAAGCCGAATGAGGGCGTTTGATAACTTAATGCACGAAGCATGTCATCGTTCATTATTTACAAATAAGTTTTATAATAAATGGATTGCTTGTCTTTTAGTAGCATTCCCTATATTTACAAGCTTTACTACATATTGTAATTCTCATTTTAAACATCATAGAAATTTATGGGATGAGGAAAAAGACCCAGATACTAAACGATATCGTATTGTAGGTTTAGATAAGCCGCAAAAAGATGTGAAAAAATTTATAATTAATCACATTGTAAAGGTACTATTTTTATTTCATGTGCCTAAATATGTTTTAGGTACAGTTTCAGCTAATTTATACAGTAGAGATACACCTAAATCAGAAATATGGACTAGAAATATTTTCTGGGTAACAATTATTACGTTATCAATTATGTTTAATTTTTGGTTATATGTTATTCTTTATTGGTTTATACCACTTTTAACAACTTTTCAGATTATTCGTTATTGGGCAGAAATGGATGAACACTCTGGATTGAATAATGATAGTGAGTTAACAGCAAGTCGGAATACTTTTGGTATGCCTTGGACAATATTTTTATTTCATCCTCACCATGATAATTTTCACTTAGTCCACCATTTATTCCCAGCAATTCCACATTATAATTTGAAAAAGCACATATTATACTAATGAGAGATCAAAAATATAGAGAAGCACACCATTGTACTGGGTTCTTCAAGACGACACTACCGGGTTTTTATAGTGTAGTAAAAGATATTTGTACACCGAACATTGTTGGAAAGGGGGAGGATGCGAATTGATACAACCAGTTTTACACGGTATTTTATTAGCATTGGGGCTTATTTTGCCCCTAGGAGCGCAAAACGTGTTTGTATTTAATCAAGGTGCTAATCAAAAAAAAATGATAAACGCATTGCCGGTTGTTATAACGGCTGGATTATGTGACACTTTTTTAATAATAATTGCTGTACTGGGTGTTTCACTAATATTAATGTCATTACCAGTTCTACAATTATTTATTTATATAGTTGGTTTGTTTTTTCTATTGTACATGGCTTGGTCTTTATGGAAAGAAAAGCCTAACACTTTAGACAACTACGATCCGATGAGTACAAAAAAGCAAATAGGTTTTGCTATATCTGTTTCGTTGTTAAATCCACATGCAATTATGGATACAGTTGGTGTAATTGGATCAAGCGCATCTGTCTATTCTGGTTTAGAAAAGATACTTTTTTGTATTGCCACAATTATGGTTTCTTGGCTATGGTTTTTTCTGTTAGCAATATTAGGTAAGGTTTTAGGTTCTATAGATAGAACAGGTAAATATATATTATTTTTAAATAAAGTCTCTAGTATAATAATAATTGCCGTTAGTATAGTTATTATAAAAAATATATTAAATTTAATTTTATAATATAAAAGTGCGTATTAGTTATAATTGGAAAACCAGTAAGTGATATTTAAAAATGAAAAGATTTTAATATTATAATTAATCTTGAGGTGTTGAGCTCCTTAGAATTAGTTGACAAAAAAGATTGGAAATCTTAATTGGAAAAATGTAATATTATTATAAAATTATATAAAAATATAATGAAGAGCCTCGGAGGAATAAATTCGAGGTTCTTCTTTATGCTAACAGCATGATTATTTTACTCTCTTACGTTTGCCAATGTAACGTATAGCAAAGTAAATGACTGCGATAATGATGACAACATACATAATACGTGAATATGTATGAAGGCCAGTCATCAACGTACCAAAGCTATCGCTCAACGTGCGTCCTAGTAAAATTAAACCGAAATTCCAAATTGTTGTACCTATTAATGAAATAACGGTAAATGTCACAACATTCATGCGGTTTACACCAGCTGGAATGGTAATCAATACACGTAATACAGGTATGAAACGACAGATAAATACAGCCCAAACGCCATACTTTTTAAACCAATCATTTGCTCGCTTTAAATCCTTACTTTTCAATTTAATCCACTTACCGTGTCGATCAATAAAACGATAAAGACGTTCTTCTGAAATTAAACGACAAATATAATATAAAATTAATAGCCCTATAAACGATGCGATAGTTGCAATAATAAATAAAGTTAAAATTGATAAATGTGATTTAACAGACATTAGACCAGCAAATGTCAAAATGATTTCGGATGGTACGATAGGTAGTACATTTTCTAATAAAATTAATATAAAAATGGCTGCATACCCAAAACGACTAATAAATTCAGTGATAATTTGTTCCATTATTAAAAATAAGCTCCTTTAAATTCCAGCAATTGCAGACAAATATAAACTGGATGAATCAAAATGATTAATGATTGATGCCGGATACAATGTTGAAACAAGAATTCGTCTTAAAATGTATTATAAGCAATATAGCAAAAAATTGCTTGCTATAAGAGCAAAAAGTCAATAAATGATCATCTAAATAACAGGCGCTGCACAATGAATGGTCAATGTAGTTATATGCAATATATAATGAATCTCTAAAATGTAATGAAGCTTACAATATACGTTTTAAAACACTATGGTTGCAGTATTTTTAATTAACAAATGATAGGCTACTATGTAACTAAAAGTTTCTTTATATCGTTTTAATAGCAAAAGTTAAGCGGAATTTAATAAAATTTTTATAGATTCTATTGTAAACGCTTTCCATGTCTGATAATATTATAAAAAATAACTTTGGTACAATTTTGTGACAAAGTAGGGGTGGACATGCCAGATGTCCGAAAATTTTACCGTTTCAGGGTTTAGTTTTAAAAATTAATAAGGGAAGTAGGAATAGTTATGAAGGAAAAGCGTACTAACGTAAGGTGGATGTTCGCACTTGCGTTCTTCTTTATTGGGGTTATTGCGTATATGGATAGAGCAAACATTTCATATATCGCTAAACAAATGATGGATGATTTAGGGATGACCAAACCACAATTTGGTTTATTGGCATCATTCTTCTCTCTAGGTTATGCATTAATGCAAGTGCCATCAGGGATGTTAGCTGAAAAATTCGGTCCACGTAAGATGATTACAATTGCATTAGTTTGGTGGAGTGCATTTACAATCTTAACTGGTATGATTAAAAACCATGGCTTAATTTATTTGGTGAGATTCTTATTTGGTGTGGGTGAGGCGCCAATGTACCCTTCTAATGCCGTGTTCAACTCATATTGGTTTTCTAAAAATGAAAAAGGGAGAGCATCGAGTGCATTATTAGCCGGTTCATACTTCGGTCCGGTATTAGCACCAATGGTTACAATTGCTATCGTTAATGCATTTAACTGGCAAGCCGTATTTTATATCTTTGGTGCAGTAGGGATTTTAATGGCTGTATTATGGGCGATTATTGCCAAAGACTTACCTGAGCAACATAGAATGGTTAATGAAGCGGAGAAACGTTTCATTATGGAAAATCGTGATATAGTAGCTACTGAAAAGTCATCACCACCATGGAATGATTTCTTTAAACGTTTTAGCTTCTATGCAATTGCCATCCAATACTTTGTTGTACAATTTATCATTACACTATTCTTAATTTGGTTACCAACGTATTTAACAGAAGTATTCCACGTTAACTTTAAAGAAATGAGCATTAGTTCATTGCCTTGGTTATTAATGTTCTTCTTAATCTTATCAGCAGGTGCAATTTCTGACCGTGTATTAGGATTAGGGCGTTCAAAATTCGTAGCTAGAGGTGTAATCGCAATCGCAGGGTTCATTGTATTCGCAGTTTCAATTCTCTTTGCCGTACGTACAGGCAATTTATATGTAAGTATTTTTTGGTTATCACTAGGTCTTGGTGGTATTGGTATTTCAATGGGGATGAGTTGGGCTGCAGCAACTGACTTAGGACGTAACTTCTCTGGTACAGTATCAGGATGGATGAACCTATGGGGTAATATAGGTGCATTAATCAGTCCATTATTGGCTGGTTTCTTCGTAGAATATTTAGGTTGGACTATGACATTCCAATTATTAATCGTTCCAGCAGTAATCGCTGTGATTATGTGGTTCTATGTGAAACCAGATCAACCTTTAATTGTTAGTGATGATAAAGTAACAGAAAAATAATTTTAAAAAGCAATAAGACCTTATTTAATGGGGGTTTATTGCTTTTTTAATGCGTAAAAATCGAAGCTTTGCTATTTGCACATATGAGTCCAATATAAATTCAATGAATCATTGTTGAAGCGATAATGTATATTTAACGAGAGTAAATTACGAAGTGTAAGTATATAATTCGACATCTAAATTTAATTATACAAAACATTTGGAGGACACATGAATGAACACAAATTTAGAGAAATATATTAAAAGTTTACCTATCTTAGGAGTAATTATAAGTGTATTTTTAATTATATTATTCTTTTTCATATGGCATGCGGAAGGTGATTTTTATGTGATTGTTTTATATTGCTTAATACCATTTTTTGTTAATACATCTTTGTATCTACTTTACACATTCATGAATCATTTTTTTAAGAAATAAAGTTCTATAATACCAAGTTAACTAAAGAGAGAATTAACGTTAACAGCAATCTCAAGCATTCATATAAATCACACTTTAAAATATACTAAAACAGTTCAATACGTATCAAATTATGAATGAAATGCACCTTTTCAAAATTTTTAGAATTTAATTTAAAATGCGTTAAAAAGATTTTTAAAGTTATATAATTACGTATAAGGTGTTATAATAGCAAATGTTGCTTAATTATAATTTATAGTAGCTAATTAAATTTATGTATACTAATAAAAAAAATGGAAATATTTTCGCAATGGAAGGAGACGTCGTAATGACATCTTTTTGACATCACTTATTAAAATCAATCGACAAAACTTAGACTTCTATAAAGGAATAAGACAAGGTTTATTAATGATAATCCCTGCTTTAATTGGATATTTATGTGGTAATTTTCAATTTGGATTACTTGTTGCAACGGGAACATTAGCACATATTTATGTGTTTAAAGGGTCTGCTAAATCAAAGGTTAGAACTGTAATTATATGTAATTTAGCTTTCGCCATTTGTATGATTTTAGGTACTCTAACGGCTACAACGCCATTGGTATTTGGTTTGACTTTGCTCATTGTTACAGTTATTCCCTTTTACATTTTTACAGCTTTGAAAATTGCAGGACCATCATCTACCTTTTTCATCGTAACATTTAGTCTTCCTATTAACTTGCCGATAGCACCAGAAGATGCATTATATAGAGGCTTTGCCATTATTTTAGGTGGAATCTTAGCCACTTTAATGGTGTTGTTAACAATCTTCCTATCTAAAACGAAAGCAGAAGAACAAGCGATTCGAAATGATTTCACACTTATCACGAAGTTATTACATCATTATAATGATAAAGATAAATTTTTAGAAGTTGCTGCTTCAGCGGTAAATGTATTTAAAGCATCAGATAAATTATTGATCACTTCAAATTCAAGTAGTGGAAAATTGGGCACACGCTTTCAAAAGTTACTATTGTTGCATACATCTGCACAAGGTATTTACTCTGAATTGTTGGAATTAAATGCTAAAAATATAAGACCATTACCAGTTGAATTGATAGAAATGATGGGTTACATTACTCAACAACTTAGTAATCCTAACCAACAGATGGATTATTGGCGTAAAGAAGTTACCGTGACAAATGATTTTGAAAATTTATTTAATCACATTTTGAAAATTGACGAAATAGCACATGCAAATTCTGAACGTATTGAATATGAAGCAGATATTCATAAGCCGCTGTATAGTAAACGAATTTATCAAAATTTAACATTAGACTCTATTGTCTTTCGTAATACATTGCGATATGCCATTATTATGATGGTATCAATATTTATTGCACTTATGTTCGATTTCGACAAGGCATATTGGATACCGCTATCTACACATACTGTATTGCTAGGTACTTCGACAATTCATGCGATTGAAAGAGGTATGGCACGAGGTTTAGGAACAATATTTGGTGTATTAGTGCTTTCAATCATACTATTCATTTCAATACCGACACCAGTTGCAGTTGTACTTATGGGCGTTGCCGCGTTATTTACTGAAGCATTAGTTGCGGCGAACTACGCAATAGCTGTAGTCTTCATCACTATCCAAGTTATATTAATGAATGGTTTGGCATCGAGAAATTTATCTATTGATATAGCCTTTCCACGAATGACGGATGTAACGATAGGAATCGTCATAGCTATTTTAGGATTATTTGTCCTTGGTCAACGTACTGCATCAGTATTATTACCAACTGTAATGGCTGAAGTAATCCGTAAAGAAGCAACAATTTTTCATTATTTGTTCTCTGAAAATAAATATAAAGATGAGACTTATTTGAAAGATGAGGCAATAAACTTATCGGTGAAATTAAATAATATGACGCAAGTCTATCATGCTGCATGTGGTGAATTATTCAGTAATAAAGCTATAGTTAGAAATTATTATCCAAGTATATTTGCAATTGAAGAAATAAGTTTTATGTTAAATAGAGCAATGACAAACGAGTCGCGTTATACGATAGATGAACAATTAATAGGTACGTATTTAGTTGTGTTCGAAAATATTGCGAAGCATTTTGAATTACAAGAGAACTTATCGATTAAAAAATTATCAGATTTACCACAATACAATTATATTCAAACAGCATTAATGCATATTCAAGAAAGTAGTATAGAAATGCAATAAAATGTAGATTGAGTTGTGAATTTAGTGTGTCAGTCTAACGTTTGTCTGAGGTTATTGTGAAGGAAGTCTAAAAAATTGTGTTTAATATGTTTCATTTTATAATTATGGTGGTATATAACATGAATTATAACATATTGGAGGTTTAGAAAATGCCCTGTACATTAAAAGGTTACCCCGAAAAATGGGAAGAATTTGAAGTGATAAAACGGCAAAAAGCGATAGACATTGCGAATGCGATGCTTAAGGAAGGTTATGTTGAAAAAGATGTTATTCCTATCGCGACGAAAAAAGCAAAAGATTGGTATCGAGCGTTATCGAAAGAAGAAATTAAAGCATTAGAAGAAGAGAACATCGTGCAATTCCATACAGCAACAAAGGAAAAAACAGAGGTGGATAGTGAAGATGCAACAACTGATAATGAAAAACATATTCAAGAACAATCAAATCAAGGTAAATTATATTTTGATAGCGAATCAATCGGAAACCAAAGTGGTGGCGTTCGACAAAGAGAACCGCTCATGGATGGTACACATCCAAAGATTGTGGAATCATTTAAAGACGTATAGTATTTTAATTAATTAAACACTTGTGCCTATATGAAGGTAACAGGTGTTTTTTATTATGTTCCAATTGATAGCGGTCAAACAATCAATGTTTTTTCTGAATAGACTGCTTCAAAGTTTTAACAATTTGAGTTATACATATAAATCATTCGTTTATATTTTACAAAGAAGTATTTAAAGCTTTTTTGAATCGGTCAAATGTACGATAGGGTATTAGTATTATCTTAATAAAATGTTAGGTACAATAAAGATGATTAAATATCGGAGGTAAGTATAAATGTATGTAGATCGAAAACCATCATTATATTTAGAAGATTTGAGACATGATTTTAAAAATAGTTTAAGTAAATTTGAAAATGGTGATGAAGCGTTTGATACATTATTAGGTTTTGTAGAATTAGATCATATTTATTCATCGGCTCTAAAAGAAATTAGTACAAAGTTAAGTATTTTAGATGATAATTTTAACCATATTTATAAGCATAATCCTATCCATCATATGGAACGACGTGTTAAAGAAATGCGTAGTTTAATTGAAAAGCTAAATCGAAAAGGATTACAGATAAGTGCACATGCAGCTAAAGAACATATTATGGATATCGCAGGGATTCGTGTTGTCTGTAATTACTTAGATGATATTTATTTGATTGAAGAGATGTTGCTTAAACAAGAAGACGTACAATTGATAAAACGTAAAGATTATATTCAGCACCCTAAAGAAAATGGTTACCGCAGTTTACATATCGTTGTATCCATTCCAGTCTTTTTAGCAGAACGTGTTGAAATATTGCCAGTAGAAATACAAATTAGAACGATTGGGATGGATATGTGGGCAAGCTTAGAACACAAAATGCGTTATAAAAATGATGCGGAAACTGAAAAATATAGAGATTTATTAAAGGAATGTGCAACTGAAATTACTGACGTTGAAAACAAGTTACAACAAATTCATTCTGAAATCACGGATTAATATATTGTAACTGAGTATCGCTTGTTTTTGGTAACTACTTGAAGCAATATGGCACGAAATGAAATACGAGACACCTAGCATAATAAATTTCTAAAATTTTCCATAAAAATATGAGAAGTATACTTGCTCGTGACGTTGGGTCATCAACTATGGTAAAAGTAGGAGGTGGAAATCTATGTCTAATTATTCAACTGGAGAACTCGCAAAGTTATGTAATGTAACAATACGAACAATTCAATATTATGATCGTAAAGGTATTTTGAAACCGGAAGGATTTACAGAAGGAAATCGTCGTGTATACACAGAACAACAACGACAAACATTAGAGTTAATCTTATTACTTAAATATTTAGGTTGTGCATTAAGTGATATAGATATGTTGTTAAATGGTGATAGTACAATGAAGACGCTCAATGCCTTGCTTACACTCAAACAGCATGAAATTGAGCAACAAATTAAAGAGCAACAAATTGTGTTAAACAAAATAAAAAACATTCAACATTACGTAAGTGATGAGTCGAAGTCTCCAATATCACATCTAAAAGACATAGAAAATGTCATGAATAAATCTGGTGAAATGAAAAGTATTCGTCGTAACATTTGGATTAGCGCTGGTGTAATGGGAGTTATTCAATATTCAAGCATTATGAGTGCGTTCTTGATGAAAAACAAATGGCCGTTTTTAATTGTGTTGCCGTTTATGGTTGGTTACGGCATTGGCATTACTTTATATTACCAACGCAATGTTGCCTATTTATGTCCTAATTGCCAACATGTATTCTCGCCGTCTTTATGGCAAGTTATCAAAGCTAAACATACAGCGACAACACGCCGATTTAAATGTCCGAACTGTCATGAAACACACTATTGTATTGAAGTGCCAAAGCCACATATGAACATAGAGAATTTCCACACACCACAAGCATAAACCACAATTAAACGAATTATGTAATAGTGATCATCACCTTTGAGATGTTAATAATGAAGGGGGGGTCACTTTTTTTACATTATTAAGAAAGCGCTTGCAAACACAGAATAACTATATTACCATACTTGTATACAAGTATGTAGTGTAATAAAGGAGGTATCTTGATGACGTATGGATATCCAGAGAAATGGTTAGAAGGGATGACGACTGGAGAAAGTATTGCGGCAGAATTACGATTAGGGATTGTGAAAGGGCATATAACTGAAGGAACATTACTCACTGAAAACCAAATGGCAAAGCAATTTAATGTAAGTCGTTCGCCAATTCGCGATGCATTTAAATTATTGCAACAAAATCAACTCATTCAATTAGAAAGAATGGGTGCACATGTGTTGCCGTTTGGAGAACAAGAAAAGAAAGAAATGTATGATTTGCGACTGATGCTTGAATCATTTGCATTTTCACGTGTTAAAAATCAAGATCGATTACCTATCGTAAAAGAAATGAAGAAACAACTTGAAATGATGAAGGTAGCAGTAAATTTTGAAGATGCAGAGTCGTTTACTAAGCATGATTTTGAGTTTCATGAGGCATTAATCAAAGCACCTAACCATCAATATTTAAACTCATTTTGGAGTCATTTAAAGCCGGTGATGATGGCACTCGTTTTAACATCTATGCGACAACGTATGCAACAGAACCCACAAGATTTTGAACGTATCCATCGTAATCATCAAGTATTTATTGATGCAGTGGAACAATATGACAGTCAAATTTTAAAAGAAGCATTTCATTTAAATTTTGACGATGTTGGTAAAGATATTGAAGGATTTTGGTTGAATTAAAATGAAAAGAAAGAAGGATTTGTCATGAAATATATGATTGGTGTCGACATTGGAACGACGAGTACCAAGTCAGTCTTATATGATGAAAATGGAACTTTTATCATGAAACATCAAATCGGCTATGATTTACACACACCAAACGTTGATGTCTCAGAAGAAAACCCAGATGAATTATTTGATGCGGTGTTAATGACAATTAAATACATAATGAGGGAATCGAAAGTTAATCAAGATGATATTAAATTTGTGTCATTTAGTGCGCAAATGCATAGCTTGATTGCGATGGATCAACACAATCAAAGATTAACTAACAATATTACTTGGGCAGATAATCGAGCTGCAAAATATGCAACATTAATAAATGAAGTGCATGATGGCAACGCGATTTACCAGCGAACAGGTACGCCAATTCATCCTATGTCGCCGTTAGCGAAGATTTTTTGGATGCAACATGAATGGCAAGATGTGTTTCAACGTACTGCCAAGTTTGTAGATATTAAAACATACATTTTCTATCATTTATTTGATACATATATCATTGATTATTCAATGGCTTCTGCAACAGGTATGTTTAATTTAGAAACATTAGATTGGGATGTTGAAGCATTAGAACTACTTGGTATTTCCAAGGAAATGTTGCCGGAATTAGTTCCAACAACTTATGTGATGAAAGGTATGAAAAAACGTTATGCAACATTAATGGGGCTTAATGAAGGTACGCCGTTTGTTATTGGTGCGAGTGATGGTGTGCTTTCTAATTTGGGTGTCAATAGTGTTGGTAAAGGAGAAGTTGCTGTCACAATCGGTACATCTGGAGCTATTCGTACTGTAATAGATAGACCACGTACAGATTATAAAGGAAGAATATTTTGTTACGTCTTAACAGAAGACCACTACGTCATTGGAGGTCCTGTAAATAACGGTGGTGTCGTATTGAGATGGTTACGCGATGAGTTGTTAGCGAGTGAAGTTGAAACTGCGAAACGTCTTGGGGTTGATCCCTACGATGTCTTAACTCAAATTGCAAATCGCGTTAAACCAGGTGCTGACGGCTTAATATTCCATCCGTATTTAGCTGGAGAACGTGCACCGCTATGGAATGCAAATGCAAGAGGTTCATTCTTCGGTTTAACTTTATCTCATAAAAAAGAGCATATGATTCGTGCAGCATTAGAAGGTGTTCTTTACAATTTGTATACTGTCTATCTTGCGCTCGTGGAAGTGATGAATGAAACACCTAAGATGATTAAAGCGACAGGTGGGTTTGCGAAAAGTGAAGTATGGCGTCAAATGATGGCAGATATATTTGATACAGAATTAGTGGTTCCGGAAAGTTATGAAAGTTCATGCTTAGGTGCCTGCGTGCTCGGACTAAAAGCTGTAGGTGAAATTGAAGACTTTTCAATTGTTTCTTCAATGGTCGGTGCCACACACAATCACATGCCGATTGAAGAGAATGTAAGTGTGTACCAGGAGCTTGTATCCATTTTCATCAATTTAAGTCGTTCTTTGACAGAGAATTATGAACAAATTGCAGACTTCCAACGCCAACATATAGGTGAAATTAAAACGCAATAATTATGTTACTCAAGCATCTTAGATAAAGTTGTTGTGCCATGATTACTGCATGTTATGCGAGATACATGCGCTACGACAGTGTTACATTCTATTGAAAAGAGAAAGAGGGTAATGTCATGTTTAATGAAATATGGCCGTTAATCAGTGTTGTTTTAGGTATTGTTATTTTATTAGTATTAATCATTGGGTTTAAATTAAATACATTTATTGCATTAATCATTACGTCAATGGTTACAGCATTAATGCTAGGTATACCATTGACTAAAATTATGGAAACGATTGAAAAAGGAATGGGCAGTACGCTCGGACATATTGCATTAATTTTTGGCTTGGGTGCAATACTCGGAAAATTACTTGCTGATGGTGGTGGCGCAACTCGAATTGCAGACACATTAATTCAAAAATTTGGACAGAAACATGTGCAATGGGCCATGCTTGTTGCAGCATTTATCGTCGGTATTGCATTGTTCTTTGAAGTAGGTTTAGTCTTACTAATTCCATTAGTATTTACAGTAGCGAAACGCGCAAATGTTTCAGTGTTAAAACTAGGACTACCTATGGTGACAGCTTTATCAGTGACACATGGTTTTTTACCACCGCATCCAGGACCTGTAGTAATCGCAAAAGAATTAAAAGCGAATGTAGGAGATGTATTACTTTACGGTATGATTATTGCCATTCCAGTTACACTCATTGCAGGACCCATATTTAACAAAGTTGCTCAAAAAATAATTCCGTCTGCTTATACACGAGAAGGCGATATTTCAGCGTTAGGTGCACAAAAAGAATTTACGAATCAAGAAATGCCAGGATTTAGCATGAGTTTATTAACTGCAACATTACCAGTCATATTAATGTTAGTGTCTACGATAACGCAACTTGTAACTGGGCACGACAAACCTACAAATTTATTGGAATCTATCATTTATATGATAGGAACAGCAGGAACGGCCATGTTGATAGCAGTATTATTTGCGATTGTCACGATGGGATTAATGAGAAAGCGTAAGATGAATCATATTATGGAATCGGTGACGAATGCGATTTATCCAATTGGCATGATGTTATTGATCATTGGTGGTGGCGGTACTTTTAAACAAGTGTTAATTGACGGTGGTGTTGGTAATACCATTGCTAAAATGTTTGAAGGTACAGAGATGTCACCGATTTTACTAGCATGGATTGTTGCGGCTGTGTTACGTATCGCATTAGGTTCGGCTACTGTAGCTGCGATTTCGACGACAGGTATTGTCTTACCATTATTACAATCATCAGATGTGAATGTTGCATTAGTTGTACTTGCGATTGGTGCAGGTAGTGTGATTTTGTCTCATGTGAATGACGCAGGATTTTGGATGTTTAAAGAATATTTTGGTTTAACTGTAAAAGAAACATTCTTAACATGGTCATTATTAGAAACGATTATTTCCGTTTCGGGTATCATCTTCATTTTATTCATCAGCTTATTTGTTTAACTAAATATTAAGTGGACGTGTTTTTAGGTAACTAAAATAAATTGCCTTGAAACACGTTTGTTTTTATGCAAAAAAAAGGCTAAAACGCTCAAAATCCGAACGATATAAAAAGTATATTGGTCGTTTTTGAGTAATGAAAGGCATTTCATTACAGGTTTTATCACCTATTGTACAGGCGATAATTATGAAGAGTTTAGTATATTGTTTTAAATTAGATAAGAATGAATTTAATTTAATAATTAGGTATAAAAAATACAAGTCTTGTGTCACAAGGGTTTTGTATGATTTGTGTACAATTTATAAGGTTATTTCAAATAATAAATTTCTCAATTAACATAAAATTAATGACAATCTTAACTTTTCATTAACTCGAGTTTTTGTATTGCTTTTAAAATCCGAACAATATAGACTTGCATTTATTGAGTTAAAAAAATTAATGAATTTTGCATTTAAAGGGAGATATTATAGTGAAAAACAATCTTAGGTATGGCATTAGAAAACATAAATTGGGAGCAGCATCAGTATTCTTAGGAACAATGATTGTTGTTGGGATAGGACAAGACAAAGAAGCTGCAGCATCAGAACAGAAGACAACTACAGTAGAAGAAAATGGGAATTCAGCTACTGAAAGTAAAGCAAGCGAAAAACAAACAACTACAACTAACGTTAATCATATAGAAGAAACGCAATCATATAATGTAAAGGCAACAGAACAATCGTCAAACGCAACACAAGTAACAACGGAAGAAGCACCAAAAGCAGTACAAGCACCACAAACTGCACAACCAGCAAATGTAGAAACAGTTGAAGAAGAGGTAGTTAAGGAAGAAGCGAAACCTCAAGTTAAGGAAACGACACAACCTCAAGACAATAGCGGAGAACAAAGACAAGTAGATTTGACACCTAAAAAGGTTACACAAAATCAAGCAGCAGAAACACAAGTTGAAGTGGCACAGCCAAGAACAGTGTCAGAAAGTAAACCACGTGTGACAAGATCAGCAGACGTAGTAGAAGTTGAGGATGCTAAGGACGTTTCAGAAGTTAAAGGTACAGATGTGACGAGTAAAGTTACAGTAGAGAGTGGTTCTATTGAGGCGCCTCAAGGAAATAAGGTAGAGCCACATGCTGGTCAACGTGTAGTATTAAAGTATAAATTAAAATTCGCAGATGGATTAAAAAGAGGAGATTATTTTGATTTTACATTATCAAATAATGTAAATACTTATGGGGTTTCAACAGCTAGAAAGGTACCAGAGATTAAAAATGGCTCAGTTGTAATGGCTACAGGTGAGATCTTAGGGAATGGTAACATAAGATATACATTTACTAACGAAATTGAACACAAGGTAGAGGTAACAGCTAATTTAGAAATCAACTTATTTATTGACCCTAAAACTGTACAAAGCAATGGAGAACAAAAGATTACTTCTAAATTAAATGGTGAAGAAACAGAAAAAACAATACCAGTTGTTTATAATCCAGGTGTTAGCAATAGTTATACAAATGTAAATGGGTCAATTGAAACATTTAACAAAGAATCTAATAAATTTACACATATAGCTTATATCAAACCAATGAATGGAAATCAGTCAAATACAGTATCCATTACAGGAACTTTGACTGAAGGTAGTAATGTAAATGGTGGTCAACCTACTGTAAAAGTATATGAATATTTAGGTGAAAAAGATGAATTGCCTCAAAGTGTTTATGCAAATACATCAGATACTAACAAATTCAAAGATGTAACAAATGAAATGAATGGAAAGTTGAGTGTTCAAGACAATGGTAGTTACTCATTGAATTTAGATAAGTTAGATAAAACGTATGTCATTCACTATACAGGTGAATATTTGAAAGGTTCAGATCAGGTGAATTTTAGAACTGAATTATATGGATATCCAGAGCGAGCATATAAATCTTACTATGTTTATGGAGGATATCGTTTGACTTGGGATAATGGATTAGTTTTATATAGCAATAAAGCTGATGGTAATGGTAAAAATGGACAAATTATTCAAAATAATGATTTTGAATATAAAGAAGATACCTATACTGAGACTGTTAGCGGGCAGTATGATGAGAATTTGGTCACTACTATTGAAGAAAACCATGATACTACACCACTTGACATTGATTACCACACAGCTATAGATGGTGAAGGTGGTTATGTTGATGGATACATTGAAACAATAGAAGAAACTGATTCATCAGCAATTGATATTGATTACCATACTGCTGTGGATAGCGAAGCGGGTCACGTTGGAGGATACACTGAGTCTTCTGAAGAATCAAATCCAATTGACTTTGAAGAATCTACACATGAAAATTCAAAACATCATGCTGATGTTGTTGAATATGAAGAAGATACAAACCCAGGTGGTGGTCAGGTTACTACTGAGTCTAACTTAGTTGAATTTGACGAAGAGTCTACAAAAGGTATTGTTACTGGTGCAGTGAGCGACCATACAACAGTTGAAGATACGAAAGAATATACAACTGAAAGTAATCTTATCGAATTAGTGGATGAATTACCTGAGGAACATGGTCAAGCACAAGGACCAATCGAGGAAATCACTGAAAATAATCATTATATTTCTCATTCTGGTTTAGGAACTGAAAATGGTCACGGTAATTATGGCGTGATTGAAGAAATCGAAGAAAATAGCCATGTTGATATTAAGAGTGAATTAGGTTACGAAGGTGGCCAAAATAGCGGTAACCAGTCATTCGAGGAAGACACAGAAGAAGACAAACCTAAATATGAACAAGGTGGCAATATCGTAGATATCGACTTCGACAGTGTGCCACATATTCATGGATTCAATAAGCATAATGAAATTATTGAAGAAGATACAAACAAAGATAAACCTAATTATCAATTCGGAGGGCACAACAGTGTTGATTTTGAAGAAGATACGCTTCCAAAAGTAAGTGGTCAAAATGAAGGTCAACAAACGATTGAAGAAGATACAACACCACCGACACCAGAAGTACCGAGTGAGCCAGGCGAACCAACGCCACCAACACCAGAAGTACCAAGTGAACCGGAAACACCAACACCACCAACACCAGAAGTACCGAGTGAGCCAGGCGAACCAACGCCACCAGCACCAGAAGTGCCAAGTGAGCCAGATAAACCAACGCCGCCAACACCGGAAGTACCAAGTGAGCCAGGCAAACCAGTACCACCTGCAAAAGAAGAACCTAAAAAGCCTTCTAAACCAGCGGAACAAGGTAAGGTAGTAACACCTGTTATTGAAATCAATGAAAAGGTTAAAGCAATGGCACCAATTAAAAAAGCACAATCTAAGAAATCTGAACTACCTGAAACGGGTGGAGAAGAATCAACAAACAAAGGTATGTTGTTCGGCGGATTATTTAGTATTCTAGGTTTAGCGTTATTGCGTAGAAATAAAAAAAATAACAAAGCATAATTAATTATAAATTAACGGGTTTATTTCATAAATTATATGGAATAAACCTGTTTTTTAAATTCAATTGAAATTTCTAATGGAAAATAGAGGTTCCTGATTTCTCGATTGTTTTATTATAATGCACGAAAATGACATGAGAGAGAATTAGAAAGTAAATTTCAAGTACAAATTATATTGAATTAATAAGGTAAATTTGATGAAAGCAATTATTAACTAGATGCAAATTTAGCTAATTACAAAATATCGTCTTGAAATACGACTGTTTTTACAGTGTAAATCTTTTGAAACAGAGCAAAAGACGAACGATATAAAAAGTATATTAGCGTATTTAATGTAATGAAAGGCATTTCAATGTTTAATTTACGGTGTATTATACAGTCGGAAAGTTAGAAAGTATTAATATATTGTTTTAAATTAGATAAAAATAAATTTGTTTTTAAAAATAAGAATAAAACTTTGAAGCCTTGTTTATCAAGTGTTATAGACGATTTGCGCGCAATTTATAGATATTTCAAAATAATAAAAATATGAAATGACAAAAATTAATGATAATCTTAACTTTTTATTAACTCGCGTTTTTCCATTGCTTTTAAAAACCGAACAATATAAAATTGCATTTATTGAGTATTAAAAATAAATGAATTTTGCATTTAAGGGAGATTATTATAGTGAAGAACAGTCTTAGATACGGCATAAGAAAACAAAAATTGGGAGCTGCCTCGGTATTCTTAGGAACAATAATCGTTGTTGGAATGGGACAAGAAAAAGAAGCTGCAGCATCAGAACAAAATAATACTACAGTAGAGGAAAGTGGGAGTTCAGCTACTGAAAGTAAAGCAAGCGAAACACAAATAACTACAAATAACGTTAATACAATAGATGAAACACACTTATACAGCGCGACATCAACTGAGCAACCATCAAAATCAACTCAAGTAACAACAGAAGAAGCGCCAACAACTGTGCAAGCACCAAAATTAGAAACTTCGCGAGTTGATTTGCCATCGGAAAAAGTTACTGATAAGGAAACTACAGGAACTCAAGTTGACACAGCTCAACCAAGTAACGTCTCAGAAATTAAACCAAGAATGAAAAGATCAGCTGACGTTACAGCAGTTTCAGAGAAAGAAGTAGTGGAAGAAGCTAAAGCGACAGGTACAGATGTAACAAGTAAAGTTACAGTAGAAGAAGGCAGTGAAATCGTAGGGCATAACAATAAAGAGACAAACGTTGTTAACCCTCATAATGCAGAAAGAGTAACTTTAAAATATAAATGGAAATTCGGTGAAGATATAAAACCGGGGGACTACTTTGATTTCACATTAAGTAACAATGTTGAAACACATGGTATCTCACCTCTTCGTAAAGTACCTGATATAAAAAGTAAAGATGATAATATTGTTGCTGTTGGCCATGTATTAGATGAAAGAAAAATTAGATATATATTTAAAGAATATGTAAAAGATAAGAAAGATTTAACCGCTGAACTAAGTTTAAATTTGTTTATTGATCCAACAACAGTTACAAAACAAGGAAAACAAACTATTGAAGTTAAATTAGGTGAAAATACGATTTCAAAAGAATTTGATATCAAATACCTAGATGGTGTTAAAGATAAGTGGGGCGTAACCGTAAATGGACGTATAACTTTATTAGATAAAGAAAATAATAAAATACATCATTTAGCATATATTAATCCTAAAAAAAGTGAGATGACTTCAATAACTATAAATGGCTTTTTTGCGAAAGGCGGATTGTCTATTGAGAGTACTCCAACCGTTAAAGTTTACGAATATTTGGGGAGTGATGAATTACCAGAAAGCGTCTATGCTAACACAAATGATCAAATGAAATTTAAAGATGTTACCAATGATATGGCTGGTAATTTAACTTTAGGACAAAACGGTAGCTATAAATTAACATTAGATGCGTTTAATAAGAAAAGTTATGTTGTAACTTTTGAAGGAAATTACAATAATAACGAAAAAGAGTTATTATTCAGAACCAATCTCCATGGATATCATCATAATTACGGTTATTACTATTATTATCCAATCAATTTAACATGGGACAATGGCGTTGCGTTTTACTCTAATAACGCTCAAGGCGATGGTAAAGATAAGCCAAATGATCCTATCATTGAGAAGAGTGAACCAATTGATTTAGACATTAAATCAGAGCAGCCAGTGGAGAAGCATGAATTGACTGGTACAATCGAAGAAAGTAACGATTCTAAGCCAATTGATTTTGAATATCATACAGCTGTTGAAGGTGCAGAAGGCCATGCTGAAGGTATTGTAGAAACTGAAGAAGATACTATTCATGTAGATTTTGAAGAATCGACACATGAAAATTCAAAACATCATGCTGATGTTGTTGAATATGAAGAGGATACAAACCCAGGTGGTGGTCAGGTTACTACTGAGTCTAACTTAGTTGAATTTGACGAAGAGTCTACAAAAGGTATTGTTACTGGTGCAGTGAGCGACCATACAACAGTTGAAGATACGAAAGAATATACAACTGAAAGTAATCTTATCGAATTAGTGGATGAATTACCTGAGGAACATGGTCAAGCACAAGGACCAATCGAGGAAATCACTGAAAATAATCATTATATTTCTCATTCTGGTTTAGGAACTGAAAATGGTCACGGTAATTATGGCGTGATTGAAGAAATCGAAGAAAATAGCCATGTTGATATTAAGAGTGAATTAGGTTACGAAGGTGGCCAAAATAGCGGTAACCAGTCATTCGAGGAAGACACAGAAGAAGACAAACCGAAATATGAACAAGGTGGCAATATCGTAGATATCGATTTCGATAGTGTACCTCAAATTCATGGTCAAAATAATGGTAACCAGTCATTCGAAGAAGATACAGAGAAAGACAAGCCTAAGTATGAACAAGGTGGTAACATCATTGATATCGACTTCGACAGTGTGCCACATATTCATGGATTCAATAAACATAATGAAATTATTGAAGAAGATACAAACAAAGATAAACCAAATTATCAATTCGGTGGACACAACAGTGTTGATTTTGAAGAAGATACACTTCCAAAAGTAAGCGGACAAAATGAAGGTCAACAAACGATTAAAGAAGATACAACGCCGCCAACGCCACCGACACCAGAAGTACCGAGTGAGCCGGAAACACCAACACCGCCGACACCAGAAGTACCAAGCGAGCCGGAAACACCAACGCCACCGACACCAGAAGTGCCAAGTGAACCAGGCAAACCAACACCGCCAACGCCAGAGGTACCAGCTGAACCTGGTCAACCAGTACCACCTGCCAAAGAAGAACCTAAAAAGCCTTCTAAACCAGTGGAACAAGGTAAGGTAGTAACACCTGTCATTGAAATCAATGAAAAGGTTAAAGCAGTGACACCAGCTAAAGAAGCACAATCTAAGAAATCGGAACTGCCTGAAACAGGTGGAGAAGAATCAACAAACAAAGGTATGTTGTTCGGAGGATTATTTAGTATTCTAGGTTTAGCGTTATTGCGCAGAAATAAAAAGAATCACAAAGCATAATCGATTCAAAATTGACGGGTTTATTTCATAAATTATATGAAGTAAGCCTGTTTTTTTAAATTAAATCAAATTTCCCAAGAAATAATTACATACTCAATGCCACTATGAAGGCGTTCTAATTAGTGTTAAAATGACGTTGATACATAGATTTAATACTTAGGAAAAGGAGCACACTAACTTTGAAAAAAATAAAAAAGGCAATCATTCCCGCTGCTGGTTTAGGGACTAGATTTTTACCAGCAACTAAAGCGATGCCAAAGGAAATGCTTCCTATCTTAGATAAACCCACAATTCAATATATCGTTGAAGAAGCTGCAAGAGCTGGAATTGAAGATATTATTATAGTGACAGGTCGCCATAAACGCGCGATTGAAGATCATTTTGATAGTCAAAAAGAATTAGAAATGGTTTTAAAAGAAAAAGGTAAATCTGAATTACTAGAAAAAGTTCAGTATTCAACGGAACTTGCGAATATTTTTTATGTAAGGCAGAAAGAACAAAAAGGTTTAGGGCATGCAATTAGTTCTGCGCGTCAATTTATCGGCAATGAACCATTTGCGGTATTATTAGGTGACGATATTGTTGAATCTGAAGTGCCAGCAGTGAAACAGTTGATTGACGTTTATGAAGAAACCGGGCACTCAGTTATAGGTGTCCAAGAAGTTCCGGAAGCAGATACTCATCGTTATGGAATTATTGATCCATTAACTAAAAATGGACGTCAGTATGAAGTGAAAAAGTTTGTTGAAAAGCCAGCACAAGGTACGGCACCATCAAACCTAGCTATTATGGGCCGATATGTATTAACGCCTGAAATTTTCGATTATTTAAAAACGCAAAAAGAAGGCGCAGGTAACGAAATACAGTTAACAGATGCGATTGAGCGTATGAATAATGATAACCAAGTGTATGCATATGACTTCGAAGGCGAACGTTATGACGTTGGAGAAAAATTAGGATTCGTTAAAACGACAATAGAATATGCATTGAAAGATGACAGTATGCGAGAAGAATTAACACGATTTATTAAAGAATTAGGTTTATAACATTAAAAAGCATGATACTCAATAAAGTTGGAACACGAAATGGTGAACTAAATTGAATGAGTGTCATGCTTAATTTATGTGTTGTGATATATAGTAGGGTATTGAAATAATATAAAAACAAAAGAAAGTTAATTATGTATTTTTATTTATACTAAATTGAGAAGTATTATGATTGCTTATTTATTTTATTAAGAGGTAAGTCTGTTAAATTTAAAAGAAAAATTTTCTTGGTTTGAGAAACTTGGAAGTATCTGTGAATATGCTTTTAATAGTATTATCTTGTATTTTATTTATTTTGATTAACACAATCCTTTCATCTGCAAGAGATCGCTCTTTGATTAGCATACCTTTATTATTTAATCTATTAACTGACCTAACAATTTGAGGATACATAAATCTAATACTTTCAAACAAATCTTTTAAATTTAGTATCTCATTTTTTCGAGATGATATTACATATAAGATGGATAAATCAAGAAATGTTAAATTAAATCTATATTTCAACAAATCTTTTGAATACATAATATTCATAAAAAGTATAAAAAATTCTTTGCTATATTTTGGAGTCCATTGATATTTAATGTAATCTCTATCCTTATTAAATTCTTTAATTATTTGATCTAACTCATTAATAACACAAGTAATTTTTTTACGTTGTATTGGAGTAACTGAAACCAATATACGGCGTTCATCGGTTTCGTTTCTAGACTTATTTATAAATCCTTTTTTAGATAGTGATTTGATGTTCTTAATAACATCAGATTGTTTGTAGAGTATGTCACTAATGATTTCTTTTAATGAAATACTGTGTTCATTCTTGTAATAAAAATATGCTAGTATCAACAATTCTTTTAATGATAATTTATATTGTTGTTTTAACTCTTGAGTGAGAAAAAATATGTATGCTTCTACATTTATGAGTTTGTTGACCTTTTCTAAAGTTTGATAGTCCATCTTACCTTCTCCTAATATTTTCTGATGTCCCAACACTTTATATTATTTAAAGTAATATAAAAGCAATCTCTTTTGAAGACATGTTAACAAAAATATTTTTATATATATAATATATAAAATATAAATAACTAAAAATCATAGTATAACAAATGACAAATTCATTTATTATACAAAATAAAAAACAATTGAACAAAATCAAAATATAGTGTTATGATTCATTTGTGTTTATAGCTAGCAAAACAAACTAAATATGTTTGAACTCATTACTAGTTAAAGACATATATTATTAACGTGACAATTAAAAGTAAGGGATGAAGGCTCGATGAATAATTTGAAAAGTAAGAGTAATATTAAATTAATGAAGAGAGTGTTGACTACATATGAGCTACGTAAAAATTTGAAAAAATATTTTTGTCTTACATTGGATAACTATTTAGTTTTAGCATATTTAGATGTATTTAAAAATGCTGAAGGTAAATATTTTATGAGAGATATTATAAGTTATATCGGTATAGACCAATCTAGAATTGTTAAAAGTGTAAAAGAATTATCAAAAAAGGACTATTTGAATAAATGTAGGGACCCCCATGATAGTAGAAATGTAATTATCGTTGTTTCTGAAAAGCAACACAATTATATTAAAAATATTTTGAATGAAATAAATACTAATGAAACATAAGGTATGTTTCGATATTTTAATGTCTTGGTGCAGTTAAATGTGTTTTTAAGTGTGTTGAGATATTTTTGTGTTTTTAGAAACTGAATACTATTGAATTGGTGAGATTTTTCAACAAATAAGAATGAATTATTCATTGAAAACAAAAAATAACATTTTTATTCGCAAATTTTTTAAGCATATGTAAATATAAAATAATTTTATAAAGATAAATGTTATATTCTATTGTACGACTCCTTTTGTATTTGTAAAATTACATGTAAATTCACTGTAAGTAAAGTGGAAAATATGAAAAAGGAGTATGCAAATGAGAGAAAAGAAAGGACCGGTAAATAAAAGAGTAGATTTTCTATCAAATAAATCGAATAAATATTCAATAAGAAAATTTACAGTTGGGACAGCATCTATTTTAATTGGCTCACTAATGTATTTGGGAACTCAACAAGAGGCAGAAGCAGCTGAAAACAATATTGAGAATCCAACTACAATAAAAGATAATGTCCAATCAAAAGAAGTGAAGAATGAAGAAGTTACAAACCAAGACACTGCACCACAAGGTATAAAAGCTAAATCTGAAGTAACTTCAAGCAAAGACACAATCGAACATGGACCATCGGTAAAGGCTGAAGATATATCAAAAAAAGAGGATACACCAAAAGAAGTAGCCAATGTTGGTGAAGTTCAGCCGAAATCGTCAGTCACTCATAACTCAGAGACACCTAAGGTTAGAAAAGCTCGTTCTGTTGATGAAGGCTCTTTTGATATTACAAGAGATTCTAAAAATGTGGTTGAATCTACTCCTATTACAATTCAAGGTAAAGAGCATTTTGAAAGTTACGGAAGTGTTGATATACAAAGCAATCCAGAGGATCTAAAGGTATCTGAAGTCACTCGTTTCAATAATAAAAGTATTGGAAAAAACGAATTGACAGGAGCATTACAATTAAAGAGTAAAGTTTCTTTTAAAAATGACTTTGAGTTTAACATTAGAGTAGCTAATAATCATCAATCGGTAACAACTGGCGCTGATGGATGGGGGTTCTTATTTAGTAAAGGTGACGGTAACGAATATTTACAAAAGGGAGGTATATTAGGTCCCAAAGGAATGGAAAATTCAGCAGGATTTAAAATTGATACAGGGTATAATTTTAAAGATCCCATGGATAAAGAAGAGAAACAGGCAGGACAAGGATTTAAAGGGTATGGTACATTTGTAAAAACAGGTACTGACGGGGCTACATCAAAGGTTGGAGCAAACATACCAACAAGAGGAAAAGCAGATAATTCATTCCAATATGCAGATAATTCTGTTGATACTACAGATGGAAAATTTCATGGTCAATTACTTAATAATTTAAAATTAGCGTACAATGAAAAATCGGGTATAATGAGAGCCGAATATGCTGGTAAAGTTTGGGAAGCTAATATATCAGATTTGGGATTGGATAAATCTGAAGCATATAACTTTTTAATTACTTCTAGTCAAAGACAAGGAACATCTCAAGGTGTATATGCAAATGGTTGGATGAGAACGGATTTAAATAACTCAACATTTAAACTAACGCCTAATCTAGTTAAGAAAACAGAAACGAAAACAGTAGAGATACCGTTCGAGACAAAACGTGAGTTTAATCCGAAGTTACAA
>NZ_PPQS01000041.1 GCF_002902405.1 Staphylococcus schweitzeri
ATCAAATGCATAGAAAATCATTGGCTTTTTAAATACTGCATATTCATATATTAATGATGAATAATCACTAATCAATAAATCTGTGACAAAGAGTATATCATTAACTTCTCGATAATCTGAGACGTCTACAAAGTATTTACGATGTGCACGTGAAATATTCAATCTGTTTTTTACAAACGGATGCATTTTAAATAATACAACCGCGTTATTTTTCTCACAG
>NZ_PPQS01000042.1:0-15615 GCF_002902405.1 Staphylococcus schweitzeri
TGAAAAAGTTGGCGAGGGTCAACCAACAGAAGAAATCACAAAACAACCAGTAGACAAGATTGTAGAGTTCGGTGGCGAGAAACCAAAAGATCCAAAAGGACCTGAAAACCCAGAGAAGCCGAGCAAACCAACTCATCCAAGTGGCCCAGTAAATCCTAACAATCCAGGATTATCGAAAGACAGAGCAAAACCAAATGACCCAGTTCATTCAATAGATAAAAATGGTAAAGTTAGAAAATCTAAAATTGCTAAAGAATCAGTAGCTAATCAAGAGACAAAACGAGCAGAATTACCAAAAACAGGTGCTGAAAGTATGCAAAAAGGTTTGATTTTTAGTAGTATAATTGGAATTGCCGGATTATTATTACTAGCTCGTAGAAGAAAAAATTAAAATAATTCATATTTAAATAATAGTTGTTTCGCACTTACTATATTTAGTTTGTTAAAAACAACCTAGAATATAATGAAAATGATATACACCCCAAAAGTTGGATTGAAAGACCTAACTTTAAGGGGTGTATTTTTTGCTATAAATTTGAATTTTTTGATAATATTTTAATATTTAATATAATCATATTTAGTAGAATATAACTTTTGGATAGTCATTTTGAGGGTTATACATAATATTTCAAGTAGTATGTATATTAGAATTAATTGTGCTTTGAATAAAGAGAGTTTAGAAGAAGGTCTAAAAAGGCTGGTGGATGCTTTCAATTATTTTTATGAGAGGTGATAAATATGTTGTACTTAGAAGTTTTGAAAAATAGAAACTTTACATATTTATTGATTGGTAATTTCTTACGTCGGAGTTGCTTTGTGCTGTTTTCGTTGCAAATAATTTGGTTTACCGTTGAATTGACAAACCAATCATCTTTAAAATTATCAATGATGGTTATGAGTCAAACACTTCCATTTATTATATTTGGTATTTTCGGTGGGGCATATTCTGATAAACATAATAAAAAGAAAATACTTTATCTATCTGATCTTATACTAAGTTTGATTATAATAATTATTCCTTTACTTGCAATAACATCAAATTTAAATTATCTGACGCTTCTAACCATATCTACAGCTATCACCATTATTAACTGCTATACGGATCCTGCGTTTAGGGCAATTCTTCCTGAAATTATTGATGAGGAGCATTTAGCAACAAGTAATGCGTTAATCGATAGTTTGCAAAGAGGCTCAAATATTATTTTACCTGCTTTAATTGGTGTCATTGTAATATTAGTTGGCAATGTTGGCATCTTTTTTATTTGCAGTATATTGCTATTTTTAGGATTTATTTTTAATGCACTTTTAAAATATACAAATAACAACATGTTTGATAGACACTCAAAAGAAGATTTTTCTGAAACTTGGGAATTCTTTAAACAATCTAAAGAAATTCCATTTATCATTATCATTCAATTTGCCTGCATATTGATTAATACTGGCCTTTGGCGTGTTGCATTACCATTGTTTATTTCCAATATATTAAAAGAGGGCGTTGGTGTATATGGACTAGCTACATCATGTTTAGGTATTGCGTCTTTACTAATGTCATTGATTATGGGTTTGCTGTCAGAAAAACGATTAATCTTTAAATTTAGTATTGGCGTTTTAGTTTGGGGAATTGGCTTATCGATTATTAATGTGTTTCCAAGTTTGGCGATACTATATATAGGTGCAACTTTAGTGGGACTTGGACAATCTATAGAGGGCCTAACAAGATCAGTTGCCATTCAAATAAAAACGCCAAATCATTTAATGGGGAAAGTATTTAGTATCTCATCTACATCGAATTACGCAGCGGATACATTGTCTTTAGGACTTATAAGTTTAATTATACCTTTACTAAGCTTAAGTAATATATTTATATCAGGAGGTGCAATTATTTCAATGCTTAGCTTAGCGGGGTTAAAGTTTTTTAAGAAGTCTATGTAAACATAATAGAATTTTAATAAATGCTATTAAGGTGGGGATTGAAATGAAATATAAAATTAGTTTGGCTTATAATTTAGCAATTATAATAGGGTCGCTAATTATATTATGTATACTAATATCTAGAGGTCATGATATTTATGTAATCTTGATTCCAATTTTGACTATTTTAGCTAGTTTAATCAATTTATTTTGTGACATTAAAAAGCATAAATAGTTCGCTGCGATTTCTATATTAATGCAACTTTGTATTCGTACAAGGTTGTATTTTTTTCGCAAACAATTGCTTACTGACAGTACAACATTAAATCTAACCAACACACTATCACAAACATTTACGGATATTTTGTAATTTTATAAAAGCAAACATAGAATAATGCGATAAGAAATAATGTTTTCGTTAAAAATACGAATGCCAATGCAATAAAATCATATTCGAAGCTTAGAATTGAAGACATTAAAAATACAGCACTCAAACTTATACATAGCGCAAATATATATACAATTTGGTTCTTGTGTTTATTTGCAATGGCCGTTTGATTTATATAAGAAATTAGTGTGAAATCTTTAGTTATTGCGACATAAATGCCTAATACAACCATACTGATACAAAACACGATAGAGACTACGATGTTGACGGTCATTGTTGCACCTTCCTGATAGAATATAATGTACTGTCTTTTAGTAATGGATGTGTTTCTTATATATGTATGTTTCTAAAAAACAGTACGTTTTTATCAATTTTCAATTTATTAGTTAAATGAATGGGGTTATGAAAAAGGAAGTTTTAATCTTTTGTCATGAAATAAACGGGATGAATATCACGACTAGAAGTAATGTTACGAACAGGAGCGTATAAATCTAGAGACGCTAAATTCGACATAGTATGTTGCTCAATTATGGCTGATGATGAATTTAAAGTATGTGCGTTGGAACTGTCGGATTTTTGTTCATAATGTTTTGCATATTGCGCCATGATGAATAGTGTAAAAATAAATAAAACAATAAGAGATATAATGCCCATAATCAAAAGTATTTGTTTAGAGCCTTTCATTATTTCACATCCTTTCTAAAATATATTTGTAACTAAATTTAAAATAGTTATTTTTGTAATTCTAAACCTTTTTCATCGCGAAAACAATTAAATAGGTCGCGGTATTAATTATTATATTATTACCGCTTAAAATGAAAAATACATGAAAATTAATTTTCTAATATACTTTTGAAAAATTATTACAAATTAGCCCCTTCAAAACGCGAAAACATAAGGATTCTAGTTTCAAAAGGGCTGATAAGCATAAAATGAAATGTAATATTTCGATATATAAAATTTTTAATTAGCTAAAAATCATCGCATTAATTTTTTGAGCTACATTATCAAAATTCGGACATTTTAACGACACATATAATTTAATTTTAGGTTCAGTACCAGAAGGACGTAAAGCGATAAATCCTTCGTCAAATAAGACACGAATAACATTTGATTTAGGAGAATTAATCTGCGACGTTGTATCTTTATCCAAATGATAAACCTCGCTAGTTAAATAATCTTCAATTGCTTTCACTCTCATACCTTGAATTTCTTGAGGTGGATTTGAACGGAAATGTGTCATAATTGATTCAATTTTTTTCTTACCTTCTAATCCTTCTAGCGTATGCGAGAATAATGTATCCTCATGTCTACCAACAGTTTGATAAATCTGTTCTAATTCATCTTTCAATGTTTTTCCATATAATTTTAACTCAGAAGCGTATTTTATAATGAGTGGCACAATTTGCACGGCATCTTTATCACGTACAAAAGGCTCTGATAGAAAACCGTAACTCTCTTCAAAGGCGAAAATCATGTTTTGATGATCATCTAGTTGTCTTATTTCCTGAGCAATAAATTTAAAGCCCGTCAGCACCTCTTTGTATTCAACATTATTATAGCGTGCTAATGACTTTGTTAACTCACTACTTACAATCGATTGAATCATTAAGCGATGACGTAATTGAGATGTTTGTTGAATACGATAATTAAGTAACAGCGCACCAATTTGGTTGCCATTAAAATATGTGATATGACCATGTGCATCACGTTCAGCAATACCAAGTCTATCCGCATCAGGATCAGTACATATTAATAAGTCTGCATGACGTTTATTTGCAAGTTCGACTGCTTGATCAAAAGCGCGATGATCTTCAGGATTAGCACTTTGAACTGAGCTGAAATTCGGATCAGGTTTACATTGTGCTTCTACAAGATTAAATTGATTGAAATTCAAAGACTTTAATAACTCAGGTACAATCGGAACACTTGTACCATGCAAACTAGTGAACACAACTTGTAAATCAGATTTAGGAATATAACCAATCATATTTTGAATGTGTTTCATATAGTCATCAGTTACAGATTTCGGAAACGGCTTGATATAAGATGTATTTTGTTTTGAAATAGGTAAATCAATCTGTAATGGGTCGCCAACTTCTTCGATATAACGACTTGCAAGCTCAGATGCATCAGTCGATAGTTGCGCGCCATCAGAACCATATACTTTAATGCCGTTATAGTCTTTCGGATTATGACTTGCTGTAATCATAATGCCAGCAGTAGTATTAAGATTGCGCACCGCGAACGATAATTCCGGTGTCGTTTTATATGTATCAGGTAAATAAACTGTTATTTGGTGATTTGCTAATACATTAGCAATAATTTGGGCGAATTCAGTTGAAAGATGTCTAATATCATAATGAATGACTATTGTTGGATTGTTTGTTTGGACATTTAAATAACGCGCTAAACCTAATGCCAATTTTTCAATAGTAAACTTATTAAGTCGACCTTCACCAAGACCGAATTTTCCGCGTATACCCGCAGTACCAAACGTTAATTTACTTTCAAAACCTTCTCGCTGTTCAATGTCAGATTGCTGCTCATAAAAATGTTTAACTAAACTATCATTAGCTCTTTCTATCCATAATTCTTTATCCATTGTTGCTAAACATCCTTTCAAAATCTCAGTTAGACTTAATAAAACATGAAAACTAAAGCCCTTACATTTATGTAATGAATTATAAAGAAATACGCCCCAAAAGTAAAAAAACACAGTCCTAAGACAATACTTTTCACAAGTATTATATAATAGATGTGTATGAAAATGCATGGAGTAGAGCGTGCATGTGAATGTAAAATATTAATTTTTAATATTGCTTTATATATAGTTTTGTAATTTTTGATAGAATAACAATTAAGATGATTTTAATTTGAAGGGTGAGTCTTATGAAAAAAGTAATCAATGTAGTAGGAGCTATTATTTTTTCTGATAACAAAATTCTTTGTGCACAGAGAAGTGAAGAAATGAGTCTGCCTTTAATGTGGGAATTTCCTGGCGGCAAGATTGAAAAGAATGAAACTGAAAAAGAGGCTTTGATTAGAGAAATTAGAGAAGAAATGAAATGTGATCTAATTGTTGGAGACAAAGTTATAACTACAGAACATGAATATGATTTTGGCATTGTTAAGTTAACAACATACAAATGTAATTTGAACAAGGAGTTACCAACTCTAATTGAACATAAGAGTATTGAATGGTTGCCTATAAATGAACTTGATAAATTAAATTGGGCTCCAGCAGATATACCAGCCGTTAATAAAATTATGACTGAGGGATAATATGAGTAGATTACTAAATGATTTCAATCAATCTTTACAAAAAGGTTTTATAGACAAAGATATTCCTCATAAAGGGAATTATACACCGAAGCTTTTAGTAAATAATAAAAATGAAAAAGTTCTTTCAACAATTATAGATGAACTTCAAAAATGTGAAACGTTTTATTTTTCTGTAGCTTTTATAACAGAAAGCGGGTTAGCCAGCTTAAAGGCTCAACTATTAGATTTAAGCAATAAGGGTGTTAAAGGGAAAATATTAACATCTAATTACTTAGGATTCAATAGTCCTAAAATGTATGGAGAATTACTTAAATTAAAAAATGTAGAGGTAAGATTAACTGATATTGCTGGATTCCATGCCAAAGGATATATTTTTGAACATAAGGATTATAGTTCTATGGTAATAGGAAGCTCTAATTTAACATCTAATGCGTTAAAGGTTAATTATGAGCATAATGTTTTACTGTCTACTATGAAAAATGGCGATTTAGTTGATAGTGTAAAAAATGAATTTGACTTGTTATGGCAAAACAGTACCCCACTGACTGAGCAATGGATTAATTCATATAAAGAATCATTTGAGTACCGTTCTTTAGAAAAATTAGCGGAGGTTGAACAAACTCAAATGCTGCTAGCTGATAAGGTGAAAAAATCAGTGGAAATTGTACCAAATTTAATGCAAGCAGAAGCATTAAGGTCATTAAAAGCTATTAGGGATAAAGCCAAAGATAAGGCGTTAATAATATCTGCAACTGGTACAGGTAAAACGATTTTATGTGCATTAGATGTTAGAGAAGTAAACCCTAATAAATTTTTATTTATTGTTCATAATGAGGGGATTTTAAATAGAGCTAAGGAAGAATTTAAAAAAGTATTACCCATAAAAAATGATAGTGATTTTGGATTATTGACAGGCAAACATAGAGATGTCGATGCCAAATATTTATTTGCAACCATTCAAACATTATCTAGAGATGATAATTTTAAGCAATTTGATGAAAAAGAATTCGATTATATTGTTTTTGATGAAGCACATCGTTCTGCTGCATCTACTTATCAACGAGTATTTAATTACTTCAAACCTAAGTTTATGCTGGGAATGACTGCAACACCAGAAAGATCAGATGAATTAAGTATATTTGAACTGTTTGATTATAATATTGCATATGAAATAAGGTTACAAGCAGCATTAGAAAGTGATATTTTATGTCCATTTCATTATTTTGGTGTGACTGATTATGTACATCAAGGTATTAAAGAAGATGATGTAACTAAACTGAGATATTTAACTTCTGATGAAAGAGTTAATTATATTATTCAAAAGACAGATTACTATGGATATTCAGGTGAAATTTTACAAGGATTAATTTTTGTAAGTAGCAAAAAAGAAGCTTATGATTTAGCGGATAAACTAAGTTCAAAAGGGATTAAAAGTGTTGCTTTAACAGGAGATGATAGCGTTAATTATCGCCAAATTATAATAGAAAAATTAAAAGAAGGTAAAATTAACTATATTATAACTGTAGATCTTTTTAACGAAGGTATTGATATTCCAGAAGTCAATCAAGTTGTAATGTTGAGACCAACAGAGTCTAGTATTATATTCATTCAGCAACTTGGTAGAGGATTAAGAAAAAGTTCAAATAAAGAGTATGTTACGGTAATTGATTTTATTGGTAATTATAAAACAAATTATTTAATTCCGATTGCGCTTTCTGGCGATCAATCGCAAAATAAAGATAATTATAAGAAGTTTTTAACGAATAACGATTCAATTAATGGAGTATCTACAATTAACTTTGAAGAAGTTGCTAAAAAACAGATTTACAATTCATTGGATGCAGTATCATTAAATCAAAATAAATTAATATTAAAAGCTTATGAAGAAGTTGAAAATAGATTGGGACACATGCCGTTACTAATGGATTTTATACAACAACATTCTATAGATCCAAGCGTTATATTTTCTAAATTTAGTAATTATTACGAGTTTTTAGTAAGGTATAAAAAAATAGATGCTTTATTGACGGAAAATGAATCTAAAAATCTGGTTTTCTTTTCAAGGCAAATAGCACCTGGATTGAAAAGAATCGATAGTTTAGTTTTAGAAGAACTTTTAAAAAATGAATTAACATATGATGAATTAAAAAATAAAGTGTTGAACGAAGTTAAGGATATAACAGAAGATGATATAGATACTTCATTAAGAATTTTAGATTTTTCATTTTACAACGCAGGAATTGAAAAAATCTATGGAAGTCCCATTATAGAACGTAATGAAAGAATAATAAGACTAAGTGATGCATTTACTAATGCTCTAAGTAATCAAACATTTAAAATATTTTTAGAAGATCTTATTGAATTATCAAAGTATAACAATGAAAAATACCAAAAAGGTAAAAATGGACTGATTTTATATAATAAATATTCAAGAGAAGATTTTAGTAAAATATTTAATTGGAATAAAAATGGTTCGTCTGTAATCATGGGATACATGATAAGAAGCCAAGAAATGCCAATATTTATCACTTATGATAAGCATGAGGATATAAGTGATAGCACAAAATATGAAGATGAATTTTTAAGTCAAGATGAATTAAAATGGTTTACTAAATCTAATAGAACTCTAAAATCAAAAGAAGTTCAGAAAATTTTGTCCCATAGAGCAAAAGGAATTAAAATGTATATTTTTGTACAGAAAAAAGATGATGATGGTATATATTTTTATTATTTAGGAACTGCTGGATATATAGAAGGTTCAGAGAAGCAAGATAAAATGCCGAATGGTTCGAACGTAGTAACGATGGATTTAGCACTGGATAAAGCTGTAAGAGATGATATATATCGCTATATAACAAATTAATGTAAACCGAAAAATGAATGTTAGTAAAGATGTATTTAAACATCAATTTTAATCAGTAAAGACATTGAGTTTCAGTGTTGTTATTTTAAATATAAGCGCAATTTATCTTAATTAATTAGTTGGTTAGGCCAATAAAAATTATAAAGATATTTGCGCTTTTTAAATAATTTGTGATGTTGATATGTGAAAAATACAACTAACAATTAAAGTCTACGATGTTTCAATCATAAAATTCCCCCTAGTAATATTAATATTGGAATTTGAACTTAATTTTGCATCAAAAATAAATAATGGGGATGTGAAATAATGATTCACTCAAGAAAGCTGATACTCTGTCTATATTTAGTATTATTAGCTGTTTTTATTAGCGCGTGTGGTATGAAAGAAGAGAAACAAATCAAAGAAAGTTTCAATAAAACATTGAGTTTGTATCCAACCAAAAACCTTGAAGACTTTTATGATAAAGAAGGCTTTAGAGATCAAGAATTTGAAAAGGGTGATAAAGGTACTTGGATTGTTGATTCCGAGATGGTAATTGAGCTAAAGGGTAAAAAAATGGAATCTAGAAGTATGGTGCTCTATATAAATCGTAATACTAGGACAACGAAAGGTAATTTTATTGTTAGAGAATTGTGGGAAGACAGTAAAGGGTATGCACAAAGTAAAGATACAAAATATCCAGTAAAAATGGAATATAATCAAATTATCCCAACCAAACCGATAGCTGATGATAAATTAAGAAAAGAAATTGAAAACTTTAAATTCTTTGTACAATACGGTGACTTTAAAGATATTAATGAATATAAAGATGGTGACATTTCATATAATCCAAATGTACCTAGTTATTCAGCAGAATATCAATTGAGTAACAATGACTACAATGTGAAACAACTTAGAAAGAGGTATGATATACCAACTAAGAAAGTACCTAAATTATTAATAAAAGGCGATGGTGATTTAAAAGGATCATCTACAGGACACAAAAATTTAGAGTTTACCTTTGTAGAAAACAAAGAAGAAAACATCTATTTTACGGATAGTATTAATTTCAAACCTACTGAATAGGGTTAATAGAAGTTTGGAGTTAAATTTTCATAAAGCTCTAATTAGGTGAAAGATAATCCTAGAATTTATTTTAAATCATACCAACTTTATCTTTTGATTTAATTGTTTTATAATTCTGATAAGAAGATTTGAAATACAAAATATTTACAATTAAATTCATTTGTTCAAAACAATTTTTCGTTTTAGTTGTATAAATTAAAGATTGAGTCAGTATTAAAAATATAAGGTGGAGAAATGATGATTCATTCAAAAAAAATAAAATTGTGTCTATGCTTGATAATACTATCTGTTTTTATAGGGGGTTGCGGAATGAAAAAAGAAGAAAGTAGTAAAGATAAACAAATTAAAGAAAATTTCAATAAAACATTGAGTTTATATCCAACCAAAAATCTTGAAGACTTTTATGATAAAGAAGGCTTTCGTGACGAAGAGTTTGAAAAAGGAGATAAAGGCACTTGGATAATTCACTCTAAAATGATAATTGAGACAAATGGTAGGAATATGGAATCTAGAGGAATGGTTCTCTATATCAATCGTAATACTAGAACAACGAAAGGTAATTTTGTTATTAGAGAAATAACCGAGGATAGTAAAGGGTATTCAGACAGTAAAGATAAAAAATATCCGGTGAAAATGGAAAATAATAGAATCGTTCCAATGAAACCAATACATGATGAGAAGTTAAGAAAAGAAATTGAAGACTTTAAGTTTTTTGTACAATATGGCAACTTTAAAGATATTAATGATTATAAAGATGGTGACATTTCATATAATCCGAATGTGCCAAGTTATTCAGCAAAGTATCAATTAAGTAATGATGACTACAATGTTAAGCAACTTAGAAAGAGGTATGATATACCTACTAAGAAAGCTCCTAAACTATTGTTGAAGGGCGATGGCGATTTAAAAGGTTCATCAGTAGGATCAAAAAGTCTAGAATTTACCTTTGTAGAAAACAAAGAAGAAAACATCTATTTTACAGATTCCGTACAATATACTCCAAGTGAGGATAACAAGTTATGAGTCAAACTGAATATCAAATAAAACCGGGCAATATAAAAGCTAACTCTGAAGAAACAAGTACTGTATCTAAAATTAGTTATGAAATAGAAAACGCTAATAACAGTGGTTTAAAAAAGGGTAAAATCAATGAACAAATAGAGGGTCTTAAAGAGGAAGGTAAATTTCCTAAAAACTTGAAATACTTAAAAAGTTATACTGATCCAAACACTGGTACAACTACGACTGCGTTCAAAAATAAAGATACTGGCAAAGTGACTTTAGGCATGACTGGTACAAATTTACATTTTGAAGAAATGGGAAATGTTTTGAAACATCCATTTGACCACTCCGACCAAGACAAGAAAGATGCGGAAGAAATGTTGAAAGATTTCGGAGCTGATGCCAATATTGGTCTAGGTACTGTAACGGATAAAGATCCACATTTTAAAGATACGCAAGACTTTATTAAAGATATCAAAAAAGAATATGAAATTGACACAATAACTGGGCACTCACTTGGCGGTAGGGATGCAATTATATTAGGTGTTAGTAACGATATCAAAAATATTGTTGTATATAATCCGGCGCCATTATCAATTAGAGATTTTCGTATATTTGCTCTGAAAAATATGCCGGCAAGTGCGATCGGAGATATAGAAATTAAGAAAATGTTAAAAAATTATAATGGACATATAGTAAGGTTTGTTTCTGATAAAGATGAGTTAGATGGTTTTGTTAGTCAGTTTATGTATGATACAGCTGGTGAGAAAATAGTTTTGAACAATGGGGAAGGCCATGATATGGGAGCCTTTTTAAGGAAATATGCACAAGCTAAAATTTTATCAGAATTAAGAAAAGTCAAAGGATACGAAGACGCAAATAATAAGTCATTTAAATCAGTAAAAGACAATACTAAATCAAAATTAGGGAAAGTTGAAGAACTTAGAGTGAATTGGCTTCAAGCAAATGGTGGAGCATTATCCTCGTCTCAACTAAAATTGTTGGAATCTGTTTCAGCATTAATAATAGCAGAGGGATTAAGTAAATTAGTTAAAGAGGAAAGTAACCAACTGGAGAAGATGTACGATAATATGAAGGACAAATTTCAAGAGAATTGGAAGAATTCCCAAAAAGCTGGAAATAAAATAGGAACAAAACTTTCGCATGACGGAGTACTAACAGCATTAAGAAATGGTGATGCGTATGAAAACAAGTTTGAGACTGAACCTGTAACCAAAATCGAACAAAAGTTAAAAGAATTGAATGACATAAATATTGATTGTCACAACTACGTCTCTAAAATTAAAGATAGTGTAAATGCAATTGTAGGTAATGACCAATTATTAGCGAGTCAGATAGCTGGTGTAATATAATGTTTAGTGGATATAAGAAAATAAGTGATTTGGAAACTGCATATGATGAAGAAAGAAGAAAATTGAACGATAAATTAGAGCAACTTCAGGAAATTAAGCATCAGATAAAGTTGGATTGTGAATATTCATACGATTGCTTTTTATATCTAAAAAACAAAATGGATTATAGTCAAGAATCAAACGTTAAAATGACGCATATTATAAACGAGTTTAATGATGAAATGACCCAGCGAATTAAAAATGAAGAGTTGAAAATAGAACGTTCTAAAGATGAACTTAAAAGAGAATATTTAAAAGAAATTGAAAAAATGGGAGGTAGAGAGTAAAGATGTGGTATGACTCAGTTGTTGAAAGGTTACCAAGCGGGCCGAGTATTAATGCTGTTTTGCAAATGAGACAGATTACTGAAGTTATTGCGCCCGAGCATAACAGAATTCACCATGACCATAAAAACAAATTGAAAAATGATGAAGAGCTTTTAATAAATCAAATGAGTAGTCATTTCAAAAAATTTAAAGGTGAATTTGATAATGTAGCTCAAGGGGATTGGGTTAAAAAGGCGAAGAATGAACTGGATGATATTAGTAAGAAATTAAAAAATATTCAAATAACGGAAGTTTAATATTCTAGCCGATTCCTGATGCTAAGACAGCGTGTGTTCATTCATGCCATTATCAATATAATCACCACAACAAAAAAGCTTCTAATGTGATATAGGAACCTCATATTCCATATCATGTTAGAAGCTTTTAATGTCTAAAGAACATCTACATTTTATCATATTTTCTGACTTATTAAACTTTTATATAATTAACTATTTCTTAATTTTCCAAAATAGTGATAAATTTGTGAAATACATCACAAAGCTCTTTATTTATTTGGAAATTCATGTAATATTAGACTTGTAAGAAGTTAATAAATAGAGAGAGACGAGAGAGTTTATATAAATAATATATAAACATTGGAGTGATGATTATGAGAAAAGAGATTGAAGCGCTTATTTTCTCAGACGTAAGTAGCTATGATATTTACGTGAACACTGGTGTAAATCAAGGATTAATTGGTGACATCAAAGATGGTTACCTAACTATTGATTCTATGCCTTACATTGATGCTGAGCGTTTGTATCACTTTGCTATGGAACGTAAATCGTTAGTCACTAACTAGTTCTTATTGCCAATGATTACTACCCCTAGTCGGCGGCAATTGAAGTGTGATTGATGTAACTTGCCCTCGTTGGTGAGCAATTGAGGGCAGACCCCTTTAATTAAGTAAACCCTAACTCCCCACAAATCTGGAACGATACTAAAAGCCACGTCCTATATTGGATGTGGCTTTAGTCATGTCTATATTGAATTTTAGTATGATTACCTACAAGATTATATATCAAACTGTATCATGTCCTCGATATATAAATGAAATGATATTAGAATCCTTCATTTTCAACTTGTTTGAAATTACGTTTAATGCCATTGTATGAATACACAACATTATACAGTTTCACTTGGGCATCATGTGCACTTGAGAAGGGCATTCTTACATCATCTAATTTTTTGATTTCGTGTCGAAATGCTTTCTCGGCTTTTTGTCTTTCTGCAAGCGACATACTTAGCCATTCTTCTTTGCTAAATAAATCCTCGAATCTAAAATCAAATGCAGTTCTTTTACTTTCTGCTCTCAGTGCTAATACACGCTCATGATATGTCACAATAACTCCCCCTTTTCTAACAGCCTTGCCATTGTTTACTAATACTTATAACTTTAGTACTAACTTTCGACTTTTACAATAAAGAAGAGACAATTTTTCAACATTTTTAAAAATAAAAAATATGAACAACGATCATTTGTATATTTAGAATAACTTAAAAATGTACTTTATCAGCGGAAATAAATCGAGTTAGTATAACCAGCATATGAATTGTGATACGCTTTTTAAAAGTATAACTAGTAATATGTACTTATGATTTACCCTGAAAAAATAAAAAAGAATCAAAGGAGTCGATCATTATGACAGTATTAACAGATAAAGTAGCAGTAGTTACAGGTGCAGGTAGTGGTATTGGAGAAGCAATTGCAACATTACTACATGAAGAAGGTGTGAAAGTCATTTTAGCCGGTAGAAATAAAGATAAACTGCAAAATGTGGCGAATCAATTAGCTCAAGATAGTGTGAAGGTAGTGCCAACAGATGTAACGAAAAAAGAAGAAGTCGATGAATTGATAAAAATTGCACAACAAACATTCGGTGGTTTGGATATTGTTATCAATAGTGCGGGGCAAATGTTGTCGTCTAAGATTACTGATTATCAAGTAGATGAGTGGGATAGTATGATTGATGTGAATATCAAAGGCACTTTATACACGGCACAGGCTGCATTACCAACTATGTTAGAACAATCAAGTGGTCATCTTATTAACATCGCATCTATTTCTGGCTTTGAAGTAACGAAAAGCAGTACGATTTATAGTGCGACGAAAGCAGCAGTTCACACTATTACTCAAGGATTAGAAAAAGAGTTGGCAAAGACAGGCGTTAAAGTAACAAGCATTTCTCCAGGAATGGTAGATACAGCAATAACTGCCGCATACAATCCAACAGACCGTAAAAAACTTGATCCACAAGATATTGCAGAAGCAGTAATATATGCATTAACGCAACCAAAGCACGTTAACGTGAATGAAATTACAGTGCGTCCTGTATAAAAAGATGTTTGAGGTGTGGGAGATAGGCATTTAATGTAATAGCTATCGTTTTTATTAATGTTGGTAAGGCAATAATTATATAAAAAGCATGATAGGCAATTATTCCTTGTACAATTCATAGTAATTGGTGATTTTAACAATCGAGTTAGTGAAGGCGATGATATTAGTGTTATGATTAATCTATAATGTTCATAATTACAGAACTATAAAAACTTTTTCATTTTCCACCACATTTTAGGAGTTTCTTTAATGACTAAAAAACATGTTTTTATAATTATTGGTGTTATTTTATGTATATGTATAGTTGCTACAGTCATTTATTTTAAAATGAAATATGACGAAAAAGAAAAACAAAAAGCACTTTACTACAAAGAACAACAAGAGCGTATTACACTTTATCTCAAGCATAACACTAAAGAACCGAACACGATCAAATCTGTACATTTCGCAAGTTTAAAGAGAGGACCTATGGGCGATGCCGTAATTGAAGGTTACATCAATGAAAACAAAAAAGATGATTTTGTTGCATATGGATCACCAGAACATCATTATCAATTTGGTGGAGCTATGATAGAAAGTGAAAAATTAAGTGAATTACTAAAACCAGCAAATCAATTAAAATCACCAGGTGATATAAAAAGAGAACTAGAGTCTAAAAAGAACGATCGCTAAATCTATGCGGTCGTTTTAATTTTGCTTTCAAGTTAATCACACTTACACATAAAAATAAAAACTTGAATTTTTAGTACAACTTTTCACTGTATTTATCTGTTAAACACTTCATATCCGCAATATTTCGTTAATCTTAGATGAACTTTATATCACCACTTTTAATTGCTTTTCCTTGACCTAGATTAAAATTATAGTTTTTCTTTGTAAGAGCGTGTTATGTAGTATCATAAACATGTAAACTTTATAAAATTCCACCACATTTTAGGAGCTGGTGATATATGTCGAAAAAGAAAATTTTAATATTAACTAGTATTATATTAATCATATTAATTAGTGTTGCTGGTATCCATTTT
>NZ_PPQS01000042.1:15625-114683 GCF_002902405.1 Staphylococcus schweitzeri
AAAATGAAATATGACGAAAAAGAAAAACAAAAATCGATTTACTACAAAGAACAACAAGAGCGTATTACACTTTATCTCAAGCATAATACCAAAGAACCAAACACAATCAAAACTGTACATTTCACTAACTTGGAAACAAGTCCTATGGGAAGTGCTGTGATTGAAGGATACATAAACGAAAACAAAAAAGATGATTTTGTTGCTTATGCTACACCTGAACATAATTATCAATTTGGTGGAGCTATGATAGAAAGTGAAAAATTAAGTGAATTACTAAAACCAGCAAATCAATTAAAATCGCCTGATGATATAAAAAAAGAGCTAAACAAAAAGAAGAGTCACTAAAATTTGGAGGTGTTAAATGTCCAAAAAACATGTTTTTATAATTATTGGTGTTATTTTATGTATATGTATAGTCGCTACGGTCATACATTTAAAAATGAAATATGATGAAAAAGAAAAACAAAAAGCAATTTATTATAAAGAACAACAAGAGCGTATTACACTTTATCTCAAGCAAAACACTAAAGAACCGAATACGATCAAATCTGTACACTTCACAAATTTGGAAACAAGTCCTATGGGAAGTGCAGTGATTGAAGGATATATAAACGAAAACAAAAAAGATGATTTTGTTGCTTATGCTACACCTGAACATAATTATCAATTTGGTGGAGCTATGATAGAAAGTGAAAAATTAAGTGAATTACTAAAACCAGCAAATCAATTAAAAACACCTGACGAAATCAAAGAAGAATTAGATAAAAAAGAAGGACACTAGAGCCTTCTTTATTTTGGTTTTAATCTTCCAATAATCTATGTCATTGCTATCGAAGGTGTTTCGCAATTAATATAAATCACTTCATATTCACAAGTATTTGCCTATTTTTCAGGTACATTAACACACCTGAACCACGTTAATTTAAATGAAATAATAGCGTGGTCAGTATAAGAAAATCATATACCGAATAACAATGTCGATGACGTGATTTATTGACATTATCAAATTTTCTCAAATGTGTGTGATTTTTTATAAAAAAGGGTAGAGCAAGGTATAATATCCTTTCAATCTGTTTTCATATTTTATATATTTTTTAAATATAAGCGCTAAATGTTTTAACTAAAGCATAGATTGACAAGATGTTATACAGAATTTCAAATTCTATCAAATATTGTTCGAAGTGTAGTATCACTGGATTGGTATTAAACAATGTAAAGGAGAGATTGCAAATGCCGTATAATTACAAGAAACAAAATGGAGAGTTAATGTCTGTGATGAGCCAAGGTGAAAAGTTTATTCATCAATCACCTGTTAATGATGAACTAAGTGCTTTGATTAAGTTACTGATTTCGAAAATTAATGGCTGTAACTATTGTGTTGATCTTCATAAGAAAGAACTGAAAGATTTAGGTGTAACTCAAATGAAAATCGATGAAGTGATGAGTTATAATCATCTAGATTTATTTTCAGAGGAAGAAAGAGTGACCTTAGAATTTGCTGAAAAATTAAATGCGATTAAAGATTTTAAAAAATTCGATATTATCGAAAGGCTAAAAACATTTTATGATGAAGAGCAAATTACAGATTTAGTATTCGTGGTAAATCAAATCAATAGTTGGAATCGATTGAACATTATCAGTGAAAATTTATAGTTTTATGTCTTAAATATTTATATTATTAAAGCCACTGAACGATTAGAATCCTCGTTTAGTGGCTTAAAAAAACTGCTATTTAACGAATATCGGTCCACCTGGTCCAACAGGGATACCTAATAGGAACCAAATGATGACAAATACTGTCCACACAATACTTAGCGCGATTGAATACGGCATTAAACTAGAAAGTAAGGCTCCGAGTTTCATGCGTTTATCGTATTTTTGTGCATAAGTTAATAATAAAGGTAAGTACGGCATCATCGGTGTAATTGGATTGGTAATTGAATCTCCTACACGGTAAATGACTTGTGTAAATGCGGGATGAAAGCCGATAAGGATTAACATTGGCACGAATATCGGTCCTAAAATACCCCATTTAGCCGATGCGCTTCCAATTAACATGTTGACCATTGCACTCAGTACAATAATACCTAGTATCAATACAATACCGTTTTGATGTTCTAATAATTTGGCACCTTTAACAGCAGCGATAATTCCTAAATTACTCCACTTTAAATACGCAAGTAGCTGTGCTGCAAAAAACACAATAACGATAAATGTTCCCATTGATCCTACAGCATCGCCGAACATTTTACCTAAGTCTTTTGTATTTTTAATTTCTTTGCTTAAAATCCCATAAACTAATCCAGGTACTAAAAATACGACGAGAATAATTAATCCGACGCCGTTAATTAATGGCGCATCGTCTAGTAAGCTGCCTGTTTTAGCATTTCTTAAAAAGCTATGTTCAGGAATAGCTGCAATAATTAATAAAATAATTGTAATTATGAAACTGATATTTGCCCATTTTAAAGCATGTGCTTCTTTGTCAGTAATATGTGAAGACGTTTCTTCATGATCATCATGCATTAAACGATCATCATACTGACCTAATCTAGGAATAATCAGTTTAGTTGTAACTAGCAATATCGTAGGAAGTAATACAACGACACTCGCTGCGATAAAGTACCAGTTCATAGCAACGTTTGTTTTAATAGAATCTGAAACGATACGTGTTGCTGGTTCTGTAAATGAATAGACCAAAGCATCTTGCATACCAACAACTATATTTGCGGCAAAGCCACCTACAGCGGAAGCATATGCCATCGTTAGTCCAGCGATAGGGTGATAGCCAATTTTAATAAAAAGCATCGCTGCGAGTGGCGGCAAGATAATTGTAGCAGCATCGCCGGCTGTACTACCTAAAATACCAATTAATATAATAGTCGGTAAAATTAAGAAACGTGGTGCGCGATTCACAACAGAAATCATTAACTTGTCGAAGTATCCGGTTTTCTCTGCAACACCAATACCAATCATCACAGCTAGTACTAAACCTAATGCTGGGAACTCTGAGAAATTTTTAATCGTATCATTCATTATCATCGTTAATCCATCATGGCTAATTATATTTTTAATATAGATGGTTTGATGCGTACCTGGATGCTTAACAGATACATTAAATAATGAGATAACCCACGTCATAATGGCTAAGCCCACACACATTAAAAAGAATAACACGCTAGGATCTGGCAATTTATTTCCAATTTTTTCAACACTATTCAAGAAACGATTGACGATAGACCCCTTTTGTTGTTGTTTTGATGTCATCAATAATTCCCCCCTTTGTTAAATATTTAAAGTGTAACAAAAAATACTCTCAAAAGTAACAATTTTCAGAAAATGAGGAAACTAATATTGTTAAATATTTTGAGTTATTCAATAGAAATTGTATAGCAGAGAGTAGTTAAGACTGCCTAGAGACTTATCTATTAGGTTTATGAAGCATTGAACAGTGGAAAATAAGGACTGTAAGTTTAAGTTATATAGTAAGGGAGTGTCTATATGAAACGTTTGGAAAATAAAATTGCAGTCGTAACAGGAGCAAGTACAGGTATAGGACAAGCTTCAGCAATCGCTTTAGCTCAAGAAGGTGCGTATGTATTGGCGGTAGACATAGCTGAAGCTGTATCAGAGACTGTCGATAAAATTAAAAGTAATGGTAACAAAGCAAAGGCTTATATTGTGGATATTGCAAGTGAACAACAAATTGAAAATTTTGTATCTGAAATAAAAGAACAGTTTGGCCATGTCGATGTGTTATTTAATAATGCCGGTGTGGATAATGCGGCTGGTAGAATTCATGAGTATCCAACAGATGTATATGACAAGATTATGAATGTAGATATGCGCGGAACATTTTTGATGACGAAAATGATGCTACCTTTAATGATGACTAAAGGTGGCTCTATTGTTAACACATCTTCATTTTCAGGACAGGCAGCAGATTTGTATCGCTCAGGATATAATGCTGCGAAAGGGGCAGTGATTAATTTTACGAAATCCATTGCAATCGAATATGGTAGAGATGGCATTCGAGCTAATGCGATTGCACCAGGTACGATTGAAACCCCGTTAGTAGATAAACTGACAGGTACTAGCGAAGATGAGGAAGGCAAAGCATTTAGAGAAAATCAGAAATGGATGACACCGCTGGGACGTTTAGGTAAACCAGAAGAAGTAGGCAAGCTCGTTGTCTTTTTAGCATCTGATGAGAGTTCATTTATCACTGGTGAAACAATTCGCATTGATGGTGGTGTTATGGCTTACACATGGCCTGGCGAGATGTTGAGTGATGATTCGTGGAAGCGGACATTGGAATAATTGTTTAAAATCGATATCCAGTGGAAAATAATTTGGCATGAAGTAGGCAATGTATGCATATTGTCGCAATGATAGACATATAAAATAGGGGGATTTAACATGAATATTAGACATATAAGAAATGCCACGGCCGTGATTGAGTATGGAGGTAAACGCGTTTTGATTGATCCAATGTTAAGTGACAAAGGCGCACTTGAACCATTTCCAAATTCACCGAGACAAGATCAAAACAATCCACTTGTAGAACTACCATTAGCAATTGAAGACATTATAAATGACATCGATTTAGTGATTTTAACGCATTTGCATATTGATCATTTTGATCCGAAAGCAATTGAAGTATTGCCGAAAGATATTAAAATTTACGCACAAAATGAAGAAGATGCAAGTGAAGTAGAGAGTTATGGGTTTACAAACGTTTCTGTATTTAATGATGTGGCACACATTGGAGAAATTGAATTGATTAAAACAGATGCTCAACATGGTCATGGTGAAATCTTGAAAATGACAGGACATGTTCATGGTTTAGTGCTGAAACATTCTGAAGAGCCAACGTTATATTTAGCTGCTGATACGGTTTGGTTCGACGGTGTTGAGAAGACTTTAAAAGCGCATCATCCAGATATCGTAGTACTTAATGGTGGTGCAAATCAATTCTTTGAAGGCGGGCCGTTAGTGATGGATGAACATGATGTGTTGAAAGTCGCTCATACATTGCCACTTGCTCAAATAGTTGTTGTACACATGGAAGCGGTCAATCATTGGCATTTATCTCGTGAAGAGCTGAATAAATTTTTAGAATCACATGAATTAACTAATAGAGTAGTCGCGCCAAACGATGGGGAATTATTAACCTTTGAAAAATAAATGTTTGTTTATTTGAAGTGTATTGCTTAAGGCTAGTTTTAACGTATTTTACGTTGAAGCTGGCTTTTTTGTTTGGTAAAAATTTTCAAAATGTCTCTAAAGTCTTGAATATGCCATGTTTAAGGAAGAAACTCGTTTGAATATATAAAATTCATTTACAACCTTTATTGACAATGATTCTCAACTAATATAGTATATAATCAAATCGTAATAGTTACGATTTGTTTTCTGCAACTTTTTTGAAGTTTTAGTTGAGGTGAAAACAGTAAAAGCATCTAAGTGAATGTAGTTAACGGACAACTGCATTCACTTGTAGAGCCACAAGAAGCAACTTTAAATAAGGTTTACGGTTGCATGTTGATGCAACAACCGATTACTAAGTCATGCTTTTCGCTATGCGGATTAGCATGACTTACCTAATAGATGGGAAACTATTAGGGTTCATCTTCTAAAAAATTACAGGTTAAGAGGAATACAGTTGTTTGCTTCGCACCAACTGCATATAAAGCCATGCTTTTCGCTTTTGCGGAATTAGCATGACTTACCTAATAGATAAAAAGCTATTAGGTTCATCTTCTATTAAAATTACAGGTTAAGAGGAATACAGTTGTTTGCTTCGCAACAACTGCATAAGAGCCTCTAATTACTTATGGTAAAAGAGGCTCTAAAATACATCTAAAGGAGTGTCGTATGAATCGGCAGGTTATAGAATTTTCTAAGTATAATCCTTCGGGGAATATGACGATACTTGTTCATTCAAAACATGATGCTAGTGAATATGCATCTATCGCCAATCAGTTGATGGCCGCAACACATGTATGCTGTGAACAGGTAGGCTTTATAGAATCAACACAAAATGATGATGGCAATGATTTCCATCTAGTTATGAGCGGTAATGAATTTTGCGGTAATGCGACGATGTCATATATACATCATTTGCAGGAAAGTCATTTGCTTAAAGACCAACAGTTTAAGGTTAAGGTATCTGGCTGTTCGGATTTAGTGCAATGTGCAATTCATGATTGCCAATACTATGAAGTTCAAATGCCACAAGCCCATCGTGTTGTGCCAACAACAATTAACATGGGTAACCATTCATGGAAAGCAATAGAAATTATTTATGAAACATATGTACATTACGTGATTCCAGTTAAACAAGTAACGACTGAAATTCAACATTTAGTTGAAACATTCGTGCATGAGCAACAATGGAATCACAAATATAAGACAGTAGGTATGATGCTTTTTGATGAACAACGTCAATTTTTACAGCCATTAATCTATATACCAGAAATCCAAAGTTTAATTTGGGAAAATAGCTGTGGTTCTGGTACAGCATCAATTGGGGTTTTTAATAATTATCAACGTAATGATGCATGTAAAGATTTTACAGTACATCAGCCAGGGGGCAGTATTTTAGTGACATCAAAGCGATGTCATCAATTGGGATATCAAACTTCAATTAAAGGACAGGTTACAACTGTAGCTACAGGAAAAGCATATATAGAATAAGGAGCCTACAATGAATAACTTTAATAATGAAATCAAATTGATATTACAACAATATTTGGAAAAGTTTGAAGCGCATTACGAGCGTGTATTACAAGACGATCAATACATCGAAGCATTAGAAACATTGATGGATGACTACAGTGAATTTATTTTAAATCCTATATATGAACAACAATTTAATGCTTGGCGTGAAGTTGAAGAAAAAGCACAATTAATAAAATCACTTCAACACATTACAGCTCAATGTGTAAAACAAGTCGAGATAATTAGAGCTAGACGTCTATTAGACGGACAGGCGTCTACAACAGGTTATTTTGACAATATAGAACATTGTATTGATGAAGAATTTGGACAATGTAGTATAGCTAGCAATGACAAATTATTGTTAGTTGGTTCAGGTGCATATCCAATGACATTAATTCAAGTTGCAAAAGAAACAGGTGCTTCAGTTATCGGTATTGATATTGATCCACAAGCTGTTGACCTAGGACGCAGAATCGTAAACGTCTTAGCACCAAATGAAGATATAACAATTACGGATCAAAAGGTATCTGAACTTAAAGATATCAAAGATGTGACACATATCATATTCAGCTCGACAATTCCTTTAAAGTACAGCATTTTAGAAGAATTATATGATTTAACAAATGAAAATGTCGTAGTTGCAATGCGCTTTGGTGATGGCATCAAAGCAATATTTAATTATCCGTCACAAGAAACAGCGGAAGATAAGTGGCAATGTGTGAATAAACATATGAGACCACAGCAAATTTTTGATATAGCACTTTATAAAAAAGCAGCTATAAAGGTAGGTATTACGGATGTCTAAATTATTAATGATAGGCACTGGTCCGGTCGCAATCCAATTAGCGAATATTTGCTATTTAAAATCAGATTATGAGATTGATATGGTTGGACGTGCCTCAACATCAGAAAAATCAAAACGCTTATATCAAGCGTATAAAAAAGAAAAACAATTTGAAGTCAAAATACAAAACGAGGCGCATCAACACCTTGAAGGTAAGTTTGAAATTAATCGTTTGTATAAAGATATCGAAAATGTCAAAGGTGAATACGAAACAGTTGTCATGGCATGCACAGCAGACGCTTATTATGACACACTACAGCAATTGTCGTTAGAAACTTTGCAAAGTGTCAAACATGTCATTTTAATTTCACCGACATTTGGCTCGCAAATGATTGTGGAACAATTTATGTCTAAGTTCAATAAAGATATTGAAGTCATTTCGTTTTCAACTTATCTCGGTGACACACGTATAGTTGATAAAGAAGCGCCTAATCATGTGTTGACAACAGGTGTTAAAAAGAAACTATACATGGGATCAACGCATACAAACTCAATGATGTGCGAACGTCTTTCTGTTTTAGCTGAGCAATTGAGTATTCATTTAGAAGTCGTTGAATCACCACTACATGCTGAAACGCGTAACAGTTCGCTTTATGTGCACCCACCACTATTTATGAATGACTTTTCATTGAAAGCCATTTTTGAAGGAACGGATGTACCGGTTTATGTGTATAAGTTATTCCCTGAAGGACCGATAACGATGACGCTAATTCGTGAAATGCGTTTAATGTGGAAGGAAATGATGACTATTTTACAAGCATTTAGAGTGCCGTCAGTCAACCTGCTTCAATTTATGGTGAAGGAGAATTATCCAGTACGTCCTGAAACTTTGGATGAAGGTGATATTGAGCATTTCGAAATCTTGCCAGATATTTTACAAGAATATCTGCTTTATGTAAGATATACCGCAATCCTCATTGATCCATTTTCACAGCCAGACGAAGAAGGACATTACTTTGATTTTTCAGCTGTACCATTTAAGCAAGTCTATAAAAATGAACAAGATGTTGTTCAAATTCCAAGAATGCCAAGTGAAGATTATTACAGAACAGCGATGATTCAGCATATTGGGAAAATGCTAGGTATCAAAACGCCAATGATTGATCAGTTCCTAACCCGCTATGAAGCAAGTTGTCAGGCGTACAAGGATACTCATGACAATCAACAACTATCTTCTCAATTTAATACAAATTTATTTGAAGGAGATAAGGCACTCGTCACAAAATTTTTGGAAATTAATAGAACGCTTTCACAATAAGGGTTTGAAGTTTTATAATAGAAAAAAATTATTGAATTACGTTTGACATTTACATAAAAATAAGCAAATAATTGAGAAAAATAATCATTACGATTTGATTAAGTAATGCAACTTATCAATTTAGAAAGAGGAAAAGCAAATGAGAAAACTAACTAAAATGAGTGCAATGTTACTTGCATCAGGGATAATTTTAACTGGGTGTGGCGGTAATAAAGGTTTAGAAGAAAAGAAAGAAAACAAGCAATTAACGTATACGACAGTTAAAGATATCGGGGATATGAATCCGCATGTTTACGGTGGATCGATGTCTGCTGAAAGTATGATATACGAACCGCTTGTACGTAACACAAAAGATGGAATTAAGCCTTTACTAGCTAAAAAATGGGATGTGTCTGAAGATGGGAAGACATATACATTCCATTTGAGAGATGATGTTAAATTCCATGATGGTACACCATTTGATGCTGACGCAGTTAAGAAAAATATTGACGCAGTTCAACAAAATAAGAAATTGCATTCTTGGTTAAAAATATCAACATTGATTGACAATGTTAAAGTTAAAGATAAGTACACGGTTGAATTGAATTTGAAAGAAGCATACCAACCTGCATTAGCTGAATTAGCGATGCCTCGTCCATATGTATTTGTATCTCCAAAAGACTTTAAAAACGGTACAACTAAAGATGGCGTTAAAAAGTTCGATGGTACAGGTCCATTTAAATTAGGTGAACACAAAAAAGACGAGTCTGCAGACTTTAACAAAAATGATCAATACTGGGGCGAAAAGTCTAAACTTAACAAAGTACAAGCAAAAGTAATGCCTGCTGGTGAAACAGCATTCCTATCAATGAAAAAAGGTGAAACAAACTTTGCCTTCACAGACGATAGAGGTACAGATAGCTTAGACAAAGACTCTTTAAAACAATTGAAAGATACAGGCGACTATCAAGTTAAACGTAGTCAACCTATGAATACGAAAATGTTAGTTGTCAATTCTGGTAAAAAAGATAATGCTGTCAGCGACAAAACAGTCAGACAAGCGATTGGTCATATGGTAAACAGAGATAAAATTGCTAAAGAAATTTTAGATGGCCAAGAAAAACCAGCGACTCAATTATTTGCGAAAAATGTAACAGACATTAATTTCGACATGCCAACACGTAAGTATGACCTTAAAAAAGCAGAATCATTATTAGATGAAGCTGGTTGGAAGAAAGGTAAAGACAGCGATGTTCGTCAAAAAGATGGTAAAAACCTTGAAATGGCAATGTACTATGACAAAGGTTCTTCAAGTCAAAAAGAACAAGCAGAATACTTACAAGCAGAATTTAAGAAAATGGGCATTAAGTTAAACATCAATGGCGAAACATCAGATAAAATTGCAGAACGTCGTACTTCTGGTGATTATGACTTAATGTTCAACCAAACTTGGGGATTATTGTACGATCCACAAAGTACTATTGCAGCATTTAAAGCAAAAAACGGTTATGAAAGTGCAACATCAGGCATTGAGAACAAAGATAAAATATACAACAGCATTGATGACGCATTTAAAATCCAAAACGATAAAGAGCGTTCAGACGCTTATAAAAACATTTTGAAACAAATTGATGATGAAGGTATCTTCATCCCTATTTCACACGGTAGCATGACAGTTGTTGCACCGAAAGATTTAGAAAAAGTATCATTCACACAATCACAGTATGAATTACCATTCAATGAAATGCAGTATAAATAAAGGAGCGTTTAGATGTTCAAATTTATCTTAAAACGTATTGCGCTCATGTTTCCATTGATGATTGTAGTAAGTTTTATGACATTTCTATTGACGTATATTACAAATGAAAATCCAGCTGTGACAATTTTACATGCGCAAGGAACGCCAAATGTAACTCCGGAGTTGATTGCGGAAACGAATGAAAAGTACGGTTTCAATGATCCATTATTAATTCAATATAAAAATTGGTTACTTGAAGCGATGCAATTTAATTTTGGTACAAGTTACATTACAGGTGATCCAGTAGCTGAACGCATTGGCCCAGCATTTATGAATACATTGAAATTAACAATGATTTCAAGTGTTATGGTAATGATTACATCAATTATTTTAGGTGTAGTTAGTGCATTAAAAAGAGGGAAGTTCACTGATCGTGCGATACGTTCAGTGGCTTTCTTTCTAACTGCATTACCATCATATTGGATAGCTTCAATACTTATTATTTACGTTTCAGTGAAGTTAAACATATTGCCGACTTCTGGATTAACAGGTCCAGAAAGTTACATATTGCCAGTGATTGTTATTACGATTGCGTATGCTGGTATTTACTTTAGAAATGTTAGACGCTCGATGGTGGAACAATTAAATGAAGATTATGTACTTTATTTAAGAGCAAGCGGTGTGAAATCTATCACATTAATGTTGCATGTGTTGCGTAATGCTTTACAAGTTGCGGTATCGATCTTTTGTATGTCTATACCGATGATAATGGGTGGACTAGTTGTTATCGAGTATATCTTTGCATGGCCTGGACTAGGTCAATTAAGCTTAAAAGCAATACTTGAACATGATTTTCCAGTCATTCAAGCATATGTATTAATTGTAGCGGTATTATTTATTGTATTTAATACATTAGCAGATATCATTAATGCGCTATTAAATCCAAGGTTAAGGGAGGGCGCACGATGATAATTTTAAAACGATTATTACAAGATAAAGGTGCAGTGATTGCTTTAGGCATCATTGTATTATATGTCTTTTTAGGATTAGCAGCACCACTTGTGACATTTTATGATCCTAACCATATCGATACAGCAAACAAATTTGCTGGCATGAGTTTTCAACATCTACTAGGTACTGACCATTTAGGTAGAGATATTTTAACTAGGCTAATTTATGCAATTAGACCAAGTTTGTTATATGTCTTTGTTGCGCTATTTGTTTCTGTACTTATTGGATCTATTTTAGGATTCTTATCAGGATATTTCCAAGGGTTTGTTGACGCCTTAATCATGCGTGCGTGTGATGTTATGTTGGCATTCCCAAGTTATGTTGTAACGTTAGCATTAATTGCATTGTTTGGTATGGGTGCCGAAAATATTATCATGGCATTTATTTTGACGCGTTGGGCATGGTTCTGTCGTGTTATACGTACAAGTGTTATGCAGTACACTGCTTCTGACCATGTAAGATTTGCTAAAACAATCGGTATGAATGATATGAAAATTATTCACAAACATATTATGCCGTTAACATTAGCAGATATTGCTATCATCTCTAGTAGTTCGATGTGTTCAATGATCTTGCAAATATCTGGCTTTTCATTTTTAGGATTAGGTGTCAAAGCGCCTACTGCAGAGTGGGGTATGATGCTTAACGAAGCTAGAAAAGTGATGTTTACACATCCTGAAATGATGTTTGCGCCAGGTATTGCCATAGTGATTATAGTGATGGCATTTAATTTCTTATCAGATGCATTACAAATTGCCATTGATCCCCGCATCTCTTCTAAAGATAAACTTCGTTCTGTGAAAAAAGGAGTGGTGCAATCATGACATTATTAACAGTTAAGCATTTGACGATTACAGATACCTGGACAGATCAACCACTCGTGAGTGATGTGAATTTTACATTAACTAAGGGTGAAACTTTAGGCGTTATTGGAGAAAGTGGTAGCGGTAAATCAATTACATGCAAATCGATTGTAGGTTTAAATCCAGAACGATTACGCGTAACAGGTGATATAACCTTTGATGGTAAGCCAATGTTGTCGTTATCGGAAGCACAATTGAAAAAATACCGTGGTAAAGATATTGCGATGGTCATGCAACAAGGTAGTCGTGCCTTTGACCCATCAACTACTGTCGGTAAACAAATGTTTGAGACTATGAAAGTACATACGTCAATGTCTACACAAGAAATTGAAAAGACATTGATTGAATATATGGATTATTTAAGTTTGAAAGATCCTAAACGTATATTAAAATCATACCCTTACATGTTATCAGGAGGAATGTTACAGCGATTGATGATTGCTTTAGCGTTAGCTTTGAAACCAAAGTTAATCATTGCTGATGAGCCGACAACGGCTTTAGATACAATTACACAATATGATGTACTGGAAGCATTTATAGATATTAAGAAACACTTTGACTGTGCGATGATTTTCATTTCACATGATTTAACGGTTATTAACAAAATTGCAGACCGTGTTGTTGTGATGAAAAATGGTCAACTGATTGAGCATGGTACGCGTGAATCAGTCTTGCATCATCCAGAACATGTTTATACAAAGTATTTATTATCAACTAAGAAGAAGATTAATGATCATTTTAAACATGTGATGAGGGGTGATGTACATGATTAAAATTAAAGATGTTGAAAAGTCATATCAAAGCGCACATGTCTTTAAGCGTCGTCGAACACCTATTGTGAAAGGTGTGTCATTTGAGTGTCCAATCGGTGCGACGATTGCGATTATCGGAGAAAGTGGTAGTGGCAAATCGACATTGAGCCGAATGATATTAGGTATTGAGAAACCGGATAAAGGTTGTGTAACCTTAAATGATCAACCGATGCATAAGAAAAAAGTGAGACGTCATCAAATTGGTGCTGTATTTCAAGATTATACGTCATCATTACACCCATTTCAGACTGTTAGAGAAATCTTATTTGAAGTGATGTGTCAATGTGATGGACAACCTAAAGATGTTATGGAAGTCCAAGCAATTACATTGTTGGAAGAAGTCGGTCTATCTAAGGCATACATGGATAAATATCCTAATATGTTATCAGGTGGAGAGGCGCAGCGTGTTGCGATTGCGCGTGCAATATGTATTAACCCTAAATATATTTTGTTTGATGAAGCCATTAGTTCACTCGACATGTCTATTCAAACACAAATATTAGATTTATTGATTCATTTACGTGAAACGCGTCAGCTGAGTTATATTTTTATCACACATGATATTCAAGCTGCCACGTATTTATGTGATCAATTAATTATTTTTAAAAACGGAAAAATAGAAGAACAAATTCCGACTAGCGCATTGCATAAAAGTGCCAATGCTTATACAAGAGAATTAATAGAAAAACAACTATCATTCTAAGGAGTGAGATAATGAAAGGTGCAATGGCTTGGCCCTTTTTGAGATTATATATATTAACATTGATGTTCTTTAGTGCCAATGCAATCTTAAACGTGTTTATACCTTTACGAGGGCATGATTTAGGCGCAACGAATACGGTTATCGGTATCGTTATGGGGGCATACATGTTAACAGCAATGGTATTTCGACCATGGGCAGGACAAATTATTGCTCGTGTCGGTCCCATTAAAGTATTAAGAATTATTTTGATTATCAATGCCATAGCTTTAATTATTTATGGTTTTACAGGCTTAGAAGGTTATTTCGTAGCACGTGTTATGCAAGGTGTGTGTACGGCATTCTTTTCTATGTCTTTACAGCTAGGTATTATTGATGCATTACCAGAGGAACATCGTTCTGAAGGTGTATCATTGTACTCGCTATTTTCAACGATTCCAAACTTAATCGGACCATTAGTTGCCGTAGGTATTTGGAATGCAAATAATATTTCACTATTTGCAATTGTCATTATCTTTATCGCATTAACAACAACATTCTTTGGCTATCGCGTGACCTTTGCTGAACAGGAACCCGATACGTCAGATAAGATTGAAAAAATGCCATTTAATGCTGTAACTGTTTTTGCGCAATTTTTCAAAAATAAAGAGTTGTTGAACAGTGGTATTATCATGATTGTTGCATCGATTGTATTTGGTGCAGTTAGTACATTTGTACCGTTATACACAGTGAGTTTAGGATTCGCGAATGCGGGAATCTTTTTGACAATACAGGCCATCGCAGTTGTTGCAGCAAGATTTTACTTAAGGAAATACATTCCATCAGATGGTATGTGGCATCCTAAATATATGGTATCTGTACTATCATTATTAGTGATCGCGTCATTTGTAGTGGCATTTGGTCCGCAAGTAGGTGCAATTATTTTCTATGGTAGTGCGATATTAATAGGAATGACACAAGCAATGGTGTACCCAACATTAACATCATACTTAAGCTTCGTCTTACCAAAAGTAGGTCGTAATATGTTGTTAGGTTTATTTATTGCCTGTGCAGACTTAGGTATATCGTTAGGTGGCGCATTGATGGGACCTATTTCCGATTTAGTAGGATTTAAATGGATGTATCTAATTTGTGGTATGTTAGTCATTGTAATAATGATTATGAGTTTATTGAAAAAGCCAACACCACGTCCAGCGAGTAGTCTTTAATGAAAAAGTTTAAAGCATATTAAGTTAATGAATATTTAAATTTAAAAAGATATATTGAGTATGGTGTTTCATGTGCTTCATGATAGGACACGAAACATTTTATATGGCTCGTTTATAGAACGACAATAGATCTAAAGAAAGCACACTTAGAAGTTAGTTATGATACTGACTTTTAAGTGTGCTTTTTGATGTGTATGGATAATGGATAATACTCTGAAAAATTTTACATGAAAATATGCAAAACGAGTATGACTGCTAATTGATAAAAGTAGCTCACCATAAAGTTACGGTTTGATTTTAAATATAATAAAGTCGTACTACTTGCTAGTATCAATGCTGGAATGAATTCCCACCATGCATTAATGTATGGATAATAGTACAGTGTTTCAAGGATAACGGATAATACTATTGTAATCTTTAAAGGTATTAATCTGCTTAATTCTTGAATTAAAATATGACGGAAAATAAGTTGGCAAATCAAAATATTTAATATAATGATTAACGAAAATAAAGCTATTAAACTGATGGAACCATACCCTTTAATTAGCGAATAAATGTCAAAGGCAGTAAAGGCATCTACATTTAGTGCGAAAATATCAAAATGATTTAAAAGTAAAAAGAGAATGATACTTAGTGTAAATGATATAAGAATATGCCATTTATATTTGGTGCTGGCAATGATTTGCGTACGTATCATCGGAACAAATGCATCTTCATGCATCCGATGGAAAATAGCTAGTGAAATAATAACTGCGAGTAAACAGCTAATATTCAATGAAATAGGAAAAAAGAAATCCCACGGAGCTTGTTGAGTGAAAATAGCGATTAAGCCTAATGTTGAAAACACGATAACAATCGGCAAGATGTTAACCAAAAATATATAAAGGAAAATAAATCCAATATCACGTTTGAAAAATCTTGATTGTTCGGTAGCGTATTCCTCGTCTATGTATTGTTTATTTGTATTTGACATAGTATACCTCTTAAAGATTTTTATTATATTGATACTTTAGCACATATTACTTTGTATTATATGTTCTATATATTAAAATTTAAAGGAAATATATGATGATTTTATCCAAAATAGCGAAGCGCTTCCATTGTAATTTGTTTTTTAAGGTGTATCATTATGATGAATTGAAATTTTGGGGGAGGTATTGTAATGACGTTTCTTACAGTCATGCAATTTATAGTTAATATTATTGTTGTAGGATTTTTACTTACAGTCATTGTAATCGGGCTTATTTGGTTGATAAAAGATAAAAGGCAGTCGCAACACAGTGTATTAAGAAATTATCCGTTATTAGCACGTATTAGATATATTTCGGAAAAAATGGGCCCGGAATTACGACAGTATTTATTTTCTGGGGATAATGAAGGGAAACCTTTTTCACGCAACGATTATAAAAATATCGTTTTGGCTGGAAAATATAACTCTCGTATGACCAGCTTCGGTACTACAAGAGATTATCAGGAAGGCTTTTACATACAAAACACGATGTTTCCAATGCAACGTAACGAAATATCTGTGGATAACACTACATTGATATCTACATTTATTTATAAAATTGCAAATGAGCGTCTGTTTAGTCGCGAAGAATATCGAGCACCGACTAAGATTGATCCTTATTATTTAAGTGACGAACATGCAATAAAGCTAGGTGAGAATTTGGCACATCCTTTTATTTTAAAACGTATAGTAGGCCAATCTGGTATGAGTTATGGCGCTTTAGGTAAAAATGCAATTACGGCATTATCTAAAGGTTTGGCTAAAGCGGGTACATGGATGAATACAGGTGAAGGTGGTTTATCGGAATATCATTTAAAAGGAAATGGTGATATCATATTCCAAATTGGTCCTGGTTTGTTTGGTGTTCGTGATAAAGAAGGTAATTTTAGTGAAGATTTATTTAGTAAAGTAGCACAGTCCTCTAATGTTCGCGCATTTGAATTAAAATTGGCGCAAGGCGCAAAAACTCGTGGTGGTCATATGGAAGCAGAAAAAGTGAATGAAGAAATTGCTGCGATACGTAATGTCGAACCTTATAAAACAATCAATTCACCTAACCGTTACGAATTTATTCACAATGCTGAAGATTTAATTCGCTTTGTTGATAAAATACAAAAATTAGGTCAAAAACCTGTAGGTTTCAAAATTGTTGTTAGTAAAGTATCAGAAATAGAAACACTTGTACGCACAATGGTTGAATTAGATAAGTATCCAAGCTTTATTACGATTGATGGTGGTGAAGGTGGTACTGGTGCAACATTCCAAGAATTACAAGATGGTGTCGGCTTGCCGTTATTTACAGCTTTACCTATCGTGTCTGGCATTTTAGAAAAATATGGTATTCGAGATAAAGTGAAATTGGCTGCATCAGGTAAGCTAGTGACGCCAGATAAAATTGCGATAGCATTAGGTTTAGGTGCAGATTTTGTGAATATCGCGCGTGGCATGATGATTAGTGTCGGTTGTATAATGAGTCAACAATGTCACATGAATACGTGTCCAGTTGGTGTTGCAACGACAGATGCTAAAAAAGAAAAAGCATTAATTGTAGGTGAAAAACAATATCGTGTAACCAATTATGTGACAAGTTTACATGAAGGTTTATTTAATATAGCAGCGGCAGTTGGTGTATCAAGTCCAACAGAAATTACAGCAGACCACATTATTTATCGAAAAGTCGATGGTCAGTTGCAAACAATACACGATTATAAATTAAAATTGATTAGTTAAACTGTGTATCTAGAATCATTGGAAGAAGCGGATGCTAGATTTAGTGAAAATCCCCTTCCTAGTATGTTGTATCTTTTTGATACTGGGTTTTTATAATAGAAATACCCTCAGAATGAGATTAAGCTTTGTAGCATTAGTCATTTCTGAGGGCATTTTTATGTTATAAACTATTTGTCGTCCATTTTGTCTTTTTCTTTTAAACCGCTATGTTTTAACTGTTTTTCAACTTTTTCAAAGCTAAAATATTTATTGTCTTTAGTATCTTTAGATGATACACCAAATCGTTTGTTTAATTCTTTCATATCAACTTTTTTATAATTAATGTCTAAATGTTCAATTGCTTTTTTGTCTTTATAGTCGACTTTATATTTAGCACCTTTAAGGTCTTTAAAGGTATTTTCAGTTTTTGCGAATAACTTTTTAGCTTCATCTTTGTCTATACCAAGATCATCGTACTTAATTGTGTTAATAGTAGACTGTTTTAAAACTTTATCGTCTTTATAAGTGATTGACGTTATTACGTGTTTACCATTTACGTCACCTTCATAGGTTTTTGTTTGTTCTTTACTACAAGCTGATAATGCAATGATGCATATTAATACTACTACAATTAATGAACTTAATTTTTTCAAAGTCAGTCGCCTTCTTTCAGTATTGGATTATAAATAAATTATAACATTTAGAAAAAAATGATGTTATTCAAATATTTAAATTTTGCAAATTTTTTTGGAAATATGAGAGTTTTTAAGCGGATTTCTCACAAAATTTTTAAAATTATTAAGTCTGAAAACGATAAAGCGGTAGGGAACGTAGTATGGACACTGTTGATTTCATCCTTAGCATTATTGACAGTATACTGAAAGAAAAGGACAAATGATTATTTACAATTGCATCTAGAGGTTAAGATTACGACGAATGTGTCGGTGATATTGACGTACTTAAGTGCGTACGCTACAATTAGATTAACAGAAGACAAAGGAGGGTTTATATGATTATCACTAGCCCTACAGAAGCGAGAAAAGATTTTTATCAATTACTAAAAAATGTTAATAATAATCACGAACCAATTTATATTAGTGGCAATAATGCCGAAAATAATGCTGTGATTATAGGTTTAGATGATTGGAAAAGTATACAAGAAACAATATATCTTGAATCTACTGGTACAATGGACAAAGTAAGAGATAGAGAAAAAGATAATAGTGGTACAACAAATATAGATGATATTGATTGGGATAATCTTTAATGAGCAATTATACGGTTAAGATTAAAAATTCGGCGAAATCAGATTTAAAGAAAATAAAACATTCTTATTTAAAGGAGTCATTTTTAGAAATTGTTGAAACTTTAAAAAATGATCCGCATAAAATAACACAATCTTTTGAAAAATTAGAACCTAAATATTTAGAGCGATATTTAAGGAGAATCAACTATCAGCACAGGGTCGTCTATACTGTAGATGATCAAAATAAAGAAGTATTAATACTATCGGCGTGGTCACATTATGATTAATGGATATTCAACATCTGAATAAGTTTAATGGTAAGTTAAATAAAGAAACTAGTATTTAAGTGTAGAGAAAATAGCGGCATTAATGCGTTGTTATCTCTACACTTTTTAGTTTTTTAATAGCGCAGGACTAAACAGATTGAAATTAATAACAATAAAAGAATAACGTATTATAATAAACTACTTTAAACTGTGATTTTTTCTGAATATTAATTTTTAAAATATTTAAGCCTGAAAACGTTAAAGCGGTAGGCAGTATTTTTCAGAAAGTTAGTGATACAATGTTTATAAGATGAATACAGGAGGATGAATAACATGAATCAGTCAGTCAAATTACTTAAACATTTAACAGATGTTAACGGCATTGCTGGATATGAAATGCAAGTTAAAGAAGCAATGCGTAATTATATAGAACCGATTAGTGATCAAATTATTGAAGATAATTTAGGAGGCATTTTTGGAAAGAAAATTGCTGAGAATGGCCAATATTCAATTATGATTTCTGGTCATATGGATGAAGTTGGTTTTATAGTAACTAAAATTGATAAACATGGTTTCATTTCATTTACGCCAGTTGGTGGATGGTGGAACCAGGTTATGTTATCGCAAAAAGTAACCATTACAACAGATTCAGGTAAAGAAATTAGAGGTATTATCGGTTCTAAACCGCCACATGTTTTATCACCAGAAGAACGTAAAAAGCCAATGGAAATTAAAAAGATGTTTATTGATATTGGTGTGAGTAGTAAAGAAGAAGCAGAAGAAGCTGGTGTTGAAGTAGGAAATATGGTGACGCCGTACAGTGAATTTGAAGTGCTAGCAAATGATAAATATTTGACTGCAAAAGCATTTGATAATCGTTATGGTTGTGCTTTAGCAGTTGATGTATTAAAACGTTTAAAAGATGAAGTGATTGGAATTAATTTATATAGTGGCGCAACAGTACAAGAAGAGGTTGGCCTACGTGGTGCGAAAGTTGCAGCGAATACTATCAAGCCTGATTTAGCGATAGCTGTAGATGTTGGTATAGCATACGATACGCCAGGTATGTCTGGGCAAACAAGTGAAAGTAAACTAGGCGGTGGCCCAGTCGTTATTATGATGGATGCTATGAGCATTGCACATCAAGGTTTTCGTAAACATATCAAAGATGTAGCTAAAAAGCATAATATCGAAGTACAATGGGATACTACACCGGGTGGAGGTACAGATGCGGGAAGTATTCATGTCGCAAATGAAGGTATTCCAACAATAACAATAGGTGTTGCGTTGCGATACATGCATTCTAATGTATCAGTACTCAATCTAGATGATTATGAAAATTCTGTCCGTCTTGTAACTGAAATTGTTCGTTCTTTAAACGATGAAGCATATAAAAATTTAATGTGGTAATATAATCCACGAATAATTAAGCGTTCCTTTAATATGATATCCTGTTAGGCGATTGTCTAAGTTTAATACTTAGTCACCAAACAGTGCTCATGTTAAAGGGATTTTTTATTTAAGTAGTGAAAACCAACGGTAACTAATTTTTGATATAACAATGAAATGAATTTCACTTAAATTTAATTGCACTAAAAACCAAAAAAACGGGAATAATACACCTGATATGTTACATGAGGAGCGGTGCAAATGTTGTTAGAAATTAAAGATTTAGTGTATAAAGCGAGCGATAGAATCATATTAGATCATATCAGTCTAAAAGTAGATAAAGGTGAGAGTATTGCCATTATCGGTCCATCAGGTAGTGGTAAAAGTACATTTCAAAAGCAAATATGTAATTTAATTAGTCCAACTAGTGGTGAACTTTATTTTAAAGGTAAACCTTATAATGATTATGACCCGGAAGAATTGCGTCAACAAATCAGTTATCTGATGCAGCAAAGTGACTTGTTTGGTGAAACGATTGAAGATAACATGATATTCCCGTCACTTGCACGTAATGATAAATTTGATAGAAAACGTGCGAAGCAATTAATTAAAGATGTCGGTTTAGGACATTATCAATTAAGTTCGGAAGTGGAAAATATGTCTGGTGGTGAGCGACAAAGAATTGCTATTGCGCGCCAACTTATGTATACGCCGGATATTCTTTTGTTAGACGAATCAACCAGTGCATTAGACGTTCATAATAAAGAAAAAATAGAAAATATCATTTTTAAGTTAGTAGAACAAGGTGTTGCTATCATGTGGATTACCCATAGCGATGATCAAAGTATGAGACATTTTCAAAAACGCATAACGATTGTTGATGGCAAAATTTCTAAGGTTGAGGAGTTGAATCAACATGAGTAATACAGCACTTGGGTTGACGGCATTGTTATTAGTTATTCCGATTATCATTTCATATAAAGAAGGTTTACATATTATTAAAGATTTGATTGTTGCAACAATACGTGCAGTTGTGCAATTAATCATTTTGGGATTTTTGCTACATTATATTTTTAAAATTAACGATAAATGGCTGCTTATTTTATGTGTATTGGTCATTATTATTAATGCATCATGGAATACGATTAATCGAGCATCACCTGTGATGCATCATGTGTTTTGGATATCATTTCTAGCTATCTTCATTGGAACAGCATTGCCACTTGCAGGTACTGTGGCAACAGGGGCGATTAATTTTACAGCAAATGAGGTTATACCGATTGGAGGTATGCTAGCAAATAATGGTCTTATTGCAATTAATCTGGCGTATCAAAATTTAGATCGCGCATTCGTGCAAGATGGAACCAACATTGAATCTAAATTGTCACTTGCAGCAGCACCGAAATTAGCATCTAAAGGTGCCATTCGAGAAAGTATACGTTTAGCGATTGTACCAACCATTGATTCAGTCAAAACATATGGGCTTGTGTCGATTCCAGGTATGATGACTGGTTTAATTATTGGTGGCGTACCACCATTACAAGCTATAAAATTTCAATTGTTAGTTGTGTTTATTCATACGACAGCGACAATTATGTCAGCTTTGATTGCGACATATTTAAGTTATGGTCAGTTTTTCAATGCTAGACATCAATTGATTGCGCGAACTACCGATGTTAAAAGTGAATAATTAAAGATAGTCATTATTGTTACTTAGTTTATAGTTACGCATATAAAAAACATGGAGTTACGCATACATCTTAAGTTAGTATATTTACGTGCTAATTTAAGATGCGTGCGTTGTTTATTGTTATATTTGTTAGAAAGTTAAAAACTGCGTCTTAACACATTGAGATGCGTGTTTTAATTTTGCAAATACTGAAAAATAATTTCATTCTTTTTTCAATATATCACAGAAAATAGTTGCCAAATATTATATAATAGAACGGTTATAAGTAAATTTGTGTTGTACACATTTATTAATAAATCGTTATTCTATGGGAAATGAATATCGAGAAATTTGTTCGAAAGGAGTTTTATAAATGTCTGTTATGCGATTATTCACATTCATTTTAAGTATATTTATAGTAGGAATGGTTGAAATGATGGTTGCAGGAATCATGAACTTAATGAGTCAAGACTTACATGTATCAGAAGCTGTCATTGGTCAATTAGTGACGATGTATGCTTTGACATTTGCGATATGTGGACCAATCTTAGTTAAGTTAACAAATCGCTTTTCTACTAGACCGGTATTGTTATGGACGTTACTTATTTTTATTCTCGGAAACGGTATTATCGCTGTTGCACCTAATTTTTCAATATTAGTTATAGGTAGAATCATTTCATCTGCAGCTGCTGCTTTGATTATTGTTAAGGTACTAGCTATTACTGCGATGCTAACTGCGCCTAAAAATCGTGGCAAAATGATTGGACTTGTTTATACCGGTTTTAGTGGTGCAAATGTCTTTGGTGTACCTATTGGAACTGTTATTGGTGATTTAGTAGGTTGGAGATATACATTTTTATTCTTAATTATTGTCAGTATCATCGTAGGTTTATTGATGATGATTTATTTACCGAAAGAACAAGAATTAAACCGAGGTCCTGTGAATCATGAAGCACCATCTCATGAAAATCATGTTACTTCAAAAATATTAAGACCTGCAGAAGTAGCAAAATATTTAATCATTACGTTCTTAGTCTTGATTGCTAACTCAGTTACATTCGTCTTTATAAATCCACTTATTTTATCTAATGGTCACGATATGTCATTTGTTTCATTAGCACTTCTAGTAAATGGAATCGCTGGGGTCATTGGCACATCATTAGGTGGTATATTCTCCGATAAAATTACAAGTAAACGTTGGTTAATGATTTCTGTCTCTATTTTTATCATCATGATGTTAGTGATGAATATTATTCTTCCAGGAACGGGCTTATTGTTAGTAGGACTGTTTATTTGGAATATTATGCAATGGAGTACAAACCCAGCTGTTCAAAGTGGTGTAATTCAACATGTTGAAGGTGATACAAGCCAAGTCATGAGTTGGAACATGTCGAGTTTAAATGCCGGTATAGGTGTTGGCGGTATTATTGGTGGCTTAGTTATGGCGCACGTTTCAGTTCAAGCTATCACGTATACGAGCGCGATTATTGGCGCATTAGGTTTAATTGTTATTTTTACATTAAAAAATAATCATTATGCTAAAACATATAAATCATCATAATTCTCATATGAAAAGCACGCCTGCTATTAAATTCAGGTGTGCTTTTTTAAGTGCGATACAATTATTGATATGTGCGGAAGTATCGGCGTTCATTATGATATTTTGGCCAAGGCATTTTACCTGTTTTAGCAAAATTAGCTAAATCATTTTGCATTTGTCGACTTAAAAATTTAAGATGAGCAGTTGTTGGATATTGATGTGCCGCTAAAATTTGTAAGTTTCCGAACCAAAATATCATATCAAGAATATGAAAAGCGCTACGATAGTGTTTGCTAGAAGTATCATGCCATGCAAATTCCGCAAACCATAATTGTACGTTTGGATCTTGAATATTGAGTTGTTGTAAAAATTGTTCCATCGGTTGTTTGAAATAGCAATGTGTAATCGCTAAAGATTGTTGCTTCGCCGTTTGAACATCTTCGTATTTTAAAGGAATATCATTTAATTCCATAATGTCGATAAAGCGTTGCGGCGATAATTTTTTCTGTTCACTAGTAATATAAATATCGCCTTCATCTTTTGTATAGCATGCAAAAATTGGTTTCGTCGTTGGATAATTATTTTTTATATAATCTGTTTTAATAGGTGCATATATTAAATCAAGGCCTTTAGAAGGTCCACGAGATTGCTTGAGTTTAGACATTAGCATCAAAATATCATCTGTGGTTAGCGTTGTTACGTCATCCGTATCTAAATAATCGGCCATCATTTTTTGAAAATGCATAGCTTTGTTGCGCGCATTTTCCAAGGTGTCTAAATGTAATGCACCACTTAATAGAATAACTTTATGGAAATAAGGTTCAATGTCAGGTAGTTTCATTAAAGTTAGAATACTCATACTACCTGCAGACTGCCCCATTAAAGTAATGTTATTAGCATCGCCACCAAAGGATTCGATAAATTGGTGCACCCATTTTATGACATTTATTTGATCTGAAAGCCCATTATTGGAATGGAAATCTTTATTAAAATATGACCAGTCTAAATATCCTAATGCGCCTAAACGATAATTGCATGTGATAACGATGACATCATTATTTTTTACTAAATGCGTTGGTTGATAGAGTTCAGCAGAACCATGACCATTTTCAAAGCTTCCACCATAAAAATAAATGATGACGGGCTTATTAGTTTTGTCATTATGTTGTTTCCAAATATTAAGATATAAACAGTCTTCGTGTTCATTAAAAGTTGTAGATTGTGAGGAGAAAAAATCTTCTAATTTATTTTCGGGTTGAGGTGGTATAGGCTTAATAGTTGTAGCATCAATTGGCTTTGACCATTGTGTTTTTAACTTAGAATGTTTAAAACGATTGATATTAATCGGTGGTTCAGCATATGGAATGCCTAAGAAGATATCTAGGCCATCTTGTGTAATACCATGTATTTGACCACCTGCAGTACTTATCTTCATATTTATTAACCTCCTTTATCATCCCCAATTTAATCATACCACGGTCTATAGATGATGGGTGACAAGTATAACAAGACAATTTTGTGACTGAATTAGACGCGAACATAGTTCTTATTAAATCGATATACATAAGGCGCTGTTATTACTAGAAGTACAATAAATACATTTGTGGATGTAATAGTCAAATTTACCTTTTGTGAAAGTGTAAAAACAATGACTAAATTAGTTTTTTTGAAATTTTGGATATATAATACAATATATAGGAAAAATAGACTGGAAGTGATTATTATGAACATTAAACAACCGAATGAACAAGTAGAAGCATTTTTAAATAAAGAAAGCCAATGGCAGCAGGAATATAAATATTTGAGAGAGTTAATTTTCAATGAAACTGAATTAGAGGAAGCATATAAATGGATGCATCCTTGTTATACTTTAAATAATAAAAATGTAGTGATTATCCATGGTTTTAAAAACTATGTCGCACTATTATTTCATAAAGGTGCCATTTTGGAAGATAAATATCATACATTAATTCAACAGACTGAAAGGGTACAAGCGGCACGTCAGTTACGCTTTGAAAATCTAGAAGAGATTCAAGCGCGTACAGAAGAAATTAAATTCTATGTAGAGGAAGCAATTAAAGTAGAAAAAGCTGGTAAAAAAGTTGAAATGAAGAAAACTGAGGATTATGTCATTCCAAGAGAGCTTGAAGTTAAGTTTGAAGAAATGCCACAGTTAGAGTCGTCATTTTATAAATTAACGCCGGGCAGACAACGCCAATACATTTATCATATTGGACAAGCTAAACGTAGTGAGACTAGACAAAAGCGCGTTGAAAAGTATATTAACCAAATATTAGAAGGTAAAGGAATGCATGATAAGTAGTTAATGAGTAATGGAAATGTGCACTCGAAATTATACATGATATATAATGCGATACAACCAATGGCTAATGCTGTTGGTTATTTTTTAGTGCGATGGATTTGGCTACAATGATAAAGATATTGGAATATAACAGACACTTTTTGAATGTAAGATGAGTCGGTTGTTTCTGTGTAATTATAAATTTGAATAAGTATTGCAAAAATTCGACAATTGTAATAATTTTCTACGTTTTCGACATTTTTTTGTCATAAAACAACCAATTGAGCGATAATAAATTCGTGTTTGAAAAATATGAGTTATCTATTTAGTTGCTAAAGATAAAATAATAATGTTTAATAAAATCATATAGAGTATGTTAGTTTTAAATGTCGAATATACGAATGTGCAAACAAAGTAATCGGTAGAAATATAACATACATAGTGCCTTTTACTTTGAATGATTCACATTGCAGATGATAAATATATAATTCTACATAATCAAGACCATGATGTGTACTTGTTTAACTTATGACTCTATTTGTTTAACAATTGCGATGATGGTCTTTTTATTTTATGTGTATCATTCGTCATATTTTTTATGAGGAAGGAGAAATGATTATGTTAAGTATTAAGCATTTAACGAAAATTTATTCTGGTAATAAAAAGGCAGTCGATGACATCTCTTTAGATATTCAATCTGGGGAATTTATCGCATTTATTGGAACCAGTGGAAGTGGCAAAACGACTGCTTTAAGAATGATCAACCGTATGATTGAAGCGACAAAAGGACAAATTGAAATTGATGGTAAAGATGTTCGAAGTATGAACCCTGTCGAATTGCGTCGAAGCATTGGCTATGTTATTCAACAAATCGGGTTAATGCCTCATATGACGATTAAAGAGAATATTGTGTTGGTACCTAAATTGCTGAAATGGTCTAAAGAGGAAAAGGATAAACGCGCAAAAGAATTAATAAAACTTGTGGATTTACCGGCATCATTTTTAGATCGATATCCTGCAGAATTATCTGGTGGACAACAACAGCGTATCGGTGTCGTTAGAGCACTTGCAGCTGAGCAAGATATTATTTTAATGGATGAACCTTTTGGTGCATTAGATCCTATTACGAGAGATACACTGCAAGATTTAGTGAAAACTTTACAACGGAAATTAGGAAAGACATTTATCTTTGTAACGCATGATATGGATGAAGCGATTAAATTAGCAGACAAAATTTGTATTATGTCAGAAGGTAAAGTGGTGCAATTTGATACGCCAGATAACATCTTAAGGCATCCTGCAAATGATTTTGTGCGTGATTTTATCGGTCAAAATAGACTGATTCAAGACCGTCCGAATGACAAGACTGTTGAAGGCGTTATGATTAAGCCAATCACGATACAAGCAGATGCAACGCTTAATGATGCTGTTCATATTATGAGACAAAAGCGTGTAGATACGATTTTTGTTGTTGATAGTGACAACCATTTACTTGGATTCTTAGACATTGAGGATATTAACCAAGGTATACGAGGACACAAAACTTTGCGTGATATGATGCAACAAAATATTTATACCGTTCAAATTGATTCTAAGTTACAAGATTCTGTACGTACGATTTTAAAAAGAAACGTTAGGAATATCCCTGTAGTAGAGCAAGATAATCGTTTAGTCGGACTAATTACACGTGCCAATGTAGTAGATATAGTTTATGACACGATTTGGGGTGAAAGCGAGGATACAGTGCAAACAGAACATGTGGAGAAAGACACTGCGTCCTCAAAAGTGCATGAGCAACACACTACTAATGTCAAAGCACGTGACATAGGAGATGATGAATCATGATCGCATTCCTTCAAGAAAATGGTGGACAACTCATTTCGAAAACATTGGAACACTTCTATATTTCTATAGTGGCATTATTACTTGCCATCATCGTTGCTGTTCCTTTAGGTATATTACTATCTAAAACGAAGCGAACTGCCAATATTATTTTAACTGTGGCAGGAGTCTTACAAACGATTCCTACATTAGCTGTACTTGCTATTATGATACCGATTTTCGGTGTTGGTAAAACGCCAGCAATTGTAGCGCTCTTCATTTATGTATTATTACCTATTTTAAATAACACAGTGCTAGGTGTTCAAAATATTGATAGTAATATTAAAGAAGCTGGAAAAAGTATGGGCATGACACAAATCCAACTTATGAAAGATGTTGAATTACCCCTAGCCTTACCGCTTATACTAGGTGGTATTCGCTTATCATCTGTATATGTTATTAGCTGGGCAACACTTGCAAGTTATGTAGGTGCGGGTGGATTAGGTGATTTCATTTTCAATGGATTAAATTTGTATGATCCACTGATGATTGTAACTGCAACTGTACTCGTTACTGCACTAGCATTAGGTGTTGATGCCTTATTATCACTAGTAGAAAAATGGATAGTCCCAAAAGGGTTAAAAATATCTGGATAATTAGGAGGAGAAGATAATGAAGAAACTAAAATGTATCGTAGTCGTGCTTGTATTATCTCTTATTGTGTTATCTGGATGTAGTTTACCCGGACTAGGTAGTAAAAGCACGGAAAATGATGTCAAAATTACTGCATTGTCGACAAGTGAATCTCAAATTATTTCGCATATGTTGAGACTATTAATCGAACATGATACGAATGGCAAGATTAAGCCAACATTAGTAAATAATTTAGGATCAAGTACGATTCAACATAACGCATTAATTAATGGAGATGCCAATATTTCAGGAGTAAGATATAATGGCACAGATTTAACGGGTGTTTTAAAAGAAAAACCAATCAAAGAACCGAAGAAAGCAATGATAGCGACACAACAAGGATTCCAAAAGAAATTTGATCAAACATTTTTCAACTCATATGGTTTTGCGAATACGTATGCATTTATGGTAACGAAAGAAACGGCTAACAAGTATCATTTGGAGAAAGTTTCAGATTTAGCAAAACATAGTAAGGATTTACGCTTAGGAATGGATAGTTCATGGATGAATCGCAAGGGAGATGGATACCAAGGATTTAAAAAAGAATATGGATTCGATTTCGGTACAGTAAGACCAATGCAAATCGGGTTAGTATATGATGCTTTAAGTTCAGGAAATTTAGACGTTGCATTAGGGTATTCTACAGATGGACGAATAGCTGCATATGATTTGAAAGTACTAAAAGATGACAAACATTTCTTTCCTCCTTATGCTGCAAGTGCTGTCGCTACAAATGAATTGTTGCGTCAACATCCAGAGCTTAAAACGACGATTAATAAATTAGATGGCAAAATTTCAACTTCAGAGATGCAACGATTGAATTATGAAGCGGATGGAAAAGGCAAAGAACCAGCAGTAGTTGCTGAAGAATTTTTGAAAAAACATCACTACTTTGAAAATCAGAAAGGTGGTCATAAATGATGGAAGGGAATTTATTACAGCAATTGTTTCATTATTATGCCATGAACTTTGGTTATCTTTGGGATTTATTTTTCAAACATTTATTAATGTCAGTATATGGTGTGCTATTTGCATCGTTAATCGGCATCCCATTAGGTATCTTACTTGCAAGATATACTAAATTATCAGGATTTGTAATTACAATCGCAAATATTATTCAAACGGTGCCAGTTATAGCAATGCTTGCTATTTTAATGTTAGTTATGGGATTAGGCGCAGAAACAGTAGTATTAACAGTATTTCTATATGCCTTATTACCAATTATTAAAAACACTTATACTGGTATAGCTAGTGTTGATGCGAATATTAAGGATGCTGGCAAAGGTATGGGAATGACACGCAATCAAGTGCTACGAATGATTGAATTACCGTTATCTGTTTCGGTCATTATTGGTGGTATTCGTATAGCTTTAGTTGTTGCGATAGGCGTTGTTGCCGTTGGATCATTTATAGGAGCACCTACGCTTGGTGATATTGTAATTCGTGGTACCAATGCGACGGATGGCACAACATTTATTTTAGCGGGTGCGATTCCAATTGCAATCATTGCAATCGTCATTGATGTACTATTAAGATTCTTAGAAAAACGATTAGACCCAACGACACGTCATCAAAAACATAGATCAAAGCACCGTCCCCAAGGGATAAACTTATAGAGAAAATGGATATATTGTAATTTGTTATTATCTAAAACATTTGAAATGAATCAATGGGCTATCCAATATCTTGAATGGTATTTGGATGGCCTATTTGTATTGGGAGAATGTATGCGTTTACACTAAAATGGCAATAATTATCCTGAAATATTTTGTATAAATAGTCTCCAATGTTGTAAAAATACCAAAAATTGAAATGTTTTATTTATAATTTTCTGCAAATTTATGATATTGTTTCTTAATATATCATATTAAAAATTTGTTTTTCTTAAACATAGGAGGCTTATCTTATTCATGGACACATCAAAACAATTTAGAGGTGACAATCGATTGCTATTGGGTATTGTTTTAGGGGTTATTACCTTTTGGCTATTCGCGCAGTCACTTGTTAATCTTGTTGTCCCATTACAATCAACATACAGTAGTGACGTTGGAACGATAAATATCGCTGTTAGCTTATCTGCCTTATTTGCTGGCTTGTTTATCGTAGGTGCTGGTGATGTAGCTGATAAAATTGGTCGCGTCAAAATAACTTATGTAGGGTTGATATTGAATGTTGTAGGTTCATTACTTATCATTATTACACCTTTGCCAGCATTTTTAATTATAGGCAGAATAATTCAAGGTTTTTCTGCAGCATGTATTATGCCAGCCACACTTGCTATTATTAACGAATATTATATTGGTACAAGAAGGCAACGTGCCTTAAGCTATTGGTCTATTGGTTCTTGGGGTGGTAGTGGTATTTGTACGTTGTTTGGTGGCTTAATGGCTACATATATAGGTTGGCGCTCAATATTTGTTGTTTCAATTCTGTTAACATTATTAGCAATGTACTTAATCAAACATGCACCTGAGACTAAAGCAGAACCAATCAAAGGTAAGAATGTAGAAGCTAAAAAGTTTGACGTTATCGGGTTAGTCATTTTAGTAGTGACGATGTTAAGTTTAAATGTAATCATCACACAGACGTCTCATTTTGGTTTAGTCTCACCAATGATACTAAGCTTAATTGTTATTTTTATCTTGTCATTAATCGGTTTTGTTTACTATGAAAATAAAATTAAATATCCGCTTGTTGATTTTTCTATTTTTAAAAATAGAGGGTACAGTGGGGCGACTATATCTAATTTTCTATTAAATGGTGTTGCTGGTGGTGCTTTAATCGTCATTAACACGTATTATCAACAACAATTAGGATTTAATTCTTCGCAAACGGGTTATATTTCATTAACGTATTTAATAGCAGTGTTGTCAATGATTCGTGTAGGTGAAAAGATTTTATCTCAACATGGTCCGAAACGCCCACTATTACTAGGAAGTGGCTTTACAGTTATTGGGTTAATCTTATTGTCGTTAACATTTTTACCAGAAATGTGGTATATCGTGTCTAGCATTGTTGGCTACTTACTGTTTGGTACTGGTTTAGGATTATATGCTACACCATCGACTGATACCGCAGTTGCGAGTGCGCCAGATGATAAGTCGGGTGTTGCTTCAGGCGTATATAAAATGGCGTCATCATTAGGAAATGCATTTGGAGTAGCAGTATCTGGTACGGTTTATACTGTATTAGCAGCTAATTTAAATTTGAACTTAGGTGGCTTCACAGGTATGATGTTTAATGCCTTGCTAGCAATTGTTGCATTTTTAGTCATTTTACTATTAGTTCCTAAAAATCAAACGAATTTGTAAAACTGAAATGAAAGCAAGTATTATGTAGAGAGTTTAAAGTGAATTTTATGAAAGTAAGTTTATCATACACACTTAATGTTGCGTATTGACGTTTAATGTTAGGTGTGTTCTTTTATAGACGTAAAAGCTGTGTTTGTATATTAAGCGAATGATTTTCAAATTGACGCCTATATACGAAAGTAGTATTTTAAAATTGAACAACAATGATGAAGAGGGGTTTACAGTATGAAAATTGCAATTGCAGGGGCAGGTGCGCTAGGTAGTGGCTTTGGTGCTAAATTATTTCAAGCAGGTTATGATGTAACGCTTATTGATGGATATACTTCTCATGTTGAAGCGGTTAAGGAACATGGGTTAAATATAACGATTAATGGAGAAGCATTCGAGTTAAATATTCCGATGTATCATTTTAATGATCAACCGGACGAAAGCATTTACGATGTTGTCTTTCTATTTCCAAAGTCTATGCAATTAAAAGAAGTGATGGATGCTATGAAGCCCCATATTGATAATGAAACGATTGTCGTATGTACAATGAATGGTTTGAAACATGAAGAAATCATCTCGCAATATGTTGTTGAATCGCAAATTGTTAGAGGTGTCACAACTTGGACGGCAGGTCTTGAGAGTCCAGGACATAGTCACTTGCTTGGTAGTGGACCAGTTGAAATTGGTGCGTTACTTGGTGAAGGTGAAGAAAACGTTACGAAAGTTGCTGAAATTCTTAACAAATCAGGATTAAATGGTATTATTAGTCAAGATTTACATCAATCAATTTGGAAGAAAATTTGTGTTAATGGTACAGCCAATGCTTTAAGTACAGTATTAGAATGCAATATGGCAGCACTTAATGAAAGCAGTTATGCCAAATGTTTAATCTATAAATTAACACAAGAAATAGTACATGTTGCAACTATAGATGATGTTCATTTAAATGTTGATGAAGTATTTGAATATTTAATAGGCTTAAATGACAAAGTAGGTGCACACTATCCATCTATGTATCAAGATCTAATCGTTAATAATAGAAAGACTGAAATTGATTATATCAATGGTGCAGTTGCAACACTAGGAAAGAAGCGCCATATAGAAGCACCTGTGAATCGATTTATTACGGATTTAATACATGCTAAAGAAAGTCAGCGACAAGCACAAGATTAATTGATGTGATTTGATATGGCAGTGTTGAGGATTGCTCAATTTATAATTTGAGAATTGCAACAGTTTATATGATAACATGTAGTCATTTTATTCAAAAATAATATCGGCTTTTAGAGCATATGAATGTTATCTTTTAGATTTTATTTCAGCGAATTTTTTAAAATTTTGAGTCAAATTGTTTGGAAGTATAACGTGAATTTTGTACACTCTTCAAGAAAGTAATTATAAGACAAAAAATAGAAAAGGTGTTTATAATGAGTAAAATTTTTGTGACTGGTGCAACTGGCTTGATAGGTATTAAATTAGTTCAAAGACTGAAAGAAGAAGGGCATGAAGTTGCTGGTTTTACAACTTCTGAGAATGGTCAACAGAAGTTAGAATCGGTTGGCATTAAATCATATATTGGTGATATTTTAAAAGCCGATACAATTGATCAAGCTTTAGCTGACTTTAAACCAGAAATAATTATCAATCAAATTACTGATTTGAAAAATGTCGATATGGCAGCGAATACCAAAGTACGTATTGAAGGCTCTAAAAACTTAATTAATGCAGCTAAGAAGCATGACGTGAAAAAAGTCATTGCACAAAGTATTGCCTTTATGTATGAACCTGGAGAAGGTTTAGCAACTGAAGAAACATTACTTGATTTTAATTCAACTGGAGATAGAAAAGTAACAGTTGATGGTGTCGTTGGACTAGAAGAAGAAACGGCACGTATGGATGAATACGTTGTCTTACGTTTTGGTTGGTTATACGGTCCAGGTACTTGGTATGGTAAAGATGGTATGATATACAATCAATTTATGGATGGACAAGTAACGTTATCAGACGGCGTAACATCATTTATCCATCTTGATGATGCGGTAGAAACATCTATTCAAGCTATCAATTTTGAAAATGGTATATACAATGTTGCTGATGATGAACCTGTAAAAGGCTCTGAATTTGCAGAATGGTATAAAGCGCAATTAGGCGTTGAACCAAATATTGATATTCAACCTGCGCAACCATTTGAACGTGGTGTGAGTAATGAGAAGTTCAAAGCACAAGGTGGCTCTTTAATTTATAAAACATGGAAAGACGGCATGAATCCAATTAAATAATAATTTATCCGTTTAATATGTAAAAAATAAAGACTTGGTCGAATCGTGGATGATATATTATCAAACGCACGATTCGAACAAGTCTTTTTATTATGTCTTCGTTATCTTTGTATGAAGGAATAACAGAATTAAAATTAATGTACTGAATAATGCAATTAATGTTGTGATTAGTGCTAATTTAATTTCTATTGGTAACCAAGTCAGTACAAAAGACCAATTATTGCTACCGAGAATTAAATATGGTAATGCATAAAGCGTGAGCGCTAAAGCAATACATATACATAATGATAACCAACTCAATACAGCAATCCGTTTTGACCTACGCAAAAGAATTTGACCATGGCGCATTTGCCAACCACGATAAGTCGTAAATAAAAATGATAACAATATAAATGTTGTCATGACAGTCGTCACAATATTGAAGTGTCCTTTATAATGATTCAACGTTGAAGCAACAGTAGTATAGTGTGTGTTGTTAACTATCTGTGTATTAAGATGTTCAACTAACTTAGGCACATAGTCAGAATTTAAATTTGCTAGTACGACAATACCATAGGATTTTTTGGGATTGAGTAAAATAAATGATGAAAAGTTATCTAACGTACCGGAATGGAAGACTAAATGTTCATCAGTATTTGTAAACCAACCAGATGCATAAGCATTAGCATTTGGTTCACCAATAGTTGATGATAAATTTTTGTGTGATTGCTGAACTAACTGCTTATATTTATTAGATGGATTAAGTTGAAATTTGATCCAATGTTCTAAATCTTCTGTTGAAGTCATCATATATGCAGAAGGTGTATCCCAATGATTAAACTCAGGCTTTGAGACAACAGGGCTTGAACCTTGTAATTCATATCCTATTGCATCATGCTTAGATTTATCATTTGTTTGTTTAAATGTCGTGTGTGTCATATGAAGTGGTTTAAGCCAATGGTCTGTTATATATTGCGTATATGACTGCTTTGTGACATTTTGGATGATTAAACCTAATAGATCATAATTCATATTCGAGTATTCAAATTCCTCGCCTGGCTTATGGTGAAGCTCATCTCCCATAATAGCACTTGCCACATCTGTTAATTGATTACGCTTACTTGTCACAGAATCTTCGCTTGTTATATTACTAGGAATACCACTTGTTTGAGCTAAAAGTTGTTTGATAGTGATATCTTCATTTTGACCATTATATTTCATTTTAAAATGAGGAACATATTTTGAAACGGGATCATCTAGGTTTAATCTGTTTTGTTGGGCTAATTTTAAAATTGCTATACCTGTAAATGCTTTTGTATTAGAAGCAATTTCATACTTTGTTGATGGTGTTGCATTTATTTTTTTATCAATGTTTTGATAACCGTATCCCTTATTTAAAAAGACTTTACCATTTTTTATAATCAATACGGACGCACCTGGTATATGGCCTTGCTGTAAATCATGACGAATAATAGTATCAATTTGTTTCTGTGAATCATTTGTCAGTTGCGTCTTTGTATTACTGTGTATTGCTAAGAAAATGATAACGGATATCGCGACTAGAATAATGAATGAGATAGATAGAAAATAGATTTTTTTTATAGTCATAAATGTATCCTTATTTGTTAATAATTTCTTTAATTTGTAATGGATTATATTTCATTATAGCAGTTCTAAGCAAATAGTTGACTTAAGGTGTATATTTACAATAATTTTTAACACAATTTAGCTTGACGAGTGTATAATTACATACGAAATATCAATATATGTACTATACTTTTTGACAAGATAAGCGTATAGTGATATCCATCAAAAAGTATAAAAAGGATTAGGAGATTATGTTCAATCAATTTAAAAGACTTATAATAGGGCAACCTAAAAAAAACAGAGAATTAAAAGACGAAAAAATCTCAAAGTTTAAAGGGTTAGCGATTCTTTCGTCTGATGCATTGTCTTCAGTTGCATATGGACCTGAACAAATACTGATTACATTGTCTGTTGTAGGTGCATTAGCGACTTGGTATACATTACCGATTGCCGGTGCAGTTCTTATTTTATTGGCTGCATTAATTATGTCATATCGACAGGTGATTTATGCCTATCCAAAAGGTGGCGGCGCTTATATGGTGTCGAAGACGAATTTAGGAGAAAAATGGGGTTTACTTGCAGGTGGATCATTATTAGTTGATTATATATTGACTGTCGCAGTTAGTATATCGTCTGGGGCAGATGCTTTTGTAGCTGCATTTCCAAGTTTATATGACCATAAAGTTTTAATTGCCTGTTTACTTGTACTGTTTATTTTAGTGTTAAATTTACGTGGATTAACTGAATCTGCGACGGTGCTTTCTTATCCGGTTTATTTATTTATCATTGGTTTAGTGGTACTTATATTAATCGGAACAATTCGCGTGGCAACAGGTAATATCCAACCGCATATGCATGCATCTGTTGGAACAGCAGTACCTGGTGTTACATTATTTCTATTATTAAAAGCATTTTCTTCAGGGGCTTCATCATTAACGGGTGTTGAAGCTATTTCAAATGCGGTAACGAATTTTAGAGAGCCGAGTGCTAAAAACGCTGTAAAAACGTTAATTGCTATGGGTTCAATTTTAGCGTTTTTATTAGTAGGTATTGTGGGGTTAGCTTATATTTATGGAATTATGCCACAAACTGAAACGACAGTATTATCACAATTAGCAATGCAAATATTTGGTGATAATGCGGCTTTCTATTTTGTACAAGCTACAACTGTAATGATCTTAGTGTTAGCGGCAAATACTGGCTTCACAGCATTTCCAATGTTAGCTGCGTCAATGTCTAAAGATAAATATATGCCTAGAATGTTTACTGTTCGAGGAGATCGCTTAGGTTACTCTAACTCAATTATTATTTTAGGTGTATTAGCTATTATTTTAATTATTGTGTTTGATGGTATGACTGAAGATTTAATTCCATTGTACGCTGTAGGTGTATTCATTCCATTTACGCTAGCGCAGTTCGGAATGGTTATTAAGTGGATACATGAACGTCCGAAGAATTGGGTGAGTAAGTTGTCAGTGAATTTACTCGGTGGTATCGTAACATTTATTGTTTTTATGATTTTACTCATAACTAAATTTAGTCAAGTTTGGCCGATACTTATATTCTTACCATTCGTTGTGATTTTCTTCTTGAAAATTAACAAACATTATCGCGACATTGCAGAGCAACTTCGTTCAGATATAGATGTACATAATGTTGACGTAGTAGACCGTAACTTAGCGATTGTGCCAATTACGAGTATTACTACAGCAGTAGATAAATCGATTTATTATGCTCAAATGCTTGCTAATAATGATGTGATTGCTGTGCATGTATCATTTGGTGATGAGGATGAAAAGGCATTCCAAGAAAAATGGAAGCGACATTTCCCGGATGTAAGATTAGTTATTTTACATTCAGAATACCGGAGTATTATACGTCCGATTTCTCGGTTTATCGATAAGATTAATCGTAAAGCAAACGATCAAAATTATATGATTACAGTAGTGATTCCGGAGTTTATTACGAAGAAGCGTTGGCATAATTTATTACACAATCAAACAAGTTTGCGTATGAAATTGTATTTGATTTACCAAAAGAATGTTAACGTATGTACGATTCCATTTAAACTAAAAAAATAACATAAACATAATAAATCCCGCTCATATGAGATGATAATGTCATTTTCTCATATGAGCGGGTGTTTTTATAACTTGTTTAGTTTTTGGACTGTAGGGCTAAGACAATTTCATTATAGTTGATATTTTCGCGTATTTGGGCAGCAACGACATTATTGATTTTGTTACGACGAATGAGTTCATCTAAAAGGTTACGCTGTAAATATAATGCTTCTAATTTATGATTATGGAAAATAGCTTGTGGAATCATTTGATTGCGATTTTCTTGACGTTCTTTGCGACGTTGCGCACGCCATTTTAATGAACGACTCATATTGTAATAATGGTTGATGACTAAACTTACTTCAAGTACATTTGTACTATTTTGCTCTTCTTTTAAGCGTAAAATAATATTATGGTTAACGATACGCATCATTTTTTGAACGTCTTTAAAGGCATTTTCATATTCTTGTGCTTTTGTTTCTCTATCAATAGCTTTGTTGTGTTTAAATGTTTTAAGTCGTAACCAAAACATTTTAAAGAAGTTAGTTAATTTTTCAATGATTGATGAAGTTCGGTGCGTTTCTGTGAGTTCAACGATATCATGATAATTTTTAATATCTTGAGATGTTGCTTTACCTTTTTCAATTAATCGTTCTAGTGTTGATGTTTCTATATTTTTTGCTATATCCTCTAAACGTTTAAGTTCTTTAGTATTTTTATTTTCAGGTTCTGAATTTAATAAAAATAACAATTCACCGAAGTATTGATTTAATACTGGACGATAATTCGTGTCGTTTTTATCTTTTTTGCTTTCATTATTAAAATGTTCTATTACTTTTTGGACAATAAAAATTTTGGCAGATTGGTATGTCATACCTTTAAATAAATCATCTTGAATCGCTGGTGTAATTAAAGGTAATATAATTTGCGCTAAAATTAAGCTAATCAATACCATTAGAGAAGCAATAAATAATAAGTCATTTCTATATTCAAAAGCTTGTCCATTTGTAATAATGAATGGCAATGTTAGGGCCATTGATAATGAAATTGTTCCGTGAATACCACACATTGTCATGATGAAAGCATACTGTACACGTGAAGGTGGTGTTTCATGTGAATCATTGTCATCATCTAGGTATGATTGAATATTTTTCGGGAAATAAAAATCTTTGTACCAGAAATAGACCCATGCAAATCTACAAACATAGATAGCTAATGCGATTAGTATCGTAATTAAAATTAAAAATGACAAGTTTTCAGGTTCTGTTTTAATGATATCAATAACTACAGTAGGAATCATAAAACCTAATAATACAAAAACAAAACCGTTTAGCGCATAGCTAAATGTATTCCAAATTTGATGGTAATTCATTTGAAGTTCTGTTTGTGCTTTAATTAAACGATCACGTTCTAAACCATGAATAAGACCAGTTACAACGACAGCGATAATTCCCGATGCATGAACTTGTTCTGCTAAAAAGTAAACGACAAAAGGTGTTAATAACTGAATGAATGTTAATGTATTATTGTCTTTTAAACCTTTGTTTGCTGTTAAATCTACACGGACTCTTACGATGATAAAGCCAATGATTGCACCAATCAAAACACCTAAAACAGTTGAAATAATAAATTGCTCAACAGCTTGGAATAATGAAAAAGTCCCTGTTACTAATGCTGTAACAGCAATTTTGAAAGAAATGATACCTGCAGCATCATTTAAAAGTGATTCTCCTTCAAGAATTGTCATTGAACCTTTTGGTAGCAATTTTCCACGTGTAATTGCAGATACTGCCACGGCATCAGTTGGACATAATATTGCTGCTATCGCAAAGGCAGCTGGCATAGGTAATGCTGGCCAAATCCAATGTATAAAATAGCCAACACCAACAACAGTTGCAAATACGAGAGCCATGGACATTAGTAATATAGGCTTACGATACTCCAATAATTTTGTTCGTGACACATGAGTTCCTTCAACAAATAGAAGCGGTGCGATAACGGCGAACATAAATACTTCCGAATTAAATTGGAAATCAACATCTATCGGAATTAAAAAGACGATAGCACCTAATGCGATTTGAATAAACGCAGTTGGGATTTTCGGGAAACGATTATTAATGATTGAACTGATAATGACAGCAAAGATAAATATTAAAAATGCTTCTAATAACGCCATAGTACACTCCTCAAAATTTTAATAGTTAATATTTTAACATTTTTAAGGCATATTGACATAGACTTATTAAAAAAAACGATGTGAATTACACTGAAATTTTCTTGAAATAAAAAACTCTAGCATTCATTGTATAAATACTAGAGATTTAAAACTATCTTATTTATTATCATATCTGAAATGACCACTATCTATTTGACGCTGTTCTTCAGCTAATCTTTCGGCATTTGCTTTATATTTTTTGTAGAAAAAGATTAAGAATATAAACCAGAATGGCGAAATATAGATGGCTGCTCTTGTCTCATCACTAAAGAATAATAAGATGAATACAAAGAAGAAGAAAGCCAAAATAATATAGGCAATCGGTTTGCCACCAATTAACTTGAATTTACTATTTTTATGTGCCTCAGGATGCTTTTTCAAATACATAATGTAAGCAACGATAATCATTGCCCAAACAACTAAAAATAGCACGGTAGATAAAGTTGTAACGTAAATAAATAGTTGAATTGCATTTGGGAAAATGTAGTTTAACAATGCTGCTATGAGTAATGCAATAGATGATACTAACATTGATAAATAAGGTACGCCGTGACTATTTGTTTTATTTAAGACTTTCGGGCCGAGTCCTTGTTGTGATAAACCAAATAAAATTCGACTATTTGAATAAATACCACTATTTGTTGCTGATGCCGCAGCGGTTAATACAACAAAGTTAACAATACCTGCAGCGAATGGAATGCCAATCAATGTAAACAATTTAACGAATGGACTACTATCTGGATCAATATCATTCCATGGAATTACAGACATAATTACTAAAAGTCCACCGATATAGAATAGAAGTATACGAATAGGTACATTATTAATGGCTTTCGGTAATGTTTTTTCAGGATCTTTGGTTTCACCAGCAGTTACGCCTATTAGCTCAATACCTATGAATGAATATACAGCGATTTGGAATGACATTAAGAAACCAAATGTTCCTCCAGGAAACATGCCACCATGACTGACTAAGTTTGAAAATGATGCATGTCCATAATGTGTTTTGAATGAGAAAAAGATAAGCACAAGTCCGACAATAACCATCGCAATAATTGTAACAACTTTAATAATAGAGAACCAAAACTCTAATTCACCAAATAATCTGGCACCTAATAAGTTGAAGCTAATCAAGATTAATACAATAAATAGCACAGTAATCCAGTTTGGTACTTGTGGATACCAAAATGCAAAGTATTGTCCCATTGCAGTTAGGTCTGACATACTTGATACAATCCAACATAACCAGTATGTCCAGCCAATCACAAATCCTCCAAAAGGACCCAAATATTCATTTGCAATATCAACAAATGAATTAAATCTCGTATTGCTCAACAACAATTCGCCTAATGCGCGCATAAAAGCGAATAGTACAACCCCAATAATCATGTATGTGAATAACAGGGATGGACCGGTTAACGATATTGTCTGACCTGATCCTAGGAATAATCCAGTACCAATTGCGCCCCCAATTGCTATCAATTGGATGTGTCTGTTATTCAACTCTCTATGCAATTTTCTTGCCATGTTTTTCCTCCTCAGGATAAAGCAAATAAAAAAAGTTGTGTGTAAGCGTTTTCTTATTTATAAATACTAAAGAAATCCATTAAATAAAGCAATTATTTTTTTAAATATAAGAAAAAACATTAGATAGGTATGCTTATGATAACTAAAACTTATCGAATTTATGAAAAGATATAAGTTTTAATGCAAAATTATAAAATAACACTAAGAATTAAGCTATTCTGTATCATTCCGTGTTAACTTGTGACATAATGAATGTCATTTCAATTTATGTAAAGAAGGTATAAGTATGAAGGTAGGAGTTATTGCTGATTTACATATTGATCGTCATAATCGATTGAAGCCAGTGAATTACTTAAACACTTTAATAGAAGCTGTTAAAAGTAAAAATATGGACATCTTGTTGATTGCAGGAGATATATCGAATGATTTTAAATTGACTAGTCACTTTATTGAGCAATTGACACAAAATTTAGATACATTAGTACGTTTTGTTCCTGGGAACCACGATTTATGGAATACTGAGGATACATCGACACAAGAAACATGGGATAGCTATAAAAGTATGTCACAATGCTTAGTTGGACAGCCTAATATTATTAATGACGAATGGGCGATTGTTGGACACACTGCTTGGTACGATTATAGCTATGCTGCGAAACGATTTTCATTAGAACAGTTGCAAAAAGGTAAGTATTATGGCGCGACATGGCAAGATAAAGAACGTATTTCTTGGGGTATATCGGATCAAACGCTTTCGAAACAAGCAGTAGAAGAAGTATACAAAGATATAAAGAAAGTTGGAAACCGACGAATTATTTTAGTGACGCATGTCGTAACGCATCCTGAATTTGTTGTACCAATGCCGCATCGTATATTTGATTTTTATAATGCTTATATCGGAACAAGTGATTTTAATGATTTATATGATACTTTTGATATTCCATATAGTGTTATGGGACATGTTCATTTTAGAAAAAGTATTGTTGACAATGGCAGGCATTATATTTGCCCGTGTCTTGGCTATCCTAGGCAATGGCGTACTGAAGATATTTACCAAGAAATAATTGAGACAATGCAAATAATAGAAATATAAAATGCGCAAGACCGAAAATTCTTGCGCATTTATCATGATATTTATTATGTTTTACACACGCGAGCAATGTGGGTACTTATGTGTGTTTATTTTGTTGTTGCTTTTCGATTGTATAAGAATGAGGCTGCACATAAATGCATTTTCTACCGGGTGAATTAAAGCTGTATTCCATTTTTTCTTTACGAATTTTAATAATTTGTTTGCGATTAGGGAAAATAGCAGGTAGCACAAGACCACGTCTGATATGACTCCATAGTGGATCAATGTAATAATAGTAATAATCGTCATAACCAATTAATAGCGTTACATGTATATTAGATACTTGTTTTGCTGGTTTATTATCAAATCGGAATACACGTAGCAAAGGTTTTGATCCAAGGTTTGTATGATAAATTAACACTGGTTGCCCTTGATCGATAATTTTTTTTAGGTCATCTAGTGACTTACCAGTACCGTCTACGATATTTGGATTATATTGTTGTAAAAATGGTACATATGCTTCAGGGAAAATAGTTTGATGATAGTTGCCAAGCTTAATAAATAAGTGATGACCAACATATCCTTTGTGAGGATTATTCGGGTGTGTAGGCCAATTTTTCATTATTTCTGTTGCAGGAACATGCTGATTATTATATTGCAACATCATGGCGGCTGATACACCTTCGCAACCCATAACCATTGGAATTGGGAATAGTTGACTGATAGGTTTAACTGGTAAAATTTTTCGGTTCATAATGTAGTCCTCGCCTTTGTTCTGTAAATATTAATTATAATTATATATCTTAAGTTTGAAATGTCATATCAATTTGTTTGGCATAATAAAAATAAAATGGAGATGGGCTTCTATGAAGTATAAAGAAACGAAACTTCCTGAATTAACTTTGTTTGGGATTAAGAAAATATATAAAAATGGACGTGAAGCACAACAACAAATTGCAAAGTTTTGGGGAACGTGTTTTGCAGAAGGAACGATTTCAAAGTTACAAGCATTTAATAATGGAGATTTAGATGGTTTGCTGGGTATTTGTATACCTGAAATAGATGGGAAAATGTCTTACATGATAGCAGTTACTGTGACTAGAGACAATTGTTCGGTCTTTGATGGTTTTGAATTAACAACTTTGCCAAGTTCAACATATTTTGTTTTTGAAGCACGAGGTGTAGTTCCTGATGCAGTGCAACTAAAAATGGAAGAAGTGCATAATTATATTCATAAATATCATGATGATCAAATTAAAGAAACACCATTTTTTGAATATTATCAAGAAGGAGATACATCGAGTGAACAGTATATTACGGAACTATGGATGCCAGTATATGGATGATAAATATATAGGTTCAACACTTCGATATTATTTAAATTTTAATAGTACTAAATAAAATGTTAGAACCCCAGCAAGACATGATGTCTATGTTGGGGTTCTAATTGTATAAGTACATTAAGCTGTATGTTGCTTTTTAATCATTTTAAAGTAAATAATTTGTAGACTCACTAATAAAACAGCAGTAATAAAGATAATAATCATATATGGTGATGTATTGAATTCACCTTTTAAACCAACTAAAGGTGCAATAATTCCACCTAAGATAAATTGGAATAAGCCAAGTAGACTTGATGCGTTACCACTGCCACCTGTACGTTCTTCCATTGCCATCGTAAATCCTAAAGGCCCAATTGAAGTTACTGGACATACATTTAAGAAGAAAGCGATTAACAATACCCAAAGTGGTAAATGGAACGCAAGAGTCAAGATAATTAAAGCAACACCAGTGACTTGTATAATAGTTAAAATAATCAATAAAATATGACGATGTAACTTTTCAACCAATAATGCTACTATTTGACTGACAACAATTAGGCCTACGCCGTTAACAGCAAACATAATACTAAATTGTTGTGGTGTCATATGATACATTTTCTGGGTAATAAATGGAGATGCTGATGAATAACTGAAAAGCATCACATATGTTAAACCTTGTAAAAGCATTGGAATTATAAATGCTGGCTTTTTCAAAAGGTTCCCAAAATCTTTAATTACACTACTAAAATTAACTTGCTTTAATTCTGCTTTAGGTGTTTTTGGTAACTGTGATGCAACACCAATTAAGATAATTAATGCTACAATTGTTAAAATTGTAAAAATTGAGCGCCATGATGCGACAGAAAGGGCTAAACCACCTGCTAAAGGTGCAAGTATAGTGATAATACCATTGACTACCATTAATGATGCTAAAAATTTTGCAAGAGCATTTCCATTAAATTTATCTCCCGCAGATGCTTTGGCAATTACAATAACACCTCCGCCAGTTAAACCTTGAATCAAGCGCAAAGTTAAAAATAAAGGTAATTGTGTAACGAACATAGATAAACCTGATACCAAGATGAAAATAATTAAAATAGACACAGCAATTCGTTTGCGACCAAAGGCATCGGATAACGGACCAAAGATAAATTGTCCAAGTGCTAGACCAATCATTGTGAATGATAGAGTTAATTGAATTTCTGAAGTAGTAGAACCAAAATCACTTTGTACTTTAGGTAAAGATGGTACATACATATCTATAGTTAGAGGGCCAAATGCTGTCATGACACCTAACGTGATTAACAATAAAAATGAAAACTGTTTTGTTTTATTACTCGAAGATTGCATAATCCGTCTCCTTATTTCTTATAATTACGTTAAAGTATAAACGTTTTATGTAGATTTGTATGTAGTTAGAATACAAGTTTATATAAAAAACCCTATACTCGCAATGTATCATCACAGTTTTGTGTTGGATACATAGAAAGTGTAGGGCTTTATTGTCTCAATTTATTAAATGATTAAAGTTAGCGTTGAACATCAATTATTACTATCACCATTAAATAAGCTATCTAATTTTGATTTAATGCTGTCGAATTTTGTATTAATGTCATTTAACATACTTTCGATTTTACCTTGATTTTCATTGTTTTTGAGTGCATTGTTTGCTTCTTTTAATTTATTGATTTGCTCTTGATAATATTGTGTCAGTTTAGAATCTGCTTTGTTTTGCTCTTGTTGCTTTAAACTATCGATTTGGTTTTGTAAATTTTTGATAATACCGTCAGTATTTTGGTTGTTTTTAATGTTGTCTTTAGCATTATCTACATTTTTATTGATCTGACCATCTTGACTTTCAACTTGTTTTTTATAGTTTTGAGAGACTTTAGGATCATTGCTTACTTTATCGTTATCATTGCTAAGTAAGGCGCGTGTGACAAAAATAGCGACAATAATTAAGAGAATTGCAATAATGACATATAACCATTTTTTTGAACGGCGGGACTTTTCGTTTTCTTCTTCGAGCATTTGTTCTCTTCGATAATCTCTACCGTTGTAATAACGCTCAGGATGTTTTTCGGAATTGTTATTAGAATTTTGTTGTCTATATGATGCATCCTCAGATTGATGTCGATGTTTTTGATTTTGGCTATCATATTGATAAGAATCACGATATTTATCAGTTCTTTTCATGGTTTTCACCTCATCCAGAATTTAACTGCCTAAGTATATTTAGTATAATACTTTGACATTATTTTAATTTTAAAATGCGGGCAATGTCAGTTGCAGTATTTAACAAATTTTGTTCACTATTTTGCAAGATGTTTTCTAATGAGCTAGGCGAAGAAATAATAGAAAAAACACTATCAATACCGTAATCATAAACATTTTGATAATTTTCACCTAGACTGCCACAAATTGCGATGACAGGAATATGATGTTGTTTAGCCGCTAACGCAACGCCTATGGGTGTCTTACCAAAAATAGTTTGATAATCCATTCGACCTTCTCCGGTAATAATGAGATCTGCATCTTTAATTCTTTGATGAAAATTTGTAATGTCAAAGACGATATCAATACCTTTTGTTAATGTTGTGTTGAAGAAAGCTAATAATGCAGCACCCATGCCACCAGCTGCACCAGAACCTGGTACTTGATTAACAGATTTTCCTGTGCACATTTTTATCTTATCATGATAATGCGACATTGCGAAATCCAACTTTAGTATCATCTTCGCATCCGCGCCTTTTTGAGGGCCATAAATATAGGTAGCGCCATGTTCACCTAGTAATGGGTTAGTAACATCACATGCAACTTTAAATGTTACTTCTTTTAATCTTGTATCAAGGTTTGTTATATCAATTTGTGCAATATGAGCAAGATTAGCACCATGCATATGTAATAATTCCCCATTCACATCAGTAAACTGAACGCCCAGTGCACTTAGCATTCCAGTACCACCATCATTAGTCGCACTGCCACCAATACCTAAAATAATCGTCTTAGCACCATGATCTAATGCGTCTTTAATTAGTTCACCAGTACCATATGATGATGTATATAAAGGATTACGTTCCTCTTTTTTTAATAAATCTAAACCCGACGCTGCCGCCATTTCAATAATTGCAATTTGATGTTCATCTGCGCGTGCATAACATGCTTCAATAGGTCGCATTAAAGGATCATTAACGATGACTGTATACTTAGTGGCACCAGTTGCATGCATTAAAGCATCTGTGGTACCTTCACCACCATCAGCCATCGGAATGATATCATAATGAAGGGTATTTCCATAAACGTTAGTAAATGCCTGTTTTATTATATTGCCAACTTGCTGTGCAGTCATACTTTCCTTAAATGAGTCAGGAGCGATGACAATTTTTTGTAATTGCATAGTAGACATCCTCTCATTACTGTTGTCGCTCTTATTGTATATAAAATCACTCGTGAACTAAAGCAATCTCCATAGCGCTAATGAGCCGCGCGATAAATTAGTTGCATTATAATGGCATATAAGAATGAGGGGAAAGGGACTAAATTTGCTGTGAAAGGGTATGAAAATTGAAGTAAGCATATTTGAATAGAAGCGTATTGGCACGCATTTTCGAGTATGTTGGAGAACGTAGTTATACATATATTTTAATGTTGAGGAGTTACACATATGAAACTGACACAAACGCATGCTGAAATTTTAAAATTTATCATTGTTGGTGGCATTAATACGTTGAATTATTATATTGTCTATTTATTGCTGTTAAAATTATTACACATTGAATATATGATTAGTCATATTACCGGATTTATAGTCGCTTTTGTGATTTCGTATTATTTGAATTGTTATTTTGTTTACAGGGTAAAACCTACTTGGAGAAAATTCATTAGTTTTCCAATTACACAGATTGTCAACGTAGGCTTACAAACAGTTTTATTATATGTTTTTGTATCCTGGCTAAATTTGCCAGCGGAAATTGCACCATTTGCAGGTTTAATTATTACGATACCCATCACATTTGTATTATCTAAATGGATTTTAAAAGAAAGCAATTAAAGTATACTAAACCACTAAAAATACTTTGCTTGAGCTTTAATATTGCGTGAAATATAATAAATAAATGATATAATATAATAGTCGCCTAACATCTCGGGCGTTACTTTAACGCAGAGAGGAGGTGTATGACGGATGTTCAATTTATTAATTAACATCATGACTTCAGCTATAAGCGGCTGTCTTGTTGCGTTTTTTGCACATTGGTTACGAACGCGCAGCAATAAAAAAGGTGACAAATAACCAACACCTAAATAAATCCCCTCACTACGGCAATAGTGAGGGGATTTGGTGTATTTAGATGTTCAATTTATTATGTAACTAATTATAGCATTGATGAACAAGGTATGCAATGTATTTTTACAATATTACAATTAATGAATTTAATTATATTAGAATTAAGTATTTTGAAAAATGATTTAATAGTTGAGTCATAGGATCATTAGATATAGAGAATAAATAATTATAGGGAGCAAATCAGAATGTCCTAGGCTTTACAATGTTATAAAGGCAGTAGTTGACTGAATGAAAATACATTTGTAACTAGATTTTCCAATTCTAGTCAAGCTTATAGGGGGGGCGGTCCCCAACACAGAAGCTGATGGAAAGCCAGCATACAATAATGTGCAAGTTAGGGTGCGGAGAGTCCTAAACATAGAGAATTTCAAATAGAAATTCTACAGACAATGCAAGTTGGGGAAACAACGATAAAGATATACTTTTTCTTTAGAAATTAGTATTTCTTATACATGAGTGTTGCTCATATATTCCTATTTTTAAGTGCACATTAGCCACAGCTAATGTGTAAGAACCACTACATAATAAATCATTAGTGGTTCTTTATCATTTTTGTCTCATTTTCATGTGAGTTTTAAAGGGAATGTGTCACAAATTTATGTGATATTGATAATCGTTATCAACTGATATATGATGTACTTGTAATAAGTATTAAATTTTAACAAATAACAAATTTATATTTTATGCATCATTTAGCGAAATAAATAATATAAATAACTTAATTTAGGTTATTAATTAAAAGGAGTTATGGATACGATGAACAATCAGACACATTGGATAAAGATACTCAGTGGATTTGCTTCAGATAGTAAATGGAAAATTATGTTGTCAGTTTTGTTGTCTATCATTAGTGTATTTTCTGGATTAGTGCCTTATTGGGCAGTATTTAAAATTATTTTAATGATGATTAATGATACATATACGATTAATTTGATTATGGTTTATATATTGATTGCTTTAATTGCTTATATTATACAAGCATGTTGTTTTGGAGCGTCAACGATGCTATCACATATTATGGCCTATGAGATTTTGTCCGATATTCGTAAAAAGTTAGCTCGAAAATTAATGCGTCTACCTTTAGGAGTAGTGGAATCTAAGAAAATAGGTGAATTAAAAAATATATTTGTCGATAAGGTTGAAACAATAGAATTACCTTTAGCACATATGATTCCTGAAATTGTTGGAAACTTACTTTTGTCAGTTGCTATCTTTATATATATTATGTTCATTGATTGGCGTATGGCTTGTGCTTTATTAGTAACGATACCAATTGCAGTGTTTGCTTTTAACAAATTAATGTCTGGATTTAATGAGACATATGCAAAGCAAATGCAATCGAATAATTATATGAATAGCGCCATTGTCGAATATATAGAAGGCATTGAGGTGATTAAAACATTTAATCAATCTCAAAGCTCGTATAAAAAATATAAAGATGCAGTAGATAATTATAAAATACATACTTTAAATTGGTTTAAAAATACATGGGGATATATGAATTTAGGTGCAAGTGTATTACCTTCGACGTTTTTAGGCATTCTACCTGTTGGTATGTATTTGATATCTATCAACCAATTAAATTATGCAGAATTTTTTATTTGTATAGTATTATCTCTTGGTGTGGTAGCACCGATTAAGAATTTTACTAATTATGTGAATCATTTAAAATCAATTCAATATGCGTTAACTGAAGTAAATCAAATATTAATCTTAGAAGAGTTAGCATTGTCATCACAATTTATGGAACCTCAAAGTTATGAAATTACGTTTAATAATGTTGGCTTTTCATATACAAATGATAAGGATGAAATGGTGTTTAAGCATTTATCATTTACGGTACCAGAAAATCATTTCACGGCGATTGTTGGAGAATCTGGAAGCGGGAAGTCAACTATAGCTAAGCTCATATCACGTTACTGGGATGCGACGACTGGAGATATCACGATTGGTAATGTAAACATAAAAAATATAGAACCAAAGCTACTTAATAATTTAGTTGGTTATGTAGGACAAGATAACTTCTTATTAAATCTTACTTTTAAAGAAAATATTAAATTAGGTAATCCAGAAGCTAGTGATGATGCGGTTGAAAAAGCAGCCAAGTTAGCGCAATGTCATGAATTTATCGAAAAGTTACCAGAGGGATACGATACGAATGTAGGTTCAGTTGGAGATAAGTTATCAGGTGGGGAAAGACAACGTGTCACTATTGCCAGAATGATATTAAAAGATGCGCCTATCATTGTGTTAGACGAAGCTACTGCTTACGTCGATCCAGATAGTGAACAAAAAATTCAAAAAGCATTAAGTGTGTTGACACAAAATAAAACACTTATAGTTATCGCGCATCGTTTATCTACCATTCAACATGCAGATCAAATTATTGTATTAGGCAATCATCAAATTTTGGAAAGAGGATCACATCAATTGTTGCTAAAATTAGAAGCTCATTATAAAAATATGTGGGATATGCACATGCATACCAAAGATTGGGGTATTAATACCGAAAATAATTAAGCTGATGGGTAAAGGAGGTTAAACATGTTTAGGATAACATTTAAGATTTTAAATTGGGCATCACCATATAAAATAAGGATGATTTTAGGTTTTATCATGTCATTTTTAAATGCCATATTCATTGCGATGCCTATTTTTTTAGCGGCACAAATATTTAACAATGTAGTATCTCATAAACCTATTTATGGGAAAGATATATTAAATATTGTAATTATCATGATTTTGTTAGTTCTTGGTCGATTTATTACAGCATATTATAAAAGTAAAAATCAGGAGAGTATCGCTTATGAAATGAGTGCAAATGAACGTTTAAATATTGGTGATAAATTGAAAAACGTTCCTTTAGGATATTTTAATACGCATCACTCAAATGAGTTAATTACTATTGTTACTACGGATTTAACGTTTCTAGAAACCTTTGCCATGAAAATGGTGGATATTGTTATTAATGGATACATATTAATTTCAGTACTTATCTTGTCTTTATTGGTCGTATCATGGCAAGTAGCATTATTAGCATTCATTGGTGTATTATTATCATTTTTAGCTGTTCAATTATTGGAAAACAAGAGTAGAAAAAATGCACCAACGTATCATTATGCACAAAATCAACTAATTGAAAAAGTGGTCGAAGTTATCCGTGGCATTCAAGTGATTAAATCATTCTCGAAAGAAAATACAAGTCTTAGAAGCTTTAATAGAGCTGTTAATGAGAGTAAACGTGTTAATACAAAAATTGAAATGCAGTACATTCCATTTAATCTATTACATTTACTTAGTTTGAAAGTCATTTCGATATTGATTGTATTGGTGGCCTGCTTATTATTTATACATAATAGTATTGATTTACCTACCTTCATTATGATTTCAATTTTTTCATTTGTTATTTTTGATAGTATTGAAAACATTAATAGTGCAGCACATGTACTTGAAATAATTGATATGACAATAGATGAGATCAAAAAGATTAAAAGTGCGCCTGAGTTAGATGAGAAGGGGGAAGATTTAACAGTTGAAAATGATGATATTGCTTTTGAAAATGTGAATTTTTCATATGATGACAAGCAAGTGATAAAGGATGTAAGTTTTGACATTGCTTCAAATACTTCAACAGCTATCGTCGGTCCATCTGGAAGTGGTAAGTCTACTTTGTGTCACTTACTTTTACGTTTTTATGATGTTAATGATGGATTTATACGTATTGGTGGTATTGACATTAAAGATTTGAAATTAACGACACTGATGTCACAAATTAGTGCAGTATTTCAAAAGGTATATTTATTTAATGATACGATTGAAAATAACATATTATTTGGCAATCCAGATGCGACGAAAGAAGAAGTTATTCGTGCAGCAAAACAGGCATGTTGTCATGACTTCATAATGAAGTTGCCTGAAGGATATAAAACAGTATTAAATGAAAAGGGCAATAATTTATCTGGTGGAGAAAGACAGAGAATATCTATCGCCCGAGCAATTTTGAAAGATGCGCCAATCATTATTTTAGATGAAGCAACTGCAAGTATTGATCCTGAAAATGAACATCTCATTCAGCATGCAATTGATGAATTAAGTAAAGGTAAAACCGTGATTACAATTGCGCATAAACTAGAAACTATTAAAAATGCAGATCAGATTATCGTACTCAGTGATGGTGAAATAATTCAAAAAGGAAGCCATGATGAATTAATTCAACAACCAGGAATGTACCAAGACTTTATGACAATAAAAAGGAAGTCAGCAGGCTGGAAATTATAAATGATTGTTTAGTATGGAATCGTTAATGTGGAAATAAAAAAAGTGACAAATAACCAACATCTAAATAAATCCCCTCACTTCTGCAATAGTGAGGGGATTTATTTAGATGTTCAATTTATTATGTAACTAATTATAGCATTGATGAACAAGGTGCGAAACGTATTATTACAATTAATGAATCGTTTAAGAATATGATAAAGATAGGGTTTCTTTTTATAAGAAATAATGTGATTATTAATTTCAACTGACATATTTTATCGAATCATTTTTTGTACTTAACAAACTAAGTTCAAAGTTTTATGCCACTTCAATAGGAAAGTCAAACTTTTGACGAAATTTATAGTTATACAGAGAAGTTTAAATTCATGTTTTCTTGAAAAATGCTCGCCCTAAATGTAAACTTATTAATTATAAAAGTTTACATTTAAGTGGAGGTGTCTTTTTTATGAGGATTTTTATAACAAGTACGAATACAGATATAGGTAAAACTTATGTCACAAAGCACTTATATCATGCTTTGAAAAAGCTTGGCTATCGTGTTTGTATTTTTAAACCGTTTCAAACTGAAGAACTTCAGGATGGAACGTTTCCAGATTTAGAAGTGTTTAAAAATGAATGTGATTTGAATTATGATACAACGTCGCTTTATACATTTAAGCAACCTGTATCACCACACTTAGCATTTAAAATGGCGAATAAAACCTTCCTAAATAAACAATATGTATTAGATAAAATAAATGATTTAGATAATGCATTTGATTTTATCTTAATTGAGGGTGCCGGAGGAATTGGCGTGCCAATATATGAAGGTACAAATGATTTCTATATGACTAAAGATCTTATTAATGATTGTGCAGATTGTGTCATCAGTGTTCTGCCATCAAAACTAGGTGCCATCAGTGATGCGATTGTTCATCAAAACTATGTTGACCATCATGTATCACTGTATAACTTTTTAATCATGAATCGATACACAGATAATTACATTGAAAAAGACAATCAAATTACAATTGAAAAATTAACAAATAAAACGGTGTACACGTTTGAAGAACATGCCACGTATGAAAATTTCTCAGAAGCATTTTTAAAACAATTAATAGGAGTTAAAAATGAATTATACACAAGAACTTAAACAAAAAGACTCAGAATATGTTTGGCATCCATTTACACAAATGGGTGTATATAGTAAAGAAGAAGCTATCATCATTGAAAAAGGAAAGGGAAGTTACCTTTACGATACGAATGGTAATAAATATTTAGACGGTTATGCATCGTTATGGGTCAATGTGCATGGCCATAATAATAAGTATTTGAATAAGGTAATTAAGAAGCAACTCAATAAAATTGCACATTCAACGCTTTTAGGGTCGTCAAACATTCCGTCAATCGAACTTGCTGAAAAATTAATCGAAATCACTCCAAGTAATCTTAGAAAAGTTTTTTATTCCGATACGGGTAGTGCGTCAGTTGAAATCGCAATAAAAATGGCATATCAATATTGGAAAAATATTGATAGAGAGAAATATGCTAAGAAAAATAAATTTATTACGCTCAATCATGGCTACCACGGCGATACGATCGGCGCGGTAAGTGTTGGGGGGATCAAGACATTTCATAAAATATTTAAAGACTTAATATTTGAGAATATTCAAGTAGAAAGTCCGTCATTCTATCGCAGTAATTATGATACTGAAAAAGAAATGATGACAGCAATTTTAGCAAATATAGAGCAGATTCTAATTGAAAGAAATGATGAAATCGCAGGGTTAATATTGGAACCATTGATTCAAGGTGCAACAGGCTTATTTGTTCATCCTAAAGGCTTTTTAAAAGAAGTCGAGAAATTGTGTAAAAAATACGATGTCTTATTAATTTGTGATGAGGTAGCTGTTGGTTTTGGAAGAACTGGTAAGATGTTTGCATGTAATCATGAAGATGTTCAACCCGATATTATGTGCTTAGGTAAGGCGATTACAGGTGGCTACCTACCACTTGCAGCTACATTGACATCTCAAAAAATATACGATGCATTTTTAAGTGATTCGCACGGTGTGAATACCTTTTTCCATGGTCATACATACACTGGAAATCAAATCGTTTGTACAGTTGCTTTAGAAAATATAAAACTTTATGAACAGCGTAATTTGTTGTCACATATTAAAAAAACATCATCAACACTTGCAAAGCAGCTACAAACATTGAAACGCCATCGAAATGTTGGTGATGTAAGAGGACGAGGCTTAATGTTTGGTGTTGAACTGGTTGTAGATAAAGATAGTAAAACACCGTTAGAAATTGAAAAAGTTGAACGTATTGTACGGAGTTGTAAAGAAAACGGGTTAATGATTAGAAATTTAGAAAATGTCATTACGTTTGTGCCAGTGTTAAGTATGTCAAATAAAGAAGTGAAAACGATGGTACGTATTTTTAAAAAGGCAATACATAACATACTAGATAGGAAGTGTTAATATGAAATTGGCTAAACGCATATTACAAGGGGAACAATTAACAAAAGATACTGTATTGAAAATTTATGAAGATACTAATATTGATACTTTAGATTTATTAAATGAGGCGTATATTTTAAGAAAACATTATTTCGGTAAGAAAGTAAAATTAAACATGATTTTAAATGCTAAAAGTGGTATTTGTCCTGAGAATTGTGGGTACTGTGGACAATCACGAGATATTAAGCAAAAACAGCGATATGCTTTAATTCCAGAGGAACAAATTATTGATGGTGCAAAGGTGGCACATGATAATCATATCGGGACATATTGTATTGTTATGAGTGGTAGAGGACCAAGCGATAAAGAAGTTGATCATATTAGTAACACTGTGAGAACGATTAAATCTCAACACCCACAACTGAAAATATGTGCATGTTTAGGATTAACGAATGACGAACAAGCAAAGAAACTTAAGTCAGCTGGTGTAGATAGATATAATCATAATATTAATACAAGTGAAAATTACCATGATAACGTCGTGACAACGCATAGTTATAAAGATAGAACAGATACGATAGAACTAATGAAAGCGAATAATATATCACCATGTTCTGGCGTGATTTGTGGTATGGGAGAATCTAATCAAGATATTGTTGATATGGCATTTGCTTTGAAAGAAATGGATGCCGACAGTATTCCGATTAATTTTTTGCATCCAATCAAAGGCACAAAGTTTGGAAGCATGGATGATTTAACACCAATGAAATGTTTGAGAATCGTAGCATTATTCCGATTAATTAATCCTACGAAAGAAATTCGAATTGCTGGAGGAAGAGAAGTCAACTTACGTTCGTTACAGCCATTAGCATTAAAAGCGGCGAATTCAATATTTGTCGGTGATTATCTAATTACTGGCGGTCAACCTAATCAATTAGACTACGACATGATTAATGATTTGGGCTTTGAAATAGATTATGGAACTTGTGAAAATAAGGAAAGCAAGAATGATGTTTCAAGATCAAATTGATTTATTACAACAGAAAGGGGTGTATCGGTCGCTTAAATCCGTAGGGTATTTAGATAAGCAGTATATCGAAGTAGAAAATAAGCGATGGACGAACTATACTTCTAATGATTATTTAGGATTAGGGCAAATAGCACTTGATAAGGATGATTTCGAAAGATTTATGCGGAAGTATAGTTATCATTTATCAAGTTCAAGATTGATTAGTGGAAATTCGGCAACTTATGAAGAGATTGAAGCAATGTTAGCAGACTGGCTCGGATATAGTGCATGTACTATTTTTAATAGTGGTTATGATGCTAATTTGGCGTTATTTAATATTTTCAAAAATACACGTTGTGTCGTGTTTTCAGATCAAGAAAATCATGCGAGTATTATTGACGGTATTAAGTTAAGTGGTTTAGAAAAAGTAATATATGCGCATCTAGATATTGCTGATTTAGAAAAAAGGTTAGCTGAATACCCTAATCAAAATATACAAAAAATAATCATATCTGATAGTGTGTTTTCAACTAATGGAGACGTTGTGGATATTGAGCAATTAGTCTCATTAAAGTATAAATATAACGCAATACTGATACTTGATGTTTCACATAGTTTTGGAATAGAGAATTATTCAAACTATCAAGACATAGACATACTCACTTCTAGTTTATCTAAAGCATGTGGTGCTTACGGGGGTGTGATCCTGAGTCCAAATGATGTGAAGGATATGTTAGTTAATCACGGCAGACCACTTATCTACTCAAGTAGTTTGCCAATTTATAATTTGTATTTTATAAAAAGAAATATTGAAAAGTTAATAGATGCTGATGATAGACGCGCTAAATTAAATAGTTTGAGTGAATATTTTAATCAAAAGTTAAAAGCACTCAATGTTGATTGTAATAGTTCAAAATCACCGATTAAGTTTTTGGAGTTTGATGATTTAGAAGCGGCGCAGAATATTCATCAAACATTATTAAATCATCATATGTTTACAAGTTATTTAAGGTATCCAACTGTTACTAAGCCGATGTTAAGAATATCATTATCGTATTTTCATACTGAACAAGATGTAGATAGGTTGTTTGAAATTTTGTATCAAGAATATTGAGGTGATCGTCATGTATAGTATAAAAATGCGTTCTAGCAATCAAGATGTTCATATTAGTGGTGCTGAAACGATTTGTGAGTTTGACAAAATAGAACAGACGATACAAAGGTTTTATAATAAAGGTTTTTTTCATGAAAATGGGCAACCGGATTTTCTCAATATAAAAATCCAAAAAATTGTGGAACCGATTCAACAAATAAAAGCATTGCCTATTATTGAGGATGATAAAGAGAATCTCCAAAATTTAACACAGGAATGTGGTATCACTGAACAAGCGCTAAATCAAGGGATGACATATATTAAAAATGAAACGGTTTATAAAGGAGCTATTATTCTGTCTACTACGTCTGGTAAACGTTTAGATTCATTTGGACAAAGGGGGATTAGGGCAACACACTTTTCGTTTGAAGATATAAATAATAAAGGTGATCTTAATGAAAGAGTGATTGATGCCTTAGCTATTGCTAGTTGTATCAGTGCGCATCCGTATGTCAAAGGAGAACTTTGTGTGTCGGATGACTTAACGTATACGACAGGTTATTTTGCGTCTGCTAAAATTGGTTACCATCGATTATTTGATATTAAACCAGTTAATACGAGATATGGAGGTAGAATAATATTTGTAGACGATAGTATTGATTTAAATCATTATATATCATTTTTAGAAAGCACACCGAAGCAAGTTATTTATAAAAAGGTATAGGGGTTTTAGTATGACATCAAAAGATATTACTCAAATTAGTGTCATTGCTGCGATTTTAACCATTTTTGCAGTTTTGAAAATACCATCCATTATACCAGGATTAGACTTTCAATTATCTGCACCGGCAGCATTATTAATATTAGCTTTCTTTGGAATTAAAAAGTACTTTTTAGGCGGACTTTTATCAAGCATATTATTGCTGGTATTTGGCGTATTTAATCCAATTAATGTGATCATTTCTATTATATTTAGAGTTATAGCTATTGCAGTTATTTATTTATTGAAAATAAATGTTCTATCATTAGTTTTAGCAAGTGTATTAGGCAGTTTGGTATCTAGACTACTATTATCAATTATTTTAAATTTACCTGTGTGGGCAGTATTATTAAACGCGATTCCAGGAGTAATATTCACTTTAACTGTAGCTATTCCTTTATATATCACATTGAGAAAAAGAATTGCAGTCTTACTAAGGTAATAAATTAAATCACGGTCGTCACAATTACTGGTGTCGACCGTGTTTGACTAGCTATTTATTGTTTTCAGTTTCTTTTGTATCTAATAATTTCACTTTGTGATTTTCCCAATCGATTTCATATGTTGATTTAAATGTTCTTGTTTTATAGTTTTTATAATTCGCGCCTGCCCAGTAGAAACCATTCCAACGAATTTGGTATAAGTCCATCTCGCGTTGGTAAGTTACAGTTAGTTTAGATTTTTTAGCTCCATCTTGTCTATGAGATAGTACGCTTAAAAATTCTGGATTAAAGTTGCTTCTAGATAATAATGGCATTTGGTGTTGTGCTATGAAGTTTTGACCAGCGTTTGCGCTGCTTTGTCTGCCAGCTAAGAAGAGTTCATTACCATATGTTGGGTGGAAGCTATCACGTCCATAAGGTCCCCAACCATTATTCATAATTTTATGTGCTTCAACACCCCAGCCAACATTTTTATAATTTGTGTTGCGACTTAAAGTAGTTCTGTAACTTTCTTGTTTATAATTGATTGTTTCAGAAAAAGCCGTATTTCCATTCAGTCCGCCAGATAAGCCATTAGAGATACTAATGTCACCACCAAATGTATAGCCTAAAGTATTTTGAACTTGAAACTCTTCATTTTGATTTTTTGGTGCATAATCAACGACGTTTACTGAATCGTTAGATTGTGAGCTTATAGATACATTGTATTTAGCGCCCCAATATATTTTTGAAAAGTCGTAGTCTTTAGGGTTTGGTCTTTCATAACCTGAGTTAATATTTCCAGTAGCTTTAAGTACTAAAGTATCTTTATCATAACTTTTATCTTTAATGAAATTGAATGTTAAAATCTGTGAAATATTAAATTTATCGGAGTCTGCTGTTGCTGTTGTTTTGTATAAAGTAACTTTATCATCGACTTTTTTGACGTTTACTGGTGTGATTTTGCCTTCAGCGTTAGCAGTATTTGAAAGTAATAGCAATGCCATGGACGTAGCAACGGATGATTTGACTATATTATTCATTTTCATATCAGTTCTGTCCTTTCACTTTGATTTCATGTGTCTTCCAATTAACTTCATATTTCACAGTATAATTTCTATTCACAAATGCATTATGGATTCTATGGCCATCTAAATAACTGTTACCATAATGAGTCGATCTTTTAATGGCATGTGTGACATCCATATTTCGACCATAAGTGATTTCAAATTCACTTGTGTCGCCTGAACCTTTTTCATGAGATACTGTTGCGATAAATGAAGGGTTAAAACCACTTTGTACTAGAGGTGGTAGTTCATTATCTGGAACAAAGTAATCTCTAGGGTCTTTACTATGTGGTTTATAGCCTACAAATAAATCGCTATCGAATGCTGATTTTTGACCTGATGGAGAGGTGAATGCATTTGCTTTGATACCCCATAAAATACTTTTAGAGTTTTGTTGTTCTACTTCACTGACATAATTTTGTTGTGTGTAGCTAATTGATTTAGAATAGTTAAATGAACCATTACCACCAAGTGATGGTGCAGATTGGAATTTACCACCGATATTGTATCCTAATGTCTGACTCACATTTGTAGATTCTATTTTATTTTTCGGTAGATAATTTATTAAAGAAACATTTGGATCATTTGTTTTTAACCCAATATTATATTGGAATGGCCAACGCATAGATTTAACATGATCCGTATTTTTATAGTTGTAATATGTTGTTCGAGAACTAATGAATCCTTGCATTTTTAAAATTAATGCGTCTTTGTTATATTTTTTATCCTTCACAAAGTCGAATTGTATATTTTGAGTCACGGCCCATTTATTACTTGTTTTATCTTCTGTCCTTTTGATAATTTCTACATCACTTCCTTTACCGATGTCTTCAGTATCGTTAGCAGCTTTAGCGTTTTCGAATAACGGATTGGCAAGAGGGGCAAGTAAGCTTACACATAAAGTTGTAGCTAATATTTTATTTCTAAGCATAAGTTTCACTTTCTTTCTATATTATTATTTAACTTAATTAAATAATAATATATTTTGGGCGTTATTTTAATTAACTGTTCATTAACAATTGACCTATATCAACTATTTTGAAATGCTGTTTAAAATCCTGAAATTCCGTTCAATAGGGTCTTTTTAATTGAAATGCCAAAAGCTAATTTTGAGTGAAAATAAGTTATTAAACCATTGATAATGTTGATGATTATTAACTTTTGATAGTAACCGTTTTCACGAATGTCCATTTAGTTTTTTGATTCAATGTTTGTAAAAGTTAAATAATGGGTTTTACAATTCTGTTTATTTATCTTTAACAATTAATTATTTATTAACTTGAGAATAATTATTTAAGGGTTTAAGTTAAATAATTTCATTGTGTTCTGTGTATTTTTACTATGATGAGAAAGTAAATTTTCATGCGATTCAGTTGTTATTACTAAATTTAATGTCGTGTAACATTACTTGTTATCAGTGTAGGATGTAATAAGTAAAAAATCCTGAGACAAGTATGAAGTGTCTCAGGATTGTCATATTGTTATATGTTTATTTAGGATTGATATTTTTTATTTTTACTTCATGTGTTTTCCAGTTCACTTCATATTTAACTGTAACGTTTCTATTTTTAAAAGCGTCATGTTTTCTATCTACGGCTAAGCGATGTCTTGTCACATATGAGTATGTGGCATCCATGTTTCTACCATATGTGATTTCAAATTCACTTTTATCTCCTTTATCTTTTTCGTGTGACAATGTTGTAATAAATGATGGATTAAAGCCACTTTGAATTAACGGTGGTAATTGGTTATCTGGAACGAAATAGTCTCTTGCTGATGGTCCAGTTGGGTCTTGTGCAAATAAATAACGATCATATGCAGATATTTGACCATTTGGTGTAACGAATGAATTTGCTTTAACGCCCCATTTAACACCTTTAGAATTTTGACTTTCTACTTCAGTAACATAGTTTTTTTGATTATAACTAATTGTTTTAGAATAGTTGAATGAACCGTTACCACCAATTGATGGTGCTGATTGGAAGTTACCACCAATGTTATAGCCTAATTTCTGGCTCACATCTGCTGATTCTATTTTGTTTTTAGGTAGGTAATTAATTAAATCAACATTAGGATCTTTTGTTTTTAAACTAATGTTATATTGGAATGGCCAAATCATTCTTTTAATATAAGGATATTTTTTTAAATCTGAGTAAGTGGTTCTAGAACTAATAAAGCCTTGCATCTTTACAACTAAGGCATCTTTGTTATATTTTTTATCTTTTACAAAATCAAATTGTATATTTTGTGTTATAGCCAACCGCTTACTAGTAACATCTTGTGTCCTTTTGATGATTTCTGCACCTTTACCGATATCTTCTATATTGTTTTCTGCTTTAGAAATATCTATAAATGGATTGCCTAAAGGAGCGATTAAACCAACAGTTAAAGTTGCTGTTAATATTTTATTTTTTATCATAGAAATCACATTCTTTCTATTTGATTTTTCTTTCATATTTAGAATAATCTATTGGTAAGCGTTTTCAAATTAACTATTTGTTAACAGTTAATTATTATTAATATATATGTAAAGGCGCTTTTAATCATTGGCAAATGATGTTTTACTGTTTATTTGTATTTGAGGAAATTTTTTGGCATAGAACTTTATATAGCGGTGCAACTAAGATTTGTAAGATTGATTTAACTATTCTTTTAATAAATGAAGTTAAAGAGGGGAAGATTGTGACATAATTTGTAGTGATACATTGTTAATAAAGTTGAGTGAATTCAACGAAAATATAAACTATTCGTTAATGAAGAAATTTTTATTTAACATAGTAAAAAGGGAAAATGATGAGTTTGACAAATAGGGACTGGATATCGAAGGTTTTAATATAAATAATAATAAGAACCGTTGATTCATTTTAGGAACAACGGTTCTTTTTCACGGATATTTTAATACGAAAATTATTTAAAAATTAATGTAAGACTAGGGAAGATATTTTTGAATGATGTTGCTGTTTCAGCTGTAGTTATAGCAGCTTTAACTACTTTTGGATTTTGATAAAATGCATATAATACTTTACCTGTGTTTAAAGTTTCAGTTACATAGTTTCTTACTTGTGCATATGATTTAGATACATAATTTTTTTGATCTTCAACTTTTAATGGTTGGATGTATGATTTGTATCCATTACCAAAAACTGATAGTACAGTTTTATCTATTGTACCTTTATATTTAAAATATTTATCAGTGTAGTACTTTGCAGTGTCATATTTATCTTTATAGCTTTTATAAGTATCTGTTAAATACTTGTAACCATAGTTAAATGAATTTTTTAATGATTGGTAGTAACCTAGTAATTTTGATTGAGGAACCTCAACTTTTGGAGATTCTGCTTTAGGTTTTTCAATTTGTGGTGATTGAATTTGAGGAGCCTCAACTTTTGGCGCCACTTTCTTTTCAGCATCTTTTTGAGCTACCAACACGTCTAATTGTTTCTGTAGGTGTTTTTGAACATCCATAGGAGCTTTGTTAACTTCACGTTGTGCTAAACGTCTATTTTCAATAGAATCTTTCTCGTTTAATTTTGTAATCGCATTATTTGCAGCTTTCACACGCTCATCATGACGTACGATTGCTTTTTCGATAGAAACTTTTTCAACAAAGCGGTTGTTTTTATCACGTAAATCTTTTGGTAATTTTGAGTTAGCTTCATAAGCTGCTGATTTATCATGTGGAGCTTTGTTATCTTGGAAATCTTGGATAGCTTTATTAGCATTTTCAATGTTTTGACGTTCTTTTGCTTTAGGTGATTGGATTGACTCAACCCAAACTTGTTGGCTTCTATCAGGATTTTCTTTAATTTGTGCAATGTAATTATTTTTCTCAGCTTCAGTTAAGTTTTTGTTATTATGAATATCGTAAAAAGCATTTTGTTGTGCAACACGACGTTCAGGATTTTTACTGTCTTTAAGTGACTCACTGAAAACCTCTTGAGCGCGTTCAGGGTGTTCGCGTAAAGTTTTTATGTATTGGTCACGTTGTTCTTCTGTGATGCCTTTCAAATGTAATACTTGGTAAAATGCTTTTTGTTGATCAGTTACATAATTGTTTTGAGTTGTTTGTTGCTTAGTTGAAGTTTGTTGCGAATTTTCACTCGCTTTTGCTTCCCCATTTGAAATCATTGTAGCTAAAGTAATAGTTGCTGCCCCAACTAGCAACTTAGAGATGTATTTGTTTTTCATGTTAATTCCCTTTCTTTTTACATATTAAATTTATTGTATGCTTTTAGAATTTATCACAGGCACATACAAAAGGAAATTAACTAATTATTAACTAATGTTAACTAATCGATTAACTTGTGTTAACTAACCAAATAAGCTTTTTATTCAGAATATTCAGCGTGTTTTTAGAGGATAGAAATGAATGTAGTTTTGACATATTTTCTAACAAATAGGGGAAGTTAGGCACCTTTCTAGCTCATAAAATTCGCAGAAAATAGAGGAACGCATTAGATAGCTTCGCTACTAATGCATAAGCCTTTCTAGCTCATAAAATTCGCAGAAAGGCTAAAAAAATTATTAGGGAATACTAAAGAAATAATTAGATTAATTTTATAAAAATTTATAAAAAATAAAAACGTTGTAAATTTAAAATGAATCATTCATAATATTGTTACTATACTAATTCAAGGTGGTTCAACACATGTCTCATAGTGAAAATCTTAAATTGGCACAACGTGGTGCTTATTTAAGTTTAACCGTATATATTATCTTATCCATAGTTAAATATGTGACAGGTTTTGTCTTTAATTCTGCAGCAGTTAGAGCAGATGCATTAAATAATATGACAGATATTATTGTATCTTTAGCAGTTATCATTGGATTAAAAATTTCTATTAAACCAGCTGATAGAAATCATCCATATGGTCATTTGAAATCTGAAAATATATCTTCATTGTTAGTGTCATTCGTTATTATGTTTGTCGGTATCCAGGTAGTTATTCAAAATGGACCTCGTCTATTTAAAGAAGATGATGTTGTGCCAAATGCAATAACAATTATTATCAGTTTAATCAGTGGTCTTGTTATGTTGGCTGTTTTTATTATTAATCAACGCTTAGCGAAAAAGACGAAAAGTAGTTCTTTAAATTCAGCTGCAAAAGATAATCTATCTGATAGTTTAGTTAGTATCGGAACAGCAATTGGATTAATATTTACACAAATAGGCTTTCCAATTGTCGATATTATTTTGGCCACACTTTTAGGTTTATTAATTGTTTATACAGGTTTCGGTATTTTTAAGGAAGCCATATTTATGTTGAGTGATGGATTTAACGAGACAGAATTAGAAGAGTATCGCAACGATATTTTAGAAGTTGATGAAGTACAAGATGTTAAAAGTATTAAAGGACGATATCACGGAAGTAGTGTGTTTATCGATGTAACAATTGTTGTGGATGCGCGTTTATCTTTAGTAGAAGCGCATCAAATTTGTGATAAAGTTGAACATCATTTACATAAGCAAGGTATATCTTCAGTATATGTACATCCTGAACCGGATCATTTATAAAGTTTAAACACTTCAATAGATACAATTGTATCTATTGAAGTGTTTTTCTTTCCGTTTTAATTAGGGTAACCTAAAAATATTTTTAGAATCTTAGAAAATTAAAATGAAAAGGTGTATAATATGTTTTGTTAATAGGAAGTTATTTGTTTATGAATTAAATAAATGAAAATGGGTAATAGAATTTATGTATTCTATATCTATAAACTATCGGTTTAAATTTTTGATCTTAAAGTAAACCATAAGATTCATTACAAAATTTAAATCATTTCAGTTTTTCCAGAATAACATCCTAAGATAAAAGGAAAGAGGTTATTAGTTATGCCAAAATTAATTTTATGTCGACATGGACAAAGCGAATGGAATGCTAAAAATTTATTTACTGGATGGGAAGATGTTAATTTATCTGAACTAGGTATTAATGAAGCTACTAGAGCAGGAGAAAAAATAAGAGAAAATAATATTGCTATTGATGTAGCATTTACATCATTACTAACACGTGCTTTAGATACAACGCATTATATTTTAACTGAATCTAAACAACAATGGATTCCAGTATACAAAAGCTGGCGCCTAAACGAACGTCATTATGGTGGATTGCAAGGTTTAAATAAAGATGATGCTAGGAAAGAATTTGGTGAAGAGCAAGTTCACATTTGGCGCCGCTCTTATGATGTAAAACCGCCAGCAGAAACTGAAGAACAACGTGAAGCTTACTTAGCTGATCGTCGTTACAATCATTTAGACAAGCGCATGATGCCATATTCAGAAAGCCTTAAAGATACGTTGGTACGTGTGATTCCATTTTGGACAGATCATATTTCGCAATACTTATTAGATGGTCAAACAGTATTAGTTTCTGCACATGGAAATTCTATTCGCGCATTAATTAAATATTTGGAAGATGTTTCTGATGAGGATATTATTAACTACGAAATTAAAACAGGTGCCCCGCTTGTTTATGAATTAACAGATGATTTAGAAGTTATAGATAAATATTACCTATAAAAAAGAGCTGCATGTACACAAGGAGTGAGTGTATATGCAGCTCTTAAATATGTGAAGTAATGTAAGGAAATAGTAAGTATAGAGTTAAATATATTGACGAGCTAGGGATACTCGAAAATATAGTTAGATATACAATATAGTCAAATTAAAACAATTATTTCGCTCTTTTATGTTGTTTAATAATTTTCAAAGCACGCTTTCTTGTTTTAATGTTAGGGCTATTTAAATTACGACGAGCAGTCTGTAAATCTAATTTCATCTCTATCCCTCCTTGTATATATATTATGCCTCATTATTATCTAAATGTAAATAGTAATCATTACGTTTTATGTGAATTTTGGAATAAAGACGTGCTTATTTATTGAAAAATAGGTATAATTGCCGAATGTCTAAAAATTGCGGGATATATTTTAGGCAATGAGGGGGGATATATTTAAATGTCGAAGAAACAAAAGCTTACGATGATTATAACAATGTTAATGGGCGGCTTCTTTGGATTACTTAATGAAACATTATTGGTAACAGCTTTACCAAGTATTATGGAAGATTTTGATATTTCTTATACTCAAGTACAATGGCTGACTACAGCATTTTTATTAACTAATGGGATTGTTATTCCATTATCAGCACTAGTGATACAACGTTATACAACAAGACAAGTATTTTTAGTTGGTATATTAATCTTTTTTGTGGGGACATTGCTTGGCGGATTTAGCCCACATTTTTCAATTTTACTAATCGCACGAATTATTCAGGCATTAGGTTCAGGAATTATGATGCCACTAATGATGACTACAGTTTTAGATATTTTCGCACCGCATGAACGTGGTAAATATATGGGGATTTTTGGTCTAGTGATTGGTTTAGCTCCAGCTATTGGGCCGACCTTATCTGGATATTTAGTCGAATATTTAAATTGGCGTTCATTATTTCACGTTGTCGCACCAATTGCAGCGATTACGTTTTTAGTAGGTTTTAAAACAGTTAAAAATGTAGGTACAAATGTCAAAGTGCCTATAGATATGCTTTCTATTATTTTATCTGTGCTAGGTTTCGGTGGATTGTTATACGGTACAAGTTCAATTTCTGAAAAAGGATTTGATAATCTAATCGTATTGATTGCAATGATTGGTGGTATTGTACTCGTTGCATTATTTGTATTGCGTCAATACCGTTTAACGATACCATTGTTGAATTTTGGGGTATTTAAAAATAAACAATTTACTGTTGGTATTATTATTATGGGTGTCACTATGGTCTCGATGATTGGATCAGAAACAATATTACCAATTTTTGTACAAAACTTACTGAATCGTTCAGCTTTAGATTCTGGTTTGACATTATTACCTGGTGCTATTGTAATGGCATTTATGTCAATGACTTCAGGGGCGCTATACGAAAAGTTCGGCCCGAGAAAATTGGCATTAGTAGGTATGTCTATTGTAGTTATTACGACTGCTTATTTTGTAGTCATGGATGAGCATACATCTACGATTATGTTAGCAACAGTATATGCAATAAGAATGGTGGGAATAGCTTTAGGACTAATTCCGGTTATGGCACATACAATGAATCAACTGACACCTGAAATGAATGCACATGGCTCATCTATGACTAACACTGTACAGCAAATTTCTGGTTCAATTGGTACAGCAATTTTAATTACTATTTTATCTCATGCTAGTAAAAACTTTTCCCCTAATATATCGGACTATCACAGATTGAATAAAGTCGAAATGATAAATCAAATTAAAATTGATTCTATGTTACATGGCTATCATGCCGGGTTCTTATTTGCTATGTTAATCACAGTTATTAGTTTCTTTTGTTCATTTATGTTACAAGGAAAGAAAAAAGAGGTTGATCAACAGCAATAAAGATAAGTTGTTAGCTATATAACGCTTTTTAACAAAAGTTCAACATATTGACTTATCTCGCGTTTCAGATTAAAATATTTTTATTCCGATTAGAATAATAAGAATAAGGAGATATATTCTATGAAAAGACTTTTATTTGTGATAATAGCTTTTGTTTTCGTACTAGCTGCATGTGGTAATGATTCGTCAAAAGACAAGGAAGCTAGTAAAGATAGTAAGACAATTAATGTTGGCACTGAGGGAACTTATGCACCATTTAGTTTCCATGATAAAGATGGTAAATTAACTGGTTATGATATCGATGTTATTAAGGCAGTGGCGAAAGAAGAAGGTTTGAAACTTAAATTTAACGAAACATCTTGGGATTCAATGTTTGCAGGACTAGATGCAGGGCGTTTTGATGTAATTGCGAACCAAGTTGGTATTAATCCAGATAGAGAAAAGAAATATAAATTTTCAACACCGTACACATTTTCTAGTGCTGTATTAGTTATTCGTGAAAATGAGAAAGATATCAAAGATTTTGATGATGTTAAAGATAAGAAATTAGCACAAACATTTACGTCTAATTACGGTAAATTAGCTAAAGACAAAGGTGCTGATATTACAAAAGTTGATGGCTTTAATCAATCAATGGATTTATTATTGTCTAAGCGTGTTGATGGTACATTTAATGATAGTCTGTCATACTTAGATTATAAAAAACAAAAACCTAATGCTAAGATCAAAGCTATTAAAGGTAATGCTGAACAAAGTAAATCTGCATTTGCATTTTCTAAAAAAGTAGATGACAAAACAGTTCAAAAATTCAACGATGGCTTGAAAAAAATCGAGGAAAACGGTGAATTAGCTAAAATAGGTAAGAAATGGTTTGGTCAAGATGTTTCTAAATCTAAATAGTGAACAATTACATGCACTTGATGCTGCAAAACAAGCTTTCGGGCCAATGCTCGAAGGTTTAGTAAAATATTCTATTCCAATTACATTAGTTACATTTGTATTAGGATTGATTATCGCATTATTTACAGCATTGATGCGAATTTCAACGAGTAAAGTTTTGAGAAGTATTGCACGTGTCTATGTATCAATTATTCGAGGCACACCAATGATAGTACAATTGTTTATCATATTTTATGGTATTCCTGAATTAGGTAGATTGCTAACAAATGACGCAGACAATCAATGGACATTGGCACCTGTGGTTGCTGCTATCATTGGATTATCATTAAATGTAGGTGCTTATGCTTCTGAAATTATTCGAGGTGGTATCATTTCGATACCTAAAGGTCAAACGGAAGCGGCTTATTCCATTGGTATGACATATCGTCAAACGGTTCAACGTATTATCTTACCGCAGGCAATTCGAGTTTCTATTCCTGCTTTAGGAAATACATTTTTAAGTTTAATCAAAGATACATCATTACTAGGATTTATTTTAGTAGCAGAAATGTTTAGAAAAGCTCAAGAAGTTGCGTCTACAACATATGAATATTTAACAATTTATGTGTTAGTAGCGCTAATGTACTGGGTGGTATGCTTTATTATTTCAATTATCCAAGGTATCTATGAATCTTATATTGAAAGAGGGTATCGCTCATGATTCAATTGAACAATATCCATAAATCATTTAATGATGTTGAAGTAATCAAAGGAATTGATTTATCTGTTGATAAAGGTGAGGTTGTAACTTTAATTGGTCGTTCAGGCTCTGGTAAAACAACATTGTTACGTATGATTAATGCATTAGAAATTCCAACAGAAGGTACTGTTTATGTTAACGGCAAAACATATACATCTAAAGACAAAAAATCACAAATAGAAGTTCGTAAACAATCTGGTATGGTATTTCAAAGTTATAATCTTTTTCCTCATAAGACTGCATTAGAAAATGTAATGGAAGGCCTTATTACCGTTAAAAAGATGAAAAAGGTTGAAGCACGAGAAAAATCACTGGAATTACTTGAAAAAGTTGGTTTGACACATGTTAAAGATCAACGACCACATGCATTGTCAGGTGGTCAACAACAACGTGTTGCAATTGCGAGAGCATTAGCGATGAACCCTAAAGTGATGTTATTTGATGAACCAACATCTGCACTTGATCCTGAACTTGTGAATGACGTTTTAAAGGTTATTAAAGATTTAGCAAATGAAGGTATGACAATGGTCATTGTGACACATGAAATGCGTTTTGCTAAAGAAGTATCGAATAACATTGTATTTATTCACGAAGGTATGATTGGAGAACAAGGGGCACCTGAAGATATATTCAATCGTCCGAAAACAGAAGAATTAAGACGTTTTTTAAATGTAATAAATGAAGATTAATAAAATAGAACCACACATTATGTTAATATGGCGAATTTGCCATGAACATGATGTGTGGTTCTTTGTTATGTTTACGAGACAACATATTAATCTACTAATGGCGTTTGTGATTTAAATACTGTTGAACTTTATAAAACATTGGTTTAATTGGTTTAATAAAATCACCAATATACTCTTCAACATGGGCGTTAAAACCTTTTTTGAATTGTTGTACACCGTAGTCTTCAGCAGACTCTGAGAAGTCTCCGGTAATACCATAGAAGTTATAACGATCGATATGATGCGCTTTGGCAAATTTAATCATTTCCCATTGCAAATGATAAGCACCCATGTAAGCATTATATTTAGGATTTGAACCACTCGATAAATAATAAACTTCATGGTTATTATAGATGAACAATGCGGAGGCTAAGTTTAACACTGCACCATCTTGTTCAATTTGTTCGATTGTATTGTCGATTTTACGCTTATTACTATTTAGCTGTTGTTCTAACTGTGTACGTTTTGTTTTATTTTTCTTCGAATTAGGACTCTCTTTTAACGCTTCTTCAACACCTGAGAGTTCAGCAGCTAATTGCTGTTGTTTTAATTGCAAAGTCTTTAAATAATCGTTCAAATCAATATAAGCTAACTTTAACATAGCGTGCTCACCATATAAGTTTTGCATTTCTTCAAAGTATGGTAACTCTCGGAATTTGAAACCGTGTTTTTCTTCAGCCATATGGAATAAGTCGAAAAATGTTTGTGTTTCATCAATCGTTAATGTTTTTGTTTTTACACCAATATCATATGTTTTTTTAATATTACGTCGTGTCTGGTAATCCATTTCTTTTAATAGTTGCTCTTCTGATTTATCTTTTAAATCTAATACTGACAACCAGCGAATTTGACTCATCGAATCATAACCAACTGAAAAGCCTTGATGTTTATAACCTAATGATGACATTATTTTGACGAATGCGCGATTATCAAAAGATTTAATAATTTCGCCATCTGCATTACGTAAGTTTTCAATTAAATATGGGTCTACAAGTACATATAAACAATTTTGTTTCTTCAAATATGAAGTTAGTGATTTAAAGAAAAATGAGACTAATGATTGATTTGTATAATCCATCACTGGTCCACGATGTGTATAGAAATATTTGAAAAACTTAAGTGTACGTGCCTCTGTTAATAAGCAGGCTGCTACTATTTCTCCGCTGTCATCTTTAACTCCCACTAGATGCACATCACGTTTTAAATCAACTCGATTATCAAAATGAATAGCTGATTGTGTGTAATGTGAGAAATACTTTGTTGTAAATTCATTGAATTCTTCTGAAGTCAAAGTTACAAAGTCCATTTTTATCCCTACCCTCTCTGAATAGAACTGCAAAATTTCAATTTATTAATAATGCTATTATTTCATTTTATCAAAAAATGATTGTAAACACACATGCAAAATTAAATATAATTTTTTGTTAGTATACATAACAATTATATATTTGTTGTTTTATAATAAATGCATAACAGTTGTTGTAGCGCGTTGATGTTAGACGGTGTATAGTAATAAATATATTGAAAGTTAGTTGGATATGAAATTAGGAGTGGATGTATTGAAGCGATTGGTAATAACAATATTTTTATTACTTATCTTTATGGTGGGATGCGGTAAAGATAAATATGTGAAAGAAATAGATGAAGCAGTTAAACTTCAAAATCAGAAGCAAGAGCAACTAGCTAAAAATGGCAATGGTGATCGTGTTGATCATTTTGAACGCAAAGATGCTAATATTTATGTCTACGATAAGGATAAAATCATCATTTTAGCATATAAACCGTTGAGTAATGATGATGAAGTACATTATTTTGCTTACGATTTTAGTGGTAAACATGTGACATATAAAAAGGATTTTGATTCTAGACGATACTATCAACAAAAAGAAGCAGATTATCAAGAGGAAAATATAAGAAACTAGTCTATGAATAGGAGTAACTATGACTAAAAAATTAATAACTATACTTATTGTAAGCATGTTAGTTTTAACAGCTTGCGCTAAAAAAGAATCAGCAACGACATCTACGAAAAGTGGTAAGCCATTAATTGTCATCTATGGGGATTATAAATGTCCTTATTGTAAAGAATTAGACGAAAAGGTTATGCCGAAATTAAGAAAACATTATATAGATAACCACAAAGCGGAATATCAATTCGTAAATTTAGCTTTCTTAGGTAAAGATTCAATAGTAGGTTCGCGTGCGAGTCATGCAGTTTTGATGTACGCACCTAAATCATTTTTAGATTTTCAAAAGCAACTATTTGCTGCGCAACAAGATGAAAATAAAGAATGGTTAACAGAGGCAGTATTAGATAAACAAATTAAAAATCTTCATTTAGATAAAAAGACGGAAAATAAAATTATAAAAGATTACAAGTCGAAAGATAGCAAGTCTTGGAAAGCTGCAGAGAAAGATAAAAAAATAGCTGAAGATAATCATATAAAAACGACACCAACTGCATTTATTAATGGTGAAAAAGTCGAAGATCCATATGATTATGAAAATTATGAGAAGTTATTAAAAGATAAAATTAAATAGTCTTAATTGTTGAGATGAGTAAGTGATATCAATTTATTAGGACAATATAATAAGGCAATTTCTATTAGCAATATGATAGAGATTGTCTTTTTAATGTATGAAGTTTAAATAGGTGAAAATTACTTTGTAAACATTGTTTAGTAGGGAATTAGTATAGGATAGGTATTGATTCATCCCCGTGCAAAATCTTGGTTAGTAATTTTTTGTATCTCTTGTTTTATTGTACAAATATTTGTACAATTGAGATGTGTTAAAAGGAGGAGATAAATATGATTATTAAAAATTATTCATACGCTAGACAGAATTTAAAGGCACTTATGACAAAAGTAAATGATGATAGTGATATGGTAACTGTAACATCTACTGATGATAAAAACGTAGTAATCATGTCAGAATCAGATTATAACTCCATGATGGAAACACTTTACCTTCAACAGAACCCAAACAATGCTGAACACTTAGCTCAATCAATTGCAGATCTAGAACGTGGCAAAACTGTAACGAAAGATATAAATGTATAATGACTAGGTTAAATATTACGTTCTCGCCTCAAGCCTTTGAAGATTATGAGTATTTTCAGCAGAACGATAAAAAAATGGTGAAGAAGATTAATGAGTTACTTAAAAGTATCGACAGAAATGGTGCATTGAAAGGTATAGGTAAGCCTGAAAAGTTAAAATCGAATCTGACTGGGTATTATAGTAGACGTATCAATCACGAACATAGACTTGTTTATACAGTAGATGGCAATCATATAAAAATAGCCTCATGTAAATACCATTATTAAATCTAAAAATCACACTATAAAATTAGGGTAAGTTATTTTAGGACAATATGATAAGGCAATTTCTATTAGCAATATGATAGAGATTGTCTTTTTTTACATTATGACGTTCGTAAATACAATAAAGCTTTCAGTATCATATGTGTACAATGGTCATGTATTAGATATATTGCAAGGTGGTAAATACCTAAAGTATGATTCGATTTTATATTATTTGTAAAAACAGTGCTTGTATTTTAAGTAGCATGAGTATATAATTTTAAAACGTAAAGATTACTATTTAGGAGGGTGACTATGAAAAAGAAATTAGGTATGTTACTTCTTGTGCCAGCCATTACTTTATCATTAGCAGCATGTGGGAATGATGATGGGAAGGATAAAGATGGTAAGGTAACTATTAAAACGACTGTGTACCCATTACAATCATTTGCACAGCAAATTGGTGGGAAACACGTAAAAGTATCGTCAATCTATCCAGCAGGAACAGATTTACATAGTTATGAACCAACGCAAAAAGACATTTTAAGTGCAAGTAAGTCAGACTTGTTTATGTATACAGGGGATAATTTAGATCCAGTTGCTAAGAAAGTAGCATCAACAATCAAAGATAAAGATAAGAAGTTATCTTTAGAAGATAAATTAGATAAATCAAAACTTTTAACTGATCAGCATGAGCATGGTGAAGAACATGAACATGAGGGGCATGATCATGAAAAAGAGGAACATCATCATCATGGCGGATATGATCCACATATATGGTTAGATCCTAAAATTAACCAAACTTTCGCTAAAGAAATTAAAGACGAGTTAGTGAAAAAAGATCCAAAACATAAAGATGATTACGAGAAAAATTATAAAAAATTAAACGACGATCTTAAAAAACTTGATAATGATATGAAGCAAGTTACAAAAGATAAGCAAGGTAATGCGGTATTCATTTCGCATGAATCAATCGGATACTTAGCTGATCGTTATGGTTTTGTACAAAAAGGTATTCAAAATATGAATGCTGAAGATCCATCACAAAAAGAATTAACGAAAATTGTTAAAGAAATTAGAGATAGTAATGCTAAATATATTCTTTATGAAGATAACGTAGCGAATAAAGTGACTGAAACCATTCGTAAAGAAACAGATGCAAAACCGTTAAAATTCTATAACATGGAATCTTTAAATAAAGAACAACAGAAAAAAGATAACATCACTTATCAATCATTAATGAAAACAAATATTGAAAATATCGGCAAAGCTTTAGATAGTGATATTAAAGTGAAAGACGACAAAGCTGAAAGTAAACATGACAAAGCGATTTCTGATGGTTATTTTAAAGATGAACAAGTTAAAGACCGTGAACTTAGCGACTATGCTGGTGAATGGCAATCTGTTTACCCATATTTAAAAGATGGTACGCTTGATGAAGTAATGGAACATAAAGCTGAAAATGATCCTAAGAAATCTGCAAAAGATTTAAAAGCTTATTATGACAAAGGATATAAAACTGATATTTCTAACATTGATATAAAAGGAAATGAAATTACATTTACTAAAGATGGTAAGAAACATACTGGTAAATATGAATACAATGGTAAGAAAATATTGAAATATCCTAAAGGAAATCGTGGTGTAAGATTTATGTTTAAATTGGTAGATGGTAATGATAAAGATTTACCGAAATTCATCCAATTTAGCGATCACAACATTGCGCCTAAAAAGGCAGAACACTTCCATATCTTCATGGGTAATGATAATGACGCGTTATTAAAAGAAATGGATAACTGGCCAACGTACTATCCTTCAAAATTAAATAAAGACCAAATTAAAGAAGAAATGTTAGCACATTAATTCAATAGGTTTACACACTTTATTCAGCTGTTAATAGCTGAATAAAGTGTGCTTTTTTATTTTGTAGTTATCATTTTTAATAGAGGGAATGATTAATATTACCATAGTTTCTAACAAATGATTTGATAACATATATCACTCAATGCATGTTAAGATGAGTAAATATAAAATAGGGAGTGAGTAGATGACGATTAAAGTTGAAGATAATAAAATTATTTTTTCAAGAACGATACAAGCGCCAATAGAAAAGGTATTTGATGCTTACACTAAAAAAGAATTATTTGAAAAATGGTTTCATCCAAAAGGAGCTAACACAAAAGTATTTCACTTTAATGCAATTACTGGTGGCGATGCATTTTATGCAATTAAAACACCTGCACTGACGAGCTATACGTTAGTAGAATACGAAGCGGTTAAACGCCCATATTTAATTGAATACATTGACTCATTTGCAACATCAGAGGGCAACAAAGATACTAAAATGCCAAGTATGAACATAACTTTATCATTTTCAGAAACTAGTAAAACCGAGACGACTGTGACATCTATTTCCACATTTCCAACGAAAGAAGCAGCTCAACAAGTAATTGAAATGGGTGTTGAAGAAGGAATGAATCAAACTTTAGATCAACTTGATGCATTATTGAAATAAAGTTGTTGAAAATATGTAAAAACTTTTTTGTTTCATTCGGTTTATAATAATCTTGTAATATTATAAAAATGAGGGATGATTCAATGGTAGAACGTTATATCAAAGTTTTAATATTATATATTTTTACAACACTATTATCTTCTATTTCAGTAACGTCAAAATGTGTACCTAATAAAGGGATAAGGTTTATTTTACGAACTGCAATTGGTTACAGTGTATTTGCCTACGGTTTACATTTCTTTTCAAACTTAAAAAAATATAAAAAATAGCTTGATAACAAAGCGAGATAAAATGAGCGTCGTAATATCTTAAAGTACAAAGGTATTAGCCAATCACGCGATTTATCTCGCTGCTTTTATGAAAGAAAACTACATATTTGAGACAATAAAAAGATTTTTCTGAAATTTAATCTATCAATTACATTGATTTACTAATATAATTAGAAAGTGAATTTTATTTGATCAAAGTAAATGGGGGAAGTACTGTGATAGAAAATAAGAAAACAGTTGAAGATACATATTCAACAGGCGCAATTGTTGATTCAATATCATCTTCAGTACAGATGAAGCAAGTAATGGTACAGCAAACACCTGGCCGATACATGCTTAAAGCAATGATGGCAGGATTTTTACTCTCAATCGTTACCGTATTTATGTTCGGAATAAAGACACAGTTTGCGAGTACTCATGTAGATGGGCTCATCAATTTAATGGGAGCCATTGCATTTAGTTTAGGTTTGATTTTAGTTGTATTAACTAACTCTGAATTATTAACAAGTAACTTCATGTATTTTACAGTAGGCTGGTATTATAAAGTCGTTTCTGTTAAGAAGATGACTTGGATTTTATTATATTGTTTCTTAGGAAATATTTTAGGTGGGTTTGTACTATTTTTCTTAATGAAATTTGCACATGTCATGACACCTGAAATGACACAAGCTTTAACAGCTTTAGTTCAGAAAAAGACTGTTGATTCGACATGGTTGAATATTTTTACAAAAGGTATTTTCTGTAACTTCTTTATTAATATTGGTATTTTCATTTCTATGCAATTCAAAGGCGGCTTAACAAAGGCATTTTTCATAGCTTGTGGTGTTGTTGTCTTTGTATACATGGGATATGAACACGTTGTGTTCAATGCAGGTCTTTACGCAGGCATGGTATTCTTTAACCTTGATGCAGTTTCATGGTTACACGTTTTAAAAAATATCGTTTTTGCTTTCTTAGGTAACTTTGTCGGTGGCGGTATTTTTGTAGGTCTCGTTTATGCTTTCTTAAATGGTAAGCGTAATCGTTTAGAGCAACAATAAATAAGATATAGTGGTTAAATAGCGTTACAATGAAATGAATCATCCTTCTAAACCATTCATGTATTTGAATGGTTTTTTACGTTTAGAGAGTAAATTTTAATATGATTCATGCGAGTATTGGTGTATTCATATGAAGCATCCTTTCTGACATGTGATAAATTTATTGGTACACTTTGATGGATAATTATTTTAAAAACAAAATACGGTTAAATCATCATAAAAAAGAGTGGGGACTAATATGACAAAAACAATGATTCGACTCGCAAGTGAACAAGATGCAGAAAAGTTGCAACAACTCATGCATGAAGCATTTACACCTCTAAGAGAACTAGGTATTGATTGGCCTTCAGTCAACGCAGATATAGATGCTGTTAAAGAAAACATAGATAAAAATACTACATTTGTCATGACTATTGACGATGAAATTATCTCTACCATTACAGTTAGATATCCTTGGAGCAGTTTAAAAAGTATTTCTGGTTACCCTTTTGTCTGGTGGTTTGCGACTAATCCGGCATATGAAGGCCAAGGCTATGGCAGTCAATTGCTTACTTATGTTGAAGAAACATTTTTACGAGACACGTTAAAGGCAGCTGCAGTAACTTTAGGTACATCTGCTAGATTGCATCCATGGTTACTTAAAATATATGAAAAAAGAGGCTACGAAATTTATAGTGAACATGAGAATGATGATGGTGATTTAGGTGTTATCATGCGTAAAGTTCTTATTCCTGAACGGTTTGAAGAATCTGTCTTAGGACAACCACCATTTTAAGATAATCACATACACTACAAGCGACCAATGTGTTGATGCTTGCTCAAATGAATGTTGAGTAAGTGTTAATATATTGGTCGCCTTTTATTTTAGGAAATATAAAAAATGTATAAGGAATATGCATGACTACAGGCATCAGGGAATTCCCTGATTTTACATTATAATGTGATTCTTTTCACAAAAATAAAGTGATTTGGTATACAATACGTGTGAAAGGGTTGGTAAACGTGAATGGGAATATCATTGTTGCACATGGCATGAGGCGCGGGCGACAGAATCAAGCATTAGAAGCATTTATTTCTGAATTAGTAAAAGATGATATACATCACTATGATATTGCATTTTTAGAAAGTGAGCATCAGGATTTAGCAAAAGTAATGATGACGTTGATTCAAAATGGGGTTGTACATTTTAAAATAGTACCATTGCTTATCTTTAGTGCGATGCACTACCTCAAAGATATACCAAATATCGTTCATGAAATGAAGCAAATGTATCCAGGCATAACGGTGGAAGTTAGCGAACCACTTGGTACACACCCTTTAATGACAGAAATTATCATGCAACGTATTGAAGACGCGCTAGGAGATGAAGAACAACACGTAGGTATTGTCGTTGTTGCACATGGCAATATTAGTGGCAAGTTTACAAAAGCACATGACGAATTACAAGCCTGTGTCCAAACGTTGCAGCTTAATCACCCAACTTATGCGAGAACGCTCTATGGTTCAATTAGTTTTATGCATGATTTAAAGGATATTGCTAGACAATATCGAAAATTGATTGTCGTACCTTTGTTTTTATATGACGGGCGACTTGTCAATAAAGTAAGGCAGCAAATTAATGACATGACTATTAGCGCAGATATACACATGACACCTTCAATTAACTTTGATCCAATTTTAAAGCGAATAATTAAAGATAGATTAGAAAACTTAATAACTCCAATAAAAATATAAAAGCACAAACGAGACATTAAAACCTTTTTGAAATAAATATTATGTAGTAAAGGGGCATATTTTATGGTAAAGCAAAAACTAGTAATGATTGGTAACGGTATGGCGGGCATTCGAACAATCGAAGAAATATTAGAGCGTGCCAACGATTTATATGATATTACAGTAATTGGTAAAGAACCTTATCCTAACTATAATCGCATCATGCTTTCAAATATTTTACAAAATAAAATGACTGTTGAAGAGACAATTATGAATCCTTATGAGTGGTATGAGGAACACGATATTAAGTTAATTACAAATGACCCCGTAGTAGAAGTGGATAGAGAGAATCAATCAGTAACTACTGCTAATGGTATTGAAGTAGTATACGATAAGTTGATTTTTGCGACAGGATCTAAGGCATTTGTCATTCCTGTTCCAGGTTCGACATTACCAAGTGTTATCGGTTGGAGAACTATTGATGATACTGAAAAAATGATGGATATTGCTAAAACGAAAAAGAAAGCGATAGTAATAGGTGGGGGCTTATTAGGTTTAGAATGTGCGCGTGGTTTATTAGATCAAGGTATGGAAGTGACAGTATTACATTTAGCTGAGTGGTTGATGGAAGTGCAGTTAGACCGTAAAGCTGGTAACATGCTTAAAGCTGATTTAGAAAAACAAGGTATGAAGTTTGAAATGCAAGCGAATACGACTGAAATCTTAGGTGAAGATGATGTTGAAGGTGTTAAATTAGCTGATGGACGCGAGATTCCTGCAGACTTAGTTGTTATGGCAGTCGGTATTAGACCGTATACAGAAGTAGCCAAAACAGCAGGTTTAGACGTTAATCGAGGTATTGTTGTCAATGATGTGATGCAAACAAGTGACAATCATATATTTGCTGTCGGTGAATGTGCAGAACATAATGGCAAAGTTTATGGACTAGTTGCGCCATTGTATGAACAAGGTAAAGTATTGGCAGATCATTTAACGAATAAAGAAACGAATGGCTACAAAGGATCAACTACATTTACATCATTAAAAGTTTCTGGTTGTGACTTGTATAGTGCTGGTCAAATTGTTGAAAATGCCGGAATTAAAGGGATTGAAATATTTAATAGTGTTGATAATAATTATAAAAAAGTATTTTTAAAAGATGGCAATGTAGTCGGTGCAGTGTTATATGGTGACATTGATGATGGCTCTCGCTTTTATAACATGATGAAAAAAAGCGAATCGATAGAAGATTATACACTCGTATCGTTACTCACTAAAGGCGGTGAAGAGGCAACAACATCAATTGCGGATATGGCAGATGATGAAACGATTTGTGGTTGTAACGGTGTTGATAAAGGGACAATTGTAAAAGCTATTACCGAAAATGGATTTACAACAGTGGAAGAAATTACAGCTAAAACGAAAGCTGGTAATTCATGTGGTAAATGCAAACCACAAATTGGGCAAATTTTACAACATACACTTGGTGATGATTTTGTTGCTGCAAAACCAGCTGGTATATGTGGTTGCACTGATTTGACACGTGATCAAATCGTAACACAAATACGAGCGAAAGGCTTAAAAACATCTAAAGAAGTTCGACATGTTTTAAACTTTAAAAATAAAGGTGGATGTCCAAAATGTCGACCTGCGATTAACTATTATTTAAATATGGTTTATCCGCATGATCATGAGGATGAAAAAGAATCAAGATTTGCAAATGAACGTTATCATGCGAATATTCAAAATGATGGCACCTTTTCTGTTATACCTCAAATGCGTGGTGGTGTTACAGATGCAGATCAACTTATTCGTCTTGGAGAAGTAGCTAAAAAATATAACGTACCATTGGTTAAAGTAACTGGTTCACAACGTGTTGGATTATATGGATTGAAAAAAGAAGAATTGCCTCTTGTATGGGATGATTTAGGTATGCGCTCGGCATCAGCTTATGGTAAGAAAACACGTTCCGTGAAAAGTTGTGTCGGCAAAGAGTTTTGTCGATTTGGTACACAATATACGACACGACTTGGTATTCGTTTAGAAAAAACATTTGAATACATTGACACTCCTCATAAGTTTAAAATGGGTGTGTCAGGTTGCCCAAGAAGTTGTGTAGAATCCGGTGTGAAAGATTTTGGTATTATCTCTGTTGAAAATGGATTCCAAATTTATATCGGTGGCAATGGTGGTACAGAAGTTGAAAAGGGAGAATTTTTAACAACAGTAGAAACTGAAGACGAAGTAATTAAATTATGTGGTGCTTTAATGCAATATTATAGAGAAACAGGCATTTATGCTGAAAGAACAGCACCTTGGTTAAGAAGATTAGGTTTTGAAAATGTCAAAGAAGTGTTGCTTGATCCGGAAAGACAAAACGAATTATTTGAACGTATTATGGATGCTAAAAAAGCGGTCGAAGCAGAACCATGGGAAGCAATAACTAGCAATGCTCAAGCACGAAAAATCTTTGAAGTGGAGAAGGTGTAATACATGGAAACAAAAGAGAAAATTAAAGTCACAACCTTAGACGAATTGACACCCTTAATTGGTAAAAAGGTTATTGTTAAAGGTAAAGAAATAGGATTGTTCTTAACGGAAAGTGGTACAATTCATGCGATTCATAACATTTGTCCGCATAAACAAGGCCCATTATCTGAGGGGACAGTTAGTGGTGAGTATGTATTCTGTCCACTTCATGATCAAAAGATTGATTTAAATACAGGTATTGTCCAAGAACCTGATGAAGGTTGTGTAGATGTATATGAAGTAGAAGTTACAGATGGGAACGTATATATATGTCTGTAGATGGTTATGGTAAGGTTTACTTGATAGGTGCGGGCCCAGGTAACCCTAACTATTTGACTAAAAAAGCAGAGCGTTTACTACGCGAAGCGGATGTCATTTTATATGATCGATTAGTGAATCCGTTAATCTTACAATATGCGAAACCAACAACTGAGATTATAGATGTTGGGAAAAAGCCGTATGCAAAACATATTCAGCAAGAAAAAATAAATGACTGTATCGTGGAAGCAGCGCGTCGTTATAACAAGGTTGTTAGACTTAAAGGTGGCGATCCAGCGATATTTGGGCGAGTTCAAGAAGAAGTTGATACGCTAAACAAGTTTAATATTGCATTTGAAATTGTACCTGGTGTGACATCTGCGAGTGCTGCAGTTGCTACTATGCAAACAGGATTGACAATGCGTGCTGTTGCTAAAAGCGTTACATTTTCGACAGGACACTTTAAAGATTCAGAAGAAAATGAAGTAGATGTCAACGCTTTAGTAAATGGGGGTACATTGGCAATATATATGGGTGTCAAGCGTTTAGGAAAAATTATCGCACAGATACAACAGTATACAGATATTGATTATCCAATTGCTATCGTGTTTCAAGCATCATGCTTTAATGAATTTGTTGTTAGGGGACGTTTAAGTAATATCCTAAAGAAATTACAACATTATTCAATTGATGCAAAGCCAGGGATATGTATTGTTGGAGATGTTGTTGGTTATACAAAAAATGCCCATGCAACATCTAATTCTACGCAGCAGTTTTACGTTGTAAGTGGTTCTAAACATGACGCGCTCATGCTTTGTGAAGATTTATATGAAAAAGGTTATGGATGCATAGTCAATCCATCTGACATGTCAAATGGTCCATATCATCCATCACAACATGCTTACTATGATGCATTTATCAAACAACAAGAAAATGTAGCATATATTTCAGCTGATTGTGAGCACACTATTACAGAATTAATGCATTAATAACATTCATCATAAATGTATAGATAAGGTTTTAACCGAGTAAAGATATTCGTGTTGAAGCCTTATTTGTCGTTGCATTAAAATGGATGATTTCGTCTTTGCAATGACTCATAGTTGATTCAATTGTGTCGCTTTTTAGTGAATTACCGTAATTGATAGGGAAAATCCTTGAGTAATTAGGTGATTCCCTAATATTTTACGTTTGTGAAAAAATGTACAATCTAATTAAAGCAATAGTCTTGGGCATTTTATAGTAATTAAAAACACGACATCTACACATCGTATTGTTATACGTAGGAGGATATAAATATGGGAAAATTTGGATTGAATTTCTTTAAGCCAACAGAAAAATTTAATGGGAATTGGTCAGTCCTTGAAAGCAAAAGTAGAGAATGGGAAAAAATGTATAGAGAACGCTGGAGTCATGATAAGGAAGTTAGAACAACACATGGCGTTAACTGCACAGGATCATGTTCTTGGAAAGTCTTTGTGAAAAACGGTGTCATTACTTGGGAAAATCAACAAACTGACTATCCAAGTTGTGGACCGGATATGCCTGAATACGAGCCAAGAGGCTGTCCTCGTGGTGCATCATTCTCTTGGTATGAATATAGTCCACTTCGAATCAAGTATCCATATATACGAGGGAAACTTTGGGATTTATGGACTGAAGCATTAGAAGAAAACAATGGTAATCGTGTCGCTGCATGGGCTTCTATTGTAGAAAATGAAGATAAAGCGAAACAGTATAAGCAAGCGCGTGGTATGGGTGGACATGTGCGTTCAAATTGGAAAGATGTTACGGATATTATCGCAGCACAATTACTGTATACAATAAAAAAATATGGGCCTGATAGAATCGCAGGATTTACACCAATCCCAGCGATGTCAATGATTAGTTATGCAGCAGGTGCCCGATTCATCAATTTACTTGGTGGTGAAATGCTTAGTTTTTATGACTGGTATGCAGATTTACCACCGGCATCTCCACAAATTTGGGGAGAACAAACAGATGTACCTGAATCAAGTGACTGGTATAACGCATCATATATTATTATGTGGGGCTCTAATGTGCCTTTAACACGTACACCGGATGCACATTTTATGACAGAAGTCCGCTATAAAGGAACAAAAGTTATTTCGGTAGCACCTGATTACGCTGAAAATGTGAAATTTGCTGACAATTGGTTAGCACCAAACCCTGGTTCGGATGCGGCAATCGCACAAGCAATGACTCATGTTATTTTACAAGAATATTATGTTAATCAACCTAATGAACGTTTTATAAATTATGCCAAACAATATACAGATATACCATTTATCATTATGTTAGATGAAGATGAAAATGGATATAAAGCGGGGCGCTTTTTAAGAGCAAGCGACTTAGGACAAACGACAGAACAAGGTGAGTGGAAACCGGTTATCCACGACACGATTAGTAACAATCTAGTCGTACCTAATGGCACAATGGGGCAACGTTGGGAAGAAGGTAAGAAGTGGAACTTAACACTAGAAACAGAAGATGGTTCTAAAATTAATCCTACATTATCAATGACAGAAGGTGGCTACGAACTACAAACAATTCAATTCCCTTACTTTGATAGTGCTGGTGATGGCATATTTAAACGTCCAATTCCAACTCGACAAGTCACTTTAGCAAATGGTAATAAAGTTCGAATTACGACAATTTTTGACTTAATGGCGAGTCAGTACGGCGTTCGCCGCTTTAATCATGAATTAGAATCTAAAGGTTATGACGATGCAGAATCAAAATATACACCTGCTTGGCAAGAAGCAATTTCAGGCGTAAAACAAAGTGTCGTCGTTCAAGTAGCTAAAGAATTTGCGCAAAATGCTATCGATACTGAAGGGCGTTCAATGATTATCATGGGCGCAGGTATTAACCATTGGTTTAATTCAGATACTATTTATCGATCAATCTTAAACTTAGTTATGTTATGTGGCTGTCAAGGTGTGAATGGTGGTGGTTGGGCTCACTATGTAGGGCAAGAAAAATGTCGCCCAATAGAAGGATGGAGTACTGTTGCGTTTGCGAAAGACTGGCAAGGACCACCACGTTTACAAAATGGAACAAGTTGGTTCTACTTTGCGACAGACCAATGGAAATATGAAGAGTCTAATGTAGATCGTTTAAAATCTCCATTAGCTAAAACAGAGGAGTTAAAACATCAGCATCCAGCTGACTACAACGTGTTAGCAGCTCGACTTGGCTGGTTACCATCATATCCACAATTTAATAAAAACAGCTTATTGTTTGCGGAAGAAGCCAAAGATGAAGGCATAGATTCAAACGAGGCAATTTTACAACGTGCTATTGATGAAGTGAAATCAAAGCAAACGCAATTTGCAATAGAAGATCCTGATTTGAAAAAGAACCATCCGAAATCATTATTTATATGGCGTTCAAACTTAATTTCAAGTTCTGCAAAAGGTCAAGAATACTTTATGAAGCATTTACTTGGCACAAAATCTGGTTTATTAGCTACACCAAATGAAGATGATAAACCAGAAGAAATCACATGGCGTGAAGAAACAACAGGTAAGTTAGATTTAGTGGTCTCTCTAGACTTCAGAATGACAGCAACACCTTTATATTCTGACATTGTATTGCCGGCAGCGACTTGGTATGAAAAGCATGATTTGTCATCTACAGACATGCACCCATATGTACACCCATTCAATCCAGCGATTGATCCATTATGGGAATCACGTTCAGACTGGGATATTTATAAAACGTTAGCAAAAGCATTTTCAGAAATGGCAAAAGACTATTTGCCTGGAACGTTTAAAGATGTAGTGACAACACCACTTAGTCATGATACAAAACAAGAAATTTCAACACCATATGGCGTAGTGAAAGATTGGTCTAAAGGTGAAATCGAAGCGGTACCAGGCCGTACAATGCCTAACTTCGCAATCGTAGAACGTGACTACACTAAAATTTATGATAAGTATGTCACGCTTGGTCCTGTACTTGAAAAAGGAAAAGTTGGAGCACATGGTGTAAGTTTCGGTGTAAGTGAACAATATGAAGAATTAAAAAGTATGTTAGGTACGTGGAGTGATACAAATGATGATTCTGTGAGAACGAATCGTCCACGCATTGATACAGCACGTAATGTAGCTGATGCGATATTAAATATTTCATCTGCCACGAATGGGAAGTTATCACAAAAATCATATGAAGATCTTGAAGAACAAACTGGCATGCCATTAAAAGATATTTCTAGTGAGCGTGCTGCTGAAAAAATTTCATTTTTGAATATAACTTCACAACCACGTGAAGTGATACCAACAGCAGTATTTCCAGGATCTAATAAGCAAGGTCGACGTTACTCTCCATTTACAACTAATATAGAACGTCTAGTGCCTTTTAGAACGTTAACTGGTCGTCAAAGTTATTATGTTGATCACGAAGTTTTCCAACAGTTTGGCGAAAGCTTACCAGTATACAAACCAACATTACCGCCAATGGTATTTGGTAATAGAGATAAGAAAATTAAAGGTGGCACAGATGCTTTAGTACTACGTTACTTAACGCCACATGGTAAATGGAATATACACTCAATGTATCAAGATAATAAGCATATGTTGACATTATTTAGAGGTGGGCCAACCGTTTGGATATCAAATGAAGATGCTGAAAAACATGATATTCAAGATAATGATTGGCTAGAAGTTTATAACCGTAATGGCGTCGTAACTGCAAGAGCAGTTATTTCACACCGCATGCCTAAAGGCACAATGTTTATGTATCATGCGCAAGATAAACATATTCAAACGCCTGGATCAGAAATTACAGATACACGTGGAGGCTCACACAACGCGCCGACTAGAATTCATTTGAAACCAACGCAACTAGTCGGGGGATACGCACAAATTAGTTATCATTTTAACTATTATGGACCAATTGGGAACCAAAGGGATTTATATGTAGCAGTTAGAAAGATGAAGGAGGTTAATTGGCTTGAAGATTAAAGCGCAAGTTGCGATGGTATTGAATTTAGATAAATGCATAGGATGCCATACGTGTAGTGTGACATGTAAGAACACTTGGACGAATCGTCCAGGCGCTGAGTACATGTGGTTTAACAACGTAGAGACTAAGCCAGGTGTAGGGTATCCGAAACGTTGGGAAGACCAAGAACATTACAAAGGTGGATGGGTACTAAATCGTAAAGGGAAACTGGAATTAAAATCTGGAAGTAGAATTTCAAAGATTGCATTAGGTAAAATTTTCTATAACCCAGATATGCCATTAATTAAAGATTATTATGAACCATGGAATTATAATTATGAACATTTAACAACAGCGAAATCAGGGAATCATTCGCCTGTTGCTAGAGCATATTCAGAAATTACAGGGGATAACATTGAAATTGAATGGGGGCCTAACTGGGAAGATGACCTAGCAGGCGGTCATGTTACAGGTCCAAAAGATCCTAATATTCAAAAAATCGAAGAAGATATTAAATTCCAATTTGATGAAACATTTATGATGTATTTACCGCGTTTATGTGAACATTGCTTGAATCCAAGTTGTGTTGCATCATGTCCTTCAGGTGCAATGTATAAACGTGATGAAGATGGCATTGTGTTAGTTGACCAAGACGCATGTCGTGGCTGGCGTTACTGTATGACAGGTTGCCCATATAAAAAAGTTTACTTCAACTGGAAAACGAATAAAGCTGAAAAGTGTACTTTCTGTTTCCCGAGAATTGAAGCAGGGATGCCGACGGTGTGTTCCGAAACATGTACGGGACGCATGCGCTATTTAGGTGTTTTACTATACGATGCGGATAGAGTACATGAGGCAGCATCTGCTGTAGATGAGAAAGATTTATATGAAAAGCAATTAGACATATTTTTAAATCCATTCGATGAAGAAGTGATTGCTCAAGCTGAAAAAGATGGTATTGGTTACGATTGGATAGAAGCTGCACAAAATTCACCAATTTATAAGTTAGCAATTGAATATAAACTAGCATTTCCATTACATCCTGAATTTAGAACGATGCCGATGGTTTGGTATTGTCCACCACTTAGCCCTATAATGAGCTATTTCGAAGGGAAAAATACAAATCAAAATCCTGATGCTATTTTCCCAGCAATAGAAGAAATGCGTTTACCAATTGAGTATTTAGCGAATATTTTCACTGCTGGAGATACAGAACCAGTAAAAGAAGCATTGCAACGAATGGCAATGATGAGAAGTTATATGCGATCTCAAGTTACACAACAACCATTTGATACATCGCGTTTAGAACGATTAGGTTTAACTGAACGTCAAACTGAAGATATGTATCGTTTATTAGGACTAGCCAAATATGAAGATCGTTTTGTTATTCCAACATCGCATAAAGAAACTTATCTAGATACGTATCATGCACAAGGTAGTACGGGATATAACTACGGTGGCGAACACTTTGGAGATAACTGTGAAGGTTGTGGTGTTGCAGTAGGTTCAGGAAAAACTGGTCAAGAAATTTATAATGAGAATTTCTATGGAGGGATCTTCCGTGATTAATTTCGATAATTTTAAAAAATATCAAGAAAGTTTTGGATATATGGCACAACAGTTATGTTTTCCAGAAAAGTTAACTTTTCATCCAAAAACTTTTGAAGAAACAATTACGAAAGACCATCCAGCATACGAAGATTTATTAGCGTATAGAAATGTAATGCTGACATTTTCATTATCAGAAATCAAAGCGATTTATACAGATACATTTGATTTTACGAAAAAAGCACCATTATATATGACATATAACAAATTTGATACGCAAAAAGAACGTGGGCAAATGTTAGCTAAATTAAAGGTATTATATGAAATGTTTGGATTAGAAATGGTAGACAATGAACTTTCTGATTATCTACCGTTGATGTTGCAATTTTTACAAGTAGCAGAATGGCGAAATGATCCAAGGGCTGAAGAAAATATACAATTGATTATTATGATTATTGAAGATGGCACGTATGTTATGGCGAATGCACTTGGCGAAGATAACAATCCATATGCTTATGTGATTCAAGCGCTAAGAAAAACATTAAAACTATGTTTGACATCACCAAAAGGAGTGAAACATCATGCTTAATCAATTTTTGTGGGTTATATTTCCATACCTATGCTTAGTTGTTTTTGTCGCAGGTCACATTGCACGCTATCGTTATGACAAATTTTCATGGACAGCTAAATCTAGTGAATTAATAGAAAGAAAAAGATTGATGTGGGGAAGTTTGCTATTTCACTTAGGTATTATTCCAGTGTTTTTTGGACACGTAGTTGGATTGTTAATACCGAAATCATGGATGGATGCAGTGGGTGTGTCTGAGCATTTATATCATATAGGAGCTGTTTATATAGGGAGTATCTTTGGTATAATTACATTGTTAGGTATGTTTTTATTAACAGCGAGACGTGTAACTACAAAAAGCATTCGAAGATTAAGTTCAGCGTCTGATATATTTGTTAATTTCCTATTATTACTTATTGTATTTATGGGATGTTATGCAACATTAGTAACAAACGTGCAGCATCCAGATTTTAATTACAGAACTTCATTGTCAATTTGGTTTAGACAATTATTCATATTAAAACCGGATGCGTCATTGATGAGTGGTGTACCAATTGCATTTAAAATTCATATATTGTTAGGTTTCACTATTATGGCTTGTTGGCCATTCACACGTTTGGTACATGTTTGGAGTGTACCTTTGACATATATAAATCGCAGATATATTATTTACCGTAAGAATAAAGTGTAAGTATAAGAGGTGAAAGGATTTGACACCAGAAGCAATTATTGAAGATCGTAGATTTCAAGAGACATTAGATAAAATACGCAAAGAAGAAGGTTATGATTTTGCGGCAATCGCTTTCTATGAATCTAATAAACCATCATCTCCAATAAAATGGCACTATGTTTCAGGTAATAAAAATAATCGCTTTAAATTGATTATTTTAAGAAAAGGCCGTGGATTAGCTGGAACTGTTATGAAAACAGGAAAGCGTATGGTAATAGCCAATGTCGGTTTAGCATTAGGACCGGAAGAAAAGATTGACTATCCAATTTTATTGAGCGAATCATTAACAGCAGTTTTAGCTGTGCCGCTTTGGTATAAGAATCAAGTGTATGGTGTGCTATTATTTGGACAAAGAGACGGGCGTCCTTTACCAAAAATATTTGATAACGATGATATTCAACATAAGTTTGGTATTTTCAATGATGACAAATAATGAAATGAATTAGGGTGTAGGCATGATTAATGAGGACAGTGTACAATTAGAAGCTTTATTAAAACAATACTATGAACATTCAATCGAAAAGATAGTCTTTGCTGATAATAGCGGTAAAATTATTGCGATGAATGATGCGGCTAAAGATATTTTATCTGAAGAAGATAATTATAGTGCTGTGGCGAATGCGATTTGTCATAGATGTGAAGGATATACCAATGCTTATGATGTACAATCATGTAGAGATTGCTTTTTAGAGTCAATGCAAGTACAAGCTACGAATTTTCAAGTGTTTATGAAGACGAAAGACCAAAAAGTTATGCCATTTACTGCAACTTATCAGCTGATTGATCAAGATAGAGGGATTCATGCATTTACGCTTCAAAATGTTTCATCACAAATTGAACAACAAGAAAAGTTACATCAACAACGTATGATGCGTAAAACAATATCAGCACAAGAAAATGAACGAAAGAGAATTTCTAGAGAATTGCACGATAGTGTTATTCAAGAAATGCTTAATGTAGATGTTCAATTGCGATTATTGAAATATCAAGAAGATAAAGTAAAGCTGTTGGAAGATGCAGAAAACATCGAGTACATTGTTGCTAAGTTAATTGATGATATTAGAAATATGTCGGTTGAATTAAGACCAGCTTCTTTGGATGATTTAGGTCTTGAGGCAGCTTTTAAATCATATTTTAAGCAGTTTGAAGAAAATTATGGGATTAAAATCATCTATACGTCTAATATAAAAAATATGCGCTTTGATAGTGAAATTGAAACGGTTGTTTATCGTGTAGTACAAGAAGCCATTTTCAATGCATTAAAATATGCTGATGTGAATGAGATTAATGTAGGTATCCGTCAAACGGGACGTTATTTGATTGCGGAAGTGATAGATGCGGGAAATGGTTTTGATCCAAGTTCTAAGCCAAAAGGTTCTGGACTTGGTTTATATGGAATGAATGAGCGTGCCGAGTTAGTCAGTGGTAGCGTCAACATTGAAACGAAAATTGGTGAGGGCACTAACGTTACACTGAACATTCCAATTTGAAACATACATTGGGGGAATAAAATTGAAAATAGTCATTGCCGATGATCACGCTGTTGTCCGTACAGGGTTCTCTATGATTTTAAATTATCAAAATGATATGGAAGTAGTTGCAACGGCTGCAGATGGTGTCGAAGCTTACCAAAAAGTAATGGAATATAAACCTGATGTACTACTGATGGATTTAAGCATGCCACCAGGTGAATCAGGACTTATCGCTACAAGTAAAATTGCTGACAGTTTTCCTGAAACTAAAATACTAATATTAACAATGTTTGATGATGAAGAGTATCTGTTCCATGTGTTACGTAATGGTGCGAAAGGTTATATATTGAAAAATGCGCCAGATGAACAATTATTGTTAGCAATTCGAACTGTATATAAAGGCGAAACATATGTTGATATGAAACTCACAACATCTTTAGTAAATGAATTTGTATCTAATTCAAATCAAGATACGGCAAATTCATCAGATCCTTTTAAAATATTATCAAAACGTGAGCTTGAAATATTACCACTTATTGCCAAAGGATATGGAAATAAAGAAATTGCAGAGAAATTATTTGTATCTGTGAAAACAGTAGAAGCACACAAGACGCATATTATGACAAAACTTGGATTGAAAAGTAAACCTGAATTGGTTGAATATGCGTTAAAAAAGAAATTGTTAGAGTTTTAAAGTTTGAAAAGAAATTAGTATAGTATAAAAGCGCCGGATGAAATGATTATCTTCTGGCGCTTTTGTATGTTTCAAAACATATTTTTATAAATAGAATGGGATCTAATACTTTCTCCGTTATAGGTAAGCCATAGCAATTTGCATGACAAAGGTAAAACTTTAAATAGAGTCATTGATATAGAGAATAAATGTTTGATTGTCTATTTTGAACAAGCCATTTTAGTTTTCCTGTATTCTGTGTTGTAACATCTGTGTGATGTTTAAAAATTGACACTGTTATTCTGTTTTGCCCAAAAAATATTTAATAGATTGTGAAATGTATGATGCTAAATTTTGATTTTTATATGAATTAAAGTAATCTTTGAAACGCGTATCATCTTGATATGTTTTAGCAATACAGCACAATGTTTCATCATCAAAATCAGCGATAGTATTCATAAATGCCTTCCACTCAAATACCAGATCACCACAATCTTCGATAGGATAATGATTCAAAGACATTTGATTGAATTTATTGAAGATAGTTGTCAGTTTTTGTCTGATATCCTGTGATTGTAAGTTATCTTTTCGGTTAATAAATGATTGATATGCTTTCGTATGACCATACTTTATAGATGCTTCTTTATCATATTGTGATTGTAGTGTTTTGCTTAAAATATTGGTATCTAACAGAGAGTGTCCTTTAATAAATTCACCTACAGAGACTCTAATTAATTGTAAATCAGAAATTTTTTTATCTAACTTGATTAGTTGCTCTGAAAATAACTTGCGCAATTGTTCATTATCATATGAAATGCATTGCTTTATTTTAGAAATATCAAAATCAAAAGACTTGAGTATTAAAATTTTTTGCAATTTTTCTAAGTCTTGCTGATTATAAACGCGATAATTTTTATCATTTTTATCAGGAACTAATAATCCTACTTCATCGTAGTAATGTAAAGTTCTTTTAGTTACACCTGTAATTTCAATAATATCTTTTAAAGTGTATGTGTGTGCCAAAATTCAGTCACCTCATTTATTATTTTTTGTGCTGGAAGTGTTGTTGCAACTTCAATAGGAATGTTAGTTTTTTGTAAAAAGTATTTCACCAAGTGATAGCCACATGCATACCCAGCAGCATGAGATAAGCCAACGTTAGGCCTACCTTGAAGTTTATTAATTTCATCGCCATAGAGATAAGGCATTGATTCAAATATATGCTTTAAATGTAAATGGTTATAAATAGTATTTTTAATTTTTACGTTATCACGACTCCAATTAGTATTTGTTACCCACGGTCCTATATATGATTTACCATACAATGATTCTACATAGTTTTCAGCTAATCCTTCAGCAATAATCAATTCAATCAAGCTGCCACCATCCCAGTCAATATATTGATAGCGCATATTATGATTTACTTCATGTGCAATTAAGCTTTTTAAAGAATTATTTGTGTTTGTACTCGGTACTAAATAAATCATTATGTAACCTGGTATGCCACCATCACCACCGCAATTTTGATTTAGATACATAAGTGGTTTTTGGCTATCTCCAAGTAATACTGTGAAATGATAATTAGAAACTTGAGACGAGATATTATAATTTGAAAATTGATCTATAGCAACTTTTAAATATTTTTCGCAATTACTCCAGAAATCATTATTCAGGTATTGTATTAATATTTTGTCAGACATGCGTAAATCTTTGGGTGAAATTTGAAATGCATCTAAAAATTGAATTGCATTCATTGTCTGCGTGTCATCTTTATGAATAGGAATACGCTGTGCCTCAAATTTCTTTTTAAAAGGTACTAATATTTCTTTTATAAAAATTGATTCACGGTCATTTAATGGTGCCTTGAGTAGATTCTTATAGACAAAATCTGATCTAATAATATTGATTTTATACATGATAAGCCTCCTTATATTGTTAGCATAAGGGGTAACGTAACGTGATTTTCAAGTATAAAATGTAATTATTTGAAGTAAACGTGTGAATAGTCGCAAATAATAAGGTTGAAATGATGGCAAATAATTGTCTAAATCCATCTCAACGGGACATTGTATAGGGGAAATCACTTCATAAATAAGGGAATATCCTTATGTTCAGTTTTTCACAATCATAATAAAATATATATGTAGTCAATACTTTGTCTATATTGAATGTTTTCATATAAATGAATGCATTTTTAAATAACATTGACCTCTAACATATAGGCAGAGTATTGATATCTAAAAAAAATAAATGATTTTGGTGAAGGTGAAACGTATGTACAAGACAAAAGGTGGCTTTCAGCTTACATTACAAACATTAAGTTTAGTGGTTGGGTTTATGGCTTGGAGTATTATTGCTCCATTAATGCCTTTTATTAAACAGGATGTTAATGTTACTGAAGGACAAATATCAATCATTTTAGCGATACCAGTTATTTTGGGATCAGTGCTCCGTGTGCCATTTGGTTATTTAACAAATATTATTGGCGCTAAATGGGTATTCTTTACTAGTTTTATCGTATTGTTATTTCCAATATTTTTCTTAAGCCAAGCACAAACACCAGGTATGTTAATGGCGTCAGGATTTTTCTTGGGTGTAGGTGGCGCTATTTTCTCTGTTGGTGTTACATCAGTTCCTAAGTATTTCCCGAAAGAAAAAGTAGGATTGGCAAACGGTATTTATGGTATGGGGAACATCGGTACAGCAGTTTCTTCATTTTTAGCACCACCAATTGCAGGTATTATTGGTTGGCAAACAACTGTTAGAAGCTACTTAATTATTATCGCTTTATTTGCATTAATTATGTTCATTTTTGGTGATACGCAAGAACGCAAAATTAGAGTACCGTTAATGGCACAAATGAAAACATTATCTAAAAACTATAAATTATATTACTTAAGTTTATGGTATTTCATTACTTTTGGGGCTTTTGTAGCATTTGGTATTTTCTTACCTAACTATTTAGTAAATCATTTTGGGATTGATAAAGTAGACGCTGGTATTCGTTCAGGTGTATTTATTGCACTCGCAACATTCTTGAGACCAGTCGGTGGTATTTTGGGGGATAAATTTAATGCAGTAAAAGTATTAATGATTGATTTTGTTATTATGATTATCGGTGCCGTTATTTTAGGTATCTCAGACCATATTGCATTATTTACTGTAGGTTGTTTAACAATTAGTATCTGTGCAGGTATTGGTAATGGACTAATCTTTAAATTAGTACCATCATACTTCTCAAATGAAGCGGGATCTGCAAATGGTATTGTATCAATGATGGGTGGTTTAGGAGGATTCTTCCCGCCGTTGGTTATAACATATGTTGCTAATTTAACTGGCTCAAGTCATCTCGCATTTATTTTTCTAGCAATGTTTGGTGTCATCGCATTATTAACGATGCGTCATTTGTACCAGAAAGAATATGGCGCATTGAAAAAAATGAGTTAATAAAGCATTATTATAATTAAGATATTTAAAAAGCCTTAATCTTCATGTGCCTAAGTAGGAGCATGATATTAAGGCTTGGTTGTATTTAATTAAGAAATTGGAATTGTTGTTGATGACGACGTATCATGATTTGGTTGAATTTTAGGTAATGTCATTGTTAAAAGACCATTTTCAAAATTTGCTGTGATTTTATTTTTATCAATATTTTCAAAATCGAATTGACGATATAATTGGTTAGCTCTTCGCTCATCTAAAGTTAAGTTTTCATCTGGATGTTTTAAATGTTTGATAGCTTGGATTGTTAAAACATCATTATTGAAATCTATCTGGATATCTTCTTTATTGACACCTGCTAGTTCAGATTCTAAATAAATAACATTGTCTATGTCATATATATTTGTGGGGAACGTGGGTGAAGAGAAATAATTAAATACTTGTTTCCCTAAATCTTTAAATGTATCACTTGGATTATTATTAAAAATGTTTTGACTATCGAATTGATTGAAATTCATTATAATCACTTCCATCATTATATTTGTTGTATAAAGTCATTATATGAGTAGGAAATAAAAAGATAAAGTAAAAGGGGATAAATAATCTATATGTATAGGTATGTATAGGTAGGGAAATGCAATAAGAATCAGGGCAAGCGAAATAAGCATCGAAATTCACGTAACAATGTAAAAGATAATGAATAAAGATATTTATTCCTAATTCTGCCCTTTTCTTATGCAAAAGGGGTATTACTTTTTGTCGCAATTGTCGAAATTTTTAGAAACAAAATTACGCAAATTTTGGATTAATTCAGATGCTTCAGGACCTGAAATATTAAATTCTTTAAATACTTTAATTGAAATTTCTGTCAGTGGCTCTTTGATTTCTTTACCATGTTCTGTTAGTGAGATTTGAAGATTTCTTTCGTCTTTTTCCTCACGTGTGCGAACGACATAATCTTTCTTTTCTAGTTTCTTTAGTAATGGTGTCAATGTTCCAGAATCAAGGAAGACACGTTCACCTAATTTTTTGATGTTAAGTTTCTCATCATTTTCAATCGCCATTAAAACAATGTAACCTGTATAGGTTAAGTCATACTCTTTCAGATATGTTGTATATTTTTTGATTATTTCTTTTGAAGAAACGTAAAATAAAAAACATAGCTGTTTACTAAGATAACTGTTTTCTACATACATCCAATCACTCCTTGTTAAAATAAACAATATTATGAAGTGTAATAGTTGTCAAGTACTGATTTCATCGCAATCATCGAATTGTCTTAAATTGAATTTTAATGTTAAAAAATACAATTTTAAATAATAACCTAGTATTTTTATCGGTAATAGGCGGATTGGAAGTTTTTTACAATTGCCAAGAATGCAATTATATCAATCTTAATCGTTCAAAGTAGTCAATTATTTTAATTAATAGTAAAATGTGATTTGTTATTAAATTTAATAAAAGATGTGCATTTGAAATTCAAATTTTATCATTAAAATTGTGAATAAAAAAATTGTTACAATCTGGTAAAATCTCTTTATTAAATAAATTTATTCGTTCATACTGAACAGATAATCAAAAAGGAGTCGTATAATGAAGAAGAAAAGCAATGTCTTTAAAGTTGTCGTCATATTATTTATTTCATTAATTGTTGCTGTTGCATTCTTCTTTGGTCTTAAGACTTATCAAGGCCATAAGAATATTCAACTAATAGACAGTTATTTGGAAGAAAAACATTTGAAAGATAAAATTAAGTCTGAAGAGACACTTTATAGTGCTAAAAAAGGTCTATACTATAAAGAGGTTACTTTTAAAGATGAACCGGGGGTAACTTATATAGTTCAACCAATCAGTACATATAAAGGTTTATTTGTTGAGGGCTTTGATACTGAGACAAAGAAAAGCTTGAAAACTGCTAAGCATAAATATTTTAATCAAAATTACAAGCCTTCAGAGTAAAATCGAACATTTATATAGCACTAACGGTAAAATTTGTTGAGTTTTAATTGTTTGTATTATACAGTTTTGATATGAAAAATTGTCAATTTTGATATCTATAAAGTTTAAATAGTTTAAATTTTTATAGATAATTATCAATTATCTGATATAATTGAGTGATGTCAGATGAAGGGGAGTTTGTACTATGGCTCTATTCAAGAGAAAAATCAGCCTACCTATGCAAGTAGTTATTGCATTAGTGTTAGGTGTTGTCGTAGGACTTTTATTATATGGACAAGAAAATGTAGCGAATTACATTAAACCATTTGGCGATGTATTTTTAAATTTAATTAAAATGATCGTTATACCGGTTGTATTTTGCTCACTAGCGCTTTCAATTTCGAACGTCGGGGAATCGAAAACTGTAGGGCGTTATGGCTGGAAAACAATACTTTACTTTGAAATTATTACAACAATCGCAATAGGTTTAGGGATTATCTTCGGTAACCTGTTTAAACCAGGTGCTGGATTAGACCCAACTAAGTTACCTAAAGGTGATATTTCTAAATATCAATCAACTGCTCATGCAGCAGAACAATCTACATATGGTAATCATTTTATTGATACCATTGTACATATTATTCCAACAAACTTTTTTGAAGCTTTGAATAAAGGTGAATTGTTACCGATTATCTTCTTCGCAGTTTTCTTTGGACTAGCATTAGCTGCAGTAGGTAAAAAAGCAGAACCAGTTAAAGATTTCTTAAGTGGATCTTTAGAAGCTGTGTTCTGGATGATTAATAAAATTTTGAAATTAGCACCACTTGGTGTGTTCGCATTCATCTGTACTACAATTATTACATTTGGTGCATCAGCATTATTACCACTATTAAAATTAGTATTAGTAGTTGTCTTTGCGATGGTATTCTTCGTATTCGTTGTACTTGGGATAGTTGCATGGATGTGTCGTATTAATATTATGAGCATAATTAAGATTTTAAAAAGTGAATTGCTATTAGCTTTTTCAACATCAAGCTCAGAAGCTGTATTACCTATAATGATGAAGAAAATGGAAAATTTCGGTTCACCTAAAGACATTACATCTTTCGTTATACCAATTGGTTATACATTTAACTTAGATGGCTCTGCGTTGTATCAATCAATCGCAGCATTATTCGTTGCGCAAATGTATGGAATGCATTTAACATTGTCAGAACAAATTGTTTTGATGTTAACGTTAATGATTACATCTAAAGGTATGGCAGCAGTACCAGGTACATCGATTGTTGTATTACTTACAACATTAGGTGCAATGGGCTTGCCAGCACAAGGTTTAGCATTAATCATTGGTGTAGACCGTATATTAGATATGGTTCGTACATGCGTAAACGTTATTGGTAACGCATTATCAACAGTAGTTATTGCTAAATGGGAAAATGTATACGATAGAGAAAAAGGTCAAGAATATTTAAAATCAATTTAAAAAAATACTATCTGACATTTAAAGCCCCTTACAACCTGAGGTTGTTAGGGGCTTTTATGCATGGGCAAAGCGCAGGCGAACGATAAACGAAGCAACCTGAGGTTGTTAGGGGCTTTTATGCATGGGCAAAGCGCAGGCGAACGATAAACGAAGCAACCTGAGGTTGTTAGGGGCTTTTATGCATGGGCAAAGCGCATGCGAATGATAAACGAAGCAACCTGAGGTTGTTAGGGGCTTTTATGCATGCGTAAAGCGCAGGCGAACGATAAACGAAGCAACCTGAGGTTGTTAGGGGCTTTTATG
>NZ_PPQS01000042.1:114693-199904 GCF_002902405.1 Staphylococcus schweitzeri
TTAAAGCCATTCAATATGAAGTATTTCATATATATAAAAGCAGCAGTAAAATGATTTCAAATTCGAAATCAACTTACCGCTGCTTTTGCTGTTATATTACCGTGAAACTATTTAAATTATAATTTAAATCACAATTAATGTTTCATATGCATTTTGCCCATGTCATGAATTTTCATCATTAAACCGTGAGGAACGTCATCATGGTCAACTTTTTTAACTTTAACAATTTTATCTGAATCTGCTAATTTATAAACAATTACAAAATCACCCTTTTTAACTGTAACATCTGCATCTGAAGGTAATTTAACATTTTTTTCAATACTTTCATCTTTTTCACTAATCATTTTTTCAATAGTAGTATTATCTTTCATAATTCCATAATATGTATCTTTCTTTCCACCAGTCATCATCATGATTACTAATACAATACATACAATTAACATGATGGCGATTAAACTAATACCAAGACCAAAACCTTTTTTCTTTTTCATGGTTCATCAATCTCCTTAAATGTAGTTAATTCTGTTATACCTAAAAGTGCAACAGTTTGCAAATGCAGTATTTATATTACATAAAATTAATTTAAAAAGACACACCTTAATCACGTTAAATGTGAATAAAGTGTGTCTAAAAAACAATATGTTGAAAATTTAATTGTAAAGATATTAAACACATTAATAATAACAAGTTACTTTAAGTATTTAACATTGTTATAACTAGTCTTCATTAAACTTATTTCCTATAGACATTTTATGTTATAAATCGATTGTGATAGGTGTTTCTAATGATTTGTCATTCATCAATTTAACAGATTGTGGTATCACCTGTAAAACACAAAGTTCTGGATCATCTTTTGAGCTGAAAAAACTTTTATCTTGAGTCTCCCATAACCAATCTACTACTTTTTGATCAGTAACTACTTCTATCGTAGCTTCCATTTCAACGAAACTGCGATTTGTCGTGTCGTTGTAGCCTAACAATACATAGGCTGAAGGGTTTTCTTTAATTTCTTTTACCTTAGCTGAATGAATATTTGTCTTAGTGTACAATGTGAGTCCGTCATTATAGAAAACCATATATCTACTATTAGGTTTATTATTAAATGCAGTTGATAAAACGCCAACTTTTGACGTTGATAAAACCTCTTCTATTGCTTGAATTGCATGTTGCTTACTCATATTATACCATCTCCTTACAATATAAATAGCCTCTAATATAAGATGCTAAACACGAGAGTTTCTTTTAGCTTGGTTTGAAGCAAATATATTTTACTTCATCATGGTTCAACTTAAGTTCGAAAGTTCTACCTGATTCTTCCTGGACGGCAAGTTCTGTTTTAGGATAATTAGTTTTATCTAATTCATCTAATATTTCTTTTTCAATATAGACAAGTTTGTCACTCATTGGCAGCAAATGTTGAATTGAACCATGTTCATGATTTAAAGTCTTAATAATCATTAATGAATCTTGTGGTAGTTCATTATGAAAAATGAAATCTTGTTTTACATCTGACATATAACGATCATTAATTTTATTGAATAATAAGAAGTGGTAATTATTATCTTTACGACTTAATACATAATTATTTGTTATTTCTATATCCTCATTTACAAAAGGTCTGAACATCTTATATAGATGCATTAATGGAAGGGGACTGCCATACTTGTTATATAAAGATATATAATTCGAATGATCATCTAATAATTGATAACTTATTCCGCCACCATAACGTAATAATGCGATTAAATGATATACGATGTCAGACAATTGAATTGGATTTTTACCATCGTTAGTATATTTAAAACCACTTACTGACAGATTGTTATATACAAACTGAGTTGATGATATACCTGAATCTAATATAAATTTTTTGTACTGTTCAAAATGTGTATCAGTCTGATGATAGTGCTGATTTTTAGTAATTAGCTGTTCTGCTGTTTTTGAATTTTCAATATCAATAAAGTAATAATGGAATTTAAGACGGTGCATGACATCATAAACTTGTTCAACAGTTGAATATGTTTCTAAAAATCCATCAACAGTTACACTATACTTGATTTCTTTATTTTTATTTTTAATTTTAAGATGACATAGATGAATTTCTTCAGCTGTCATAGAATTTGAGCAAAATACCAACATGAATTTGACTAGTTTTTTGCTTGTTTTATAATCTTGGTTACCTTGTAAAAAGGTTAAAATCAGTTGTTTCATCGTTTCAAATTGTTGTGTCGATTTGATAGCGATGGCTAAGCCTATATTTTTTTCGAAAAGCTTTTCAAAACATCTATTTAAAAGATTGTAATTGGTTTGACTCACTTCAATATCGTGAATATCATCAATAAAAACGACGGGCTTTGGTAAATGTTCAAAGTTTATATCATAATACTCATTGAAAATAAATTGAAAGAGTTCATTAAAATTACTAAAACGAACAAATACTTTTGCGCGTTGACTTCGATCTTTCGGGTCAAAATCATCTATATTAATATCTGTTGTATTTGTTGCTAGCTGAGCTGTTAAATCAATTTTTGAAATTAACTCAGTAAACTGTGATACGTTATCTTGTTGGAAATGTATTTGCGGTGGTTCTGTAATTTTGGAAACGAGTGAACGGAACTGCTTCGGACTGGAGTTTAAGTAATTTTTAAATTGATTAGCAAAATTTGTATGACTGTTGAAACCAGCCAATTCAGAAACAGTTGTAATAGAATGTTTTGTAGAAAGTAATAAATTGATGGCATTAACGAGTTTGATACTTGTAAAATAATCTTTAAAGTTCATACTCAAATATCGAACGAATAAGTTTGAACAATATGATTCTGAAATGTTACAATGCATCGCAATATCTTTTAAAGATAAATGTGCATCAATATTACTATGAATATAATTTACGCAATCAATAAATACGGGATTACTTAAGGCTATATTCGGTAAATATTCATGATCGATTTTTATAAAAGCTTCTTTAAGTAAAGTGTCAATAATACTTTGTCCGATATTTTTTCCCATTAATGATGAGCTTGTCGGGGTACTTATTAAATCGGCGATTAAAGATTTAATATAGTTACTAGATTGTAGCAAGTGACGATCTAAGTAACCGTTAAAGAAATCCTCGTCGTGCTGGTAAAAATAAAAAACTGGTATCTTTAATTCGATAATATTTTCACCGTGATTGATATTATAAATATCACCGTGGTTGATTAAAATTATATAATTACTTACGTCTTTGGTTTCACCATTAATCGTAATGTTAAGTTTGCTTGTTAGTGAAAATAACACCATAATTTGATTGATATTACGACTTGGTACTGTTGATAATGTATGGTGTATTTTAAGTTGGCATGTCATATTTCTCTCTCCTGCCTAATATATATTGAAATCTATCATTTGAATTTTAAACATGGTATTTTTCAAATCATGGATAGTATAACTATTATAGTTGAATATTTTTGAAAAGGTAATAGTGAAAAATAAAAGAAAATAATGAAAATTACTATGAAAACGCTTATTATTATTCATTGTGCGCAATATAAAAGTAAAATTAGAAAGATAGTAAGCAAATTTTGGAAATTTTCGATAGAGTCTAATTAAATTATTTGGTGCATAATTAATATAGATTTCAAACCTATGTATTTCATAAAACAATACATGACCATTTTGAAGTAATATGCTAATATTTTTTTGATATTCAACTATGTTATAAAAAAAGCATGTTGACCAAAATGGAAGTTTGAATCAAAAATATTAAATGTACCCATTACTTAAATTTTATCGCCATTATTTAAGTTTTGACATACACTTAAGTCATCGAACGCTAGAATTTAGTACGATTGAAATCACTTCTTGTTTATAAAAATTCTTAGTAGCCCTGTTACAAAGTATTCGCTACAAAATTATTCAAACCAACAACAATAACCATCAACTAAGAAATTTTAAACAATCTACAAAATAAAAGCGTTTAAAAAGTTCTGTTTAGAAAAACATCAAGATAAGTATAAACATCTAGAAAAGTGAACATCTAAGAACATCCATCTTGTTATTGCCGTAACAATTAGAATAATCATTAGAAAAGTGCATTAGACAACGAGAATTCACCATCGAGATAATGAGACAACAAGAATTAGCACACAACAATGAATTAACATCTTAGATTCATCATGAGAAAATGCATGACACAACTAGATTTACCATCAAGATAATTCTTAAGCAGCGAAGAATTAACATCTAGAAATGCATAAACAACTTAGATTCACCATCAAGAGATGCGATAAATGATAATCAACTAGAAACGTCACCAAGAAAGTGTACAACATAGAATCAGCATCTAGACATCGCACTAACATCTATGAATCAACATCAAGTATTTTATTAACATCAGAGATAACTTCATCAAGACAGGCATCCACATCTAAGAAACTCATCTAGAATAGCTAACACCTAACATCAAAGAATATTCATCAAGAACAGTAACTAACAGAACTTTTTGACTATATATGAATTAATTATGTTACTAGCTAAATCATCTATTATTAACTTTCACACTCAATTTCTACATCAAAATATCAATTTATTAACAATAGAATTAGCAGCAACAAAATATTACTTAAAATTACTCCCCCGAATTTAAAATATAAACAATGTAATAATTAAGAATATAAATTGATTTATGCAGTAACTAATTAAAGGTGTATGATATCTTCCTAACATCATGAAACGCACTTTAATATAGATATGTACATTTAAAACCTTGAGAGATAGATTAAAGTAAACTTTAGTACAAAGTATGAATTGCTGAACTCCAATGACTACTATTTGTCCGTTACAACTAAAGTTTCAAATGTCTATCTCTTTCTTTTTGTCTTCAAAACACGACTCTCAATTAAGTAACGTACTTTGTATTTAGTAGCTAAATCTGCTAAAAAGTCTAACACAACGCCACTTTCTATCTTTCCGCTAACAAAATCTGATTTGAGCAATTTAGCATACTCTTTTTCATCTTCGTTAGCGCATTTTTTAAAATAACCCCACATATGATCAAACGCATTACAAATACTTCCGATAGTTGGCTCAATTAATAATGCTTCATCAATCATTTGTTGTAATTGATTAAGTGAAATGTCTTTTTTTAAAGCATTTCTAATTGATTGATAGCTTTGTTGACTGTGTAATAATACGTGATACTTTTCTTCGCGCCAAAGCTGTTCGACATAACCACGATCTTTCATAAAACGACCTCCAAATACAAATGTAATATACATATACATGCAAAAGCAAGATTATTGAATGCGTTAACATTAAGGGGATAAGTGAATGTGAAAAATTACCAACACAGTATTGCAAATAATTTTGGAACCGGTTACAATTAAATAGAGTAATGGAACCGGTTCTAATTAGGAGGCTAAATAAATGAACTATAAACAATCCGCAGAAGATATTTTAAATGCGATAGGTGGAGAAGAAAATTTAGACGCAATGGCACACTGTGCGACAAGATTACGATTAGTGTTAAATGACGAAAGTTTAGTAAATGAAGAAGCGCTAAATAATATGGATGTAGTTAAGGGGACTTTTTCTACAGGAGGACAGTATCAAATTATAATTGGATCTGGTACAGTCAATAAAGTATTTAGTGAACTTGAAAAATTAACGGGTAAAGAAGCGTCAACAACTTCTGAAGTAAAAGCCCAATCAGCTAAAAATATGAATCCGTTACAACAATTTGTAAAAATGTTGTCAGACATATTCGTTCCTATAATTCCTGCCATAGTTGCTGGTGGTTTATTAATGGGACTAAATAACATTTTAACTGCAAAAGATTTATTCTTTGCAGGGAAATCATTAATTGATGTATATAGTCAATTTGCTGGTTTAGCAGAAATGATTAATATTTTTGCCAATGCACCATTTACATTGTTACCTATTTTAATTGGATTTAGTGCAGCCAAAAGATTTGGCGGAAATCCATTTTTAGGTGCTGCATTAGGTATGATACTAGTTCATCCAGCACTAATGAGTGCGTATGATTTTCCAAAAGCAATTGAAGCAGGCAAGGCAATACCATATTGGGATGTTTTCGGTTTCCACATCAATCAAGTAGGTTATCAAGGTCAAGTGTTACCTATGCTTGTAGCAGCTTACGTATTAGCTTCAATTGAAAAAGGATTACGTAAGGTAATTCCAACTGTGTTAGATAATCTATTAACACCATTGTTATCTATTTTTATAACAGCATTTTTAACATTTTCATTTGTGGGTCCTATCACTAGACAATTAGGTTACTGGTTATCAGATGGCTTAACTTGGCTTTACGAATTCGGTGGGGCAATTGGTGGATTAATTTTTGGATTATTATATGCGCCAATTGTGATTACAGGTATGCATCATAGCTTTATTGCTGTAGAAACAACACTTATTGCGGATGCGGCTAAAACAGGCGGGTCATTTATATTCCCGATTGCCACAATGTCTAACGTTGCGCAAGGTGGGGCAGCTATTGCAGCATTCTTTATTATAAAACAAAACAAAAAATTAAAAGGTGTAGCATCAGCTTCAGGGATCTCAGCATTACTTGGTATTACTGAACCTGCAATGTTTGGTGTTAATTTGAAACTAAGATATCCATTTATTGGTGCTATAGTTGGATCAGGAATCGGTTCAGCATATATTGCTTTCTTCAAAGTAAAAGCAATCGCATTAGGTACTGCTGGATTGCCAGGATTTATTTCAATTAATCCTGTACATGCAGGATGGTTACACTATTTTATAGGAATGGCGATATCATTTTTAGGTGCCGTTGTAGTAACGTTAGTACTTTCGAAAAGAAAATCAAATAGAGAAATTGTAGAATAACAAAAAGGTATGACAGTTATGGAAATATAAGCGATTACACTTAGAATTAGTGCAATAGACATTATACTTCAGACTGTCATACCTTTTATTTTTAGCTATAATTTTTGTTTACGCCATAAGAAAATACTAACAATTACGACAAGAATTAATGAAATACCTACCACGATAATCCAAGATATATAACTATGATCGTCAATTGGCAACGGTACATTCATACCGAAAAAGCTAAATACGAGTGTTGGTAACGTTAGTAATACTGTGAATAACGTTAATGTTTTCATAATCGTATTCATATCATTAGATAATAAAGAAGCATATGATGTTGTGATGCTCTCTAGGATACGTTGGTGTAACTCAGTTGTTTCGATGGCTTGGTTATTTTCAATGATTAAATCTTCTAGTAATTCTTCATCTTCTTCAAAGCGTTTAATTGCAGGTAATCGGAATAATTTTTTAATAATTGTATCATTACCTTTTAATGCGGCTAAAAAGTATACTAAACTTTTTTCGACTTCCATCAATTTGAAAAGTTGCTTGTTAGTAATGTTATTTTTTAGTTCTTTTTCAATACGAATTCTACTTTTGTTTAATAGTCGTAAGTTACGATTATAATGATCGGCAATAGTAATTAAAATTTCTAAAGCAAATCTGCTGTGAAATTTTAAATTAATATCACGTTTTGGCAAGTTTTCTAAAAATTCATTTTCAGCGTCGCAAACAGTTACTATAAGACCATTACCAATAATAATACCTAGTGGAATTGTCACGAATGATAGTACACTACGATTGGTTGAATTGACAATAGGTAAGTCAATAATGATCAATGAATAACCAGTATCTTCATCATATTCGATACGTGAACTTTCTTCTGAGTCCAAAGGATCACGAATAAAATCTTCAGGTATATTATATTGTTCCATAAGATTTTCAATTTCTTCGCGATCTGGTTCTACTACATTGATCCATGACGCTGTATGATCTAATGGTGTTTTTATAATATGTTTATCTATATCTTCAGAATGTCTGAATGAAGTAATCATGATATATAGTTCCTTTCTAAAGGATTTAGGAAAAGCAAGTATTGCTTATGTTAGTGAATCAAGGTTTGATTTATGCAAACGGTTTTCTGCCATAATTCTTAATGGACCATTAAAAATAATATTATGCACATGTTTAGCTAATTCATCAACTGAAATGGGCTGTTTGTCCATTACCCAATATTTAATGATTGAAATTGTTGCTCCTGAAACATAACTATAAAAATACATCTCTGGAATGCCTCCGATAGTATGATCGATACTAATGTAACGTTGCATATTACCTTTAATATGTTCGTTGATTTTCAACTCTAATTGACTCGTACGTTCCAATTGCAAAATAGTATGATAAAACTCTAAATTATCATGAATATGTTGAAAAATATTTTTAAGTATACGATTTACAAAAGTATTAGCAATGTCTTCAATTGAAGAACCATGTAACAAATCAAATTGCGTATATGTTGATAATTCAGAAATATATTCATCTTCCATATCAGCAAGCAACATATATTTATCTTCATAATGTAAGTAAAATGTTCCTCTATTGATATCAGCGCGAGTTGTTATGTCACGAATGGTAATCTTATCTAAATCTTTTTCTTGTAGTAATTTTGTGAACGCATGTTTGATGGAGGACTTTGTCTTTCTAATTCGCCTATCTTCTTTCAAAAATGAATCAACCTCCTTAATTTATTCAACAATGTGGGCGGATATGTCTATTAATAAACGTATTGATGAACATTGTGTATTGTTTATTCCCACCTACATATTATAATAGACAACATGCGAAATATTCAACACATTGTCTAATAAGGAGGTAATAAATAAAATGAATATATTTAAAAATAAAATGTTATGGATTGCGCCGATAGCAACCATGGTTATCCTTGTTATCTTTTCTTTAGCTTTTTATCCAGCATACAACCCCAAACCAAAAGATTTACCAATTGGTATATTGAATGAGGATAAAGGCACAACGATTCAAGATAAAAATATTAACATTGGTAAAAATTTAGAAGATAAATTATTAGATAGTGATTCTAATAAAATTAAATGGGTTAAGGTTGATAGTGAGAAAGATCTTGAAAAAGATTTGAAAAATCAAAAAATCTTTGGTGTAGCTATTATTGATAAAGATTTTTCAAAAGATGCTATGAGTAAAACACAAAAAGTGGTTATGGATAGTAAAAAAGAAGAAATGAAGCAAAAAGTTGCTTCTGGCGAAATTCCACCACAAGTTGTTCAACAAATGCAACAAAAAATGGGGAATCAGCAAATCGATGTTAAACAGGCTAAATTTAAGACAATTGTAAGCGAAGGATCAAGCTTACAAGGTTCTCAAGTTGCTTCGGCTGTATTAACTGGAATGGGTGATAATATTAATGCCCAAATTACGAAACAAAGCTTAGAAACATTAACAAGTCAAAATGTTAAAGTTAATGCATCAGACATTAATGATTTAACAAACCCTGTTAAAGTAGATAACGAAAAACTTAATAAAGTTAAAGATCACCAAGCAGGTGGCAATGCACCATTCTTAATGTTTATGCCGATTTGGATAGGTTCAATCGTAACGTCTATCTTATTGTTCTTTGCATTTAGAACAAGTAACAATATTAAAATTCAACATCGTATTATTGCATCAGTTGGTCAAATGATATTCGCAGTTATTGCAGCATTTGCGGGTAGCTTTGCTTATATTTACTTCATGCAAGATGTACAAGGATTTGATTTTGGACACCCTAATCGTATTGCAATCTTTGTAGCATTTGCAATTTTAGGGTTCGTCGGACTTATTTTAGGTGTCATGGTATGGTTAGGTATGAAGTCAATTCCAATTTTCTTCATTTTAATGTTCTTTAGCATGCAGCTTGTAACATTACCTAAACAAATGTTGCCTGATAGTTATCAAAAATACGTATACGATTGGAATCCATTCACGCATTATGCAACAAGTATAAGAGAATTATTGTACTTAAATCATCATATTGAATTAAATAGTACAATGTGGATGTTCATTGGATTTATGATTTTTGGTGCTGTATCAAGTTTAGTATCAGCTATTGTTAGAAAACATAGCACAAAACGTACTGAAGTTCCGTCATAATATAATAAATGTAAAAATAGCTATACAAGACGTTTGTAGCGAGCGTCATTGTATAGCTATTATTGTTATTTAGTTTAAAACGATGTTGTACTGGATGAAATAGATTATGTTAAGCGAAAAGGTTGTACGATTTCTTCGCGATTTTGTCACTGTTATAATCATTATAATCGGATATAATGAAAAGGTGAGGGAGGATTCAAAATGCGTAGGTTATTATATTCATTTCTTTTTTATATGATCATAGGGCTATTCAGTGGCTTCTTTTATAGAGAGCTAACAAAAGCATATGATTTTACGGGTACAACTCAATTATCACTTGTACACACACATACACTTATTTTAGGTATGTTTATGTTTTTAATATTATTACCATTGGAGAAGTTATTTAAATTATCAAGTTATTACTTATTCAATTGGTTTTTCTATGTATACAACATAGGTGTTATCGTCACAATAGGTATGATGGTGACTAAAGGATTCTTCCAAGTTACAGGTAAATCATATTCTCCAGAAGCATTTGCGGGATTTGCAGGTATAGGGCATACGGGTATGCTTGCAGGTTTATTATTGCTGTTTTTCTTATTAAGACAAGCAATCCTTAAAGAACCACGTGATGAGTCTTTAAAAAAATAAAATAATTAGAATTGAAAATATACACATCTTTCAAAGAAAACAATTTTGTTTGGAGCTTTGGAAGGTGTGTTTTTTTATAGTGATGAAATCATTTTGATATTTCAAAGCTAACTATGCGATTTATTTTAACAATGCAAGCATTAATAGTATAATGGTTTTAAATGATAATTATTATCAATTTGAGTGCGTTAATGAAAGAAATGAATATAGAGAATCACAGGAGGCACATAATGAAAGACGTAACAATCATTGGTGGCGGTCCGTCTGGTTTGTATGCAAGCTTTTATGCTGGATTGCGAGATATGTCTGTAAGATTGATAGATGTTCAATCTGAATTAGGGGGTAAGATGCGAATTTATCCTGAAAAAATTATTTGGGATATTGGCGGTATTGCGCCGAAACCTTGTCATGAAATACTAAAAGATACAATTAAGCAAGGTTTATATTTTAAACCGGACGTGCATTTGAATGCACGTGTGATAGATATTAGGAAAAAGGCTGAACGTCATTTTGAGGTCGAAACAGAAGCGGGAGAAATATATTCGTCGAAAGCAGTTATCATTGCTATTGGTGCAGGTATTATTAATCCAAAACAATTAGATGTTAAAGGTGTAGAAAGATATCAATTAACTAATTTACATTATGTTGTACAAAGTTACAGACGTTTTAAAGATAAAGATGTTTTAATTTCAGGTGGAGGTAATACAGCATTAGATTGGGCGCATGACATTGCTAAGATTGCTAAAAGTGTGACAGTTGTTTATCGAAAAGAGGATGTAAGTGGTCATGAAGCGATGAAAACTCTGGTGACAGATTTAAATGTGAAATTATGCCCGAAAACACGTATTAAATATTTAGTCGGTAATGATGACGAAACGCATATTAGTGAAGTCGTTTTGGAACATGTTGAAAGTGGTGACACGCAAACAGTTAAATTTGACGATGTCATTATTAGTCATGGTTTTGATCGCTGTAATACATTATTGAGCGAAACATCTTCAAAGTTAGACATGCATGATGATTGTCGTGTTAAAGGGTTTGGCAATACGACAACAAGTATACCTGGTATCTATGCGTGTGGAGATATTGTTTATCATGATGCAAAATCACATCTAATTGCAAGTGCATTTAGTGATGGTGCAAATGCAGCGAACCTTGCTAAAACTTATATTCAACCGGATGCGAATGCAGAGGGCTATGTTTCAAGTCACCATGAAGTGTTTAAAGAAGCGAATAAGACTATTGTAGATAAACATTTATACTGAGTTGATATATTGTATGATGAAAAGTGGGGGAAATGATGGTTAAAGTGATATATGATATTCCGACGTGCGAGGATTATTGCGCATTAAGGGTTAACGCAGGTATGAGTCCAAAGACGCGCGAAGCAGCTGAGAAAGGACTACCTAATGCCTTATTTACAGTAACCTTGTATGATAACGATATATTGATTGGTATGGGTAGAGTGATTGGTGATGGTGGAACTGTTTTTCAAATTGTTGATATTGCAGTTTTGAAAAGTTACCAAGGTCAAGGTTACGGCAGTTTAATTATGGAACATATTATGAAATATATTAGAAATGTATCTGTCGAAAGTACATACGTTAGTCTGATTGCAGACTACCCAGCGGATAAATTATATACAAAATTTGGTTTTATACATACGGAACCAGATTCAGGTGGTATGTATATCAAATACTAAATTAAAAAAGACATCTCGCATAACGGGATGTCTTTTTTACGAATACTATTTATCTACACCGAAATCGATAACGATGCGACCTTTATTTTCATGATTAATTACTTTATTAAGTTGTTCTGGAAGTTCATCAAATGTTATCACTTGCTTAATTTCATGTAAATTTTCAGGCTTTAAATCTTTTGCGAGACGACGCCAAACACGTTGTCTTAATTTCATGGCTGTAAATACAGAATCGATGCCTAAAATATTTACACCTCTTAAAATGTGAGGGAATACAGAGTTAGTATAAGTATTACCAGCAGTCATACCAATAACTGCAATTGAGCCACTATGATTTAAACGCTTAGTAACATAATTTATACCTTCACCACCGACTGGATCTACACAAGCTTGCCAAGTTGATGATGCCAATGGTTTTTTATGATCATCTTCAATAGGAAGTCGGTCGATAACTTCTTTGGCACCAAGTTCAAGTAATTGATTACTAACATCTTGTTTACCTGTACTTGCGATAACTTTATAACCAAGTTCGTTAAGCATGAGTACAGCTAAGGTGCCAACACCGCCTGAAGCACCACGAACGAGTACGGGACCATCTTCAATGTTCATTCCAACTTTTTCAAGTCGTTCAATCGCTAAACCCGCAGTATAACCGGCCGTACCATAAATCATTGCTTCTTCTAATGTTAAAGTATCAGGAAGTTTGATAATCCATTCTGATTTAACCCGCGCATATTCACTAAACCCGCCATAATGGCTGACACCTAAGTCATAACTTGTTACAATCACTTGATCTCCTTGTTGATAACCTGGGACATCTGATTCAACAATTGTACCAGCCAAATCTATTCCTGGAATCATAGGATATGATTTTACGACTGCATTATGATTTTGTGTTGCTAAAGCATCTTTATAGTTTATACCAGAGTAATGTACTTTAATCAGTACATCTCCTTTAGGTAAATCAGTAGGAGACAATTGTTTGAAAGTTGATGTCACTTTACCACTTTCATCCTTATCAATAACAAATGCTTTAAATGTTTCTACCACAACGATACATCCTCTCTTTTTCTCTTTTCAAATACGATCATTTTACTGGAATAAATGTATCATTTATTGATGTTACACACAATAAATACAATTTGTTATTGCTTTGTGTTAATGTATTTTTACATAGTTGCTTAGAAAATGAACTCATGAACAAACATTTTTAAAATAACATAAAGCTCGTTGGAGGGGAAAGTATGACAGGGGAAGTAAAAGTAATTACAGATAAAGATGTGTTGGAGTTAGTTACATTAGCTAAACAAACATTTTACGCTACATTTGGAGAATACTATGATGATAAAGATTTCGAACTGTTTTTTAATGAAAATTATACTGTAGAAAAATTTACACAAGATATTAACCATGTAGATTCATTTCATTATTTTTATCAAGAAGATGGTGCGAATGTTGGTTATATAAAGATGAATATTAATAGTGCTCAAACTGAAGAAATGGGGGAGACCTATTTAGAAGTGCAGCGCATATATTTTTTGGAAGACTTTCAAGGTGGCGGCAGAGGTTCACAATTGATTGCATTGGCCGAAAAAATTGCACAAGAACATGATAAACATAAAATTTGGCTAGGTGTATGGGAACATAATCCTCGTGCGCAAGCATTTTATCAGCGCCATGGATTTTCTGTAGTTGGGGAGCATCATTTTCAAACAGGTGAAGTTACAGACACAGATTTAATAATGGAAAAAGAGCTACAATTCTAGTTGTTTATTGAAAAAGTTCAAAAATAAGGCATTGCGATTTTAATTAGTGCATTAAGTTTTAAGATTTGTGATTAAGTATTTAAAGGAAATGATTAAATGCATAAAAAACATAAAATTCACAAAAATTAAATAATAAAAATTAAAAATTAGGGTATAATAAAAAGAACCTTAGATTGTGGTTGTGATTATTGTGATAATTCAAATCATATTAATGTTGACGTCTTTGGTAACGCGCCATGAAATGATAGACATGGTAGATATGTATTTCAAGCTTTATTCAATGAATTAGAATTATAGGAGGAGATATGTATGAAGAAGTTAGTTACAGGTTTATTAGCAGTGTCATTATTTTTAGCGGCATGTGGTCAAGATAGTGACCAACAAAAGGATAACAACAAAGAAAAAAATGATAAAGCTAAAACGGAACAACAAGATAAAAAAACTAATGATACATCAAAAGATAAAACAGAAAAGAAAGATGATAATAAAGATGTAAACAAAGACAACGATACGAATGATAATCAACAACAATCTAATTCAAATGCAACAAACAATAATCAAAACCAAACAAATAATAATCAAACTAGCAACAATCATGCGACTAATAACCAAAAATCAAGTTACGTTGCACCATATTATGGACAAAATGCCGCACCAGTTGCACGCCAAATTTATCCATTTAATGGTAATAAATCACAAGCATTACAACAGTTACCAAATTTTCAAACAGCTTTAAATGCGGCTAACAATGAAGCGAATAAATTTGGTAGCAATAATAAAGTATATAATGATTATTCTATTGAAGAACATAATGGTAACTATAAATATGTATTTAGTTTCAAAGATCCAAATGCCAACGGGAAATATTCAATCGTAACAGTTGATTATACTGGTCAAGCAATGGTTACTGATCCAAACTACCAACAATAATGTTAATGTAATTATGATGCAAGTTAAAAATTTAAAACGGTAAACTCTATAATATGAATTAGGGTTTACCGTTTTTGCGTATATTAAAGTATAAAGGTTTGCGTTCTATAGTACTTTTAAACCTCATTCACAGCCACTGAGGATTTAAACGCTATTGATTAGATGTCATATTAGACAATATAAGTTGTGAAATTGATTCCAATGGTTGTTCTTTATGTTGTATTTGAGGATATTTAATAACAGGTATTGCCTGGGAAATTAAATTATTAATTAATAATTGTCGGTCTGTATACCAAATTTTTGATAGATGGCGCCAAATATCCTCGTTAATACCTTGTTCCTCAATATATTGACTGTGATTTGGTGTATATAAAGCTACTGTTTTGTCTATAGCCGTCGCATCAAATATTATATTTGAATAATCTGTAATAATAATATCTGACATTAGAATCAAGTCTTGAACACTAAGATATTCTGGTGCGACGATTACTTCTTCCGGTAATATTGATTCGTCAACACCTTGTACAACGACGTGGTAGGCTTTGAATAAAGCATCTGATAGTGGTAATTGTTGCGCACTCACTAATCCAATAGGTGCATATAATAGTATTGGTTTACTATCATCTATTTTAAATGAACTCTTATATTGTTGTTGGATTTTCATTTCATTGCGCTTTTGTGATAAGTACTGTTGTTTAGCGTTACCGTACGCTAAAATATTTGCTTGATGACTTGGGAAAGCAGTTTCATAAAAATGACTGATATCATCAGCAGAATGGATAACATAATCGAATTGCAACCAGCGATTATACCTTTTAGCACGATAAAAAGGTATTTCTAAATTTTGAATAGGTTCTTTACTATCTAAAAATAACTGCATTATTGGTGTGCCTTGATGTAATTGAATTAAAGTACCATTTGGTTGTAATTTTTCAGGTATATCATTTTCAACTAAAACTACACGTGCGCTGTTTATTAATTCATCAGCTTCTTCAGACTTAGGTGATATGAAATGTGGTCCGCGACGATCGTCAGTAACAAAATAACAGGCAGTCATTGGATTATGTTTAACGAAGTAGGTGAATAAATATTTTGAATTACCTATATATTGATAATGATCACCAATAAAAACGATATGATCTTTTAGAGCATTTGGTTGCTTCGTATACAAGCCGAAGTGTTGCAATCGTTTGTTATCAGCACGTTGCTTTGTCATTTTATATAACCATTTAGGTAGCATGAATTTGGTAGAATACAACCAATTATCTGGTGAATTAAGTTGATCTGAATCCTCGATAAAAAGGTTGCGGAAAGGTATAGGATGATGATCAATATATGCCATTTTATTCAAATAAAACTGAGACATCATATCAAAATCTTCAATCGTTTTAATAGCTTCCCATATTGAATCACTTGTAGCTAAAGGTGTTTTGAAATCGAAAATGACGTGACCATCGATTGATAAATCGCCTTTCAGAAGTGTCAATAAAGCTAAATCGAAAATCGTTTCTACTGGGTAATAATGTATTAAATCAAGAGTCTGTTGAATCGCATATATCAAGTTAGGATAATAATTATTGTTTTGAGCCCATTCAGCAAAGTTAATCGATTTTTGTCCGAAATATCGGCAATCATTTTTGTATTGACCATCTATAGTATAATCGACCACGATTGATGTGGGACGCAATTGAACAGCTTCTAACATCGATTGATAAATCATTATCTCATTGGCATATGGAACGACATGTGTATAACCTTCAGACTGAGCTTTCATTAATTGAGATTCAAACTTTTGCATATTAGAAACATTTATCTGTTTAATCATAGCTATAACTTCCATTTCTCATCGTAGTATCATTCTTATTTTATCACGGTTTTATGTAAAATTCATGAATGGTATAAGTAGCTTCATTACATTAAGTACAATTCATTTTGATGAACAGATTTAAAATGAAAAATAAAACAATTAAATGGGAAAGTGATATTGTTAATTGTCTGAAAAAATGGTATATTTTAATTGTGAAAAAAATCACATTAATCTCAATGTTCTGTAAAATGTTATCGATAACAAAATGCTATAGCCAGAACATGATTTTAATGAAGCAATTACACTACTACTTTATGGAAAGAAGAGTCAGCCTATGTTAGTAAATACGTTTAACCCATTTGATAATTTATTATTATCGTCTTTAATTGCAGCAATACCGATTGTACTGTTTTTACTTTGTTTAACTGTTTTTAAAATGAAAGGTATTTATGCAGCCATTACAACACTTGTTGTTACATTACTAATTGCAATACCATTTTTCAAATTACCAGTTGGTATTGCTTCTGGTGCAGTAGTCGAAGGTTTCTTCCAAGGTATCATTCCGATTGGCTATATCGTTATGATGGCAGTATTGTTATACAAAATCACTGTTGAATCTGGACAATTTTTAACAATTCAAGATAGTATTACAAATATTTCGCAAGACCAACGTATTCAAGTTTTACTTATTGGATTTGCATTCAATGCATTTTTAGAAGGTGCAGCAGGCTTTGGTGTACCGATTGCAATTTGTGCACTTTTATTAACACAATTAGGATTTAATCCACTAAAAGCTGCAATGTTATGTTTAGTCGCAAATGCAGCGTCTGGTGCTTTTGGTGCGATTGGTATACCAGTAGGTGTTGTAGAAACATTGAAATTACCCGGAGATGTTTCAGTATTAGGTGTTTCTCAATCAGCAACATTAACATTGGCTATCATAAATTTCATTATTCCATTCTTACTTATCTTTATTATTGATGGCTTTAGAGGTGTTAAAGAAACATTACCAGCAATTTTAGTAGTTTCAATCACGTATACACTTACTCAAGGATTATTAACTGTTTTCAGCGGACCTGAATTAGCAGATATTATTCCGCCGTTATTAACAATGTTAGCATTAGCAGTATTTTCTAAAAAATTCCAACCAAAACACATTTATCGTGTTAATAAAGAGGAAGAAATTGAACCTGCAAAATCACACTCTGCAAAAGCAGTATTACATGCATGGAGTCCGTTTATTGTATTAACAGTAATTGTAATGATTTGGAGTGCACCATTCTTTAAAAACTTATTCTTACCAAATGGTGCATTATCATCATTAGTATTTAAATTCAACTTGCCTGGAACAGTCAGCGAAATTACTCATAAACCATTGGTATTGACTTTAAATATTATTGGACAAACCGGTACAGCTATTTTACTAACTATTATTATTACAATTTTAATGTCTAAAAAGGTTAACTTTAAAGATGCTGGCAGATTATTCGCCGTTACATTTAAAGAATTGTGGTTACCAGTTCTTACAATTTGCTTCATCTTAGCAATTTCTAAAATCACAACTTATGGTGGTTTAAGTGCAGCAATGGGTCAAGGTATTGCTAAAGCAGGAAATGTCTTCCCAGTTCTATCACCAATCTTAGGTTGGATAGGTGTGTTTATGACAGGATCAGTTGTAAATAACAACTCATTATTTGCACCAATTCAAGCCTCTGTTGCACAACAAATTGGTACAAGTGGTTCACTGCTTGTATCTGCTAATACAGTTGGTGGTGTAGCGGCAAAACTGATTTCACCACAATCAATTGCAATTGCAACTGCTGCAGTTAAACAAGTTGGTAAAGAATCAGAATTATTAAAAATGACATTGAAATACAGTGTATGTTTACTAATATTCATCTGTATTTGGACTTTCATCCTGTCATTATTATAAATTTACGACTTAAATATATGATGTATCAATAAGGGTGGGATGTTTAATAGCATCTCACCTTTTTTGATATATAGCTAAAAATCAAAATCTTGCTATTATAATAATGATAGCGCTTTATGTTAAAATAATGAATGAGTAATTAGCAATCAGTGTCAATTGGCTGTTAGCCGTTAAGTTTCATGGTTTTGCCTTTGTCCTATCGCATATAAAGTATATAATTAAAGTAGTTTCGCTATTATAAAATATTGATATACATAGTAGATAGTAATAGAGCATCACTATGGGAACCTATTGAGACACTTTTGATTCAAAGTGGTATTAAATATGTCTTATTTCTCGAACGTTCCATTATTCATTTTAAAAAGGGGGACTGTATTTGTTATGACAACACAACATAGCAAAACAGATGTCATCTTAATTGGTGGCGGTATTATGAGTGCAACTTTAGGAACATTACTAAAAGAATTATCACCTGAGAAAAATATTAAAGTGTTTGAAAAATTAGCACAACCTGGCGAAGAGAGTTCAAATGTATGGAATAATGCCGGTACAGGGCATTCAGCACTTTGTGAGTTGAACTATACAAAAGAAGGTAAGGATGGCACAGTAGATTGTAGTAAAGCAATTAAGATAAATGAACAGTACCAAATTTCAAAACAGTTTTGGGCATATTTAGTTAAAACAGGACAATTAGATAACCCAGGTCGCTTTATTCAAGCGGTGCCACACATGAGTTTTGTCATTGGCGAAGACAATGTAGCTTTTATAAAAAGTCGTGTTGCGACGTTAAAGAAAAGTGTTTTATTCGAAAAAATGAAATTGTCTCAAGATAAAGAAGAAATGAAGTCTTGGGTCCCGTTAATGATTGAAGGTCGTTCATCTGATGAACCAATAGCCTTAACTTATGATGAAACTGGTACAGACGTTAACTTTGGTGCGTTAACTGCAAAGTTATTTGATAATTTAAAGCAACGTGGTGTGGATATTCGATATAAGCAGAATGTATTAGACATCAAGAAACAGGAATCTGGTGCATGGGTAGTTAAAGTTAAAGATTTAGAAACTAACGAAACGACAGTATATGAATCTGAATTTGTATTTATTGGTGCTGGTGGTGCGAGCTTACCATTACTCCAAAAGACTGGAATTAAACAGTCAAAACATATTGGTGGTTTCCCAGTAAGTGGATTATTCCTGCGCTGTACAAATCAAGAAGTGATTGATCGTCATCATGCTAAAGTATACGGAAAAGCAGCAGTAGGTGCGCCACCAATGTCAGTGCCACACTTAGATACACGTTTTGTAGACGGCAAGCGTTCATTATTATTTGGGCCATTTGCAGGGTTCTCGCCTAAATTTTTAAAAACAGGTTCACATATGGATTTAATTAAATCGGTTAAACCCAATAATATCGTAACGATGTTATCTGCAGGTATTAAAGAAATGAGCCTTACGAAATATTTAGTGTCACAATTGATGTTATCTAATGATGAGCGCATGGATGATTTAAGAGTCTTTTTCCCAAATGCGAAAAATGAAGATTGGGAAGTGATTAAAGCGGGACAACGTGTACAAGTAATTAAAGATACTAAAGATGCTAAGGGTAATTTACAATTTGGTACAGAAGTTATTACATCAGATGATGGTACATTAGCAGCATTACTAGGGGCATCACCTGGTGCGTCAACAGCTGTTGATATTATGTTTGATGTTTTACAACGTTGCTATCGAGATGAATTTAAAACATGGGAACCGAAGATTAAAGAAATGGTACCGTCCTTTGGCTATCGCTTAACAGAACATGAAGACTTATATCATAAAATTAATGAAGAAGTGATAAAGTATTTACAAGTTAAATAATAAACGAAACGGTAATTTCTAGTTCAATGGGATAGAAATTACCGTTTTTTAGTTTGAGATATAGAATTTTTAAAACTATAAAGTAGTTACTATACTTAGTATGCTAAATAAAATTTATACCTGTCTGTACCGTTTTAAACCAACAATATTCAATATTATAAAGATTAAGATAAAAATCATTAGAACTAGTAAATCGAACCATATATTACTCCAACCTTGTCCCTTAATCATAATATTGGTTAAAGCATCACCAGCATATCTGAGAGGGAAGAGGTAGCCGATGTTACCTAGCCAATCAGGCATATTTTCAAGTGGGAAAATTCCTGAAAAGAATACCTGAGGGACAGCAACTAGTGGAATAAATTGAATCATTTGAAACTCAGAATTAGCAAACGTTGAAATGAAAATCCCCATGGATAATGCTGTAATAGCTAAACAAATATTAATCAAAATAACATACCATAAACTACCTGCTAAATTAATGTTCAATAAATATATTGAAAATAGGACTATGATTAATGTTTGAATGATTGCGAATATACCATAACCAATCAGATAGCCGATGACGATTTCACTTCGACGAATTGAAGTTGATAATACACGTTCTAACGTACCTGTTGTGCGTTCACGCAATAAAGCTATACCTGATATTAGAAATACAAATAAAAATACGAAGAAGCCCATTAGTACTGGAAACATTTTATCGAAATAAGTACTATCAGAATTACCGTATAAATAGGAATGTGCAACCTTAATATCTTGTTTGTTTGGTGCTTTCATGGTCGGAGGTGCTTTTTCAATTAAATGCTTTATACTGCTTATTTTATCTTGTTGTATAGCTTTGCCAATCATTTGTTTGATCATATTAGATTTGTTAGGGTCTTCATTTGTATAAATGACATGTAATGTTTGATTTTCTTGGTAAATATAACCATCAAGATGATTATTCTCGATTTTAGATTTGATATTTTCATGAGAATGGAACGTTTGAGTTTTTATGTCTGATGATGGCAATTGTTTGGTTATATTTGATGAGACAGATGTATCGATACCAATTTTTAAATCGTTTTCATCACCATTAAAAATAAAATACATTAGCGTCAGTATCAAAATTGGTTCTAGAAACATTAGCGCAAGTGTACGTTTATCACGTAACATTTCTTTTGATACCCGTCTAACAATAGCTAAAATTTTCATGATTGACGAACCTCCTCAGCTTTAATAAATACCGCTTCAATTGTATCTACATTAAATCTTTGTTTTAAATTAGCTGGCGTATCTAAAGCGAATATTCTTCCATCGACGATGAGTCCAACTTTGTCGCAACGTTCTGCCTCATCCATAACATGTGTTGTGATGACGACACTCTTTCCGTTTTGGGTCATTTTCTTGAATTGTTGCCATATATGTTGGCGCAATTTAGGGTCAATGCCTACAGTCGGTTCATCTAATATGATTAATTCTGGTTCTGCCAACAATGTTATTGCTAAAGATAATCGGCGTTTCATGCCTCCTGAAAACTTTGCAACTTTTTTATTTAACGCTTGCTCCAAATTTACTAGAACTACATGTTTTTCAATATTATCTTTTAATTCATTTCCTTTAAGTCCTGATAAACGACCGTAAAACTCTAGGTTTTCATAAGCGGTTAAGTTTTCGTATAATGCATCAGTTTGCCCCATATAGCCTAATCGATTTAAAGCTTTACGATTAGGCATCTTATGAGCGAAAATTTCTGCAGATCCAGAATCTATCTTTTCCATACCTAGTAAACACTTTATTGTTGTTGTTTTACCAGAACCGCTAGGACCTATTAATCCAAGGAGTTCACCTTTATTGATTGACATACTAATTTCGTTTAATACGTGAAGTTTGTTATACGTTTTTACGACGTTATCTAACTTTGCGATAGTTGCTCCCACGACAATCCCTCCTAAATTGATATACATATCACTTTATTTATATATCATCTTAAGCGTATATTAAGGTTGCGAATAAAATATTAATAGATAGTGAACATATTTGCTTTAAGTGTTCAGAAAAAGGTGGGGCATATGGATCAAACAGCGTTTACGGATAGTCGTGTAACTAAAACGATAAATCGCATACATGATGGGATGGTAAATCTATTAAAAACGAAGACATATGATGATGTAACTGTTAAAGATATATGTGAAGCGAGTCAAATAAGTCGGACAACCTTTTATGCACATTACAAAACTAAAGATGATTTTATATACAGCTATATAAATACATCGTTAAAACAAGCTAAAAAGAAATTTCTTATAAATGAAACTCTGTCACAAGCAACATTTTTAAAAAAGATGATTTATTTTTGGCTAAGCGAGGGTCAGCTAATTTTGATGTTATTAGGTGATGAGAGTGCTTATAAATTACATCAAGTCATTAAAAAATCAATACAACAACGTATCGAAATTAATGTTGTACCAGTATTAAACACAAAAATGTTAACGACTAAGGAAAAGTATTTTTTACTTATTTTTATGAGTAATGCAATCATTGGTGTGTTACAAGATTGGGTCAAAAGAGGATACAAAGAGAGCCCTAAAGAAGTAGCTGAAATTATGAATAAAATATTTGAAAATGCATTTCGTTAGGTTTTTATCATGGTACGATGATGTCGTAAAAGATAGTTATAGTTACAATTCAATTTAAGATAGGAAAAACATATTATTCAGTTCATGCGTATTTAAAATAAATACTACATAAAGCTATACATTGCAGAAGAGACTATCTTAATGCAATGTATAGCTTTTATAATTTTAATAAAGTTATTTTAATTGTTTCAGTTGCTTGTTAATAGTGTCTACGTATTTCTTGTTTTTAAAGAATTGAATAATCCAAATCAATGTGTAAACCACAATAAAGATAATTGTAAATATGATTAGGTAATTCATTGTTAGTGGAAACCAACCGGCAAGTATTGCTAAAGGTAAGAATCCGACATACGTTGTTATGAAATGCATTATAGTTACTTTAGTAATACCCCAATCTGTGTATTTAAAGATGAAATCTCCAAGGAAGAAGACGACGCCTATGAGTAACCATAAAATGATAGAAATCAACATTACGGTAGTTTCTGTGAAATGAGTGTAATAAAATATGCCAATAGTAGAATGAGGATTGAGTGGATAATATTTGCCGTCTGAAAATAACATACTAAAGAATAGTGAAAGGGACAAACCAATGATTAAGCTAATAAATAATGAGTTTTTAAAATTTTTCATATTGATAAGCGCTCCTTTATAGATTTTAAATAGCGTCTAGAAGAATAGGTGTAGTGTGCATCTTTAAGATACATGCGTATAAGTCCATTTGGCTCTAATAATAATTTTTCAATGTAATACTTGTTGACGATTTCTGATTTGGAAATGCGAATGAAATGTTGAGGTAATTGTTTTTCTAGTTCGTAAAGACGTAATTTTAATTTAAAATTTTGATTACTTGTAATGGCTGTTACATTTTTATTAATGACTTGGAATGTTATAACGTCTGATACATGAATGATATGGATTTCTTTGTCTATGTATCCGACTAATGTATGCGATTTGTCTAAATCATTGACTGCGTTAATAATGCTTTGAACATGATTATTCATTTTAGGTGCATGTATATCAATATAAGATTCCGTCTCATTTGCATTGATATATAAATTGAGTTTCATCATAGGTTAATGCCTCCTTCAAAATTATTAAACCATAAACGGCTATCGATATATTTAAATGATGTTGAATGGTAGAAATTGAAAGTTAAGTGGCTAGAAATCACTCATCAATATAAAAGCTACCTCCTGAAATAAAAGCAGAAATGTTTTTTCAGGAGGTAGAGATTAATGTGAATTATTTGGCAGTGTAATAGTAAAAGTGGTTACGTATTCGTTACTTTGTGTAAATTGAACTGTACCATGATGCAATTCAATGATTGATTTTGTAATTGCGAGACCTAGACCATTGCTATTATCATGTTTGCTCACTTTATAAAATCGATCAAATAAATGTGCTTCAGTTTGTGGGCTAATTGGTGAACCGTCATTGCTTATTGTGAAAATGATGTTGTTGAGGCTAAGTTGTAAAGTGATGTCAACGGCTCCACCAATATCTGTATATTTAATGGCATTTATTAATAAATTACTCAGTGCTTGATGTAACAAACGTTGATTTCCTAGGAAATTGATTGGTTCTAAGTCAGCTAAAATGATTAACGACTTTTCATCAGCAGCAAATTGTTCATGTCGAATGATGTCTTTAATGAGCTTATCGACTTGTATCTTATCATCGAATGCTAAATGTTGGTGATTATCTAATTCGGATAAGAGTAACAATTCAGTTGTTAATCCACTCAGCTGTGTCGTAATGGTATAAATATCATTTATATATTGTTGTTGTAATGTTTTATCAGAAGTTTGTTGTAGCTCGCTTAATAAATGATGGATATGTGTTAATGGTGTTTTGATTTCATGAGATACATTTTGTACAAAATGCTGCCTCATTTGATCAACTTGTCCCAATGATTTTCTCATCTTATTAAAGTGGTACTGTAATGTTCCAATTTCATCTTTTCGTGTTTGTCTGATAGGTGTTTCAAAATCACCATCAATTAAGCGCTCAGTCGCTAGCTTTAACTTTTGAACTGGACGAATAATTGAATAAGTTGAAGCGATTACTAAGGAAATTGAAATGAATAATAATAATATCAATAATACAGCTAAGAAAGTTCTAAATTCACTAAACGTCTCACCAATATCTGGGCGCATGAATACAGCTAATGATCCTTCTTTTGTTTTAAAATGAACACCAACTGTATTATCTGTCTCATTATCAAAGAAACCAGTCACAAATAATTCAAAGGGTTTATTTTTAATACCATGATAGTCTTTGTTGTTTAATACATCGTTAATCGCTTTTTTAGATAGCGTATCTTCTCTAAAGGGCTCTCCATAAAACGCTTTATGACCTTTTTGATCAATCGTCATGATTTGATAGTTCATTTGTCCTAAATGTTTAAAGTATTGTTGGATATCTGCTGGTTTGGATTCTTGTTCGTATTGTCTTGCTTCTTTAAGTGTCCTCATGATTTTAGCATCATTTGCAGCTTTCAAATTAAAATGATAGTAAACATTGGTTAATACAAAGCTTATTAGTGCGCTAAATAAAATGACTGTAATGGAATAAATTGCAATTCTAGCATAGAGCGTTTTAAACATGATTCTCCACCTTATAGCCTTGTCCTCTTACTGTTTCAATGGTAAGTGTGGCATTTAATTTTTTTAATCTTTGACGTAGTCGCTTAATATGCACGTCAACGGTTCGTTCATCTCCCTCATAATCATAGCCCCATATTTTTTCGATAATATGTTCACGCGAGAAAATTTGTTTAGGATGGGAAACAAGCATAAATAATAATTGAAACTCTTTATTTGGTAATGTCATTGTTTTATTTTCGACTTGGAGTTCCATATATGACTGATTTAAAGTTAAATTACCAACAGTCATTTCCGTATTTGTATTGATATTATATCGGCGTAATACTGCGCGAATTCTGAAAATGAGTTCTTTAACTTCAAAGGGTTTCGTTACATAGTCGTCAGTACCACTTATAAATGCACGTTCTTTGTCACTGAGTGCATCCCGTGCAGTTAACATTATAACTGGTATATCATAATCATTTTTTAATGTATTACATAATTGAAACCCGTCCATACCATCCATCATAATATCTACCACTGCAATATCGACACGCTGTTTTTCTAAAAGTTTTAATGCAGCTTCGCCACTTGGTTGTATGCATGCATCAATGTGCTCTGTTTGTAAATGGCTAGCTACATAATTTAGGATTTGAGGGTCGTCATCGACAACAAGACATTGCACCATAGTTATATACTCCTTATCTTTTTCATTTATTATACATGTAAAATAATTTTGCGTAAAAAACCAATTGTTCATATTGAGTTCACAATTCAATCCTATACTAACTTTAAATTAGAAATAGGGAGAAGTGAGGTAAAGTGAAATTAGCGATTAAAGAGATTAAGTTTTATAAGTTTCGTTATATTTTAATTACTGTAATCATTATGTTATTAAGTATTATGGTGTTATTTATTAGTGGTTTAGCTCAAGGGCTTGGTAGGGAAAATATTTCTTTGTTTGAGCATTTTAAAAATGATCAATATATTGTTCAAAAAATGAAAGAACCGCAAATTGAAAAATCTCAACTTAATGCTGAACAACAACAGCAAATAAAAAATGTAATTCATCAAGAATCGCTTAAAATGAATTTTCAAACATTGAAAATGTCAGACAAAGATCAAGATGTGATTACAATGAATGACGTTAAACAACAACGTTTAAAATTAATAAAAGGGGAGTATCCGAAAAATGAACATGAAGTAGCTATAAACGATAAGTTAGCTGCTGAAAACATTAGAGTCAGAGATAGAGTTCGTTTTAAAAATAATTCAACAACTTATAGAGTGTCAGGCATCTTAAGTGACACAATGTATGCACATAGTTCTATCGTGTTATTGAATAATCAAGGATTCAACGAAATGAACAAAAGAAGCACATCATTTTATCCGGTGAAAAACTTAACTCAACAACAACGTGATAATATTAATAAAATTGATGGTGTCCAAATTGTTAATGAAAATGATTTAACGAACAACATTGCGAGTTACCAAGCAGAACAAGCACCGTTGAATATGATGATTGTTAGTTTGTTTGTCATTACAGCTATTGTTTTAAGTGCCTTTTTCTATGTCATGACAATTCAAAAGATTTCACAAATCGGTATTTTAAAAGCAATTGGCATTAAAACAAGACATTTACTAAGTGCCTTAGTTATACAAATTTTAACGTTAACAATCATTGGTGTAGGTATTGCTGTAGGAATTATTGTTGGACTATCGTTTATTATGCCTGTGACTATGCCATTTTACTTAACAGTTGAAAACATTGTATTAATGGTAGGGTTATTTATCGTAGTCGCAATTATAGGTGCGACATTATCATTCATCAAATTATTTAAAGTTGACCCTATAGAAGCAATTGGAGGTGCGGACTAATGACTTTGATAGTGAAAGATATTGTTAAAAATTTTGGGGAAGGTTTGTCAGAAACAAAAGTGTTGAAAGGTATTAATTTTGAAGTGAAACAAGGAGAGTTTGTAATCTTAAATGGTGCATCTGGTTCTGGTAAAACAACTTTACTTACAATTTTAGGTGGGCTATTGAGTCAAACGAGTGGAGAAGTTTTTTATAATGATGCACCATTATTTGATAAACAGCATCGGCCTAGTGATCTAAGGTTGAATGAAATAGGTTTTATTTTTCAATCTTCACATTTAGTACCTTATTTAAAAGTAATTGAACAATTAACATTAGTAGGTCAAGAAGTGGGTATGTCTAAACAAGAAAGTTTAACAAGAGCTACAGAGTTATTACAAAATATTGGTTTAGGACATCGTTTGAATGTATTTCCCCATCAATTATCTGGTGGCGAAAAACAACGCGTTGCGATTATGAGAGCTTTTATGAATCATCCTAAAATTATTTTAGCTGATGAACCAACTGCAAGTCTTGACGCGGATAGAGCGACAGAGGTAGTAGAAATGATAAGTCACCAAATTAAAGAACATCAAATGACTGGAATTATGATTACTCATGATAGAAGATTGTTTGAATATGCAGATCGAGTTATCGAGTTAGAAGATGGGAAAATAACTGATTAGTTATGTGAATCAAACTCCGAATGACAATTATTCAAAGGATTTGCACTTCAATATCATTGATAGAATATGATGTGGAAATTCGACAAAAATATATCGTAATTGCGAGAAATTATAACAAAGTAAAAAAAGACAATTCCTACCAGGATTATAGGTAGGAATTGCCTTTTTTATTTTATGATACATATCATAATGGCTTTAAAATGTAATGGCTGTTAGGTATGATTGACGCAATGTTGGAAACAACATATAATGATAGTTTGCTTGTCAACTTATTGGCTATAAATAAATGCACAATAAAAACTTATAAACCAACTACTTGCACAATAAAGTGTGAGTAATAATTTATATTGATACATCACACCTAGATAATCTTTAATAAGAGCATGTAAGAAAAAGTGGTACGGTGTATGGCTACCGACACCATCGACAGATAAATTGAGTTTTTGAGCCAATCGCAGTGCTCGCAAGATATGAAATTGACTTGTTACACAAACGATTTTAACTTTCTTTGAGAAAAATTTTGCGATGATTTGTTTAGAATATAAAAAGTTTGTGTATGTATTTATTGAGTGGGATTCTATTAAAATATCAGCTTCATTCACGCCTTGAGCAATCAAATAACGTTGCATAGCTAAGGCTTCGGGAATTGGTTCATCAGGTCCCTGACCGCCGGAAACTAATATTTTAGTTGATGACGTTTGAATTTGATAGATAGTAAGTGCACGATTTAAGCGTGCGGCGAGCATCGGTGTTACAGATTCAGTGAAAATACCAGCGCCTAACACAATAATTACATCAACCTCATTATTATATGGTCGATGGCCATAAGATGCTGTCCAAATGAGATAACAAATAAAGGTTAATAACAGGGAAATGCATAGTATAACTAACCACATAGATAAACCTTTCACAATAGGTGACTGAATCGTACTTATAAATAGAAGTGCTGATGTGTAGAGTACGAATTTATATGAAAAAGATAATAATTTTTTAATAAATAAGTGACCAGAAGTATGAGAAAATAAGTATCTATGTTTAAGTAGCATGATAATGCTGACTATTAAAAATGTTACAAACATAGACCAAGGGATAGTATAGGTCATGATGCTATAGATGAGTGACAAAAATATGGCTATAACAACGGAAATGTAGCATGTTAAATTCAACGTTAACGTGTTGTTAAAAAGTAACGGACAAATAACGCTGAGTATAAATATTGATAATAATAAATTCAATAACATACTGACACCTCGTTCTTAAGAAATATAACTATAAATTTAGATGATTTATTTCATTAAAGCAAGAAGAACGACGCTACAAGTAAGTCTTACTTTGTTGTACTATATAAGCCGATATTTTTGTATATTTTAGATGTGCGATACAATGATTGCTGAGGATACTTTATAAAAATAGTAATTAGGGAGAAATCATTATGGTAAAACATTTACAAGACCATATTCAATTTTTAGAGCAGTTTATAAATAACGTTAATGCATTAACTGCAAAAATGTTAAAAGATTTACAAAATGAATATGAAATTTCATTAGAGCAATCCAACGTATTAGGTATGTTGAATAAAGAACCTTTGACAATTAGTGAAATCACGCAAAGACAGGGTGTAAATAAAGCAGCAGTAAGCAGACGTATTAAAAAGCTGATAGATGCAAAATTAGTTAAGTTAGATAAACCAAACTTAAACATAGATCAGCGATTAAAGTTCATAACGCTAACAGATAAGGGTAGAGCGTATTTGAAAGAACGTAATGCGATTATGACTGATATTGCGCAAGATATCACGAATGACTTAAAATCTGAAGACATTGAGAATGTTAGACAAGTATTGGAAGTCATCAATCATCGTATAAAAACATATAGCAATCATAAATAGAGTTTTGAAGGTGTTCAAATATAAGACTAAATATGTATGTATTGAACGCCTTCTTTTTAGTTATAATTGAGAGAGTACTTTCATTAATAATGTAATAAGGTACAATTCTAAAGTAAAGTTAATCATTTCTTGAATTGTATTCTTGCGATAATATTTGTAAAATAATAATGGTAAAATAATAAAATAATTTTTGGAATATACATATAACAATTGAAGCGGAATGGAATTGAGGTGAAAATATGAAATCTTGCCCGGAATGTGGACGTCAAGTGAAAGAGGATGCAGAAATGTGTTCTCATTGTGGATATAAATTTGATAGTCGTCTAGCATTATATAGAAAATCAACCGATGAAGATATACAAACGAATAACATCAAGATTAGAAAAATGGTGCCTTGGGCAATTGGTTTCTTCATAATAATCCTAATCATTATATTGTTCTTTTTATTACGGAATTTTAATTCACCAGAAGCGCAAACTAAAATTTTAGTAAATGCGATTGAAAATAATGATAAACAAAAAGTAGCAACCTTATTAAGTACTAAAGACAATAAAGTCGATTCTGAAGAGGCAAAAGTATATATACGGTATATTAAAGATGAAGTTGGTCTTAAACAATTTGTAACAGATCTTGAAAATACAGTTCATAAATTGAATAAAAGTAAGACAAGTGTGGCTTCTTATATTCAAACAAGGTCAGGACAAAATATTTTACGTGTTAGTAAAAATGGCAGACGTTATATCTTCTTCGATAATATGAGCTTTACAGCACCTACCAAACAACCAATTATAAAACCTAAAGAAAGAACTAAATATGAATTTAAAGCGGGTGGAAAGAAAAAGATTGTTGTAGCTGAAGCGAATAAAGTTACACCGTTAGGTAACTTCATACCAGGCAAATATAGAATTGCTGCTATGAAAGCAACAGAAAATGGTGAGTTTCCAGGACATTTAAAATTTGATTTCCGTCAAAGTAATTCTGAAACCGTAGATGTTACAGAAGATTTTGAAGAAGCTAATATTTCAGTAACTTTAAAAGGTGATACAAAATTAAAAGATAGCTCTAAAAAAGTAATAATTAATGATAAAGAAATGGCATTTTCAAGTTCAAAAACATATGGACCATATCCTCAAAATAAAGATATTACCATTTCGGCTTCAGGTAAAGCGAAAGATAAGACATTCACAACACAAACTAAAACCATTAAAGCAAGTGATTTAAAATATAACACAGAAGTAACATTGAACTTCGACAGCGAAGATATTGATGATTATGTAGAAAAGAAAGAAAAAGAAGAAAATAGTTTGAAATATAAATTGATTGAATTCTTCGCAGGATATTCTTTAGCAAATAATGCAGCATTCAATCAATCTAACTTTGATTTTATATCATCATATATTAAAAAAGGCTCTTCATATTATGATGATATAAGAAAGCGTTTATCAAAAGGAAGATTAATGATGATTAGTTCACCTCAAATTTTGGATGCTGAACAGCATGGTAATAAAATAATGGCAACTGTCCGATTGGTAAATGAAAATGGTGAAGAAATTGATAAGAAATATGAACTTGAACAAGGTTCGGAAGATCAATTACAACTAATTAAGACAACAGATAAATAAACGTTGTGAGACAGAAATGATAAAGATTCATTAATGATTCTTTATGTAGTTAGTGGTTCTTGGGAGTGGTACAGAAATGATAAAGAACCACTAATGATTTATTATGTAGTGGTTCTTACACATTAGCCACAGCTAATGTGTACTTAAAAATAGGAATACATGAGTAAAACTCATATATAAGAAATACTAATTTCTAAATAAAAAGTATTTCTTTATCGTCGTCCCACCCCAACATAGAAGCTGACTTTTCGCCACTATGTTGTGGCCCCCCTGACTAGAATTAAAAAAAGCTTGTTACAAGCGCATTTTCGTTCAGTCAACTACTGCCAATTTAACATTGTAGAGCCTAGGACATTGACTTATGTCTCAGACTCACATGAAGCTATACACATAGATATCCTTTCTAAGTATTTACAAATAGCGTGAATCACTTTGAAAGGATTATTTGTGTGTGAAACAATTATATTAAGGTTAACAATGCTTTGTGACATTTTATTTTTGAACTTTAAAAGATGAAAATGTCACATACAAATAAAGCAAGTAATGCTAATATAAATGGAATATTAAGTATGTAACGAATCGTTGTTTTACTAAAAAATATATAAAGTAAAGGTGGTAGTAATATGAATGACTTAACAAATTTTAATAAGCGCTCGCCTATATTTATTATTATTTTAGGCGCTTTAACTGCCATAGGTGCGTTATCAATAGATATGTTTTTACCAGGTTTACCAGATATAAGACATGACTTTCAAACTACAACATCAAATGCACAGTTAACATTATCTATGTTTATGATTGGCTTGGCATTTGGAAACTTATTTGCTGGTCCGATTTCAGATTCTACAGGACGCAGAAATCCGCTCATTATAGCGATGATTATATTTACATTGGCGAGTTTAGGAATTGTTTTCGTTCATAATATTTGGATTATGATTATCTTAAGATTTATTCAAGGTGTGACGGGTGGTGCAGCTGCCGTTATTTCTAGAGCTATTGCTAGTGATATGTATAGTGGTAACGAATTGACAAAATTTATGGCATTATTAATGCTTGTAAATGGAATCGCACCAGTTATTGCACCAACTTTAGGTGGTATTATTTTAAACTATTCTATTTGGAGAATGGTGTTCGTAATTTTGACAATATTTGGGGTTATCATGGTTGTCGGATCAATTTTAAAAGTACCTGAATCTTTAGCTATGATAAGTCGTGAATCCCATGGCGGACTAAAATCAATGTTTAAAAATTTCAAAGTTCTATTGAAAACGCCACGTTTTGTATTGCCAATGCTCATCCAAGGTATGACCTTTGTAATATTATTTACTTACATATCTGCATCACCATTTATTATTCAAAAAATTTATGGTATGTCAGCTCTACAATTTAGCTGGATGTTTGCAGGTATAGGTATAACATTAATTATTTCTAGTCAGCTCACAGGTTATTTGGTTGATTATGTGAATCCTCAAAAATTAATGAGGATAATGACGGTGATTCAAATCATGGGGGTATTATTAGTAACTTTAACTTTGCTTAATCACTGGAATTTTTGGATACTAGCAATCAGCTTTGTGATATTAATCGCACTAGTGACAGGGGTTGCGACGCTTGGATTTACAATCGCTATGGATGAAAGTAGTAGTGGTCGAGGAAGTTCATCAAGTTTGTTGGGATTAGTTCAATTTTTATTCGGTGGTATTGCTTCGCCATTAGTAGGAATTAAAGGAGAAGAAAACCCAATGCCATATATTTTTATTATTGTAATTGCAGCTGTGTTACTTATCATTTTACAAATATACAATATAAAAGTATTTAAAACAGATAAATCAACAATGTAGCGTTGCAATAATGTTGAAATAGAGTACCATGTATTCGTGTTCTAAATATAACTTAATTACTACAAAAATGCCGAGACCTTATTTATTAGTGGGAATCTCGGCATTTTTGTAGTTAAAAGCGGTACTAGGAAGTTCTATATATCATGTATGTCATTTAGGTTAAGTTAAATTGGCTTGTATAATAGTGGTTCTATTTATGGATTTTGAAGTTTAATCGTATTAGCCAATAAAATAGAAGCGACTTCCTCAGGTGATTCTTGGCATCCACTTGAAAGCCAATTTATGAACACACCAGCTTGACCACCAATGATGTATGTGACATAAAGCTGTTTATTCGTAACGGTTGAACTATAATCGCTAACAATTTGTTGATAATAATCTCTCGCTAAATTCACATAGTCTATGAATAATGTTTTCATTGGATAAGTGACTAAAATGTCCTTGAAAAATTGCTCGTTGCGTTTAATATATTTTGCAATAATAATGAAGAATTTATAAAGTTTGTGTTTATCTTGTTTAATATTATCGAAATTATGATGTAGTGCACGGAGAAGAAAATGAAATTTTTCTTTATGTTTTGAATTGATGGTTTCCAATAAATCATATTTATCTTTATAGTAATCATAAAACGTAGAACGATTAATATTGCTATATGCACAAATCATTTTAGTGGATATTTCTTGGAAAGGGTATTCAGCCATCAAATCAACAAGTGCATTTTGAATTTCTATTTTGGCTTGTCGTTTCATATTGTTACACCTTTGTGAATTTTAACCAACACTCTTATAAAAATTGTTGGTGTTTTTTTTATTGTCATGTCTCTATAATAAATAAAGTGAATTTTAAAAGCAAATAGGAGGAAATGTTTCATGAAGAAGATGATATTAATTAATGTCATTACAGTTGTTGTGTTATTAGCAATTGGGATTGCTGGCTTTTATTTCTGGAATAAAACAACAAGCTATGTAACAACTGATAATGCAAAAGTAAATGGCGATCAAATTAAAATAGCAAGTCCTGCATCTGGACAAATTAAATCACTAAATGTTAAACAAGGTGACAAACTTGATAAAGGTGATAAAGTAGCAACTGTTACAGTACAAGGTCAAGATGGAGAAACAAAAGATATGGATCTTAAAATGCCACAAAAAGGTACAATTGCTAAATTAGATGGTATGGAAGGTTCAATGGTGCAAGCTGGTAACCCAATCGCTTACGCATACAATTTAGATGATTTATATGTAACTGCAAATATTGACGAAAAAGATATTAAAGATGTTGAAGTAGGTAAAGATGTTGATGTGACTATTGACGGTCAAAAAGCTTCTATTAAAGGTAAAGTTGATAGTATTGGAAAAGCAACTGCTGCAAGCTTTTCATTAATGCCATCATCAAATAGTGATGGTAACTACACTAAAGTTTCTCAAGTAATACCTGTTAAAATTACTCTAGAATCAGAACCGTCTAAACAAGTTGTTCCTGGAATGAACGCTGAAGTAAAAATCCATAAAAATTAAGGGGGTCATTAAATGACTACGACCTTCATTATTAGCTACATTATTTTAGCGCTCATTATTGTTGGGGTTATCAATTTATTTTTAATAAGATCAAGAAAAAAAGGCAAACGCCAACAAAAGGAACAACAATTTACGACACGTCAATCAAATCAATCTAAATTTAAAGCTAGTGATTTAGACAAAACATCTGATCAATCGCTACAACGTATGACGCATGAAGAAATGCGCGTTGACAATCAAGATGATCATAACCAAGTTAGTCTAAATGGTCATATAAAGGGGCCTGAGAAAGATCAAGAAGCATCCACTAATACTAATGATGAGGAAGCAGTTGCTGCTAAAAATCCTAACTCAGAAGAATACAAAGTGAATGAAAAAATTAAAAAAGAACATAAAAACTTTATTTTTGGTGAAGGTGTTTCACGCGGTAAAATATTAACGGCATTATTGTTCGGTATGTTTATTGCGATTCTAAACCAAACATTATTAAATGTTGCTTTGCCAAAAATTAATACAGAGTTTAATATTTCCGCTTCAACAGGGCAATGGTTGATGACAGGATTTATGTTAGTAAATGGTATTTTAATACCAATAACAGCGTACCTATTTAATAAATATTCATATCGAAAATTATTTTTAGTTGCGTTAGTACTCTTTACAATTGGTTCATTAATCTGTGCAATTTCAATGAATTTCCCAATTATGATGGTTGGGCGTGTATTACAGGCCATTGGTGCAGGTGTATTAATGCCATTAGGATCAATTGTTATTATTACAATTTATCCACCTGAAAAACGTGGTGCTGCAATGGGGACAATGGGTATTGCAATGATTTTAGCACCAGCTATTGGTCCAACATTATCAGGTTATATCGTACAAAATTATCATTGGAATGTGATGTTTTACGGTATGTTCATTATCGGGATCATCGCAATTTTAGTTGGTTTTGTATGGTTTAAATTATATCAATATACTACAAATCCAAAAGCTGATATTCCAGGTATTATCTTCAGTACGATTGGTTTCGGTGCTTTGTTATATGGTTTCTCAGAAGCTGGAAACAAAGGTTGGGGTTCAGTAGAGATAGAATCAATGTTTGCTATCGGTTTTATCTTTATCATTTTATTCGTTATTAGAGAACTAAGAATGAAATCACCAATGTTGAATTTAGAAGTATTAAAATTCCCAACATTTACATTGACAACAATTATTAATATGGTTGTAATGTTAAGTTTATATGGCGGTATGATTTTATTACCAATTTATTTACAAAATTTACGTGGATTCTCAGCGTTAGATTCTGGTTTGTTACTATTGCCAGGTTCTCTAGTTATGGGACTACTTGGACCATTTGCAGGTAAATTGTTAGATACTATTGGTTTAAAACCATTAGCAATCTTCGGTATTGCTGTAATGACTTATGCAACGTGGGAATTAACTAAATTAAATATGGATACACCATATATGACAATTATGGGGATCTATGTACTTCGTTCATTTGGTATGGCATTTATAATGATGCCAATGGTAACTGCAGCTATTAATGCGTTACCGGGACGACTTGCCTCTCATGGTAATGCGTTCTTAAATACGATGCGTCAATTAGCAGGCTCTATAGGTACAGCAATCTTAGTTACTGTTATGACAACACAAACAACACAACATTTATCAGCTTTTGGGGAAGAGCTAGATAAAACGAATCCGATTGTTCAAGATCATATGCGTGAGTTAGCATCACAATATGGCGGACAAGAAGGCGCAATGAAAGTATTACTACAATTTGTAAATAAACTAGCAACGGTTGAAGGGATTAATGATGCATTTATAGTTGCAACGATATTTAGCATCATCGCCTTAATTTTATGTTTGTTTTTACAAAGTAATAAAAAAGCAAAAGCTACGGCTCAAAAGTTAGAAGCAAGCTCAAATAACAATCATGAATAAATTGAATTAAATTAATTGAAGTGTGACTAATCAAAAATTATGTTGTGGGGGCATGATTTTTAAAGTATCGGTGCCAGATATGGTTATCGATACTTTTTTATTTGTAAAACTTTGAATTAGTCAGTTGGCGGAATAATAAATAATGTCATTTACAGAAAAAGTTATTAATACAAGAAAAGCGGTGCAGGACTGAGCATAAAGAAAAAGCAGTGAAAATCACTTTATATAAAAAATGATTTTACTGCTATAGTTTTTCAGGAATTATGTCCAATCCTTAAACTAATTTATATCATTATTTTAAACGAGGCATGCGATTACGGAAGAATAAACTTATAACAAGTAAACCGATGCTACAGCCCAGTAGAATAATACCGTTATGAATAGCGTCAGCTTCTGTAATCACTTGATCTGGTGGTACATTTAAATAATAGCGTTTTAAAGCATCTGCAATTTCTTGTGCAAGTGCTTTAATAATATAACTGAAATACAATGTAATGACTAACATAATTGCTAACACTAAAATATTCACTACTTTTAGAACCGTGCGATTAAATACAATTGTCAGTATTGTTATGGCTAGGCTGACAATACATAAAATAAAGAAGCCGTTAAAAACTAAAATTAAGCGATCGATTCCTTGTTGTAAATCAGTGATATTACCCAAGTTTATATTCAATTGATTCATTTTTCCAATTGTCTCGTTAAAATTTTTAATACCATCAAAATCTACAGATTCTTTGGTAAAGACAATATTAAAAATAGGCTGTTTCCACATGCTGTATCCAGCGATTGCGGTTAATATAACAACAATGATTTGAATAATCATGCTTACCAATGAACGCTTTTTCTTGCCATATCGCTTACCGCGATGAATATTCGGTTGTTGAAATGTCTCATCAAATGATTCTAATCGTTGATTTGGATTTGTCATGCAAGGCACCTCCGTATAAAGTTCTTTTCTTTACTTATCAATATGTCTAGTTGTCTGTTATAATGATGAAAAATCACTATTCAATTGTAGTCATAAATTTGAAAGTGAAAAAGAAAATATCTTCTACATTATATACTTTTTTTGGCAAAGAATGTAGGGGATAGACAATCATTGGATACATAAAATATATAAAGGTAGGTAAAGATATTGATTAGAAACCGTGTTATGAATAGCGTTGTGAATAAATATTTACTTCACAATCGTTCTATTATGTTTAAAAATGATCAAGATGTTGAAAGATTTTTTTATAAACGAGAAATTGAAAATCGAAAAAAACATAAGCAACCATCAACTTTAAATGTTAAAGCAAATTTAGAAAAATTATCTTTAGATGATATGCAGGTATTTCGCTTTAATTTTAGACATCAAGTTGATAAGAAAATTTTATACATTCACGGTGGATTCAATGCATTACAACCATCACCGTTCCATTGGAGATTGTTGGATAAAATTACTTTAAGTACTTTATATGAAGTGGTACTACCTATATATCCAAAGACACCAGAATATCACATTGAGGATACTTTCAAAGCAATACAACGTGTTTATGATCAATTGGTATCGGAAGTTGGTCATCAAAACATTGTAGTCATGGGCGATGGTTCAGGTGGTGCACTAGCATTATCGTTTGTCCAATCACTATTAGATGCGCGTAAGCCATTACCAAATAAAGTGTATTTAATTTCACCCATTTTAGATGCAACGTTATCTAATAAAGATATATCGGAAACATTAATTGAGCAAGATGCGGTGTTAAGTCAGTTTGGTGTTAATGAGATTATGAAAAAGTGGGCAAATGGTATTTCATTAACAGATAAGCGGGTTTCACCTATAAATGGCACAATCGTCGGGTTACCACCAGTGTATATGTTTGGTGGAGGCCGTGAAATTGCATATCCTGATATGAAATTATTCGAACAAATGATGATACAGCATCATCAATATATAGAGTTTTATGATTATCCTAAAATGGTTCATGATTTTCCTGTTTATCCAATCCGTCAATCGCACAAAGCTATTAAACAAATTGCTAAATCAATAGACGAGGATGTTATTCAAAATAATCAATAATAAAAGAGAAACCCAGTTATGATAAATTCAAGTTAGAAGATATTTGGCTTGAAACTATAACTGGGTTTTATTGATTGTTTAATTGATAGAAATTAGAATTCGTTGTAACGATGATTTTATTATGAATGAAAATCACCAATGAGCGTGTTTATATGTGTAATTATAAAGTATTGTCCTTTAAGTTGATAAAATTGATTTAAAAAGTTATCAAATTGACGCGGTATGTCATTTAGTTCTGCAAAATTAAACGTTTCTTCATGATTGCGATGCGTTATTTTGTTTTGGAATTTATCATAAAGTTCTAGGAACTGTTGGTCTTCAAACTGTTGCTCTACAATTGTCATTATATTATCAATTGCTTGTTTTTGACCTTGGACGTAAGCCATATGCATGCCACGCTTAAGTAGTTGGTTAGCTGGTCCATTAATAAATAGACCTTTTTGTGCATTTAGTTCTGTGAGCTCATACTTCACATCATCTAATAAATCTAATAATTCAATATGAATTTTTTGTTGTAATGCATCTGTCATCATAATGCTCCTTTATGAGGGATTGCTATTTTATGACCCAATTGTTCAGGCCAAGTGATAGTAGGTTGATTTCTATAATACTCTTCAATTTGTGATATAAATGATTCTGGAAATGCATCAGAACGACGTGTTTGTTGGTTAATTCCCATCATCATAACTTCGTTTGTTGATGCTAGTTTACCATCTTCTTTAGTTAATGTTAAAAATAAATGCAAACGTTTATAATCATAGTCATAAATATACAGAGTGACGGTAAATGTATCATCAAGAGATAATTCTGAAAGATAAGTTGTATGCTCTTCTAAGGTGAATAAGGTGAATTTTAAATGATCACGTTCTTCTAAGGACATGCCATGACTGTAGTTAAATAGATTAACAACATGACTGAAAATGATATTATAATTTGCATCATGCATATGGTTGTTGTGATCAATTAAATCAGTTGTTACAGTTTGGGTATGCGTAAAAAGTTGTTTGATAATAACCAGCTCCTTAGTGACTATCATACTAAAATAAATTGTGACATACACGTTATTTAATTCGTGATAAAATAATAATGAATTCGTTGTTTAGGGGGAGAATGGATGGCTTTAACGATACGGTATCAAACAGCACATCAACCATTAAGAGTGGTTGATCATGTAGAAGATGTACCAAAAGATGCAACAATTATTTGGTATGACTTTGATGTACCGAATGAAAAAGAAAATGAATGGTTTAAAGCACACTTTAATTTTAATGATTTAGAAGTGGATGATGCAATCAATGGCATGCCACGCGCTAAATATAAATCTTATAAAGATTATCAGTATGTTGTATTTCATAGTATTATTGGTGCAGACTATTCACCAATCGCGTTAAATATTTTTATACAAGACAATATATTAGTCACATATCATCATCAAACTTTAGAATCGTTAAACAAAGTTGTCTATAAATATATGAATACATTAGATCCGGAATTGGATTGTGCAGATGTTGTTATTTTAATATTAGATATGATGGTGGATAAATATTTCAACTTTGTATACTCACTTGAAGATAGTGTCTACAATTTTGAAGACCGTCATGTCGATGATCGATTCAATAAAATGGTAATGGATAGTGTATTCAAGTTGCGCTCTGACTTGATTAAAGTAAAACGTGTCTTGTTTCCGATGCAAGAACTCATTGATACAATGAAACAAAATGGTGACTTAATTATAGATGATAAACACTCGTTATATATACAGCATATCGATGATCACTTGATTAAACAACGTAATATCATTAGAACAGCACAAGAAATGACAAATGAGATTCGAGAGAATTTTGAATCATACACTTCATTTAGAATGAATAATATTATGCAAGTACTAACATTAGTATCGGTTATTTTTTCACCATTAACATTCATTGCAGGAATTTATGGTATGAACTTTGTAAATATGCCAGCCTTACGTTTACATTATGGTTACTATATTTGCTTAGCTGTAATGTTCGTCATAGCTGTTGTATTAGTAATCTTTTTCAAACGTAAAAAATGGTTTTAAATTAGAAATGATGAAAAGGTAGGTATGATCATGAGTGATTTTCAAAGAGAACAGAGAAAAAATGAGCACGTTGAAATAGCAATGGCACAATCTGATGCATTACATTCAGATTTTGATAAGATGCGCTTTGTACACCATTCAATTCCGTCAATCAATGTGGAAGATATCGATTTGACGTCACAAACACCTGATTTAACGATGGCATATCCGATATACATCAATGCAATGACGGGTGGTAGTGAGTGGACGAAAAATATCAATGAGAAATTAGCGATTGTAGCGAGAGAAACTGGTTTGGCTATGGCAGTAGGATCTACTCATGCGGCATTAAGAAATCCACGAATGGCTGAAACATTTACAATAGCAAGAAAAACAAACCCTAATGGCACAATATTTAGTAATGTTGGTGCAGATGTTCCCGTAGATAAAGCGTTAGAAGCGATAGATTTGTTAGAAGCACAAGCATTACAGATTCATGTCAATTCGCCTCAAGAACTTGTCATGCCAGAAGGAAACCGAGAATTTGAGACTTGGTTAGATAATATAGCTGCGATTGTAGCACGTGTATCTGTTCCGGTTATTGTAAAAGAAGTTGGGTTTGGTATGAGTAAAGAGCTAATGCACGATTTACAACAAATTGGTGTTAAGTATGTTGATGTTAGTGGCAAAGGTGGTACTAATTTCGTAGATATTGAAAATGAACGTCGTGCAAATAAAGATATGGATTACTTATCTTCATGGGGACAATCTACAGTCGAATCATTACTTGAAACAACTGCTTATCAAGGTGAAATGTCAGTATTTGCTAGTGGTGGTTTACGTACACCACTTGATGCAATTAAAAGTTTAGCTCTTGGTGCAAAAGCAGCAGGGATGTCACGTCCCTTTTTAAATCAAGTTGAAAAGAATGGTATCACTCATACAGTAGAGTATGTAGAATCATTTATAGACCATATGAAAGCAATTATGACGATGTTAAATGCTAAAAATATAGATGATTTAACACAAAAGCAACTCGTGTATAGTCCTGAATTAATGTCGTGGATTGAACAACGTGGTTTAAATATACATCGAAGATAGTACAAAAAGAGGAGGCGAACACCTCCTCTTTTTATAGTGTTTAACTAAACCATTGAATGAATCCCATAATGACGATAACGCCAATTAAATCGATTAGGAATGCTCCTACTATAGGAACTACTAAATATGCTTTAGGTGAGTTACCATATTTTTTAGTAATAACATCTAAATTTGCCATGGCATTTGGTGTAGCTCCTAGTCCATGTCCGATAAAACCGCCAACCATAACTGCAGCATCATAATCTTTTCCTAAACCTCTAAATAAAATTAAGACAGCAAATAAAATCATAACGATTACTTGGACTAAAACGATAATAATAAGAGGTATAGCGAGTTTGTAAATTTCAGTAAGTTGAATGCTCATTAAGGCAAGAGATAAGAATATACCTAATGCAACATCACCAATTTGATTAGTGATTTTTAAATCGACAATATTGAAGTTGAAACTTTCGGATATATTTCTAACAATAACAGCAACGAATAATGAGCCAACATAAATTGGAACATTAATACCAGTTTGATCTGTAAATAAATGACTAAAATAGCTTCCTACTGCCATACAGAAAACTACGATTGTAAATTGAATAAAGAATACTTCAGTTCCATTATATTTACTATGTAAATGTTCGTTATAAGTTACTTGACTATAATCTTTAAACGTATCATCACTATGTTGAGGCTTTAGATTATAACGTTTAATTAAAAACTTAACTACTGGTCCACCTATAAGGCCACCGAATACAAGACCTAAAGTTGCAGCTGCAAGTGCTGCTGTTAATGCTGAATCAATACCCAGTTCTTGAATTGTTTTGCCATAAGCAGCAGCATTGCCATGTCCACCTTCCATAGACATTGAACCGGCAGTTAATCCCAGTAATGGCTTAATATTCAATACTTTAGCTAGTGATACACCAACTAAATTTTGAATGACAGAAATGATGGCACAAAACATAAAATAAAGCAGTAAAACTTTGCCACCAAGTTTAAACAATTTTAAAGATGCACCAAGTCCGATTGTAGTAAAGAATGCTAACATAAAGAAATCTTGAATGAACGAAGCATCTAATTTAATCTTAACCATACCAAATGAATCTAAAGCAGCAACTAAAATAGCAAAGATTAACCCACCAATTACTGGTGCAGGTATACAAATGCGTTTTAAGAAGTTGACATGATTGACGATAGCCTTACCAAGTAAGTAGAGTACGCAGGCTAAACATAATGTTGTAATTGCATTTAGTTCTATCATTTTATAATCCCCCTTGCTAAATATCCCTCGCCCTAAAGTAATGTGCTTGAAAATGTAAGCGCTGCAAAAGGGCGCTTTTATCATTATACATGCGATAAATCAATATTTCTAGTTTCCGAAAATAATAGAATTAATATTAATACATAAAAGTTTAATAATTATAAAGGATTATATTGATATATTTTCACAATTAAGAGCAAGTTTCTAGTAAAGGGAGGTTCTAAAGAAAGATGAATAAAATAGAAAGTCAACCCAGGTCGGGACAAAAGCGTTTAGGATTTGAGCAGAACCGAACGATGAGCAAAATTGTTTTCCAAATTTTGTCGAACCGTGAGAGTTTCTGTCGAAAATCCTGCTTTTGGGACGCCGTTAATCGTTTCCCAGAGCACAAAAACTTTATGTCGCAACCTCGACTTTTAGGTAGATAGTTTTCATTTGCTATTAAAAATATATTTACTTCCACGTATCTTCGGGCAACATACAATCTGATTTACGCATGCGAGACACAAATGGGTTTCCTTTTACTGTGTAACGTAATGCTTTATGTGTCCAGTCGCCCTTATTTGGAATACCAATTCGTGGACTTGCAATAATATCTTTAGGATATTTACGGTTCTTTGTATCAATGGATAATCTACAATCATTTAGCGTTGCACCATCGATAGAACGTGGGATGTTAAATGCTTTCGTCCATTTTCCAGGGCCATTCGTTACGTCGTATCCTTGCTTTCCTCTATTGCGAAACATAACAGACAAACCATCTTCTGGTTCGATGGCACGGATGAGTACACCTTCTGGTATGCCTTCAGATTTAGTCACAAAATTTATGAGCAGATGTGTATGCATCACATGCGCATAAATTGTTCCGCCACGCTTATATAGAGATGTGACTTTAGGTGTTACTTTACCATTAAATCCATGAGCAGCAAGATCATCAAATCCTAAGTAAGCTTCTGTTTCCACAATATAGCCAGTATAAGTTTGTCCCTCATCTTGATAGATTACTTTAACACCTAAAAGATTTTTAGCAATTTTTCTCGTATCATTATTAACAAAATCCATATTATTCTCCTTGGTAATTATATGATTAATTTAAATAAAATTGAAAAACATATTTTTATTGTGGTAAATGTTTGTTAAACTAGTATTGTTAAGAATTATAAAAATATTAAGTATTTACTTTGAGGCTGATATTTAAATAACTAATATAATGTCAAATTTCGATGAAACTAGTTAATCATAGTTTGTTATTAGTATAATTAACCTTGTGTTTACTTTCAAATGGGGTAAAGCAGTGATTAACATATTTAATGAACTTGTAATTCGAAATAGTGATATAAAAGATTTAGCTTCAACTATGTGTTTTGTGTATGTTGGATTTTGCTGAAGTGAATTGTCTAGTTAATGAATCAAATACTTCATGACAGTAATAATGATTAAAAATATAAATATGATTAATGAAAGGGAGAAATTGCAATGGAACAATTACCTCAAGTAGGATTTATGAAATCATTCGTATTATTTTGGAAAAATTATATTAATTTTACGGGAAGATCAAGACGTAGTGAATATTGGTATATGATGCTATGGCACTTAATATTTTTACTTCCTGCTTTCTTCGTGTTCCTTATGGGTTTTATATTTGTAGGTATAGGTGAAGAAATAGATGGTGATGTAATATCTGTTTTTGGTGTGTTTATAATAATAATTACAGTTATTTATATGCTTCTCTATTCTTTAGCAACGTTTATTCCCAATTTGGCATTAAGTGTCCGAAGATTCCATGATATATCAAGAACAATGGTATTACCAATTATAATGTTTGCATATAGTATTGTATTCTCTGTAGTTGTGCAGTGTATCGAATCATATTATGATAATGATTTTATGTTTATGCCAATTGGAATTGTTATTTTGTTAGTACTTCTTTATCTTATTTATTTTGGACTTACAGTTACAATGATAGTATTCCTATGTTTCGACAGTAAGCCAGCAAATAAATATGGTGAAAGTCCAAAATATCCATCTACAATTAAAAATCAACCAGAGACATCTGAAACACCAGAAACACCGAAAGAAACAGAAAATCAATTGTAATGATATAAATATCTCAGCAGATTGTTGCTGGGATATTTTTTTACTGTGATATGTAAAGGTATGAAAGGTATTTTTCCATTATTAAAGATTCTAAATATGTCATGAGGTAAATATGAGTCATTTCCAACCTTGAGAATTTAAAAAATAAACAAACTTTAAAAATATTGTATGTAAAGTGTATAGAAATGTTATATTAAGGTAAATAGCTATTATTTTAGGAGGCAAAAGATGGGACTTGTAATTGAACATGTTACAAAACGTTTTGGTAAGATGACGGCAGTAAATGATATTTCGCTAGAATTAGAATCAGGCAAGATGTTAGGCTTTCTAGGTAGAAATGGAGCAGGTAAAACAACAACATTTCGCATGATTTTAGGGTTAAGTGAACCAACTGAAGGTTACATTACTTATAACGGTAAAAAACTAGATAAAACGATGTATAATCGTATCGGTTATTTACCTGAAGAACGCGGCTTACATGCGAAAATGACAGTCGAGGATGAATTAAAATATTTAGCAACTTTAAAAGGGATGTCAAAGAAAGACATTCAAAGTCAAATGACATATTGGCTGGACCGTTTTGACATTACTGAAAATCGAAAAAAGCGTATCGATAGCTTATCGAAAGGGAATCAACAAAAGATTCAACTTTTAGCAAGTATGTTACATAAACCGGAATTACTCATTTTGGATGAACCATTTAGTGGTTTAGATCCCGTCAATGTTGAACTGTTGAAAGAAGCAGTTAAAGATTTAAATGGTTGGGGTAGTACGATTGTTTATAGCTCACATCGCATGGAACATGTCGAAGAATTATGTGATGACGTATGCATTTTAGATAAAGGTAAATTAATTGTGTCAGGTGATATTCACCATGTGCGTTCATCTAATGGATACCAAAAAGTTGTAATTGAATCAGACACACCTATACCAGATTTATCACAAATAGATGGCATTATTCAAAGTGAAAATATTAAGCAGGGCATACGCTTAACAATTGAAGATGAAGCGGTAGCAAAAAATATTTATCAAATTGTAACACAACAAGGATATGTTAAACGATTCCAAGTTGTAGAGCCATCATTGCAAGATATATTCATTGCGAAAGTAGGTGGCAAGGATGAATAAGTTTTGGGCGACATTCAGTTTGACTTATATTAATAAAATTAAAGCAAAATCATTTATTATTTTTATGGTTTTAGTTGCAGTCTTAATGATAGGTCTTTCAAATATCGATAAGATTATAAATATGTTTGATGATGGACCGGATAAAATTGGTGTGGCAGCACCGAATGAACAAATTTATAATGCATTTAAGCAGCAGGGAAAAACATTTCAAAGTGATATTAAATATACAAAAGTCTCTAAAGATGATGCTGAAAAGCAAGTGAAAAACCATAAACTCGATAAAGCTTATGTTATTAATCTGAATAAAGATAACACATTACAGGCGACCATTATAAGTGAGAAACGTGTAAGTAAAGAGGATACACAAAAAGTGACTGCTTTATTAACAACAATTCAAACGAACTTTGTTGCTACCGAATTAAATATTAATAAGCAAGACTTACAAAAGTTACAAGCACAAAGTAAAGTTAACAATAAAATTGTTTCTAAAGATGAAGTTGATAAAGTATCTGAAGGACAAAAAATTTTTAACTATGCATTGGCATATGGCATTATCTTTTTAATGTTCTTTATTATTTTAAATTATGCATCTCAAATAGCAATGGAAATTGCTAGTGAAAAAACATCGCGTGTGATTGAAATGATTATTACTAGCATTTCTCCAGTTCAGCATATCTTTGCTAAAATTTTAGGTGTGATTGCAGTTGCGGTAACACAAATTATGTTAATAGTAATGATGGCAGTTGTATGTATTTATGCATTTGATTTAAAAGACTTACTTAAAGGATTTAATGTTGAAATGAATCAATTATCTTGGCAAATTATTATTATTGGCATAATAAGTAGTATTGTTGGAATCATGGCGTTTGTCTTATTAGCAGCAATTCTCGGGTCATTGACATCTAGAATTGAAGACTTGAATCAATCTTTAATGCCACTGACATTAATAGGAATGATTGCATTTTATATTGCGATATTTACGATTAATAATCCTGATGGAAAACTTGCTATAATTACAAGTTACATTCCATTTTTTGCGCCGTTTCAATTAGTAGTACGTGCCCAAACTTCAGCGCTTCAAATACATGAAGTAATTATTAGTTCATTAATCTCAATTGCAATGGTAGCAGTCTTATTGTGGATGGCAATTAAAACATATAAAGATTCAGTACTGACTTTTGAACGTGGATTATTTAAAACATTTAGACGTGTTTTCAAACAATAAAATACATTAAGAGTAACACACATTTTTCGTATAAATCGATGATGTAAGCGTGTTACTCTTATTTTTTTGAATTTATCTATAGAATAATGCTTAAAAAAGTGTACAATATGTATGTGAAAATGAACTTTTTAAATGGGAATGTGAAGTAATAAGTTTTAATAATAAGTAAAATACAAATGATTGAATGTCTTTTGGAACTACATGATGGAGTGATGTAATGTTATATCCGATTTTTATATTTATATTAGCAGGAATATGTGAAATAGGTGGGGGATACCTTATTTGGCTGTGGCTTAGGGAAGGACAGTCATCACTATTTGGTCTAATAGGTGGCATTATTTTAATGTTATATGGTGTTATTGCAACATTTCAATCATATCCAACATTCGGTAGAGTCTATGCTGCATATGGTGGTGTGTTTATTATTATGAGTTTGATTTTCGCTATGATTGTTGATAAACAAATGCCAGATAAGTATGACGTTATAGGTGCAATCATTTGTATTGTAGGCGTTTTAGTAATGTTGTTGCCCAGCAGAGCTTAAACGTGTGTGTTTAGAAGGGAGAAGTAAAAATGATAGTTGAAGTTGAGCATCAAAGACATGGTGTAGATTTAATCAAAATTGATAATGATGAAACTAAAATTATTTTTACGAATTATGGAGCGAGAGTAGTATCTTGGAAATATCATGATAATAATATTGTTTTGGGGAATGTTGTTGAAGCAGATGAATTCTATCACAATAATCCATTTAAATTTGGAGCTTCAATTGGTAGGTATAGCGGGAGAATTGACAATGCTAAATTCCAGTTGAATAGTAAGCAATATCAGTTAGAGCAAAACAATGGAGAACATCATTTGCATGGCGGATGTAACGGTTTGGATAGTAAGTTGTTTGATTATGAAATTAGAAATGAAATTGCTCAAATTAAAGTGATTTTTAAAACTGTGTTGAAATCAGCAGATGATTATTTTCCAGGTGATGTAAATGTAACGATTACACATATTTATGACGCCGATCATCAATGGTCTATTGAATATGAAGCAGTTGCTACAGAAGATACATTATTTAGTCCTACAAATCATGTCTATTTTAATTTGAATAGAGATAATAATGTAGTTGATAATCATCGTATTTCTAGCAAGCAGTTGAATATGTATTTATTAGATGATCGAAACATTGTTACTGGTGAAGTTCTCGATTTACATGAGGTATTTGAACATAATAAAATCAAGTTAAGTGATATTTTTACGTCGCAACATCCACAACTAAGTGAACAGATGACAAGTTTTGGTGGTTTAGACCATCCATTTACAGTTGGTGAACATAAGATGTTTGTTGAAAATCATGAATTTTCATTAGAGGTAGATACAGATATGCCACATGTTGTATTTTTTACTTTTAATCATCCTGATGAATGGGAAAGTTCATTTAATATTTATAAACCACACTCTGGCTTTACGTTGGAAACACAATTTTTACCAAATGATATTAATTTACATGGTGATACGGCGCCATCCATTTTAAAAGCTGGCGTAGTATTTAATTCGACAACTAGTTTCCGCATCCAAGAAAAAGTTGATAATGAATAAAGTCCTTATTGGCTGTCTAATAGCTTCAATTGAAGTTTGAACTATTCGTTTGCCACATAGTTATTTGAAGTCAAAAGGCAGTAAAATTTTTAAGTACGTTAATATAAGTGGAATACTTTATATAAATATAGGAATCAACACTACGACATGGTGGTATTTAAAATGGTAGTATTGCTAATGAACTATCATTTAATGTCGAAGTGGATTCCTTTTTTTATCGTGTTTATTTGACTTTGAAACAAATTTATAATTGATTATTTTAATGTTTTATCATACATTTTTTGAAGTTTTTCGCGTCGTGTAGGTGATAAGTAAGGATTATTGAGTGCTTGTAAGAGCATTGTTTGGTTTTGTCTGTCGTTATAATATAAGTGATTCAATTGCTGAATCGACATACGATGTTCAATTGGTGCCTCTTTAATTAAATGCAGTTGATCATTTGGAGTAACATATCCTTGCTTTAGTACACGAAAATAGAATCCTGTTTTTCCAGAAGTAGACATGCGCTTTACTAAATCAGGGATATTATACTTTGCTTGTATTTTCCAACAAGGTTCTCGGATTTCGGAAACCTCGATAACTGCTTCGCCTAATTGATATTGATTGCCGAAGAAAACATCGGCTTCGTCTAAATTTTCAAATGTTAAATTTTCTCCAAACATGGCATAGGTGGGTAATTCAATATTGTCATTAAGATACATATTATAGTTATGTTTGCTAAATCCACAAACAGCTTTATGAGGACCTCCATGGTCTTTATATGCTTGCTCATCGCCTGTAAAGCCCATAGTTGATAACCATGTTCTTTCTTTAATTGGGGTTTTATCTAATGCTGAGCGCATGGGTTTTTTAGTGCTATAAGGTAAATCTTGTATTTTCCCAGTCGATATTGCACGAATTGCTATCATGTCATTCTCCTTAGAATAAAGTTTAAAATATATTGTACTATAAAATCTTTATTTTTATACGAATGTTGATTGAATTGTTTTTAAAAATGTTAGAAATAAGGGTATGTTAATTTATACTGGTCATGTAAAATATTAATTGAATAGATTACAGAATTATGGGAGGCTATCCGCATGAAAGATGTCAAAGCACTTAAGTTAATGACGTTGGATGATGTTTTAAGCCAAATCAATGGTGATATGGTACTTGGAATTGGTACAGGAAGTACAATGGAATTGCTTTTGCCCAAAATAGCGGAACTAATTAAAAATCGAGGTTACAATATTACTGGTGTTTGTACTTCAAATAAAATTGCATTTTTAGCTAAAGAGTTAGGCATTAAGATATGTGAAATTAATGATGTAGATTATATTGATTTAGCAATTGATGGTGCAGATGAAGTGGATCCGTCTTTAAATATTATTAAAGGTGGTGGTGGTGCTTTGTTTAGAGAAAAAGTTATTGATGAAATGGCATCGCGCTTTGTTGTAGTTGTTGATGAAACTAAAATAGTACGATATTTAGGAGAAACTTTTAAGTTGCCAGTAGAAGTGGACAAATTTAATTGGTATCATATTTTACGTAAAATTGAGTCATATGCTGATATTAAAGTAGAACGTCGTGTAAATGAAGATGTTGCTTTTATAACAGATAATGGCAACTATATTTTAGACTGTCAACTTCCAGAAGGTATTGATCCATATCAATTCCATGAATATTTAATTCATTTAACTGGTGTATTTGAGACAGGTTATTTCTTAGATATGGCAGATCAAGTTATTGTAGGTACACAAGATGGTGTGAAAATTTTAGGAAAATAATATATAAAAAGCGCTTGCTATCATCTTTTAAAGTGATGATTTAGCAAGCGCTTTGCTATTATTTGTTTGTGTCTGATGATTGTTCTTCAGTCTTTTCGATATGTTTTTCTGCATCGATTACAACTGATGAACGACGATCATCTTTATAAGTTGAAGGTTCTTTTAATGCCTGATTTTCACCTTCATTTGCATAGTTTGTATCAACTTCACTTTGAATGTTTTTGTCTTGATTTGCTGATTCAATTGCTTCTGGAGCAATTACACTTTCTGCGTTTTGAGTTGCTACAGATTGATTTTTTGAATTATCTACTTCTGATGTTGGATTATCCTCTAGATTCACATTTGCTTCTTCATCTGATGTAGTTACATTATCGTGTTTAGCAATATCAGCTGTTATTGCAGTTACTGCACCCGCATTTGCAGTTGTTTCTGCTTTGTGATCTTGAGTAGTAGCAGTGTCGTCTTTTATGATTTCTGCTTTTGTTTCATCATTGATATGGTCTAAATAATTATTAGGTTCAACTTCATCAAGACTTCGTTTCGTTGTTAAGTATACAATACCTCGGATAATTAAACTTAATCCAATGTATGCTACCGCAACGATTGCTGTTGAAATCGCAATGACTTTCATTGAAAATAAGTCGCCGATTTCTTCACTAAACAAGAAAACAAGTCCAAATGTCATAGAAGCATGGAATGTAGTTGCAATATAAATTGTACGTCCTTTTGTAGCTCTTATTAATTCACCAAGTATCATTGAGAATGAAAATGTATAAAGGAAATTATAGGCTGCAAATTCTGTACCGTATGTTGTATTTGCTGAGAAAACAGAATAAATCAAACCAACAACGATACTTGCAAAGAATGTGTTCATTTTCGTTTCAACAATATTTTGCAAGTATGAACGGAAACCAAATTCTACTACAAAGGCCATTAAAATATGACCGATTAGTATGTGTGTGATAGGTACCGATAAATCTGTTGATTGTAATAAGATAAAGCTATCAGCAAAGGTATTAAAGCTATACATTCCAATAATCAAAATAATTAAAGGTAGAATTAAAGCTAATAAAATACGCTCAATAACTTTTAAACTTAGTGTGAACTTTAAACCTGCAAGTTGAACTTTTTTATATTTGAAAACGAGTATACAAATGATTGCAGCAATCAAAGGTGCTAAATCAGTAACTTCAAATATAAAGTGTTTTACACCAATTTTAGACTGGAAATCTCTAAGCATAATGGATAGAGCCATTGTTATGACAAAGAAGACGAAAATAGTCAATGCCCATTGAAAACCAGAAATTTTATTGTTTTTCATTATATGTAACCTCCATTAGGTAACAAGCAAAATATCTTTTAGTAACAATTATACATATTACAAGCCAATAGATAAATTGTCTATGTCAATATTAATGAAAATGTAATAGTCTTGACGTATTTTATTAATATTAATCGCGAAACTATCCGTTATTGTCTAGGAAATAGGGGTAAAGGTTATTTAGATAAGTAAATAAACATTTGAATTTAACTATGAATTGAATTCAAAATTTAAATTACGTTATACTTTAACTATTAAAATGCCACTTGAATAAGAGGGGGAAACGCTGTGTATAAGCTAGGTGAACCAAACTTATGGACTGGAAGATTAGATAGTGAATCAGACCCGAAAAAATTTAGACATTTTCAAACAGTAACGTTTCAAGATTTGTCAGTAGTGAAAAAAAAGGCATCGCCATCTGGTGTAGGAATATTAGGTTATGCCGTTGATGAAGGTGTTGCTTTGAATAAGGGGCGTATTGGTGCAAAAGAAGGACCGGATGCGATAAAACATGCATTTGCTGGATTGCCAGATTTGAATCAATGTGAAACTTTAGTCGATTATGGAAATGTTTATCATGATTACAATGAACTCATTGATACACAAAAAGAATTTGCGTCACTTGCAGCAAAATCAATCGTTAATCATAGGCAAACATTTTTATTAGGTGGTGGACATGATATTGCTTATGCTCAATATTTAGCAACTCGAAAAGTTTATCCAACACAGTCAATCGGTGTAATTAACATTGATGCGCATTTTGATACTCGTGCTGAACAACAATCGACATCTGGTACGAGTTTTAGACAAATATTAGAAGAGGATGACAATACCGATTACTTAGTTCTTGGTATAGCTCAAGGCGGTAATACGCAAAGTTTATTTGATTATGCTAAAGAGAAGAAGATTGATTATGTCTTTGCAGATGAATTATTAAATCACGTATCGCCACCTATTAAAGATATGATTGAGCGGTTTATACATGAACATGACATCATTATGTTTACAATTTGTATGGATGTCATTGATAGTGCATTTGCACCAGGAGTAAGTGCGCCCGCAGTATTAGGTTTGTACCCGCATACGGTCTTTGAATTGGCTAAACGAATTATTCCTAGTGATAAGGTGACTTCTATAAGTATTGCAGAGATGAATCCGACATATGACGCAGACAATAGAACTGCAAAGCTCGTTGCTAATTTAGTGCATCACTTTTTAAAATAATTTTATAAATATTATATGTAATGAGATTTGTGGTAAAGGTAGTATGTGTCAAATTCATATTAGTAAGTATATAAGCATTGTTATGTTTGAAAGATATTAGCAGTAAGAAGATTTCTGATTAGAAGTCATCTTACTGCTAGTTTTTGTTCTTTGGGTATTGTATGAATAATACAAGAAGGTTATTGGAATTGTTCCTCGTGATTGATGACCATAAGTTTTAAGCAGAATTCAAATTTTTTAATGACGACTTACTTATAAAAAGTCATATGTGGTTTAGTACTTTTATAATAATTCAGTCTATTTTCAAGTGTGCCAGTATGTAATTCAAGCTTATGACCATCAGGGTCAGTAAAGTAAATTGATTGCTTATCTCTAACATCTCTGACTCTGCCTTCTAAGATATTTACTTTATTATTTTTTAATCTTTGATACCAATAATTAAATTCATTTTCATCTATAGTAAAAGCTATATGTGTATATGAAAGTTGAATTTCATTACGTGGGATATCTTTTTCTTCGTTTAATGCAATCCATAGTCCTGCAATGTTGAAATAAGCAGTTTTATTTCCGCTTAATAATAACTCGCCACATAAAATATCTTTATAAAAATGTATAGAATTGTTTAAATTACTAACTGAAAAACATATATGATTAATTGATTTTAACAACGTGTTCACTTCTTTCTTAGCATATTAAAAACAAACTGTTTTGCATAATTATATTGAAACGTCACATATGCTCTTATACAGTTGACTGTGCAACTGTATAAGAGGCTCTAATAACTAAAATTAAGAACAAATGGTTTACAGTTGGCTACGCAACAGCATAAGAGGCTCTAATAACTAAAGTTAAGAACAAATGGTTTACAGTTGGCTATGCAACAGCATAAGAGGCTCTAATAACTAAAGTTAAAGACCCTCTAAATATTCTTGGCACTGTTGAACGAAAGTATGCACTTGTTCTGAGTGTTTGCGCTTTTTATGGTAATTTATATATATTTTCCGTCCTAAATTGGGGCGAATTTTTTTATATTCTAAATTAGAGGTGTTAAATGATTGGTAATAAAACCTTGGTATTATTGCATAACCTAAACCGAGATGAACAAATCCTACTGCAGATTCGAATCGATCTGTCTCTACAACCACATTTGGTCGAATGTTTCTTCTATTAAAATAATCATCTAAATGTTTTCGTACTTGTGAATTTTTATTTGGCAAAATGAGTGGCAGGTTTTCAACGTCGACCCAACTTTGATTATTAAATGTTTCTTTAGGTGCTAAAACAATATAAGACTCTTCGTATAATGGAATTGATTTTATATCTTCATGGGTAATTTTTTCGTTCGTTAAAGCTAAATGTATATCGAAGTTTAATAAACATTCAATAGATTGATATTTATCATGTATTTCGTATAAGCGGTACTGTTGTTCTGGATAATCTGAGTGGTGTTTGCGGATTAAATTAGCAATCCATTGATTGGTAGATTCTAGAGTTCCAATTTTAATTCTTGGTTCTGATGTAACGTTTAAATCGTACATTTTTTCCATTGTAGAATGGTATTGTTGAACCAATTCGATTGCATAGCGGTAAAATTGAATGCCTTTTTCAGTAATTTTGATATCTTTAGTTGACCGTGTAAATAAGTCATAACCTAAATCTGCTTCCATCTTTTTAATAGTTGCAGTTAAAGATGGTTGGCTAATATGTAAAAATTGAGCAGCTTTTGTAAAACTATTGTATTTTACGATAGCTAAGAAGTATTCTAACTGAATAATTTTCATTGGATTATGCTCCTTTATTTATAGATTTAAGCTATGAATAATTAGTTTATTTATATTTGTTGGTTATATTTTAACATAATATAATGAATATTGAGGATAAAAGTGTAAGCGTTTTAATTTGATAACCAAACTTCTTAAATGAACAGGAGCGAATTTTATGAGAAAAATTCAAGCAAAAAAAGGTTTAAGTATTGAATGTAAAGGTTGGGAACAAGAAGCAGTTCTTAGAATGCTATATAACAATTTAGATCCAGAAGTTGCTGAAAGGCCTGAAGATTTAGTAGTTTATGGCGGAATTGGTAAAGCTGCACGTAATTGGGAATCATTTGAAGCAATTGAAAAAACGTTACGTGAATTAGAAGCTGATGAAACAATGTTAGTACAATCCGGGAAACCAGTTGCTGTATTTAAAACACATGAAGAGGCACCGCGTGTGTTAATTTCAAACTCAGTATTAGTACCAGAATGGGCAAACTGGGATCACTTTAATGAATTAGATAAAAAGGGCTTAATAATGTATGGACAAATGACAGCTGGTAGTTGGATTTACATTGGTTCCCAAGGAATTGTACAAGGTACTTATGAGACGTTTGCAGAGTTAGGTAACCAACATTTTAATGGAGATTTAGCCGGTACAGTAACATTGACAGCTGGTTTAGGTGGTATGGGTGGTGCACAACCACTTGCAATTACAATGAACCATGGTGTTGCAATTTGTGTTGATGTTGATGAAACACGTGTTGATAAACGAATTGATACGAAATATTGTGATGTTAAAACAGCTGATTTAGATGAAGCATTAAAATTAGCACAAGAAGCGAAAGAACGTGGTGAAGGACTATCCATTGGATTGGTTGGCAATGCAGTAGATATTCATCAAGCGATTTTAGATAAAGGGTTCAAAATTGACATTATTACAGATCAAACAAGTGCTCACGACCCATTAAATGGATATGTGCCACAAGGATACTCTGTAGCAGAAGCGAGAGAATTGCGTGAAATAGATCCTAAAAAATACGTAGAACTTTCTCAAGCATCAATGGCAAAACATGTTGAATTAATGCTGGAATTCCAAAAACGAGGAGCTGTGGCATTTGATTATGGAAATAATATTCGTCAAGTGGCATACAATAATGGTGTAGAAAATGCTTTTAATTTCCCAGGATTTGTACCAGCTTACATTAGACCATTATTCTGTGAAGGTAAAGGGCCATTCCGATTTGCTGCGTTAAGTGGTGATCCGAAAGATATTGAACGCGCCGATGAAGAAATGCGTAAACTTTTCCCGGAAAATGAAAAGTTATTAAGATGGTTAGATTTGGCTGAAGAAAAAATCGCATATCAAGGACTACCATCTCGTATAGCTTGGTTAGGCTATGGCGAAAGAGCGAAAATGGGCTTAGCATTAAATAGACTTGTACGTGACGGCGAAATTTCAGCACCAATTGTTATTGGACGAGATCATTTGGATGCAGGATCAGTTGCGAGTCCAAACCGCGAAACGGAAAGTATGAAAGATGGCAGTGATGCAGTTGGTGATTGGGCTGTATTGAATGCTTTAATTAACACAGCAGCAGGTGGTTCATGGATTTCATTCCATCATGGTGGCGGTGTAGGAATGGGTTATTCATTACATGCTGGTATGGTTGTTGTTGCTGATGGTACAGAACGTGCTGAAAGAAGGTTAGGACGCGTTCTTACAACTGATCCAGGTATGGGTGTTGCTAGACATGTTGATGCAGGTTATGATATTGCGATTCAAACAGCTAAAGAAAAAGGCATTCATATTCCAATGATTGATGAAGCAGGTGATAAATAATGAATGATTTAATAATAAATCATATAGCAGAACTGATTTTACCAAAATCAACAGATAAACCATTGAAGGGTAAAGAATTAAATGATTTAAACGTTGTAAAAAATGGTACAGTTGTTATTAAAAATGGAAATATTGTTTATGCGGGACCACATACAAATCACTATAATGCGACTGAAACAATTGATGCTAGTGGGAAGGTAGTGTCCCCGGCATTAGTAGATGCACATACACATTTAACATTTGGTGGTTCTAGAGAACATGAGATGTCATTAAAACGTCAAGGTAAGTCTTACTTAGAAATATTAGAAATGGGTGGCGGTATTTTATCAACAGTTAAAGCTACTAGAGAGACTTCTGAAGATGATTTATTTAAAAAAGCAGAGCATGACTTGCTAACTATGATTAAACACGGCGTGCTTGCAGTTGAAAGTAAAAGTGGTTATGGTTTAGATAAAGAAAATGAACTTAAACAGCTGAAAGTTTCTAATCGCTTAGCTGAAAAATATAACTTGGATATGAAACACACTTTCTTAGGGCCACATGCTGTACCTAAGGAAGCAGATTCAAATGAAGCATTTTTAGAAGAGATGATTGATTTACTTCCAGAAGTAAAACAATATGCGGACTTTGCAGATATTTTTTGTGAAACAGGTGTGTTTACAATAGAGCAGTCAAAACACTATATGAAAAAAGCGAAAGAAGCAGGTTTTAAAGTGAAAATACATGCTGATGAAATTGATCCGTTAGGTGGGTTAGAATTAGCTATTGATGAGCAAGCGATATCAGCTGATCACTTAGTAGCTTCGAGTGACAAAGGTAAAGAAAAACTTAGAAACAGTGATACAGTTGCAGTTCTATTGCCTGCTACAACATTTTATTTAGGCAAAGAAGATTATGCAGATGCGAGAGGTATGCTTGACAATAATGGTGCCATCGCACTTGCTACTGATTATAATCCAGGAAGTAGTGTTACGAATAACTTGCAACTTGTTATGGCCATAGCAGCATTGAAATTAAAGCTTTCGCCTAGTGAAGTGTGGAATGCTGTTACGGTCAACGCTGCTAAAGCAATAGATATAGAAGCGGGTACTATCAACCAAGGCGACAAAGCAAATTTAGTTATTTGGGATGCTCCAAATCATGAATATATTCCATATCATTTTGGAATTAATCACGCTGAAAAAGTAATCAAAGACGGTAAAGTTATAGTAGATAACCCGTTAACTTTTAAATCATAAATTATAAGAAAGCTCTAAGCATTGATAAGATTTGATGTTTAGAGCTTTTTTGGTGCTGGTTTTATAGTAATGCGAATTCAGTAATTGTAAGAATAATTTGACAATAGTGATACGATGATAATATAGAAGGGGATGATTTGATGACTGACATAAAAATTAGAAAGTACATTGAATCATGGCAAGGTCATTATAGTCAAAATATATTGGTAGGCGTCTTATTAGCATTAGCGTTATTGCCTGTCGCAATTGCATTTTCTTTTATAGTTCATATAAATCCGTCGATAGGATTAATGACCTGTGGGTTGATGATGTTCTTAATGGGTATTTTCGGAAAAAGATTGGCAATGGTTTCTGGTCCGAGTAGTGGGATTTCGATTGTTGCCGCTCCATTAGTAATAAAGTATGGTACAGAATACTTATTTGCTGCAACTGTAGTTATGGGAATACTACTAATAATATTAGGATTAGCGCATATAAATAGATTGTTAAAATTAATACCAGATACTGTTGTTATAGGATTTATGAATGCACTAGGAATACTACTTTTAGTTACACAAGTGAAATACATATTTGGAATATCAATTGCTACTTATGTTACTGCAATTTTGACAGTCATTGTTATGATTGTATCTACCAAATTTATCAAAGTTATACCTTCGCCATTGGTTGCAATTATAGTTATATCTATAGGAGCATACTCATTAAAACCTAAATTATTATATGTTTACGATTTAGCGCAAATTCAAATTGTATTACCTACTATTCATGTTCCAAATGAATTTTGGCACTGGTCTTCACTTAAAATTGTGTTGGTATATGGCACGACTATGGCAGTAATCTCCGTTATTCAGACACACTTAACAAATCAAATGATAGATGATTTAACAAATTCAAAAACAAATAAAAATAACGAAATTATTAGCCAAGGGATAAGTAATTTACTTATTGGATTTTTAGGGGGCTATGGATCAAGTGGATTAGTTGGACAGTCTAAATATTTTTATCGTATGGGTGCTACAAGTCGTCTTGCTACTTTATCTACTGGAATATTTTTATTATTATGTGTGGAGCTTTTAAGTCCAGTGATTGAACATATTCCTATGGTTGTACTTGCTGTTGTATTAGTCAGTGTGTCCTTAAATACGTTTGATAGAAGAACGTGGTCACACATGAAGTCTTCTCCGATTAAAAACGGGACGTTAATGTTATTTACTATGTTACTAATTTTACTTACAAATAATTTAGCAATTGGAGTCATTGTTGGCGCAGTTGTTTATTATCTATGGCAATTTATTTCGAAAAAGGGGCGTGTTAATGATGACAACATTGAATGAAGTTATTGAATGGCGAAGATATTTTCACCAACATCCAGAATTGTCGGAACAGGAGTTTAATACAACTCAAAAAATTAAGGATATTTTAACTGAGCATCATGTTACAGTATTAGACTTACCACTTGCGACTGGGCTTATTGCTGAAATAGGTCAAGGTTCAAGTTGCGTAGCTGTGAGAGCTGATATTGATGCACTACCAATACAAGAACTTGTAGAACAGGATTTTAAATCTGAAAATGAAGGCGTTATGCATGCGTGCGGGCATGACATCCATATGGCGAGTGTATTAGCAACGGCTATTAAATTAAAAGAATTTGAGGATACACTTAACGGACGTGTTAAATTTATTTTTCAACCAGCTGAGGAATTAGGTTATGGTGCATTTAAGATTATTGAGACGCATGCATTAGATGATGTGCAAGCAGTTTTAGGTTTTCATAATAATCCTTCGTATCCTACAGATACATTTGCAATCAAAACTGGTGCGATTACATCAGCAGTTGATCGGTTTGAGTTTCATATTAAAGGAATTGGAGGTCACGCTGCTAAGCCAGAACAATGTAATGATCCTGTTATTGTACTGGCTCAACTGATTAATAGTATTCAATCCATAGTTAGTAGAAATCTATCAGCATTTGATGAAGCTGTGGTAACAATTGGACAAGTATCATGTGGTAATACTTGGAATGTTATTGCAGATCATGCATATGTGCAAGGCACGGTACGTAGTTTTGATCCTAAGGTGCGGACGCTTATAGAACAACGATTACGTGATATTGCGGATGGCCTAGGTAAAACGTATAATATGACGATTAATTTAAATTATACAAAATTACCAGGTGCTGTTATTAATGATGAAACTTTAACATATAAAGCTATAGAAGTGGCGCAGCAAGTTGGTTATAAAGTGAAAATGATGAATCAACCGTTGACAATCGGCGAAGATTTTTCTGGATATAGTAAATATTATCCAAGTGTCTTTGCTTTAATAGGTTCGAATAGTGAATACGATTTACATCATCCTAAATATGAACCTGATGAAAGAATCTTAGAAAAAGTACCAGAATACTTCGTTGAATTTATAAAAAGACTATTGTAACAGTAAATATGATTGGCTTTTAGAGAAAAAAGTGATTTTTAGTGAAAATGATGATTAAGTGCTAGGTAAGGTTGGGTAATTAATAATTATTAATCAATTGAGGAGATGTTAAAAAATGGCAGCTCAAGATCCTAGAACAAAATTCAAAACAACAGATTACGAAAAGCAAGAACAAGAAGTACCGGGTTTACAATCTGAAATGACGCCAGCACCTGATTGCGGTGAAACATCATATCAAGGTCACCAACGTTTACAAGGCTATAAAATGTTAGTCACAGGTGGCGATTCAGCAATTGGACGGGCAGCAGCAATTGCTTATGCCAAAGAAGGTGCAGATGTAGCGATTAACTATCTTCCGAGTGAAGAACAAGATGCTCAAGAAGTACGCCAAGTAATTGAAGAAAGCGGTCAAAAGGCTGTGTTAATTCCTGGCGATATAAGAGATGAACAATTTAATTATGATCTTGTAGAACAAGCATTTAGAGAATTAGATGGTTTAGATAATGTCACACTAGTCGCAGGACATCAACAATATCATGATGATATTCAAGGGTTTACAACAGATGCATTTTCAGAAACATTTGAAACGAATGTCTATCCGGTATTTTGGACAGTTCAGAAAGCATTGGAATATTTAAAACCAGGTGCGTCAATTACGACGACATCATCGGTACAAGGTTATAATCCTAGTCCTATTCTTCATGATTATGCCGCTTCAAAAGCAGCTATTATTTCATTAACTAAAAGTTTTTCAGAAGAACTTGGACCTAAAGGTATTAGAGTGAATTGTGTGGCGCCTGGGCCATTCTGGTCACCGTTACAAATTTCAGGGGGTCAACCTCAAAGTAACATTCCGACATTTGGACAAAAAACACCTCTAGGTCGTGCAGGTCAACCTGTCGAATTATCTGGTACGTATGTATTATTGGCTTCAGAAGATTCAAGTTACACAACTGGACAAGTATTTGGTGTTAGCGGTGGTGTACAAATAGATTAGGTCTGAATGAGTTTTTAATTGAAATAGTATAATAATAAGCGAAAAAATGAAGTTAATTTATATAGTAGATATAAGTCGATAAAGATATGGGTCTTTATCGGCTTTTTTTGATGTACCATATATAAACGATAATTTGAAAGTTAATCTCGCTATTGGCAGTGTAGTAGAAGTTGGAATTCAAATGTGTTAATTGCGATGTATTAAAGCTTCTAGGAAATTGAAATGCTCAGCCGAACAAATAGAAAATACTATGTTTTATATAAAATATCAAAGTATTTATATGTTACGATAAGGTAAACGACATAGAAATATTATACTTAGATATGATGCCCAACATAAATTTATTAAGCCGATAATAAACAAAGGGGGTGTTATTATGGTTTTAATAGTATTTAGAGTTATATTATTTTTGATTTTAGCATTAGCCTTAGGAATAGAGACTGCTTTTTCTGAGCAAAAATTAGCATTATATATAGTATTCATACTATTTGTAGCACTGGCAATTTTTATGAATGTATGGATCACGCATAAAAATATTAAAGAAAACAAAATTAAATTTAATAAACACGTCGCATACTTTTTGGGTGTTGTCTCAGGATTACTGTACATTGGATTTTGTATTTATGCATTAACTATAGGTGATTATGATCTTATACCAATTATCATATTTATAATAAGTATGATATCGATTACAATATTAGAAAGTATTCTAGGTATCAATTTAAGAAATGCACATATATCAAACAAGCAATTGAAAGTCATTTCAAAACAACGAGTACAACAATGTAAAGTTATCTTTGTAACATCAGTATGTGTGTCTATCATTCTTATTTTAATTGCATTAATGCTTAAATGGTGGCTCTTACTGGCGATTAGCATTATTATTTTGGTTGTTATTACAATCGCAATAATTGTGTATGAAAAATATTATACGACTTCTGATTAATTTATGATTGACGTACTAAGCATTATCTTGTAACGTAAACGTAAATAAGAATCACTTATCTAGAGAGGTGGAGGGACTGGCCCTATGAATCCTCGGCAACATTTCGAATGTGCCAATTCCAGTAACCGTAATGGTTTGAAGATAAGCAGGTAATGTACATGAAAACCTCTTTCTTCATTTTTGTGAGAAAGAGGTATTTTTATTGGAAAGCAGGTAAAAAGGATGGAAGAACATAAAAAGAGCAATGCTTGGGCATTATTCCCCTTGTTATTATTTGTGATGTTGTTTTTAGGCGTAGGTATTATCACTGGTGATTTTACTTCTATGCCTTTAAATGTTGCGATTACGATTACGGTTATCGTGGCATTATTAATGAATAGAAAAGAATCATTTGCTAAAAAAGTTGAAGTATTTACAAAAGGTGCGGGTCATTCAAACATTATTTTGATGATGTTAATTTTTATTTTAGCAGGTGCATTTTCAAACACAGCTGAAAAAATGGGCGGTGTGAAGTCGACTGTTAATTTAGGACTATCACTCATCCCTGAAAATTTAATTATTGTAGGATTATTTGTTATATGTATGTTTGTATCGATATCGATGGGAACATCAGTAGGTACAGTTGCTGCAATAGCGCCTGTTGGCTATGGCTTTGCACAAGCGACAGATGTACCAACTGCTTTGGCAATGGCAACTGTTGTTGGCGGTGCGATGTTCGGTGATAACCTTTCAATGATTTCAGATACAACAATTGCTGCTGTTAGAACACAACATACAAAAATGAAAGATAAATTCAGAGTCAATTTTAAAATTGTATTGCCGGGAGCTATTTTAACAATTGTTATCCTGTATTTCTTAACCAATGGTATCTCATTAAATCACGCCAAAAACTATGATTATGATTTAATTAAAGTTGTCCCTTACATAATAGTATTAGTGTTGGCATTATTAGGTGTCAATGTGATTATCGTACTAATTGGCGGCACATTATTGGCTGGTATTATAGGCTTAATGGATGGTTCATTTGGTTGGATGGGACTTTTAGATGCTATTTCAAAAGGGATCATAAGTATGGAAGATATTGCGATGATTGCGCTATTGATTGGTGGATTAGTTGGTATCATTCAACATAATGGTGGTATTCAATGGTTATTACAATTTGTTCGTTCAAAAGTAAAATCAAAACGTGGTGCTGAACTTGGTATTGCTAGTTTAGTAAGTGTAGCCGATATTGCTACTGCAAATAATACCATTTCAATTATCATGTCAGGACCATTAGCTAAAAATATTGCTGATGAATATGAAGTGGATCCAAGAAAATCTGCAAGTATTTTAGATATTTTCGGCGGTTGTTTTCAAGGACTATTGCCATATAGTCCACAAGTTATATCTGCAGCAGGCGTTGCTGGAATCTCACCATTAATGTTGTTCCCTTATAGTATTTATCCAATTTTATTAGGTGTATGTGGTCTTGTAGCGATTATATTTAATTTTCCAAAACTAAAAAAGAATTCGAATCATGATGGAGTGGGATAGAAATGATAAAGAACCGCTAATGATTTATTATGTAGTTGTTCTTACACATTAGCCACAGCTCATGTGTACTTAAAAATAGGAATATATGAGTAAAATGGAGGCATAATAAAGACTAATTTCTAAATAAAAAGTATTTCTTTATCGTTGTCACCCCAACTTGCATTGCATGTAGAATTTCTTTTCGAAATTCCCTGTGTTGGGGCCCCGCACCCCAACTTGCATTACCTGTAGAATTTCTTTTCGAAATTCCCTGTGTTGGGGCCCCCGCACCCCAACCTACATTGCCTGTAGAAATGGGAAATCCAATTTCTCTTTGTTGGGGCCTCGCCGACAAGGTTGACTAGAATTGAAAAAAGTTTATTCCAGACACATTGTTCTTCAGTCAATGACTGCCATTATTAACATTGTAGAGACTAGGACGTTTATTAATGTGTCACTAAGTATCGATGAATCCAAGTAAAATGGTTTGTGATACTACTAACAGACAACGTTGTACTCACTGTATAATGCCAATCTTTTAAAATTTAAAATCATCTATGTTTGGAACTGAGTTAAAATGCGTTAAAATAATAGTAAGAGCGAAAGTGGGTGGACAACAGTGGCAAAATTTAATGTAGAAAATGAACATGTCGAAGTCGAAATAGAAAAACTTTATAAATTTTCACCAGAATTAGTATACGAAGCCTGGACAAAGACAGATTTGTTAAAGCAATGGTTTATGACATCAGCAAGAACTAATAAAGAAATAGAAGCGGATGTTAAAGAAGGCGGGAAATATCGTATTGTTGATCAGCAACGAAACGGTAAAGTGAATGTGATTGAAGGCATTTATGAATCATTAGTTATGGATGAATATATAAAAATGACTATAGGTATGCCCGGACTAAGTGAAGAGCAAGATATCATTGAAGTAGAGTTTTTCGAACGTGAAACGGGTGGTACACAAATGTTGTTTTATTATCGTTCATTAGTTGAAAAAGAAAGACGATTTACTAATTTAGAGTATAAACAAAAGAAAAAAGAATATCATGATGCCATGGTGCATGGCTTCGAATTAATGTTCGATAAAATGTATCATGTAATTGCAACAACACAACAATAATATGACAAAAGGAAGTTATGATAGGCTCACAGCCATTAAATCATAACTTCCTTTTTTCTAATTTGAAATCTCACCATGTTGCAAATATTCATTATATTTTCTAACAAGTGTTTCAAAGAATATATGATAACTAATGAAGCTAGAATAGTCAGTACCATCAGTCAGGTAGAATGTGTTGCTAGAAACATAAACATTGTAATTTGCTTTTTGTGCAAGTGTATTATCTTTCATTGTTGTAACTGAAATAAAATATTTTTGTCTGAGTTGTAGTAAGTTTGTTACTTCAAACAATTCATGTGTTTCGCCGGATAATGAAATAATAAAGAATAAATCATTAGCATCACTCTTATTCAAAATCATTTTAAGCTCGTGTTGATCATGAAGTACGATGACATGATTATGTAATGTTAATAAAATTCGTTGTGCTTCTGAAGCTACATTTAACTGCGCACGCCCAGTACCGAATAAATATATCGTTGATGCAGAGTCCATTTTTTGGGCGATGCATTGGTAATCGACACGTTCTAAATAGTTGAATGTACTGTCAATTTCTTGCTTAAAACTATCAATAGAATTCGAGGGAAGTTGATGTGTTTTGTTACTTTCGAATTTTAAGTAAGATTTAAAATCGCTATAACCATCAAATCCTAATTTACGAGTGAACCTGTGAATTGTCGCATTGGAAGCATGTGTGTATTGAGCTAAATCATGAATCTTCATATTTTTACATTCATCAATATGTGTATTAATATAATGCGCAATTTGTAAGTCGTTATCATTAAGTTTGTCAAAGTTTCTATTAATGTGTTCATCTAAAAACATATGCAACCTCCTTAAAATAAAATATAGTGTATATCAGTTTTACAGTAAATTTAAGTTGATAATATTAAAAAACAGACAAATAACTAAGCGGTTTGATGCGTATTGAAAGCACGAGTTCGGAAAATGATATTCAATATATAGCTATAATGTAACGACATATATAAGATTGTTTTAATAAATCATGAACAACTAGTATGTTTGTACTTATAACAATTCTGATAACTAAACAATTATGCATATGAAGTAACTACAAATGCTGTTCAATATGCATAATAAATGATTATGAAAAAATTTTCACCATATGAAAAGATAATCTGATTATACAAAATACTTTCAAAATACGTCAATGTCGTTGTGGGCGTGTAAGCGTTTACTATATATTATATTTAAATAGTAAGTCATCTATTTATAAAAATATCTAAATGGATGCCATGTAAGGAAAGACGATTTGGAGGGAAAAGAAGATGAATGCGATAAAACGTTTCGGTAGTGCAATGATTGTACCGGTATTAATGTTCGCTTTTTTTGGGATAGTACTTGGCTTTGCGACATTATTTAAAAATCCGACAATCATGGGGAGTTTAGCAGATCAGCATACGTTTTGGTTTAAATTTTGGTCAGTAATAGAATCTGGTGGCTGGGTTATTTTCACGCATATGGAGGTTGTATTTGTAGTAGGATTACCTCTTTCATTAGCTAAAAAAGCACCTGGGCATGCAGCGCTTGCAGCATTGATGGGGTACTTAATGTTTAATACATTTATAAACGCTATTTTAACGCAATGGCCACATACGTTTGGCGCAAATTTGGAAAAAGGTGTTGAGAATGTACCTGGATTAAAATCAATAGCAGGTATTGCTACTTTAGATACAAATATACTTGGCGGTATTATTATTTCGGCAATTATTACGTGGATCCATAATAGATATTATAGCAAACGTCTTCCGGAAATGGTTGGCGTATTCCAAGGCTTAACATTTGTTGTAACGATTTCATTCTTTGTTATGTTACCGTTAGCAGCTATTACATGTGTTATTTGGCCAACAGTTCAACATGGTATTGGTTCAATGCAACACTTTATAATTGCTTCTGGATATATTGGTGTTTGGTTGTATCACTTCTTGGAACGTGTATTAATACCAACAGGCTTACATCATTTTATTTATGCACCAATTGAAGTTGGTCCAGTAGTAGTTAATCATGGTTTAAAAGCAGAGTGGTTACAACATTTAAATGAGTTTGCTAAGAGTAGTAAACCATTAAAAGAACAATTCCCTTATGGCTTTATGTTACAAGGTAATGGGAAAGTATTTGGTTGTTTAGGTATTGCTTTAGCAATGTATGCAACAACACCGAAAGAAAATCGTAAAAAAGTGGCAGCTTTACTTATTCCTGCAACTTTAACAGCGGTAGTTGTAGGTATTACTGAGCCACTAGAATTTACATTCTTATTCATCGCACCATACTTGTTTGTTTTACATGCAGTTTTAGCAGCATCTATGGATACATTAATGTACGCATTTGGTGTTGTAGGTAATATGGGTGGTGGTTTGTTAGACTTTATTTCAACAAACTGGTTACCATTAGGTAAAGAACATTGGGGGACTTATGTTGCTCAAGTTATTATTGGCTTAATCTTTGTAGCAATTTATTTCTTCTTATTCAGATTCCTAATTTTGAAATTTGATATTCCTTTACCTGGGCGTAAGAAAATGGAAGAAGAGGTTAAGTTATTCTCTAAACAAGATTATAAAAATAAAAAAGGTGAAGATACAGCATCAAAATCTAAGTCTACAGGTAATGAATATGAAGAAAAAGCTGTATATTATTTAGAAGGATTAGGTGGCAAAGAAAACATTAAAGATGTCACAAACTGTACGACAAGATTACGTCTAACGGTCTATGATGAGAATAAAGTAGCAGATACAGATTACTTTACACGTCAGCAAATGGCACATGGATTAGTGAAAAGTGGTAAGAGTATCCAAGTTGTTGTAGGTATGACTGTACCGCAAGTACGTGAGGCATTTGAACAATTGGTTGAAGAACAATCATCAGACGAAAAATAATTCAAAAAAAGACACATCGATATACGATAGCAATGTAAATGATTATCGTATTGATGTGTTTTTTATTATGAAATGCGAACTTTACTTAAAGATGAAGATCTGTAGTTTGCAGATAGAATATCAATATTTCTAGTTGCAATCGTATGCAATATTTTGGCAAATGTTTCTGGCGTACATATGATATGCGCATGTGATTTATTTAATGTATATGTAATATCTGTATGGTTTTGGAACATATTCATAATATCTATCACTTTATCTTTGATAAATGCATCTTGTAATCCATCGATACTAATATCGAAGCGTTTCGCAGATTGATATAAGTTATCTGAATCAAGCAATTCATTAATTTTTTTCGGTAATAACACTTGGTAAATACTGTACTGATGAAAACTTAAAAATGAAATAAAATATGGCAATTGTTGTTTAGGTAAACTGATTTCTAGTACATATTGATTAAATTGTTTGTTTATAGAAAATTGCAAGGCATCACAGAATTGTATACTTTTGCATAATTTATTTAATTTTTTTCTAGTGGCGCGGTCGTTTAAACCAGCGATGTTGATAATGTATGTTTCGAATTTATCAATTAACATGTGAGGACCTCCCGAGGAATACATGACATTAAAGACACTTTAAGTGTGTATAAAGGTGACTTAATTTTGTTCAAGTTGATTTTACCACGCTTTTTTTCTTCATTCACTAAGACTTTTGAATGAAGTTTAAATAATTTTTAAAACTAATCATAAAGCAAGAACGGAATAGTTAAATCACTCATTTTTTCTTAATTTTCTGAAAAGTAATTGTAACGTTAATTGACTTATGGTAATATTTTTCAATATTATCAACTAGGGAGTGTTACTAATGTTTCAAAGATTAAGTGCATTTGCGACAAAAAGTTTCTTGGTATGGATGTTGCTTGCAGCAATTGTAGGATTTATTTTTCCACAACAAGTAGCAACATTAGGTAAATGGGTACCTTATTTACTTGGTATTGTCATGTTAGGTATGGGTTTAACGATTACGCCTAATGATTTCAAAATGGTATTTAAAACACCTAGGGCAGTCATTATAGGTGTTTTGCTACAATTTAGTATTATGCCAACATTAGCTTTTATTATAGCTAAGTCATTCCATTTACCACCGGACATAGCTATCGGTGTGATATTAGTTGGATGCTGTCCTGGAGGAACATCAAGTAATGTAATGAGTTATTTAGCGAAAGCCAACGTGGCGCTTTCTGTGTCGATTACAACTGTTTCTACATTACTAGCCCCTATAGTTACGCCAGCATTAATATATTTATTTGCGAATGAGTGGTTAGAAGTATCTTTCTTGAGTATGTTATGGTCAGTTATTCAAGTAGTTTTAATTCCTATAGCAATTGGGATTATATTACAACTTATCAATCGTCGAATTGCTGAAACAGCTTCTACAGCATTGCCAATTATATCGGTAATTGCGATATCTATGATTTTAGCTATTGTAGTAGGAGGAAGTAAGCGCCAAATTTTGACAACGGGTTTATTAATTTTCATAGTAGTTATTTTACATAACGTGTTAGGTTACACAATCGGTTATTGGTTAGCACGACTTTTAAAATTAGATAGACAAGATCAAAAAGCAGTTAGTATTGAAGTAGGTATGCAAAATTCTGGTCTAGCAGTATCATTAGCTACGCTACATTTTAATCCGATAGCTGCTGTTCCTGGTGCTGTATTTAGCTTTGTTCATAATATTACTGGTCCTATACTAGCTAAATATTGGTCGAAAAAAAGATGAAATGAGTTATAAAATGAAGTGCTTATCAGACTATGTTAAGCTTTTAGAAAGAGAAAGAATAGAGGAGAAGACAAATGTATAGAGCAGTCATATTTGATTTCGATGGAACCATAATAGATACCGAACAACATTTGTTTAATGTCATTAATAAACATTTAAACAATTATAATGTTGAGCCGATTAGTATTGATTTTTATCGTGCATCTATTGGGGGAGCAGCAACTGATTTGCATGATTATTTAGTTAAGGTAATTGGTTCAGAAAATAAAGAGAAAATATATGAAGAGCATCATCGTACAAGTACGATGTTACCTATGGTTGACACGATTAAATCTTTAATGACGTTTTTAAAACAACGTCATATACCTATGGCAATTGCAACAAGTAGTGTAAAAGCAGAAATTATGCCTACCTTTAATGCACTTGGATTGGATAATTATATAGACGTTGTCGTTGGTAGCGAAGATGTTGAGCTCGTTAAACCTGATCCTGAACTATATTTAACAGCGGTACAACAATTAAATTATATGCCTACTCAATGTTTGGCTATCGAAGATTCTGTAAATGGTGCAACAGCGGCAATAACAGCAGGATTAGACGTTATAGTTAATACAAATGAAATGACTAGAGCGCAGGATTTTACAACTGTTCAATATGTAGCGAAAGATTTAAACTGCGATCAAATCGTGGCGCGTTTCTTTTCGAAATAGGAGGCCTAACATGGGATATATCATATTATTTTTTTTAGCTGGACCAATAATTTTAGCGATTGGAAATTTGGTAATAGGACCAATTTTTAATAAGCAGACACCGCTTCGCATACAAGTAAGATCTTTCGTTGTTGGTTCAATGATATATATTATACTTGCAACAATAGGTTATTTTTTACTTTTACAAGGTAAATTATAATAAAATACCACCATACCTAGCACATATGGATATAAATGATGGCAAGCTTTTCAACAAATAAGCTTATCGTCGACCATATAGTGAATAAGGTAAGGTGGTTTTATTATTACATATATTTTAATAATAACGTCACGATGATAAGTACAATTAAGATTATATCTATACCTACCATAATCGTAGCTCTTGTTGCATTACTGCCTTGTTCTTTCGCTGCTCTCATAGCACGGTAATTTGGAACGAAACTTATGATTAGTAAAATTAATACAATAACTCCAATTAATGCAGTTGTCATGATGAGCGACCTCCTTTATTTTTTTCGATCATTTCCCATAGAAAAGTAGCTATAACACTAATTATTAAACTGGAAATAACACCGATTTGAACGGTTAAAAACATAGTGCCAACAATGATTCCGATAATTAAAGCAATTGGTAAAATTGTTCCTAATTTGTATTTACGTTCGGGAGAATTAATGATTGTAAACAGTGTGAGATATATGAGCATGAATGCAATGGTTGCAACGATGCTTCTTCCGATTAAATAAGTAATATCTGGTTTCTGCATGCTGAAATAATTTATGATAAAAAATACTATTGCAAAGATTAAGGATATTTTAATAGCACGAGGTAAAATTTGTTTTAACATTTCAATGCTCCTTTTTAATATTATTCAAATTATATCATAATCACTTAGAATACTTGAAATTGTATGATACAGAAAGTTTTGCGGGCAATTTGTTTAATTTTTTAGAAAAATCACAAAATAATTGTTTGCAAATACAAAAAAGCCTGCTATAGTAGTTCTGTAAACGATTACATGATATGTAAATATTAATGTACCAAAATCGATAAATTATAGTATAATTACGTCAATAAGTTTTTTTATGGATTTATTTAGTATCAATCAGAGATGGGGTAAGACGTTATGGAGAACAATGAACTACAAAGGGGATTGAGTGCCCGTCAAATTCAAATGATTGCACTTGGTGGTACGATTGGCGTGGGGCTTTTCATGGGTGCAACAAGTACAATTAAATGGACAGGACCATCTGTTATCCTTGCATATTTAATTGCGGGTATCTTTTTATTTTTAATCATGAGAGCAATGGGTGAAATGATTTATTTGAACCCAACAACAGGATCATTTGCTACGTTCGCAAGTGATTATATACATCCTGCAGCAGGCTATATGACAGCTTGGAGTAATATATTCCAATGGATTGTAGTTGGTATGAGTGAAGTTATTGCAGTAGGAGAATATATGAAGTTCTGGTATCCCGACTTACCAACATGGATACCGGGGGTTATTGCTATTTTATTATTAATGGCAGCGAATTTATTCTCAGTAAAAGCATTTGGTGAATTTGAATTTTGGTTTGCTTTAATTAAAGTTGTAACAATTATTTTAATGATCATTGCTGGTTTTGGTCTTATTTTCTTTGGTTTTGGAAATGGCGGACATCCAGTTGGTATTTCTAATTTATGGACAAACGGTGGATTTATGCCGAATGGTATCGTTGGCTTCTTCTTCGCGTTATCAATTGTTATAGGTTCTTATCAAGGTGTAGAATTAATTGGTATTTCAGCAGGGGAAACAAAAGATCCTCAACGAAATATTGTGAAAGCAGTAAATGGCGTAATTTGGAGAATTTTAATTTTCTATCTTGGAGCTATTTTTGTAATTGTTTCTGTATATCCATGGAACCAATTAGGTGATATCGGAAGTCCATTTGTTGCCACTTTTGCGAAAATCGGTATTACATTTGCTGCAGCATTAATTAACTTTGTTGTGTTGACGGCAGCAATGTCTGGCTGTAACTCAGGTATTTTTAGTGCAAGTCGTATGATTTATACACTTGCGCATAAAGGTGAAATGCCTAAAATATTCACAAAAGTTATGAAAAATGGTGTACCTGTGTATACTGTTATTGCAGTATCTCTTGGTATTTTAATCGGTGCATTATTAAATGTAATTTTACCTTTATTTATCGATGGTGCTAGCAGCATTTTCGTATATGTATATAGTGCATCAATTTTACCAGGTATGATTCCTTGGTTTATGATTTTATTCAGTCACTTACGCTTTAGAAAATTACATCCTGAAGAAGTGGAAGGCCATCCATTCAAGATGCCTGGTGGCGCAGTGAGTAACTACTTAACTATATTATTTTTAATATTAGTATTAGTAGGAATGGTATTTAATGCAGAAACGAGAGTATCAGTGATTATTGGTGCAATCTTCTTAACAGTTGTAACAATTTATTATTTCATTAGATATAATAAAAACAATGTGAAAGTTAAATAATATAATAAATACGCCCATACGATAACGTGATTGAAATTTGCTGATTAAAGCAAAGAGTCGCTGTTATGTTTGGGCGTATATTTTTGTGCTTCGTAATACATAATTAGCTTAGTATTGGACGAAGTTAACATTTATATTAATGAAAATGACATTTATAAATGAGAGTGTAAACACTATTGTTTAATTCTGTTGTAAACATACTAAAGAGCTCAATGAATAATTGAATAATTCTCATAACAATAATTGATAATCTGAATTTCTAAAATACAAAAACAGTATTAAAAAAGCAATTGACATATGGTGTAAACCGTCAGTCAATTGCAATAGTAAATTAATTAAAATATATCCTTAGCATGATGTCATCGGTATAGACTAAGTATTTTAAAGTGTATATAAACTTTGATGAAACGAACATTGTTGCAATGATGCATTTAAAGAAGTTATATAAGACTGTTAATGTTTAAAGTTTATATTTGATAAATGTTTACGATAATTATCTAAGGCCATTTTAGATTGAGTAATAAAATCTAATGATGCATGATAATTAAGAGCTACGTATCGATAATATAAGATATCAATCGTGAACATTTGAGCAAAAAGTGACGTTGTTGCTCCTATATGCATCTCATTTTCGTCTGTTTTCCCATATGTTAAAACAATATTTGATGCTTGTGCTACAGGGTTATCCATTGTGCTAGTTATTGTGATAATTGGTATATGGTAGTTGTCAATGACTTTGACCATAGACTGCATTTCACTTTGTGTACCATTGTTAGTAATAAGAATGACACTGTCGTTTGAGTTATGAGTTGCTAATAACGTTGCAAAAATATGAGTTTCTTGAACGAGTTGAATGTTTAAACCTATTCTTGATAATTTTTGATAAAGATCTGTAGCGACTACAAAAGAAGCGCCAAACCCATAAATGAAAATCGTGTCAGAACGTTTTAAACAATGACAAATTTGATCGATTGTTTTGTCGTTTAATTCGTTATTGGCATGATTAAGTGTACGAGTTGTGCGTGTATGGAGTTTGGTTCTTAACGACTCTGTACTTTCGTTATTTGTGAGTTCGACATTATAAATTGACGACGCTTTTGGTACATATTTTGAGATATTAATTTTTAAATCATGAAAACCACCATCAGTGATTTTTTTGCTAAATCGAATGACTGATGAGGTACTAATATCTAATAAACTTGCTAAGTCTTGAGATCTCATTTTTATCACTTTTTGTGGTGAATTAAGGATAAAGCTAGCAATCTTTTTTTCATTTTTAGTCATGTATGGATACTGACTATCTATTTCTGTTAGTACGTTTGACATATTAATCACTCCACTTTAACGCAATATGTTTATTAGCGTTGGCTTTTGTTGTTTAACGCGATGCTATTACAACTTGTAACGTAAGAGAATGAAAAATAAGTTGAAAATGTTGTTTGTTTAATGATATTGAAAATTAAAACTGTAAAACTTTTTAAGGTGTATAGATTAAAAAATAGCATACTCCCATGTGCAAATGATACAAATGTATCACTATAAGACATAATGTATATTCCCAATTTATACATCACGTACTCATTTATTTAAGCCCAAGTAAAAATAGACATACAAGACCCAATCTATCACCTTAATCACTATGATTATATCGCGATTATCACATCTTTACAATTTGAAGAATTTTTTTAATTGTATAATTTATGTAATAAAGTGAATTTTAATAAATGACTTGCCTAAATGGCATTGTAGAAAAATAAGGTTAATGTGTAAATTGAATTGAGGTTAATTCATTTCGGAGAGTGCATCATGGAGTTCTTTGTGATAAAAATTAAAATATTGAATTTTATTGCCATAATTGATTCTGTACATTGGACGTTTAGTGAGAAGCTGTAATAGTTCATAATAGATGATTTGGTTATAATTTTGAATAGAAGTATGCGCAAGATTTTGGTGTTTTTTGAATTCATCACTTACGATTTGATTGAATTCATCGACAAGAGGTACTACATTTATCGATGTCATGATTGTATTGTATTTAATCATTTCAACTCGCTGAATCAATTCAATAATTTGTTGTCTAATATACTTATTTTCGTTTATCATATAATGGTACCTCCAAAAATTAAAAATACGATAGTACAAGGGAAGGATACAACAGTGGATAATTTAAAAAAGAAATATACATTTAAAGATATAGCTTGGAGAGATTTACTCTTAATTCCAATTATAGGTGTATTATTTGTGGCACTAAATATTGCAATTACCGTAGGAACAATTCCGTTACATTATATTATAAGAGATAATGACATTGTACTTGTAGCGACTGTTGCACAAGCTGGCGCATATAGCATTGGTATCATAGTGTTTTGTTTATTTCATTTGAAGGTGATGCGTTCAAGACTTCATGCAGGTTTTGCGTATGTAAAAAAGCATTGGCTTAGATTGTTAATAACATATATTATTGCTGTCATCTTAATTTATACATATGAATTTATGACACAGTTTTTACCTAAACATTTACAATATAGCGAAACAGCGAATGAACTTGAACTAAATAAAATATTTGAAGTGCCTGCATTTTTACCAGTAGCATTCCTATTAGTTGTGATTGCAGGTCCTATAGTCGAAGAACTTATTTTTAGACATATTTTAATAGGAGAATTAGGTAAGAAATTTAATTTTATAGTTATGAGTATTATTTCGGTGTTTTTATTTGCATTTATTCATGTTACTGATGCGAAATCGCCATTTGAATTTGGTCCATATCTAATTTTATCTATTATTTTAGTATTTACTTATTTGAAATCTGGTAAAAACTTAGGTTCGACTATCGCGCTACATATTGCCAATAATTTTGTGTCATTTATTATGACAGTCGTACAAATTTATGGTTAAGAAAGCCCCATTGATTCTGTTGCTTAAGAATCGATGGGGTTTAAAAATTGATGATAGTTATCTATAGATATATCTCTTGTTTGAATTGTCTTGCCAAAAGAATATGAGATATCCACAATATTTGCAACCTCAAGCTCTGCAGTCATATCTGTTGCGATATCATAAATTACGGCGTGCCAGTGTCCACTTTTACATAAAAGACCGATGAATATAACATTTTCTGCTTTGATTTTATCATCTACTTTATAATCTACTAACATCACATTACGCTCTGTACAATAAATTAAAATATCGGAAAACAACATAGGTAAGGTCATATGTTGTGTATCTTCAAACTTAATATAAAAATCCATACGTTTAAGCAATTTTCTCAATCGTGTTTGAGGTAAGTTTAAACATTGTTTTATGATTGCATTGATTTCACTTTTATATGGTAACGTCGAATACGACTGACTTTCATTTAGTACTAAAAATAAGGCTGATAATTGTGATTCAGATAAATTTAATGAAATTTTAGATTGTGCTTGTTGTATTTGGTAACCACCATTTTTTCCATAATGCGCATAAATTTTAACACCTTGATTTTCTAAATCGTCAATATCACGTAAAATCGTACGCTTGGAAACATTGCAATATTTAGCTAATTCTAATGCGGTCATTTTATTGTTTTGTTGAATTGCAGTGATAATTAAATTTTGCCTTTCAGCTTTATTCATGACAGCCACCTCCTTAATGATGATATATTACACAAAGTATAACATAAGAGTGACAATGAGGACATTTTCATTAGCTTTTTTAAAAAAAGTTGTAAAAATTTGTAGAAAACGCTTACATTAAACAAAAGATTGTGCTATTATATTATTTGTAACAGGGGGAGCGATTAAACAAAGGGGTAGAGCTATATAACAGATAGCTTTTAATCGTTCAAGTTACATCACAACATCTTCAATATTTATTACTTACTTTCCTTTCTATTTGTCGGCTAGCACGTGACTAGCCGATTTTTTTATGGAAATTATTATTTAAGAATTCATTTGTATATTTGATTCTTTTGATATAGGGTAATACTAAAATGATTATGATATAAGAAGTGGTGGACGAAATGACAGATAAAACATTACAGCAAATAGATACGTTAATATGTTCGTGGTTGAAACAAATAGACAATGTTATTCCACAATTGATAAATGAAATGACTACAGAAACAAAACGCCATAGATTCGACTTAGTAACAAATGTTGATAAGCAAATTCAGCAACAATTTCAAACTTTTCTATGTACACATTTTCCAGAACATGAGTTGTTAGCAGAAGAAAAAAGTAACGATAAGATTACGAAAGATATTAAAAATTTATGGATTATGGATCCTATTGATGGGACTGCAAATTTAGTGAAACAACAAGAAGACTATTGTATTATATTGGCTTACTTTGTAGAAGGAACACCAATGTTATCTTATATATATGATTATCCTCATAAGCAACTGTATAAAGCGATTAGAGGAGTCGGTGTTTTTAACAATGATTTGAAGTTGAAAGCACCGGAGCCTATACCATTAAAAGACGCAATTGTTTCATTTAATGCGCAAGTTATGAATATGGAAACAGTACAAGACCTATTTAATGCGTCATTTAGTTATCGGCTAGTTGGAGCATGTGGGTTAGATTCAATTCGTGTTGCAAAAGGGCAGTTTGGTGCGCATATTAATACAAACCCTAAACCTTGGGATATTGCAGCACAATTTTTATTTGCGGAACTACTCAATTTGAAAATGACATCTTTAAATGGTGATAAGATTGATTATCTTAAAGGTGGTCCGTTTATAATTAGTAACATGGCATGCCATCAAAAGATTCTAGAAATTTTAAATACTAATGGTGGATATAAGAAACTAAATAGTCATGTTTGAAAATAGAAATAATAGCAGAAAATAGTAATACGTCTTCAGAAGTATAGTAAAAAAATAATTTTACTATATAATAAATAGGGAAAACAGATAAAGTATGTATGGAATAATAAAGGAGTGGTGGGATTGAAGCGTTCAAATAAAAGTAAAATGAGCCTACCTAAGAAAATATTTTTATGGGTATTTGGTATTTTAGTCATTTTAGCGATTGTAGCAGTAGTTTATGTAGCTGCTAAAATATTTATTACTGGCAATAAAATTCATAATCCGTTAGATCGTAACAAGTCAGAATTAAGAGATAAAAAAGTGAGTTTAAAAGACGGTGATCCATTTACAATTGCTTTATTTGGTGTCGATTCGGATGCTGATCGTAAGAAAAAGGGTGGCGGAGAACGTAGTGATAGTATAATGATTTTATCTATAAACCCTAAAACGAAGAAAACTGAAATAGTAAGTATACCGCGTGATACAAGAGCGGAAATTGTTGGCCGTGGTACTACTGAAAAAATTGCACATGCCTATGCATATGGTGGACCAAATATGGCTGTTAAATCACTTGAAAAATTAATGAATGTACCAATTGACCATTATGCGACAATTGATATGGATGGTTTGCATAATATGATAGATAGCATCGGTGGGGTTGATGTAGTAAGTAATGATACATTCACAGTTGATGGCATTCATTTTACAAAAGGTCAGCAAACACATGTGAATGGTGATCAAGCTTTGAAATTTATTAGAAGTCGTAAAGAAGAAGGTGCTGGTGGAGATTTTGGTCGTCAACAGCGTCAGCAAATTGTTTTAGAAGCGATGGCAAATAAAATTGCTAGTCCATCATCAATCGCGCATTTCAATAGCTTGATGAATGAAATTCAAAATAATGTAAAAACAGATTTAACATTAGGTGACTTGAACACGATTAGAAGCAATTATAAAGATGCTAATGATACAATTAATAAGCATCAATTAAGTGGTCAAGGCGGTATTCAAAGTGACGGATTGTATTACTTCATTCCTAGTGAGCAGTCAAAAGCTGAAAGCACCAAGTTATTAAAAGATAATTTAGAATAGTGTTTTAGCGACAATATTTGACGTCATGTCAATAATTTAATGACAGCATAGGGTGTATTGTCTATTTATTTAATATAAAAACATTGCAATAGCCTGTAGGTGAAAAGAGCTAAACTTTTCATTTACAGGCTTTGGTATATTCTAAATGATTAGAGTAAAATGCAATCAGCCAAATATAGATACATTAATTGATAATAATTTGATTTGATTATTAGTTATAGTCATTTATTTCTACAATAAATTTATATAGATTTAATTAATAATTTTCTGGAAAATGGGTATTAATAAGTGATATGACTAATTTTATGGAATAAGTATCAAAGTAGTAAATATGATTATGATTTTCAATTAAATGAAAAGTGCTTAAATTTCGCACTAATTATTTAAAATATAAATGATTGCAAAAAGGCAAAATACAAAATTCTACTTAACAACTAGTGTATAAAGTAATACAATTAAAGTAATTCTATCTGAAAGATGTGGGGGCATTTTTTTATAGGTAGGGTTTTAGTAATACTTAAAAAGTCATTTACGGAAAAATATATAGATGGGGTGAGTAATATGCAAGAACATTTGGTGGTTACACTTGATGGAAAAGATTATCTTGTAGAACCTGGTACGAATTTACTTGAGTTTATTAAATCACAAGATACTTTTGTACCTTCAATTTGTTATAACGAATCGATGGGGCCGATTCAAACGTGTGATACGTGTACTGTTGAAATTGACGGTAAAATTGAACGTTCATGTAGTACAGTGATTGATCGTCCAATGACTGTAAATACTGTGAACAATGATGTAAAAGATGCTCAAAAAGAAGCACTTGACCGTATTTTAGAAAAGCATATGTTGTATTGTACAGTGTGTGATTACAATAATGGTGATTGTGAAATTCATAATACGATGGATGCATGGGGGCTTCAACATCAAACTTATGAATATAAAGAAAAGCCTTATGAAAAGGATTATGGTCCATTTTACCGCTATGATCCAAATCAATGTATTTTATGTGGGCGTTGTGTAGAAGCATGTCAAGATATCGAAGTGAATGAAACTATTAGAATTGATTGGGATCGTGAACATCCACGTGTTATTTGGGATAACGATGTACCGATTAATGAATCTTCATGTGTGTCTTGTGGTCAATGTGCGACGGTATGTCCATGTAATGCCATGATGGAAGTGAATATGGAAGGTAATGCAGGGTATATGACCGATACTGAACCCGGTTCTTTAGCGGCAATGATTGATTTGACTAAAAAAGCAGAACCTGGTTATGGTCCATTATTTGCGATTTCAGATTCTGAAGCAGAAATGCGTAAAGAACGCATTAATAAAACAAAAACAGTATGTACATATTGTGGTGTAGGCTGTTCATTTGAAGTTTGGACGAAAGATAGAGAAATTTTGAAGGTACAACCGTCACATGATTCTCCAGCAAATAAAATTGCTACTTGTGTTAAAGGTAAGTTTTCATGGGGACATATTAATTCAGATCAACGATTAACTAAACCATTAGTAAGGAAAAATGGTGAGTTCCATGAAGTAGAATGGGATGAAGCATTAAATGTCATTGCAGATAATTTTACATCTATTAAAGAAAAGCATGGCCCAGATGCATTATCATTCATTTCTTCTTCTAAAGCGACGAATGAAGAATCGTATTTAATGCAAAAATTAGCAAGACAAGTTATTGGCACAAATAACGTTGATAACTGTTCAAGATATTGCCAAGCGCCTGCAACAAAAGGTTTATTTAGAACTGTTGGACACGGTGGTGACTCTGGTAGTATTCAAGACTTAGAAAGAGCAGCAATGTCAGTGTTAATTGGTACAAATACTGCAGAAGCTCATCCGGTTATTGCTTCACGCATGAAACGTGCGCAAAAATTATTTGGTCAAAAAATACATGTGTTTGATATTAGAAAACATGAAATGGCAGAACGTGCGGATCGTTTTTATCAACCTAAACCAGGTACGGATTTAGCATGGTTAAGCGCAGTAACTAAGTATATTATTGATCATGATTTACACGATAAAGCATTTATTGATGAGTGGGTAGATGATTTTGATGAATATTACAAATCATTAGAAACATTTACAATGGCCTTTGCTGAAGAAGCAACAGGTATACCAGAATCAGAATTGATTAAATTTGCTGAAGAATGTGCTAAAGCTGAATCTGTTGTGATTTGTTGGGCAATGGGTATTACGCAACAAGACATCGGTAGCGACTCAAGTACAGCGATTTCAAACTTACTACTAGTAACTGGTAATTATCGTCGTCCTGGTACAGGCGCATATCCATTACGCGGACATAATAATGTTCAAGGATGTAGTGATATGGGAAGTATGCCTGATAAGATTACTGGTTATCAAAGTATTGAAGCGGATGATATTCGCGCTAAATTTGAAAAAGAATACGGCGTTAAATTGAATCCAAAAGCTGGAAAAGATAATCATGAAATGGTAGAAGGCATACATGATGGAGAAATACACTCATTGTATTTATATGGTGAAGATACAGGTATTGTGGATTCAAACATTAATTTTGTACAAGCTGCATTTGAAAAATTAGATTTCATGGTAGTACAAGATGAATTTTTAACATTCACAGCAACATACGCTGATGTTGTATTGCCAGCAAGTCCTTCGCTTGAAAAAGACGGTACTTTTACTAATACTGAACGTCGTATTCAACGTTTATACCAAGCGTTAGAACCACTTGGTGATTCAAAACCTGACTGGAAAATCTTCCAAGCGATTGCTAATAGATTAGGATTTGATTGGAATTACAAGCATCCTAGTGAAATTATGGATGAAGTAGCACGTTTAACACCTCTATATGCGGGGGTAAGTTATGATCGTTTAGAAGGATTCAATAGTTTACAATGGCCAGTACAACCTGATGGTACTGATGAACCTATACTTTACTTAGAAGGATTCAATTTTGATAATGGTAAAGCGAAACTATTCCCATTAACATTTGATAACTTCTTTAAACAAGATGAGCTTTATGATATTCATGTAAATAACGGAAGATTGTTAGAACATTTCCATGAAGGTAACATGACATATCAAACACCAATGATTAAATATAAAGTGCCACGTGCATTTGTTGAAATTTCTCCTGAACTTGCAGAAGATAGAGGAATTCATGAAGGTGCAGAAGTTAAATTAATTTCTGATACTGGAGAAGCTGTATTACAAGTACATGTTACAGATCGTGTTAAAGGCAAAGAAATTTATATTCCATTAAACAATGATGCAATGGAAAATGGAGATTTAGGTGCAATTAACTTGTTAACAAATAGTGATGTTGATAAATACACGGATACGCCATCTTATAAACGAACTAGTTGTCGTTTAGAAGTTATTACGAAACGTGGTAAATCCCCTTTAAATCCAAATAACTTCCGTGTAAACAAAAAACGTCACCCGCAGTACAGTGTACAAGTACAGAAAAAATGGGAACGTCCAGATTATGTTTTCCCAGGAAATCAGGTGGATAAATAATGGCTGAGAGAATATCATCTAAAATTAGACGCTTAGAAAAATCGGAAGAACAAATAAAATTAGAAAGCTTGAACGAAGTTACTGAAGCAATTGCTGCAAACAAAGATAGCATTTTAAAAGCAATCAAGCTCATTAAAACATTAGATGATGCTAAACTATTAGATGCTTTAAATGGAGCAATTCGAGGACGTCAAGTCATCATAAATAAATTTGCGGTTGAACTTAATAAAGATATTTATACAGGGTTATTATCTAATATGGCTTCAATGGTATTTTTATTAGGCGAACTGAATGTATCAGATTTAAGCGACTTCCTAAATAAAGTTAATAAAGGATTACACGTTGCCAATCAAGCGAGTCCAAATGCTAAGACAACTATAAGAAGTCTATTGGGCGTATTGAAAGATGACGATATGAATCGTAGTTTAACTTATATGCTTAATATGTTAAAAGGTATGTCTAGAGAAGAATAAAATCACAATGGAAAGCGAAGCCATTCAATACGAAGTATTGTATAAATAGAGAACAGCAGTAAGATATTTTCTAATTGAAAAACATCTTACTGCTGTTTTTTAGGGATTTATTTCCCAGCCTCTTCTTTAATTTCTATAAAAATTAAAAAGGTACTTTTTGTTGGAATAAATGAATAATAGTGAAAAACAAAATAATCACGTGCTATTGTGAATCAATCATCGACAGGCCTATGAAAAATCATGTATTATTATGATTATGTAAGTTATTTAAATAAAAAGGGTGAGTGCATATTAATTCGAGAATGTTAAAAACGTCAGCTGTAATATCTAATGCCTTATTAGTCATAGGCTTAGTTTGTTTATTTATGATGAAGTTAGTATTAGCTATTACTTTTTTTGCTGTTTCATTATCAATTAGTCTAGTTGTCTTTAATATGATGTTCAGAGATAGAACGACGATGAAAGTAATCGTTAACGCTTCTTTTTTAATCGTAATATTAGCGATTGTTGTGGCATATTTTTTATTGTCTAAGTAAGAAAATGAGGTTTTGTCTATATGAAGAAGAAATTCAAGTTACGTATATCAACACTACTATTAATGATCATTTTAGTTGTATTTGCTGTGTTACTTATTGTGAATGAAACGAGTTTATTTAAAAATGATGTGAATTATTCGTTTGGTCAAGCTGTATCGATGCAACAAGGGAAAGGCATTGTTCAGACTAAAGAAGACCATGGTAAATTTGTTAAAGCGGATAGTAATGAAATTGCTAAAGCTATGACCATTTCACATAAAGATAGTGATATGAAATACATGGATATCACAGAAAGAGTGCCAATGTCAGATTCTGAAGTTAATCAGCTTTTAAAAGGTAAAGGTATTTTAGAAAATCGAGGGAAAGTTTTTCTAGAAGCCCAAGATAAATATGAGGTTAATGTCATATATCTTGTAAGCCATGCTTTAGTTGAAACTGGTAATGGTAAATCAGAATTAGCGCAAGGTATTAAAGTTGGTAAGAAACGCTATTACAACTTCTTTGGTATAGGAGCATTTGATAGTAGTGCTGTTCGCAGTGGGAAAAGTTATGCGGAAAAGGAACAATGGACGTCTCCAGATAAGGCAATTCTTGGTGGAGCTAAGTTCATTCGGAATGAATACTTTGAAAATAATCAATTGAATTTATATCAAATGCGTTGGAATCCAGAAAATCCAGCACAACATCAATATGCGAGTGATATTTATTGGGCAGACAAAATTGCAAAATTAATGGATAAGTCATATAAAGAGTTTGGTATAAAGAAAGATGAAATTAGACAAACATATTATAAATAAGACATCGACGTTCAAAGGAGCTGGAACAATTTATTGTTTTAAGCTCCTTTAGCGTATTTTAAGGGGAATTTTCGTAGGTGTGATTTAAAATTCAAGTCGATAGATTGAACATGTTTAAAAATATAAATGCATATATAGGGATAACGAACGTACGTTAATATCGTTTTGAATAATATTGATTTTGACATTTGTAACATCGTTTTTATTGTTAAAATTAGACAAAATAATAAGGGAGTGGTACAGAAATGATAAAGAACCACTAATGATTTATTATGTAGTGGTTC
>NZ_PPQS01000042.1:199914-206944 GCF_002902405.1 Staphylococcus schweitzeri
TGTCCCACCCCAACTTGCACATTATTGTAAGCTGACTTTTCGTCAGCTTCTTTGTTGGGGCCCCTGACTAGAATTGAAAAAAGCTTGTTGCAAGCGCATGTTCGTTCAGTCAACTACTGCCAATATAACTTTGTAGAGCATAGAATATTGATTTATGTCTCAGCCTCAGAGTCATTTTTAAACAATAGCGCATGTGATAAAATAGAAAAGAATGAAAAATATAGAGGTGACAATATGAAGATAGCAATTATAGGTGCAGGCATCGGTGGATTAACAGCAGCTGCATTATTACAAGAACAAGGTCATACTATTAAAGTGTTTGAAAAAAATGACTCAATTGATGAAATAGGTGCTGGAATAGGTATTGGAGATAATGTGCTTAAAAAGCTAGGTAATCATGATTTAGCCAAAGGCATTAAAAATGCAGGACAAATCTTATCAACAATGACAATATTAGATGACAAAGATCGTCCATTATCTACAGTTAAATTAAAAAGTAATACATTAAATGTGACTTTACCACGTCAAACACTAATTGAGGTTATAAAATCATATGTTAAAGATGATGCGATTTTCACAAAACATGAGGTAACTCACATCGATAATGATACTGATAAAGTAACAATTCATTTTGCCAATCAACAAAGTGAAGCATTTGATTTGTGTATTGGGGCTGATGGAATTCATTCTAAAGTAAGACAATCTGTAAATACCGATAGTAAGGTATTATACCAAGGTTATACATGCTTTAGAGGATTAGTTGATGATATCGATTTGAAACATCCTGACTGTGCAAAGGAATATTGGGGTAGAAAAGGTAGAGTAGGTATTGTTCCATTATTAAATAATCAAGCATATTGGTTTATTACTATTAATACTAAGGAAAATAACCATAAATATAGTGCATTTGGAAAACCGCATTTACAAGCTTACTTTAATCATTATCCAAACGAAGTTAGAGAAGTATTAGATAAACAAAGTGAGACTAGTATTTTATTGCATAATATTTATGATTTAAAACCATTAAAATCATTTGTTTATGGACGTACTATTTTATTGGGAGACGCGGCCCATGCAACGACTCCTAATATGGGGCAAGGTGCTGGTCAGGCAATGGAAGATGCTATCGTATTAGTAAATTGCTTTAATTCATATGATTTTGAAAAAGCATTACAACGTTATGATAAATTACGAGTTAAGCATACTGCTAAAGTAATTAAGCGCTCTAGAAAAATCGGCAAAATTGCCCAATATAGAAATCGATTAATTGTAGCAATAAGAAACCGTATGATGAAAATGATGCCGAATGCATTAGCGGCAGGTCAGACTAAATTTTTATATAAATCAAAAGAAAAATAAAATAATTATATAAAAAACCCCGTATGTTGTAGTGAGTTTACAACATGCGGGGTGAATTTTGTTTGATGTAATAAGTAATAGTTAAGTATTTAGTTTACGACGAATTGTGGCTTTTCACCTTGAGCTACGCTAATAGCTGCATTAGCAACGATTTTTGACATCATATCGCGAGCCTCAAATGTAGCATTACCAATATGTGGTGTTAGTACTACATTTTTTAGGGATTTTAAGTCATCCGTAATTTTTGGTTCGAATTCATATACATCGAGTGCAGCACCTTCAATTTCGTTATGTTTCAAAGCTTGAACAAGTGCAGATTCATGTATGATTGGACCACGAGATGCATTAATTAAATATGCTGTTGATTTCATCATTTTAAATTGTTCTGCATCAATTAGATGATGTAATTTAGGATTGTAAGCAGCATTTATTGTGATGAAATCGGCATTTTTTAATAAGGTATCTAAATCTACGTATTTAGCACCAATCTCACGTTCTTTTTCTTCTTTACGATGTGGGCCAGTATATAAGACGTCCATGTCAAATGCTCTGGCGCGGCGTGCAACGGCACTACCTATTTCGCCTAAGCCGATAATACCGATTGTTTTACCTGATACTTCACGTCCTCTGAAAAATAAAGGTGCCCATCCATCAAAACCAGTTGTTCGTGATAATTCATCACCTTCAACAATGCGTCGAGCAACAGCAAGAACTAAGCCAATTGTTAAATCAGCAGTTGCATTGGTTGAAGCCTTTGGCGTATTTGTAACATCTATATTTTTTTCTCGTGCATATTCAATATCAATATTATTAAAACCAGCACCATAGTTTGCAATGATTTTTAAGTCTTTACCAGCATCGATAATGTCTTTATCGACGTTAGTTGATAATAAACTAATTAAAGCAGTCGCACCTTGTACTCCTTTAATTAAAGTGTCTTTATCGACTAATCCTTTACCTTCATACATTTCAACTTCAAAATGTTCTTGTAAAAGTTTTAAACCTACTTCTGGTATGGCACCAGCAACATAAACTTTTTCCATAAAGCTCACTCCTTTTAATCTAGTATAGTAGAAGATTAGACTGTATACAACTATGTCGAGATTTATTGCATATCAATGATGTAAGCGTATACTTTCAAGAGTGAAAGTGGGGGATTAATATATTTAACAAGGTTAAAAAGTATGAAGTATTAATTATGAATATAAAAAAGAGCTTATCCTAAACAGGAAAGCTCAATTGTTATTGATAACATATTTGCCGGATCAGATGTCCAAGTGATATGTATCTAAATACTCATTAAATATGAATGTAATTGTAGTTACCAGCTTCACTAGCTGAAATTGTTCTTGAACTTACTGAGAATGGTCCACCACTATAGTTCATTTCTGAAATAGTTACTGAACCATCATTGTTAACACTTTCAACAAATGCAACATGACCAAATGGTCCTTCAGATGATTGTAGAATTGCACCTTTAGAAGGTGTATGGTTTACTGTGAATCCAGCACTTTGAGCTGCTGAAGCCCAGTTGTTAGCATTGCCCCAAGTAGAACCGATTTCTCCGCCTACTTTATCATATACATACCAAGTACATTGACCAGCTGTATATAAGTTGCCTGCGTGTGAAATTGATGAAGTTGTAGTTGTAGTTGTTGTAGTAGTTGTTGTTTGAGTCGTGTTGTAATTATAGTTGTAGTTATTATAGTTTGTATAATTTTCAGCAGCATCTGCATGATGCGCGTGACCTACTAATGCTGTACCGATACCTGCTGTTAATGTAGTTGCTGTTACTAATTTTTTCATGAATAAAGTCCTCCAAAGTTCTATATCTTTTTTTATAAATAAAACGTAGCGACTGTTTTATTCTTACATCTCAATTGATGACAATAGTTACTTTAACAAAATTAATCTCATTTGTGGGGAATGTTATTGTTTTGTAAAAGAATAAAAAAACTTTGACTAATTTTGTAATAAAAAATAGCCAAAGTTACAATGAGATTAACAGGTAATTAATAGAAAATATTTATTTGTAATATGTTTAAATAAATCGGATTGTTAAAGGTATTACATATTCTTGGCCATTATAATATTTGACACACGCAATAATTGTGAAAACAAAAGATAATATTGAGAAAGCAAATAATAATAGCACACTGAATAAAATCATTATAAAACCTATTATTGAAAGAATTTCTATATCTATAGAAGCTATAAGAATGCTGATAATGGTAAAGATTGCTAAAATAACAGACCAAATGATATAAGAAATCGTATAGTTAAAATAATTTTTTCCAGCACGATCAACTAGTTTCGATTCATCTTTTTTTAATAACCATATAATCAGTGGACCAATAATAGATGTGAATAAACTTAATAAATAGATAAGCATCGCCATAATGTTTTCATCATTGGATTTGCGATTCGGTTGTTGATTTGTTACGTCATTCATTTCAGTTGTCATATTAGACACTCCTTTGAAAATTGTAATATTATCTTTAACTATAACAAAATATAATCAAAATAAACATGTTTATTAAACAATTATTAAATTTAAAAATAAGTGGTAGACGTTGGCGTTTAAATAGGTTAATTTAAGGTTATATATACTTAACATTTATAATGATGCGTGATGAATTCGCATCATTTTTATATTGTCTTACGTATAATGTGTTTTTATTTTTAAGCAAAGAAAGATAGAAAGAGGGTTGTTTATGAAAATAGCAATTGTAGGATCAGGAAATGGTGCGGTTACGGCAGCAGTGGACATGGTAGACAAAGGCCATGAAGTTAAATTATATTGTCGTAATCAATCAATAAATAAATTTCAAAACGCAATCGACAAAGGTGGATTCGATTTTCATAATGAAGGCGAAGAACGTTTCGTAGAATTCACTGATATTAGCGATGATATGGAATATGTGCTAAAAGATGCTGAGATTGTTCAAGTTATTATCCCATCTTCATACATAGAATATTATGCTGATGTAATGGCAGAGCATGTGACGAATAATCAGTTGATATTCTTCAACATGGCTGCAGCAATGGGGTCAATTCGTTTTATGAACGTTTTGGAAGACAGACACATTGATACTAAACCGCAATTGGCTGAAGCTAATACATTAACGTATGGTACACGTGTGGACTTTGAGAATGCAACAGTTGATTTATCATTAAATGTACGTCGTATCTTCTTTTCAACGTATGACAGAAGTTGCCTGAATGATTGTTACGATAAAGTTTCAAGTATTTATGACCATTTAGTTAAAGAAGAAAGTTTAATTAAGACAAATCTTGAAAATGGTAATCCAGAAGTACATCCAGGACCAACTTTATTAAATGTGGGGCGTATTGATTATGCCGGTGAGTTTGCATTATATAAAGAAGGTATTACAAAACATACGGTAAGACTATTACATGCAATTGAGTTAGAAAGATTGAATTTAGGGCGTAGATTAGGATTTGAATTATCTACTGCGAAAGAATCACGCATTGAGCGTGGTTATTTAGAACGTGATAAAGAAGATGAACCGTTGAACCGATTATTCAATACAAGCCCAGTATTTTCACAAATCCCAGGACCAAATCATGTAGAAAGCAGATATTTAACTGAGGATATTGCATATGGTTTAGTATTATGGTCAAGCTTAGGTAAAGTCATTGATGTGCCAACGCCAAACATTGATGCTGTCATTGTTATTGCATCAACAATTCTGGAACGTGATTTCTTTGAAGAAGGATTAACTGTTGAAACTATTGGTTTGGATAAACTAGATTTAGATAAATATTTAAAATAAATGTTACCTTAAATACAAATAAGGAAATAGAAATGTATTAATAGAAAGTAAATTGAAGAAAAGTGGTTTTGCATCAATAAACAAAGGGGACGATATATGATGACAAGACAACCAACCTTTTTAGAATCAATTTCAACAATAGTAGTTATGGTTATTGTAGTAGTAACAGGATTTGTAATTTTTGACATTCCAATTCAAGTGTTATTAATCATTGCTTCAGCTTATGCCGCATGGATTGCTAAACGTGTAGGATTGACATGGCAAGATTTGGAAAAAGGCATTGCAGAACGACTGAATACTGCAATGCCTGCTATTTTCATTATTTTGGCAGTCGGTATAATTGTAGGGAGTTGGATGTTTTCTGGAACAGTTCCTGCTTTAATTTATTATGGCTTAGATTTATTGAATCCAAGCTATTTTTTAATATCTGCATTTTTTATAAGTGCTATTACATCTATAGCTACTGGTACAGCTTGGGGATCAGCATCTACTGCAGGAATAGCATTAATCTCTGTAGGAAATCAATTAGGTATTGCACCAGGAATGGCAGCAGGAGCAATTATTGCTGGTGCGGTGTTTGGTGATAAAATGTCACCATTATCTGATACGACCAATTTAGCAGCACTTGTTACAAAAGTTAATATATTTAAACATATACATTCGATGATGTGGACAACTATACCTGCGTCAATCATAGGTTTATTAGTATGGTTTATTGCTGGATTTCAATTTAAAGGGCATTCAAATGATAAACAGATTCAAACCTTGTTATCAGAGCTTGCACAAATTTATCAAATTAACATATGGGTCTGGGTTCCCTTAATTGTGATCATTGTTTGTTTGCTATTAAAAATGGCTACAGTGCCTGCTATGCTAATATCAAGCTTTTCAGCCATTGTAGTAGGGACTTTTAATCATCATTTTAAAATGGTAGATGGATTCAAAGCAACATTTAGTGGATTTAATGAATCTATGATACATCAATCACATGTTTCATCAAGTGTGAAAAGCTTGTTAGAACAGGGTGGAATGATGAGTATGACACAAATATTAGTAACGATATTTTGTGGGTATGCATTTGCAGGTATTGTTGAAAAAGCGGGCTGTCTTGATGTTTTATTAGACACAGTTTCTAAAAGTATTCATTCTGTAGGTAGTCTAATTTGTATGACAGTTATCTGTTGCTTAGGACTTGTATTTGCAGCAGGTGTCGCATCAATTGTAATTATTATGGTTGGTGTTTTAATGAAAGATTTATTTAAGAAATATCATGTGTCTCGCACGGTTCTATCAAGAACACTTGAAGACTCAAGTACGATGATATTACCACTTATACCATGGGGAACTTCAGGGATATACTATGCAAGTCAACTACATGTCTCAGTTGGACAATTTTTCATTTGGACGGTTCCATGTTATTTATGTGCGATCATCGCAATTATTTATGGTATTACTGGTATTGGAATTAAAAAGTCATCGAATACACGTTTAACTTAATGTGATTGTGGAATATATATAATATGTTGAAACATTAATCTTATTTATAATTGTAGCGGTTATATTTTGAGAAGGTTTCAACTTGAAGAAATATCCTCTTTACATATTATTAATGTGTTTTGTAGCGGAACATGTTGATAAATGTAATGTAAGTTTATGGTCATTTTAAAATGACAAAGGTAATTGAGAATTTGAAGGCAAGTATAATTGTTAGTACTTTAACTGAAAAAGTATCAACGTATAGCTAAATTGGCATATCTTTTAGGTAAGGTATGTCAATGGCTATATGTTGTTTTATAGCTTTATCATTATTAAACGGAATCAGGCTGGGACATAAATCCCTAAAAAAACAGCAGTAAGATAATTTTCAATTAGAA
>NZ_PPQS01000043.1 GCF_002902405.1 Staphylococcus schweitzeri
GCGGAATAACGTGACATATTGTATTCAGTTTTGAATGTTTATTTAACATTCAAAAAATGGGCCTATAGCTCAGCTGGTTAGAGCGCACGCCTGATAAGCGTGAGGTCGGTGGTTCGAGTCCACTTAGGCCCACCATTATTTGTACATTGAAAACTAGATAAGTAAGTAAAATATAGATTTTACCAAGCAAAACCGAGTGAATAAAGAGTTTTAAATAAGCTTGAATTCATAAGAAATAATCGCTAGTGTTCGAAAGAACACTCACAAGATTAATAACGCGTTTAAATCTTTTTATAAAAGAAAACGTTTGGCAGACAATGAGTTGAATTATTTGAAAGCGGAGTTTACTTCTGTAAACGAGCATTTTAAATAATGAAAACGAAACAGTATGTGAGCGTTTCACTTATAAAAATGGTGGAAACATAGATTAAGTTATTAAGGGCGCACGGTGGATG
>NZ_PPQS01000044.1:0-647 GCF_002902405.1 Staphylococcus schweitzeri
TAGCGTCGATGGTAGTTGGACTTACGTTCCGCTAGAGTAGAACGTTGCCAGGCAGTTTTAAATCGGAGAATTAGCTCAGCTGGGAGAGCATCTGCCTTACAAGCAGAGGGTCGGCGGTTCGAACCCGTCATTCTCCACCATTTATTCTTACATATTGCCGGCCTAGCTCAATTGGTAGAGCAACTGACTTGTAATCAGTAGGTTGGGGGTTCAAGTCCTCTGGCCGGCACCATGGAAGAGCCATTAGCTCAGTTGGTAGAGCATCTGACTTTTAATCAGAGGGTCAGAGGTTCGAATCCTCTATGGCTCACCATTTGCGGGTGTGGCGGAATTGGCAGACGCACTAGACTTAGGATCTAGCGCCTTACGGCGTGGGGGTTCGACTCCCTTCACCCGCATATGCAGAAGTAGTTCAGCGGTAGAATACAACCTTGCCAAGGTTGGGGTCGCGGGTTCGAATCCCGTCTTCTGCTCCATTTTTATAGTGCCGGGGTGGCGGAACTGGCAGACGCACAGGACTTAAAATCCTGCGGTGAGTGATCACCGTACCGGTTCGATTCCGGTCCTCGGCACCATTTTCAATAAAAACATATGCGCCCGTAGCTCAATTGGATAGAGCGTTTGACTACGGATCAAGAGGTTATGGG
>NZ_PPQS01000044.1:657-806 GCF_002902405.1 Staphylococcus schweitzeri
TTAATTATACGGGAAGTAGCTCAGCTTGGTAGAGCACTTGGTTTGGGACCAAGGGGTCGCAGGTTCGAATCCTGTCTTCCCGATATACTGTAATATTATGGGGGCTTAGCTCAGCTGGGAGAGCGCCTGCTTTGCACGCAGGAGGTCAG
>NZ_PPQS01000044.1:845-1505 GCF_002902405.1 Staphylococcus schweitzeri
ATTATTTACAAACTATATAAGGCGGTGTAGCTCAGCTGGCTAGAGCGTACGGTTCATACCCGTGAGGTCGGGGGTTCGATCCCCTCCACCGCCACTATTTATTAGTTGTAAAATTATATTTAGGACCTTTAGCTCAGTTGGTTAGAGCTAACGGCTCATAACCGTTCGGTCGCAGGTTCGAGTCCTGCAAGGTCCATATAATTTTGGAGGAATACCCAAGTCCGGCTGAAGGGATCGGTCTTGAAAACCGAGAGGGGCTTAACGGCTCGCGGGGGTTCGAATCCCTCTTCCTCCGTTTTACTAATGGTCTCGTAGTGTAGCGGTTAACACGCCTGCCTGTCACGCAGGAGATCGCGGGTTCGATTCCCGTCGAGACCGCCATTTAATTTTATAATTAATAGCGATTTACCTATAATAATGGAGGAATACCCAAGTCCGGCTGAAGGGATCGGTCTTGAAAACCGACAGGGCCTTAACGGGCCGCGGGGGTTCGAATCCCTCTTCCTCCGCCATTATTTTTTATTATCGCGGGATGGAGCAGTTCGGTAGCTCGTCGGGCTCATAACCCGAAGGTCGGTGGTTCAAATCCGCCTCCCGCAATATTTTATAGGTCTCGTAGTGTAGCGGTTAACACGCCTGCCTGTCACGCAGGAGATCGCG
>NZ_PPQS01000044.1:1515-2004 GCF_002902405.1 Staphylococcus schweitzeri
CATTACATTTTTATTATGGTTCAGTAGCTCAGTTGGTAGAGCAATGGATTGAAGCTCCATGTGTCGGCAGTTCGACTCTGTCCTGAACCATTTTTTTAGCCGGCCTAGCTCAATTGGTAGAGCAACTGACTTGTAATCAGTAGGTTGGGGGTTCAAGTCCTCTGGCCGGCACCATTTACGGAGGGGTAGCGAAGTGGCTAAACGCGGCGGACTGTAAATCCGCTCCTTCGGGTTCGGCAGTTCGAATCTGCCCCCCTCCATTTATTATTTTTAATAGGGGCATAGTTCAACGGTAGAATAGAGGTCTCCAAAACCTTTGGTGTGGGTTCGATTCCTACTGCCCCTGCCATGGCGGTTGTGGTGAAGTGGTTAACACATCGGATTGTGGTTCCGACATTCGAGGGTTCGATCCCCTTCAGCCGCCCTTATTATTAATGGGCTATAGCCAAGCGGTAAGGCAACGGACTTTGACTCCGTCACTCGTTGGTT
>NZ_PPQS01000044.1:2014-34087 GCF_002902405.1 Staphylococcus schweitzeri
TTATTGGCGGCATAGCCAAGTGGTAAGGCAGAGGTCTGCAAAACCTTTATCACCGGTTCAAATCCGGTTGCCGCCTCCAGGTTTATGCGGGAGTAGTTCAACTTTTAGAACACGTTCCTTCCCGGAACGAGGTATAGGTGTAAATCCTATCTTCCGCTCCATAATTTAATAATAATGCGGGAGTATTTCAACTCTTAGAATACATTCCTTCCTGGAATGAGGTGTAGGTGTAAATCCTATCTTCCGCTCCATAATTTTATATTTGCGGGAGTAGTTCAACTTTTAGAACACGTTCCTTCCCGGAACGAGGTATAGGTGCAAATCCTATCTTCCGCTCCATAAATACTTCCAAAGGGAAGTTTTTTGTTTACCATTAAGCCGGTGTGGCGGAATTGGCAGACGCGCGGGACTCAAAATCCCGTTCCACTTGTGGAGTGTCGGTTCGACCCCGACCACCGGTATAATTAACTGTTATTTACATAACATAACGTACTAGAAACCCTGTTTTTATGGGGTTTCTTTTTATTTTGGCTCTATGTCAAATGGGACTGATAAGTTCAATATTGGAAGTTAGGCAACTAAACATTGCTTAACTTTCTTTTTTTGGTATTATGTTAACGATTATAGATAAATTATTTCTTTTATTTTTTCTATTAAAATATCTGTAAAAGTGCTATTTTATTATGCTTTATTGCAAGTCTATTCATTTATTTATCTATATAGGATATGGGTATTTTTAATGTTTACGATTTATTAAATTAGTAGTCACTGGGTTTAATGATTATTATTTTAAATTTAGAATGACATTGATTAATGAGTAGATTGTTCAAGTTAATATTATTGCTTATCTAGATTGTTATATTTAGATTAAATTAACCAACTAATCATTGTTAAAGTTAATTAACTATAATATGATGAATTTAATGTTCAAATTGGAGGTCGTTTATGAGTAACGCTAAAAATGCTGAAAACAAACAATTTTTCAGTAAAATTTTAAATTCTATTGGAGCAGGTGTCGTTATAGCGCTCGTTCCGAATGCTTTGTTAGGTGAAGTATTAAAAATATTTAAAAGTGGTAATGAAATTTTAGAATTAACATATCAGTTAGTAATATTAATTCAATCATTTATGGCATTTATTATTGGAGTTGTAGCTGCCCATCAATTTAAATTTAATGGCGCAGGTGCTGCAATAGTTGGTACTTCTGCGATGATTGGCTCTGGGGCAGTAGTTTTTAATAACAATGGATTTATGTTAAAAGGAATAGGTGACATTATAAATACGAGTTTAGTTGTTATTATTGCATGTCTTATATATATAATATTACAAAATAAACTTGGATCTTTTGAATTGATTATATTACCAGTTTTAATACCTATAGTTAGTGGGGGCATCGGTCTAATCACATTACCTTACATTCGAAAAATTACTCAAGCAATTGGAAATGTAATTCATTCATTTACAGACTTAAATCCATTATTAATGTCTATACTTATTAGTGTGGCATTTTCATTATTAATGGTAACACCAATATCGTTAGTTGCGATTGCAACAGCGATTAGTTTAAATGGACTAGGAAGTGGAGCAGCAAACTTAGGTATTGTGGCTGCTTGCGTTACTTTCTTATTTGGTTCATTGCGTGTCAATTCTATTGGTGTAAATGCAGTTTTACTCATAGGGGCTGCAAAAATGATGATTCCAGTTTACTTGAAAAATTTAATTATTTCGATACCGTTGACTATAAATGGAATAATTACTGGAATCATTGCTTACGTTCTTCAGGTTAAAGGAACACCATTGTCTGCTGGATTTGGATATACTGGGTTAGTTGGGCCAATAAATGCATTCAACCGAATGACAGGTGATCCAACAATGAATATTATTTTATTAGCACTTGGTTATTTTGTCATACCATTTGTATCGGCATTTATAGTTCATGAATTATGTAAAAAATTCATTCCTATATATTCTAATGATATATATAAATTTGAAGTTCCAAAACAATAATTTATAGCATAGCATTACGACAAAAATAAGTTTTAATATTTGATAAATATCGGCGTTACTGTCAATAAGACATTGATAGTAATGCTTTTTTTTGATTAATTTTAAAATTTAAGAATAGTTCGGTATAATAGCAGATTTTATTAAGTGAGGACTTTTTAAAAAGTAGCTTTTCTTTATATTGATAAAAATACGTTTATAAAATACTATTGCATCAAAATGTATTAATATGTATAATTATGAATATTAATTAGGGAGGGCTGTACAAATGAAGTGTATATTTAGGGTTATATTAGTATTAGGTTTTTTATTAAGCAGTGCAATTATATATATCAACCCAATTGCACATGCTGAACAAGATCTGACTTGGGAAAAGATTAAAGAACGTGGAGAAATTAGAGTTGGTCTTTCAGCAGATTATGCACCAATGGAATTTGAGCATACAGTAAATGGTAAGACAGAATATGCCGGCGTAGACATTGATTTAGCGAAAAAAATTGCAAAAGATAATCATTTAAAATTAAAAATTGTAAACATGTCATTTGATAGTTTATTAGGAGCATTAAAAACTGGAAAAATAGATATTATTATTTCTGGTATGACATCAACACCTGAACGTAAAAAGCAAGTTGATTTTTCAGATTCATATATGATGACTAAAAATATTATGCTTGTTAAAAAGGATAAAGTGAACGATTACAAAGATATTAAAGATTTTAATAATAAAAAAATAGGTGCTCAAAAGGGTACAGAACAAGAAAAAATTGCACAAACAGAAATTGAAAATGCTTCAATTACTTCATTGAGCCGTTTACCAGACGTAATTTTAGCATTAAAAAGTGGAAAAGTGGAAGGTGCAGTGGTAGAAAAGCCGGTTGCAGAAGCATATTTAAAACAAAATCCTAAATTAGGTATTTCAAATGTAAAATTTAATGAAGAAGAAAAAGATACAGTGATTGCAGTGCCAAAAGATTCACCAAAATTATTATCACAAATTAATAAATCGATTAAAGATGTAAAGGATAAAGGACTTATTGATAAATATATGACCAATGCAGCAAATGCAATGAATGATGATAGTGGTTTTATCTCAAAATATGGCAGCTTTTTCTGGAAAGGTATAAAAATAACAATATTAATTTCATTTATTGGTGTGGCATTAGGTTCAATTTTAGGAGCATTTATTGCTCTAATGAAATTAAGTAAGATTAAAATCATATCATGGATTGCCTCAATTTATATCGAAATTTTAAGAGGAACACCAATGTTGGTCCAAGTGTTTATCGTATTCTTTGGTATAACTGCTGCATTAGGATTAGATATTTCAGCATTAGTTTGTGGAACGATTGCTTTGGTCATTAATTCTTCAGCATATATTGCCGAAATTATTAGAGCAGGTATTAATGCTGTTGATAAAGGACAAATGGAGGCTGCTCGAAGTTTAGGTTTGAATTATGGACAAACGATGAAAAGTGTAATTATGCCACAAGCAATTAAAAATATTTTACCAGCTTTAGGTAATGAATTTGTTACTTTAATTAAAGAATCATCTATTGTGTCAACAATTGGAGTTGGAGAAATTATGTTTAATGCCCAAGTGGTTCAAGGCATTTCATTTGATCCATTCACACCATTACTAGTGGCAGCAGCATTATACTTTGTCTTAACATTTGTACTTACACGTATCATGAACATGATTGAAGGGAGATTGAGCGCTAGTGATTAAAATAAACAATCTTAATAAAGTATTTGGGGATAATGAAGTTTTAAAAGATATCAATCTTGAAATCAATCAAGGGGAAGTAGTAGCAATAATAGGTCCATCTGGTAGTGGTAAAAGTACACTGTTAAGATGTATGAATTTATTAGAAGAACCTACTAAAGGACAAGTAATATTTGAAGAAAATGATTTAACAAAAAAAGGAACACAAGTCGACAAATTGAGACAAAAGATGGGCATGGTTTTTCAAAACTTTAATTTGTTTCCACATAAAAAAGTTGTCGATAATATAATATTAGCACCTAAACTATTGAAAAAAGAAAATAATGAAGCATTAAATCAAGCAGCTATCTCACTTCTAGACAAAGTTGGGTTAAAAGAAAAAGCAAATGTATATCCAAATCAATTATCTGGTGGTCAAAAACAAAGGGTAGCAATTGCTAGGGCGTTAGCAATGCAACCAGATGTTATTTTATTTGATGAACCAACTTCAGCATTAGATCCTGAGGTGGTTGGTGATGTATTAAAAGTAATGAAAGATCTAGCCAAAGAAGGTATGACCATGGTAGTTGTCACACATGAAATGGGCTTTGCCAAAGATGTCAGTGACAAAGTCATATTTATGGCGGATGGCGTCGTTGTAGAATCTGGAACTCCAAATGAAATATTCGAACATCCACAACACGAAAGAACACAGAATTTCTTATCAAGGGTATTATAACTACACAACGAAGCTTGAATATATGATACGACAAATAAAGTTATATCATATATTCAAGCTTTTTATTTTAAAATTACGTGTAATGAAACCTCAATATGAATAATGGTTGTGTTAAAATAACATAGTATTATTTTATGGGGGGCAAACGATTGGATACAAAGCAGTTAAAGCAAGATATCATTGATTATGCATATACAATTGGAATCGACAGTATTGGATTTACAACTGCAGATCCCTTTGATGAATTGAAGCAAAAGCTAGAAGTATATCATGCAAATGGTTATGCTTCAGGATTTGAAGAATCTGATATTGCTTTACGAACGGAGCCGAAATTATCCTTATCTACAGCAAGATCAATCATAGCAATTGCAGTTGGTTATCCTAACAAACTGAAAGGTGCGCCTAAGAGTGTTAGAGGAGACCGCAGAGGCTTATTTGCAAGAGCATCGTGGGGTCAAGATTATCATACAATTATGCGTAAACGGTTAGACATGTTGGCTACATTTATTGAGTCTAAAGTTCCAGATGTTGAAATAAAATCTATGGTAGATACGGGTGTATTATCAGATAGAGCCGTTGCAGAACGTGCAGGTTTAGGATTTGTTGGTCGCAATGGCTTTGTCATCAATCCTAAACTAGGAACGTGGACATATCTCGGTGAAATGTTAGTCAGTATACCTTTTGAACCTGATGATCCATTATTAGATAGCTGTGGCGATTGTACAATTTGTGTTGATCGTTGTCCAACAAGCGCATTAGTTGGAAATGGCCAATTAAATAGTCAGAAATGTATTAGTTTTTTAACGCAAACAAAAGGATATATGCCAGATCAATATCGTTATAAAATTGGAAATAGACTTTATGGTTGCGATACATGTCAGCAGGTTTGTCCGAAAAATCGAGGTATTAACACAGAACAAGATGATATTATTTTAGAGCCAGAAATTTTAAAACCAAGGCTTGTACCGTTATTACGTATGTCTAATAAAGAATTCAAACAGACATATGGTCACCTTGCAGGTGCTTGGCGTGGTAAAAAGCCGATACAACGAAATGCTATTTTAGCATTGGCGCATTTTAATGAAGTGGATGCAATTCCAGAATTAAAAAAAGTAGCAACTACTGATGAAAGACCTATGATTCGAGCAACTGCTTATTGGGCAATTGGTCAAATTCTTGGTGATGACGCAAAAGAATTTATCCACGCAAATTATGAAAAAGAGGACGCGGAAGTCCAGCAGGAAATGATAAAAGGAATAGAAACAAGGAGAGAAAAGTAATATGACAAATCATATCGTTTTATATCAACCTGAGATTCCAGCTAATACTGGAAATATTGCACGTACGTGTGCAGGAACTAATACACATTTACATTTAATTAAGCCACTTGGTTTTAGAACGGATGATAAAATGTTAAAAAGAGCAGGCTTAGATTACTGGGAGTTTGTGAATATTACTTATCATGAAAGTATTGAAGCATTTTTTGAATCAACAAGTGGCGAATACTTTTTATTAACAAAATTTGGTAAAAAGACTTATAGTGATTTTGATTTTTCAAGACAAGATAAAGATTATTACTTTATTTTTGGAAAAGAGACGACAGGATTACCAGATTGGGTGAAAGAAAAATATCAAGAAACAGCGTTAAGAATTCCTATGAGTGAACATATTCGTTCATTGAATTTATCAAATACTGCGGCGTTGCTAATTTATGAGGCATTGCGTCAACAAGATTTTCCAGAATTAAATTAAAATTTACCCATTTTCATTATAAAAATGATTCTCAAGTGCTATATTTAGAGTATAAGCATGTTAAAGTTAAATGGTTTGATATATTGAAAGTTAGGGTATAATAGTTATTAATATCGCCGTTTTTATGTAAAATGCAAACTAAGAGGAGTGTAGAAATCATGGCAATGAACTTTAAAGTCTTTGACAATAGTCAACTTGTAGCAGAATATGCTGCTGATATTATTAGAAAGCAATTTAACAATAATCCTACTACAATTGCAGGTTTTCATTTAGATACAGATCAAGCGCCAGTACTAGATGAATTAAAGAAAAATGTTGAAAAACATGCTGTTGATTTTAGCCAAATAAATATTTTAGATTATGACGATAAAAAATCATATTTTGAAGCTTTAGGTGTTCCAGCAGGTCAAGTTTATCCAATTACGTATGAAAAAGATGCAATCGAATTAATCTCTGATAAGATTAAAACTAAAGAAAATAAAGGGAAATTAACATTACAAGTTGTTTCTATTGATGAGCAAGGTAAGTTAAATGTTAGTATTCGTCAAGGACTAATGGAAGCTAGAGAAATTTTCTTAGTAGTGACTGGTGCTAATAAACAAGATGTAGTTGAAAAATTATATCAAGAAAATGGCAAAACAAGTTTTGAACCAGCTGATTTGAAAGCACATAGAATGGTTAATGTTATTCTTGATAAAGAAGCGGCTGCAGGTTTACCTGAAGATGTTAAAGCTTACTTTACGTCACGCTTTGCTTAATTAAAAATTTATGAGGTATTGATTATGTCTAAAGAAAAAAATCCAAAATTAAATTATCATGAAGAAGAAAATAGTATGGTAACTGATTTTGAAGATTTAAAAGAATTAGGTAAAGAAATGGAACAAATTTCAGATCAAAATGATCAAGAAAAGAATTCTGAAGAAGACAGTCAGTAAAGTATTATATTTGTATAATATTCAGCTATTTATCATGCAACAATGAAAAGTATATATGATAAGATAGAACCTATATCAAGTTGGGTTGATAATCTTAAATATGAAGTTAGGTAGCATTTTGTTACCTAGCTTTTTTTAATATATTCATAAAAGCTGATCTTCCGCTAGTTTCTATGTTTTGGGCCCCGTTTCCCCAACTTGCATTGCCTGTAGAAATTGGAAATCCAATTTCTCTGTGTTGGGGCCTCGCAGTCAACTACTGCCTTTATAACATTGTAACGCCTAGGATATTGATTTATGTCCCAGACACAGTAATACATCAAAAATTCAATTTTAAATATTAAAACATAATTTAAACAGAGTTTATAATCAATTACTCCAGATATATACAGATGAAGTCATCTATCAGTAATATTTTTAATGAAATTATTAAACCGCGTTTCTTAATATGCCAAGATTATGATATGCTATTGAAGAATGAAATTAGAGGAGAATAATACATATATGTTAGGAAAATACTGGATTCAATTATTGGTAGCAACAGTTATTACAAGTTTAATATCAATTAAAGCTTTTCCATTGGCAATTGGGGCATTATATCTACCTGTTATTTTCAAAGTAATAAAATTACAACTCAATTTATCAAAAGGATTAATCGATGATGTTAATGCACAAACATTCATTAAAAGTAATCAATCAGGTATTGTAATAAGTGTAATTTGTTGTTTAATAATTACAGGAATATTGTATTATACACTAGATGGGTTTTATGCGAGTTTAACAGGCGTATTAGGTACGCTGGTTGCTCTAAATCCATACACTACAATTGTTAGTGCTGTATTATACATACTTACAGCTATTGCTACTGTTGAAGCTACTAAAACAAAGTATCGTAATTAAACTTAGTTCAGCAACAACTAAATAATGATAGATGACACACTATTCGTAAGACCGAAACACTGTAATAAACGGTGAACACTTACGATTAGTGTATTTTTATTTCAATTTATGAAAACGTTTTAATCATAAATTGCTCAATTAAATTATTTAATGATATACTACAGTTAAATAAACAGTGATAAAGGGGAGAAATTGAATGTCAGTAAGAATTGAACATGATACTTTTGGAGAAATAGAAGTACCTGCAGATAAATATTGGGGTGCTCAAACAGAAAGAAGTAAACGAAATTTCCCAGTTGGTAAAGAGCGTATGCCAATCGAAGTAGTTTATGGGTTTGCACAACTAAAGCGTGCAGCAGCATTAGCTAATTTTGATTTAGGAAAATTAAGCGAGGCAAAGAAAGATGCCATTGTATACGCATGTGATCAAATTTTATCAGGTGAATTAGATGAACACTTCCCACTAGTTGTATGGCAAACAGGAAGCGGTACACAAAGTAATATGAATGTGAACGAAGTAGTAAGTTATGTTGCTAATATGTATTTAAAAGATCATCAAAGTGATGAAAGTATCCACCCAAATGATGATGTAAATAAATCACAAAGTTCGAATGATACATTCCCAACTGCTATGCACGTTGCATTATATCAAGAGGTTGAAACAAAATTAGAACCTGCATTAAAACTTTTAAGAAATACTTTGAAAGAAAAAGAAGATAAATTTGATTCAATTATTAAGATTGGTCGTACACATTTACAAGATGCAACGCCAATCAAACTAGGACAAGAGATTAGTGGCTGGCGTTATATGCTTGACCGTTGTGAAACTATGTTATCTGAATCGAAGAAACACATTTTAAATCTTGCCATCGGTGGTACGGCTGTTGGTACTGGTATTAATGCGCATCCTGAATTTGGTGATAAAGTGGCACATTATATTTCAGAAAATACGGGTTATCCATTTGTATCTTCTGAAAATAAATTCCATGCATTAACAGCACATGATGAGGTTGTACAATTACATGGAACATTGAAAGCATTAGCAGGAGACTTAATGAAAATAGCTAATGATGTGAGATGGTTGGCTTCAGGACCACGAGCTGGATTGGCAGAAATTTCTATCCCTGAAAATGAACCAGGATCATCAATTATGCCTGGTAAAGTTAATCCTACACAATGTGAAATGTTAACAATGGTTGCAGTTCAAGTAATGGGTAATGATACAGTTGTTGGTTTCGCAAGTTCACAAGGTAACTTTGAATTAAATGTTTATAAACCAGTTATTATGCATAATACGCTACAATCAATTTACCTTTTAGCTGACGGTATGGAAACATTTAATAATAATTGTGCAGTGGGAATTGAACCAATCGAAGAGAATATTGATAATTATTTAAATCAATCATTAATGTTAGTTACTGCATTAAATCCACATATTGGTTATGAAAAAGCTGCTCAAATTGCTAAAAAAGCCCATAAAGAAGGTTTAACTTTAAAAGAATCTGCAATTCAAACTGGATATGTTACAGAAGAACAATTTGAAGCATGGATTAAACCAGAAGATATGGTAGATCCTCATTAATTAAATTTTAATATAAAATAAAGTTTGGACATTAGATTTATATGAAGTGTCTAAGCTTTATTTTTTATAGGATGAAAAGTGTGATGATAAAAAAACATCGATATTATTAGAAAATCTCAAGCTTTAAAGTAGCTACTACATATGCAGTCACGTCGAATAACCGTTAATTATTATTTAAGAATGGGTAGCCTGTTCACAATACATATTCGAGATAAAACCACCATGCCGAATGCCTATCCTTATATACAAATAACAAAGTTGTTTGTTCAACTAACTTCTTAAAGTCTCATCATTTTTTAAAAAATCTTATGGTATAACGCATCGTGTCTAAAGAAGCTACTACATACGCACGCCACAACTGAAAACCACTACATACAATAGAACTCGACAATGGCACCCCAAAACCAAATGCATTCAAAAATAAAATTCTAAGCGTCAGAAAACATAAAAAAATCGAACATCCGAAAAATATAACCATTTCCCATCAATCCGATTTAATTTGATAATTTATTTAGTTATAACACGGTATTAAGTCCGGGACATAAATCTATGTTCCAGACTATTCAATATTATATTGGCAGTAGTTGAATGAATAATAATGCTCTTTTTCAATTCTAGTCAACCTTGCCGGTACGGGGCCCCAACACAGAGAAATTGGATTTCCAATTTCTACAGGCAATGTAAGTTGGCGGGGCCCCAACACAGAGAATTTCGAAAAGAAATTCTACAGACAATGCAAGTTGGGTGGGCAACGATAAAGAAGAGGTTGAGACATAAAGTTTTTGTGCTCTGGGAAACCGATTAACGGCGTCCCAAAAACAGGATTTTCGGCAGAAACTCTCACGGTTCGACAAAATTTGGAAAACAATTTTGCTCATCGTTCGGTTCTGCTCAAATCCTAAACGCTTTTGTCCCGACCTCTTCTTATACATGAATTTTACTCATGTATTCTTTTTTAAAGTACACATTAACTGTGGCTAATGTGTATGAACCACTACATCATAAATCATTAATAGTTCCTTATTATTTCTACCCGACTCTCGAAACTAACAATACTAGTCATCTAAAGATACAGAAATAACTTCTTTAGTTAAAGGGTGTATAAATTCTATTTTATAACTTTCAAGTTCTAACTGTCTTAACGTTGAATCACCATATAATGGATCACCAATAACTGGGTGGCCAATTTCAGCTAAATGCACTCGAATTTGATGTGTACGACCAGTATCCAATTTAATTTCAAGTTGACACACATTTTCTTTTAACATTTTTGAAGTTAAAATATGTGTAATTGCACGTTGGCCAGTTGGTGACACGCGTCGTTTATTTGAATGGAATTTATCTTTACCAATTGGCATATCAATCGTTTGTGGTTTTAATGGTAACAATGCTTTGACATTGGCTTTATATATCCGTGTAATATCATTTTCTTCTAACATACGATCAAGAATTTTTTTCATTAAAGGATTTTTTGCAACGATTAATAAACCAACTGTTTCTTGGTCAAGTCGATGAATTGGTTCTACATAATCACTATCAATAGTGTAAATAACATGATTCATTAAAGTGTTACTTTCTTTTAAATCATTAGGGTGGGTCTTAACACCTTTAGGTTTCATTACGATTGCCATATCATCGTCTTCGTATTTAATTTGTGCATAACGATAGCTTGGAACATAATTACTTTTTTCATCATTGGTTGGGACAAATACATCGTCGCCAGTATGCACTTTATCCATTAATCGCGCAGGTTCATCATTAATTGTAATATCTTTAGACATGTTCAAATGATGTAAATCTTTTTTAGGTACCTTAAGTTGTTGGAAAATATCTCGTAAACTTAAGTCATCAAATTTTTCTGGTATTTTAAATTTCATAAAATCCTCCTATAGTCTTTAATATCATATCACAAATCAGTTCATCGAAATATAACTATTAAATAATCAAGACCATTTTATCATGTTCACGTCTAAGATTTAAAAATATAATAACTCAATGTATAATAGTTATTACACGTAAAAATGAATTGGAGCGATTTGATGGAACAAAGGACGCGACTAGCTTTATTAAAGGAAATTGCCGAATTTTTAAACGAAGAAACTGAAATGTATAGCATGACTCAAGGTGCTTTAAAATATTTAATTGAGGGCAGTAATTTCACGACAGGCTGGATATTTTTCATAAATAGCGTAGGTGAACATGAACTTGTATCACATGTGGATTTACCACAATCATTAACAGCAGATTACTGTCACTATATTAAAGACGGGTCTTGTTGGTGTGTGAAAGCATTTAACCAAGGTAGGTTAATGAAGGCATCGAATATCGTCAATTGTTCTCGTATTAACTTAGCCTCTAAAGCATATCCTAGTCTAAATGACAATATTACGCATCATGCAACGGTACCACTTAAATCTGGTCAAGAGCAATTCGGCATTTTGAATGTAGCGTCACCAAACACTGAAATATATAGTGATGAAGATTTAGAGTTGTTAGAGTCAGTCGCATTTCAATTAGGTTCAGCCATCAAACGTATTTATTTAACAGACCGTGAAAAAGAAGCAGCAAAAATTAATGAACGTAACCGTTTAGCCAGAGATTTGCATGATTCAGTAAATCAAATGTTATTTTCTGTAAAATTAACAGCACATGCTGCGTATGGCGTGTCGAACGAATCCATCGCTAAGCAAGCATTCAAGACGATTGAGGAAACGAGCCAAAATGCCGTTAATGAAATGCGTGCATTGATTTGGCAACTTAAGCCAGTTGGACTTGAGCAAGGTTTAATTCATGCTTTGACAGCATATAGTAAATTAATGAATATACAATTAAATGTAAATATAGAAGGTTTAATAGATTTATCTAATGAAATCGAAGAAAACATATATAGAGCATTACAAGAGTGTATTAATAATGTTAAGAAACATGCCGATACGAATAAAATGGACCTCACATTAAAACAAATGAACGATATACTATATATTGACGTGATTGATTATGGTCAAGGATTTGAGATTGATAATGTTCATGTAGCTTCATCACACGGTATAAATAACATAAAACAAAGAGTTAAACTATTAAGAGGTAAAGTAACCTTTCATTCTCAGCCAACAAAGGGTACACAAATACAATTCACCATTCCTATAAAATAGCTTGATTTAAGGAGATAATCCATGAATAAAATAATATTAGTAGATGACCATTATATTGTGAGACAAGGTTTGCGATTTTTATTATCCACGATTGAAAACATAGAAGTTTTACAAGACTTTGCAGATGGACAAACATTTTTAGAATATTTAAATGACCATGAGCACCCTGATATTGTGTTATTAGATTTAGTGATGCCTGGCATGAATGGTATCGAAATTACGGAATACATTAAGGCACATTATCCTGATATTAAAGTTTTGGTATTAACAAGTTATGTTGATGATGAGCATGTAATTTCAGCAATCAATAAAGGTGCTGATGGCTATGAAATGAAAGATGTTGAGCCACAGCAATTAATTGAAACAATTAGACGAGTCATGAACGGTGAAAAAATGATACATCCTAAGGCACAGGATGTATTTGAAACAGTTAGTCAAAAACCACACTACACGAATAAGTTGTCAAAGAGAGAAATTGAAGTGTTACGTGAAATGGTTAAAGGTAAAACAAATAAAGAGATTGCAGAAACTTTATTTGTATCTGAAAAAACAATTAAAACACATGTCAGTCATATATTTAGTAAATTACAAGTTAGCGATCGTACACAAGCAGCAATTTATGCAATGGAAAATAAGTTGATATAGAAAGAGCTTTTAGATATTTGTCAAAAAACAGACAATTTTTAATCTAATTTTGATGATTTTTTCATAGCGATAGGATTTATTATACAGTTTTCTTTGTAAATTTGATATCATTATAAAAGTGTAAGTTTTATCAAATTTAGTGAATATGCATAAAATTTAACTTCATTTACTTTTGCTTCATTATAAAGTAAACTTAACTTTTGTTGACTTGATCAAAATTTAATACAAATGTGAAATTGGCTCTTTTCATTTTATTAAAAATATATTAAGATGAAATCTGTGTTTCAAGAAATGTGTATTATTGCAATTTCTTGTGTCCGGATAAAATTCCCCAAACAGAAAGGTAGATAACAGAATGGATAGACAGAGTTTTACAGATTTAATTCAAACAAAATTTAAAATGGTTCGTATAGAGGCTGGTTATACGCAAGATACAATGGCGCAAACAATTGGACTTTCTAAAAAGACATTAGTACAAATTGAAAAAGAAAGAGTATTACCAAATTGGACAACTTGTATTTCTATTTGTGCATTATTCAGAGACTCTGAAGTATTAAACAGTACTTTTGGCTGTGATCCATTAGAAATCGTTCAAACAATTTCAAGAAATCACTGTGCATATCCAAACCATGCACCAACAAGTGATATTTACTGGAATAACATTGAGACACGTAATGGCTTCATTTTACAAAGCAATAAAGTAAGTAATATTTACCGTGTATTGAATCCAGATAATCAACCAATTTTCGGTACTTCTAAAATGAGAGAAGCTGAAACATACTTTAACAGAAATGCTAAAGAAGAATTAGTACATATCTAGGCCTATATACTTTTAATAAATAATAAAAGCGATGTAACACACCTGTTTCGAGAGGTGAGCCATCGCTTTTTGTATGTAAACTAATAATAAATTAGGCAGAATGTGAAATGATTAATGAATTAAAAAAGAAAATAGTGGTATAATGAATAACTATGTTGTCACAAAGGAGCCAAAATTATGAATGCACTATTTATTATCATTTTTATGATAATTGTTGGGGCGATAATTGGTGGTATTACGAATGTAATCGCAATCAGAATGCTGTTTCACCCCTTTAAACCATACTATATATTTAAATTTCGAGTACCATTTACGCCTGGCTTAATTCCTAAAAGACGAGAAGAAATTGCAATTAAGATTGGACAAGTGATTGAAGAGCATTTGCTTACAGAAACTTTAATTAATGAAAAATTAAAAAACGAAAAATCACAGCAAGCAATAGAATCTATGATTCAACAGCAGTTACAAAAGTTAACTAAAGATCAATTGTCAATAAAACAAATTACTTCTCAAATCGATATTGATTTAGAACAAGTGTTACAAACTAACGGAAATCAATATATTGAATCACAATTGAATAATTATTATACAAATCATCAGAATCGAACAATAGCGTCTTTATTACCAAATCAATTTGTAATTTTATTAGATAATCAAGTAGATAAAGCTACAGACATATTATGTAATCGTGCAAGAAATTATTTATCATCTGCAAAAGGCACGCAAGATATTAATGATATGTTGGATACTTTTTTCAATGAAAAAGGTAAGTTAATTGGTATGCTGCAAATGTTTATGACAAAAGAGAGTATCGCAGATCGAATTCAACAAGAACTTATACGTTTAACATCTCATCCCAAAGCAAGAACAATTGTGACATCATTAATTACAAATGAATATCAAACATTTAAAGATAAACCATTAAAAGAACTGTTAGATGCATCACAATTTAATGAAATTGCTAAAAATCTATCAGCATATGTAACAACATATGCAAGTAAACAAACGAATAATCCATTGGTTAAGTTAATGCCTCAATTCGTTGATTATTTAGAAAGTCAATTCTCAAGTAAATTAGCAAATTTAATTATTCAGCAATTATCGAATCATTTATCTACAATTATGACAAAAGTAGATTTACGAGGATTGATTGAAGAACAAATTAATACGTTTGATTTAGATTATATTGAAAAATTAATTATAGAAATTGCTAACAAAGAATTAAAGTTAATCATGTCTTTAGGCTTTATATTAGGTGGAATTATAGGATTTTTCCAAGGTTTGGTTGCAATCTTTGTCTAAAAAAGCGAGATGTGTTAAAGTAATATCGAAACATTTTTATAAAAAGTTTACAACAACAAAGGAGTGCTATAACCATGGCAGTAAATTTATATGATTATGCAAATCAATTAGAACAAGCTTTAAGAGAAAGTGATGAATACAAAGCAATCAAAGAAGCATTTGCTAATGTAAAAGAGAACGAAGAATCTAAAAAATTATTCGATGAGTTCCGCGAAACACAAATTAACTTCCAACAAAAGCAAATGCAAGGTGAAGAAATTGCTGAAGAAGATTTACAAAAAGCTCAAGAACAAGCTCAAGCAATTGAAAAAGATGAAAACATCTCTGCATTAATGAATGCTGAACAAAAAATGAGTCAAGTATTCCAAGAAATCAACCAAATTATCGTTAAACCTTTAGACGAAATTTACGCTGACTAATACTTTATATAATAAATAAGACCATTGAATAGGGAAAGACTGTCGACAAAGTTTGAGACTTTGTTGGCAGTCTTTATTTTATCAAAAAATTTGATAGCAATATTCGTTTATGTGATTAATTTTTATAAATAGCTGTTTACTAACAACAAGAATGTTAAAGTTAGTGACTACCGTTATTGTCTGAGTTAACAATCCTAAATAGAAATTTCACAACTATTATTGAGGAGTTCAACTTACAATATTACTGAGAGTGTTCGTGACATTTAACAAGTAGAATTATATCGAAAGCTCATAAGATTAGATACGAAACTATTTCCGGAATTTTAATTTTTGAACACGATATTCGAAAAACTCCAGTATATTTTATGATTTTAAAAATAAACTGTTACAAAAATCCCTCAAATTCATATGTTCATCGACGATTTGAAGCGTATTATGGTAAAATGAAGGAATAATAAACTTGTTAATAATTGAAACATCACGATTTGACTAAAGCACTTTATTATTGATTAAATAATAAATTTTTTGTGAGACAAAAATAAAAAATCAACTGATTTTAATGAATCAGCTAATGTATCACTATTCAAAATGGTGTATAAATATATCTTTTAGACATAGTGATGACAAAGCTTTAATAGTTGGATTTTGCGAAATTGATGTTAGAACCTTAAATTAAGGAGATATGGATGTATGGTTAAATTTATTCATTGTTCGGATTTGCATTTAGATAGTCCTTTCAAATCTAAGAGTCATATAAGCCCTAAAATTTTTGAAGATGTTCAAAAAAGTGCTTATGAAAGTTTTAAGAATATTGTTGATATAGCATTAAAACAGGATGTTGATTTTGTAATTATCGCAGGTGATTTATTTGATAGTGAAAATAGAACGTTGCGAGCTGAAATTTTCCTAAAACAACAATTTGAACGTTTACAAAATGAACAAATCTTTGTTTACGTATGTCATGGTAATCACGACCCATTATCATCAAAGATTTCATCAAACTGGCCAGATAATGTTTCTGTATTTTCAAATAAAGTTGAGACATATGAAGCAATCACTAAATCTGGTGAAACTATTTATATTCATGGTTTTAGTTATGAGAATAGAGCAAGTTATGAAAATAAAATTGATGAATATCCTTCTAGTCAAGCTCAAAAGGGTATACACATTGGTGTCTTACATGGAACTTATAGCAAATCATCAGTAAATGATAGATATACTGAATTTATATTAGAAGATTTAAACAGTAAATTATATCATTATTGGGCGTTAGGTCATATACATGAACGTCAACAATTAAGTGATATGCCTGTAATTAACTATTCAGGTAATATCCAAGGTAGACATTTTAATGAACAAGGTGAAAAAGGTTGTTTATTAATTGAAGGTGATCACTTAAAATTAAAAACTAAATTTTATCCAACACAATATATTAGATTTGAAGAAGCAACGGTAGAAACGGATAAGACGTCTAAACAAGGTCTGTATGAAGTCATTCAAAGCTTTAAAGAAAAAGTGAGAGAAGAAGGTAAAGCATTTTATCGTCTTACATTAATTATCAACAGTGAAACGTTAATTTCTCCACAAGATTTATTGCAAGTTGAAGAAATGATTGCTGACTATGAAGAAAATGAAAACCAATTTGTATATATTGATGATTTAAAAATTCAATATGCACTAAATGATGAATCACCTTTAGTTAATGAATTTTCAGCGGATTTATTAGTTGATCAAGGTGTGTTTGATAAAGCAATGTCAGATTTATATTTAAACCCACGTGCATCTAAGTTTTTAGATGACTATGGTGCTTTCGATCATACAGCATTGGTTAATCGTGCTGAAGAAATTTTAAAAGCTGAAATGAGAGGTGAACAAAATGATAATTAAATCACTTGAAATTTATGGTTATGGTCAATTTGTTCAACGTAAAATTGAATTTAATAAAAACTTCACTGAAATTTTTGGTGAAAATGAAGCGGGTAAATCTACGATTCAAGCATTTATTCACTCAATATTATTTGGTTTTCCAACTAAAAAATCTAAAGAACCACGATTAGAACCAAGGTTAGGAAATCAATATGGTGGTAAACTCGTGCTTATTCTTGATGATGGTTTAGAAATCGAAGTTGAGCGTATTAAAGGAAGTGCACAAGGTGATGTAAAAGTTTATCTACCTAATGGTTCAGTACGTGATGATGCTTGGCTTCAAAAGAAATTAAATTATATTTCTAAAAAGACTTATCAAGGTATATTTTCATTCGATGTCTTAGGACTCCAAGATATACACAGAAATTTAAATGAAAAGCAATTACAAGATTATTTATTACAAGCAGGTGCTTTAGGATCTACTGAATTTACATCTATGCGAGAAGTGATTAATCGTAAAAAAGATGAACTGTATAAAAAGTCTGGCAAAAATCCGATTATTAATCAGCAAATCGAGCAATTAAAGCAACTTGAAAGTCAAATTCGTGAAGAAGAAGCTAAATTAGAAACGTACCATAGATTAGTTGATGATCGTGACAAATCATCACGACGCTTAGACCATTTAAAGCAAAATCTTAACCAATTATCTAAAATGCATGAAGAAAAACAAAAGGAGGTTGCTTTACACGATCATTCACAAGAATGGAAGTCACTTGAACAGCAATTAAACATTGAGCCGATTTCATTCCCTGAAAAAGGTGTAGATCGTTATGAAAAGGCAAGAGCTCATAAGCAATCATTAGAAAGAGATATTGGCTTAAGAAACGAACGTATAGCACAACTTGAAGAAGAAGCAAGTCAATTAGAACCAGTTAAACAATCAGATATCGATGCATTTAATAGTTTAAATCAACAAGAAAATGAAATTAAAAACAAAGAATTCGAATTAGCAGCGATTGAAAAAGATATTGCTAACAAACAGCGTGATAAAGATGAACTGCAAGCCAATATTGGCTGGTCTGAAACCCATCATGGCGTTGATAGCTCAGAGGCAATGAAAAGTTATGTTAGCGAACAAATTAAAAATAAACAAGAGCAAGCTGCATATATTAAACAATTAGAACGTAGCTTAGAAGAGAATAAAATCGAAGATAATGCAATTCATAGTGAATTAGATTCAGTTGAAGAAAAAATCGTTCCTGAAGAAACATTTGAAAAGAAAAAAGAATACTCACAACAAGTTATTGAATTAAATGAAAAAGAGAACTTGTATGGCAAGCTAAAAGAACGTTTTGAAATTGAACAACAAGAAAAACAAAAACGTCAAAAATTATTACGTACAACATTTATCATTTTAACATTGGCAGGAATTGGTTTAGCAGCATTTTCATTTATCTCAAATAATATGTTGTTTGGTATTATTTTCGCAGTTTTAACTTTAGTATTCATCATCGGAATCATTATGGCCAAATCAAAAGAAGTAGACTATAGTGAAGCAATCACTGATGAAATCGAAGAAATTAAAGCACAGTTAGCTGTTTTAGATGAAAATTACGATTTAGACTTTGACCTTGACGAGCAATATCGTGTTCGAGATCATTGGCAACAAGCTTTGAAAAATAAAGATATTTTAGAAGAAAAACGCCAATATATTGAAGGACGTTTAAACGAAGCAAAAGGTCGACATAACGAATTACAAAATACAGTTGAAAATGTTAAAGATGAATTATTCTTATCATCTAAAATTTCAAATGATTTAATTGTTGATAGTATTTCAACAATGGCTAATATTAAAGCATTAGATCAACATATTAGTGATTTAAATCAACAACGTCAACGATTAGTACAAGATTTAGATACATTTTATAATCATGCAGAAGCTGTTACAAAATCACAATTTGTATACTTTAATAAATTGTCATTATTCCATGATGTACAGCAGTGGTTAAAAAATGCTGAAGATACAAATGAAAAATGGCGCGTTAATAATGACAATACAAAACTTACAACTAATGAATTAAATCATTTAAAAGCACAATTAGAAGAAAACAATAATGAAATTAAATCGTTATTTGATTATATCAATGTTGCTTCTGAAGAAGATTTTTACCAACATCATGAAGACTATCAAACTTACACTAGTAATTTGAGTCGTTTTAATGATTTAACTAAATATCTTGAAAACCAAAACTATACTTATGAATTAAGTTCTAGTTTAAGTGAAAAGACGACAGCACAACTTGAAGAAGAAGATCATTTGTTAGCAACTCAAGTTGATGAATATAATGAACAATATTTAGAAATGCAAGCACAGGTAAGTGATTTAAGTGCGCAAATCAATCACATGGAGACAGATACAACACTGGCAAACTTAAGACATGAATACCACAGTCTTAAAAATCAACTTAACGATATTGCTAAAGACTGGGCAAGTTTAAGTTATTTACAAAGTTTAGTTGACGAACACATTAAACAGATTAAAGATAAACGATTGCCACAAGTTATTAATGAAGCAGTAGAAATATTGAAACATTTAACTGATGGAAGATATACGATGATTAATTATAATGAGGATTCAATTACAGTAAAACATGTAAATGGACAATTATATGATCCGGTTGAATTAAGTCAATCTACAAAAGAATTGCTTTACGTTGCATTACGTATTAGCTTAATTAAAGTGTTGCGTCCATATTATCCTTTCCCATTAATTGTTGATGATGCATTTGTTCATTTTGACAAAAAGCGTACTGAAAAAATGTTGAATTATTTACGATCATTATCAGAACACTATCAAGTACTTTACTTCACATGTGTTAAAGATAATATTGTACCATCAAAAGAAGTGATTACATTAAACAAAATAGAGGAAGGCGGGAAACGATGAGAAATATAGAGAATCTAAATCCCGGAGATTCAGTTGATCACTTTTTCTTAGTGCATAAAGCTACACAAGGTGTAACAGCACAAGGTAAAGATTACATGACATTACATTTGCAAGATAAAAGTGGTGAAATTGAAGCGAAATTTTGGACGGCTACAAAAAATGATATGGCAACAATTAAGCCCGAAGAAATTGTACATGTTAAAGGTGACATCATAAACTATCGCGGAAATAAACAGATGAAAGTCAATCAAATCAGACTAGCGACACCGGAAGATCAATTAAAAACAGAACAATTTGTAGATGGTGCGCCTTTATCACCGGCAGAAATACAAGAAGAGATTTCTCATTATTTGCTAGATATTGAAAACGCTAATTTACAACGTATTACGCGTCATTTATTGAAAAAATATCAAGAACGATTTTACACATATCCAGCTGCAAGTTCACATCATCATAACTTTGCAAGCGGTTTAAGCTTTCACGTATTAACAATGTTACGTATTGCAAAATCAATTTGTGATATTTATCCATTGTTAAATAAAAGCTTGCTATATAGCGGTATTATTTTACATGATATCGGTAAAGTTAGAGAATTGAGTGGACCTGTTGCCACTTCATATACAGTAGAAGGTAACTTATTAGGACATATCTCAATTGCGAGTGATGAAGTAGTTGAGGCCGCACGCGAACTCAATATTGATGGTGAAGAAATTATGTTACTACGCCATATGATTTTATCTCATCATGGCAAGTTAGAATATGGTTCACCCAAACTTCCATATTTAAAAGAAGCAGAAATTTTATGCTATATCGATAATATTGATGCAAGAATGAATATGTTTGAAAAGGCCTATAAAAAAACTGACAAAGGTCAGTTTACAGACAAAATATTTGGTCTTGAAAATCGTCGATTCTATAATCCAGAATCACTTGATTAAAAATAATATAATATTTCGAACGGATGGGTAAAGTAATGATAATCGCCTAATCAATTGAACATTGATTAAATGTGAAATAAAAGGGCAATGGTCATCAGACAACGCACCTGTTTGAAATTTAATAAAAGAGAGCGACCATAGGTTATTAAACCACGGTCGCTCTTTATAATTTATTGGCTCATGCCGGATTGTGCGCCTTGTGAACCATTTTGTTTAAGTTTTTCTGGATTTAAAATTTTTTCTTCTACCACTGACTTGATGTCACGGTCTTTAAAGTCGACATCATATTCTTTCAATAAGTCTTTATATGCATCAGTAAGTAATTTTGGATCCTTTTGAATCTTTTGTTGGATTAGTTTTTCTTTAAGACTTTGTTTTTCACTATTAAAATCAGTTGGTTTATCTGCTTTAATTATATGGTATCCAAAGCTTGTTTTAATTACGTCAGACACTTCGCCTTCTTTAAGTTTAAATAATGCTTTTTCAAACGCCTCATCTGTTTGACCTTTTAGGACATAACCTAATGAACCATCTTTTTCAGCTGAAGCTTTATCCATTGATTCTTTTTTAGCGATTTCGCCAAATTTGCTTGGATCTTTAGAAACTTCTTTTTGAATTTCTTCTGCTTTTTGTTTAGCTTCTTTATCATCTAAGCCTTCTTTATCGCTTTTCTTAGATTTAACTTTGATTAAAATATGTGATGCTTTAATGCTATTTTTCTTAATATCAGAATCAGATAGTTTTATTTTGTCATTTAATAGCTCTTTTTGATATGCGGCAGTACGTAAATTATCTTTATATTTATCTACTGTTAAACCTTGCTGTTGTAAGGCTTTTTCAAACTTATCTTTGCCACCATATTGTTTTTGCATTTTTTCGATTTGTTCATCTATCTTCTTATCGCTAACTTTATTTTTATATTTGTCAGCTAAAATTTTATTTAACATTTCAGTAAATGAAGCATTTGCGATTTGATCATTACCGATTTTTTTCATAGTATCTGCAACAGTTACATTTCCAGCTTTAGAAGAAATTAATGTATTTTCTTTTGAATCCGTTGCACTAGAACCACAAGCACCTAATAATAAAGCACTTGCTGTAACTGGAACGATTAATTTATTTATCATCTTCATAGTTGAAACTCCTTTGTAAGTTAATCATCGTGAATATAACATAATTCTATAGTAACACCAATTAATAACATATGGCATCAGACTATAGCATTAGGTTTAGGGGTAAAAATTGGTTAAATAAAAACAAGGTCTATATACATTTGATTGTAAGCTATTACATAGCTAAAAAACAAATAATATCACCTTGCTATAATTATTTTGTTATAAATGATATGGATTTTTAATTTTTTTCAAAATATTAATACCTGTACTATGTTCTTCTATATATTGTCCATAATTAGAAAATATAATTATTTTTAAATATAATAAATCAGTAACAGAAATACCAAAATTTAAAGCCAATAAAAACATAAAATAATGTCCATATTGTGGAAAAGCAACTGTTAGCATGATGAATATACCAGATAAAATAATCAAAGGTAAAATTAAGTTAATGCAAAAATAAAATTTGTGTACAGGTTGATTTACATATGTATTGTAAAAAATAAGCCATCTTCTTTTAGTCAATTTGTGCGCTTTAAATGATTTACGATAAGGTAAGAAAAATAATAAATGAATACTTTTATGTAATGGGTAAGTCAAAAAAACTAAAAATAAAAAGATGAGAAAATGTCTATCTGATAATGGCGTATTCGATAAGAAGTACATTACTTCATAACTTATTAAAAACATTATGATAGTTGCTACAGCACTCATAAAGGCGATTCTAGGCAACCCAAATCTTGCGTTAATATCAATTTGTCTCTTACATAAAAACATGTCTGACGCCCCATCTCTTTTCAATATAAGTTAGATTATAACTAACTCCGGTTTAGTAATTCAATAGTAACATATTATATTCGTTTTATATCATGAGTGAAATTTTTAAATTAACCATTTTGAGAACAAAAAATTAAGAATTTGAAGTTGAACAATAGAAAGTAGCAAAATAATCAATAGACTTAAATTAAATTACTCATTTTTATTATTTTGAAAAGGGGAGCTGTATTAATATGGCGGTTAATAAAATTTTTAATTCAAAAACATTATATTCAAGGATGGTATTTCATAAAAAATGAGACGACTAGAAATGTAATTATTTCTAATGTCGTCTCATTTGAAATTAATGTATTTTATATTTTTCAATAACTGGGGCATTGCCAATAAATGTTTGTAATGGTTTAAGTCATACTAGTTTTATTTAGATAATTCATTTCCGATATCTTCACCACGGTTTTGTAGGTTTTCAATGTGGGATTGTAAACGTTCAATGTTAGGGTTGATATCAGATTTAAAGTTTCCAAGTAATGACTTAATTTCACCACCAATAGAACTTCCATATTCTACGCCTTCATTTTTAATTTGAACACCGTAGTTTAAAATGTCATTGAAACTTTGTTTAATTGTTTCGAATTCACGTTGAAGTTCGGATTTTGAACCAGTAGGGGCAGTGCGATCAATTGTATTATTTTTCACACTTTTGTCATCTCTACCTTGCAGTGCAACTACAAAACCAGCTGCTACGCCAACGCCGATACCGAATAGAATGCGTGATGCTTTCATTTATATTCTCCTCACTTTTAACATATCGTATAAATACATTTTTGTTTAACATCTGCCAACAATTGTGATATACCTTTGAACACAATTGCTTTAATATTAATTTTAATATACCCGTTCAATCATAGGTTAAGCATATATTTAAAATTGTGCTTGAATTTTTTCAGCAATTTGTTGCTTCGCTTCATTATCTAAAATGTCTTCATGTGTTTCCCATTTGTAACCAAAACCATCGATATCATTTTCATATCTAGGAATTAAGTGGAAATGAATGTGGAATACAGATTGATCTGCAAATTCACCGTTATTTTGAATGATATTTAAGCCATCAGGATTAAAAGCACGCTTAATAGCGTTTGCTACTTTGGGTAAAGCTGCTCCAATATGTTTCATTGTTTCTTCATCAGTTTCGAAAATGTTTGCAGAAGCTTTTTTAGGAATTAATAACGTATGTCCTTTAGTGACTTGTGAAATATCTAAAAAGGCATAAACATAATCGTCTTCATATACTTTAAAGCTTGGGATTTCTCCAGTTAAAATTTTGCCGAAAATTGTTTCTGACATGATGACTACACTCCTCTTCAACTCGTATTATCATTTATTATAACATTGTCGCTAAAAATTCGATATTAGTACGTATATATTTAATATGAGCATTTTATAATTTTTGGTACAATATAAGTCATGGAGGTGCCTTATGACAGTTAAAGTAGAACAGCTTACAGGTGGATATGGAAAACGCCCTGTAATTAAAGATATAAATTTTGAATTAAACAAAGGCGAAATTGTTGGTCTTATTGGACTTAATGGTGCTGGTAAGAGTACAACAATAAAACATATGCTAGGATTATTGACACCTATGGAAGGATCTCTATCAATTTCAGATATAAATATTAATGATGACATTGAAACGTATCGTAGAAAGTTATCTTATATACCGGAGTCACCGGTTATTTACGAAGAGCTCACATTAGAAGAACATATAGAGATGACTGCAATGGCATATGATATTGAACGCGATGAAGCAATGAAGCGTGCAATGCCATTATTAAAGACATTCCGTTTAGAAAATGAATTAAAAGTATTTCCAAGTCATTTTTCTAAAGGTATGAAGCAAAAAGTTATGATCATTTGTGCGTTTATTGTTAATCCTGAACTATATATTATAGATGAACCATTTTTAGGATTAGATCCATTAGGAATTCAATCGATGTTAGATCTAATGGTTGAAAAGAAAAACGAAGGCAGAACCGTTTTAATGAGTACGCATATTTTAGCAACCGCAGAACGTTATTGCGATCGCTTTATTATTTTAGATGAAGGTAAAGTAGTGGCGTTTGGCGATTTAGAAGCATTGAGACAACAAACGGGCTTACATAATCAAACGCTTGATGATATTTATATTCATGTGACGCAAGGTGGAGATATACATGCGTAATCAAGCAACCACTTTATTTAACAAAAGAGTACATGACCTTCGTAAAGAGAAGAATTATTATAATAAGTTTATATTTAATGGTCATTTCATGGTCTTTCTACTTATTTTGCTAGGTGCATTTATATTTGGATACGGAGAATGGTTGAAACATATTCCAACAAATATTGACTTTGCATTGATTGCATCACTTATTGTTGCATTAGTGTCGATTTTCCCAATGCGACCACTCTTAAAAGAAGCGGACAAGATATTTTTATTACCATTTGAAAAGCATATGTCTAAGTTTATGAACCATGCGATTTTATACAGTTATTTTGCGAGAATATTAATACAACTTGTTATCATCGTCGTATTGTTCCCGCTATTTTATAATATTAATCAACATAGTGTAGCATTTTATATATATTTTGCTATCAGTGCATTGATATTTCCATTTATCGGCTTACGTTTAAGATGGCAGTGGTATCAATCTGGTTTAAAAACATGGCAAGTGAACTTCATTTCATTTTTCATTTTTAGTGTCACTTATTATTTGATATTAGAAATGAAGTGGTATGCTGCAATTCTATTAATTGTTTTACCACTCTTAATAGAGTTATTAGTTAAAAGATTTAAACCTGGCTTTTTATATCCGTGGGAGAAAATGATTGCAATTGAACATCGACATCATATGAACTACTATAAATTCGTAAATATGTTTACGGATGTGAAACACTTAAAAGAATCAGCAGTTAGACGAAGCTATTTGGATATATTATTACCAGTTCCAAAAGGGCGCAAATTCAACTCTAATTCAATGTATTTATTTTTATTTATACGTAGTTTTATTAGAGGAAGAGATGCATTTAATATTATCTTTAGATTAGTAATCATTGCTGTTCTATTAATGGTATGGTTATCATATCCATTAGTAACAGCGGTTATCGGAAGTCTTTTTGTGTATATTATATTGCTACAAATGGCACAGTTTTATTCGCAACAAGCATATGGTTTGTGGCCACAAGTATGGCCAGTAGCTGAAGAAAAAGTAATCAAAGGTTATGAGCAGTTTTTATACAGATTGATGTTAGTTATTAGTACTGTATTTACTGTGACATTTATGATTAAACATATGATGTTATTTTATGTTGTTGTTATTTTCTATATTGTTGGTATATTAACAATTCGAAGTATTATTAAAAAGTTAAAATATCAAGAGACATTATTAAGAGATTAAAAAACTTCCATTGGAATGCATGTTGTATAGATGCTTGTAATGATGAGTGCCAAATTATATGGCAGTCATATTACATTAGCATTTGTGTACAAACAGCATAACCAATGGAAGTTTTCTTTGAAATTATTCTTTAATTGGGTATAAATATCTTTCAAAATAACTTGAATGTTGACCACTTGAACCAAAATAATGACTCAACGCTTCTTTTGAAAAATGATCATTAAAGGCATCCGATTGCTTGAAGTCTTCGTATGTATGTCGATCAGCAAATCCGAAATAAATTTTATATGTTGTACCTTTAGCTGGTCTTAACAAACGATAGCTTTTAAAGCCACCAAAGTTTCTGAAATTATCATCTACACTAATCAATTTCTTTTCAAGTTGATATGCATGGTCTTCTGTTGATGGAATGAAGATTGCACAATAGAAATGATGTTCACTGAATTCACCAATTTCTTTAATAACTTCATATTTAGTAGGTGATTTTAAAACAGTTTCACCATTAGTTTCTTCAAAAATAACTGAAGTATCTGATGCTGAAAATTGGAATAGTTGATGGGTCGGGTTATTGATTTTTATTTGATTTAAAAATCCATAAGTGCCATAAGATGTATATAGTTTCTTCATATGAAAGGTCCCCCTTATGTTTTTATTTATTATACGATGATAAACTAGTCATTACCACTATTAATATTTGATTAAAATTACTATAATGAATCAAGCGAGATATTTAGAATTAATGATACAAATTAATGGACTTTAGAAATTAAATTTACAATAAATAGCGCTATGATTAAATGTCAGTTTTATGACATTTATTTATTGAAAATACGAACGAATGAGCGATATGATAATATAGATAAGAATGATTTTAATTTAGGAGGCCTTTATGGTGCATAATAAAAACAATACAATTTTAAAAATGATCAAAGGTGAAGAGACAACACATACACCTGTTTGGTTTATGCGACAAGCTGGCCGATCGCAACCAGAATATCGTAAATTGAAAGAAAAATATTCACTATTTGAAATTACGCATCAGCCGGAGTTGTGCGCTTATGTAACGCATTTACCAGTTGATAATTATCATACAGATGCAGCAATTTTATACAAAGATATTATGACACCATTAAAGCCAATTGGTGTAGATGTTGAAATTAAATCTGGTATTGGACCTGTTATACACAATCCAATTAAAACAATTCAAGATGTTGAGAAACTCTCTCAAATAGACCCCGAACGAGATGTACCTTATGTACTAGATACAATTAAACTTTTAACAGAAGAAAAGTTAAATGTACCTTTAATTGGTTTTACTGGTGCACCATTTACATTAGCGTCATATATGATTGAAGGCGGACCTTCGAAAAATTACAATTTTACAAAAGCGATGATGTATAGAGATGAAGCAACGTGGTTTGCATTAATGAATCACTTAGTTGATGTATCAGTTAAGTATGTAACTGCTCAAGTTGAAGCGGGTGCCGAATTAATACAAATTTTCGATTCATGGGTAGGTGCTTTAAATGTCGAAGATTATAGACGTTACATTAAGCCACACATGATGCGTTTAATTAGTGAGGTTAAAGAAAAACATGATGTGCCGGTTATTTTATTTGGTGTAGGTGCCAGTCATTTAATTAATGAATGGAATGATTTGCCGATTGACGTATTAGGTCTAGATTGGAGAACTTCGATTAATCAAGCTCAACAATTAGGCGTTTCTAAAACATTACAAGGTAATTTAGATCCATCAATTTTATTAGCACCGTGGGATGTTATTGAAGAAAGATTGAAGCCAATATTAGATCAAGGTATGGAGAACGGTAAACACATCTTTAATTTAGGTCATGGCGTATTTCCAGAAGTACAACCTGAAACGTTACGTAAAGTAAGCGAATTTGTTCATAATTATACGCAAAGATAATTTTATGAAATAGCGATAGCACGAGAAAGACAATTCATTTAAAGGAAGGTATTATCAATGACTAAAAAAATGGGACTATTAGTTATGGCATATGGTACACCTTATACAGAGAGCGATATTGAACCATATTATACGGATATAAGACATGGTAAACGACCAACTGATGAAGAACTTCAAGATTTGAAGAATAGATATGAATTTATTGGTGGTTTATCACCATTAGCTGGTACAACGGACAAACAAGCAGATGCATTAGTTTCAGCTTTAAATAAAGCATATGCTGATGTTGAGTTTACACTTTATTTAGGGTTAAAACATATTTCACCATTTATCGAAGATGCAGTTGAACAAATGTATAACGATGGTATTACAGAAGCAATTACAGTTGTATTAGCACCACACTATTCTTCATTTTCAGTAGGATCATATGATAAGCGTGCAGATGAAGAAGCGGCAAAATATGGTATTCAACTGACGCATGTTAAACATTATTATGAACAACCTAAATTCATTGAATATTGGACGAATAAAGTCAATGAAACATTGGTTCAAATTCCAGAAGATGAACACAAAGATACTGTCTTAGTTGTTTCAGCACATAGCTTGCCAAAAGGTTTAATTGAAAAAAATAATGATCCATATCCAGAGGAACTAAAACATACTGCGCTTTTAATCAAAGAACAATCTAATATTGAAAATATTGCGATTGGTTGGCAATCTGAGGGCAATACAGGTACACCATGGTTAGGACCAGACGTACAAGATTTAACACGTAATTTATATGAAAAACATCATTACAAAAACTATATATACACACCAGTTGGCTTTGTATGCGAACATTTAGAAGTGCTTTATGACAATGATTATGAATGTAAAGTTGTTTGCGATGACATTGGTGCGAATTATTATCGACCGGAAATGCCGAATACGCATCCATTATTTATCGGTGCAATTGTTGATGAAATAAAGTCCATATTTTAATTACGAAAGAAGCGTGAAACGTTGTGACTAAATCAGTGGCTATAATAGGAGCGGGGATAACAGGTTTATCAAGTGCATATTTTTTAAAACAACAAGATTCCAATCTTGACGTAACAATCTTTGAATCATCGAATCGACCAGGGGGGAAGATTCAATCTTATCGTAAAGATGGTTATATGATTGAGCTTGGTCCTGAATCTTATTTAGGCAGAAAAACTATAATGACAGAATTAGCTAAAGATATTGGATTAGAACACGAAATTGTTACAAATACGACTGGACAATCTTATATTTTTGCGAAAAACAAATTGTATCCTATTCCAGGTGGATCAATTATGGGAATTCCGACAGATATCAAACCATTTGTGAAAACTAAATTAATTTCACCACTTGGAAAGTTAAGAGCAGGATTAGATTTACTTAAAAAACCTACTCAAATGCAGGATGGTGATATTTCTGTAGGTACATTTTTTAGAGCAAGATTAGGTAATGAAGTACTAGAAAATTTAATTGAACCATTAATGGGTGGTATTTATGGTACGGATATCGATAAATTAAGTTTGATGAGTACGTTTCCTAATTTTAAAGAAAAAGAAGAGGCATTCGGAAGCTTAATCAAAGGTATGAAGGATGAGAAAAATAAGCGTCTGAAACAAAGACAATTATATCCTGGTGCACCAAAAGGACAATTCAAACAATTTAAGCATGGTTTAAGTTCATTTATTGAAGCATTAGAGCAAGATGTGAAAAATAAAGGTGTGACAATACGCTACAATACGACAGTAGATGATATTATCACGTCTCAAAAGCAATATAAAATTGTTTACAGTGATCAACAAGAAGATGTATTTGATGGAATACTAGTGACAACGCCGCATCAAGTCTTTTTGAATTGGTTCGGGCAAGATCCAGCGTTTGATTATTTTAAAACAATGGATAGTACAACGGTTGCGACTGTTGTATTGGCATTTGATGAAAAAGACATTGAAAATACTTATGATGGTACTGGTTTCGTTATTGCGAGAACGAGTGATACAGACATTACCGCATGTACTTGGACGTCAAAAAAATGGCCATTTACTACGCCAGAAGGTAAGGTGTTGATTCGTGCCTATGTAGGTAAACCAGGTGACACTGTTGTCGATGATCATACTGATGATGAGTTAGTTTCAATTGTGCGTAAAGATTTAAGTAAGATGATGACATTTAAAGGTGATCCCGAATTTACAATTGTGAATCGATTGACGAAAAGTATGCCACAGTATCATGTTGGTCACATTCAACAAATTAGGCAGATTCAAGCACATATTAAACAAACATATCCGCGACTTAGAGTAACTGGTGCATCTTTTGAAGCGGTTGGATTGCCAGATTGTATTATGCAAGGTAAGGTTGCTGCTGAAGAAGTAATCGCAGAGCTGTAAGTTGATTATGGACTGGGACGCCTGTGAAGTATCTTTTACATTTTATATTGATGGAAATTCGTTAATGTTGGAATTGTTATAAAGAATATATACGCATAGTAATATTCGTTTCTAAATTTAATAGAAAAGATGACAAAGCACTTTAATTTGAAATGTCAATTTGAGATATAAACATTTCTATTTAAGGTGCTTTTATTTTACAATTAATAGTAAATAGTAACAGTTTTAACAATAGAAAATGAGATAGTATGTTGAAAGGAGAGAATGAGATGACAGATGTAATCATTGTTCATTCTATGCATGGAAATAGTAGAAATCATTGGTATCAATGGTTGGAGCATAATTTAACTTTAGAAGGATATGACGTAACATTATTTAATTTTGAATCACCTGAAGCGAAGACAGTGGATCAGTGGATTGAAGCTATGACGAAACAAATTAATGTACGTAAAAAGGATACATATTTTGTAACCCATGGTCTGGGCTCAATCACAGCTTTAAAATATATTGAAATGATTGACCAGCCGATTGAAGGCTTTTTCAGTATAGCAGGCTTTAAAGAAGATGCAGAAAATATAGATTTAGATATTGATTTAAGCAATGTAACCATTGATTACGATAATATTAAAAAGAAAGTTGACAATTTTTATGGATTGAGTTCTAAAAATGATAAATACGTTTCATATAAAGAGACTCAGCGTTTAATGAATGC
>NZ_PPQS01000044.1:34103-34621 GCF_002902405.1 Staphylococcus schweitzeri
CTTTTTAGAAGAAGATGGCTTCGAGACATTTACAGCGTTGCAAGACCGTATGCAAGATTACATGACACGATAGGTAGTATATTGTTGTGTTATGTTGTATCAGTATGAGACATAGCATTTTAGTGAAAAAGATTATAATTATATTTTAATAGGCTAGAGATGTAGGCATTATAAAATTTATGATTCCTACATCTTTTTCAATAGTTCATGATTAATTATGACAACTATTAGACACTTATATTATAAAAGGGAAGAAGAAGCGTTTTTTTACACAAAAAACTTTCAAAATGTCGTTGACGTACACTACAAAAATGAATATACTAATATTTGTGTTCAACAGAGAACGTGTTGCTACGATATTTAAGTAATTATTTAAGAGATAATATTTAAATTAAATTCAAAAAGTTCTTGACTTTAGTTTTTTAAATATGGTATATTAATTAGGTAATTCAAAATAATATTAGCGCGGGATGGAGCAGTTCGGTAGCTCGTCGGGCTCATAACCCGAAGGTCGGTGG
>NZ_PPQS01000044.1:34631-123758 GCF_002902405.1 Staphylococcus schweitzeri
CATAGTTTTTAATTTAATAGGTCTCGTAGTGTAGCGGTTAACACGCCTGCCTGTCACGCAGGAGATCGCGGGTTCGATTCCCGTCGAGACCGCCATTATTATTACCATTACGGTTCAGTAGCTCAGTTGGTAGAGCAATGGATTGAAGCTCCATGTGTCGGCAGTTCGACTCTGTCCTGAACCATTCTTAATTCATGGCGGTTGTGGTGAAGTGGTTAACACATCGGATTGTGGTTCCGACATTCGAGGGTTCGATCCCCTTCAGCCGCCCCATAATCGTTTACATTAGCGGGTGTAGTTTAATGGCAAAACCTCAGCCTTCCAAGCTGATGTTGTGGGTTCGATTCCCATCACCCGCTCCATTATTTTCTATTATTATTCCACAGTAGCTCAGTGGTAGAGCTATCGGCTGTTAACCGATCGGTCGTAGGTTCGAGTCCTACCTGTGGAGCCATGGCTCCTTGGTCAAGCGGTTAAGACACCGCCCTTTCACGGCGGTAACACGGGTTCGAGTCCCGTAGGAGTCATACAAACAGAAGTGAAATATCGCTTCTGTTTTTTTATTACATATTTATTATTGAGGAGAGTTGTCCGAGTTGGCCGAAGGAGCACGCCTGGAAAGTGTGTAGGCGCCACAAGCGTCTCGAGGGTTCGAATCCCTCACTCTCCGTTATAGCGCTTAAAATGGTTTTATCCATTTTAAGCGCTATTTTTAAAACTTGCGTCTATTTCACTGAGTTGGTTAGTATAAAATATGTTTGTTCAATTGTAAATAAGGTTGTTTGGTTTTAAAATCGAAATCAAACCAAATTTTGGTTAGAGTATATTTAAAGGGTAAGATTAGAATTTATTTTTAGTTTATATTGAAATGTTTCTATAGGAAAAAACTTTTAGTGAAGGAGGGATATTATCAAAGAGAGCAAAGTAATTTTTAGCATATTATTAGTATTTTTGAATTTAATTGCAATATTCAGTGTAAACAATGCATATGCAAATGAAGAAGTACCTAAAATTGAGAATTTACGCAAGAAATCTAGTGTTGACCCTATTGCTTTACATAACATTGATAAAGACTATATAAATAATCGCTTTACAATAGAGAAGTCAATTGTATCAACGACAGAAAAATTCTTAGACTTTGATTTATTATTTAAAAGCATTAATTGGTTAGATGGAAAATCTGCTGAATTTAAAGATTTAAAAGTGGAATTTAGCTCATCAGCGATTTCCAAAGAGTTTTTTGGAAAGACGGTAGATATTTATGGTGTGTATTATAAAGCGCATTGTTATGGTGATCATCAAGTGGAAACTGCCTGTACTTATGGTGGGGTAACACCTCATGAAAATAATAAATTAAGCGAGTCTAAAAATATAGGTGTAGCTGTATATAAGGATAATGTAAATGTTAATACATTTATCGTTACTACAGATAAAAAGAAAGTTACTGCACAAGAACTTGATATTAAAGTAAGAACAAAATTAAATAATAATTATAAATTATATGACAGAATGACTAGCGATGTGCAAAAGGGCTATATCAAATTCCATTCGCACTCAGAGCATAAAGAATCATTTTATTATGATTTATTTTATATTAAAGGTAATTTACCAGATCAATATCTGCAAATTTACAATGATAATAAAACAATAGATTCATCAGACTATCATATTGATGTTTATTTATTTACATAACAATCAAAAAGTTGATTCTTATCAATTTACAATTCCATAAATAACTACAGATATTAACATATTTTTACAAAGTAGCTTAGTAAATGACGAAGAACGATTAGTGATTCAAATCTAACTTTATTACTATAAAAAGCTTTCTATTTTAGTATAGATAACAAAAGTGGATTAACAAGGAATAATATATAAGCAGGACAGAGTCATGTTTATTTATAAAAAGATATGAATTTATTTTTTAGTTAAAGGGCAATAAAGATGGAGAAGTTTAAAGATAGGAGAAAAAAATGAAAAGATTAACTATCATTGTTATTTTTTTGTTTTGCTATTCGCAAAATCATATAGCAACCGCTGATGTCGGAGTTTTGAATCTCAGGAACTATTATGGTAGCTATCCAATTGAAAACCATCAAAATATTAATTCTGAAAATGATCATCTTTCACATCAATTAGTTTTTTCTATGGGTAACTCGACAGTAACAGCTGAATTTATGAATGTTGAGGATGTAAAAAAATTCAAAAATCGTCCCGTAGATGTATACGGACTAAGTTATAGTGGTTATTGTCCAAATCAAAGTTATATGTACGGTGGAGTTACATTAGCAGGTGATTATTTAGAGAAATCCAGACGTATTCCTATTAATCTTTGGGTTAATGGCGAACATCAAACTATATCTATTGACAAAGTATCAACTAATAAAAAGTTAGTAACAGCTCAAGAAATTGATACTAAATTAAGAAGATATCTACAAGAAGAATATAATATATATGGCTTTAATGATACAAATAAAGGAAGAAATTATGGTACTAAGTCAAAATTTAGTTCTGGATTTAATACAGGAAAAATATCATTTCATTTGAATGATGGTTCATCATTTTCTTATGACTTATTTGATACTGGAACAGGACAAGCTGAAAGTTTTCTGAAAATATATAATGACAACAAAACTGTCGAAACTGAAAAATTCCATTTAGATGTAGAAATATCTTATAAGGACGAAAGTTGAAGTATTTCAATCATAACTTAGTAAAGGAAATGCCATGAAAAAAATTAAATATAGTTTTATATTAGTTTTTATATTATTTTTTAACATTAAAGACCTTTCGTATGCTCAAGGTGATATTGGTGTAGGTAACTTAAGAAATTTCTATACAAAACGTGATTATATAGATTTAAAAGGAGTCATAGATAAAAACCTACCTATTGCAAATCAACTCGAATTTTCAACCGGTACCAATGATTTGATCTCAGAATCTAATAATTGGGACGAAATAAGTAAATTTAAAGGAAAGAAACTGGATATTTTTGGCATTGATTATAATGGTCCTTGTAAATCTAAATACATGTACGGAGGGGCCACTTTATCAGGACAATACTTAAATTCTGTTAGAAAAATCCCTATAAATCTATGGGTTAATGGCAAGCATAAAACAATTTCTACTGACAAAATAGCAACTAATAAAAAACTAGTAACAGCACAAGAAATTGATGTTAAATTAAGGAGATACCTTCAAGAAGAATACAATATATATGGTCATAATAACACTGGTAAAGGGAATGAATATGGTCATAAATCTAAATTTTATTCAGGTTTTAATAAGGGGAGAGTTTTATTTCATTTAAATGATGAAAAATCATTTTCATATGATTTGTTTTATACAGGAGATGGACTGCCTGTAAGTTTTTTGAAAATTTATGAAGATAATAAAATAATAGAATCTGAAAAATTTCATCTTGATGTCGAAATATCATATGAAGATAGTAACTAATGATAATTATTTTTTAACACTAAAATGCGAAATTATATGAAATTAATATATGAATTAACTATTTAAATTTTAATGCCTCTAAGGGTAATGTGTACGTTTAATATTCCCTGAAATACATCAGATTTATAAAAATTTAAAATATGGAGTTGTTGGAATGAAATTATTTGCTTTTATTTTCATATGTGTTAAGTCTTGCAGCTTACTATTTATGTTAAATGGAAATCCTAGACCAGAACAATTGAATAAAGCAAGTGAATTCACTGGTTTAATGGATAATATTAGGTATTTGTATGACGATAAATACGTATCAGAAATAAACATTAAAGCCCAAGAAAAGTTTTTACAACATGATTTATTATTTAAAATAAATGGCTCTAAAATTGGTGGTTCTAAAATTTTAAAAACAGAATTTAGTAATAAAAGCCTTTCGGATAAATACAAAAATAAAAACGTAGATTTGTTTGGGACAAACTATTATTATCAATGCTATTTTTCAGCGGATAATATGGAATTAAATGATGGTAGATTAATTGAAAAAACGTGTATGTATGGTGGTGTGACAGAACATGATGGAAATCAAATAGATAAAAATAATTTAACTGATAACTCGCATAATATCTTAATTAAAGTTTATGAAAACGAGAGAAATTCATTATCTTTTGACATACCTACTAATAAGAAAAACATAACAGCCCAAGAAGTAGATTATAAAGTTAGAAACTATTTACTTAAGCATAAAAATTTATATGAATTTAGAAGTTCGCCTTATGAGACTGGTTATATAAAGTTTACCGAAGGAAATGGTAATACTTTTTGGTATGATATGATGCCTGAACCTGGTAAAAATTTTTATCCGACTAAATATTTACTATTCTATAATGATAATAAAACAGTTGAGAGTAAATCTATTAATGTAGAAGTTCATTTAACAAAAAGTAATTAAGGGAGAGAATACTATAAAAAATATTAAAAATTTTATGAGATTGTTCTGCATAGCTGCAATTATAATAACTTTATTATGTCTTATAAATAATAATTATGTTAATGCTGATGTAGACAAAAAAGATTTAAAGAAAAAGTCTGATATAGAAAGTAGCAAATTGTTTAGTATTTCTAACTTTTATACTGATATCACGTGGCAATTAGACGTTTCAAATAAAGTTAGTACAGATCAACTACTGAATAACACTATAATATTAAAGAATATTGATATATCCGTACTTAAAACTTCTAGTTTGAAAGTTGAGTTTAACTCATCAGATTTAGCAAATCAATTTAAAGGAAATAATATAGATATTTATGGACTGTATTATGGAAACAAATGTGTAGGCTTAACTGAAGAAAAAACATCATGCTTATACGGAGGAGTTACGATACATGATGGAAATCAATTAGATGAAGAGAAAGTTATAGGCGTTAATGTATTTAAAGATGGTGTCCAACAAGAAGGTTTTGTTATAAAAACCAAAAAGGCTAAAGTAACAGTACAAGAATTAGATACTAAAGTTCGATTTAAATTAGAAAATTTATATAAAATATACAATAAAGATACCGGTAACATACAAAAAGGATACATTTTCTTTCATTCTCATAATCATCAAGATCAATCATTTTATTATGATTTATATAACATAAAAGGTTCAGTAGGAGCAGAGTTTTTTCAATTTTATAGTGATAATAGAACAGTTAGCTCATCTAATTATCATATCGATGTATTTTTATATAAAGATTAAGTGATTGATGATTATCAACTGAATCATGAAATTAAACTATTATATGATGGGACAACGATTTGAATTGTAGAAAAATTTGAAATTTATATATTATCTTGAATACGGATTTAAAATTATTTGTTGTAATTAGGAATAATGATAAATAGAATGTTAATTTATTCTGCTAGTGAATTTTTAGTTTTAAAACTAATGCTATTGACACACTACAACCTGAACTATCTATAAGCGTGAATTTATAATAAGTTTCATTGTCAAATAGACTGAATAAGTTAGAGGAGGTTTTATGAAGAAATTATCTACTGTAATTATTATTTTGATTCTAGATATAGTTTTTCATAATATAAATTATGCGAATGTCCAACCTGATCCTAAAATAGACGAACTAAATAAAGTAAGTGATTATAAAAGTAATAAGGGAACTATGGGAAATGTAATGAATCTTTATATGTCTCCACCTGTTGAAGGAAGAGGAGTTATCAATTCTAGACAGTTTTTATCTCATGATTTAATTTTTCCAATTGAGTATAAGAGTTATAATGAGGTTAAAACGGAATTAGAAAATACAGAATTAGCTAACAATTATAAAGGTAAAAAAGTAGACATTTTTGGTGTTCCATATTTTTATACATGTATAATACCTAAATCTGAACCGGATATAAACCAAAATTTTGGAGGTTGTTGTATGTATGGTGGTCTTACATTTAATAGTTCAGAAAATGAAAGAGATAAATTAATTACTGTACAGGTAACAATCGACAATAGACAATCACTTGGATTTACAATAACTACAAATAAGAATATGGTTACTATTCAAGAACTAGATTATAAAGCAAGACACTGGCTCACTAAAGAAAAAAAGCTATACGAGTTTGATGGTTCTGCATTTGAATCTGGATATATAAAATTTACTGAAAAGGACAATACAAGTTTTTGGTTTGACTTATTTCCTAAAAAAGAACTAGTACCTTTTGTTCCATATAAGTTTTTAAATATTTACGGAGATAATAAAGTAGTTGATTCTAAGAGTATTAAAATGGAAGTATTTCTTAATACTCACTGATAAGTATATTTGATATCACTATACAATCATAAAGTGCGTTTTTCGAACTTTTGTTCTAAGTGTTTTATAGATTCATGTAAGTAGTTAGTTTATTGCCGGTTGAATCATTTAATTTTTCTCAATTATTTATTCTAAATATGTTTTATATTACTTTGATAAAAATCTATTTGAATTGACTGTCAATAGCGGTTTGAAAATGACGTTTTTTAGCGGTTTAATATTGTCGTGCTTTTAAATTTATTTTTACTTTTATAATCTTTTAGTCGACATGATTCTCCAGTGGAAATGATAATTTAATAACGTACATTTTTGATTGTTTAAGAATGTACAATTTTTAATACTTTAGGGATAAATCTATCGAGTTAACCCGTATTCTCCGTTAATTTAACGGAATCACAATGAAATGTTAGTATTCTTAAAAGAGCAAGTGTCAAATACGTGTCAAGAAATTAATTCTTTGACTCGTTGACCTTGCTTTTTTGTTCTAAAATAAAACGTGCAAATAAAAAAGTTTTTTGCTTTTTCATTTGCACGATATGGTTTGAAAATTAAAGAATATGAATAGGGGGGACTACTGTTAACTTATGAGGTTAAAGTTTCAACGATTTTTGATTTATTAGACCATTTTAATATCTCAAGGTTCTCATGTTCTGCTATAGTTTGCGCTCTATCATTTACTATTATTAACATTATTGGTTCTAATTTGTTTCTGGATGGTCTTTTTGGTTTAATATCTCGGTAAATATAAGCTTCATTAGTTATTTTGTTAAAATCTAAGTTGAATTTAAGGTTCTACAAAAAGTGGAAATCAAGGATAATTACTATGAAATTCTATAGGTGTCAAACTTAATATTAAAATCCGCCAATTAATGATGTCGTATCACTAATAATAAAAGCTTTGATTACTTTATTGAGTACTATAAATTTTGCTTCAGTTGCTTCGCATTTAGTTAAAACGTTTCTTTTTAAAACGTTTACCTTTATCATATCTGTGATAAACTTATCATCACTGAAATTTGTCAAAAAATAAGGATAGGAGGACTACCCTGTAGAACTAATGCTCATTGTTTATAATTTCAGAAACTCTATCGTTGTATTCTTTTTGTGATAGACCATGATAGTCTTTTTGCATTGAAAGCTCTTCAATTTGTTTTTGAGCCTGTTCAGACATACCCTCAGTAGAAAAATCAGTGGGAGGCATACTATTTAAATCAACTTTTTGTTTTTCGTTTTGCTGAACTTGGGCGTTTTGCTGAGGAATGCTATTTTGTAATGTTTGTTGTTGCGGTTGTTGAACCGCTTGCTCTTGTGACTGGGGTTGTTCAGCTATTTGATTGTCTGGTTGTTGTGTTGCAACTTCTTTTTTCTTTTCTTTTTTCGATTTATTTTCCTTTTCCTTATCAATTTTCTTTTCTTTAGATTTAACCTCTTTTTTAGATTCTTCCTTATTCTCATCATTTCCGCATGCGATTAACACTAACGTACTAGCTAATAATAAACTTAATAATCTTTTCATTTTCATTTCTCCTGTATTTGTTTTATATTAAAGCACCATATATACGCGATTAATCATAGATATGATAGCTATAAATAGCTTTACCTATCACTTCGAATTCATCAATAGAATCTTAATCGTAAGTATTAATTTTTACAATTCACTTGAATAACCTATGTGTCATTTTGTTTCAGAGCGTTTTACACATTCAACTGTATATTTGCCAGCTTTATCCAGTACGAGTATATGATTATATTAAATCTATAATCACTAGACTTAATATAATCATAAATTACAATGTGAGAGCTGTTAGCAAGAATTTTATTCATATTTTTCTGGTTCTAGACTCATCTCTCTTAATGCTTGGTCTCTACTTTCTTGTGCTCTTTAATCTTCTTCAGATATATCGAAATCTTTATACTCTCTGTGTCTGCTTCTCTCTCTAAATATCTCTCTTTAATAGAGTTGTTTGTATCTGAGGGTAAATGAACATTATAAATCCCAGTAACTATATTCCTATTTTATTTAACTGATTAATTGTTTTTACTTCCATTTAATCATAAGTGAATATATATTTTAAAAATTAAACGAGTTCTAAAATCATAGTTTTATCCATATAATTTCAGCCGATATATTCAATTAATTATAAAATAAACTAAAGAATAGTACAATACATAATTTTATGTATCAAATAGTTAAGATTATTAGTATAAAGTTATCGCTCATTCTCCAATAATTTAATGGAAATAGCATGAAATGTTAATATCCATATAAGAGCAAGTGTCTAATACGCATTAAGAAAAAGATTCATACTTTAATTTTTAATTCTTTCTTATTAAAAAATAAGTGAGATGCTTACACAATCAAAAGTGTACATTCAAATTAATGTTGATTTACAAATTAATAACAAATAATTATTATAAACTTTATTGTGTAATAATATGTAATATGACAATTGAAGTGGCCCTAACTTCAACTTTTAAATAGGAGGTATTTTCTATGGAAAAAGTTCTTGATTTAGACGTGCAAGTTAAAGGAAATAATAATACTAATGATTCAGCGGGTGATGAAAGAGTTACTAGCCATTTTTTATGTAGCTATGGTTGCGGCAATACGGGAAGTTTTAATAGCTTCTGTTGTTAAGATAACAGCAAATAGAGCCTGAAAGGGCTCTATTTTTATCTATTTAAATATATTAGTGGCTAAAAAATGAGCCCTATTTAATAAATACATATCATTTTATTATTAGCTCTTTTGATTACCGGTTGAGTTTTTCAATAAATTCTCACTTTGGTGATTAACAGTTCTTTCTATTAAAAAAGTTAGTATTATAAAATTAGCTTCTGCACTATACATATAACTAATAATAAGTTTTGATTATCATATTGAAACAATTAGAGCATGTCATTTAAAAAGACAATCAAGTCATTGAAATTACATGTTTTTATCCTCATCTTTAAAATAACTTCACTTATTCATCGTTAAATTTTGTATAAATAAAATTGAATTAATATCTATTAATTAATCTCAGTCAATTGACACCATATTTTTAATTAGAATCACTCTTCAGAATGTCCAAGTATTTATATAAATACTTAGATTCATCCATTAAAATATTCCTAAATAAACTCTAGTTTATATAATTTAGATGCAAAATTATTATTGAAAATAAACAATAATAAAAATACGCAAAAATCTATTATTCAAAATAGTATTGCTAAATCAATAAGTGTTTACAAAAAATTCACAAAATATAATTATATAAATTATTGATTTATTGTGTCAAAAAGGATAATATGACAATTGAAGTGGGCCTTAACTTCAACTTTTAATAGGAGGTTTTATCTATGGAAAAAGTTCTTGATTTAGACGTGCAAGTTAAAGCAAATAACAACACTAATGATTCAGCAGGGGACGAACGTATTACTAGTGTCATTGGATGTACTCCTGGTTGTGGTAAGACAGGTAGTTTTAATAGCTTCTGCTGTTAAGATTACAGCAAATAGAGCCTGAAAGGGCTCTATTTGTCTATTCAAATATGTGAGGTGCTACAAATGAACACAATATATGAACCATCAAATATTTGTATGATTAGAACGCCTTTATTATCAGTTGAGTTTTTCAATACATTTTTAAATACTGAACAAGTAAAATATAGCGACTTAAATTTAAATGCTCAGATTAAAGAATCTATACTAACAACTACGTTTAACTTATATCGTACTTTACAAGATATAAATTTTGACGGTGATAACAAGAAGGTTAGAGATGCAAAAGAAAGTTTATTAAAATATTTAATTAGAATGTCAACTCGTCCAACGCCATTTGGATTATTAAGTGGCATTAGTATAGGACGCTTTGTAAGTGAACCAACCCATCTTAAAGTTGGAAATAGAATCCAAAAATATGTGAAAGTCGATGGTGAGTGGTTATATAAACTGATTAGTTATATTGAGAGTAATGATGAATATTATCAAAATTTGAAAGTTATATGGAATAGTAAAGCACATATTATCAATGAGCGAATATATTTAAATGAACAAAGTGCAATTTATTTGAATAACAATAAAGATACCTCTTTTTCAATTAAAAATAGTGAGTTGCTCATGTTCATCAAAACTATTGTGACACAAAATAACATTACTTTCTCAAATTTAGCTGAAAAGATAAATCGGGAATTTGAAATTAATGATATTTCTAAAGTACAAGTATACATTCATAATCTTGTCTCTAAGGAAATTATATATTCAACAATCAGACCACCGTTAACAAATAGCGATAATTTAAATTATATTTTAAATAAACTTTCTTTACATAATGATGATTTTGTAGAAAAAATTAGAGAAATCCAGAATTTGATATTAGCCTATGAAAAAACAGAAATTGGATTTGGAGAGGAAATATATAAAGACATCATTCAGCATATGAAGGCGCTGTTCAAATGTAAAAACTATCTTCAAATTGATACCAAAATAGATATGATTAACAATCATTTACATCAAGATATAGCAACAAAAATATCTGAAGCAACGTACTTATTGTGGCTTTTATCGAGAAATAATATCGGATTAACAGATTTGAAAAATCTTCACAACCGTTTTATTGAAAAATATGGATTTGAACAACTCGTTAATGTTAAAGATTTAATTTCGGATATAACAGGTTTCGGGACAACAATTTTTCAAGAAGAAGAAACCGACGGAAATAATATTGTAATGCTAAAACAAAAATTCTTACATGCCTTGAGAAACAATGATGAAATTGTCATCAACGATAAAGATGTAGAGTCATTGATTAACGATAACACTATCAATAATTATCATGCACCAATGAGCGCTGATGTATACGCTGAACTATACATTGGTGATTACTACTACAATAAGTATAATGAGCTCGTTGTTATTAGTCCTCTAACAGCGTCTTTTAATGCTGGCGCTACATTTGGACGTTTTCATCATTTAATTGATACTAAAAATTTAGAAAAATTAGAACATGAAAAAAGACATTATTATCAAAAGATGATGCGTGATGATAATGTAGAAATGATTTCTGTAAATAATTTACCGAAATACCCGCGAAATCATAATGTATTAACTAATCATGAATCATATGAATATTCATTGAATTTAGGAAGTAGTTATAGTGATTCGAAGTATGAGCTTCACTTAGATGACATTTACGTTGGTGCTACCTTTAATAAATTATATTTATACTCATGCCAACTAAATAAAAGATTACTATTTGAATCAAACAATATGTATAACTATTTTAAAGAGAATAATTTATATCGATTGTTAAGAGGAATTTCAATGGAATCAGTGAAATACATTGAACCTATGAATGATGTGAGTATTGATTCATTCAGTTATTCACCGCGAATCAGATATAAAAATGTAATTCTTAAACCAGCATATTGGAAAATTAATGAAATGGTGTTACCTATACCAAAAAATGATGAATGGGATCAACAGTTTTTAAAGTATAAACAACAATTTAATATACCCACTATGGTTAATTTAGTATATGGAGATAACAAACTTCTACTAAACTTATCATTAGTTAATCACAGATATTTATTGATGAAAGAATATAAGAAGCATAAACGTGTGCGTTTAGTAGAAACATTTTTACCACAATCAAACAATGACCATGTGTATGAAATTGTTACACCTGTTTATAAAAAAACTGCATATTGTGGACCTGAAATTGAAATTCCAAAATATAAAAATACAGATATTGAATATGATAAAGAATGGTTTGCATTACATATATATATTGATAAACCTTCGCAAAATACATTTATCATCGATAATTTGTATCCATTTGTAAAACATCATAAAGACAAGGGAGATATAGATCAATATTTTTTAATGCGCTATATCAAACAAGGTGACATTATAAAGTTGAGGTTATACAGAAATGACGAAAATTATAATGAAATATATAGTATCATGAAAAATTGGTTATCATATGTTCGTCAAACGACAGAAGTTTCAGATTATGAATTTGTATCATACGAGCCAGAATATTTTAGATATGGTGGAAAGAACACGATTAATGAAATAGAATCTTTTTTTGAATATGACACGAATTTAGCTGTCAATATTATTGAAAATGATTTTAAGTTTGAGAGACCATTTATTGTTGCTATTTCAATAATGTATTTATTTGAAATGTTGTCGATTTCGAATGAAGAGCGTATGGAAATTGTAAATAACTATGTACCTACTTCATTTAAAAGTAAAGAAATTAGGCCTTTAAAAAATGAACTCGTAACTATATGTAATCCTGCTAATAATTTCGAAAACATCGCTAAATACGATAGTGAAATTTATCGGATTTTAAAAGATGACGGACAAATTTTGAGTAAGTTAAATGAAGGACTTAAAAAACCGTTAACTACGAAAAGGTCAAGGATAATTGGTAGTTTAATTCATATGCGTTGCAATCGAATATTTGGCATTGATAAGGACCAAGAAACCTTTGTTTTATCTATTGTAAAAGAAATTGATAAAACTCAAAAGTATTGGTGTGGTGATAAAAATGACTGATTTGAATCTAATTTTGAAGAAAAAGTTTCAAGATATTTCAGAAGTAGATGATTTTATTTCAAAAGCCTCCACTGAAACTGATTACTTTGAACCAGTAACGTTATCGCATGGTATTCCAGGTTTAATATTATTTTTAGATGCTTATCAAAAATCTTTCAACATAAATACTGAACATATTGTGCACAAGTATGTCATGAAATTAGCGCCATATTTACAAAATCATCAATATAATAATTCTTTATTTGGTGGGCTTTCAGGTATTGCATTTTCAATGGATATAGCATCACAAAATGGCAGGAATTATCAAAATATTTTAAATAATATTGATGATGTCATTGTGAATGAAATAGAAAATAAATTGGATCAAATATTACAAGAACCATTAAATCCATTAAATTATGACACTATCAGCGGATTAGCTGGGATAGGGCGATATTTATTAAATCGGATAGATGTAAGTGGTACAAATGTTAAAACATTAAAAAGAATATTAACATATTTTAAAGACATTCAATATTCTCAAAATAGCTGGGTAGTTCCACAAGAAAGTCAATTTTTAGAGTCTGATAAAAATTATTTTACACAAGGTAATATCAATCTTGGACTTGCACATGGAGTGCTAGGACCAATGTCGTTATTTGCATTATGTGTGATTAAAGGAATTACTATTGAAAATCATCAGCATATATTAAAAGACATGTACAAATTTATTATGGACAAAAAATTTTGTAGCAATTATAGATGGTTACAGCGATATGATTTAATTTCAGAACGTAATCATTTCAATTTTATTCGGAATGGTTGGTGTTATGGCAATACGGGAGTAATGACAACGATGTTTTTAATTGGGCAAGCACTACAAGATGAAGAAATTATTCAAATGTCTAAAAAAGTGATGTTACAAGTGATAAATGATAAGGAGGAAAATTTAATAAGTCCTACTATTTGTCATGGATTATCTTCACAAATATTAATGTTAACAATTATGAATTTGCATTTTGAGTTAGACGAAGTTTCTGATTATATTACTGAATTAACCAATAAACTGATCTCTCATTATAAGGAAGATCATCTGGTGAATTTTATAGACATTAACGAGAATAAGCAAGGCGAAATTAAAAGTGGGAAAGTTGGTCTTTTAGAAGGAGAAATAGGGGTCTATCTATTATTGATAACACTTCAAAATATAAACATTCTCAATGAAAAAAATTGGACCAATGCGTTTTTAATTAGCTGAATGGAGGCGTATATCATGGGAGAAAATGTATTAATTTGTTTGTGTGGCTCAGTAAATAGCATCAACATTAGCCACTATATTATTGAATTGAAATCAAAATTTGATGAAGTAAATGTAATTGCGTCAACGAATGGCAGAAAGTTTATTAATGGTGAGATTTTAAAACAATTTTGTGATAATTATTATGATGAAATTAAAAACCCATTTTTAAATCATGTGGATATAGTAAATAAACATGACAAAATCTTAATTATTCCTGCAACTTCAAATACGATTAACAAAATTGCAAATGGCATATGTGACAATTTATTACTAACCATTTGTCATACAGCATTTGACAAACTATTTATCTTCCCAAATATGAATTTACGCATGTGGGAAAACCCAATTACTCAAAATAATATTCGATTATTAAAAGATTATGGTGTATCAATATACCCAGCAAATATTTCAGAAAGTTATGAATTAGCGTCTAAAACATTTAAAAAGAATGTTGTCGCACCAGAACCATATAAAGTTCTGGAATTCATTTGAGATAAGAAGATGAAGATTATAAAGCGGGTTATTTCTAGTTTAATAATATTGAGTCTTTTAATATCTATTACAATGAGTACTGCATCAGCATCAGTAGAACAGTATTACAGTGTTGAATATAAGAATACGGCAACATTTAACAAGTTAGTTAAAGAGAAGTCCCTGAATGTTGTATATAATATACCGGAATTACATGTGGCACAGATTAAAATGACAAAAACGAATGCCAATTCATTGGCAAACTATAAAAATGAAGTTCAATATATTAATGCTACATGTTCAACTTGTATTACTAGTGAGAAAACAATAGACAGAGCCTCAAATGAGTCATTATTTTCAAGGCAATGGGATATGAATAAAATAACAAATAATGGTGCATCGTATGATGATTTGCCCAAAAATGCTAAGACTAAAATAGCAATCATAGATACAGGTGTGATGCAAAACCATGATGATTTGAAAAGTAATTTCTCGACTGATTCTAAAAATTTAGTACCTTTAAACGGTTTCAGAGGTACTGAACCAGAAGAGACTGGTGATGCGCACGATATCAGTGATAGGAAAGGACATGGCACGATGGTGTCGGGTCAAACGAGTGCTAATGGTAGATTAATAGGTGTCGCACCAAATAATAAATTTACAATGTACCGTGTTTTTGGTAGTAAAAAGACAGAATTACTATGGATATCAAAAGCGATTGTTCAAGCGGCAAATGATGGAAATCAAGTCATTAATATTAGTGTTGGTAGTTATACTATTTTAGACAAAAATGAACATCAAACTTTTAGGAAAGATGAAAAAGTAGAATACGATGCGTTACAGAAAGCAATCAATTACGCCAAGAAGAAAAAATCTATCGTTGTTGCTGCAGCTGGTAATGATGGAATTGATGTAAATGACAAACAGAAACTAAATTTACAGCGTAAATATCAAGGGAATGGTGAAGTGAAAGATGTTCCTGCATCTATGGAGAATGTTATTACAGTAGGATCAACAGATCAAAATAGTAATCTTTCTGAGTTTTCCAATTTTGGTATGAATTATACTGATATTGTTGCGCCTGGGGGTTCATTTGCTTATTTAAATCAATTTGGTGTGGATAAATGGATGAATGAAGGGTATATGCATAAGGAGAACATTTTAACTACTGCCAATAACGGAAGATATATTTATCAGGCTGGGACTTCATTAGCCACACCTAAAGTTTCGGGTGCGTTAGCTTTAATAATTGATAAATATAATCTTGAAAAACATCCAGATAAAGCGATTGAGTTGTTATATCAGCATGGCACATCGAAGAATAATAAATCATTTAGTAGATATGGACATGGTGAACTTGATGTGTATAAAGCTTTAAATGTAACAAGTCAAAGAGCAAGTTAAAAAGGTAAAGGAGTTTTTGATTATGGCAAAATTAGTTACTGAAAATATTTCAAAGAGATTTAAACATCATGATGTATTGAAGAATATTAATATCACTTTAGAAAGTAACGAAGTTTATGGATTACTTGGCATTAATGGTGCTGGTAAAACGACACTCATGAAAATTATTTGTGGCATACTTCAACAAGATTCTGGAGAGATATTGTTAGACAATCAACCAATGAAACGCAACGATTTACACAAAGTTGGTTCTCTTATTGAAACACCAGCGACGTATAACCATTTAAGTGCACAAGATAATTTGAAAATCGTGTGTTTAAATGAAAGTGTTGATTTCAGTGAAATTAATAATGTTTTAAGTTTAGTCAATTTAAATGTTGATAAAAAGAAAAAAGTTAAGGACTTTTCTTTAGGTATGAAACAAAGACTTGGAATTGCTATGGCATTGATTAAAAAGCCAGAAATTTTAGTTTTAGATGAACCATCTAATGGTCTAGACCCATACGGAATACAAGAACTTAGAGAACTTTTAAAATTATTAACAGAACGAGGTACCAGTATCATTATTTCAAGTCACATTTTATCTGAAATCCAAGTTTTAGCAGATCATATCGGTATTATTCATGAAGGAGAGCTAAAATATCAGCAAAGAAATAACAAAGATGAAAACTTAGAAGATATATTCTTTAATATAACGAAAGGAGATTACAAATGATACATTTAAAGATAGAAGGTATCAAATTTAAAAATTCTTTCAGTATGTATGTGTTATTAATAAGCCCGCTAGTGTTTCTTTGTTTTGCTATTTTCACAGTCTTATTCGCCAAAAGTAATACTGGAATAGCGAATAGTTTATCACCATATATAACATTACTATTTAATATTTGGCCAATTGCATTCATACCGATTGTACTGTGTATGGCTTGTAATTCATTATTTAAAATTGAAATGAGAAATAAATCATTTAATTATTACTTAAGTAATAATTGGTCAATTACAAAAGAAATAAGAGCAAAGATTGTCATTTTATCATTAGCATTTTTAGTACATTGCTTTTTAGTATACATTATTGCTTATATAGGTGACCTTATAATTAATCCACATCCGATTAATGCTATGTTGTTATTGGTTACAATATTGTTGATGTATGTTGTATCTTTACCATTAATACCTCTCAACTTTTTATTAACTCGATATTTTGGGGTGTTTGTATCAATTTTAATAAACTTAGTGTTATCAGTTATATGCGTCATATTTTTAACACTGAAAAGTTTATTTTGGGTGCTACCATGGGCGATAATGCAGAGAGTTCCGCTTGTTACGCTGGGCATATTACCAAATGGCTTAGTTGTAGACCATAATTCAAAATACTTTAATGACCTCAATGCATTATATATTTCGATTATTGTTAGCGTCATTATTTTCGCGATATTAACATTTTTAAATAATAAGAAAAGTTGGCGATTAAAATGATAATTAACGAATTAAAGTCATGTAAGTTGAAATTTTCGAAGCAAGCGCTCACATTTGTACCTATTATTGTAACCATACTATTTATATTATTTATAAATTGGTATCTAAACGTGAATGAATGGAATGGTCGACAAATAAGCTTGTATACAGCAAGTTTTAATGCTATTACATCACTTTTAATTTCAATTAACGTTTATCAAGTCATTAATTTTGAAGAAAATATTGGTCACTTTAATCATATTTTAGGAAAAGCTAATAGGCTTAATTGGTTAAATGCATCAATGATTTTTACTTATACTATTACAGCCATATGTATTCTATTAGCATCAATTAATTTATTGTGGCATTCACATGATATAAAAATAGCACTTATGTTTATTGGCGTATCATTATTTTTCAATGTAATTATATTACTATTACTATTTATTTTTAGTATTTTCATTAAAGATGTAATGGCTATTGTTGCCGGAATTTTAATATTTATTTTTAATGTCTATTTTGGATTAGAAGTGCTCGGAGATCATTCGTGGTTCTATTTACCAATCACTTATGCTACACGTTACGTTTATATGTATATTGAAGGGAGTATACCAGTTACATTGACAATGGTGATCTATATTATTATCACGTTGTTATTAGCATTTTTACTCTTTAAAGGATTTAATAAGTGGAGCGGTAGAACAATTAAAGATTAGGAATTGATTCGTTAAAGATAAATGAAATTAAATTGTGTTGAAAAGAGAGAAAAGAGCATTGATAAGATAAAAATACAAAATGATTTTGTATTTTGGCAGAAGGGGTATTAGGCGCGATTGATTAGGGTAATAAAATCATTTGCAAAGTTTATAACGTTGAATTTAACTGCGATTTATTGGTTAGACATTTTATTGAATTGCATGTTATTATATAAATATAAGACGACATGCGCGAACATGTCGTCTTAGTAAGCCAAACGTTGGCTTCTAAAAATATTTTTTAACCATTCCAACTTGCCAAAGTTAATGTGGAATGGTTTTTTATTTATCCACTATTTGAAATAAAAATGGCGTTTTAATTTATTATGGGCTAGGTGGTTTGTATGAAAGGGTAGTTATTAAGGTTTTATGAATTAAGGTATTTGAGTACAAGGTTTATTCAATTGTAATTTTGTTAATGAAACGCTTTACTAATGGATCAGCATTTTTATCATTTAATGTTTCACCTACTCTGCCAGTAATACTATTTGTTGTAGATGTTGTTGTATTAGTTGCTTGGATAGTTACTTTTTGACCATTCTTTAATAAACCAGCATCCTTTAATTTTTGAGTAAAAGTGTTCCAAGTTTTATTAGCATTAAGTCTTGTATTAAAGTCTTCAGATGGAATGTTAGTTTTCTCAATTTCTATCTGAGTTAATTTGGAATAATTTTTTGACTCATCGGGAAAAGTATCATGATTCGCAGTCGATGCAAATTGTATTAATTGACCTTTTTTATCTAAATAGCTTACTTTGATATTTTCATATCCATTTCCATTAATAATATTCGAAAGAGTTAACGAAGACCTGATTCCTTTCCAAACATCATTTTTTGACAAATTTTCTTCTGCTTTTGCTGTTTTGACAACTTTGTGTGTATCTAATCCTAAATATGAAGAATGTACTCCTGATCCTAAGGTTGTTAACACTAAAGCACTTGCTACTAATACCTTACTCAACATTTTTTTATTCATTTTAATTACTCCTTTTTTTATATTGTAAACGTTTACAAGGTAAATATAATATTGATTTCAAAAAACAACAATTAACTAAAATATAAAAATTTCTTAAACATATATTAAGTTAAAATATAAAAATTTCTTATTATCTGTTTGTCTTTTGAATTTTAAAATTCAATGAAAAATTGTTGTAATCGAATGAATATGATTATTTTAGGAATCGGGTAAATACTAATCGACTGGGTAGCAACATATTTATAATTAATTACAAGAGAGAGAATTAAGTAATTTTTAAATTAGCAACTGTCATATAGATAAAATTACAAAGGTACATTATATTTTATCGAGTATTAAAAAAGACATACATTAGCATGTCAATAAACTTAATAATATCTCAGATCAGATAGCAAAAAATAATAAAAATGAATTTTCGAAAGGTATTACAAGAGCCAGAAAAGATGCAACAAAAAATTATTTATTATCCACATGTAAATATTTCAGTAGACGAAGTGAAATCAATAATTAAAAATTCAGACAAATATTTAAATCATATTTATAATTTAACAACCCTTTAAAGAAGTTTTTAATAAACCTAGGCGACTCATTATTGAGTTGATCAAATATCGTTGAAACCAGAGCAAGTCCATAAAATGTTTGTAATTGCTATTACTTTATCATCCTCTTTTTCAATATAAAGTATATCTTCTTTATCTTCATCCTCTAAATGTAAATATTCTATTTCTTTCATTTCCCAAGATGCTAAATGTCGCTCAAACTTAAGATTGTAATTTTTTTCTAAGTTCTTAATATACACTGGCTTTGTACCATTTTGATCCTTAATTAAACCTAAATTTAATTCTTCTTTTTCATTAGTTATTATCACATGATTATTCAAAGTATTATTTTCATCAAATATATAAATATAGTTCGCGCCACTCGGCATGTTTTTAATTGTATTTTTAACAAGAAATTTTGATGCACTATAGCCATGAATTGTATTTTCTTTGTATGTAACTTGTGGTACATATAACTCTATATAACCATTATAATGTGTTAGATACGCTTTATAATCTCTCAAACTGTTGCCAAATTTTCTTTTTAGGCCTCTAATTTTTCCCATTTTTGATGCTCCTATATAACTTTATAATTTTATTTTTCTTCCCTTAACTGCTGGTTTTATCATTTTCTCTGTCAAAAGGTCCATTACACCTATATGTTTTCCTTTGCAGTGGACATAGATAAACTATTATTTCAACTTAATTTAACAGTTAAATTTATTAAAATGTAGGGTAACACTTCGAGTTATTTAAGTGGAAGAACGATTTATATCAATAATAATCACTCGATTAATAATACAAGATTTTCAATAGCTCGTGAATTGGGCCGTTATTTATTTAAAAATACAGACTTAAGGAGAGATTGTAATGATAATAGTCTAAAGAATTTACATGAAATGATTTATAAAAGCGACGTAAATCAGTTTTCAGTCAACTTACTTATGCCTAAAAAGCAAATAGAGGCATTAGTTTATAGTTTTTATGAAGTCAATAATATCAATTTAAGTTCCGGTTTATCTGAAAAAGAACGAAACAAACTATTAAATCTTATATCAATTAAATTGGAAGTTTCGAAAGTAGCTGCTGGATTAAGGCTGTATAATTTAGGAATACATATTTGATAAATATTATCTGTTTAAGTTGTATAAAAAGCGATTTACAGTTTTCGTAAATCGCTTTTTAAGGTGGAATGTAGAGTTTGTTGCTGTCATTCATTATTTTTTCTTTGTTAAATGAACTTCAATTGCAGTTTTGGAAGATAACAAAGTTTTATTATCTTTATAAATCATTAGATATTTACTCTGCGAAAAATTTGGGGGTGGCATTAGATCATACCAAAATACAGCTTTACCGTTTTCAATAAATTTAATATAGCCTGTTTCAAAACGAGAACTTTCAAATTCATATAATTGTTCATCTTTAATTAACTGATTTCTAACGTTATAATCTAATTCTTGAGCTGTAATATGATCTTTATTTGTTGATAAGGTAAATGAGCGACTATTTCTATTGTCGATATATACAGCAACTACTATCGTATGACCAAACGGTTTAGTTCTATTACCTTCATGCTCTGTGACCCCACCATACATACATACCTTATCGGCACTTGGTGAATTTTCTTTGATGTCTTTATTATCTGAGAAATAACAATTCACAAAGTACTTTACTCCGAATAAATCTACGTCTTTATCTTTATAATAATTTGAAAGATCATTGGTTAATTCGGTTTTAATTCTGTTATATTGTGAAGTTTGATAAAAATAAATCAAGTCAAAAGATAAAAATTGATCATATGATTTTATCTTTTCAATAGATACAGGATCTGATTCATAGAGTGCCTTCATATTATACATTAAGCCTTCATATTGGCTTGTTTTGTTTAGTTGGTTTGGCGTTGGATCAGAATAGTCTACTTGAGACATAATAGTATTTAGAATGAAGTTAAATATAAAGAATAGTTTCATGTACGGCTCCTAAGTTGTATTGTATTTTAATTTATTTTAGAAAGTGAGAGGTCTATATCTAAATGAAAATTTTCTGAATCAATTGTTTTATTATCATTATAAATTTTAAGAAAGTCTCCAGGTTGACCATGACCTGTATAGAAAAGGTCATATGAAAATGGAGCGCCATTGTTTAAATGGAAAATTATATTCCCTTTATCAAATCCAGAGTTAAACTTAGATTCGTTTCCATATTCTCGCCCTTTATTTGTTTTATTATGACCATAAATATTATATTCTTCCTGAAGATATCTTCGTAATTTAACATCAATTTCTTGAGCGGTTACTTGTTTTTTATTTGTGGATACTCTATCAGTAGAAATTGTTTTGTGTTGACCATTTATCCATAGATTTATCGGAATATTTCTAGCATTATCTAAGTAATCATTAGATAAAGTTATTCCGCCATATATATATTCAACGTTTTGTGTGATACCAGTATAGGGAATTCCAAAGATATCAACTTTTTTTGACTTAAGTCTTTTAACATCATGTTCACTTGAAAATTGTGAATAAAGTGTCTTACCTTCAACTTCATATTCTAATTGATGACTTTGAGGATTATTTTTATCACTTTGATTTTTCAAATCTGTATATTCATAGCTCCCATAATAATTTCTTAAATTTTGAACGCCGACATCAGCATAAGCTTCTTCAGAGTTAGTTAATATGTGTAAACTAATCGCTATTAAAAAAATATATAATTTCTTCAAATTAATAATACCTTCCATATTAGATTTAAAATTTTGATATGCCATTATTTAACTTTAGTTTCTTCAGAATTATTTGTCCCATTATCATGTTTTTCTTCTTTATTAACAGCATTTTTATCATTTTTATCGTCGACTTTTTGATCTGGTGTGTCATTTTGAATGACTTTGTTATTATCAATGTCATGATGTTGAATGTCTTCTGACTCACCCTCTGTTTCAGCTTGATTATTCATACCTGGGTTGTATTTAGGGCTGCTCTTTTTAAATGCTTCAAATTCTTCTTTATCTTTTTCTGACATATCATCAAAAATATTAATAATCGTACCATTGTGTCGATTAACAATAGCGCAACGTTTTAAAGGCGTGCCAACTGCATCGCGGACTAGATGTTCAACATAATATTCATGTTCATTACTTCGTTCAAGATTTGTTTTATAATTTAAAGTTTGATATTCATTAACGCCTCTTGCTTTGTAATCGTTTCGAACGATATCTTCGGCTTCTTGTGGTGTCATTTGCTTTTCTGTATTTGACTGTGTAGTGTTATCAGTTTCTTGCGTCTTTTTATTAGTGTCATTTGATTTACTACTATTTTCTTTATGTTGATTAGCACCACAGGCAGTTAATAGTGACAATGATAATGTGATTGCAACGATAGCTTTGAATTTCATTTGTTTAATCTCCTTGATTTCATTATGTATAATTAATTTTTCCGTAAAAGAAGGGTAGCCGAGCTACCCTGAAATTTTATTCTGTTGAAGCGTCGTACATGCTATCTTCATTGTGAATATTTTGGCTAGGTGGTGCGTCACTTGTAGCAGGTTTGCTTTGAGGTGCTAACTCTACAAGAGCGGTTTCCTCTTTAGATTCATTTTTCTCTACACTAGATTTATCGCTTTGAGACACATCTTGTTTATCTTCATCTTTACTAGACTGTTCACTTTCTTCAGAATCATTAATCGTACTAGAAGACGAAGTAGGTGTATCAACGGAAGCTTCATAATTTACATTAGCGCTATTTGAACTCGCAACAGCTACCTCTGTATCTTGCTTATCTTTTTTAGCTTTTGATGTTTTTTTAGCATCGGATAAATCAAATGTAATCTTCTTGACGCTAAATAAACTAGAAATAACTTCTAATTTTTTATCTTTTGCATTGGCTATGCTTTCTGACACATCGAAAACAATTTTACCTTGAGCAGTGCTATCTGGATTTATACGTTGTAAGAAAAATGAATTTTCTATACTACCGTTGTCATTTTGATTAGCAGACATAGAGCCTGTATTATCGGCTTCAAATGTTTTATCACCTGATTTTAGTTTAAACATCGAACTATCAATTGTTAACGCTTCTTTGCCTTTGTTTTTAATCGTCACATCAGCAACGACAAATGTACCTTTTGCATTTGTTGGTGCGATAGATGGACCAACTGATTTCATAGTTTCAACTGAATTAATTGTGACTTCAAGGTCACCATTTTTTACAGTCTCACCAATTTTATGTGTTTTGTTCGTTTCCTTAGAATTATTTCCACCAAGGTTACCAGTGATACCAGCTGTACAAGCTGAAATACCGATTATAATTAAAATAAATAAAACTAGACATCCACCACAACCCCAGAACCATCCTTTTCTAGATTTCTTTTGTCCGTATTGCTGGTGCTGTTGATTTTGCTGGTTTTGATGCTTTTGAAAGGCTTGGAATTGTTCCCATTGCCTTTTTTCTTCTTCGCTTTTAAATTGATTACTCATTCCTAAAAAATCTCCCTCATTATAAACTATGTGATTTGTGTATCAAGCTAAATACAATTTGAATAAATTTTTATCGCTTGTTGCTTAACCTTTACCTGGTTCACATGCACGTTGATCTTTATCTCTATCAAGATGAGGTCGATAGGCTGGATGACCTGCATTTACACCATTAGGATAAACTTTTCTTAGTTCCGTACAATTTGAAAATGACTGTTGTGTATTCGTTTCTGGTTCAGGTGAAGTCTTTGGCTGTGTAGGTTGCTGATTTTGTTTTGACTTATCATTATCTTTAAGGCTCTTTTGTGGGTTGTCATCAATATTATTTGTATTAGTTTCTTCATTTGATGATTTATCTTGAGGTGTAGATTGTGTATTGTCATGTTGTCTCGACTCTGAATTTTCATTTGTAACTGTTGTATCTGTTTCTTGTTTATCTTTGTCAGTATTTTTATCGGATTCCGACTTATTTTCTTTCTTATTTTTGTCTTTACTACTCGTTTCTGTCTTTGACGATTTATTAGATGATGAATCGTCATTGTTACCTATAAGCATTGAACATGATGATATTAAGATAATTAATAAAATTAAAGAAATAAGACAGCCACCACATCCTTTTAACATGCCACGTCTTTCAGAACTTTTATCAGTTTGGTTTTGATTCTTGTTGTTTTCAGTATTCAATAGTTAATCTCCTCTATATTTGTATGTTAATTTCATGAATCTCTGTAAAAAACTTGATGCTAATTAGAGGGAGTTGCTTATGTGTAAAACGCTTTCACTAAATCACATAATATTATTCTATCAAATTAGTAGTGAGAATACTTTAATTATTTTCGAAAATTTAAAATTATTTTTACATTGTGAGTATGCTAATTTGAAAAAGCTAAAATTGTGTCATTTCTAAATTGAAATAAATATGTTAAAAATATTTAATCAAGCTATAAAATGACATTGGTATAATATGGTGTACTTATTTTTAGAGGTGTTGGTTTTGAAGAAAGTTTTAAAACATAAGTGGATGAAAGTTTGTTTAATAATAAATGTTGTAATTATTTTAAGTAGTTGTGGCACGAGTAATAAAATAGAAGGTCAACATTTTGATATACAACAACACAATAAGAATATCGGTAGTGTTTATTTTTCAGCAGATTATGCACAAGTTAAAGGTTTGGAAATGGGAACTGCAAAGTATTTTATTAATAAAGTGGGAAGCAAACGTTACTTATTCATTGAATACATACCCAATGAAATTTTACCTTGCAATCCAGAATTTTGGCAAACGTTAAAATATAAAAAGGACAAGGTAACTTATTATATATACTTGATTGAAAATTTAGATGATGAAGTTTTTCATTTAAGTGCGTTACAGAATATTGATCAGAAATCTATTAATGACGTAGATGATTTGGTCTCAATTGCTAAATCACCACATCAAAATGATAGAATTACATTAAAAATTAAAAAATCATAAATGATATAAGTAGACAAATTATTTTACGATATGTATTTGCCATTATAACAATCATATCAATGAATCAATGCGTCTACTTTTTTATATTTTTAAACATAACCACTGCTAGAATGTCATAAAATCGTTATAATTATAATGTAAATGAATATGGGGGAATAGAGTATGGATTTTTGGTTAAATAAACAAGCACAACAAAATGGCCAACATATTGCGATTACTGATGGTCAAGTTTCCTACACCTATCGAGATTTATATCTTAAGGCGTATCGTTTGGCTACGAAACTGAAAATTTATCAACAGTCGCGTGTTGGACTATACATAGATAATTCCATTCAATCTGCCGTTTTAATTCATGCATGTTGGCTGGCTAATATTGAAATTGCAATGATTAATACAAGATTGACACCGAATGAAATGACGAATCAGATGAGGTCAATAGATGTACAATTGATTTTTTGTACCTTGCCACTGGAATTGCGAGGGTTTCAAATTGTATCGCTGGATGATAATGAATTCGAAGGTACGGATATTACAATGAACGGTTTGCTGGGCAACACAATGGACGTTCAATATGATACATCGAACGAAACTGTGGTGCAACGTGATTCAACCTCTAATTTATTAAATACATTTTTTAATTTAGATGACATTGCATCGATTATGTTTACATCGGGGACAACTGGCCCTCAAAAAGCGGTACCGCAAACGTTTCGTAATCATTATGCCAGTGCAATCGGATGTAAAGATAGCTTGGGATATAATCATGATACTAATTGGCTATCTGTCTTGCCGATTTATCATATTTCGGGTCTCAGTGTAATCTTAAGAGCTGTTATTGAAGGGTTTACTGTGCGCATTGTTGATAAGTTCAATGCTGAACAAATTTTAACGATAATTAAAAATGAACGCATCACACACATTTCGCTTGTACCACAAACTTTAAAATGGCTTATGCATCAAGGTTTACATGAACCTTATGATTTACAAAAAATATTACTTGGCGGTGCTAAATTATCTGCCACAATGATAGAGACGGCATTACAATATAACCTGCCAATTTATAATTCATTTGGTATGACTGAGACATGCTCGCAATTTTTAACAGCAACACCTGAAATGTTGCACGCACGTCCTGACACTGTAGGGATGCCAAGTGCCAATGTTGACGTGAAAATTAAAAATCCTAATAAAGAAGGTCATGGAGAATTAATGATTAAAGGCGCCAATGTGATGAATGGATATTTGTATCCATCTGATTTAACGGATACGTTTGAAAATGGTTATTTTAATACGGGTGACATTGCTGAAATAGATCATGAAGGTTATGTCATGATTTATGACCGACGTAAAGATTTAATCATAAGTGGCGGTGAAAATATTTATCCTTACCAAATTGAAACGGTAGCGAAGCAATTTCCAGGTATCAGTGATGCAGTATGTGTAGGGCATCCTGATGATACTTGGGGACAAGTGCCTAAATTATATTTTATCAGTGAAAATGACATTTCTAAGGCACAATTGATTGCATATTTATCACAACATTTAGCGAAATATAAAGTACCGAAACACTTTGAAAAGGTTGATACTTTACCTTATACATCAACAGGTAAATTACAAAGAAATAAGTTGTATAGAGGATGATTTGATGAAGTTGACAGCTTTGCATTTTTATAACTATAGTGAGCCATTTAAGTCACAAATTGTAACACCGAAAGTCACTTTAACGCATCGTGATTGTTTGTTTATCGAATTGATTGATGACAAAGGATATTCATATTTCGGAGAATGTAACGCTTTTCAAACAGATTGGTATGATCGTGAAACCATTGCAACTGTGAAACATGTGATTGAGCAATGGTTCGAAGATAATAGAAATAAATCATTTGAAACGTATGAAGCAGCACTTGAATTATTAGCACCTTTAGAAAATGCGCCTGCTGCAAGGGCAACTATTGTAATGGCAATATATCAAATGTTTCATACATTATTTTCATTTTCAGTGGCATATGGTGCGACAGCGAGCGGCTTATCAAATAAACAATTAGAGTCATTGAAAGCAACAAAGCCAGCCAGAATTAAATTAAAATGGACGCCTCAAATTATGATTCAAATTAGAGCGTTACAGAAATTGGACTTTCAATTTCAATTGGTTATAGACGCAAATGAGTCATTGTCTCGTAAAGACCTCGCACAGTTAGAGTCATTAACACGTGAACATGTTCTTTATATAGAAGAGCCGTTTAAAGATATCTCAATGCTTGATGAAGTAGTGGATGAAAAAATACCTCCAATCGCACTTGATGAAAAGGCGACATCGTTGCCGGTCATTATTAATTTAATAGAACAATATAATGTGGGTGTTGTCGTACTAAAGCCATTTCGACTTGGTGGCATTGATAAAGTGGAAATCGCTATGAAGACATTGAAAAAGTACGGTGTAAAGGTAGTAATTGGTGGCATGTATGAATATGGTTTAAGCCGTTATTTTACAGCGATGCTTGCTTGTAATGGTGACTATCCTGGAGATGTTACACCAGCAGGTTATTATTTTGAACAAGATGTGGTTGCTCGTTCAGGCATATTAAAAGAGGGACGACTCGAATTTCGCCCCCCTTTAGTAGATATAACGCATTTACAACCATATTAATGGTCATGTTTATGTGAATGTTTGCATGCTGACCTGTCTTTTTTTAATGGAACAGGGTCAAAGCCACCTTTATGAAGCGGATGACATTTTAAAATGCGACGGATGCCTAAATAAAGACCTTTAAAAGCACCGTGGTATTGAATCGCTTCTCTAGTGTACTCTGAACAAGTTGGATAAAAACGACAAGTTGGTGGAGTGAGTGGCGAAATGAAACGTTGATAAAAATGAATCATTGCCAAAAATATCTTTTTCATAATTAATGCCTCCAACAATTAGTGATTAACTAATATATTAACATACAATGTAGGGATGTGATGCGTGTGAAGTTTAGGGATAAGGATAATCGTCAAGTCAATTTAACATTTAAAAAGGACAATGAGATAGCTGATGGCAATCATGTACTAGCTATTCCGAAGTTTGAAAACCAATTACTTTTTACCAAACATAATGTACGAGGTATTGAATTTCCTGGTGGTAAAAGGGAACACGGGGAAAGTAGTGCCGAAGCAGTGACACGTGAATTATATGAAGAAACAGGTGCCAAAGTTAAAAGTATTCATTACATAGCACAATATACTATTGAAACGAACGATCAAACAGATTTTGTAAAAGATGTATATTTTATCGAAGTTGAATCAATAGTTAGTAAGAACAATTATTTAGAAACAGCAGGACCAGTGTTGTTTAACAGTGTCAGAGATATAGAACAAGCACAACAAAGTTTCTTACTTCAAGATAGTACCATTTTAAAATGCGTAGAGAGGGTGCAATCACTTGGATTTTATCAAACGTAAACGAATGCCAATTGAATCTTTTACGCATCAATTCGAAGAAGTTACATATTTGTCAGATGATTTTCAAGTAAAAGCTTTAATGATGTCACCACATCATGATGTTAAACGGATTGTAGTTTATTTACGAGGTGGCAAAGGGCAAATAGGACGTGTGCGCGCAGGTAGATTAATGCAATTTTCAGATGAGCATACTTTAGTAATTGGCCCATACTACCGAGGTAACAATGGTAGTGAAGGTAGAGATGAATTTTATCGTGGCGATTTAAATGATGTGACTGAATTATTAAGCTTGCTACATGATAAATATCCGCAAGCTTTTATTCATATGATTGGTTTTTCGCGAGGTGGTTTACAAGGGTTGTTGACATTTCAAGACTTACCAGTAACAAGTTATATAATCTGGGGCGGTGTCTCAGATATTTATTTAATGTATGAAGAACGTGTCGATTTAAGAGGTATGCTTAGGAGAATGATTGGTCATCCGAAAAAAGATCAAGCAGCATATGAGGTACGCCAAGCTATTCCAAATATAGATAAAAAGAGTCCGCCGATATTAATTGTGCATGGAGGAGAAGATAAACAAGTTGGTATTCAACATGCGAATCATTTAGCAGAGCAACTAGAGTTAAAAGGTGCAAAGTTTGACACGTTCTATCAAATGGCAGAAGGGCATGTGCCAAGACCACCAGCCATGTTTGAAGCATTGGCTTATATTAAAGGTTTTATGAGCAAAGTTGAGTTGAATAGCTAGTACGAGATGTGAATAGCACATGTTAACTATCAATCTTTGAAGATATGATATATGCGTTGAGTTAATAATAGTGCTTTAAGTTAAGAGGGGGAACAAGATTAAATAAGAGATTTGAATTTAGCATGAAAATGACCTTAAATAATTATTGTTGCGTTGAAAAGCAACTATACAAAATGCCTGCAAATTTTTTACTATATAAAATGAGAAGAGCCAACCATTGTTAGACTGTAACAGCGGTTGGCTCTTTATTTAGTATTCAAATTTATTTGTTGAAGCTACCTTTTTCAGCAATATGTTCAACTTTTTCACCAAATTTTTCGAAGTTCTTTTCAAAACGTTGAATTAAATCTTCTGCTTGAGCTTTATATTTCTCTTTGTCGCTCCAAGCATTAATTGGATTTAAAATAGTTTTAGGAACATCTTCAATTTCTACTGGAATGCTAAGACCAAACGTACTATCTTTTGTATATTCAGCATTTTTCAATTTGCCAGAAATTGCTTGGTTTACCATTTGACGTGTGTAATGTAAGCTGATTCTACGTCCTACGCCATATTTTCCACCAGTCCATCCAGTATTAACAAGATAAACATCAACATCATGTAAATCGATAAGTTCACCTAATAAATCAGCGTATACAGTAGGGTGCAACGGGAAGAACGGTGCGCCGAAACATGTCGAGAATGACGGTTCAGGTTCTGTAACACCACGCTCTGTACCAGCCAATTTAGATGTGAAACCACTTAAGAAGTGGTACATAGCTTGATCTTTATTTAACTTTGAAATTGGCGGAATAACACCAAATGCATCCGCAGTTAAGAAAATAATTGTATTTGGATGTGCTGCTTTTGATGGTACGACAATGTTATCTATATGATTAATTGGATAAGCCGCACGCGTATTTTCAGTGTAGCGATTGTCTTCGAAGTCTACTGAACCGTCCTCAGCAACGACAGTATTCTCTAAAATCGCACCATATTTAATTGCGTCAAAGATCTGTGGTTCTTTTTCTTTGGAAAGATTGATTGCTTTTGCATAGCAACCACCTTCTATATTAAAGACTCCGTTTTTATTCCATCCGTGTTCATCATCACCAATTAGTTTACGGTGCGGATCAGCTGATAAGGTTGTTTTACCAGTGCCAGATAGACCGAAGAATAATGCTACATCGCCTTTTTCACCAACATTTGCTGAACAATGCATACTCATAATATCTTGCATCGGTAATATGTAATTCATTACGGAGAAGATACCTTTTTTCATTTCGCCAGCGTATTCAGTACCACCAATTAAAATTACTTTATGTTTAAATGAAATAATGACAAATGTTTCAGATTTAGTACCATCTACTTCTGGATCTGCTTTAAAATGTGGGGCAGAAACGATAGTAAAGTTTGGTTTAATCTTTGTAGCTTCTTCTTTTGATTCAGGTCGGATAAACATATTTTTAGCAAATAAATTATGCCAAGCTAATTCGTTGATGACTGTAAGTTTTAACATTGTATCCTTATCGCTACCTGCGTAACCTTTGAAAACATATAACTCATCTTTTTTATCTAAATAGTCTAATACTTTATGGTATAACTTCAAGAAAGTTTCTTCATCGATAGGTTGATTGATATCTCCCCAGTCAATGTTATCTCTATATGAAGGTTCTGAGACAAAAAATTTGTCTTTAGGCGAGCGACCAGTATATTTACCAGTACTAGCATTAACAGCACCAAGTTCTGTTAATACGCCTTCCTTATTATCTAAAATTTTATTATAAAGTTGTGTCGTCGAAAGCTGAAAATGTGACGTTGGTTTTTTCAATAATTTGTCAATTTTAGTTGTTTCAGTGTATGTGTCTACTGACATCCTAAATCCCTCCAAAGCGATAATTTAAATGTAAGCCTTTACATTTAATTAGTATAACACATTAACATAATTAATCTACAATATTTTACTGCAAATTTATTTATCAAAAATTGACATTAATTCATTATTTAGGTACTATTAATTTTAACGGATTCTCTTATCCTGAGTGGTGGAGGGACATGGACCCAATGAAACCCAGCAACCTCTTTTTTATAAAAGAAAGGTGCCAAACCGTTTGCAGACAAATAGGTCTGAACGATAAGAGCGAATGGACGTATTAGGCCTTCTCTCTATACTCATAGTTAGAAGGTCTTTTTTATTTAGCTCACAGAGAGAGAATTTTCGTAATATAAATTTAAAGGAGCAAACTATGTTAACTAACAAACGATTATTTACTTCAGAGTCTGTTACAGAAGGACACCCAGATAAAATCGCTGACCAAGTGTCAGATGCAATATTAGATGCTATTTTAAAAGACGACCCAAATGCACGTGTAGCTTGTGAAACTACAGTTACAACAGGTATGGCATTAATCGCCGGCGAAATTTCTACAACAACATATGTTGATATTCCAAAAGTTGTTAGAGAAACAATTAAAGAAATTGGTTACACTAGAGCAAAATATGGCTATGATTATGAAACAATGGCAATTTTAACTGCGATTGATGAACAATCACCTGACATTGCACAAGGTGTGGATAAAGCATTAGAATATCGCGATAAAGATAGCGAAGAAGAAATTGAAGCTACTGGTGCAGGTGACCAAGGATTAATGTTTGGTTACGCAACAAACGAAACAGAAACATATATGCCTTTAGCTATCTATCTATCACATCAATTGGCTAAACGTTTATCAGATGTGCGTAAAGATGGTACATTAAGCTATTTACGTCCAGACGGTAAAGTTCAAGTCACTGTTGAATATGATGAAAATGATAACCCAGTACGTATTGATACAATTGTCGTTTCAACACAGCATGCTGAAAATATGACATTAGAGCAAATTCAAGAAGACATTAAAGCCCATGTCATTTATCCTACAGTTCCTGAAAACTTGATTAATGAACAAACTAAATTCTACATCAACCCAACAGGACGTTTTGTAATTGGTGGACCTCAAGGTGATGCTGGATTAACAGGACGTAAAATTATAGTTGATACTTATGGAGGGTATGCACGTCACGGTGGTGGTTGCTTTAGTGGTAAGGATCCAACAAAAGTAGACCGCTCAGCTGCATATGCTGCACGTTATGTTGCTAAAAATATAGTTGCAGCGGGCTTAGCAGATCAATGTGAAGTTCAATTAGCATACGCCATTGGTGTTGCAGAACCAGTTTCAATTGCAATTGATACATTTGGAACTGGAAAGGTTTCTGAAAGTCAACTCGTTGAAGCAGTAAGAAAGCACTTTGACTTAAGACCGGCTGGCATAATTAAAATGCTTGATTTGAAGCAACCAATATACAAACAAACTGCTGCTTATGGTCATTTTGGACGAACAGATGTATTATTCCCATGGGAAAAATTAGACAAAGTTGAAGAATTAAAAGACGCAGTTAAGTAATGATTCGAACTAAATAAGGCTAATTAAAAGATTTTCGGTATATAAATGATATTATGTATCGAAAATCTTTAGCTTTTCTATTATAATTAAAGTTATTCATATATTATAAAGGAGCGTTGTTGTGATGGATTTATCTTCACCAGTAGTCATTGGACTCATTACTGCAGTAGTTATTGCATTAATCTTTTTTGTTCTTTTCTTAATTGCATTAGGCAGTAAGAAAAAAGTTAAGCGACAAACAGAAGAAAAGTATGAACAACAAGAACAAAACATTAAAAAGTCTCATGAAGAAGCTTTAGAGAAAGAGCGTATTCAGAATAAGAAGACAATTACGAAACAACAAGAAGATTACAACCATATGGTTAGTACAAAAGACCGTGAGATTGATGCATTAAAATTGTTCTCGAAAAATCATAGTGAATATGTAACGGACATGAGACTAATTGGCATTCGTGAAAGATTAGTTAAAGAAAAACGAATTCGACCAGAAGATATGCACATTATGGCAAATATCTTTTTACCAAAGGATGGCTTTAATAATATTGAACGCATAAGTCATTTAGTATTGACTAGAACTGGACTTTATATTATTGATTCTCAATTGTTAAAAGGTCATGTATATAATGGTATCAGTGGCGGTCAATTTAAAGATTTACCACCAATGGAACAAGTATTTGATACGTTAGATTTAGATAAATCAAGACCACAAACCATTGTTATGGATCAAAATGATGATAAACGTTCACTATCATTTGTAAATTATTCAGATCAAATTGAGTCAATTAAACAATTAGCCGAAGATTTACAAAAAGAATTGGGTGCCAAATATACGCCAACTTCAATTTTATACTTTAATCCTAAAGATGAAGGTGACGTAACGATTTCAAATTATAATCAAAATAGCGCTGTAAAAGTACTTGTTGGTGCCGAGCAATTAGATGAATTCTTTAACAAATTTGTATTCCATGGTCGTATTCAATACAATGTTGAAGACCTACAACAAATGATGGACAAAATCGAATCATTCAATTAAATAGAAGGCTGGAGTAATGACTTAATGGTTGTTACCTCAGCTTTTTTATTTTGTTATACATTAAAAGGAGTTGTGCTTTATGTACAACAAAGTATTATATTTAGTCATAAAGTAAAAAGATTTTTTACATTTTGACTTATATTTAGGAATTATAAATAGAATTTTAGTGGTTGATAGACAAAAGTGTTTTTAAATGAATGAATAAAGATAGATTTGTTATGATAACAAGGTATAATACATTAAAAAGTGAGGCGTTATTAATGGAGGTTAAACAATTTTATAATGGGAATGAAATGCCACAAATTGGTTTAGGAACTTTTCGTGTTGAAAATGATGAAAATTGCATGAAAAGTGTTAAACATGCAATTGAGCAAGGATACCGTAGCATTGATACTGCAAAAGTGTATGGGAATGAAGAGCAAGTTGGGGCAGGTATTCGTGCAGGATTGGAAGCAACTGGATTAAGTAGAGAGGACTTATTTATTACTTCAAAATTATATTTTGAAGATTTTGGTAGAGACAATGTTGCCAATGCTTACCACGCTAGTTTATCACGCCTTGGTTTAACATATTTAGATTTATACTTGGTACATTGGCCTGGTACAAACGAAGCAATTATGATTGATACATGGAAGGGCATGGAGGACCTATATAAAAATAATGAAGTGAGAAATATTGGCGTTAGCAATTTTGAGCCTGATCATTTGGAGGCATTGTTGGCGCAAGTGTCAATTAAACCAGTTATTAATCAAGTTGAATTTCACCCTTATTTAACACAACATAAATTGAAATTGTACTTGGAAGCGCAACATATTGTGATGGAATCTTGGTCACCATTGATGAATGCACAAATATTAGATGATGAAACAATTAAAGAAATTGCTAAAGAAATAGGTAAATCTGCGGCACAAGTAGTTATTAAATGGAACATACAGCATGGTGTAGTATCGATACCTAAATCTGTCACACCTGAAAGAATTACTGAAAACATAAATATTTTCGATTTCAATTTAACAGATGAGCAAATGATACGAATTGATGCTTTGAATCAGGATAGAAGAATTGGACCTGACCCAAAAACATTTGAAGGTTAATTAAATCATGAGTGACGAATAAAAATAATGCTTTTGGAACTCTAAGTATTTCAAAGACGATATTAATTAAAGGTAGGCGTCAATTAACTAAGAAAAGTTGAACGAGTCAGGAGACTTAAACATAGCTTCTCCTTTTGATTTATCATAGTTATGGTTATCCCGGTTTTATGGTGAAGATAAATCTTTAGAAGGATCAATTTGCGTATTAGATTGTTCAGAATTAATTGATAATGATTTGAACATAAAGGTTTAATCGATATATTAAATACCAATATAAAATTACTTAAAGGTTCAACACTATATTTTGATTGATGCAAAATTAAAAAATGCTTTATCCAGTTTGGGATGTGTGATTGTCACTTTACTGAATAAAGCATTATTTTTTTAAATATGAAAACCGATATAACAGGCAATAAATCCGATAATAAATTGTAAAAGTGAATAATTGATAAAATGTGTTAACCTAAGCTTAGGGTGCAACATTAATGTAAGCTCTTTTGCTAACGTTGAAAATGTTGTAAGTCCACCTAAAAATCCTGAAACAAAAAGAGCAGATAACCACGTGTTTGAAATTGCCATTCCCATTATTAGTCCGATGAGAAAGCTACCAATGAGGTTTACAATAAGCGTTGGGATTGGCAATGGTGATGCAAATTTAGCATTACAATAATCTGTTAATGCACCTCTAACAACTGCACCAAAGCCGCCACCAATCATAACTAATAATGTAGATATCATGATATGGCACCTCCAGCTTTCATACCACAATGACATAATAAGATGCCTAGAACATAACTTGTTACGGCATATAATAGCAATGTTACAAATTGCTGATGATCAAACATATGTACTAATTCGATTTGAAATGTTGAAAAAGTCGTTAACGCACCTAAAAATCCTGTTGTAATTGCTTTTTTTAATGTTGGACGATTTTTAAAAAAAGAAATGGAAAAAGTAGTTAAAAATCCCATAACAAATGCGCCTAATAAATTCGTAACAAAAGTACCAGCAGGAAATGAACCAGATACATTAAGAAATGAAATTAGGTAACGTAAAAGTGCGCCTAAAGCACCACCTATAAAAATATATACATATTGCAATTGATTCACCTCGAATGATAAAGTTTTGTCTTTAATCAAAAATGAGGTTTTGACAAAGTTGCGATTATAAAAAATCACGCTATTGCCAAACCTCAATATAGTTATATCATGATGTCTATAATTATACAGTAATGATGTATAAATTTTATGAAGCATTGGTATTTTGTTATAAGCCAATGGTATTTACTTTGATGTTAAATTAAATTTAAATTCATATAAATGTTTTTGTGATGTGACTTAAATTAAGCCAAATGTATGAACGATTGAAAAAATATGAACTAAAATTACAATTAAAATAATCCATGGTAAACTTTTACTGGCAACTCTAATCCAATCAGCATCAGGTTTTAATGCTTTTATTGATCGATCTGCAAAAATAATCGCCAAAATAAGAATGATTGAATTCACAACACTGCAGAAGAATATTAATTTTATGAATGAATTAAAAAATCCACTTAGAAAAACATTATTTGTATTAAAGAAAAAGCTTAAAATAATCATTAAGCTAGAAAAGTAAAAGTGTTTTTTTGAACGAGACATGCTTGACCTCCTGGATGGTTATCATTTACATATCGTATCATAAACAAACACAAAACAATAGTTTAAATACTATCTTGACACAATGTTGCAAAAGTAATTTATTTATTTTCTAGGCAAAAAATTAGCTATATATTATAAAAGCGTGATATAAATGTTTTATATAACAAAGAAATAAAAATCATTTTATACAAATGGTAGTAAGAAAAAGACATGCAGATGTTGTTAAAATTTTAATAATAACCAAGGAGGCTATATTATATGGCTAAACTAAATGTTGAAGTATTTGCAGATGGTGCAGATATTGAAGAAATGAAAGCAGCTTATAAAAATAAGCAAGTGGATGGTTTTACTACTAATCCAAGTTTAATGGCAAAAGCAGGTGTTACAGATTATAAAGCATTTGCTGAAGAAGCTGTGAAAGAAATTCCAGATGCATCTATTTCATTCGAAGTATTTGCTGATGATTTAGAAACAATGGAAAAAGAAGCAGCTATTTTAAAACAATATGGTGACAATGTTTTTGTTAAAATTCCAATTGTTAATACAAAAGGTGAGTCAACAATTCCATTAATTAAAAAACTTTCAGCTGACAATGTAAGATTAAATGTAACTGCGGTATACACTATCGAACAAGTTAAAGAAATTACAGAAGCTGTAACTGAAGGTGTACCAACGTATGTTTCAGTATTTGCAGGACGAATTGCAGATACAGGTGTTGATCCATTACCATTAATGAAAGAGGCAGTGAAAATTACACACAGCAAAGCAGGCGTTAAATTATTATGGGCAAGTTGCCGTGAATTATTTAATGTTATTCAAGCTGATGAAATTGGTGCAGACATTATTACATGCCCAGCAGATGTTGTTAAAAAAGTTAATACAAACTTAGGTCGCGATATTAATGAATTACCAGTAGACACTGTTAAAGGCTTTGCAAAAGATATTCAAAGTTCAGGACTTTCAATTTTATAATATAAAACACATAAAAATCCCCATAGGCATTGTGCTTATGGGGGTTTTCAATTGATGCGAATTTATAGTTTTATTTAAATAGTTAAATAATATACTAAGAGAAGGGCGGACTGAAATGATATTTTTACAAAATTTATTTCGATGTCCCACCCCAACTTGCACATTATCGTAAGCTGACTTTTCGTCAGCTTCTGTGTTGGGGCCCCACCCCAACCTGCATTTTTTGTAGAATTTCTTTTCGAAATTCTCTATGTTGGGGCCCCTGACTAGAATTGAAAAAAGCTTGTAACAAGCACATTTTCGTTCAGTCAACTACTGCTAATATAACATTTTAGAGGATAGGACATTGATTTATGTCCTAAACTTCTTTTTGGAATTTATATAATTACAGACGGTAAAATGGACAATAACATATGGAAAGTCATCTATTAATACTTTGCTATAAGATTGCTTTTATGATGCGAATTTCAAAATAAATAAATATTTATCATTTTATAAAGCTGAATGATTTTAAGATTAAATAGCTAAGAAGTTATTTATAAAATGTATTAAAATTGGTACTTCTAATCGTTTTGTTTTCAAGTAACTATAGCCAAAAATTAAACCCGAATAAAAATAAGGTAAATATCCTATCCAAGATTCGGATTCATGCAATGATGCAAAAACTAGACTGGACACAATTAACCCTATAAACAAATGTTTTCTAAAAATGACTCTTATTATAATGCCTCGAAAAATAATTTCCTCTACAATTGCAGGGATAATGGCAATTGTGAATATAGAAATATATAATGGAGTATTTTGTAATTCATGATCTAATTCTTGTTCATTGGTTGGTACGTCATGAAAATGTAAGTACAGATTATCTAATCCATATATTAAAAGTGTGCCACAGATAATATAAATAATTTGAGACAAAGTTAATTTTTCTAAAGAGAGTAAATTTATTTTGAATATTTTCATCATAATAATACCTATCAATACAATAAAGACACTATAAAATAACTTAGAATCACTGACAACAAACCCTATTAGTAGGATGAGGATAATGAACAAGCTTTTGATTAGATTCAGGAAATAATTTCCTTTAACAACCGATAAATCATCGTAAAAGAATTGATTGAATTTTTTAAACATAACTTATTTCTCCTAAATTATAAAATTTCATTAGATTTATGTGTTTCCTTAAAACTATATTTATTATATGAAAAATACAAATGCATTTAAAGGCACTTTAAATCTTCAAACGTAATAGTATATGTCTTATTCGATTTTGTACCTTCTTACTAACATAAAAGAATTTATATAGCGAATTTTGTAGATTTGACGCTCACATTTCTGTAAAATATATAAAATACAATGTAATTTGACTTTGTATTTTAATATTAGGTCAAAAAATCAAAGGAGAGAAATCCTTAACTATGAGTAAAAAATTGTTTGATAAAAAAGTAAAAAAGCAATTGTGGTTTTTAAATAAAAAAGAAAAACATGATTTAGATCAACATTTGGCATCAATCTCAGAATCTGACAATGTAAATGTAAACAAGCCAATTACATATGCTAATGCTTATTTACGTCAATACATTTTTGAAGATAAAGATGCGAAAAGCTATAGTATGTTTTTAATATTAGTTATGATGATTTTTGCGTATGTTGCATTACTGGGCATTTTCTTATTTGGATTAATAACTAGCCTATCAGGAATGCAATTCTTCGTTAATCCAAAGGTGGATTTATCGACAACAGTTGTTATATTTACTATCATTGGGGCGATTTTATTAATGTTTGTCAGCATTTATTTTATTAAAATCGCAACATCATACTTCACTAAGAAATTGCTAGAACTTAAATTTAATTCTAAATAATATGTTCAATAAAATGTTTTAGCGCTAGACTTTCATGACATTTTTTCGATATAAGGGAAAATGGCTCGTCAACTTCTAAAGTAATGCCTTTCTTAAAGTGTATTAAAGTTGAATCATTTTTAGCGGTCATACCGATAATATAGTGTGCATTGATATAAATTTGTATCGGTGCACGCTTTTGTTTTATAGGGAAAAGTATCACTTTTTGGTCAAGGTAAATAGGAATTAATTTATTAATATTTAGTAGGTTTTTAGCGGTTTCAATTTGTAATTCTGGTGTTTTTAAATGAAGTTTTGCATAATATGCGACTAATTTGTTTATTGAAATAGGAAGATGATAATTATAGTTTAGGAAAACACAATCTGTTTTAATGTGATTCGATGATGCAGTTTTGATATAAAGTAAATGTTTAGTAGAAATAACTTGCAAATAGATTACTCCTTTAAAGCTGATTAAAAATTTGATAGCATTTACGCTTAACAGATACCTTGATTAATTTAATTGTTGACTTTGATAATGACATGAATTTAGCAATTTCGTATTGCTTATATCCGTCAAGATATAGATTCAGCCATTGTCTTTCTCTACAATTCAAAACCTTACATATGTCTTGTAAATATAATTCGAAGTCACTACAATATACAGGTTGTTCTAATAATATTGATGAATTGTGTTCTAATAAAATCACATCATTTAAACGATTTTGTTGGCGAAATAAGTCAATAAGATAAAAATTTAAGCGTAAGAATAAAAATGAAGATAAAGAATGGTTGACTGAGGGTTTATATATTTGACTCAATTCCCACATTTTTATTAAAAGTAGTTGATAAAACTCATCATAATTATACTTAATGTTATATTTTTTTAAAAGATGGTGAATGATTTTGTGGTGCTCTTTAAATACATCATTAAATTCCAAATTATATATCTCCATGCTACACGTATAGCGAAATATTTCCGGATAAAATGATAATAGAGTATTTTTGAAAATTATTCATTTGCGTAATCGCTAATTTAAGTGTTAAATAGAAGACATAAGTAATTAAATTAATGTGATTTGATATATCATTACTTTGCTATATAGTAAATTGAACAAAATTTGTAATCGGGAGGTAACAATGGATTACGCACATTTAAATTTAGAACATTTTTTCGCACGAAACGATGATTTAGATGTTATAAGAGATCGTGCTGATTTCGTGATGATAAATAATTTTAATAATGAAATGATGTATCGTGATGGTCAAATAGAGGGTACAATTGATTTAAACCAGTATTATTATAAAAATAGATCAAATGCTGCCAGCTTTATCATGATGGATTATAAAAAAGAAACTAAATAATAATAGATAGCTAAAAGCAAGTTATAGAATTGCTTAACGTATTATTAGTATCCTTACTAAAATTTTAAAAAGTTTTATAAAAAAATTACGTCAGTGATGTATAAAAATGAGGTTGCTTATGTTTATGAATCGTTTAAAACGTTTCATTTACATTACTGTTTATTTATGAATATGTAACAAAGCATAGATAAAATTGTTAAACGGTTTTAATAATGTTAAACTTTATTATCGTAGTCAAACTGAATGTATAACAACAATGACCTAAGAGGTGTGGATATGAATAAACACAAGAAAGGTTCTATTTTTGGAATAATAGGACTTGTTGTCATATTTGCTGTTGTCTCATTTTTATTTTTCTCAATGATATCAGACCAGATATTTTTCAAACATGTTAAATCAGACATTAAGATTGAAAAGTTAAATGTTACATTAAACGATGCAGCAAAGAAACAAATAAACAATTATACGAGTCAACAGGTATCAAATAAAAAGAATGATGCATGGAGAGATGCATCTGCAACTGAAATTAAAAGTGCAATGAATAGTGGTAGCTTTATTGATGATAAAAAGCAAAAATATCAATTCCTAGATTTATCTAAGTATCAAGGGATTGATAAAAATAGAATTAAACGTATGCTAGTAGACAGACCAACGTTATTGAAACATACGGATGATTTCTTAAAAGCCGCTAAAGATAAGCACGTTAATGAAGTTTATTTAATTTCACATGCATTATTAGAAACTGGCGCTGTTAAAAGTGAATTAGCTAATGGAGTGGAAATAGACGGAAAAAAATATTACAATTTCTACGGCGTAGGGGCACTTGATAAAGATCCAATCAAAACAGGTGCTGAATATGCTAAAAAGCATGGTTGGGATACACCTGAAAAGGCTATTTCAGGCGGTGCTGATTTCATTCATAAACACTTCTTATCAAGCACAGATCAAAATACATTATATAGTATGAGATGGAATCCTAAAAATCCAGGGGAACATCAATATGCTACTGATATTAAGTGGGCAGAAAGTAATGCAACAATTATCGCTGACTTTTATAAGAACATGAAGACAGAAGGTAAATACTTTAAATACTTTGTGTATAAAGATGATAGCAAACATTTAAACAAACAATAATTTAATAAGGGATAAGTCATAATCTGACTTGCTCCATTACAAAAATACGCTTTCTATCTCAATGAAGTAGAAAGCGTATTTTTGTTCTTGAAAATAAAGTTTTTGAGCCATTTCCTTGATATTTGCTATTATTGAACCTTTATTTTGATTTAAAATTTCCGGTTGCAATTTAAATCTTGTCTCTCACTAGTTGAAATTTTGACCAAGACTTATCTACAGGGTCATTAAATCCCCAGTTTTCCTTTTTAAAAAAGAATTAACGATAGGTACAACCCTAATAAAGTTATAAATAGTACTGGAATTGTAGTCATAATTCCTGTTTTAAAATAAGATCCCCACGAAATTTTAACGTCTTTTTGTGCTAAAACGTGTAGCCACAATAATGTAGCTAAAGAGCCAATTGGTGTGATTTTAGGGCCTAAATCTGAACCGATGACATTTGCATAGATTAAGCCTGCTTTTAATATATCATTGACATTTGATTGGTTTATAGCAATGGCATCTATTAAAACTGTAGGCATATTATTCATAAGAGCTGATAAAAAGGCTGATAAAAATCCCATACCCATAATAGTGTTAAATAGTCCATAATTTGAAATATTGGACAAAATTTGAGCTAATATTAAAGTGATTCCAGCATTTCTCAAGCCAAAAATAACAATAAACATGCCAATTGAAAATAAAACAATATTCCACGGTGCATTTTTAATTACATGTATGATACTTACTGCGTTTGATTTTCGAGCTAATAGTAAAAAGGTACACGCAATAATAACAGTAAATATTGATACTGGAATTTTGATGAATTCACTTATTAAGTATCCGAAAAGCAATACGACTAATACGACCCACGAAATCTTAAAAAGCTTCATATCTTTAATTGCTTCTCTAGGATTTTTTATATTTCTTGTATCAAATTTATTAGGTATAGCTTTTCTAAAATATAACCATAATACGAGAATACTTGCTAAAAGCGAGAATATATTAGGAATAATCATTCGAATAAAGTATTGAACAAAGCTGATATTAAAATAATCAGCAGAAATGATATTTACTAAGTTACTGACGATTAATGGTAAAGATGTAGTATCAGCAATAAAACCACTTGCAATAATAAATGGGAATATTGCACGTTTGTTAAACCCAATATTTTTTACCATTGCTAATACAATCGGAGTTAAAATTAAGGCTGCACCATCATTTGCGAAAAATGCAGCAACAGCGGCACCCAATAATATGATATAAATGAACATTTTCAAACCATTACCTTTAGAAGCATGAAGCATGTGGATAGCTGACCATTCAAATAATCCTACTTTATCTAATATTAATGAAATAAGAATAACAGAGACAAAAGTCAATGTAGCATTCCAAACAATACCTGTTACTTCGAAAACATTGGAAAAACTTACAACACGAGTAGCGATAGCAATGATGGCACCGATTAAAGCAGTAATTCCTATATCTAAACCTTTAGGTTGCCATAATACAAATATTAAAGTTACCAGAAAAATGAGTATCGCTGAAGTTGTCATCATTAGTATCCACCTGTCTTAAGGTTATGACAAATATATCGTTGATTTGAGATGTGAACCATAGCCAAATTATTAATTACAGACTCAAAAAGATCATTATTAAGTTGGTACATGTGTTTATTTCCTATTTTTTGTGTTGTAACTGAGTGGTTTTTAACTAATGCTTTTATATGATGACTTAGTGTAGGTTGAGAGAAATGAAAATGCTCTAGTAAATCACAAGCGCATAATTCACCACAAGAGAGGAAATCCAATATTTCTAATCTACTCGGAGTAGATAAAATTTTTAAAAATCTAGCTAGTTCTTTATATGACATAACAAATCCTCCTAGGCTTTAAATAGGTTATCATCTATATAGATATGTGTCTATGTATTGCCGTTTATTATTTTTAGACAATAGCATAAAAGAACAATACGAGCTATAACGTTGAGAATCGGCTCGCTCAATAAAGATATTTCATAATGTATTATCGTTATTATTTACAAAAAGGTAACTAGCCAAGTTAAGATATCAAGGCCAATTACCATTTTTTGAATTTATTTTATATTCTAGGGTATTAATTAAGAAGCTTTATTTTTACGACTAAAAATCATAAATAGTATGACTAGCGAGATTAAAATTTTTGCTATGAATTTCATTTTGATCACCTCGTTTTTAATATTTTAACACAAACATTATTGTTGTTATTGAATGAAAGCTTCTAGTTTTTATTTGATAACATTAGAGTAAGTTTCACTAACTAATTTTAAACTAATAAGTCAAATTGATATGATTATTTATAATACTAGTATTGCAATATTTTGAATTACTAAAGGGTGGATGATTTATGCGTGTAGCAATTATAGGAATGGGAACTGCTGGAGTAAGTGTTTTAAGAGAATTAGTTAAGCATCCTAAGTTTAAACAATTAGATTTAGATTTATACGATGACAAAGTTAATATGGGACAAGGCGTACCATTTCAAAATGATAGTTCAGAACTTTTGATCAATATGCCTTCTAAAAAGATGAGTTTAAATTTAGATGACGAATCAGAATTTTGGAAGTGGTACCAACAACAAACCGATTTTAAGTTTGATGAACCTGCATATTTACCGAGATTTGTATTCGGACATTATATGAAATCTTATTTATCTATGTTCATGAAAAAATATCCAAACATATCAACTAATTATAATAAAGTTCAAGAGATTTATACAAATTCTAATATCGATGAGACAAATTTAACTTATTACATTGGTACATCAGATTCAGAACAATCATGGCAAGCGTATGATTATGTATTTTTAACATGTGGTACATTTGCCTATCATGATCCATATAATTTAAAGGGTAAAAAAGGCTACATCGCTACGCCTTATCCAACCTATAATACTTTAGATGAAGTAAATGAATTTGACGATATTGCGATTATTGGCACAGGTCTTGCAAGCTTAGATGTTGTTCGTTATGTTGCTGCTCATCATCCGAAATTACCAATTACAATGACGAGTCGTTCTGCTCATTTACCAAGTGTAAGGGGGACAATGATAGACGTAACATTCAAGTACTTAACTAAAGACAAATTAAATAAAATTAAAAAACATCATTACGGTAATGCACCGCTTGATACTTTAGTTTCTTTATTTTTAAAAGAATGTGCTGAATATGAAATTGATTTTAAAAAATTAGTGCATAGACGCACAGGAAATCATATAGCAGATTTAAAGTATGATTTAGCGCATCCAACAGAAATGGGGATTTTCCAAAGTATTATTGAACAATTGAAAGAGAATTTAAATTGGATATGGAATAGTTTGAGTATTGAAGATCAACACCAATTTAATCAAAAATACTCAAAGGTGATTCAATTAAATTCAAATCCAATGCCTCCAAGAACTGCTGAACTAATTATTGAATTATTAGAAAATAAGTCTTTAATATTGAAAAAAGATTTAGAAGATGTGAAACATGATGACAATTTGTATTATTTTTCGTATAAAAACCAAGAATCAGCAGACATATTTAATGTTGTGATTAATGCCACTGGTGCAAAAAATCATTTATCTGAATTAGATGAAGATGATCAATTAATTAAAAATCTTGAAAATGGACAAATTGTACAAGCACATCTAATGGGAGGCATACAAATCATACCGGAAACCAATCAAGTTATAAGTCCAAGGTTTGGAACTTTATCAAATATGATTGCCATAGGTCAAATGACAAACGGTGTTAATAAATTACGAAATGGTGTGAAAATGATAGTAGAACAAGTTGCACATACGGTGTCTCAATTATACGATACTTTAGAATTAAACGAACAACAGCAGCGACGTGATAATCAATAAGTTGTAATTAAAAGATAATAAAGAAAACGATATAGAGATGAATTGATTGCTTAATTTAATGTGTGTTAAAAAGAACTATGCCATTACTTCTCAGATTAAATTAAAATTGTCATTAATTGTATTTTCTGAAAACATATAGTATCATTTTAGACGTAGTAGACATACTACAAACTCAAATAATCTATAACAATTTCATATATAATTCTTTCGGGGCAGGGTGCAATTCCCAACCGGCAGTAAATTAAGCCTGCGACCCACTAATATTTTGCATATTAGTGGCTGATCTAGTGAGATTCTAGAGCCGACAGTGAAAGTCTGGATGGGAGAAAGAATATCAGTTATCGACACAGATAATGTAGCGTATTTGAAAATTAATTACAAATAGGCTTATTTAATGATACATTTTTACTCCTTGCATCTGATTTTTTGATGTGAGGATTTTTGTTTATAGAGGTGATAATTTGAGTCAATTTATGGATTACGCGATTCAACTTGCGAACATGGTACAAGGGCAAACAGGTGTTAATCCTCCTGTTGGTGCAGTTGTAGTTAAAGAAGGTAGAATTGTAGGTATCGGTGCACACTTGAAAAAAGGTGACAAACATGCAGAAGTTCAAGCTTTAGACATGGCAAAGCAAGATGCTATTGGTGCAAGTATTTATATCACATTAGAACCATGCAGTCATTTTGGTTCTACTCCACCATGTATTAATAAAATCATTGAGTGCAAAATTTCCAAAGTAATTTATGCTACAAAAGATGATTCGTTAGATACACATGGTGACGATACATTACGTGCTAACGGTATAGAAGTAGAATGTGTTAATGATGAACGTGCGACACGTTTGTATAGAGATTTTTTCAAAGCAAAAGCAAAGCAAGTACCACAAGTAACTATAAAAGTTTCAGCAAGTTTAGATGGTAAACAAGCTAATGACTATGGACAAAGTCAATGGATTACAAATAAAGAGGTCAAACAAGATGTCTATAAATTAAGACATAGCCATGACGCAGTGTTAACAGGTCGTGGCACAATCGAATTAGATAATCCACAGTATACGACACGTATTCAAGATGGAAAAAATCCAATAAAAATTATTTTGTCAAAGTCCGGAAATATTAATTTTAACAAACAAATTTATCAAGATGAATCAACGCCAATTTGGATATATACTGAAAATCCAAATTTAACAACGAATAAAACACATATTGAAATTATTTACTTGAAGTCATGTGGTTTAACAACAATACTTCATAATTTATATAAAAAAGGTGTTGGTACCTTGCTAGTCGAGGCAGGTCCAACGATTACTTCAAAATTTCTCCAATCTAATTTTATAGATGAACTTATTCTCTATATTGCCCCGAAATTAATTGGTGGATCTGGAAATTATCAATTTTATCAAACGGATAAAGTGATGGAAATTCCAGACACAAATCAATTTGAAATTGTTCATTCCGAGTTATTAAATCAAAATGTCAAATTAACTTTACGAAAGAAGTGATGATGCATGTTTACTGGCATCGTTGAAGAAATAGGTGTCGTTAAAAGTGTACAAATTCGTCAATCTGTTAGAACGATTGAAATTGAAGCACATAAAATTATTGAAGATATGCATATTGGTGATTCGATTAGTGTGAATGGTGCATGTTTAACGGTTATTGATTTTAATCCAACATCTTTTACTGTACAAGTTATTAAAGGTACTGAAAATAAAACCTATTTATCAGATGTGAAACGACAGTCTGAAGTGAATCTAGAACGTGCAATGAGTGGTAACGGTAGGTTTGGTGGTCACTTTGTATTAGGTCATGTCGATGAACTTGGAACAATTTCTAAAATAAACGAAACCACAAATGCCAAAATTATTTCTATCCAATGTCCTAACAATATTATTGAACAATTGGTTAAACAAGGTTCAATAACCGTAGATGGTGTGAGTTTAACAATTTTTGATAAGCACCAACATGCATTTGATATTCACCTTATTCCCGAAACAAGACGTTCTACCATTTTAGCGTCAAAGAAAATAGGTGATCATGTACATTTGGAAACAGATGTATTGTTTAAATATGTTGAAAATATTTTAAATAAAAATAACGATCATTTATCTGCGGATAAATTAAGAGCATTTGGATTTTAGGAGGGGTATTATGCAATTCGATAATATAGAGAGTGCTTTAGTAGCTTTGAAAAATGGTGAAACAATTATCGTGGTTGATGATGCAAATCGTGAAAATGAAGGCGACTTAGTTGCAGTCACTGAATGGATGGACGATCACACTATTAATTTTATGGCGAAAGAAGGAAGAGGCCTCATATGTGCACCTATGTCTAAAGATATTGCAGAACGATTAGAATTAGTACAAATGGTGGAAGATAATTCGGATGTCTATGGAACTCAATTTACTGTGAGTGTCGACCATATTGATACTACAACTGGTATTAGTGCATTTGAACGTACATTAACTGCTAAAAAACTAATAGATCCAAGTAGTATTGCCAATGATTTTAATCGTCCTGGTCATTTGTTTCCCCTAGTAGCTAAAGATAAAGGTGTATTAGAAAGAAATGGGCATACTGAAGCGGCTGTCGACTTAGCAAGGCTTACTGGTGCCAAACCAGCTGGAGTTATTTGTGAAATAATGAATGATGACGGCACAATGGCCAAAGGTCAGGATTTACAACAATTTAAAGAAAAACATCAACTGAAAATGATAACAATTGAGGACCTAGTTGAATATCGTAAAAAATTAGAACCAGAAATTGAATTTAAAGCAAAAGTGAAAATGCCTACAGACTTTGGAACTTTTGATATGTATGGCTTTAAAGCTACCTTTACAGATGAGGAAATCGTGGTACTTTCTAAAGGTCCAATTCGACAACATGAAAATGTTCGATTGCATTCAGCTTGTCTTACTGGTGATATTTTCCATAGTCAACGATGTGATTGTGGTGCGCAACTTGAAGCATCTATGAAATATATTAATGACAATGGTGGTATGATTATTTATTTACCGCAAGAAGGTCGAGGTATAGGTTTATTAAATAAATTACGTGCATATGAATTAATAGAACAAGGATATGATACTGTAACTGCGAATTTAGCTTTAGGTTTTGATGAAGATTTACGAGATTATCATATTGCAGCACAAATTTTAAAATATTTTAAAATTAAACAAATCAGTTTATTAAGTAATAACCCAAGTAAATTTGAAGGTTTAAAGCAATATGGTATTAATATCGCAGAAAGAATCGAAGTCATTGTGCCTGAAACGGTACATAACCATGATTATATGGAAACAAAAAAAATAAAAATGGGTCATTTGATATAGGAGGATAATAACATGAATTTTGAAGGAAAATTAATAGGTAAAGATTTGAAAATAGCAGTTGTAGTAAGTAGATTTAATGATTTTATTACTGGTAGATTATTGGAAGGTGCAAAAGATACACTTATCCGTCACGATGTTCAGGAAAATAATATAGATGTAGCATATGTACCTGGTGCGTTTGAAATTCCATTAGTAGCTAAAAAGCTAGCAACTTCAGGGAATTATGATGCTGTAATTACTTTAGGATGTGTGATACGTGGTGCGACATCACATTATGATTATGTATGTAATGAAGTTGCGAAAGGTGTATCTAAAGTTAATGATCAAACAAATGTACCAGTAATTTTTGGTATATTAACGACAGAAAGTATTGAGCAAGCAGTTGAAAGAGCTGGTACTAAAGCAGGTAATAAAGGTGCAGAAGCAGCTGTAAGTGCAATTGAAATGGCAAATTTATTAAAAACAATTAATTAGAAATTTGTATCATATGATTTAAGGTCTAATTGATTGAAATACTAGATAAAACGACGATAACGTGTTTAGGACAGTTTATCTATTTATACAATAGTTAACTGTCCTAAACATTTGTTTATATTTATTTACGACATAATTTTTTGACTAAGGATGCACCCAACATAATAGAAGCACCAATACTTGCTATAATTCCAACTCTCTTTATTGTAGCTGGCTTTACAAATTCTTTAACGGCTAACGATAAGTTTTGTGGGCGTTCTGCTAATCTTCTCATGAAATATGCAAACCAATCATCTCCATAAGGTACATAAATCGTAAAGTTATATCCTTCATTCGCAATTTGTTCTGCTAATTCTGATCTAAAACCATAAAGCATTTGGAATTCCATACGATCTTTTTCGATATTATGCTTTTTCATAAATTGTTTCACATGATTAATAATTTGATGGTCATGTGTCGCAATAGATGTAAAATTGCGAGCATTTAACAAACGTTGTTCAATAATTTTAATATAGTTTGCATCTACATCTTCTTTAGATTGAAACGCGATTGCCTCATTTTCTTTATAAGCCCCTTTAACTAAACGCAAGCGTAAATCTTGGTATTTATCAACAAGTTCTGGACTATCAAATAGATAAGCTTGGATAACTGTGCCAACATTTCTAAATTCACCTTTTAATCGGTCAAGAACTTGAATTATTTGTTGTAAACTAGCATATTTTTCAGTGTCAATATTAATATGCATGTTATTGTAACTATTTGCTTTAAGTAAAATTTCTCTTAAATTTTGATATGCTAATTCTAAATCAAATTCAGCACCTAATTGACTTAACTTGACAGACACATGGGCATTTACACCGTGTTGGTGAAGCGCGTCCATAATCGTTAAAATTTGTTCTTTAGCATGATTGCTTTCTTCTTCTGTTCCAACAAATTCCCCTAAATTGTCAACAGTAACAGCAATGTTTTTATCATTTAAGTGTTCAATTGTATTGATTAATTGTGGAATTGTATTTCCGGCAACGACTTTATTTGCACCCATACGAGGTCCAACTTTTTTAGCTGCGTTGTTTAAAAAACTATTATTAGATAATCCGATAAAAAAATTCTTTAATAGTGCCATTGCTACTCCTCCAAACCCTTGTGTTTACAATAAGTTTAGCATGAAAAAAATATTTGAGAAAGCGTTTTCATCAAAAACAATTAAAAATAATTATGTATAATTACACCATTGTTTGTGTTGATTTCATTTATATTAAATAATATGGACAACAATAATACTATAAATAGAAATCTACATGCAGAATTTGCTATAATAATGTTATTGAAGATTATCAAAAAGGGGCAGTATAAGAATGTGGAAGTGGGAAGCTGAAAATGATGCAAAAGGCGTCGTTGTTATTGCTCATAATATATTAGAACATACAGGAAGATATGCATATGTTATTACGATGTTAAGACGAAATGGTTATCATGTGATAATGGGAGATTTGCCAGGTCAAGGACAAACATCTAGAGCGAATAAAGGTCAAATTGAAAATTTTCAAACATATCATGAAAGTTTGCTAGATTGGTTGAAAATCGCTAATGAATATAAAATTCCAACTTATGTTTTAGGCGTAGGACTTGGTTGTTTAATATTATTAAATTTACTTGAAAAAGTTGAATTACCTATTGAGGGCATGCTGTTGATATCACCTATGTTAGAACTTCAAAAAAATGGTAAAAATCGTAAAGATAAACTCATTTCAAATATAGGTAAAATTTCAAAAGATACACGTTTTAATGTTGGTGTAGAAGCAAAAGATTTAACACGTAATTTAGAAATTGTAGAAGAAACAGAAAATGATGGATTAATGCTAAAAAAAGCGACATATCATTGGTACAATACGATAAATGAAACAATGAAAAATACGATGTCTCATATTCATGACATTCAACCATTGCCAACATTGCTTATGTATGGAACTAAAGATTTAATAGTTGATACAAGAGCAATTGATGAGTTTAAAGTTAAATATCAAACACCGGAATTATATTTCAAAGCTTGGCAAGGTTTTTATCATGAAGTACATAATGAGCCAGAACGTGATGAAGTAATGCGTTATATTTTGACGTTTTTAAATAATAGTGTCAATACTATGGGATTCATTGTTGAAGAAGAAGAAATCGAAGAAATTTAATAATTAGATTTAGTAAAGATGAGTCAAAATGAGCTCATCTTTTTTTATAATTTTTGAACAAACTATGACATGATTAATAGACACAGAACTTTTAATTATTAAAGAAGTTAACGTTATTTATTATGTTAAAACTTTTGATTTATCAAAATCAAATCGTGATAAATAAAGGATTTGGTATTATCCAGTTGAACCTAATTGGTTAAAATACAAGGTAACTAATTAATTTAGTTTAATCATTTTACATGAGAGTTATATGTAATAAAAATTTAATGTGTATCTTTTTTGAAGAAATATATGTAGAATTGTTGCAATTTAATGGTAATATTGATATATTTTCTTTGTATATAAATTATAAAATTAATATGTAATAGAGTGATTAGTTTTATGTACTATTATCTTATTTCTAAATATTAACTCTATCGATTATTGGTTTTTATACTTATTTAATTTTATTCAACTTTGACAATTGAATAGTAAACAAGTTTATTTACACTTGTAGTATTAAGCATAGGTTAGCACACATAAGTTTTGGGAATTATTGGGATGTAAGTTATAACTTGTGTGTTGCTAAATATGTGATTATTAATTGGGAGATGTTTAGCATGAAAAAAGTAAATAACGATACTGTATTTGGGATTTTGCAATTAGAAACATTGTTGGGTGACATTAACTCAATTTTTAGTGAAATTGAGATTGAATACAAAATGTCTAGAGAAGAAATTTTAATTTTACTAACGTTATGGCAAAAGGGATCTATGACACTTAAAGAAATGGATCGATTTGTTGAGGTAAAACCTTATAAACGTACAAGAACTTATAATAATTTAGTTGAATTGGAATGGATTTACAAAGAAAGACCTGTTGATGATGAAAGAACAGTAATTATTCATTTCAATGAAAATTTAAATCAAGAGAAAGTTGCATTATTGAATTTTATCAGTGATGCAATTGCGAGTAGAGCAACTACAATGCAAAATAGTTTAGATGCCATTACTGCAGTATAAATCTAAAATACATAAAAAAGAGGTTTTCAAAATCGAAAACCTCTTTTTTATGTTTCGTTACCTAATTGCTTACAATGTAAAAATTATTAGATAACTTAAAGTCTTGTTAAGAAAGCTTTTCTATAGCACAAATAAATGGTGCGTGGTTTCGCTGATTTAGAAATTTATATTGCAAAACTTGTGCTTGTTTTTGGTCTAAGTTGCTTAAGTATTCAAGTATTTCATTTTTCTCAATTTGTCCTTCGATATGACCATGATAAATAACTAAAATGATGATGCCTTCAATTGACAGCATCGTCAATAAAGAATTAATAGCTTGAATAGTTGTATCAGGTTTTGTAACGATAGATTTATCGCCTTTTGGCAAATAGCCTAAGTTAAAAATAGCTGCATCAATATATCCTTTATGATTCTCTTGTATATATCTCGTGACATTTTCGTGACCGTCTTTAATTAAAGTGACATTGGTAAAATCTTTAATTTTTTCTCTTGTATTTTCTAAAGCTAAATCTTGAATATCAAACCCATAAACGTGACCTAGTGGTACCTGTTCTGCTAAAAATAAAGTATCATTGCCATTACCACATGTAGCATCAACAACAATACTTTTTGATGATGTATGCTGTTTAATGAGTGTTTTTGAAAAGGGGAGAATGCGTTCTAATTTCATTGGTTCACCTTAGACTTATAACGCAATCCTTGATGAGAATTTCTGCGTACTAATTCAGCATCAATACCATTTAAAACTTCCCATTTATTGACACTCCACATAGGACCTACCATAATGTCGATTGGACCATCTCCAGTAATCCTGTGAACAATCATTTCAGGTGGTATCACTTCTAATTGATCTACAACAAGGTTTGTATATTCTTCTTGAGTCATAAAAGTTAATAAACCTTTGTCATATTGTTTTACCATTGGAGTTCCTTTTAATAAATGTAATAAGTGAATTTTAATGCCTTGCACATCCATCTGTGCTACTTCTTTAGCAGTTGCCATCATCATTTCGTAGTCTTCACCTGGTAATCCATTAATAATATGGGTGCAAATGTTGATGTTATGTTTACGTAATTTTGCAACGCCATCATAATATGTTTGCATATCATGAGCACGATTAATTAAATCTGATGTAGATTGATGAATAGTTTGTAATCCTAATTCAACCCATAAATATGTTCTCTTATTTAAGTCAGCCAAATATTCTACTACATCATCAGGTAAACAATCTGGACGTGTACCAATCGATAAACCTACAACACCGGGTTCTTTAAGTACAGGTTCAAATTTTTCTTTTAACACTTCTACAGGTGCATGTGTATTTGTGAAAGCCTGAAAATAAGCGATATACTTTCCTTCATGCCACTTTTCATGCATTTTTTCTTTAATTTCTTTAAATTGTACTGCAATTGAATCTGCTCTATTGCCTGCAAAGTCTCCACTGCCAGCAGCAGAACAGAATGTACACCCACCATGTGCAACAGTACCGTCACGATTTGGACAGTCAAAACCGCCATCCAATGCAACTTTAAATATTTTTTGTCCGAATTTATTTTTCAAATGGTAATTCCATGTGTGATAGCGTTTGTTTTCAAATGCATATTGGAAATGATTGCCCATAAGTCATTTTCCTTTCTAAAAAAATAGTACTAAGTACAGATTTTAACATATTTTAATGTTATAGTGTTTATAATAGTTTGACAAAAAAGAGAGAGGAACTATGAAATATGAATATACCTAAATCGGTCTGGTGGCTAGTAATTGGCATGGCATTAAATATTACTGGTTCCAGTTTTTTGTGGCCTTTAAATACTATTTATATGAAACAAGAACTTGGAAAAAGTTTAACAGTTGCTGGTTTAGTCTTAATGATCAATTCATTTGGCATGGTTATTGGTAACTTATTAGGTGGTTCACTTTTCGATAAATTAGGTGGATACAAAACGATATTAATAGGTACTTTAACATGTCTTTGTAGTACAACACTACTGAATTTCTTTCATGGGTGGCCGTGGTATGCTGTATGGCTAGTAATGCTTGGATTTGGTGGAGGAATGATTATTCCAGCTATTTATGCGATGGCAGGTGCAGTTTGGCCTAATGGCGGTAGACAAACATTTAATGCCATTTATTTAGCACAAAATATTGGTGTAGCTGTCGGTGCTGCAATGGGTGGATTCGTTGCAGAATTTAGCTTTAACTATATTTTTCTCGCTAATCTTATTATGTATATTGTATTTGCGCTAGTAGCCATTACGCAATTTAATATCGAAATTAAAGCAAAAGTTAAATATCCAACTCATTTGGATATTACGGGTAAAAAGAATAAAGCAAGATTTATATCATTAGTATTGATTTGTGCTATGTTTGCAATATGTTGGGTAGCTTATATTCAATGGGAATCCACTATCGCATCTTTTACACAATCCATCAATATATCTATGGCACAATATAGTGTTCTATGGACAATAAACGGAATAATGATTTTAGTTGCACAGCCACTAATCAAGCCAATACTATATTTATTAAAAGGTGATTTAAAGAAACAAATGTTTGTTGGTATTGTGATTTTTATGCTGTCATTTTTTGTTACTAGTTTTGCTGAAAACTTTACAATATTTGTTGTCGGTATGATCATTTTAACTTTTGGAGAAATGTTTGTATGGCCAGCTGTTCCAACTATTGCAAATCAATTAGCACCAGAAGGTAAACAAGGACAGTATCAAGGTTTTGTAAACTCAGCAGCTACAGTAGGAAAAGCCTTTGGGCCATTTCTTGGTGGTGTGTTAGTTGATGCATTCAATATGCGTATGATGTTTATAGGCATGATGGTATTACTAGTCTTTGCTCTGATTTTGTTAATGATTTTTAAGGAAAGTAATGAGCAAACTAAAAAAATAGATGCATAATATATAAATAGAATTAAGGTTATAGACTTGAAATAAATGTCGTTATAACATAATATTAATTTGTATAATTTAATTTCATTTGGAGCTTTTCTACAGAAAGCTAGTGGTGCTGAGAGCTAGTGTTAAGGACTAAATGTAATTCGTAATAATTTTAAATTGAATGAATGACATCTCTTACTATTAAAATGAGTGCACAATTTTTGTGAAATAGGGTGGTAACGCGGCAAATGTCGTCCCTATATAGACTAAATAGTTAGAGGTGTCTTTTTTTATTGAATAGGAGGAAATGTGTTGAATTACAACCACAATCAAATTGAAAAGAAATGGCAAGACTATTGGGACGAAAATAAAACATTTAAAACAAATGATAACTTAGGTCAAAAGAAATTTTATGCTTTAGACATGTTTCCATATCCATCAGGTGCTGGTTTACATGTTGGACATCCTGAAGGATACACAGCCACGGATATTATTTCAAGATATAAAAGGATGCAAGGATATAATGTATTACATCCAATGGGGTGGGATGCATTCGGATTACCAGCAGAGCAATATGCATTAGATACTGGGAATGATCCTCGTGAGTTTACAAAGAAAAATATTCAAACATTTAAGCGTCAAATTAAAGAATTAGGATTTAGTTATGATTGGGATCGCGAAGTTAATACTACAGATCCAGAATATTATAAATGGACACAATGGATTTTTATTCAGCTATACAACAAAGGTTTAGCTTACGTTGATGAGGTTGCAGTTAACTGGTGTCCTGCATTAGGAACTGTCTTATCTAACGAAGAAGTTATTGATGGTGTATCTGAACGTGGGGGGCACCCAGTTTATCGTAAACCAATGAAACAATGGGTGCTTAAAATTACAGAGTATGCTGATCAATTATTAGCAGACTTAGACGATTTGGATTGGCCAGAATCATTAAAAGATATGCAACGTAACTGGATTGGCCGTTCTGAAGGCGCCAAAGTATCATTTGATGTGAAAGATATTGATGATAAAGTAGAAGTATTTACGACTAGACCAGATACAATCTATGGTGCTTCTTTCTTAGTTTTAAGTCCTGAACATGCGTTAGTTGATTCAATTACAACTGATGAATATAAAGAAAAAGTAAAATCTTATCAAACAGAAGCTTCTAAAAAGTCAGATTTAGAACGCACAGATTTAGCAAAAGATAAATCAGGTGTGTTTACGGGTGCTTATGCTATTAATCCATTATCTGGTGAAAAAGTGCAAATATGGATTGCTGATTATGTATTATCAACATATGGTACTGGAGCAATTATGGCAGTACCAGCGCATGATGACAGAGATTATGAATTTGCTAAAAAGTTCGATTTACCGATTATTGAAGTCATTGAAGGTGGAAATGTTGAAAAAACAGCTTACACTGGTGAAGGTAAGCATATTAATTCAGGTGAACTTGATGGATTAGAAAATGAAGCAGCAATTACAAAAGCTATTCAATTGCTAGAACAAAAAGGCGCTGGCGAAAAGAAAGTTAATTATAAATTAAGAGACTGGTTATTTAGTCGTCAACGTTATTGGGGCGAACCAATTCCAATAATTCATTGGGAAGATGGTACTATGACGACTGTTCCTGAAGATGAATTACCACTGTTACTGCCTGAAACTGATGAAATCAAACCATCAGGAACTGGAGAGTCTCCGTTAGCTAATATTGATTCATTTGTAAACGTAGTTGATGAAAAAACTGGTATGAAAGGACGTCGTGAAACAAATACGATGCCTCAATGGGCAGGTAGCTGTTGGTATTATTTACGTTATATCGATCCTAAAAATGAAAACATGCTTGCAGATCCTGAAAAATTAAAACACTGGTTACCAGTAGATTTATATATCGGTGGTGTTGAACATGCAGTTCTTCACTTATTATACGCAAGATTTTGGCATAAGGTACTTTATGATTTAGGCATTGTACCTACTAAAGAACCATTCCAAAAACTATTTAACCAAGGTATGATTTTAGGTGAAGGTAACGAAAAAATGAGTAAGTCTAAAGGAAATGTAATCAATCCTGATGATATCGTTCAATCTCATGGTGCAGATACATTACGCTTATATGAAATGTTTATGGGACCTTTAGATGCTGCTATTGCTTGGAGTGAAAATGGATTAGATGGTTCACGTCGTTTCTTAGATCGTGTATGGCGTTTAATGGTTAATGAAGACGGATCACTAAGTTCTAAAATAGTAACTACAAACAACAAGTCATTAGACAAAGTTTATAACCAAACCGTTAAAAAGGTAACAGAAGACTTTGAAACATTAGGATTTAATACTGCTATTAGTCAATTGATGGTATTTATTAACGAATGTTATAAAGTTGACGAAGTTTATAAACCATATATTGAAGGCTTTGTTAAAATGTTATCACCAATTGCACCACATATTGGCGAGGAATTATGGTCGAAATTAGGACATGAAGAGTCAATTACGTATCAACCTTGGCCAACATTTGATGAGACACTACTTGTTGATGACGAAGTAGAAATCGTAGTTCAGGTTAATGGGAAATTAAGAGCTAAAATAAAAATTGCTAAAGATATTTCAAAAGAAGAGATGCAAGAAATTGCATTATCTAATGATAATGTTAAAGCAAGTATTGAAGGTAAAGACATCATGAAAGTCATCGCTGTTCCTCAAAAATTAGTCAATATTGTAGCCAAATAATGTTTTAAGGAGGAATTAATAATGAAGTCAATAACTATTGATGAATTAAAATCCAAACTTTTAGAATCAAATCCAGTTAAAATTGTTGATGTTCGTACTGACGAAGAAACAGCAATGGGATATATTCCTAATGCAAAGTTAGTTCCAATGGATACGATTCCGGACAATCTAAATATATTTAATAAAAATGAAACTTACTATATTGTATGTGCTGGTGGTGTAAGAAGTGCCAAGGTTGTTGAATATCTAGAGGCAAATGGCATCGAAGCTGTTAATGTTGAAGGCGGCATGCACGCATGGGGCAATGAAGGTTTAGAGTTAAACAGTATTTAAAAGGAATGACGTAATTTAAAATAAGAATTCATTTTATTTTGACACCAAGTAACTAATTCGTTACTTGGTGTTTTTTTAATGTATGAAATCTCTGGAGTTATGAAACAAACTAAATAAATCTAGTTAGGTTTTTGAAAATATTAATAACGGAATAGAAACTAAATTGTAATAAAATAAAACTTTATTTTATAAATTGATGATGATAAAATTGAGTGAACTTAAAATGTTGTACAAAATAATATAGCTATAAATACAAAATAGGGGGCTTATATTTTTAGCATAATTCTAAACAACCCAGCTTAGAACAGACAACCAGGAGGTAAATGAAATGAATTTGTTAAAGAAAAATAAATATAGTATTAGAAAATATAAAGTAGGTATTTTCTCTACTTTAATTGGGACAGTTTTATTACTTTCAAACCCAAATGGTGCACAAGCGTTAACAACGGATAATAACGCACAAGGTGGGACAAATCAAGTACCACCTGTAAATTCACAAAATGCACAACTCAATAATAACCAGGGCATAAGAAATAGTGTTCAGAATACACCGAGTCAATCTGTCACTACAGGTACACCATTAAATCAAACATTAGATAAACAAAATAATATGAGTGCCGTAAATAGAGTTGCACCACCAAATACGCAACCTAGTACGGCATCGACTCAAAGCATTAATCATCCGAATACAAATACAACAGTTAATAGAGCAAGTAATGTTGGTACTAGTAATTTAGCATTGAATACTACTTCTTTAAATATGCCTAATAGTACAAGTAGTAGTTCAGAACGCCATTTATCTTTGAAAGAAATACAAGAGGATGTCCGCCATTCTTCAGATAAACCAGAGTTAGTTGCTGTAACAGAACAACCTTCTAATAGACCGAAAAAGAGAAGTAGACGTGCGGCACCTGCAGATCCTAATGCGACTCCAGCAGACCCTGCTGCAGTTACAGTAACAAATGGAAACGCAGCGGCGTATACACCTACGACTGATCCAAATGCAAATAACGCAGGGCAGAATGCAACAAATGAAGTGTTAACCTTCGATAACAATGGTATAAATCCAAGTATAAACCGTTCGACACCTTCAGTTACAGTTGTTGATAATTTACCTGGATTTACACTAATTAATGGGGGGAAAGTTGGTGTTCTGAGTAATGTGATGGCAAGAACAAGTATGTTTAACAGTTCAGATCCTAAGAACTATCAAGCGGTTGATAATGTTATTGCACTAGGTAGGGTGAAAGGAACTGATCATAGCGACCATGGAGACTTTAATGGAATTGAAAAACAATTAAATGTTAATCCAAATTCTGAATTGATTTTTGAGTTTAATACGATGGCTACGAGAAACAACCAAGGTAATACAACAGTAATCATTAAAAATGCTGACGATGATAGTGTTGTAGGTCAAAAAAATGTAGCATTTGGTCCTGTTTGGAGGTTGTTGAAGATTCCAGAAAATGTATCTCATTTAAAAATACAGTTTATTCCTAACAATGACGCAATTACAGATGTTAACGGTATATACCAGCTGAAAGATGGATATAAATATTACGATTTTGTCGATACCATTGGACTATATTCTGGTTCGCATGTATATGTTGAGAGACGTGCAATCGATCCTACTGCAACGAATAATAAGGAGTTTACAGTAACAACTTCATTAAAGAATAATGGTAATTTCGGTGCTTCATTAGAACCAGATAACTTTGTATATAAAATACAATTACCTGAGGGTATTGAATATGTACAAAATTCTTTGACTCAAGAATTTCCAAGCAATAATTCAGGTGTTGATGTTAATAATATGAATGTGACATATGATGCAGTTAACCGTATTATTACAATAAAGAGCACAGGCGGAGGTACAGCGAATACAGCAAGACTTATGCCTGATAAAATATTGGATTTAAAGTATAAACTACGTGTAAATAACGTTGCAACACCTAGAAGAGTCACATTTCAAGATACATTAACATATAAAACATATACTCAAGATTTTATTAATGCACCTGCTGAAAGTCATACAGTGGAAATGGATCCTTATACAATAGACATTATTATGAATAAGGACGCGTTACAACACGAAGTAGATAGAAAAGTAGAACGTACTTATTATACTTTTGCTTCAACTAGCATTTATAATGGATTGAAAGCACGTGCACAATCCATTTTAGATGAAAATCGTAAAAATGTACCTATAGATCAAAGAGTGTCACAAGCAGATATTGATGCATTAACAAATCAGATGCAACATACGTTAATTCCAAGTGTTGATGCTGAAAATGAAATAAATAGAAAAGCTGACCAAATGGAAGATTTAGTTACCCAAAATGATGAATTGACAGATGAAGAAAAACAAGATGCGATTCAAATTATCGAAGATCATAAAAATGAAATTATTGATAATATTGGTGACCAAACGACAGACGATGGTGTTACTAGAATTAAGAATCAAGGGATTCAAACTTTGGCTGGAGACACTGCCACACCTGTGGTTAAACCAAATGCCAAACAAGCGATTCGTGATAAAGCAGCAAAGCAAAGAGAAATTATCAATCATACACCAGATGCAACACAGGATGAAATTCAAGATGCATTAAATCAATTAACAACAGACGAATCAGATGCCATTGATAATGTAACGAATGCGACAACAAATGCCGATGTTGAGACAGCTAAAGATAATGGTATCAATATTATTGGAGCAGTTGTACCTCGAGTGACACATAAACAAGCTGCAAGAGATGCAATTAACCAAGCGACAGCAACAAAACGACAACAAATTAATGATAATAGAGAAGCAACGCAGGAAGAGAAAAATGCAGCTTTGAATGAGTTAACTCAAGCAACGAATCATGCTTTAGAACAAATTAATCAAGCTACAACTAATGATGAAGTCGATAATGCAAAGGGAGATGGCCTGAATACCATTAATCCAATTGCTCCGGTAACTGTTGTAAAGCAAGCAGCCAGAGACGCTGTATCACATGATGCGCAACAACATATCGCTGAAATTAATGCTAATACTGATGCGACACAAGAAGAAAGACAAGCGGCTATTGACAAAGTAAATGCTGCTGTAGCTGCTGCGAATACCAACATTTTAAACGCTAATACCAATGCTGATGTTGAACAAGTGAAGACAAATGCGATTCAAGGAATACAAGCAATTGCACCAGCTACAAAGGTAAAAACAGATGCTAAAAATGCTATTGACCAAAGTGCGGAAACACAGCATAATACAATTTTTAATAATAATGATGCGACGTTAGAAGAGCAACAAGCAGCACAACAATTGCTTGATCAAGCTCTTGTAACGGCGAAACAAAATATTAATGCAGCAGATACGAATCAAGAGGTTACACAAGCTAAAGAACGGGGAACGCAAACTATCACTGTCATTCAACCAGCAACACAAATTAAAACAGATGCTAGAAATGCTGTGAATGAAAAAGCAAGAGAAGCAATTACAAATATCAATGCAACACCAGGTGCAACAAGAGAAGAGAAACAAGAAGCGATAGATCGTGTCAATACACTTAAAAACAGAGCATTAAATGATATCGGAGTTACTTCTACAACGGCAATGGTGAATGGCATTAGAGATGATGCAGTAAATCAAATAGGAGCTGTTCAACCACATGTAACGAAGAAACAAGCAGCAACTGGAGAATTAAATGATTTGGCAACTGCTAAAAAACAAGCCATTAATCAAAATACAAATGCAACAATTGAAGAAAAGCAAGTGGCATTAAACCAAGTAGACCAAGAATTGGCAACAGCACTTAATAATATTAATCAAGCGGATACAAATGCTGAAGTAGATCAAGCATTACAATCAGGTACGCAAGCAATTAATGCAGTGCAACCAAATATCGTTAAAAAGACGGAAGCATTAGCACAAATCAATCAGCATTATAATGCTAAATTAGCTGAAATCAATGCTACACCAGATGCAACAGATGATGAGAAAAATGCTGCAATTAATACGTTGAATCAAGACAGACAACAAGCTATTGAAAATGTTAATCAAGCGAATACCAATAATGAAGTAGATCAAGCTGCGACAACAGCAGAAATTAATATTGATGCTGTTCAAGTTGACGTAGTGAAAAAGCAAGCAGCACGAGATAAAATCACTGCTGAAGTGGCGAAGCGTATTGAAGCGGTTAAACAAACACCTAATGCAACTGACGAAGAAAAGCAGGCTGCAGTGAACAAAATTAATCAATTTAAAGATCAAGCGCTTAATCAAATTAACCAAAATCATACAAATGAGCAAGTAGATGCAACTACAAATCAAGCGATAAATGCTATAGACAATGTTGAAGCTGAAGTAGTAATTAAACCAAAGGCAATTGCAGATATTGAAAAAGCTGTTAAAGAAAAGCAACAGCAAATTGATAATAGTGATGATTCTACAGATAATGAAAAAGAAGTTGCTACACAAGCATTAGCTAGAGAAAAAGAAAAAGCCCTTGCAGCAATTGATCAAGCTCAAACGAACAAGCAAGTGAATCAAGCGGCAACAGATGGTATAACTGCGATAAAAATTATTCAACCTGAAACTCGAGTTAAACCAGCAGCGCGTGAAAAAATCAATCAAAAAGCGAATGAATTACGTGCGCAAATCAATCAAGATAAAGAAGCGACAGCAGAAGAAAGACAAGCGGCGTTAGATAAAATCAATGATTTAGTTACTCAAGCTATGACAAATATCACGAATGATAGAACAGATCAGCAAGTTAACGACTCAACAAATCAAGCGCTTGATAACATTGCTTTAGTAACACCTGAACATATTGTTAGGGCTAATGCTAGAGATGCAGTTAAGCAACAATATGAAGCTAAAAAGCAAGAAATTGAGCAAGCTGAACATGCGACTGACGAAGAAAAACAAGTTGCTTTAAATCAATTAGTGAATAATGAAAAACGTGCATTACAAAACGTCGATCAAGCAGTAACGAATAATGATGTGAAACGTGTTGAAACAAATGGCATTGCCACATTAAAAGGTGTACAACCTCATATTGTAATTAAGCCTGAAGCACAACAAGCAATAAAATCAAGTGCAGAAAATCAAGAAGAATTAATTAAAGATACACCAGATGCCACGGTTGATGAATTAGATGAAGCAAATCAACTAATTGACGACACACTCAAACAAGCGCAACAAAAAATAGAAAATACAACTCAAGATGCAGCTGTTACTGATGTTAGAAATCAAACAATCAAGGCAATAGAGCAAATAAAACCGAAAGTAAGACGTAAACGAGCAGCGCTTGATAGCATTGATGAAAATAATAATAATCAACTCGATGCAATCCGCAATACGTTGGATACTACTCAAGATGAAAGAAATGTTGCTATTGCTGCATTAAATAAAATTGTAAATGCAATTAAAAATGACATTGCACAAAACAAAACGAATGCAGAAGTGGATCTAACTGAGACTGATGGCAACAACAACATAAAAGTGATTCTACCTAAAGTTCAGGTTAAACCGGCAGCGCGTCAATCTGTTGGTGCAAAAGCCGAAGCTCAAAATACACTAATTGATCAAAGTGATTTATCTACTGAAGAAGAGAGACTAGCTGCTAAACATTTAGTAGAACAAGCACTTAATCAAGCTATTGATCAGATCAATCATGCGGATAAGACTGCGCAAGTTACTCAAGATAGTATAAATGCTCAAAATATTATTTCACAAATTAAACCAGCGACAACAGTTAAAACAACAGCATTACAACAAATTCAAAATATCGCTACTAATAAAATTAATTTAATCAAAGCAAATAGTGAAGCGACAGAAGAAGAACAAAATGCTGCAATAGCTAAAGTAGAACAAGAGTTAATTAAAGCTAAACAGCAAATTGCTAGTGCAGTGACTAATGCTGATGTGGCATATTTATTGCATGATGGGAAAAATGAAATTCGCGAAATCGAACCTGTTATTAACAGGAAGGCATCTGCTCGAGAACAATTGACAGTATTTTTCAATGATAAGAAACAAGCAATTGAAGCGAACATTCAAGCAACGGTAGAAGAAAGAAATAGTATATTAGCGCAGTTACAAAATATTTATGACGCTGCTATTGGACAAATTGATCAAGATCGTAGCAATGCACAAGTTGATAAAACAGCATCATTAAATCTACAAACAATTCATGATTTAGATGTAATTCCTATTAAAAAGCCAGGTGCTGAAAAAACAATTAATGATGATATTTCACGCGTCACTGCTTTAGTGCAAAATTATCGAAAAGTAAGTGATCGTAATAAGGCTGATGCATTAAAAGCTATAACTGCATTAAAATTACAAATGGATGAAGAATTAAAAACAGCACGCACTAATGCTGATGTTGATGCAGTTTTAAAACGATTTAATGTTGCATTAGGCGATATAGAAGCAGTAATTACTGAAAAAGAAAATAGCTTACTGCGCATTGATAAAATAGTTCAACAAACATATGCGAAATTCAAAGCAATCGCAACACCAGAACAATTAGCTAAAGTAAAAGCGTTAATTGATCAATATGTTGCAGATGGCAATAGAATGATTGATGAAGATGCGACATTAAATGACATCAAACAACATACGCAATTCATTGTTGATGAAATTTTAGCAATTAAATTACCAGCTGAAGCGACGAAAGTATCACCAAAAGTAATTCAGCCAGCTCCAAAAGTTTGTACGCCTAATAAAAAAGAAGAGACACATGAATCGCGCAAAGTTGAAAAAGAACTTCCAAATACAGGTTCTGAAGGAATGGATTTACCATTGAAAGAATTTGCACTGATTACAGGTGCGGCTTTGTTAGCTAGAAGACGTACTAAAAATGAAAAAGAATCATAATTAACGAAATGACCTTAATATAACGACACTTTTTAGTGACTCAGTTATATTAAGGTCATTTTTAATTGAATGAAAAAATTGATCTACAAAAGAGAATCGAACCAAATTTTATACTATTATTCCATTGATGCATGTGAGTAATGACCGGCATATAATCCAGCGACATGTCCTGTTACGAGTGCACTTGTAATATTATAACCACCAGTATAACCATGTATATCTAATACTTCACCACATAAAAATAATCCCGGAACTAATTTAGACATCATTGTTTTAGGTTGTATTTCTTTAAGTGACACACCACCACCTGTGACAAATGCCTTATCTATAGGTAATGTCCCGTTTACCTTAAATACAAACCCTTTAAACATATTTACTAAGTCGTTCAATTGTTGATTTGATAAGTGATGTGATGTGGTATTTTCATCGATTCCAGCTTGTTCCAGCATGAACAGTAGGTAGCGCTCTTCAATTAGACCATGTAAGCTGTTTTTAATGATTTTATCTGGTGTATCGGATAATAATGATGTGATATGTTGTTTTAATTGTTCATGGTTTAATTCAGGGAAAGTATCGATTGCCATTGAAATATGCTGTGTCTTTTGATTTTTTTGTTCTTTATAAACAAACTGACTACATCTTAATGCAGCTGGACCACTGACACCAAAATGAGTAAATAACATATCCATTTGATGACTGATGCGTTTTTTACCATTTTTCTTAAGTACAGATAATTCAACATCTTTTAAACTTAAACCTTTTAAACGATTGGATTTGATGAAAGGTTCAGCTGATGTAATTGGAACCTCAGTCGGGAATAACTCAGTAATAGTATGTCCTAAATCGCGGGCAAAGTTATAACCATCACCAGTTGAACCGGTTTGAGGTACACTTGTTCCACCTGTAGCAATCACAAGTGAATAACTTGCATAGCTGTTGCTTTGGGTATGTACAGTGAAAGTTTGGTCTGCATTAACTTCGATTCGACTAACTGCTTCTTCCTCTTTAATCGTTACATGTTGGCGTTCGATAGTTGTCACTAATGTATCAACTACGTCTTGGGCTTTGTTGGAGACTGGAAACATACGCCCGTGATCTTCTTCTTTTAATTTAACACCTCTAGACTCAAAAAAATCTATGATGGATTCATTATCAAAAATTGAAAATGGACTATATAAAAATTTTCCGTTACCAGGAATGTTCTTAATAATTTCGGCATATGGTAATCGGTTAGTTACATTACATCTGCCGCCACCAGATATTTTAAGTTTACGACCTAGACCTTTCTTTTTTTCAATGAGTAATACTTTGTTGCTTTGTTCACTTGCAGCAACTGCTGCCATTAAGCCGCTAGGTCCGCCTCCGATAATAATTGTTTGATACATATACGTTTCCTCCAAATTTGTTATTGGACATTCAATTGCTATTTTATAGTACTTTTTTTAACTTTACTATATCTCTTGTGTTATGAGATGAAAAATATGTTGAATATATTTATAATATGAACTTCAAAAAAATGAAGATGAATGTGCATGATAAGTGTGAATTTTTTACTGTTATGCAATGTTCATCTCAAATAGTAGTATAATGTTAATATGGAAATCTATAATATTCTACTCAATTTCGATTATTCAATGACAATGTGTTGATAATTTTGTTATGATATTTCATTGAATATACGACTATGAAATAAAGTTTTGTGATATATTCATAATAATGTAAATGTTTTTAGACAGAAATAGCTTTAAGTTTACGAAACTTTAATAAATATGAGATAGGGAGATACGTAATGAGTGAAAGTAAAGAAATGGTGCGTGGAACCTTTTTAATTACAATAAGTATATTAATTACAAAAGTGTTGGGCGTACTTTTTATCATTCCATTCAACTATTTAATTGGTGGACAAGAAAATATGGCGCCGTTCACATATGCGTACGCACCATATAATATTGCAATTGCAGTTGCGACAGCAGGTGTACCACTTGCAGCTTCCAAATATGTTGCGAAGTATAATGCGATTGGTGCATATAAAGTCAGTCAGAAATTTTATAAATCTAGTTTTATTGTAATGAGTATTACAGGTGTGTTAGGATTTTTAGTACTTTATTTCCTGGCACCATATATTTCTGAATTAACACTTGCTAGAAATGTACATGATAAAAATGGTTGGTCAGTAGATGACATAACTTGGATTATTAGAATTATCAGTATGGTTGTAATCTTTATTCCAGTATTAGCAACTTGGAGAGGTATATTCCAAGGGTATAAGTCAATGGGACCAACAGCAGTTTCTGAAGTAACTGAGCAAATTGCGCGTGTTATTTTCATATTAATTGGTAGTTATTTAGTACTTAATGTTTTCGACGGATCAATTTTATTAGCTAATGGTATTGCAACATTTGCCGCAGCCGTTGGAGCGATTATAGGTATTTTCACATTATGGTACTACTGGAGAAAACGTAAACATAATATCGATCGAATGGTCGAATCTGATTATACTGATATAGATGTGTCATATGGAAAAATGTATAAAGAAATTATTGCGTACAGTATTCCATTTGTAATCGTAAGTTTAAATTATCCATTATTTAACTTGGTAGACCAATTTACACATAATGGTGCTTTATCGTTAGTAGGTGTACCTTCGCAATTACAAGATATTTTCTTTAATATGTTGAATATGTCTACAAACAAAATAGTTATGATTCCAACATCTTTAAGTGCTGGTTTTGCAGTAAGTTTAATTCCTTATATTACAAAAACATTTGCGGAGGGTCGATTACATGAAATGCACCATCAAATTAGAACATCAATTGGTGTATTAATGTTTATAACTGTTCCAGCAAGTATTGGAATTATGGCATTAGCACAACCATTATTTACTGTGTTCTATGGCTATGATCCAATTGTGTTAGGTCATGATCCTAATCATGATGGTAGTCGATTACTATTTTATTATGCACCTGTAGCGATTTTAATATCATTATTAAGTGTTACAGCATCAATGTTACAAGGGATTGATAAGCAAAAATTAACAGTATACGTTATTTTGGCTTCAGTTGTGATTAAATTAGTGTTGAATTATCCATTAATTATGTTGTTCCATACACCGGGGGCTGTGTTAAGTACAAGCATTGCATTGTTATTTGCAATTGGATGTAATTTCTATATTCTTAAAAAATACGCTAAATTCAAATTCAGTTATAGTTGGATTCATTTTGCAAAAATATTCTTATATTCATTCATAATGATGATTGGTGTAGAAGTGGTATTCTTCCTTGCAAATCTAATCCTAGAACCAACGAAACTAGGTTATTTAATAATTATAATTTTAGGCGTAACAGTTGGTGTGTTAATTTATGGAACATTAACTATCAAAACACGTCTTGCAGATGAATTTTTAGGTGAAATTCCTGAAAAATTAAGACGTAGAGTTAGGTTTTTACGATGAGAATAGATAAGTTTTTGGCAAATATGGGTGTAGGTACACGAAATGAAGTTAAACAGATACTAAAAAAAGGCTTTGTTACGGTGAATGATCAAATCATCAAGTCTCCAAAAGCACACATTGAACCTAGTGAAGATAGCATATTAGTTCATGGAGAGATAATTAAATATATTGAGCACGTTTATATCATGCTAAATAAGCCAAAAGGATATGTTTCGGCAACAGAAGACCTTCAGTCACAAACAGTTATTGATTTGATACCTGAATATCAACATCTAAATATTTTCCCTGTTGGTCGTCTGGATAAAGACACAGAAGGGCTATTATTGATAACAAATGATGGGAATTTTAATCATGAATTAATGAGTCCAAATAAACATGTTTCTAAAAAATACGAAGTTATTTCAGCAAAACCTATCACAGAAGATGACATTCAAGCTTTTAAAGAGGGTGTAACACTGTCTGATGGCAAGGTTAAGCCTGCAATATTAACTTATATTGATAATCAAACGTCACACGTAACAATTTATGAAGGAAAATATCATCAAGTTAAACGAATGTTTCATAGCATTCAAAATGAGGTATTACATTTAAGACGTATCAAAATTGCTGATTTAGAATTAGACAGCGATTTAGATTCAGGAGAATATCGTTTATTAACTGAAAATGATTTTGATAAATTAAATTATAAATAAAAGGGAGATGATTGAGATGGCAAAAGGAAATTTATTTAAAGCGATTTTAGGTATAGGTGGCGCTATAGCAGCAATACTTGTTACACGTAAAGATAGTCGTGACAAGTTGAAAGCAGAATATAATAAATATAAACAAGATCCTCAAAGTTATAAAGATAATGCTAAGGATAAAGCGACGCAATTAGGAACAATTGCGAATGAAACAATTAAAGAAGTAAAATCAAATCCAAAAGAATATGCTAATAGATTAAAAAATGATCCAAAAGCATTTTTTGAAGAAGAAAAATCTAAATTTACAGATTTGGATAATGGAACTGAAGACAGTATTGAAGAAGGTAAATTTGATGATGAAGGCGGCGCAACACCAAACAATAATTTGCGTGTAGTTACAGAAGAAGATTTAAAAAAGAATAAAAACGCGTTGTCTGACAAAAAATAGAAAGTTAACTTCTCAGTAGATTTATGAAAATGATTGAGTTAATTTAATAATAATATAGAGGAATGAAGCGGTTATCGTTGATTTTATGTTAAATCGATAACATCGTTTTGTTCCTTTTTATTATTTTCTGACATCTTATTGTAGTTTTTACATCATTTCATGTAAAATAGGATTTAACTTATAGAAAAAAGGAAGTCGATTTCGAATGTGGAAAGAAAAAGTTCAACAATACGAAAATCAAATTATTAATGACTTAAAAGGTTTATTATCAATTGAAAGTGTGAGAGATGACGCACAAGCATCAGAAGACACACCAGTCGGACCAGGTCCTCGTAAGGCATTAGACTACATGTATGAAATTGCACATAGAGATGGATTTACAACACATGATGTTGACCATATCGCAGGAAGAATTGAGGCTGGCAAAGGCGATGATGTATTAGGTATCTTATGTCATGTTGATGTTGTTCCAGCTGGTGAAGGATGGGATAGTGATCCATTTGACCCAGTTGTAACGGAAGATGCAATTATAGCAAGAGGAACATTAGATGATAAAGGGCCTACGATTGCTGCATATTATGCAATTAAAATACTTGAAGATATGAATGTAGATTGGAAAAAACGTATCCACATGATTATCGGTACAGATGAAGAATCAGATTGGAAATGTACAGATCGTTATTTTAAAACGGAAGAAATGCCTACTTTAGGATTTGCACCTGATGCTGAATTTCCATGTATTCATGGTGAAAAAGGTATTACTACATTTGATTTAATTCAAAGTAAACTATCTGAAGATCAAGATGAACCAGATTATGAGTTAATTTCATTTAATTCAGGTGAACGATATAATATGGTGCCTGATCATGCAGAAGCTAGAGTACTTGTTAAAGAAAACATGACAGATGTCATTCAAGATTTTGAGTACTTTTTAGAACAAAATCATTTGCAAGGTGACAGTACAGTAGATAGTGGAATCTTAGTTTTAACTGTTGAAGGTAAAGCGGTTCATGGTATGGATCCCTCTATCGGTGTGAATGCGGGTCTTTACTTATTGAAATTCTTAGCATCATTAAATCTTGATAACAATGCACAAGCGTTTGTAGCATTTAGTAATCGCTACTTATTTAATTCAGATTTTGGTGAAAAGATGGGTATGAAATTCCATACAGATGTCATGGGTGATGTGACAACTAACATTGGTGTTATTACATATGATAATGAAAATGCGGGTCTTTTCGGTATCAATTTAAGATATCCCGAAGGATTTGAATTTGAAAAAGCTATGGATCGTTTTGCAAATGAGATTCAACAATATGGTTTTGAAGTGAAATTAGGTAAAGTCCAACCACCACATTATGTTGATAAAAATGATCCTTTTGTACAAAAGTTAGTTACTGCATATAGAAATCAAACAAATGATATGACTGAACCGTATACTATAGGTGGAGGTACTTATGCGAGAAACTTAGACAAGGGTGTAGCATTTGGCGCAATGTTTAGTGATTCTGAAGATTTAATGCATCAGAAAAATGAATATATCACTAAAAAACAGTTATTTAACGCAACTAGTATTTACTTAGAAGCAATTTATTCATTATGCGTGGAGGAATAATATATGGAAAAAGTTTTTTTAAATGGTGAGTTTGTAAGTCCAAGTGAAGCAAAGGTTTCATACAACGACAGAGGATACGTATTTGGCGATGGTATTTATGAATACATTCGAGTATATAATGGTAAGTTATTTACAGTAACAGAACATTATGAAAGATTTTTACGTAGTGCCAATGAGATTGGTTTAGATTTAAACTATTCAGTAGAAGAATTAATTGAACTATCTCGTAAATTAGTTGATATAAATCAAATTGAAACTGGGGCAATTTATATTCAAGCAACGCGTGGTGTAGCTGAAAGAAATCATAGCTTCCCGACACCTGAAGTAGAACCAGCAATTGTTGCTTATACAAAGAGTTATGATCGTCCTTATGATCATTTAGAAAATGGTGTGAATGGTGTTACCGTTGAAGATATCCGATGGTTACGTTGCGACATTAAAAGCTTGAACTTATTAGGAAATGTATTAGCAAAAGAATATGCTGTGAAATATAATGCAGTTGAAGCAATTCAACATCGAGGCGAAACTGTAACTGAAGGATCTTCAAGTAATGCTTATGCAATTAAAGACGGTGTGATTTATACACATCCGATTAACAACTATATTCTTAATGGTATTACACGAATTGTAATTAAAAAAATTGCCAAAGACTATAATATCCCATTTAAAGAAGAAACGTTTACTGTAGATTTCTTGAAAAACGCAGATGAAGTTATTGTTTCAAGTACTTCAGCTGAGGTTACACCTGTTATTAAATTAAATGGTGAACCAGTTAATGATGGTAAAGTTGGCCCAATTACACGTCAACTACAAGAAGGATTTGAAAAGTATATAGAGTCACACAGTATTTAAAATTCTTTCATCATATTTTTAGATTAAATTACTTAAATTTATCAACTTTCGTAAGTGAACTATGTTATAATTTAAAACGAAGCTTAAAAGTGTTGTTTAGAAAACACATATTAGTAAAAAGTGCCATTTTGTTTCTCATTTTCAGTTGAAATATAATGATAAAAATTATAAAATTTTCTATGAGTTACAAATATGATGTGCATCATATTTTACTAAGTACGTAAATGTTACAGTTCATAAATTTATGCTAACCATGAAAATGGAATAGCAATTATTTTGAAAACTAGAGTTTATCGCCTACAGAGATTCAAAAACATGTAGTTTTAGACACGGTAACATTATATGTCATGCAAGCGACTTTAGAATGTATGGTGTCAATGACAGACATATTGATTTAATTTAAGTTGTTTAAAGTAGGTATTAGTTGAGGATTTACAATAATTATCTGGACATAATATTTGTACCAGTATGGTGTTATAAATTAGAATATATGGCTCTTGAAAAACCTATTTCTAGAGCCATTTTCTAATTGAAAGTGAGGTGGACGAGTTGGAGCAGTTTTATCAATTAGGGTGGACACTTGATTCTGCAGGTGGTGCATCTGGCGAAGCATATATGGCTGAACAAGATGGACAAAAGTTGTTTTTAAAACGAAATTCAAATCCATTTATTGCGGCATTATCAGCAGAAGGTATTGTGCCCAAATTAGTATGGACGAAACGCATAGAAACAGGTGAGGTTGTTACAGCACAACATTGGAAAAATGGCCGTGAACTATCTTCAAATGAAATGAAGCAAACAAGAGTTGCACATTTATTAAAGAAGATACACAATTCTAGACCTTTATTAAGTATGTTAAAGCGTATGGAAATGGAACCCATTACTCCTGAGATTATGCTTAATAAAATTAATGCCTCTTTATCAAGAGAAGTTTTAACACATCATATTGTGAGAAAATCATTAACCTATTTGGAAGAGCATATGCCGAGTTTAGATTCACGTTTTTTCACAGTTGTACATGGTGATGTGAATCATAATAATTGGTTATTATCTGATCGTGATGAACTATTTTTAGTCGATTGGGAAGGCGCAATGATTGCAGACCCAGCAATTGATATTGGAATGCTGCTTTACAACTACGTTCCACAACAACAATGGTCTGAATGGCTTGAAACATATGGTGTTCAAGAGAGCTTGAATTTAAATAAACGTATGAAATGGTATACGGTAATTCAATCTATAGGTCTTGTTCAATGGTATGAAGAGCAAAAAAGATATAAGGATATGAACACTTGGCTTAAATTCCTAAATGAAGTTATGAATAGTAACATGTTTATTTAAGAGGAGAATAAAATATGAGAGTTCGATACAAACCATGGGCTGAAGATTATTTAAAAGATCATCCTGAATTGGTTGACATGGACGGTCAACATGTAGGGAAAATGACTGAATGGTTTGATAAAACGCAACCGATACACATTGAAATTGGTTCGGGTATGGGGCAGTTTATTACAACATTAGCTGCTCAAAATCCTCATATTAACTATATTTCAATGGAACGTGAGAAAAGTATCGTTTATAAAGTATTGGATAAAGTTAAAGAGATGGGTTTAACAAATTTAAAGATTATTTGTAATGATGCCATTGAATTAAATGAATATTTTAAAGACGGCGAAGTTTCGCGTATTTATTTGAACTTTTCAGATCCATGGCCAAAAAATCGTCATGCAAAACGACGTTTAACGTATCGTACGTTTTTAGCGTTGTATCAACAAATCTTAAATGATGAAGGAGATTTACATTTTAAAACTGATAACAGAGGACTATTTGCCTACAGTTTAGAAAGTATGTCTCAATTTGGAATGTATTTTACAAAAATAAATCTAAATTTACATCAAGAAGACGATGGCAGTAATATTTTAACAGAATATGAAAAGAAATTTTCGGATAAAGGGTCACGTATTTATCGTATGGAAGCGAAATTCCATTCACAAAAATAAGACACTTATGAGGGTATGTACACATACAATCATAAGTGTTTTTTTCGTACTATAATGGTTCTATAGAAAAAGTGGTTCAATAATAAATCGGACTGATGGAAAAAGTATTTTACTTTTCATCTGTCCGATTTTTTGATTTTGAATATAAAAAAAGCGCAATTATCTCTATAATTAAAAGTGCCTAAACAAATAACTAAAGGAGATAATGCGCCTATGAACAATGTTATACTAAATACCTTTGATTTTAAAGAATAATGTTTGCATTTTACTTGAAAATTTAAATTATTAATTCAAAATTACAGTCCGATGGTTATGATGTGTTTACATATAATATGATTACATTAATCTTTAAAAGTAGTTGAAAGTGTATTAGTGTGGGGCGTTTCGTTTTTGTTCGCATTTATGAATAGTGATATGATGTAATAAACACATACTAATTGTAATAACGAATACAGAAAGAATAGGTGATGTTATGAAAATCGGGGATATATCTATTCATTATCTAAATGGCGGCAATACAAAAATGGATGGCGGTGCAATGTTTGGTGTTGTTCCGAAGCCACTGTGGTCAAAGCAATACAATGCAAATGACCGAAATCAAATCAATTTACCGACACATCCAATTTTGATTCAAACGGCTCAATATAATTTGATTATAGATGCGGGTATTGGTAATGGTAAATTATCTGAAAAGCAATTACGTAATTTTGGTGTAGATGAAGAAAGCCATATAATTGCTGATTTGGCAAATTATAATTTAACGCCAAAGGATATTGATTATGTGCTAATGACACATATGCATTTTGATCATGCTGCCGGTTTGACTGATCAAGCGGGACATGCAATTTTTGAAAATGCGATTCATGTTGTGCAACAAGATGAGTGGCATGAGTTTATTGCACCTAATATAAGAAGTAAATCAACTTACTGGGATAAAAATAAAGGCGATTATAGAAACAAGTTGATTTTATTCGAAAAACATTTTGAACCGGTTCCGGGTATCAAGATGCAACATAGTGGAGGTCATAGCTTTGGGCACACGATCATTACGATTGAAAGTCAAGGAGATAAAGCAGTTCATATGGGTGATATATTCCCGACTACTGCACATAAAAATCCTCTATGGGTAACGGCATATGATGATTATCCTATGCAATCGATTCGTGAAAAGGAACGCATGATACCATATTTTATTCAGCAACAATATTGGTTCTTGTTTTATCATGATGAAAACTACTTTGCTGTAAAATACAGCGATGATGGCGAAAGCAAAGAGGCATATATTTTACGTGAAACATTCGTTGATAATAACTAAAATAAAGATGTATTACTAAATAAATTTTCAAGAATAAAAAATGAGCCACATCCTATCTTGCTAATTAGGGTGTGGCTCATTTTTTAGTTTTACGATCCAAATCAAATACGGATAAAATTCGTATTAACGCTCTACAATGTTTATGACCTCACCAGTGTATGCATCTGCATAAAAATCATAATGAATATCTTTACCATTTTTTACAGTTGTGATGCCACCTTGATAAACTAAACGGTATTTATCAGTTTCAGGATGTACAAATGGTTCATAAACAATATAAGAACCTTTAACATTCATAAAATATGATTTCACTTCATTAAGAACTTTAACGGGATTATAACGTTTACGATTAATAAATTGAATAATTGAAATGGTTGAAATAATTACAATGGTTACAGCAATTATTGTTGGAATTATATATTTCAGTTTAGTCATCATTTATGCTCCCTTGATTTCAAATTCATATCATTAGTTTACCATATTGAAGATGATATAATAACATATAAGGAGTGAGAACTTTTATGAACATAAATAAAAATATAACATTACAACGAATTCAAACTTTAACTGAGCTTCATGGCGCACCAGGTTTTGAACAAGAAGTAAAAGATTACATGACTGAGCAAATGGCCCCATATGTAGATGAATTTATTGAAAATCGAATGGGTGGTTTTTTCGGCGTTAAAAAATCTAAAAATCCAAATGCTAAACGTGTGATGATCGCAGCACATATGGATGAAATTGGTTTTATGATAACGAATATAACAGATAACGGTATGATACAATTTACAAATTTAGGTGGCGTAGCAAATGATATTTGGCAAGGGCAACGTTTGGTCATTAAAAATAGAAATGGTGACAAGATTATAGGCGTAGTGTCAAATATCCCAAAACATTTTCGTACAGGTAATGAAGGTGCACCCGAAATCAAAGATTTAACTCTAGATATTGGTGCCGAAAATGCAAATGAAGTTCGTTTACGTGGTATAGAGATAGGAGATACAATTGTACCGTACACTTCATTTACACAATTATCTGAGCATCGTTATAGTGCTAAAGCTTGGGATAATCGTTATGGATGTGTTCTAGCAATTGAAATTCTTGAATTATTTAAAGATAAAGAGTTAGATGTTGATTTATATGTTGGAGCAAATGTTCAAGAAGAAGTTGGTTTAAGAGGTGCTAAAGCATCAGTAGAAATGATTGATCCGGATGTTGCATTCGTAGTAGATTGTTCACCGGCAAATGATGTTAAAGGTAAACAGTCATTATCAGGTGAACTTGGAAAAGGAACTTTAATACGAATTAAAGATGGTACAATGATTTTAAAACCTACTTTCAGAGACTATTTATTAAATTTAGTAGACATACATGGGATTGCTCATCAGTATTATATGTCTCCAGGTGGAACAGATGGTGGTGAAATACATAAGGCTAATATTGGTGTTCCTACTGCTGTTATAGGTGTATGTGCACGTTATATACATAGTACAGACTCAGTATTCGATATTAGAGATTATTTTGCTGCTAGACATTTATTGTTTGAGGCAATTAATAATTTAGATGACAAGCAAATAGATACGTTACAATACAACTAAAGCATATTGAAATTGTTGAAACTTAATATTACCCATTAAAAATATATGACTTAAGGAGAGTTTAAAATGAAACAACTTGAATCAGAGCAACAATTTGAAACATTGAAACAAGGTGCAACAGTATTTGAATTTACAGCAGGATGGTGTCCAGACTGTAGAATAATCGAACCAGATTTACCAAAATTAGAAGAAAAGTATCCAATGTTTGATTTTGTATCCGTTAATCGCGACCAATTTATGGATATTTGTATTGAAAATGGTATTATGGGTATTCCAAGTTTTTTAGTTTATAAGAATGGTGAATTGCTTGGAAGCTATATTGGAAAAGAACGGAAATCAATTGAACAAATAGATGCATTTTTAGCTCAATACGTGTAATTTAGACTAGAGAAAAACGGGGTAAAACTCGTTTTTCTCTGTTACTACGTGTTGATTTATTGTAAACTGTTATAAGGTGCGAAATTAGGAGTGTTATACATGAATACCTTTCAAATGAGAGATAAATTAAAGGAACGTTTAAGTCATTTAGACGTCGATTTTAAATTTGATCGTGAAGAAGAAACTTTGCGTATTTATCGAACAGATAATAACAAAGGTATCACGATTAAACTTAACGCTATAGTCGCAAAATATGAAGATAAAAAAGAAAAAATTGTTGATGAAATTGTTTACTATGTAGATGAAGCTATTGCACAAATGGCAGATAAAACTTTAATAGATATAACACCTAGTCAAATTATGCCTGTAATAAGAGCGACAAGTTTCGATAAGAAAACAAAACAAGGTATACCTTTCATATATGAAGAACATACTGCAGAAACAGCTGTTTATTATGCAGTAGATTTAGGGAAATCATATCGTCTTGTGGATGAAAGTATGTTAGACGAATTGAATTTAACTGAACAACAAATAAAGGAAATGTCATTATTTAATGTTAGGAAATTGTCTAATTCTTATACTACAGATGAAGTAAAAGGCAATATATTTTATTTTATAAATACAAATGACGGGTATGATGCTAGTAGAGTTTTAAATACGGCTTTTTTAAATGACATAGAAGCGCAATGTCAAGGTGAGATGTTGGTAGCAGTCCCACATCAGGATGTACTGATTATTGCAGATATTCGTAATAAAACAGGTTATGATGTTATGGCGCATTTAACAATGGAATTTTTCACAAAAGGATTAGTTCCGATTACGTCACTTTCATTTGGTTATAAACAAGGACATCTTGAACCCATTTTTATTTTGGGTAAAAATAATAAACAAAAAAGAGATCCAAACGTCATTCAACGTTTAGAAGCAAATCGACGTAAATTTAACAAAGATAAATAGAAATAAGTGGATAAGGAGTTTTGTCATAATGAATTTATTTTATAATCCTAAATATGTAGGAGATGTCGCATTCTTACAGATAGAACCTGTTGAAGGTGAATTAAATTATAATAAGAAAGCTGACGTTGTCGAAATTACAAATGAAGGAAAAGTTGTAGGTTTTAATATTTTTGGTATTTCAAATGATATATCAATTAAGGAAACAGGACATATTAAATTAACTGATGAACTTGTAATTGCCTTCCAACAACGTATCAATCAAGCTGGTTTTACGTATAAATTAGATGTCGATTTGTCACCTAAATTTGTAGTTGGCTATGTTGAAACGAAAGATAAGCATCCTGATGCTGATAAGTTAAGCGTATTAAATGTAAATATCGGAAATGATACATTACAAATTGTTTGTGGTGCGCCAAATGTTGAAGCAGGGCAAAAGGTTGTTGTTGCTAAAGTAGGTGCAGTAATGCCAAGCGGTATGGTTATTAAAGATGCCGAATTACGTGGTGTTGCATCAAGTGGAATGATTTGTTCGATGAAAGAATTGAATTTACCGAATGCACCTGAAGAAAAAGGTATTATGGTTTTAAATGACAGCTATGAAATTGGACAAGCATTTTTTGAATAATTAAGGAAGGTAGTGAAAATATGAGCTGGTTTGATAAATTATTCGGCGAAGATAATGATTCAAATGATGACCTGATTCATAGAAAGAAAAAAAGACGTCAAGAATCACAAAATATAGAAAACGATCATGACTCATTACTGCCTCAAAATAATGATATTTATAGTCGTCCAAGGGGGAAATTCCGTTTCCCTATGAATGTAACTTTTGAGGGTGAAGAAGTATCACAATCAAAAGATTTTATTTCAGATGAAAAGGAACAGTACCATCGAGACTATCGCAAACAAGACTACGATGCACGTTCACAAAAAAGACATCGCCGTAGACGAAACCAAACAACCGAAGAACAAAATCAAGGTGAATATCGTGGTAATCAAAATGATTCTCAACAAAGTATAAAATATAAAAACCACACACAATATCGTACAAGTAAACCTGGTACATATGTTTCTGCAATAAATGGTATTGAGCATGAGAATAAAAAGTCCAAGTCACATACATCATTTTCTAATACAGCGGCACAACATATTAAAGAAACTAAACCTGATTACCATAAGGAGAGTTTCAAGACTTCAGAAGTACCATCAGCCATTTTTGGAACAATGAAGCCTAAAAAACTAGAAAATGGACGTATTCCAGTTAGTAAAACATCAGAAAAAGTAGAAACTAACAAGCAAGATATTGAGAAAAATATATCTTCAACTCAATCAATGCAAACTCAAGGTGTGCAAGAATTTAAGCAAAATAATACTGATGCCCAACAGAAAAAACTATCACAATCAACTGAACCAAGTACATCAGATACTAAGAAATCAACTCCAAATTATTCAAAAGTAGATAACACAATTAAAATTGAGAATATATATGCATCTCAAATTGTTGAAGAAATTAGACGTGAAAGAGAGCGCAAAGTACTTCAGAAACGTCGATTTAAAAAAGCGCTTCAGCAAAAACGAGAAGAGCATAAAAATGAAAATCAAGATACGATACAACGTGCTATTGATGAAATGTATGCAAAGCAAGCAGAACGTTATATACGTGAGAGCTCATTAAATGATGACAGTCATGATGAAAATATCAATGATGAGAAAAATTACAATGACAAACAGAATTTTAAAAATAATTCTAGTAATACAGACATTGACAGTTATGAGTCAGATAATCACGATGAGACTAGTAGTCAAGAAAGTTTCTATAATTATGAAGAAGTAAATTTAAATCAAGTTTCAACTACAAAACAACTTTCTGATGATGATGTAACAGTTACAGATGTGTCATCGCAACAATCACATAAATCGATTCATAATGATGTTGATGTTAATCAAGAAAAATTGATATCACATGTAAATGATGACGTCTCATTAAATAATAAACAGGAAGAAACACAGGTTACTGATGCTAATTTTTATGAAGTAAACAACGAAGATGCTCATCAAAGTGATGAAACAGAAATCGAGGAAATTAGTACCGAAGAAGTAGAAGCACATACAAATTCAAATGAGATTCAAGATACTGAAAATACAGAAATACCAGTTAATAATATTGATAAAACAGTAGATAATGAAATTGAGATTGCACCACGTCATAAAAAGGTGAGTGACAATACTCATGAAATTAACAATGATCAACTTGTCGATAATTCTCATAATAGTTCTCAAATTAATAAAAATGAAGATTCTGACTCAGCTGAAAAGGATTCACATCGTAATCTTGAATCTTCTGAACCATCTAATCAGAGCTATTCAAATATGGAACAACAGGATTCAGCACAAGAAGTTCAAACTAATAAAAAGCCAGAAAATATTTCGTCATTTAGCAAAAGACCATTTAATGTAGTTATGACACCTTCTGATAAAAAGCGTATGATGGATCGTAAAAAGCAATCCAAAGTTAAAGTTCCTGAATTAAAACCTGTAACAAATAATCAAATTCAAAATAAACAAACATCAGAAAATGACGTTACAACTACATTGCATCAAGAAACACAAGAAGAGAAAACAAGTAATAGTATAGATAAAGAAGTGATAAATAATGTTGAGCACAATCAACAAATAAATCAAAAAGATTTCCCGAACTCGAATGTGACTAGTGATTCTAGAAATGATACTGCAAATAAAAATTCGACGAAACAAGAAGAATATTTGAAACAAGCTGATACTTCAGCACCACGTTTGGAATCTGATTTAAATGATGATATGAACCAAAGATTAGAAGTTTCTTCGCCATCAAACAACAATAAAATTACTGCAGAAAATGACAATAGGCATTTAAATGATTCGCAGAAAGATGTTAATGAACAAGGAGCGGATATTGAACCGTCAACAGACAATAACACACAACATGAAAATCAAAAAGAAGCATCACAATCTATTGATATTAACGAACTAGATATTCATACACAACAAAATAAAGTGTTACAAAACAATGATACAAATGAAGTGGACCAAACCGCAAACAACAGTGCTACTGGTTCAAATCATCAACAAAAATCATTAAAGGAATCTGCACAAGGTGTGAAACCTATGATTCGCAAAGGACCTAATATTAAATTACCTAGTGTTTCATTATTAGAACAACCACAGGTAATTGAGCCAAACGATGATTGGATTGCAGATAAAAAACAAGAACTTAACGATGCATTATATTATTTTAATGTACCTGCTGAAGTACAAGATGTAACTGAAGGCCCAAGTGTTACTAGATTTGAATTATCAGTTGAAAAAGGCGTTAAAGTTTCAAGAATTACTGCATTGCAAGATGACATTAAAATGGCATTGGCAGCTAAAGATATTCGTATAGAAGCGCCAATTCCAGGAACAAGTCGTGTTGGTATTGAAGTTCCCAATGCAAATCCAACTACTGTTAATTTGCGTTCTATTATTGAATCGCCTAGCTTTAAAAATGCCGAATCAAAATTAACAGTTGCTATGGGTTATCGTATTAATAATGAACCATTACTTATGGATATAGCTAAAACACCTCATGCATTAATTGCAGGTGCAACGGGCTCAGGTAAATCAGTTTGTATTAATAGTATATTGATGTCTTTACTATATAAAAATCATCCTGAAGAATTACGTTTATTACTAATAGATCCAAAAATGGTTGAATTAGCACCATATAATGGATTACCACATTTAGTAGCTCCAGTAATCACAGATGTAAAAGCAGCTACACAAAGTTTAAAATGGGCTGTAGAAGAAATGGAAAGACGTTATAAACTATTTGCACATTACCATGTTCGTAATATCACAGCATTTAATAAAAAGGCGCCTTATGATGAAAGAATGCCAAAAATTGTTATTGTCATTGATGAGTTAGCAGATTTAATGATGATGGCACCGCAAGAAGTTGAACAGTCTATCGCTCGAATTGCTCAAAAAGCTAGAGCATGTGGTATTCATATGCTTGTTGCGACGCAAAGACCTTCTGTGAATGTAATAACAGGCTTAATTAAAGCCAATATACCAACAAGAATCGCATTTATGGTATCATCAAGTGTAGATTCAAGAACGATTTTAGACAGTGGTGGAGCAGAACGCTTGTTAGGATATGGCGATATGTTATATCTTGGTAGCGGTATGAATAAACCAATCAGGGTACAAGGTACATTTGTTTCTGATGACGAAATCGATGATGTTGTAGAGTTTATTAAACAGCAGAGAGAACCTGATTATTTATTTGAAGAAAAAGAATTGTTGAAAAAAACACAAACACAGTCGCAAGACGATTTGTTTGATGATGTCTGTGCATTTATGGTTAGAGAAGGTCATATTTCAACATCATTAATCCAAAGACATTTCCAAATTGGATATAATAGAGCAGCACGAATTATCGATCAATTGGAACAACTCGGTTATGTTTCGAGCGCTAATGGATCAAAGCCTAGGGATGTTTATGTTACAGAAGCAGATTTAAATAAAGAATAATTATGAGTAAGGAGTTTTATATAATGACACACTATCATTTTGTCGGAATTAAAGGTTCTGGCATGAGTTCATTAGCACAAATCATGCATGATTTAGGTCATGAAGTTCAAGGATCAGACATTGAGAACTACGTTTTTACTGAAGTTGCTCTTAAAAATAAGGGGATTAAAATATTACCATTTGATGCTAATAACATAAAAGAAGATATGGTAGTTATACAAGGTAATGCATTTGCAAACAACCATGAAGAAATTGTACGTGCGCATCAATTAAAATTAGATGTTGTAAGTTACAATGACTTTTTAGGTCAAATTATCGACCAATATACTTCAGTAGCTGTAACTGGTGCACATGGTAAAACTTCAACAACAGGTTTATTGTCACATGTTATGAATGGTGATAAAAAAACGTCATTTTTAATTGGTGATGGTACAGGAATGGGGCTACCTGAAAGTGACTATTTTGCGTTTGAAGCATGTGAATATAGACGTCACTTTTTAAGTTATAAACCTGATTACGCTATTATGACAAATATCGATTTCGATCATCCTGATTATTTTAAGGATATCGACGATGTATTTGATGCATTCCAAGAAATGGCGCATAATGTTAAAAAAGGTATCATTGCTTGGGGTGATGATGAGCATTTACGTAAGATTGAAGCAAACGTTCCAATTTATTATTATGGGTTTAAAGATACAGATGACATTTATGCTCAAAATATTCAAATTACAGATAAAGGTACTGCATTTGATGTATATGTAAATGGAGAATTTTATAATCACTTCTTATCTCCACAATTTGGAGATCATACAGTTTTAAATGCGTTAGCCGTCATTGCGATTAGTTATCTAGAAAAGTTAGATGTTGAAAATATTAAAGAAGCACTTGAAACATTTGGTGGTGTAAAACGTCGTTTCAATGAAACGCCAATTGCAAATCAAGTTATAGTTGATGATTATGCACACCATCCAAGAGAAATTAGTGCTACAATTGAGACAGCTCGAAAAAAATATCCACATAAAGAAGTTGTTGCAGTATTTCAACCACATACATTCTCAAGAACTCAAGCATTTTTAAATGAATTTGCTGAAAGTTTGAGCAAAGCTGATCGTGTATTCTTATGTGAAATTTTTGGTTCGATTAGAGAAAATACTGGCGCATTAACGATACAAGATTTAATTGATAAAATTGAAGGCGCATCGTTAATTACTGAAGATTCTATAAATGTATTAGAGCAATTTGATAATGCTGTTATTTTATTTATGGGTGCTGGTGATATACAAAAATTACAAAATGCATATTTAGATAAATTAGGCATGAAAAATGCGTTTTAATATGTTTATAATAGAGTAGTATGGGTATTTATTATTAATAACATTATTACATGTTAATTAGGAGGCGTTTTTAATGGATTGGATTTTACCAATTGCTGGAATTATCGCTGCGATTGCATTCTTAATTTTATGTATCGGTATCGTAGCTGTGTTAAATTCTGTTAAGAAAAACTTAGATTATGTGGCTAAAACACTTGATGGAGTAGAAGGTCAAGTTCAAGGAATTACTCGTGAAACGACTGATTTACTTCACAAAGTAAACCGTTTGACTGAGGATATCCAAGGTAAAGTAGATCGTTTAAACTCAGTTGTAGATGCTGTTAAAGGTATCGGTGACTCGGTACAAACGTTAAACAGCTCTGTGGATCGTGTAACAAATTCAATTACACATAATATTTCTCAAAATGAAGATAAAATTTCACAAGTTGTTCAATGGTCAAATGTAGCAATGGAAATTGCTGACAAATGGCAAAATAGACACTACCGTCGTGGAAGTGCAAATTACAAAGCTAATAATGTAGCAGATGATGCAAATCACAGCTATACTTCTCGTGTAGATAAATAATTAATAATTAAACAAATGCACTTAAATGAGGTTGTTACTTATTTAAGTGCATTTGTTATAGGAGGATATAATTATGACGCAACAACAAAATAATAAAAGAACATTAAAAAATAAACATACTTATCAAAATGAAACCTTACCTAACCGTAAAGATTTTGTTGTTAGTTTTATAACAGGTGCCCTTGTAGGCTCGGCTCTAGGTTTGTATTTTAAAAATAAAGTTTATCAAAAGGCTGACGATTTAAAAATTAAAGAACAAGAAATTTCTGAAATGGTTAAAGATAGAAAAGCACAACTAGAAGAAACTGTCGAATATACTAAAGAACGAGTTGAAGGTTTTTTAAATAAATCTAAAGATGAAAAAGCAACATTAAAAGCACAGCAAGCAGCAATAAAAGAAGAAGCAAGTGCAAACAACTTGAGTGATACATCACAAGAAGCACTAGAAATTCAAGAAGCAAAGAAAGAAGCGCAAGAGCAAACTAAAGTGAGCACAGAAGAAAGAACAAAAGAAGCAAATGCAGCAACATTAAAAGCGCAACAAGCAGCGATAAAAGAAGAAGCAAGTGTAAATAACTTGAGTGACACATCACAAGAGGCACAAGAAATTCAAGAAGCAAAGAATGAAGTTAACGAAGCAGGTGAAGTGGAAACGCAAGCTGAAAGATTAGCAAATGCAGCAAAGAAAAAGCAAGCTAAATTAACTAAAGGTTCAAAAGAGAGTCAATTAACTGAAGCTTTATTTGCTGAGAAACCAGTTGCTAAAAATGACTTAAAAGAAATTCCTCAATTAGTAAGTAAAAAGAAAGATGTAAAGGCTAATACTGCAGTTAAACCGTCTACAGACTCAGATATTAAGCACAATGTTAAACAGAAAGATGCGAAATTTGAAAATGGTGTTATCACGCGTAATGCTGATAATCAAATATCTACTACTTCAACTGTTGATAAGCAACCAGCTCAGCAATCTAAAACTAACAATACAACTGCTAGTGACAAACAAACTAAACAAACTAAAAAAACAACACCTTCAAACAAACGAAATGCATCAAAAGCTTCTACAAATAAAACATCAAGTCAGAAAAAACAAAACAATAAGAAGACAACACAAAGTGCTAAGAATAAAAATACTGCTAACCAATCAACTAAGCAAACAAACAAATCTAGTAACAAAAAATCAAAAACAACTAATGCTAAATCAACAAGTTCAGCAAAATCACCAAAAGCTAAAGTTGAACCAGCTAAAAGTAAAATTGAAAAACGTACTTTCAATGACTAAAGTAGATGAAGTCGCACAAAAAACATTTTTAGTTGAAAGTAATGTAAAATGAATTTCGAAATTAAAATATAAAATTATGAGGTAAGCATGTTGATGCTTGCCTTTTTATTATAATAATTTTATTAAGTATACTTTGACATCAGGAAGAAATTAGTGTTACTAGAACAACGCATTGTAAAAATGACAACAAATTATTCCAAAGTTACAGTAAATTCTTTTAAATCATAGGGGATGATTTGTGTTAATCTTATTATGAAATTTTTAAATATTTAACTGAACTTAACGATGGATAAGTTCTAACTTCGCTCTTTATAATAAACAATGCTTTTTAATTTTTACTAAGTGTTAGGTTGAATGTATAAGATTTTTAGACTTATAATAGAGAATAGAAACCAAAAAATTTTCTTAAAATCATCAATATTTAATCAAAATAAGCTATAATAGTAACACTTATTTAATTAATTAACGTAAGCTAGTAGATAACAATATAGAATATAACTTTTCAACAATGGCTGAGAAATTCGAAATATCGGTGATTCAGCATATAATTAGAAAATTAAATATTTTCTGTCAATTTGGGGTTGAACTATACATATGATATGTTAGAATATTTTTTAACATAATATTTTATCGCTTTAAAGTGGCATATAATTGAAAAATTTAGTAGAGGTGAGTAAGGATGAGTAATAAATTAGAATCATACAGAAGTGAGATAGTTTCACTGAACCATCAAATTTTAGATTTATTATCTAAACGCGGTGAGTTAGCACAAAAAATTGGTGAAGAAAAATTAAAGCAAGGCACACGCATTTATGATCCACAACGTGAAAAAGAAATGCTTAATGACTTAATTGATAGCAACAAAGGACCTTTCAACGACAATACAATTAAGCAATTGTTTAAAGAAATTTTCAAAGCCTCTACAGATTTACAAAAATCTGAAAATGAAAAGCATTTGTACGTATCTCGTAAATTGAAACCTGAAGATACGATTGTGACGTTCGATAATGGGGGGATTATTGGAGATGGCAACAAATCATTTGTATTTGGACCATGTTCAGTCGAATCGTTTGAGCAAGTTGAAGCTGTTGCTAAAAATTTACATGCTAAAGGTGAAAAATTTATTCGTGGTGGTGCGTTTAAACCGCGTACATCACCATATGATTTCCAAGGTTTAGGTGTTGAAGGTTTAAAAATACTTAAACAAATTAAAGACAAATATGACTTAAATGTAGTTAGTGAAATTGTAAATCCTAATGATTTTGAAATTGCAAATGATTATTTAGATGTATTCCAAATTGGTGCACGTAATATGCAAAACTTCGAATTGTTAAAAGAAGCAGGTCGCACAAATAAACCAATTCTATTAAAACGTGGTTTGTCGGCGACAATTGAAGAGTTTGTTTATGCAGCTGAATACATTGCTTCACAAGGCAATCAAAACATTATTTTATGTGAACGTGGTATCCGTACATACGAGAAAGCAACACGTAATACATTAGATATTTCTGCAGTTCCTATTTTAAAACAAGGTACGCATTTACCTGTGATGGTTGATGTTACACATAGTACCGGACGTAAAGATATAATGCTTCCAACAGCGAAAGCTGCTTTAGCAGTCGGTGCTGATGGTGTAATGGCAGAAGTACATCCTGACCCGTCAGTTGCTTTGAGTGATGCTGGTCAACAAATGGATTTAGATGAATTCCAAGCATTTTACGATGAATTAAAACCACTAGCTGATTTATATAATGCTAAAAAGTTAAAATAACATTTAACTTCATTTTAAAATTAATAGTCATTCTAAGAGAAGTATGTCTTAGGGTGGCTATTGTTTTTTTCAGGCATATGACACTTGAATCCTAAACGAAATTTTTAAGTGTAGCAATTTCATCCAATTCTACGCTCTTAGAATATTATAATCATGATTGTCATCATCATTCATCGCGTAATGTAATCTATATAATTGTTTCTATAATGTGAACATTTTTCAACAAATGTAAATGGTGTTTGAAAAGGCTTTCTCAAAATATTACAATTAAAAATGAAAAAAGTTTATATAAAATTAAAATATATCATCTATTATTATTTGGACATTGCTTTTATATCGAGAT
>NZ_PPQS01000044.1:123771-149578 GCF_002902405.1 Staphylococcus schweitzeri
TCGTGGGATTTTTCAAACAAAATTATGTTACTGTAAATTAAAATATGGTAAACTATGAAAATGGTATGAAAGCATGTTATTATAATGGATAAAACGTTTACAAGGAGGAAATTATGACAGTTACTATATACGATGTAGCAAGAGAAGCACGTGTTTCAATGGCCACTGTGTCACGTGTTGTTAATGGGAACCAAAATGTTAAAGCAGAAACTAAAAATAAAGTTAATGAAGTCATTAAGCGATTAAATTATCGTCCAAATGCTGTTGCTAGAGGTTTAGCAAGCAAGAAAACTACAACTGTAGGGGTAATTATCCCAGATATTTCGAATATTTACTATTCACAATTAGCACGTGGATTAGAAGATATTGCAACAATGTACAAATACCACTCAATTATTTCGAACTCTGATAATGATCCTGAAAAAGAAAAAGAAATATTTAACAACTTATTAAGCAAACAAGTTGATGGTATTATTTTCCTTGGTGGGACTATTACTGAAGAAATGAAAGAATTGATTAATCAATCATCTGTACCGGTAGTTGTATCTGGTACAAATGGTAAAGATGCTCACATTGCATCAGTTAATATTGATTTTACCGAAGCAGCAAAAGAAATCACGAAACACTTAATTGAAGAGGGTGCAAAATCTTTTGCACTAGTAGGTGGAGAGCATTCTAAAAAAGCTCAGGAAGATGTATTAGTTGGTTTGACTGAAGTTTTAGATAAAAATGGCCTACAATTAGGTGATGCGTTAAATTGTACGGGTGCTGAAAGCTATAAAGAAGGTGTAAAAGCATTCGCTAAAATGAAAGGGAATCTTCCGGATGCTATTTTATGTATCAGTGACGAAGAAGCTATTGGAATTATGCACAGTGCAATGGATGCTGGTATAAAGGTTCCTGAAGATTTACAAATCATTAGTTTCAATAATACCCGTTTAGTTGAAATGGTAAGACCACAACTTTCTAGTGTAATCCAACCGTTATATGATATTGGTGCTGTAGGGATGCGCTTATTGACGAAATATATGAACGATGAAAAGATAGAAGAACCAAATGTTGTTTTACCTCATAGAATTGAATATCGTGGAACAACAAAATAATTTAACATAAATTAGGCATTCATCTAACAATCACAATTGTCGGATGAATGCCTTTTATTTAAATATTTTAAGTTGTGAATTATGGTTGCATTGAATCATACCAACTGGCAATATGCATGGCTAATTTTTTATTTTTCTCACTGATTTCTTTAGTTCTAGGTATATAAGTATAGTCATTTAAACGGTCTTCCCATCTTTTAGGTAATAATTCAGAAGAGTAATGTTTCCATTTATTAATCCAATCTAGAGGTAAATATCCACTTTGAATAGGCTGATTAACCAAACTCAAAAATACATGACTCCATGCTCGTGGAACTACGCGCCAAATATTATAGCCTCCACCACCGAACATGATAACTTTCCCATTAGTATATTGATCTGCTAATTTTTTAACAAAATAAGGTATTTCATACAATGATTGTAGCGTACAATTTAAATGTGTTAGTGGATCACGATAATGTATATCCACACCATTAACACCTAAAATAATATCTGGTTTAAATGCTTTAACTACAGGTTCAACTGTCATTTTAAAGCATTCTATAAATGAAGCGTCTTCAGTATATGGTTCGAGGGGAACATTAACTGAATGTCCATAGCCAATATCCTCACCTCGTTCAGTATAATGACCTGATCCAGGAAATAAAAATTTACCAGTTTCATGTATAGAATAAGTTACGATATTATTATCTGCATAAAAACTCCATTGTGTTCCATCACCATGATGGGCATCGGTATCAACAATTAAGACACGTTGTTGATACTTAGTGGCAAGATATTTTGCTGTGACCGCTATATCATTATAGATACAAAATCCACTTGCTCGACCAGGTTGTGCATGATGTAAACCACCACCTAAGTGACAACCATTTAGTACCTCTCCTGACATGATAAGATCTGCTAGCGTTAAAGCACCTCCAACAATAGTTGCGCTATGTCGATGCATATGTTTAAACTGACCATTTTCTTCATCGTTCAGACCATATTTTTTGGCTTCATCATCACTTATAATTCCATGTGATGCATGTTTAATGGCCTCGACGTAATCGTATTTGTGCACCAACATTAGTTCATCATCAGTTGCAATTCTAGGTTGTACGATTTGTTCTGGGTGTAATAAATTTGCATCCAATAGTAATTCAGTCGTTAATTTTAAACGCATTTGATTGAAGGGATGTTGATCATGAAAGCGATATTGTAATAATTTATCTGAATAAACATATGCAGTTTTAGTTGATTTTTTTTGCATATAATCCCTCCGATATTCCAAAATTAAAAGAAAAATCGATTCATATAACGAATATCATCAAACGCTTGTTGCTGTTCTATAGTAATGTGTTTGCCGATTCTTGCCATTAAACAATTAGCTGGATGACTAGTGATTTCTGGATCATCCGTAGCAAAAATTTCAAGTCCACCTTTTGCCATTAAACGTTGCATAATTTTTTTATATTCAAAAACATCTAATTTCGAATTCTTCAAATCCCAGTGCCAGTAATATTCTGTTGTAATAACTATATAATCATCAAATTCTGGGGCGGATAGACTAAGTTGAATGAGCTTTTCTGCTAATTGTAATTGTCTGAAGTTAATGCTTACTTCAATTGCTCCCAGTTCAATTAAATATGGGAGGTTTCCTGTAGACCATCTTTCAATTTCATCAGGATAATGATATGTAACATAGCCAACAACTAATTGATCTAGACGTACTATATAAATTCTACCTTCTTTTAAAGTTGTTATTTCAAGCAATGCTTCAAATTGATCTTCTGAATCTCTAAAAGCTGTTAAATGTACATCAAAAGAAAGAGCTTTCAAATCATCGTAAGACATAGGCCCCTCAATTACAAATTCTTTGTCATTAATATGATATCGTTCGTATTGGTACGTCTTTACATGATCCATAATTTCAACTCCTCACTAGGGCATCATAGTTGTATTAAAATCATTATAAAGAAAATTTACAATAATTAACACTAGTAAAAGTATAAAAGTAAAAATTTTGAATAATTAGAAATGTTATGTATAATATTGGAAAGAAAGCGTTTTCACAGAATAAAGGGGGAGTTTCAAATGAAAGTCGAAGTATACAAAGGAAGTCAAGGAACTCATAATCTTAAAGATTATGAGGAAACGTACAAAAACTTTAACTGGCAAGATGTAGAACGTGCATTTTCTTGGAATAAAACTGGAAAAATGAATATGGCATATGAGTGTATTGATCGTCATGTTGAACAAGGATTAGGGGATAAAATTGCATTAAATTATAAAGATGAATATAGAAAAGAATCTTATTCATATAAGGAGATGCAACGTTTATCAAATAAAGCTGCCAATGTTTTGTCTAAACATGCGAGTGTTGAAAAGGGAGACAGGGTATTTATATTCATGTCACGTACACCTGAACTGTATGTTGCATTATTAGGTGTATTAAAGGTTGGCGCAATTGTAGGACCATTGTTTGAAGCATTTATGGAGAAAGCGGTTGTAGATAGATTAGAAAATAGTGAAGCAAAAGTATTAATAACGAACAAATCATTATTATCACGAGTACCACAAGAAAAATTACCACACCTAGAAAAGATTGTTGTTGTTGATGATGATGTCGAAGAAAGTTACATAGACTTTAATACTTTAATGAAAAATGAAAGTGATGATTTCGACATAGAATGGCTAAAACCAGATGATGGTTTGATTTTACATTATACATCTGGATCAACTGGCCAACCTAAAGGTGTTTTACATGTACAACAAGCGATGTTGTTACATTATATTTCAGGTAAATATGTATTAGATTTACAAGAAGACGATGTATATTGGTGTACTGCTGATCCTGGATGGGTTACAGGGACGTCATATGGTATTTTTGCGCCATGGTTAAATGGTGCTACCAATTGTATTGCAGGTGGTCGTTTTTCACCAGAACAATGGTATAGCATGATTGAAGATTTTAAAGTGACAATTTGGTATACTGCTCCAACAGCATTAAGAATGTTAATGAGTGCTGGTGATGATATCGTTAATAAATACGACTTGTCATCATTACGTGCTATCTTATCTGTTGGAGAACCATTAAATCCTGAAGTTATTAAATGGGCTAAAAAGGTTTATGGTTTAACTGTACTAGATACTTGGTGGATGACAGAAACTGGCGGACATATGATTGTGAACTATCCGACGATGGACGTTAAGCTTGGTTCAATGGGGAAACCATTGCCTGGCATTGAAGCGGCTATAATTGATGATGCAGGCAATGAATTGCCACCTAACCGTATGGGGAATCTTGCCATTAAAAAAGGTTGGCCATCAATGATGCATCGTATATGGAAAAATCCTGAAAAATACAACTCGTATTTTATTGGAGATTGGTATGTATCAGGTGATTCAGCATATAAAGACGAAGACGGTTACTATTGGTTCCAAGGACGAGTAGACGATGTCATTATGACAGCAGGAGAACGTGTTGGACCATTTGAAGTTGAATCTAAATTGGTAGAACATGAAGCAGTTGCAGAAGCAGGAATTATTGGTAAACCTGATCCAGTTCGAGGTGAAATTATTAAAGCTTTTGTTGCGCTTCGAAAAGGTTATGAACCGACTGATGAATTAAAAGAAGACATTCGTTTGTTTGTCAAAGAAGGTTTATCTGCGCATGCAGCACCTCGCGAAATAGAATTTAAAGATAAATTGCCAAAAACACGTTCTGGTAAAATTATGAGACGAGTTTTAAAAGCATGGGAGTTAGACTTAGATGCAGGTGATTTAAGTACGATGGAATAAAAATCCTACTTAAAATCAAAATAAAATGTTTCGACAAAACACGGCAAATAATTGTTTTTTTGTTAATTCTATAATATAAAATAATCTGTAAAAGCAATATGAAGTCTATCTAGTTTAAGGAATATCGTTTCAAGATGAAATTTTTGAAATGGTTCTATACCTAAAAGGATAAGTCTTTATGTTGCTTTTTATTTTTTATCAAGGATATAAAGAATCTTGCAAATAGTAAAGGCATATATAGATAGATAACAATAATATCTAAGTGCTAACTTTTGTTTAAATCAAAACATTAAATATTAAAATTATTGCAAAAATGAAAGCGCTAACCCAATTTAGTCGACAAGTTTTTAACAGTTCGTTATTATATGAATGTAAGTAAAATAATCTTAGCTACAACTTACATATTTATCATGCATTAAATAAACAAACAAAAAGGGGCGAAACAAAGTTGACTCATTTATCAGATTTAGATATTGCGAACCAATCAACATTACAACCAATTAAGGATATTGCTGCTTCCGTTGGCATTTCAGAGGATGCACTAGAACCTTATGGTCATTACAAAGCTAAAATCGACATTAATAAAATTACGCCAAGAGAAAACAAAGGGAAAGTCGTTTTAGTAACTGCAATGAGTCCAACACCAGCTGGTGAAGGTAAATCAACAGTTACAGTTGGTTTAGCTGATGCATTCCATGAATTAGATAAAAACGTAATGGTTGCATTACGAGAGCCTGCTTTAGGACCAACATTCGGTATTAAAGGTGGCGCAACAGGTGGTGGTTATGCGCAAGTCTTACCTATGGAAGATATCAACTTACATTTCAATGGGGATTTCCATGCTATTACAACTGCAAATAATGCATTGTCTGCGTTTATTGATAATCACATCCATCAGGGTAATGAATTAGGAATCGATCAAAGACGTATTGAATGGAAACGAGTGTTAGACATGAATGATCGTGCACTTAGACATGTCAACGTTGGTTTAGGTGGACCTACAAATGGTGTGCCTCGTGAAGATGGTTTTAATATAACGGTTGCATCAGAAATTATGGCAATCCTTTGTTTAAGTAGAAGTATTAAAGACTTAAAAGATAAAATTAGTCGTATTACAATCGGATATACAAGAGATCGTAAGCCAGTTACAGTTGCAGATTTAAAAGTTCAAGGTGCACTCGCAATGATCTTGAAAGATGCAATCAAACCGAACTTGGTTCAATCAATTGAAGGAACACCTGCGTTAGTTCATGGTGGGCCATTTGCAAATATTGCACATGGATGTAATTCAATTTTAGCGACTGAAACAGCACGTGATTTAGCTGATATCGTTGTAACAGAAGCAGGATTTGGTTCAGATTTAGGTGCTGAAAAATTCATGGACATTAAAGCGCGTGAAGCAGGATTTGATCCAGCGGCAGTAGTAGTAGTTGCGACTATTCGTGCGTTAAAAATGCATGGAGGCGTTGCGAAAGATAACTTAAAAGAAGAAAATGTAGAAGCGGTGAAAGCAGGTATTGTTAACTTAGAGCGTCATGTTAATAATATTAAAAAATTCGGTGTTGAACCGGTTGTTGCTATCAATGCATTTATACATGATACAGATGCAGAAGTAGAATATGTAAAATCTTGGGCTAAAGAAAACGATGTGCGAATTGCCTTAACTGAAGTTTGGGAAAAAGGTGGAAAAGGTGGCGTTGAATTAGCAAATAAAGTATTAGAAGTCATTGACCAGCCAAATTCATTTAAACCTTTATATGAATTAGAATTGCCATTAGAACAAAAAATTGAAAAAATCGTGACTGAAATTTATGGAGGGTCAAAAGTAACGTTTAGTAGTAAAGCTCAAAAGCAATTAAAGCAATTTAAAGATAATGGTTGGGACAATTATCCAATATGTATGGCGAAAACTCAATATTCGTTCTCAGATGACCAAACATTATTAGGTGCACCATCAGGTTTTGAAATTACAATTCGTGAATTAGAAGCTAAAACAGGTGCAGGGTTTATCGTAGCTTTAACAGGAGCGATTATGACTATGCCTGGTTTACCTAAAAAACCAGCAGCGTTAAATATGGATGTTACAGACGATGGTCATGCAATTGGCTTATTCTAAAATAAATTATCACAATTTAAAGTAATATTTAAGTAATTGAATATCATGCTTTTATAATAAACTGGGCTGTTGGAAATTAATTATTTTCAGCAGTCCATTTTTTTCGTATCCCAAAAATAAATTTGCTTTGATGAATCTTTTGCTTAAAAAGAATTAAATAGTGCTTTTAAAAGCAGCAAGTTATTTAGAGAATAAAAACAAAAACCCCAATAAAATATATTAATTTTATATAAAATGGGTTGCAATATTTAGCGGGGATAAGTACAATAAACAATGATGATATTGATAATTATTATCAATTAAATATAATTTATAGGAGTTGTGAACAACATGAACAAACATCAACCAAAATTAAGGTCTTTCTACTCAATTAGAAAATCAACTCTAGGTGTAGCATCAGTAATAATAAGTACACTTTTCTTAATTACTTCTCAAAACCATGCAGAGGCAGCTGAGAATACTGAAAAGGCGGATAGTACTGTAGAAAATCAAAAGAATAACTCTGCAACTGCGACACAATCACAAAATAATGCAACTGTATCACAGTCACAAAGTAATACAACTACTCCACAAACTCAAAAAGATACAAAGCAAACAGAATCTACTAATCAAGCAGCGAACACAACAACTACTTATCCAGCCGCGGATGAATCGTTAAAAGATGCTATTAAAAATCCTGCAGTAGAAAACAAAGAACATAACATTGGTCCAAAAGAGCAAGTACATTTCCAATTATTAGATGAAAATAATGAAACTCAGTACTATCATTTTTTCAGTATCAAAGATCCAGCAGATGTATATTATACGAAAAAGAAAGCTGAAGTTGAATTAGATCTTAATACAGCTTCAACATGGAAAAAATTTGAAGTATATGAAAATAATCAAAAGCTACCGGTGACGCTTGTTTCGTATAGTCCTTTACCAGAAGATCATGCATATATTCGTTTTCCTGTTTCAGATGGAACGCAAGAGCTTAAAATAGTATCTTCAACGCAAAATGATGGCGAAGAAGAAGTGAGATATGATTATACTAAACTATTATTCGCTAAACCGATTTATAATGATCCATCACTTGTATTAACGGATACAAATGAAACAACCTCAGAAGATAATCATTCAGATTCAAATAATCAAGCAAACACTAATGCGTCTAATCAAGTCACACCATCAAATAATAATACACAAAATCAATCGCAGACATCGGCCAATACAAGTCAAGCAACTAAACCAGAATCGTCAATTAACACAGATCAAACAGCAAATCAAGAAGATCATGATACAAATCAACGTATTGATACTAGCGACTCAACGAATGAGTCAAATAATCAATCTAATGGAGATCAACAATATCCACCAGCAGATGAATCACTTCAAGGAGCAATTAAAAATCCGGCTATCATTGATAAGGAACATACTGCCGATAATTGGCGTCCAATTGATTTTCAAATGAAAAATGACAAAGGTGAAAGACAGTTTTATCATTATGCAAGTACTGTAGAACCAGCAATTGTTATTTTTACAAAAACAGGGCCTGTTATTGAATTGGGGTTAAAAACAGCTTCAACGTGGAAAAAATTTGAAATCTATGAAGGTGATAAAAAGTTACCAGTCGAATTAGTTTCATATGACTCTGATAAAGATTATGCATATATTCGTTTCCCAGTTTCTGATGGTACGAGAGAAGTTAAAATTGTGTCATCTATTGAATATGGTGAGAATATCCATGAAGACTATGATTATACATTAATGGTTTTTGCTCAACCAATTACTAATAATCCAGATGACTATATTGATGAAGAAACATATAATTTACAAAAACTATTAGCACCTTACCAAAAAGCTAAGACGTTAGAGAGACAAGTTTATGAATTAGAAAAACTACAAGAAAAATTACCAGAAAAATATAAAGCAGAATATAAAAAGAAACTAGATCAAACTAGAATTGAGTTAGCTGATCAAGTTAAATCTGCAGTTACAGAATTTGAAAATGTTACACCTACAAATGATCAATTAACTGATTTACAAGAAGCTAATTTTGTTGTTTTTGAAAGTGAAGAAAATAATGAGTCAGTTATGGATGGATTTGTTGAACATCCATTCTATACTGCAACATTAAATGGTCAAAAATATGTTGTAATGAAGACGAAAGATGACAGTTATTGGAAAGATTTAATTGTAGAAGGGAAACGTGTTACTACGGTTTCTAAAGATGCAAAAAATAATTCTAGAACGATAATTTTCCCATATGTACCAGGAAAAGCAGTATACAATGCAATTGTTAAAGTAGTTGTAGCTAATATTGGTTATGAAGGTCAATATCATGTAAGGATTATCAATCAAGATATCAAGACAAAAGATGAAGCAGTAAGTCAGAATAACACCGTGGCACTTGAGAATACACAAAAATCAAATGAAACGAACAATACAGAAACAGCTTCAAGCATAAAAAATAATACGACTGTAGAACAAAACAATGTGACTGATAAAGAAGAAACAAAGGAAATTGACATCGACACAGTCAAAGTTTCCGATAATAATTCTAATAAAGAGGTTAAAGTTGATAGTCATGATGTTGAAGATGCATCGAATACAGCTAATGACAATAGCAGTCTTGAAAATAATCTCGAAGGAATGAATACTCCGGTTATTAAAGATGTTAATAGTAGTGAAAATAAAGATATTGATAACGATGGTGGCAAAGAATCAAATAGCGACAATGAAAAAGTTGCTGATAAATATGAAGTCAAAGCAATACATGTTGATAATATAACTGATAAAGTTGAACATAATAATGCAGTTAATGTTTCTAATAACAAGACGACTGAACGTGCTCCTAGTGATGCACACATAATCACAAATCAACCGATAAAATCAAATAATACTACTAAATCATTATCAAAAGATAAAAAGCGTAGTCAATTTAAAATATTACCTAAAACGGGAGGAACACCTTCAAATCAATCTTGGTGGGGCGCATATATGCTATTAGGTATGTTAGCTTTATTCATCCCTAGAAATAGAAAAGAAACAAAATAATTAGTTGAGTCTGTGACGGCACACTAGGTAGGGACTCGTCATCAAAAATTCTATAAATAGAATTTTGCAATAATGTGCGAGACGCGTAAAGCGAAGCCATTCAATACGAAGTATCGTATAAATAGGGAACAGCAGTAAGATATTTTCTAAGTTGGAATAATCTTACTGCTGCTTTTCTATATTAATTTTTGAATTGATTGATATTCTTTGTAATTACGCCCTTATCATTTAACGTTTTTTTCGATTTAATAAATGTGATTTAATATCATATTTTAATGCATCATTATACTCTTTTTTAGTAATTTGATCTTCGATTAACATACGCTTTAATACATAATGTTGTCTCTGAATACTATAATTTAATTCTTTATCAGATTTTAAAGAACCATCTTTTTCATAAGGTGTATAGGCGTATGGACTTTGTAATAGTCCGATTAGATAAGCAGATTGTGCAATTGATAAATCTTTTGGTGGAATACCAAACAAACTGTATGAAGCGGATGCAATACCAGAAATATTAGAACCATTATAATCTCGACCGAATGGAACAATATTTAAATACGTATATATAATCTCATCTTTTGAAAGTAAATGTTCTAATCTTATAGACAAGCGAAGTTCATTTGCTTTTCTACTATATGTTTTTTCATTGCTAAGTACTTGATTTTTAATGAGTTGTTGTGTGATGGTACTACCACCAGAACTTTGATTAGTATTAAAAATATCTTGAATCATGGCTCTTAATATTGCTTTTGGTAAGATGCCGTCATGTTTATAAAACAAAGTGTCTTCTGACGATGTTAATGCTTTAATGACGTTAGGACTTGATGTTTTTGGTCCAATAATGAGTGAGTTCTGAGAGTGATTATATTCATATAATATATTTTTATTAGTATGATCTAATAATTCATCACCAGGTAATTGTCGAACTTTTTTTATTAAAGATTCATCTGAAATTGCATCGGATGTTTTAGTTAAATGATGAAAATAGAAAGACATCGCAATCACAGCAATAGACAGGATAGCAATGGAAATCATAAATATAAACACGATGATGTGTTTAATCGTTTTATATATCTTTTCAAATTGATACATACGATGATTCAATTGGTGATTGTAGTCTTGATTTGTCATCTTTAACCTCCTAAATTACGTATAGTATACCATATTTAAGCAATTTGACTTTTATTTTAACGTTAATTATAATTAGGGAAAATGCATAAAGAATAGGATAAAAGGACAAGTAGTATTATTAAAAGTCATCAGAGAGCTAGTGGTTGCTGTGAACTAGTGTTTTTATAATATGAATACACCTTGATAAATGAAACATCCTACGTTTGTTAATGAACGTATCATTAATAGAGTGGATATTTTTCTTATGAAAAGAAGAATGTTTAAGTTTGGTGGTAACGTGCAAAAGCGCCCTTACATAATAATAATGTAGGGGTGTTTTTTATTCAGAAAATTTTTAAGCATTTTAAAATGATATTAAAATTTCACAATATAACAGGAGGAAACATAATGACGAATGCATTAATTGAGGATTTAAAATGGAGAGGTCTTATCTATCAACAAACAGATGAAAAGGGTATTGAAGATTTATTAAATAAAGAACAAGTAACATTATACTGTGGTGCAGATCCAACTGCAGATAGCTTGCATATCGGACACTTACTTCCATTCTTAACTTTAAGACGTTTTCAAGAACACGGTCATCGCCCTATTGTTCTAATTGGTGGTGGCACAGGTATGATTGGTGATCCTTCAGGTAAATCAGAGGAACGTGTATTGCAAACAGAAGATCAAGTAGATAAAAATATCGAAGGTATTAGTAAGCAAATGCACAATATTTTTGAATTTGGTACAGATCATGGTGCAGTGCTTGTTAATAATAGAGACTGGTTAGGTCAAATTTCATTAATTAGCTTTTTACGAGACTACGGAAAACATGTTGGCGTAAATTATATGTTAGGTAAAGATTCTATTCAAAGTCGTTTGGAACACGGAATCTCATATACGGAATTCACATATACCATTTTACAAGCTATCGATTTTGGTCATTTAAATAGAGAATTGAATTGTAAGATTCAAGTTGGTGGCTCGGATCAATGGGGGAATATTACGAGTGGTATTGAGTTAATGCGCCGTATGTATGGTCAAACAGATGCATTTGGTTTAACAATTCCACTAGTCACTAAATCAGATGGTAAGAAATTTGGTAAGTCCGAATCTGGTGCTGTATGGTTAGATGCTGACAAAACAAGTCCCTATGAATTCTATCAATTCTGGATTAACCAATCAGATGATGATGTTATTAAGTTCTTAAAGTACTTTACTTTCTTAGGAAAAGAAGAAATTGATCGTTTAGAACAATCTAAAAATGAAGCACCTCATTTACGTGAAGCTCAAAAAACATTAGCAGAAGAAGTTACTAAATTTATTCATGGTGAAGATGCATTAAATGATGCAATTCGTATTTCACAAGCATTATTTAGTGGTGAATTGAAGTCTTTATCAGCTAAAGAATTAAAAGATGGTTTTAAAGATGTTCCACAAGTAACTTTATCAAATGATACAACAAATATCGTTGATGTACTAATTGAAACTGGTATTTCTCCATCTAAACGACAAGCACGAGAAGATGTAAACAATGGTGCGATTTATATAAATGGTGAAAGACAACAAGATGTTAATTATGCATTAGCACTAGAAGATAAAATTGATGGCGAATTTACGATTATTCGTCGTGGTAAGAAAAAATACTTTATGGTTAACTATCAATAAATAACACAATATACAAGACGTGAAAAATAACAACGATTAAAACATTGTTGAGATAAATAAAGTAGAGCCCACACATAACATTCTTACGAATGAATATGCGTGGGCTTTTTGTGTATTGTATATTTTAAAATTATCTAAAGAAATCTCTATCACCTTGTCCAGGTGATTGACGTTCTGATCGGCTTTGACGTTTTGGTTGTTCTTTTTGTTGTTTTAATTTCACTTTAACTTCTTTTGTTTTACCATCACGAACAACGGTAACAGTGACAGATTCACCAGGCTTTTTATTTTCATATAAATAGCTTCTTAAATCAACATCATCTTTAATTTTCTTGCCATCAATTTCTGTAATAATATCACCTTTTTTAAGATCAATATCACTATCAGCTTTTGCGACATAAATACCGTCTTCTCTATCAGTATGAAGTTCTTCACGTTCTTCTTCAGGAATGTCTTTCAAATTAATTAGTCCAATACCAATTGAAGGGCGGTCAATTTTACCGTGTTTTACAAGCTGTTCAATTGTTACTTTAACTTCATTACTTGGAATAGCAAAACCGATACCTTCAACTTGTGTCGCAGCAATTTTCATTGAGTTAATTCCAACTAAATTACCATTAATATCTACTAATGCACCACCTGAGTTACCTGGGTTAATAGCAGCATCTGTTTGAAGAACGCTGACTTTTGTATTGCCACCAGTTGTTTCAGCGTCAATAGTACGTTCACTTGCTGAAATGATACCAGATGTCACAGAGTTAGCAAATTGTAATCCAAGTGGGTTACCCATTGCGAACACGCTGTCACCAGTTTGTACTTTTGAAGAATTAGCAAATTGAATAGCTTTAATACCTTTTGTGTTTTCGATTTTAAGGACGGCAATATCAGTTACTGCATCTTTACCAACTAACTTTGCTTTTACTTGCTTTTTATTATGTAATTGGACTTTAATTTCACTTGCGCCATCAATAACATGATTATTTGTCACAATATAAGCTGAATTGTTATTTATTTGATAAATAACACCTGAACCGACACCCGCTTCAGATGGTTTTGATGATTTACCTTTTAATAAGTCATCGACACTTGAAGCTTTCTGCATATTTATAACACCAACAATTGCAGGAGAGACAGATTTTATCATTTCATGTACGGAACCGAATTTTTTGCTTTGACTGTCTAATTGATTTCCTCCTTTAGTGTTGGTAGTCTGTACAGTTGAACCGTCTTTATTTAAAATAGTACTACTTAAAACCTTTCCTATACCAAGAACAAGAAGTGCACCTATAATTCCGGCGATTAATGCAACGATTACAGTTTTAAACCATGGGAATTTTGGTTTTCTGTATCTAGGCGATTGATTATGATTTGTTGTACTATGATCTGATTGATTAAATTCTGACATACTTAACCTCCATTATAAAATTTATTTAGTTTAATTATGATTGTTTTTTACAATTAAAGCTAGTATTTCACTATACAACTTTAGATGTATTTTCAGACTGTCTTGTTCTAGTAAAAATATAGTGATAAAATCTAGTTGTTATAAACAAATAAGTTAAGTAGGTGGCACAATGTATTCAGTGATTAGTAAGATTTTGAACTTTATTTTAGTGAAAATGTCAAAATCGTTATACGTAATCGGTAAGGATAATATTCCAAAAGATAGTAAGTACGTCGTAACATGTACGCATGAAAGCTACAATGAAGTAATCATGCTTGGAATGGCGTTATATCCGAATCAAATCCATTATATGGCTAAAAAGGAATTATTTAAAAATAAATGGATTGGTAAATTTTTAACTTCTTTAAATGCTTTTCCAGTTGATCGTGAAAATCCAGGACCAAGTACTTTAAAACGACCAATCAATTTATTGAAAGAACACAAAACAGTTGGTATTTTCCCAACGGGTTCACGTACTTCACAAGAAGGAGCACCTCTTAAACGTGGTGCATCCACAATTGCGATGTTAAGTAAATCACCAATTTTACCGGTTGCTTATGTTGGACCGACAAAAATTCACGGTCTTTTAACGGGCCAAGCATACATAAATATTGGTAAACCGATTGATATTAGTGATTTGCCTAAAGATTTAAAACGTAATGAGCGCATCGATTACATTACAAAAGAAATCGAAGCTCAAACGGCAAAATTACAACAAGAATTGCATGAAATTGTAAAAAGTTTATAAAATAATTTGAGGTAGGAATAAAGCTGGTTAGTGCGTCTAGATAACTGAGTTTTACATCAGTTATGCTAGAAAGAATAGTAATCTTTATATTCCTACCTTATTTAAAAGGGATGACATTCAATGTATAAATTTTTCCAAAATTTAGGGCGTTCCTTAATGTTACCAGTTGCCATTTTACCGGCTGCTGCAATCATAGCTGGGATTGGGAATACATTAAATGCACTTCATGTGACGCCGAAAATCGCAATGTTCTTTACGACTGTAGGTACTACGATTTTAGAGCAATTAGGTATTTTGTTTGCTATTGGTGTTGCCATAGGGATGGCAAAGAAAAATGACGGTGCCGTTGCACTTGCTGCTGCCCTAGGGTATTTTTTAGTGACGGTTGTATTATCACCCATAAAATTGGCCCCTTTATTAGGAATGAAAGTCTCAGAAATTAATTCAGCTTTTGAAAAAATGAATAATGGTAATGTATTTGTAGGTATCGTGATAGGTTTGATAGCAGCCTATGCATACAACAAATTTAGTGAAACAGAATTACCATTAGCACTATCATTTTTTAGTGGTAAACGTTTAGTACCAATTATGACTGCTTTTTATTGTACATTCTTGGTTGTTATATTATTATTTGTTTGGCCAATACTATACACATGGATTGTAAAATTTGGTGAATCAATTGTTGGTTTAGGATCATTTGGTGCATTTATTTATGGTGTGGCTAATCGATTACTGATTCCTACAGGGTTACATCATGCACTAAATAGTGTATTTTGGTTTGATACGATTGGTATTAATGATATTGGTAAATTCCAAAGCGGTAAAGATGCGATAAAAGGTATTACTGGACGTTATCAAGCTGGTTTCTTTCCAATTATGATGTTTGGTATTCCTGCAGCAGCCTTAGCAATGTATCATACAGCTAAGTCAACGCAGAAAAAACAAGTTTATGGTTGGTTTCTTGCCAGTTCAGTTGCAGCATTCTTCGTTGGTGTAACAGAACCAATTGAATTTGCATTTATGTTTGTTGCACCAATTCTGTATGTTGTACATGCACTATTAACTGGATTATCACTATTTATTGCAGCAAGTTTCCATTGGACAGCTGGCTTTTCATTTAGTGCAGGGCTCATTGATTACGTTTTATCTTTGATTAATCCTATATCCAATCATCCTCTAATGCTACTCGTTCAAGGAGTTGTATTCTTTGTTTTGTACTATGTTATTTTCCGAGTAGTGATTCAAGTATTCAATTTAAATACAATAGGTAGAGGAGAAAATGAATTAGTTGATCCAACTGTCGGGAAAGAAAATATAGCACCAGGTGAAAATGATGTGAATCAAAGTAAATATTATCATCATGCTATACAAATATTAGAAGGTTTAGGTGGTCAAGAGAATATTCTTAATTTAACCAATTGTGCAACAAGGTTGCGTCTAGAGTTAAAAGACACATCTATTATTAATCAACAGAAGATTAAAAATGCCGGTGCAGTTGGTGTTACTGTCAATGGCAAACATTCAACGCAAGTTATTATTGGTACACATGTACAACAAATTGCGGATGAAATTGAAAAACAATTATAAAATTGATATAAGCGCAGATCCTGTTTCAAATGGGGTTTGCGCTTTTTTAAACCAAATAGTAGAATGATTTATATCTGAATTTTCAGAAATGGAGTGGGGATTATGAAAAAGATTTTATTTGATGTAGATGGTGTCTTTTTAAGTGAAGAACGTTGCTTTGATGTCTCTGCATTAACTGTTTACGAACTATTAATGGATAAACAATTTTTGGGACTTCATTCACATATAGATTGGGAGACTATAAATGATAAAAACATTCAAGAAATTAGAAAAAAAGTTTTTCAGGATGATAAAGTTTTAAATAAGTTAAAATCATTAGGATTGAACTCAAATTGGGATATGTTATTTATTGTTTTTAGTATACACTTAATAGATGTTTTAAAAAAATTATCACACGAAGATATAGCATCATTTTTGTATATTAATGAACCTGTAGAGTTAAAATTACCAAAAATTAAAGAGCAGTTAAAAGAACCATTTATTTTAACTGAGCAATTACCTTTAAACTTTTTAAACCATGTTAAAGATGGTAAAAACAATATTTATGCAGCGTTGGAAAATTTTGCAAAATCACAATTACAAATTTCTGATGCATCATTGTTCAGTTTAAAGGGTGAATTGTGGACGTTAGCTCAAGAAGTGTATCAAGAGTGGTATTTAGGATCGAAACTATTTGAACAAGTTGAAAAGAAAATAGCGCGAACTACTTTTAAAACAGGTTATATTTATCAAGAAATTATTTTAAGACCAGTAGATGAAGTAAAGTCGCTTCTGAATGATTTAAAAGATTCTGGTTACAAATTAGGTATTGCCACAGGTCGTCCATATACTGAGACTGTTGTGCCATTTGAAAATTTGGGGTTATTAGCATATTTTGAAGCCGATTTTATTGCAACAGCAAGTGATGTTTTAGAAGCGGAGAATATGTATCCTCAAGCACGACCATTAGGAAAGCCGAATCCTTTTAGTTATATCGCAGCTTTATATGGTAATAAACACGATAAATATGAATTTTATATCAATAAACAAGATAACATTGTAAATAAAGATGACGTATTTATAGTAGGTGATTCGTTAGCGGACTTATTAAGTGCTCAAAAAATTGGCGCAACATTTATTGGTACATTAACTGGTTTGAAAGGAAAAGATGCTGCAGGTGAGTTAGTAGCGCATCATGCCGACTATATTATTAATCATTTAGGAGAACTAAGAGGCGTAATAGATAATTTATAAATTGATTGTTGTTGAACAGTATATTATGAAATAAACTATTGAAACAGTGGTTTCATATTGATTTAAATGAAATTAATAATAAAAAAATGCCAAGAAGCTATGGAAGTAATCCAATGTCTTCTTGGCATTTTGAATGTACATGAATTGATTATGACTGTACTGTCAATTCAGTTGTAAAGATTTGGTTATATTCTCCAACTTGTTTAAGTTCCTTTATAATATCATTTGATACTGGTTGATCAACAGATAAAATCATTAGTGCGTCGCCACCAGCTTCTGTTCGACCGAGAGTCATAGAAGCAATATTAATATTGTATTTACCTAATAATGCACCAGTTTTTCCAACCATACCAGGTGTATCGTTATGATAAGACACGATTTGATATTGATTTGGTTTTAAATCTACAGAGAAATTATTTATACGAACGATTCTAGGACCAAACCCAGTAAATACAGAAGCACCTACCTTAACAGAATCTGTGTCATTTGAAAGTTCCACTTCTAAGTAGTTGCTAAAACCAGTTTCAGATTTATTGTTTTCAATATTTAATGTTACTTGTTGTTGGTTTAATAGCATTAATGCATTGATAATATTGACTTCAGGACCTAAATCATCTTTTAAAATATGTGTAACAATCGTACGCGTTAATAAACTACTGTCGATGGAAGCTAAGTCGCCGCCGTATGTAATTTTAATTGAACTAGGTGCATTGTGCATAAGTTGAATAGCTAATTCACCAACTGTTTGGCTTAAATTAATAAACGATTTAACAGTATCATCTATACTACTTAAATCCATTTTTGGTGCATTTACAGCATGTGTTACAGTACCATCAATTAATATTTCTATAATTTCTTTTGATACGGAAATCGCTACTTTTTCTTGAGCTTCTACCGTTGATGCACCCAAATGTGGTGTGACGATGATTTTCTCATGTTCAACAAGTGGAGAATCTGTTGCAGGCTCATGTTCGAAGACATCGATAGCTGCACGACTAATTTGACCTTCATCTAAAGCAGTAATCAATGCTTTTTCATCAATGATTCCTCCGCGTGCTACATTGATAATTTGTAAATTTCTTTTCGCTTTTGCAAAGAATTCAGCATTAATTAAGCCTTTTGTCTTAGTTGTTAATGGTGTATGTAAAGTAATGAAATCAGACTGTTGTGCTATTTCGTCAACAGTTGCCTTAGTAATATTTAAGGATTTAGCTTTTTCATCAGTTAAATATGGATCAAATGCTAAAATTTTCATACCAAAACTTTGTGCGCGTTTGGCTACACCTAAACCGATTCGACCAGCACCAATCACTCCTAATGTTTTATGATACAATTCAGTACCTTTAAAAGCATTGCGATTCCATTCTTTATTTGTTAACGATTGATGTGCTTGTGGTATATTACGAGCCATAGCTAACAACATAGCTAAGGAGTGTTCGGTTGCTGATATGGTATTACCATCAGGCGCATTGATAACTAATACACCTTTTAATGTCGCTGCGTCAATATTAATATTATCTACACCAACACCAGCACGAGCTATTACTTTTAAAGAGTCAGCGGCTTGTATAATACTTTCTGTAACAGTAGTTTGACTGCGAACGATTAAAGCATGATAAGTTGGTATAATTTCCATCAATGCTTCTTCAGATAATCCAGTTTTAATTTCTACATTAAATTGTTCGTGAGCTAACAACGATTTAATACCATCATTAGAAATTGGATCTGCGACGAGTACGTTAAATTGCTTCATGAATGACCTCCATATATTTTGTAATACCTTTGCCAATATAATTAACTTTGCGATATTCTGTTAAGATTATCTCTAAAGCAGATACAACAGTTAAAATATCAAATGGACTAATTTTTCCCATATGACCAATTCTTAAAATTTCTCCTTTGAGATGTCCTTGTCCGCCTGCTATTGTTATTTTAAAACGATTTTTAAGTTCATTTTTTATAACTTTCACTTCATCACTTGTATTTGGCCTAAAAGCAGTTACTGTAGGTGATGCATTTTCATCATCAACAAGTAAAGTTAAATCTAGTGATTTTAAAGCGCCTCTTAATGCATTTCTAATTGCATAATGACGAGCGATGACATGATTAAATCCTTCTGACTTTACAGTTTCTACATATGCATTGACGCCTCTAAATAATGAAACGTTTGGTGTGAAAGGTGTAGAATTATCTGCTTGTGATGAAATATATTTATTTAAATCTAAGTAAAATCTTGGTGTTGTTACTTCTTTAAATCTTTCTTTTGCACGATGACTATATGCGACAAAAGCTAATCCAGGAGGTAACATAATTGCTTTTTGGCTTCCAGAAACTAGTACATCTATTTTATCTTTAGTTATGTCAACATCGACTGCACCAATGCAACTTACACCATCGACGACAAAATAAATATCTTTATTGAATGCATGTATTGCATTACCTAATTCATGAATAGGATGCAATACTGTTGTAGATGTCTCACAATATTGAGAAAATACTGCCTTAATATCAACATTTAATGTAGATAAATAATTGATGAAATCCTCGACGTTAACAGCTTTTCCCCAAGTGACGTCATAAACATGTACATTTTTAAAGTAGGTTTCTGCAATTTGTTTGAAACGTTTACCAAATGCACCAGATACAATTACTACGAAATGGTCATCGGGATTTATAATATTTAACATACTTGCTTCCAATACGCTTGTACCACTTGATGTTAATATAAGTACATCATTTTGACTTCCAAAAATAGGTTTTAATCCTTGATATGCTTGTTGTGCAATATCTTCAAAATCTTTTGAACGATGACCAACCATAGGTGCTTGAATTTCTTTCATAATGGCATCCGGAACAGGAGTAGGGCCAGGTGTTAATAACAACGGTTGATGATAATACATTTATATGCCTCCTATAAATAATATTCCACTATTTTAGCAAATTTTCTGAAAATTTAAAAGCCTAAAAAGAAAACGAGCCTAAGACGCAAATCAATGAAATGCTTCCTTCAAAGTAGATATTGAAAAAATGAAAACTTTGAATTGAACATGTCGCAATGTTATAAGCTCTACAATGTTATATTGGCAGTAGTCGACTGAATGAAAAGTCAGCATACAAAAATGTGCAAGTGGGGCCCAAAAACATAGAGAATTTCGAAAGGAAATTCTACAGGCAATGCAAGTTGGCGGGGGACAACGAAATAAATTTTGTAAAAATATCATTTCTGTCCCACTCCATCTTCAAATTTTTAATGGGTTAAAATGTCATGTCGAATTTCTATTTTAACATTATTTTTTAATGCATTTGAAATCATACAGTTGTTATCAGCAATTTCTAACAACTTTGGTAATCTTTTTTGTAGTAGGTCTTTTTGATCATTTGAAATATATATTTGGGGGTAGTGGACAATCTTCACCATACTGAATTTTCCATTTTCTAAACAAGCTGTACCTACAGAGTTTTGTTCTATCAAAACATTAGTAAACTTTGCGCGTTCGAGTACAGCGGCTAATGAAATAATGTAACATGATGAAGCTGCCGAAACTAACATCTCATCGGGGTTAGTACCGATACCTACACCACCTAATGAAGCTGGAATAGAAATTTTCTCAGAAAGAACATCGCCTTTAACTGTTCCAATGTTGTTACGTCCACCTTGCCAAGATGTATGAACTTTAAAATCATGATGAATCAAATGCTTTTACCTCCTAAAATAATATGATAGTTTAAGTTTAGATTAGATTGATACAGTTTTACAGAAAGGTGACTTATTTATGAATTTGAATGATCAAAAAGATACATTTCAAATTGTTTCTCATCGTGGATTGCCGAATGCATTTCCTGAAAATACAATCTCTGGTTATCGAAAAGTAATGGAACTTAATGTTGATATGTTAGAAATTGATGTTCACTTAACGAAAGATCAACATCTTGTTGTCATTCATGATGAAACTATTGACCGTACATCAAATGGAAAAGGACGTATAGCCGACTATACTTTATCACAACTAAAGACGTTTGATTTTGGTAGTTATAAAGACAGTAAGTTTAAAGGTGAACAAATACCAACTTTAGATGAAGTGATTGAGTTATGCTTAATGTTTAAGAAAAAGTTGTTGATTGAAATAAAAAAGCCGAATTTATATCCAGGAATAGAGCGTAAATTGTTAGCAATTTTAAAGAATTGGGGGATTCATTCATCACAAGTGATTATCCAATCTTTTGACATTAGTTGTATTGAACATTTATGTGAATTATGTTGCGAATATGAATTAGGTGTACTTTGTAGTAAACGCAAATATTGGTACAAAAAACCGAACTATTCAAGGATTTCTCAAATGGCAAATTATGTTAATCCTAATTATGCTTTAGTGTCTAGAAGATTCGTTGAGGAAGCACATCGTCATCATTTGAAAGTCATGCCTTATACAGTAAATAAATCTAGTATTGCTAAAAAAATATTAAAGTATGGGGTAGATGGTTTGATTACAGATGAATCTGAAAATATTTTGAAGTGACTTGAATGTATTTGATATTTCAGGTGCCACATATGGAACTAACTGAATTTATTTTTTAGATAGCAGAGATAAGTATATACTTGAAGGACTGTTAATTAATACGCAACCATGGAGATAGGAGAATTCCGATTAAAGTGAACTATTAAAATAAAGTATAAAAAAACACCCACAAAAGTGGGTGTTTGTATTGAACGCTATTATCTTGAGTAGTACTCAACGATTAATTGTTCGTTAATTTCAGCAGGTAATTCACTACGTTCTGGTAAACGTACGAAAGTACCAGTTAAGCTATCAGCATCAAAGTTTAAGTATTCAGGTACGAAATTGTTAATTTCAACTGATTCAACGATGATGTTTAATTTTTGAGATTTTTCACGAACTGAAATTGTTTGACCAGGTTTAACAGAATAAGATGGAATATCAACACGTTTACCATCTACTAAGATATGACCGTGGTTAACTAATTGACGTGCTTGACGACGAGTACGAGCTAAACCTAATGCATATACTACAGCGTCTAAACGACTAGCTAATAAGATCATAAAGTTTTCACCGTGTACACCGAATTTTTTACCAGCGATGTCAAAAGTGTTACGGAATTGTCTTTCAGTCATTCCATATAAGTAACGTAATTTTTGTTTTTCACGTAATTGTAAACCATATTCTGATAATTTTTTACGTTGGTTTGGACCATGTTGTCCTGGTGCGTAAGGACGTTTTTCTAATTCTTTACCAGTACCGCTTAATGAGATACCTAAACGACGAGATTTTTTCCAGTTTGAACCTCTGAATCGAGCCATAATAAGACTCCTCCTTTAATTCTTTTTTGTTGTTATGAATAAACAAAAAAGAGTGTTGCATGCTTACTAAGATATATTGTTTTATGTGTCTTCACCTTATAGCGACAGTTACGTGACACGTCCGCATTGGGAACAACATAGCGCTCAATAATATACAACTGCTACTTTCGTTAATTCACACAAAGATTATTGTAACATTTTCCTAGAAAGTGTCAATGCTTTATTAAGAATCTTGTTTTTATTTAAAGCAATTGTCGTTCTATTATTTTAACAATTGCTTCAAGATTCTCTTGATCATTTTTGTCAAAGCGATTTGTAATTGGTGCGTCAATATCTAATACGCCAATGATTTCATCGTCTTTGAAAATCGGAATAACAATTTCTGATTTACTATTGGCATCACAAGCAATATGTCCTTCAAATTGATGGACGTCAGCAACAACTTGTGTGCGTCGTTCAGAAACTGCTGTTCCACATACACCTTTACCAATTGGTATGTGAACACAAGCAGGGTGTCCCTGGAAAGGACCAAGTATAAGTTCATCTTGTTCTTTTAAATAAAAGCCGACCCAATTAATTTGATCTAAATTGTCATTTATCAATGCAGACATATTACTCAAAATAGCAATTATATGATGTTCATCTTCAATAAGACTTGCAGTTTGTTTCTTTAATAATGCGTAATTTGTTGGCTTAATTGTTGTCATATTTAAATCCTCTTATTTTCATAGATTTTATAATAGTATAGAATTTCGAAAATATTATGGCAATAAATTCATTTTATAATTTATCCTTAAGCAAAATTACGTTATAATAGTAATGATAAATTAGGAGGAGAAGCATATGGTGTTATATATCATTTTGGCAATAATTGTGATTATATTGATTGCTGTAGGTGTATTGTTCTATTTACGTTCTAACAAAAGACAGATTATTGAAAAAGCAATAGAACGTAAAAATGAAATTGAAACGTTACCTTTTGATCAAAACCTTGCACAATTATCTAAGTTGAATTTAAAAGGTGAAACAAAAACGAAATACGATGCAATGAAAAAGGACAACGTAGAGAGTACAAATAAGTATCTAGCTCCTGTGGAAGAAAAAATCCATAATGCCGAGGCTTTACTAGATAAATTTAGTTTTAATGCGTCTCAAACTGAAATTGACGATGCAAATGAATTGTTAGATAGCTATGAACAAAGTTATCAACAACAATTGGAAGATGTAAACGAAATTATTGCGTTATATAAAGATAATGATGAGTTATATGATAAATGTAAAGTCGATTATCGAGAAATGAAACGTGATGTATTAGCGAATCGCCATCAATTTGGTGAAGCAGCAAGTTTACTTGAAACTGAAATTGAAAAGTTTGAGCCAAAGTTAGAGCAATTTGAAGTTCTTAAAGTTGATGGTAATTATGTACAAGCGCACAACCATATAGCTGCCTTGAATGAACAGATGAAACAGCTGAGGTCATATATGGAAGAAATACCAGAATTAATTAGAGAAACACAAAAAGAATTACCTGGTCAATTCCAAGATTTAAAATATGGTTGTCGTGATCTTAAAGTAGAAGGATATGACCTTGATCACGTAAAAGTAGATAGTACGTTACAAAGTTTGAAAACAGAACTAAGCTTCGTTGAACCACTTATCAGTCGTTTAGAATTAGAAGAAGCAAATGATAAATTAGCTCATATTAATGATAAGTTAGATGACATGTATGATTTAATTGAACATGAAGTTAAAGCTAAAAATGATGTTGAGGAAACAAAAGATATCATTACTGATAATTTATTTAAAGCTAAAGACATGAACTACACGTTACAAACTGAAATTGTATATGTACGTGAAAACTATTATATTAATGAATCTGATGCACAAAGTGTTCGTCAGTTTGAAAATGAAATTCAAAGTTTGATTTCTGTGTACGATGATATTTTAAAAGAAATGTCTAAATCAGCTGTACGATATAGTGAAGTTCAAGACAATTTACAATATCTTGAAGATCATGTCACAGTAATTAATGAAAAACAAGAAAAGCTTCAAAATCATCTAATTCAATTACGTGAGGATGAAGCAGAAGCAGAAGATAATTTATTGCGTGTGCAATCAAAGAAAGAGGAAGTATATCGTCGATTACTTGCTTCTAACTTAACAAGTGTGCCAGAAAGATTTATCATTATGAAAAATGAAATCGATCATGAAGTTCGTGACGTGAATGAACAATTTAGTGAGCGCCCAATTCATGTTAAACAATTAAAAGATAAAGTATCTAAAATTGTTATACAAATGAATACATTTGAAGATGAAGCAAACGATGTTCTCGTTAACGCTGTTTATGCTGAGAAACTAATTCAATATGGAAACAGATATCGTAAAGATTATAGTAATGTAGATAAAAGCTTGAATGAAGCTGAAAGATTGTTTAAAAATAATCGCTATAAACGTGCGATTGAAATTTCAGAACAAGCACTTGAAAGTGTGGAACCTGGTGTTACAAAACATATTGAAGAAGAAGTTATTAAACAATAGAAAATTATATAAATAAGTATTAGTCAAATTATGAGAAGTTAAGTAACTGTACAAGTTACTTAACTTCTTTTTATGAAAAGAAAACCATACGCTATGCGTATGGTTCAGAAAAGGTTCTACC
>NZ_PPQS01000006.1 GCF_002902405.1 Staphylococcus schweitzeri
TTCTAAGTTATCTCTAAAAATTCTGTAAGAGCATAAGAGAAATTTGTCCCCATCAATGAATGGGGAATCTGGCAAAGCCAGATATTTCAAGGCATCGAAAATGTTTTTGTATGGGGTCATAAAAAGCTCAAGTGTCACACTTTTGTGACACAATATATTGTGTTTGTCACACTTTTGTGACACTGTATACAGCGTTTGTCACACTTTTGTGACAGTACTTTTTTACAGAAAAGCAATAAAAAAGACATCAGTTATCACTAATGTCTTAAATAATAATTTTGCTTTTCGAAATTCCAAATTGCGGTAATTGAATGTGCTTTTTCTTCTTCGTCTGTTGTTTTATCTTCATCACTTGTATTAATCAAATTACCATCTTCGGCATCGTCTAAGTTTAAAATTTTATGCTTTTGTTTAAGCAATCCACCATAACTTAACATACGTTTTCGATACAAACCTTTTTCTAAATCACTTACAATTTCTTGATTTTTTTCATCATCATCAGTTAAAAAATCAGATGATTTAACCGAATATTTTGAGGTCTCTTTGATTGCCGATTCAATGTCTTTATCGCCTTTTTTATTCGGTTTGATCGCTTTAACATTAGCAACAGGTCGATAGTCAACTTGCAACGCTCTTTGCCATAAATTAACCCATTCTTCTTGAGTTATATAATTCTCTTTTTTTCTAAAATATGCATTTTCAACACATAACAAAACGTGCATATGCTGATTATAACTACCGTCATTTTTATTAACGGTAACTTCTGTTGAACGCATAAATCCAACAAGATTTTGTTTAACCTTTTTATATCTACTCAACCTATCAAATGCTTTAGTTAGATGCTTCAAACTTTGTTCTAAAGTATCTCCATCTATCGCATTTTTAGTTGAAAGTGTTAAAAACAACCAACGTGCTTTTGGCTTTTCCTTAATTACTTCTTCAATCACTTTTTGAGCTTGATAACTATTTTTCATAGCACGTCTCCAATTACAAACCGGACATAATTTTGATTTACAAAACCACGTCTTATGTAACTTCAAATAACCTTCATCAGTTGGCTTAAATTCTAAAATATTACCACATTGTTTTACATTAAAAGCCTTTTTGATTTTTAAAATTTCTAGTATATCTGCATAGCTTACATTATCTATTTTCTTTTCTCTCCATGGGCGTTGTTTCCCACTTTTCGTCATATCTTTTAACGTTTTATTATCTTGATTTTCGGTTATACTTCTAGTAGTATTATATTGCATATAAAAAGACCCCCAGTATTATTTAAGATTCGACACCTTAATAATATAACTGGGGTTTTTTATTGTCAAATTTTCCTTTCACGCACAAAAACACGTTTAAACACTGTAATATCAATAGTTACAGCTCTATATATAAAATCGAGTTATTTCTATATAGTATCAAGACAAGAAGAAACTCGTTTTCAACTCGTTTCAAAAACACTCACTTATCTTTTTTTGTACTTAACATAAATCAAACAAAATAAAGCCAAAAGTAATATAAAAACAAAAGCAGAAATATTTATAAAACCTTTTAGCATTTCATTAGAATTAAAGAACCCATTAATACAAACAATAGCAACTAAAACTATCAAAATCACCTGAACATTTTTATATAATTTTTCCAAAATAAAACCTCTCCTTTATGTTATTATTATTTTATAAATGGTAAGTATTAATAAAATAACAAAGGGTGACAAAATGAAAAAGAGAAAAATCAAAAAGCATATTTTAGTACTAACAGCAACTGCGTTATTAGCAACATCTTTTAACGGAATTCAAAATCAAACAGTTCATGCAAATACTCAACAAAGTCAAACAATGAACATAGAAAAAGAAAGTCAAGACTTAGAAAAAGGAATTCATAGTTATTTTAATTTATTAGAAAAAATGCCGGAATCAATAGCTGAAAAAGGCATAGATGAAGGTGTAAAATGGCTGAACAAGAATAAAGGGGACGAATACATAGGATATGTATTCATAAACGAAAATAACAATCTAAAATTAATAAAAGACCCTGATAGAATACAACCTAGAGCTAACCTTACAGCTTGTATATCAGCAATAGGTGTTGTAATAGCCAGCAACGCAATACCTTGGGCAAAAATAATTAAAGTAAAAAAAGCAATGAAAGCCAAAGGTGGTATACAAACCATGGCTAAAGCAATATCAACAGCATATAAACACCAAAGAAAATTAGGTTATTCTAGAAAAAATGCAATCAAAAGAGCTGCTGATGTAGCTACTAGAACATTCCCTAAAGCAACTAGAAATGCTGTAATAGAATTTTTCTCATTAGGTGGTCTAAGTAGTTGTTTCTAAAATAAATCAATATAATTTATTCCAATTGCTTTATTGACGTTGAGCCTCGGAACCCTTAACAATCCCTAAACTTGTCGAATCGTCGGCTTAATAGCTCACGCTATGCCGACATTCGTCTTCAAGTTTAGTTAAGGGTTCTTCTCAACATCAATAAATTTTCTCGGCATAAATGCGCTTCCTACTTCTTTTTATCCTTATCCCCCTCTAATCCTAAAAAAACGAGTGTAAAAACCAATGAATAGATAAAACTTTCTAAAAAGACAAAAGAACCGTCAAATAAAATCGAGTTAACAAAATTAAAACTTAAAAATACAGTTAATAAAAAAACAAAAAACACAAAAAACTTTATCACAAGGCTTACTAAAATAATGAATGCCCCTATTTTGAATTTTAAAGAGGCATTTTAAAGATTAAAAGATAAATCATGTAGTTTTTTACCTAAAACTTATATAAGCTCTTAAAACGTAAATACGAGCCAAATAAATATATGCTAATTTCATAATCAAAAATTCGAGCAAAACCAGAGACTAATTTTTTAACACTGCCCATTTACATGCAAATTAAAAATTAGCATAAAATCCTTTAAAATTTTTCCGCATTTTTTCAAATTCCTGCAGGGCTTTTTTAGAGATAACTTAGAAATTCTAAGTTATCTCTAAAAATTCTGTAAGAGCA
>NZ_PPQS01000045.1 GCF_002902405.1 Staphylococcus schweitzeri
TCGAACGGTATTTCTACTGTTTTTGTTTCTGGTGTGCCTGTTTTTGGTCCGTGCTTAGTCACATCATCCACTGGCTCTTCAATCACTTTTCCTGTGTCTGGATTCTTGATTCCTGGTTTACCTGGTACTTTTTCCGTTTGATCTGTTGGTAAGTTTGGATCGAAGATATCTTTATGACCTTGCGGTATTTTCTCGCCACCAAACTCTACAATCTTATCTACTGGTTGTTTTGTGATTTCTTCTGTTGGTTGACCCTCACCAACTTTTTCA
>NZ_PPQS01000046.1 GCF_002902405.1 Staphylococcus schweitzeri
ATTCTAACAGAAGTTTCTATTGGTAGTGTAAGTTGGGTCATGTTATAATTTTTATACATAAGGCACCTCGTTAATTTAGTTTAGTGGTATTTATTAAATTATACGAAAGTGTCTTATTTTTTTAAAGTATTTAAAAGTAAAATTACATGTTAATACGTAGTATTAATGGCGAGACTCCTGAGGGAGCAGTGCCAGTCGAAGACCGAGGCTGAGACGGCACCCTAGGAAAGCGAAGCCATTCAATACGAAGTATTGTATAAATAGAGAACAGCAGTAAGATATTTTCTAATTGAAAAT
>NZ_PPQS01000047.1:0-22364 GCF_002902405.1 Staphylococcus schweitzeri
ACGTTTTTGGAATTAACGTTGACATATTGTCATTCAGTTTTCAATGTTCATTAAATTCATCTATGGAGCGGGTGATGGGAATCGAACCCACAACATCAGCTTGGAAGGCTGAGGTTTTGCCATTAAACTACACCCGCTTATTTAATTAAGTAATTGTGATGCGGCCGAGAGGACTTGAACCTCCACGGGATTTCTCCCACTAGGCCCTCAACCTAGCGCGTCTGCCATTCCGCCACGACCGCGGATAAAGGCACTTAAAGCAACTTTCATTTTTTCAGAACGATATTTATTATATTACGTTTCGAAATATTTGTCAATAACTTTTAATCATTTTTTTACATTAAATTAATTTGCGTTATCAGTTGTTAACACAACGTTATTTATTCTAAAACATTTAAAACTTATTGTCAATACATTTTATAACTTATTTTTATAATAATCATCTGTTTAAATGAGATGTTATTTAATTCGTTCTTTTTTAAGGAACGTGTTTAATCATACTAACTATATGTCATTCAGTCAATAGAAAACTTCAACAAAATCAACTCTAAAATTGTATAATTATCTTTTATAACACTTTAAAGCTTTAATTTAGTAAAGTTTACATATAATTTATCCCTTAAATGCACTAAAATTTCTACTCATTTAAACTAAAAACCTCCAAATGAATTTGCTCAACAACTTAAGAATTGACTTTTAACAGTTTTATTTAGAAGTCATACATTTACAAATCATTATCATCCTTTATTTCAAAACTCCCTTTAAATACCTATTATTATGATTATTTCTTTTAATGTTTACAATAAATTACCTCTTAATACATTCACCCCCCATTAAGTCACTATGTATTTTTAATAATTATTTCTATATTAATCTCTACCAAAAAAACCAAGATTAACGTAGTATCAAATTACGATAATCTTGGTTTCAAAGGTTAGTTACTCAGTATGACATAGTTATAGTTGAAATATTTAAGAATCAAACGACGCATTATTTTATTGCTATACTCTCTACGTATGTTCCTCAGAATTGAAATAATACATTATATAGTCTCAAGAGTTATATTCACCTTATTATTACTTCAAATGTTTTTTTAATCTTAAATGTCCATTGCAATGCCCACAACGCATTCGTTTTGTATCAACTTTACGGATTCTTAAATATTTTGTATGACATTTAGTACAATAATATTCATAATTAGCACGTTTTTGATAGCTTTCAGTACTATTACAAAACCTTGGTGCACCTACTTGCTTACTCAAATGTTTAAAATCTTGATCTTTATGTTGATACCCTTTACCAGCAATATGCAAATGATAATGACACAGTTCATGCAATATAATTTTTACAACAGCATCTGTGCCATAATGTTCAAATTGCTTAGGATTAATTTCTATATCATGTGACTTTAAAAGATAACGGCCACCTGTTGTACGTAACTTGTTATTAAAATATGCTTGATTCTGAAACTTACGTCCAAACTTTTCTTCAGAAAGCTTTTCAACCATTTGTTGCAACGTTTCATTATTCATGTGGATCAATCATTGTTAATGATACTTTATCTTTATTTTTATCGATACTATAAATCCAAACGTCAACAATATCACCAACGCTTACTATATCCATTGGATTTTTTACAAATTTTTTAGACAACTTCGAAACATGCACAAGACCATCTTGCTTAACACCAATATCAACAAACGCTCCAAAATCTACTACATTTCGAACTGTCCCGCTTAATTTCATACCTTCTTTTAAATCTTCAATTGATAGTACATCTGATTTAAGGATTGGTGTTTCAAACTCGTCCCTTGGATCTCGATTAGGTGCTTTCAATGATTTAATAATATCCTCTAATGTAGGTATACCGACCTGTAATTCAACCGACAGCTCATCCATATCCAATGATTTTAATTTATCTTTTAATGCATCACTACCTAAATCGTTGCCACCAAATCCGAGTTTATCTAATAACTGATAAGTTACTTTATAGCTTTCTGGATGAATTGATGTATTATCCAATGGCTCATTACCATCTACAATCCTTAAAAATCCGATACTTTGCTCGAATGTTTTTGCCCCTAAACGTTTAATCTTGCTTAATTCTCTATTATGTTTGATTGCACCATTTTCTTCTCTATATTCAATGATATTTTTAGCAATTTGTGAACTTAAACCTGAAACATATTGTAATAATGAGGACGATGCTGTATTCACATCCACGCCTACTTGGTTAACTGCTGTTTCAACAACGAAAGTTAATGCATTTTCTAATGATTTCTGATTAACATCGTGCTGATACTGACCGACACCTATTGATTTAGGATCAATCTTAACTAATTCACTTAACGGATCTTGTACACGTCTTCCAATTGATACTGCGCTTCTCTCTTCAACTTGAAAATCCGGAAATTCATCTCTAGCAATTTCTGATGCTGAATATACTGAAGCTCCTGCTTCATTAACAATAATGAATTGTACTGGCAATACATACTTTTTAATAGTGTCCGCAACAAATTGTTCTGTTTCTCGACTTGCTGTGCCATTACCGATTGCGATTAATTGTACATCATACGCCTTAACCATTTGTACAAAATCTTTCTCTGCTGCTTCTTTTTTTGATACAGGGGGATGTGGATAAATCACACCTTTTGCTATAAAAGTACCAAATGGATTTATGACTGCTAATTTGCAACCTGTTCTAAACGCAGGATCGACACCTAATATTTGTTTACCTTTCATTGGCGGTTGCAATAATAAATTCCTTAAATTCTCACTAAATACATCAATTGCATGGTTTTCAGCTTTTTCAGTTAAATCAGCATGAATTTCTCTCTCAATTGAAGGTACAATTAAACGTTTCAAACTATCCTTAATCGCATCCAAAATATAACTACGATTCATATTTTCTTGATTGATTTCTTGACGCGCAATGAAATCTTCTACTGAAGTGGTATCAAACTCAAACTTAACAGATAAGACTTTCTCTTTTTCACCACGGTTTACAGCTAATACTCTATGATTTGCGATACGTTTTATCGGCTCACTGTATTCATAATACATTTCAAAAATACCTTTTTCATCTTCAGCATTTTTCTTTTTAGATGTAGTTAACACACCTTGGTGATACATATCTTTTAATATTTTAGCTCTATATTTGGGATTATCTGAAATCAATTCTGCAATTATATCTTGCGCGCCTTTTATAGCATCTTCAACAACTTTAACTTCTTCAGTTAGGTATTGTTGTGCTTTTTCAGTAATAGATATATCATGTTTTCGCCCTTTCATCCAAATAGCCAATGGCTCTAAACCCTTACGTTTCGCCTCAGTTGCTCTTGTCTTTTTCTTTTGTTTAAAAGGTCGATATAAGTCTTCTACTCGTTGCAATTTATTCTGTTTTAAAATATCTTTCTTCAAATCTTCAGTAAGTAATCCTTGTTGTTCTATATTTTTGATTACTTCTTCTTTACGTTTTTGTAAATTGACCATGTATTGATATTCGTCATCAATTTGCTTTATTTGAACTTCATCTAGGCCTCCTGTTTGTTCTTTTCTATATCTCGCAATAAATGGTACTGTATTTTTTTCTTCAAGTAATGTTAGTACCGCTTCAATTTGTTTTTTACTAAATTGATATTTCTCTATAATTGAATTAATCAATTGATTGTCCATTTACTAAACCCACACTTTTCTAAAATTTACTCATTCATTTTAACATATTATCCAAAAGCTCAATCGAATTAAGGTGTTATTTACAACTTTCAAATCCAAATCTCTAAAATTTAAAATATTGAATCAAAACATATTTAAATTCATTCTTTAGTTATTGAAAAAACTTTCGCATCAATTTTCTTACTATTACTTAAAGCAGTATCAGATGATTTCACTTAAATAACACTTTGAAAATGACATATTACAATGTCACCTATAATATTAACAGCATGTTATAACATTTAGGATCAATATATCTTCCTCATATACTCATTTAAAAAACTATCTAATAAAAAAAATACCTCTTGATTCTTAAATTCTAATCAAAAGGTATTTATATGAATTTTTCATGATAAAACACATCAATAATACAAAAAATTATTGATGTGCTGCTTCTTGTAATTTCTTAATTGCTGTTCTTTGCAGTCTTGATACATGCATTTGACTTAGACCGATACGTTCACCAGTTTCTTTTTGACTTAAGCCCTCAATAAACGTGCATTGAATAATCTCTCGCTCACGATCAGATAATATCGGTAAGATTTTTTCAAGTATCATGCGTTTTTCAGTTAAATCATAATGGTCGTCTTGTTGGCCCATAATATCTAACAAAGTAACTGTTGATCCATCTTTATCCGCTTCTATAGAATGATCGACACTTAATGCGTTGTAACTTTGTCCCATTTCCATTGCTTCGAGTACTTCTTCTTCTGAAACTTCTAAACGATCAGCTATTTCACTAATCGAAGGCGAACGTTCTAATTCTGTCGTTAGTTCATCGCTAACCTTCTTTATTCTAGGTCCTATTTCTTTAATACGTCTTGGAACATGGACACTCCATGTTTTGTCTCGTAAATATCTTTTAATTTCACCGATTACAGTAGGTACTAAAAAGGCTTCAAACTTCCGTTCAAAGGACATATCGAATCTATTTATGGCACCTATTAAACCAACCATACCAACTTGAACTAAATCTTCATGATGTGATTGTCCTTTAGAATATTTATATGCTAGTGATTCAATTAGTTTTTGATAATGTTTAACTAATTTGTCTTGAGCATCTGTATTCTTATGTTCTTGGTGTTCTTTAATCCACTGGTTAATTTGCTCAGGTGAAACTTCATTAGCTGATTTCGACTCTTTCGCCATTATTTCGCACCTGCTCTTTTTTAATATACTTAGTCATACTGATTGTCACACCAGATTCTTTATATACTGTCACTTCATCCATTAAGGATTCTATTAAAAATAAACCTAATCCACCCTCACGTAAAAAATCTATATTTTCATCTTTATCGTATGGGCCTATTTTAGATTTAGTAGTTTCGTAATCAAAACTATCTCCTTTATCAGAAATTACAATTTTAATTCTATCTTCCAAAATTTCAAAGTATATGTTTATGATACCAATACTATTTTTTTCTTTATATGCATGTTTCACTGCATTTGTAACAGCTTCACTCACTGCAATCTTGGCATCTTCAATATCATCATATGTAGCACCAGCTCTCGAAAACACGCCAGAAAGTGTTAAACGAATTAAACTTACATATTCTGCTGACGCTGGTACGCGCATTTCGATAAAATCTTCTTTCGATTGCATGTTATTCGACCTCCGTTCCTTCATTAACATGCATTAAATCCTTTAGACCAGTAATTTCAAATAGTCTACCGATACGATCTGACACACCTAAAATGTATAACTCTTGATCATTTTGATTTAATGCTTTTAAGGTACCTACGAATAAACCTAATCCTGTTGAATCCATATAACTTACATTTTCTAAGTTAACGTAAATGTCACGAGTTCCATCCTGGCGCATAGGTGTTAAAACCTCTTCTAATTCAGGCACAGTATAAACATCCAATTCTCCACCGACTTTAACTTCGTAAAATTTATCTTGAGTGGTTGTTTCTATATTAAGATTCATTTCGTTACACTCCTACTTATTAAATATATTTAACTTCATTTTAAGTGTTGTATTCACCATAAATATTTCAAATTATTATATACCCATTGAAATAATTTCTAATCTTCTTTTTAAGATTAATTTACTCTTTTTATAATCAAAATGGTCATGTCATCTTTTTTATGCGGATTTTGAAGTTTTAAAATTGCTTCATAGATAATTTGAACAATATCTTGTGGATGCATATGTTTATGTTTTTTTATATATTCTAAAAGTCTTTGTTTATCTATAAATGTACCTTCACTATTTCTCGCTTCTGTAACACCATCCGTTAAAATGATAATCAAATCGTCAAGATATATTGGAATTTCTTGTTGTTGATATCGTGTTTGAGAACTAATTCCTAAAACTCTACCTCTAACTGAAATTTCTTCAAATTCTTCTTTTTCAGCGCGATAAATATAACCTGGTTCATGACCTGCAGAACTACAATACAGTAAATGATTCATTTCTTCATACAATCCGTAAAACATTGTTACAAACATATTTTGATTAATATTTTTTTCAACTACCCTATTTAAACGTTTCAAGCCATCACTAGGCAATTGTGAATGTCCATATGAATCCATGCCGAATTTAATCATACTCATCGCTAAAGCAGCTGGTATCCCTTTTCCAATAACATCTGCAACAGCAAAGCTCATCGTACCATCGTTATGATCGATTAAGTTGAAATAATCACCACTAACCTTTTGTGCTGCTACTGAAATAACACCAATTTGAATACTATCAAATTGTGGGATATCTGTTTTAAGCATCGTTTGTTGCAAGCTAGAAGCTAAGTCTATTTCTTTATCGTGAACTTGGAGTTTATCTACTAATCTTTGATAATCTCGGTAACTATATCCAAAGCCTTTAACGATTTCTTGTAAAACATCTAATGTCTTGAAAACATCTTCACGCGTTAAATTTAATGTCAGTATATAGTTTTTGTGTATATCTACAATGTCTTCAGGCAAAACATCTTTACGAATAACTTCATCAGTATATTTTTCACACTTCTTTATCAATTCAGCCTTATCTTGGCAAGTCAAACTTTCATCTATTAAACCTTTATAATGTTGTTTAAACTCTTCCACGATTAGTTGCCTCCTCACTTCCCTTACAAAGCAAACGCTTGAGCAAGAATAATTATGATTCACGTATTAACTTTAATTAATTGCACATTTACAATTGTCGTCTACAATTTTACTGTGAATGACACATTTAAGCTAAAAAAAACTTTAGGATGGAATACCTAAAGCCTAAAAAACTTAAGACATCCTTTTATAATAAAAAATATGAATATCATAACTGAAAATTACTAATGTCTTTATTTCTAAAAACATTTTGTTCCATGAACACAGCAATAGTTATAATTATTATAAAGTTATTGTCTTTTATATCAATATTTTATTTATCTCTGAAAAATACATATAATAGACGCCTAATTTTTCTGATGAGCCATTGTGTTTAGCCCTAAACTAATCATTAGTGCATTATCTACTTCTTTCATTTTGTTGTCTGATAAGTACGTCAGTTTTTCTTTTAAACGTTTTTTATCAAGTGTACGAATTTGTTCTAATAATATAACTGAATCTTTATCCAGTTTATATTTTTTCTTTTCAATCTCTACATGGGTCGGTATTTTGGCTTTATTAATCCTACCAGTTATTGCCGCAACAATAACTGTAGGACTATATTTATTACCAGTGTCATTTTGAATAATGACTACAGGTCTGACTCCCCCTTGTTCAGATCCCTGTACTGGTGATAAATCTGCTAAATAAACATCTCCTCGTTTAATCATTCATTCGTTGAATTAGAAGATAAATATGTTTCGTTGCAATCGCATGCTTCACACTCTATTGGAAAAGCTTCGTTCGCTAGGGAGAGATTTAAATCAGCCATTTGTGAATATCCTTCTTTTAAAGATTGTTCTAAGCTATGACTTCTATTTTGACTAAAAGATAACATATGAGAACCTCCAATTGATTCCAAAAGTTATTAAATGACCTTTAATTACTCTAATAATAACAAATTTTATATGCACTGACCATATTATTTTAACAATTCATTTGTTACAAAAACTTGATCATTGTCATGATATATACGAGGTAAGCGTCTAGATAAGTTGCAAAGTACCTCATAATTAATTGTATGTTGCTTTTCAGCTGCAACTTCAACAGCTTGCTGACTATCTCTATGATTGTCTATTAAAATAACTGAATCGCCTGGTTTCACTTGTTCAGGCACTTTAACAATTGTTTGATCCATACACACTCTGCCGACGACTTCACATTGGTATCCATTCACATTTACAAAACTACCTTGCATTATACGTAGATAACCATCAGCATACCCGATTGGCAATAAAGCTATTGTCGTAGGTTCTGTAGCAGTATATGTTGCACCATAACTTACAGAATCTCCCGCTTGTAATGTTTTTGTTTGTACTACATTTGCAATTAATTGAACGCTTGGTTTCAAATGTACTTTAACTTTTTGTCTTACATATTCTGAAGGGTAGTAACCATATAATGAGATTCCTGGTCTTACAGCATTGCAAAATTGACAATCCATTAATAATGCACCGGCTGAATTTTGACAATGAATATACTCAGGTTTAACGGCCTCGTTAACCATATCTTTAAAGCGTTGATACTGTTCATTTGTCATATCACCAGGTTCATCTGCACACGCAAAATGAGTATAGACACCTTCATAAACTAGTTGATCATATTGTTGAATAATTTCGATTACTTCTTGATATGATTTTATATCCTTTATACCTAATCTTCCCATGCCCGTATCTAATTTAATATGCAACCATAATTTTTTCTGTTGCTCTCCAGAAATGTTTTTAATCGCTTCTTTTAACCATTGCTTAGATGGAACTGTTAAGGCAACACGATGTTGTATAGCTTTATCGATATCTTTAGTAGGTAGTACACCTAAAACTAAAATTTTAGCAGTTATTCCATGCATTCTTAGTTCTATCGCTTCATCTAAGGTAGCCACTGCAAAAAATGTCGCACCATGTTCCATTAAATGGCGTGCAACTTTAACGCTACCTAACCCGTAGGCATTTGCTTTTACGACAGCCATAATCGTTTTATTTTGATGTAATGTACTGAATACTTTAAAATTCGCTACTACAGCATTTAAATCTACATTCATATACGCAGATCTATAGTATTTATCTGACATATTAGTTCCTCCAATATAATCCGCTTGTTTCCAATCCAATGCTAAATTAAAAGTCTTATTTTTTAATCTTAAGACTCTTCTTTTTCTAAAATGACTTGACTCACCGCGTAATGTTCAGTATGCGAAATACTCACGTGAGCGACGAAACCTTCATAGTCAATGTTCGGCTTCCCAAGTTCATCGTTATAACAGTCTATATCATTAAAGGCTACATGTTTTCCTAAACCAGTGCCTAAGGCTTTGCTAAATGCTTCTTTAGTCGCAAACCTTCCCGCCAAAAATTCAATTTTTCGTTGTTCATGTGTAAAACCATAGAATTTACGCTGTTCATTTTCAGTTAAAATTCGGTCAACAAGTTTTGGTTGCTTATCGTATAACACTTTAATTCGTTCAATTTCGATTAAATCTATACCAATACCATGTATCATTGATTATTCCTCATTTTTATTATACTCATTTATTTTTTCTAAATGCATCTCATTATTTAACCATTTTTTTAATTTACGTGCTTCGCTTCTATCAATTAATGAAATTTTTGCTGTACCACCTGCTGTGTAGAGTGTTAAAGTAGCTAAACGGTAATTCTTCATTATTGGCCCAATATCAATGTCTATATTTTGAATACGAAAATATGGTATCACCTTTTCATCCCAAAATAAGATGCCGTTTCGAACGCGCAAATGGTGCTCTTCAATTGCGTATCGACAATGCTTATATCGATAGAATGGCGCGATGATAATCGTAAAAATAGCTACTAGTAAGATGATAATTATACTACTAGTAATAGATATATAAGTATCTATAATCTGCCAAAATAGCCAATTTAAAATATTAAATGCTATTAAAAGTAAAAGCGTAATTGGTACCCAAACTAGTATAGCACTTAACCTCATCACTTTTTTAGCATATGGTGACATAAAATTATAATGCTCCATTCTTTTCACCTCTCAAATACCATAACTTCAACATTTGCACGTCTTCACTACGAGCATATTTAAGATTAATTGACTCATTTGACATACCTTTAGCAATAATGAAATTAAAATTACTTAAACTGTTGCTTTTAAGCAGTGGGTGTTGCCATGTATCAAATCCTAAAATATGATTTTCTTTAAAATAATAAATATTTCGTTTAAATAACTCGAAATTTTGTATAGTCATTTGATCTTCAGTCATTTTAAAACCTGCATGTTTGACATAAAGATATCCTTTAAGAACAAGTAGACCAATAATCAGTATACTTACTATCATAAATAACCATAATAATTGATTCCAAAAATACCAGCCAATTGCAGCCATAGAAATTACAATAGTGCTTGGTATTAAAATATGTCTGTGAAAGCCTGACAAAGGCATACCTTCATTTACTTGTTGATAGGATAAATTTGGTATTAAATTTTGGATGATTTGATACGCTTTGTCCCGTTTAATAAACGGCAAAATCGTCACACTACCAGCATCATTTTCATCATCGTCTAGTTTTTTGTTTTCGAAATCGCTAGTAATTATAAAATGTATTGCTGTATAGCCAAATAATTTTCGTATATGCGACTGACGCTCAACAACAGCTTGCAATCTTTTCGTTGGTACAGTCATTCTTTTCTTATTAATGAAACCATATTCAATTTTAAGTTGTTCATTTTCCAGCATAACTGTGAAGCCATAAAATCTTATCATGGTAATTATAGTACCGATAATATACGCCACTAATAACACTAGTAAAATGATAATCAAAATAGTGATACTTATAAATTGAACCAATTGACTAATTTGATAACTAAGTTTTGACCATGGAATTAACTCTCTTACAGCGCCATAAACTGGAACTAAAGCTGCTAATGTAACACCGATGGCACCACTGGTCATTGCCATAAATAATAATTCTTTAAATCTCATTTGATATACAGGAATGCGTTTAGTTTTGTCAATAATAGTTGAGCTTGAATACGATGCTCCATCTAAATCGCTAACCGCTATTTCTGTTTCATTTTTCTCAACTCGTTGGTCAATGACCGAGTTATTCGTTGTTTTTTCTTCATTTTGAATTTGAAGTTCTTCTTGTTTTAATTCTGATTGTAATTGGTCAATATAGTTTTCAAGATATTCGCCTTGTTTCTTTGATATTACGCTTAATACGATGCCATCGCTTGGTGTTTTAATTTGTAAATCCACACCACCTATAATTTGATTGACAACCCCTTGTGACATATCGATAGACTGGATGCGTTTAATATTTAATTCTTTACGCTTCTTATTAAAAAGGCCTGTTGTCAAAATAAAAGTATTATTCTCAATCCAATAGCGTGTATTCATAATTCGGATAATTTGAGGAATGTATGATAATAAAAAGAAAACTAATACAATACCTAACCATGTATATGATGCTGGATTAGAAAAATCAAAATCTTTTAATTGAAAGAAGATGAAGATAATAAAAACAACAATATTTTGTTTAATCGCATTAATCAAACCGTTAAAATATGAAATTGGATGTAGCTTTTGAGGTTTAGACATCACTTTCAACCCCTTTCAAATTTGACAGAATTTGTTCTTCGATGATTTTAACATCATTAGCTGACATCATTGGTAATCGAATTGAATGACCAGCTGTCACAAATTCAACTTTATACAAATTAAGCATTTGACTTAATGGATTAGATTTAATCGACAAATATTGCAATCGTTCTATTCGACTCGTTTCTTCTTTATATATTAAAAAAGATGTACGATACTGAATACTTGATTGATCTACTTGATAGTAATAACAGTGATATTGCCATAATGGTTTAATAATTAATTTTAAAACCGTAAAAGTACAAAAAGCAAACAAAATATAAAGTAAATACTGTGACCATTCAAACTTTAACCATACTATATAGAAAATGGCATATATAATAGCACTTAACAAAAATTCTAAGCCATTTGTAAAATAATAATATAGCAATGCCTGCTTAGGACTTTTAGACTTTATAAGTTGATTAGACATATGTCACACTCCTAATAATCAAGAATCTATAAATTTAATTTCTATCCATTTTTATTTTTATATGTTGCTAATTATAGCATATGAGGAAATTGAGGCTAATTTGCCTATTAAATTTATATGGGTTGAAAATTAAAATAAAAAGTGCATAAATTAACATCATTTGTGCTGCAACTTAAAATATTGACGATTAAAAAAGACACCATGACCGTTATGAAGGTAATCATGATGTCTTGTAACTAAATTCATCTCTTCAATTTATCTAGTGTAATATTGAGCTCTAAAACGTTTACATAGTCATATGTTAATACACCCCGTCGCTTATTACGATTAATCAAATCAATTACTTTTGTCATAGATATGTGTCGCGCATTCGCAATACGTTGTGCTTGTTTGCGTGCATTTTCAACAGTAATATGTGGATCCAAACCTGATCCTGAACTTGTAATAGCATCTACTGCTATGTTTCCTTTATCATTTTCAATAAGTTGTTTCACTCGTTCCATTAATTTCTCATTACTATTAGATTCGTTAGTCCCTCCAGAAGACACTCCAGTTTTATAAATTTTTCCAGGATTTATATTATAATCAACAGCGCTTGGACGCCCATGAAAATAGTAATCCCCCGTCCATAATTGCCCAACAATTTTTGATCCTACGACACGGTGATCATACATAATTAAACTGCCATTAGCTTGTTGCTGAAAAAATAACTGGCCAATCAAGGTCAAAGTTAGTGGATATAAAATACCACATAAAATCACAGTTATCATCGTTAAACATATACTACTTCGAAGTGCTCTCATTTGCTTATTACCACTCCTTTTCACACAAAAAATTGTACAATTAAATCTATTACTTTAATGCCTACGAATGGAATGATTATGCCACCTAAACCATAGGTCATCATATTATTTATGAAAACCCAATCTATTGAATGACTCTTTACTTTTACACCTTTCATCGCAACTGGTATTAAAGCAACAATAATTAATGCATTAAATAACAATGCTGAAATAATAGCTGACTGTGGTGATGATAATTGCATTAAGTTTAATCGAGACATTTCAGGTATCGTCGACATCATAAGAGCTGGTAAGATTGCAAAATATTTTGCAATATCATTCGCTAAACTGAATGTTGTTAATGATCCTCTTGTCATTAACAATTGCTTCCCAATTTTAACGACTTCGATTATTTTTGTTGGGTTCGAATCTAAATCAATAAGGTTTGCCGCTTCTTTGGCACTTATCGTTCCAGAATTCATTGCTAACCCTATATTTGCCTGAGCTAATGCTGGTGCATCATTGGTGCCGTCCCCCGTCATTGCTACGATATGACCTTTTTCTTGTTCACCTTTTATTACTTTTATCTTATCTTCAGGCTTACATTCTGCTATAAATCTATCTACACCAGCTTCTTTAGCTATAGTTGCAGCAGTTAATGCATTATCACCTGTACACATAACTGTTTCAATGCCCATTTCACGTAACTCGGCAAAACGTTCAACCAAACCTTCCTTAATCATATCTTTCAAATGAATAACTCCAAGCATAACGTTTTCCTCTACGACAATTAATGGCGTACCACCTTTGCTAGATACATTGCTACACAATATTTCTATATTAGGTGGAATAATACCTTGTTGCTGCTTTATAAGTTTAATCATACTATCAGGCGCACCTTTAAAAATAGATATGCCATTCGTTACAATGCCACTCATTCTAGTTTCAGCTGTAAAAGGTTTGTATGTACCATCAATTTGTGCGGGCAAATTACCTCTAAGCATGTCCTTCGCTAAAGTTACAATACTTTTACCTTCTGGAGTGTCATCATATAACGATGACATATATGCTGCTGTAATCAACTTGATTTTTAAATGTTCATTCACCGGTAAAAATGCACTGGCAATTCGATTTCCATAAGTAATTGTGCCAGTCTTATCTAAAATCATAACATCTACATCACCGCATACTTCAACAGCGCGACCACTTTTTGCCAAAACATTAAACTGGGTAACCCTATCCATCCCTGCAATGCCAATAGCAGACAACAGCCCACCAATTGTTGTCGGTATTAAACAAACAGTTAAGGCAATAAGCATGGCTATTGGTAAGATTACATGTAAATGTCCTGCAATCGGATACAATGTAGCAATAACGACTAGGAAAATTATGGTTAGCGTCGTTAATAATGTAAATAAGGCAATTTCATTTGGTGTTTTAGTCCTTTCAGCACGTTCTACTAGTGCAATCATTTTATCTAAAAATGATGTCCCAGTTTCACTTTCAACACGTATCTCCAACCAGTCAGAATTTACAACAGTTCCGCCAATTACACCAGAAAAATCTCCACCGGATTCTTTAATGACAGGTGCAGATTCACCAGTAATAGCAGACTCATCTACAGTAGCTAAACCATTAATGACTACACCATCAGCAGGAATAGTCTCTCCATTTTCAACTCGTATATGTTGTCCTTTTTTTAAATCAGAAGCATTCACAATTTTAAATAGACCATTCGAGTCTATGACACGCGCAGTCAAATTTGATTGCGTTTTTCGTAAACTATCTGCTTGCGCCTTGCCTCTACCTTCAGCAATCGCTTCAGAAAAATTCGCAAATAAGATTGTTAATAATAAGATGGTACAAATTGTAATTAGATAACCTCTCGACAACTGACTTTGTCCAAAAACATCGGGGAAACATATGAGTATCAACATCAAAACCATTCCTATTTCTACAACAAACATGATTGGATTTTTAACCAACAGTTTAGGATTTAACTTTATGACACTCATTTTAATCGCTTCTATTAACATTGTATGATTATTATATTTATATACATGATGCATATATTTCCATCCTTTTCATTATTTTAAAGTTAAAAATTCACCGATAGGACCGAGAAGTAACACAGGAATAAATGTTAATCCACTAAGTAAAATAATAAAGACAACAAGTGATACACCAAAATAAGGTTTATCAATCGCAATCGTATACTTTTCTTGATGGTAAGATTTTTTCCTAACTAGACTAGACGCAATCATCAATTGCAAGATAATTGGTACATATCTTGCAAATATCATAATGATACCTGTTGAAATATTCCAAAACGGTGTATTATCCTTTAACCCTTCAAATCCTGAGCCATTATTTGCAGATGCAGATGTCATTTCATAAAGCACTTGAGATATGCCATGAAATGATGGATTCGTTATACTATCACTAACACCAGGAATGACATAGACGAGTGCAGAGAAAACTAATATTAAAATTGGATGAATGAGAAATGCTAACACTATGCATTTCATCTCCCTACCTCCGATGGGCATATTTAAATATTCTGGTGTTTTTCCAACCATCAAACTGCAAATAAATACAGTTAACAACACGTAGATTAATAGATTCATTAACCCCACACCTTCTCCACCAAATACAATATTTAACATCATAAATATCATTGGCCCTAAACCACCTAATGCCGTTAAACTGTCGTGCATGTTATTAACAGATCCTGTAGTAAAAGCTGTCGTTATAATCGTAAATACTGACGATAATCCAATGCCAAATCGTACCTCTTTGCCTTCAAAATTAGCTCCATGAATACCTAAATGATAAAAAAGTGGATTACCCTGGTACTCACTCCATAGCGTTAAAATTATTCCACCAATAAAAATGATAAACATTGTCACAAATAATACCCACGCATGACGATGTACGCGTCTACCATTTTTAGTCAACATACGGCCAAATAAAAATAATATTGCTAAGGGGAGTAACATCATACTGCCCATTTCAATAAAATTACTCCATATATTTGGATTTTCAAAAGGTGTAGATGCATTGCCTCCTAAAAATCCTCCACCATTAGTACCAAGGTGTTTAATAGACTCAAGTGAAGCTATTGGTCCTATAGCAATATGTTGTATTTGCCCACTTAATGTGTAAATTATTAAATTGCCACGCAATGTTTGTGGTACTCCTTGAATCATTAATAAAATACTTAGTAAAAAAGATATTGGTAATAATACACGCACTATAAATCTAACAATATCCTGATAGAAATTTCCTATAATATCAGTCAAACCCGTTAACCGACGCAACATTGCAATGCATACGGCATAACCTGATGCACTTGATGTAAACATTAAATAAGTCATAACAATCATTTGCGTTAAATATGTAACTCCAACTTCGCCATTATAATGTTGCAAATTAGTATTTGTTAAAAATGATACTGCCGTATTAAACGCTAAAGTAAACGACTGATTCAAATTATGATTTGGATTTAAAATAAGCCACTGTTGCGTTAACAACAATGCAAATGCAAATACACCCATTAATGCATTAAATGACAAAAAGTGCTTTAAGTACTTTTTAGCTGACATATGCTCTAAATCTGTTCCAATTATTTTAAAACATACATTTTCAAAATTTCTAAATATCCCATCTGCAAATGTTGATTGAATTAATGCCACACGATAAAGATATTTACTAAATACATAAGCAATAAAAATTATTATTACTAAGAATAAAATTATTTCTACCATAGTTCTCACCTAACACGTTTTTAAAATTTTTCACTGCGAATTAAGGCATAAAATAAGTACATCAATAATGCGATAACAACTAAAATCAAACTGATAATCATGGATCTGACCTCCTTAAACCCATTCACATCGTAACAAGATGTTTATGAGTAAAATATTAATTTTCAAACTTAGTTATTAAGAATTCATTAAGATACTCTTACAGAAATAAATTTTATAGCATTTAATTGTGAAGAATATTATGATATTGCTATCGAGGTGAGGTTATGACGAACACTGAATCGCTAAATATAGGAAAGAAGCGTGGGTCTCTAACTATCTATATAGGTTATAGTCCTGGTGTTGGTAAAACGTTTGAAATGCTATCGAATGCGATTGATTTATATCAAAATGGTGTTGATATAAAAATTGGATATATCGAACCACATCAACGTCGTGAAACCGAAGCATTAGCAAAAAAATTACCCAAAATCACAACTAAAATTACAAATCATGGTAGCCATAGGGTTCAATATTTGAATATAGATTGTATTATTGAAGAAGCGCCGACGATTGTTCTAATAGATGAGTTAGCGCACACAAATATATCAAGAGAGCGCCATGAAAAACGATACATGGATATTGAAGAAATTCTAAACCATGGCATAGATGTGCATACAACATTAAATATTCAACATATCGAAAGCTTGAGTAGCCAAATCGAACTGATGACTGGTGTCCAAGTAAAAGAACGTGTACCTGATTATTTTATAATCGGCGCAGATGTCTTAGAAGTGGTAGATATTTCACCTAACCAATTAATAAAAAGGTTAAAAGCTGGAAAAGTATATAAAAAAGATCGTCTTGAAGTTGCATTTAGCAATTTTTTCACTTATGAACACTTGAGTGAACTGAGAACGCTAACGCTGCGCACTGTAGCTGATTTAATGAGTGATAAGGAAAACTTATGTCATAATCATAAATCGGTTATGACACCACATATCGCTGTAGCTATTAGTGGCAGTATTTATAATGAAGCGGTTATAAAAGAGGCTTTTCATATTGCTCAAAAAGAACATGCAAAGTTTACAGCTATTTATATAGATATTTTCGAAAAAAATAGGCAGCACTATGATAGTCAAAAGCATGTTCATCGTCATCTTATGCTAGCTAAATCATTAGGAGCTAAAGTAAAGGTTGTTTATAGTCAAAGCGTTGCATCAGGTTTAGACGAATGGTGCAAAAATCAAAATGTTACTAAATTAATTATTGGACAACATATTAGAAATAAATGGGTAGACTTTTTTAATACACCTTTGATTGATCGCTTAATGTCGTTTGATCATCACTATAAAATCGAAATTGTTCCTATTAAACAAATTTCTGTCGCGTTAAATACGAATAAAATACCTTATCGCCCTAAAAGTAAACGCTTCGCTAAAGATATGTTAAAAATGCTTCTAATTCAATTGATTTGCATATTAATGGGTTTATGGGTGTACGAGCTTGAAAAACATGAATCCAGTACTATTATCTTAATGCTCTTCCTAATCGGCATCATATTAGTATCAATTTGGACACAATCGTATATGATTGGATTTTTAGCGGCAATACTAAATGTCTTTGTTTTTAATTACTTTTTTACAGAACCGAGATTTACGTTTGAAGTATATCGCTTTGATTATCCAATTACATTTATTGTCAGTATTTTAACTAGTCTTTTAACGAGCGCTTTATTAAAACAAATTAAATTTCAGTATTCAATTACTAAAAAGCAACTCTATCGAACAGATTTATTATTACAATTTAATGATTCGATTAAACAGACATATACAGTAAAAGATTTATTGGTAAATGCTGGACATCAAATTCATCAATTATTGCAGCAATCAATTACAATTTACGTAATCGATGATGCTAAAGTCAGTAAAACAATGTCATTGCAACATGACGTCGACTATAAAAACAAACATTATAGCCAAGTGTTAGGTTGGGTTATCAAAAACGAAAGGCAAGCAGGTGCAACAACAGATACCTTTCCAGGCATTAATCAATGGTTCATCCCGATAGGTACTTCCCCTATCAAAGGTGTAGTAGCAATAAATTGTCAACAATCACAAACAATCGATCCTTATGATGCATCCATACTTGAATCTATGTTAAACGAACTGTCCTTAGCAGTTGAGAATGTGACATTATTAAAACAAACGAGAGAGTCTATGTTACAAGCTGAGCGTCAACTCACACATTCTAATTTTTTGCGCTCAATTTCTCATGATATACGTACACCTTTAACAACCATTATGGGGAATTTAGATATTTTAATGACACATAATAAACTAATGCCGTTCAAAGAACAACACCAATTATTATTAAACAGTTATCAAGAAAGTCAATATTTATACCATTTAGTAACCAATATATTGTCTCTAACTCGATTACAATCTTCTAATGTTCATATCAAATTGCAACCATATTTAGTAAGCGAATTAGTAGAGGAAATTGATACTATAATAAAACGTCGTCATTTAAAAGTTGATGTAACAATCTCATTAACTGAAGATTTACATTTTGTGAGAATTGACAGTAAATTAATACTTCAAGCAATATTTAATTTAATTGAAAATGCAATAAAACATTCGTCGTCCAACACGACTATTAAATTATGTATTCATAGACCCAACGATAAACAAGTTCAATTTTCTGTTATTGATGAAGGTCCAGGTATAAGTGTACAAGAACAACAAAAGATTTTTGAACCTTTTTATACTGGTGCGAATAAACATTTTAAAGATAACCAAAAAGAAAGTATGGGTCTGGGTCTATATTTAGTCCAGACTATACTACATAAACATTATTCAACTTTACAATATAAAATGAATCAACCACATGGCAGTATATTTTATTTCAATATTGATTTAGATTTTAGTGAAGGAGACGTATAATGCAATCTAAAATATTAATTATTGAAGATGATCATGCAATTACACATTTACTCGATGTCGCTCTAACTTTAGATTATTACACTGTAACTACAGCCGAAAATGCCAAAAGTGCACATTTTAAAATTCAAATTGATAAACCAAATATAATATTATTAGACTTAGGATTACCAGATAAAGATGGTTTATGCTTAATTGCTGAGATTAGACAGCATACAGATATTCCTATTATTGTGATAAGTGCTAGACAAGAGGAACAAACCATTATTCAAGCATTAGATAATGGTGCAAATGACTATATGACAAAGCCATTTAACGTTGATGAACTCCGTGCAAGAATTAGAGTTATTGAAAGAATTGCCAAATCTAATCAAGAAACTAATATTATTTTTACAAACGGTTTACTAATCATTGACTTTGATTCCAAATCAGTTATTATCAATAACCAAGAAGTTCATTTGACACCAAATGAATTTAGTTTGCTAGAATTGTTATCCAAACATAAAGGAAAAGTGCTAACATACGAAATGATACTTAAACGTATTTATGGTTATGTAAATAAAACTGAAATGCCTAGCTTACGCGTCCATATGACTTCATTAAGACAAAAACTTGCTCAATGCCATACAGATGCTAAAGATATTATCAAAACACATCCACGTATCGGCTATCAAATGTTGCAATGGAAAGACAAATAATTTAATTTGATAAGGTCACTGCCATTAAAATAGATTTGCAGTGCCTTTTTTATATCCATTAATTCTGATGTAAAATTATCCTAATATTTATAATTCATTTCTACTGAAAAGAAGCTTGTTATTAGTCGAAATAAAACTTTAAGAATTTCCATTAATTCGAGTTCTCAGTCAATTTCGCCAAATCTTTTGAACAATAATTAAATCGAACTATAAATTGGACTGATGGTAAATTTTTTGCTTTTCATCAGTCTAATTTGACATAGAGCCCAATTTTTTAATTTTGAATATAAAAAAAGAGCTCAAGATATGACATCTTAGAGCTCTTAATCAATTTATTATTTTTGATGGTCAGCAAATGTGCGACCTTTCATAGGTCTACTTCCACCACTATTGTTGTCTTTGCGGTCGAATTTTTTGTTGCCTTTTTTCTTGCTTGAGTAACCTTTTGAACGTTTACTCTTACCGTCAAATTTATGGTTACCACGTTTGTTGTTTCTGTTACGAGAACCACTTGGTTTACCATTACGGCCTTTACGAGCTAATGGTTTTTCAAAAGTTAATTGAACTTCAACTTCGTCGTTTGCTTCTACTAACTCTTGTAAAAGTGCAGCAACTAAATCAACATCGTTATATTCATTTAATAATTCAGTTGAAATACGTTTTAAACGTGATTCTGTGGCTTTTGACATCCAGTTTTCAACTTTTTCTTTAATATCATCTTCACGTGCTTGAAGTACTTCTTTGCGGTGTGGTGGACGTAATGCACTCATTTTTCTACCGTTTGCATCTTCGATTTGTCTAATGTAATCCATCTCGATTGGATTTACAAAAGTAACCGCGATACCTTCTTTACCAGCACGACCAGTACGACCAATACGGTGTGTATAGCTTTCAGTATCTTGAGGAATATCAAAGTTATAAACATGACTTACACCAGAAATATCTAGTCCTCTTGCTGCTACATCTGTAGCGACTAAAATATTGATTTGGTCATTCTTGAATTTCTTTAATACTTCTAAACGTTTCGCTTGTGTGATATCACCATGTAATCCTTCAGCTTTATAGCCTTTAGAAATCAAAGCACTTGTTAACTCATCAACACGACGTTTTGTACGTCCAAATACGATTGCTAATTCTGGTTGATGAACATCTAGGAAATTTGTAAATGTATCAAATTTCTCTAATTCTTTAACAATTGTATAGAATTCTTCGATTTGTGGATCTGACATTTCATTATTCATTGTCTTAATAATTTTAGGTGACTTCATGAATTGTTGCACTAAAGCTTGAATTGCTTTAGGCATAGTTGCTGAGAATAGCATTGTTTGACGTTGCGCAGCAGGAATTTTATCCATAATAAATCTCATATCGTCGATGAATCCCATGTTCATCATTTCATCTGCTTCGTCTAAAATTAATGTATGGATACCATCAGTTTTCAAAGTACGACGGTTTAAATGATCGATAACACGTCCAGGTGTTCCGACTACGATTTGTGGCCCTTTTTTCAAGGCTTTAATTTGGCGTTCGATAGGCATACCACCGAATACAGTAACAACTTGGACACCTTGTCCACGGCTAAATTCTCTTAATTGTTCAGCTACCTGCATTGCCAATTCTCTTGTAGGTGCTAAAATTAACGATTGAACCCCTTGTTTCCCTACTACTTTTTCAATTAAAGGAATACCGAATGCTCCTGTTTTACCTGTACCGGTTTGAGCTTGTCCAAGGATATCAATTCCTTGTAACGCATAAGGGATACTGTCTTTTTGGATAGGTGTCGGCTCTTTAAATCCCATTGATTCAAGTGACTGAACCGTATTATCCGAAATCCCTAGTTCTTTAAAATTTTGCAAAATAATTCTCCTTTTTACCTGTTTATTTCTCAATATACTTTTGCATATAAGTTCATTAATATTTCATCAACTTCTATATAGTACCACCAAAAAAATTTAATCGCAATAAAGCAATTTGCGAATATTTAGCAGAAACACATTAATTGATTGTCATATTTTTGTCAAAAAGCTAGCATTAAGTGTGATGTAAGCGTTACTCATAATTCGAATAAATCATTATAAAAATTTTTTTATAACATAAGCATGTCGTTGCAATTCTGAATCAAATTTTAATTTAAATACCTAATGATACACGTTTCTTTTTACAAAGACGCATTATAAAATCAAAATACTTCCTATATAAATGATCATTTAAATTCAACTTATTACTAAAATTAGATGGGAGTGGGACAGAAATGATATTTTCGCAAAATTCATTTCGTCGTCCCACCCCAACTTGCACATTATTGTAAGCTGACTTTTCGCCAGCTTCTATGTTGGG
>NZ_PPQS01000047.1:22374-87199 GCF_002902405.1 Staphylococcus schweitzeri
CGTAAGCTGACTTTTCGTCAGCTTCTATGTTGGGGCCCACACCCCAACTTGCACATTATCGTAAGCTGACTTTTCGTCAGCTTCTGTGTTGGGGCCCCTCACTAGAATTGAAAAAAGCTTGTTACAAGCGCATTTTCGTTCAGTCAACTACTGCCAATATAACTTTGTAGAGTATAGAACATTGATTTATGTCTCGGGCTCACAGAGAATACTTTAAAATAAAAGAAAAAGCTGATCTTGTTATCATAACAAAATCAACCATTTTCAAAAATAATTTAATTTAAAAATTTAAGCATATTCATCTAATATCCCTAACTTCTATGATATTAATGCATTAACTACGTCTTCTAATTTCATGCCTCTTGATGCTTTAACTAATACACGATCATGTGACTTTAAGTCTTGTTTTAATACGTCAATTAACGCTTCTTTTGAATCGAAATGTTGCGCTTTGCCAACAAATTGTTTCCCAGTTCCGCTAATATAACTCGCTTCATCACCAAATGTATACAGCACGTCTATTTGCTTATCTTGCAAATAAGCACCTACTTGCGAGTGCATAGATTTACTGTTTTCACCTAATTCTAAAACATCACCTAAAATTAAAATATGTCGTCCATTAAGACTACTTAAAGTATCAATAGCAGCTCTCATACTTGTAGGACTAGCATTATAAGCATCATTAATAACAGTGATATCATTAGCTAATTCATGTTGTTCCATGCGCATACCTGTAAGCGTAACATGTTTTAAGTTACGATAAATCGTGTCATATGTTAAACCTAATTCATAGCCAACTGCAATGGCAATAGTTGCATTTTTCATATTATGCACGCCTAAAATCGGTAAATCAAATTGCTCTTTATCATTTATAGTGAATGCTATACCTGTCGTATCTCTATCATCAACTGAACAAACTAAATCGTTGTCAGTATCCACACCGACACTCATACATTTCGCATTTTGAACTTCCTTAACATGCGACTCTAACAACGGTTCATCACCGTCATATATAAATGTGCCATTATCTTTAAGACCAATTGTTATTTCAGATTTCGCTTTAGCAATACCCTCACGCGAACCTAAATCTTGCATATGTGATTCACCAATATTAGTAATAATTGCAATATCCGGTTGCGCAAGATTTGATAATAATTCGATCTCATGGAAACCTGACATTCCCATTTCTAAAATAGAGATTTCTGTATCCTTATCTAAGTCTAAAATAGTTAGTGGTAAACCAATTTCATTATTATAATTGCCTTGCGTTTTTTTTACTTTAAACTCAGTATGCAAGACACTCTCAATCATATCTTTTGTAGTTGTTTTACCATTTGACCCAGTTACTGCTATCACTTTAGGATTAACATATCTTAAATATGCTTGTGCTAATTGTTGTAAAGCCACTAAAGTATCTTCGACCCAAATAATAGGTCCTGTTATATTATTATCTATTGGCATTCCTTTTTGATAAAATGCTGCACCTGCATCATCTTGCAATGCTTTAGATACAAACCTATGACCATCAACATTTTCACCTTTAAAAGGAATAAACAACATTCCTTCTTTAATCGCTCTAGAGTCAATAGTGACACCATTAATTTCGCAGTCCAAAAATTGGTCATCAATATCACAAGGAATCCAAGACTTAATTTGCTTTAATGTTACATTAATCATAATAACAACCTCGGTTAGTCAATTTTGTATTTATTTTTCTGTTTATCTTGATGACGTTCTTTAGCAAGTTCAATTAACTTCGTAATTAATTCAGAATATGATAGTCCCATATTTTCCCATAATTTTGGATACATACTGTAAGCAGTAAATCCAGGCATTGCATTTGTTTCATTAATATAAATTTGGTTATCGTCTGTTACAAAGAAATCTGCACGTACTAAACCTGAGCAATCTGTTGCTTTAAATGCTTCTAACGCCATATTTCTAAGCGTTAATTTTATATCTTCATCTAGCTCAGCAGGAATTTGTAATTGAACTTTACCATCTTTATATTTAGATTTGTAATCGTAAAATGCAACATCTTTTACAACTTCACCTGGCCAAGTTGCTTCTGGATAATCATTTCCAAGCACTGCCACTTCAATTTCACGTGCATTAACACCTTGCTCAATCACAAGTTTACGGTCAAATTGGAACGCTTCTTTAATACCTTCTTTTAATTCCGCTTCATTATTACATTTACTAATACCAACACTAGAACCTAAATTAGCAGGTTTAACAAATACTGGATAATTCAATTTATCATTAACTAACTTTAAAATATTATGCTCATATTTTTCATATTCAGAACGTAAGAAACTAATATAAGGTAATTGTGGTAAACCCCTATGTTCAAATAATTGTTTCATCACAAGTTTATCCATTGAACTTGCTGCTGATAATACACCATTACCTACGTATGGTACATCTAGCACTTCAAATAATCCTTGAATCGTGCCATCTTCACCATTAGGTCCATGAAGTAATGGGAACACCGCATCGTATGGTTGTCCTGAACTACTTTCTTTTAATAATTGAGAAATTTCTAAAGCTTCTCCATTTTCTAAATGAAGTTCATCTGTAGATTTAATTTCAGACGTTATATTATTTTGCTTTTTCCAATCACCATCATTAGTAATATAAATGATATCAACGTGGTATTTGTCTTTATCTATTGCATTTAATACGTTTTGTGCTGTTAGAATCGATACTTCATGTTCAGCACTTTTCCCTCCAAAAACGATACAAATATTTTCTTTTGTCATTTCGTTTTCCTCCAATGATATATCAGGGCTTCCTACCTTAATATAAGTTAATATTCATTTTAATCCTGTTATTAATTTATTTATTCGCATCTTTGAATCTTAATAGTATCACATTTAATGGTTATTTTGCATTTTAAAAACGATGCGACGCTTGCCTTTGTCTTCGGTGTTTCATTGTTTTACAGGACGATGTTTATCTCTATTTTATTACTAAATTAAATTGAAATCTATAGCCGATATCTCTGTCATATTCTAGCTTATTTTTAAAAAGTCATGTAAAATTGATATAAACATTAGTGAGTATAAAAGGAGTTTGCAATGAATTATTCATCTCGTCAACAGCCGGATAAGCATTGGCTTCGCAAAGTAGACTGGGTATTAGTGGCCACTATAGCTGTTTTAGCAATTTTCAGTGTTCTGCTTATTAACTCGGCTATGGGCGGCGGGCAATATAGTGCTAATTTCGGTATAAGACAAATATTTTACTATATTTTAGGCGCCATTTTTGCAGGTGTTATCATGTTTATTTCACCTAAAAAGATTAAGCATTATGCATATATATTGTATTTCTTAATCTGCCTATCATTAATTGGATTATTAATTATTCCTGAATCACCAATCACGCCGATTATTAACGGCGCTAAAAGTTGGTATACTTTTGGACCAATCAGTATTCAACCATCAGAATTTATGAAAATCATTTTAATACTTGCATTAGCGCGTGTCGTTTCTAAACATAATCAATTCACATTTAATAAATCTTTTCAAAGTGATTTGCTATTATTTTTCAAAATTATTGGTGTCTCGTTGTTACCAAGTATTTTAATATTATTGCAAAACGATTTAGGAACTACTTTAGTATTAGCTGCTATTATTGCTGGCGTTATGTTAGTGAGCGGTATTACATGGCGTATTTTAGCTCCTATTTTTTTAACTGGTATTGTTGGAGCTATGACTATCATTTTGGGTATCCTTTATGCACCATCCTTGATAGAAAATTTATTAGGTGTTCAATTGTACCAAATGGGACGTATCAATTCTTGGCTTGATCCATATACATATAGTAGTGGTGATGGCTATCATTTAACTGAATCCCTTAAAGCGATAGGTTCTGGTCAATTACTAGGTAAAGGATACAATCACGGTGAAGTTTATATTCCTGAAAACCATACTGATTTTATCTTTTCGGTTATTGGTGAAGAACTGGGCTTTATTGGTTCTGTTATTTTAATTCTTGTATTTTTATTCTTAATCTTCCATTTAATAAGACTTGCTACGAAAATTGAAGATCAATTTAACAAAATCTTTATCGTAGGTTTTGTAACATTGCTTGTGTTCCATATTTTACAAAATATCGGGATGACAATTCAGTTGTTACCGATCACTGGTATCCCATTACCATTTATTAGCTATGGTGGTAGTGCATTATGGAGTATGATGACAGGTATCGGAATTGTTTTATCAATCTATTATCATGAACCAAAACGGTATGTAGATTTATACCATCCGAAGAGCAATTAGCTCATGATACTTAATCTTTATATGTCATATATTTAAATGATGATTTTCAATATTATTGATTTAAACAAATCACCAGTATACATAAATGACAATACTAGATAAAATAACCCCCCCTTTGATGTAAACATTGAGAAATGGGTACTATAAAGGGGGGATTTGTATATGCTGTTTATACAATTAATGTAAATATTTATCACATATTACATTATCCAAATGCTTTACTTATCACTTGCTATGTAAATGTCTTTGTGAACACGTATGGACAATTTAAATATATCGCTTAAGACACATGGTTTGACTGAGAGCATTATGTATAGTGATTTATAACTTTGATTAACTTCATACTTTCCTACATAAAACAACCCATTAAAAAACTACCAGTGACGTATCGCTGGCAGTTATCGTAGTGTGTGATTCATGATCACAGTCAATTATTTTAATTCGTGACTTACTTTATTAGATGTTGGTAATGTATTAATAATGTCTAAACGAGATTTAGTTTTTTTAATATTCACACCTAATGATGACAATAGTTTGACTACATTTTGAATCTTTTCAGGACGTTTCATTATTATCACCTCGTTTGGATCGCTTTCAGTATTATCTTACCCTATTCACTATACCTTTACTACATTAATCACAAACTTTTTTTGATTATTTTTTAAAATAAAAATCTATCGTGTGCTTTATATCGATATATTAATATACAATTTTATAACCTGTATCGTAAATTTCTTTTTCAATGCTATTTAAATTTGCAGGTGTTTCATAAGCTACAACTACTTCTCCATCAAACATATTAACATTCACATTATGCACACCTATCATGTTTGAAATACGCTCTGTCAACTGTTTTACTTGTTCTTCAGTTTCAATACCTGCTACGTAAACTGTGTTTTGGTATACCATCTTAAACTCCTTTAATCTTTAATCAACTTTTGGAAAGTAACTAGTAACTCTTCCATCGCTTCTTCTTGCGCACCTTGCTTAACCTTATTCATAATACAACTTTTCATATGTTGCTCTAATAACTTTGTTGCGACACTGTTTAATGCAGAACGAGTCGCTCTTATTTGTGTAAGAACATCATCACAATAGACATCTTCTTCAATCATGCGATTAATCGCTCTCACTTGACCTTCTATTCGATTTAAACGTGATTTTAGATTTGTTTTAATTTGTTCAGAATGATGTGCATTATCTTGTTCAGTCATAGCATTCACTCCTCTATTTACATTCTTTACTATACTATATCCCACAAAACATAACGTCAATACTATGACCTATTTTTCAAACTAAATTGTCATGATATTTAAATTGCTTCATGATACAATTAATAAGATTATATTACTTGTTTTAGATTTTCGGTGGGAGGTTTCAAATGATAGAGTTACTAACAATTGCATTTAAACATTCAAATGTTATTTTAAATTCAATATTTATTGGTGCATTTATTTTAAACTTATTATTCGCCTTTACCATTATTTTCATGGAAAGACGTTCTGCAAATTCTATCTGGGCTTGGTTACTTGTCTTAGTGTTCTTGCCTCTATTCGGCTTCATTCTATATTTACTACTAGGACGACAAATTCAACGTGATCAAATTTTCAAAATAGATAAGGAAGAGAAAAAAGGTTTAGAGTTAATTGTCGATGAACAATTAGCTGCTTTAAAAAATGAAAATTTTTCAAATTCCAATTATCAAATTATGAAATTTAAAGAAATGATTCAAATGTTGCTCTATAATAATGCAGCCTTTTTAACAACTGATAACGATTTGAAAATATATACAGATGGTCAAGAAAAATTTGATGACTTAATTCAAGATATTCGTAATGCTACTGATTATATTCACTTCCAGTATTATATTATTCATTGTGATGAATTAGGCCGTATCATTTTGAATGAACTTGCCAAGAAGGCAGAACAAGGCGTGGAAGTTAAAATTTTATACGATGACATGGGTTCACGTGGCTTACGTAAAAAAGGATTACGCGCATTTCGTAGCAAAGGCGGACACGCTGAAGCTTTCTTCCCTTCAAAATTACCTCTCATCAACTTGCGTATGAACAATCGAAATCATCGCAAAATCGTTGTTATAGATGGAAAAATCGGATATGTCGGTGGCTTTAATGTAGGCGATGAATATTTAGGTAAATCGAAAAAATTCGGCTATTGGCGTGATACACATTTACGAATTGTCGGGGATGCAGTGAATGCGTTGCAATTACGATTTATTTTAGATTGGAATTCACAAGCAACACGTGATCATATCTCATATGATGATCGTTACTTCCCTGACGTAAATTCTGGTGGAACGATTGGCGTACAAATAGCATCTAGTGGTCCTGACGAAGAATGGGAACAGATTAAATACGGTTATTTGAAAATGATTTCATCTGCTAAGAAATCGATTTATATTCAATCCCCCTATTTTATTCCAGACCAAGCATTTCTAGATTCTATTAAAATCGCTGCATTAGGTGGTGTTGATGTCAACATCATGATTCCTAATAAGCCTGATCATCCATTTGTCTTTTGGGCAACTTTAAAAAATGCTGCATCATTATTAGATGCTGGCGTTAAAGTATTTCATTATGATAATGGGTTCTTACATTCTAAAACATTGATTATAGATGATGAGATTGCAAGTGTTGGCACAGCGAATATGGACCACCGTAGTTTCACATTGAATTTCGAAGTTAATGCTTTTATTTATGATGAACAAATTGCCAAAAAACTAAAACAAGCATTTATTGATGATTTAAAAGTGTCTACTGAATTAACAAAAACACGATATGCTAAGCGAAGCCTTTGGATTAAATTTAAAGAAGGTATATCACAATTATTGTCACCAATATTATAAAAGAGCCGTATGAGGAGTGTAAGTTTAATGCAACAATCAAGTATCATTAGTGCTGCCCAACAATATATGGAATCTATACATCAAAATGATTATACAGGACACGATATAGCACACGTGTACCGTGTCACTGCTCTAGCTAAATCAATTGCTAAAAGTGAAGGTGTTAAGGATACCTTGATTATAGAGCTAGCATCTTTACTACATGACACAGTTGACGAGAAACTCGTAGATAACAACAAACAATTAGATTCATTAACATCATTTTTGGCATCTTTATCTCTTTCAGATTTAGCTCAAGAACATATATTATATATAATAAAGCACATGAGTTATCGTAATGGTAAAAATAATCATGTTGCTTTATCACTAGATGGTCAAATAGTTAGAGATGCAGATCGACTTGACGCTATAGGCGCAATTGGAATTGCACGAACATTTCAATTTGCCGGACATTTTGGCGAACCTATGTGGACAGAACAAATAGCATTTAACAACATTAATGATGATTTAATTGAAGGATTACCACCATCTGCCATAAAACACTTCTTTGAAAAATTATTAAAACTACAATCATTAATGCATACAGACACAGCGAAAAAGATTGCTAAAGAAAGACATGATTTTATGGTTATGTATTTGAAGCAATTTTTTACAGAGTGGAATTATCAAGACTAGTTGAATTGATACTGTAATGTGGTGTAATTGCTATACCGTTACGGTTCTATGATATGTTATTGTGGCGACGTATATGCGGAGGACAAAGGTGCCATATAGTATTTATGTGAGGATCCAAAGGTGCCGTATAATATTATGAATATATTGTGTGGATTCTTAGTTATCTCTAGTTTATGCCATTAACCTATTATATTGATGTTCTGTTGTTCAATTGCATCATTAGGCGTACTGATGCATTGATTTCGGAAACTATACACTAAAATTTAATTAAATATTAAGTCACATAAAAAACAGCAGTGGGATGAATTTCACATTCGAAATCATCTTTCTGCTGTTTCTATTTATCAGACACTATATTATATGATGCTATACTTTTGCTCTTTAAATAAAAAATCATGTGCCCGCTAGAAGTTAAAATTAGCTTCAACTTTTAGGGGGCTCATGATTTAGACTTGCTAAGACTATTTCTTTTTCTTTTTAGACACTACTTGTGTGTTTTTGCCTTTTTTGTTGTCGCCGTTGTGTTCTCTTTCATATGCTTCAATGAAAGGTTGAACTTCTTTTTTAGCAACTTTTTCATAATGTATATTCGCAAAGTGTGTTTGAATTACAAGGAATGCCGCACTGACTGACCAATATAAGCCAAGTGCTGATGCTGAGCTTAATGAAATCCAGATAATCATAATTGGTGAAATAATCATCATCATATAACCCATTTGACGTTGTTCGTCTGGCATCGTTTTACTTGATACATATGCTTGGATAAAGTATAAAACACCGGCAATAATTGTAATCCAAATATCAGGACGTCCTAAATCGAACCATAAGAAGTGTGGATACTTAAACAAACCATCAACAAGTTGATCTTTAAGTACAAAGTATAATCCCATGATGATTGGCATTTGAATCAACATTGGTAAACAACCTAACATACTCTTCATTGGGTTCATATCATACTTTTTATAAACTTGCATTAATTCTTGGTTTGCAGCCATTTTTTCTTCTTGTGTGCGTGCTCGCTTCACTTTTTCTTGGATTTTTTCAACTTCTGGCTTCGCAACTTTCATTTTTTGACGCATCATATGACTATTTTTATAGTTTGACAACATGAATGGTAATAAAATAATACGAATTACCAATACAAGAATAATAATAGCTAAACCATAATTATCGTTTAATAAGTTATTTCCCAACCAATCCAATACATTTTTCATTGGATCTACGAATGTATTGTAGAAAAACCCACTACGTTTTTCAGGTTTAGAATAGTCACAACCAGCCAAAAAGACCATAATACCTAAAAATAATGGTAGTAACGCTTTTTTCTTCATTTTTCCACCTCTATCATTATATTCACATAGGATTTATTCTATCACATTAATGAGTACGTATGAAACAATAAGTGGAAAAATTTAACTAATTATTAAAAAAATCTTTGAATTTTTTTACAGTACCTTCTATATTTTCACTTTTAGAAATAGCTGAAATTACTGAAATCCCATCTGCGCCGGCATCAACAATAGGTTCGACATTGTTATTATTGATTCCCCCAATTGCTACTATTGGTATTTGTGAATTCATCTTTTTAAAAGTAGTAATCATTTCAGGTCCTACTGGTAAATGCGCATCACTTTTTGAAGGTGTAGAATAAATTGGACCAACACCAATATAATCTACATTTGTTAAATCCGATTGTGAATACTCATCTAAATCACTAATACTTAAACCGATTATTTTATCTGTAAAATATTGTGCAAACTCATTAACATCGGCATCATCCTGACCGACATGGATACCGTCTGCATTAATTTCCTTTGCTAATTCAATATCATCATTAATTATAAAAGGTACTTGGTATTGATGGCACAAATCTAGTAATTCTTTGGCTAATTCCATTTTTTCAGTTCCTTTTAATGCATTAGTTCCTTTTTCCCTAAATTGAAAAAGCGTTATTCCTGCTTTTAGCGCTTCATTTAATACATCATGAATAGTACGATGACTTGGCACATCAGATGTACCACAAATAAAATATACATTCAATTGTGAGTTATTAAACAAATTATTCCACCTCTTCAATGCGAATCCATTGTTGGTAAGTCATATTATCTAAACGATATAACGTATCAAGTAATATTGATGAAAACGTGCCAGGTCCATTACAATTTTCATTTTCAGCGGCTAATTCAGCAGCAATGTTAAATACACTAACCGCTTCTATCAATGCATCTATATCTGGTTTTGTATTTCTAAATAAGAAGCCAGCAATAACTCCTCCTAATAAACAACCAGCACCTGTAACTTTAGTCAATAATGGTGAACCATTTGATAACATTATCACTTTGCCATCTTGAACGATAACATCCTGTTCTCCTGTAACAACAATTGCAGTTTTATATGCTTCGTAAGCTTTTTTAGCAATAGAAACTGTATTTAAATTATTATCACTATCCGTACCTTTCATTGTTGCTGTATCATCAATCAATGCTAGTATTTCAGATGCATTTCCTTTAATTACTGACACGTCTGCTGACTGTAAAAGTAATTTACAAAAGTGTTTTCTGTATGTAGATGCACCAACTGCTACAGGATCAAAGACAATTGGTAATCCTAATTCATTAGCTGTTTGAGCAATTGCAATGATATCTTGTTCATTTTGGGCAGTTAATGTTCCTATGTTGATTAACAATGCTTGAGCTACTTTATAAAATTCTTCCGCTTCTTCTGGTGCCTCACTCATTGCAGGACTTGCACCAATACTTAATAATCCATTAGCTGTAAAGTTTTTCACAACATCATTCGTATAACAAATTGTTAATGGTTGTTCATTACGTATCTTATTTAGAAATTTCATCATCTAATCCTTCTTTCTTTAAATATGCAAAATGATTAACTGGTCCTCTTCCTCTACCTATTTCAGGTGTGTATTGAATACTCAATGAAATAAACTTTTTAGCTTTATGTACTGCTTCTATTAATGTTCTACCTTTAGCAAGTTCTGCTGTTATAACTGCTGAAAAAGTACATCCAGTTCCATGAGTATGCTTTGTTTCAAATCTTTCACTTTCAAATGTTTCAACGCCATCTTTAGTAAATAAATAATCCTTTGAAATATTAATATCATCTGAATGACCACCTTTAATTACAACACCCTTACTGCCTATGTCATTAATGAAGATGCGTCCAGCTTGTAAAATCTTTTCTTCGCTATCAATTGCAAGTCCTGTTATTTCCTCTGCTTCTGGTAAATTTGGAGTCACTACATCAGCTAATGGCAATAACGTATGTTGTAAATTTCGTTTAGTTGCATCATCCATTAAAGCGTCGCCACTTTTAGCTAACATCACTGGATCAATTACATAAGGAATAGTGGGCTCTTGCAATAAATAATGACGAATTGTATCCATCGTGTCAGCTGTAGCGATCATTCCAGTTTTAATTGCGTGAGGTAATGTATCACTAAATACACTATCTAGTTGCTCATCTACCCACTGACTTTCTAAGTTATGCATATGTTGAACTCCCATCGTATTTTGAGCAACAATGCTAGTAACAACTCCCATGCCATATACACCACACGAATGAAATGATTTTAAGTCTGCCATAACACCAGCACCACCTGTTGGATCTGTTCCAGCAATGGTTAATGCAATTTTAGGTCTATTCATTGACTATCTCCTCCAAATTCCCATTTTTCTATTGTCTTAGCCATATTGAAAAATCGACGTTCATGAATACAACTTTCTAAAAATACATGTTTCACTTGTTTAAGTTCTTCGGCAGACATTGATTCTGCTAACTTATTCATCAATGCTTCAAAAATATTGATAACATCATCCATTTCAGTACTATAAAAATCAAACCATTTTGCTGTATCTTTCTCTCTATTTAAAGAGATATCATTTTGAGCACGCTTAGCTAATTCTGCATATATATATGGACACGGAGCCATTGCGGCAATTGTATAAATAGCATTTTCACGACTAAACGCTTGGAAATACATGTGCTTAATGTAATGGTCTCCACTTGGTGGCCAAACTTTAGTTTTAATAATTTCTTCATAAGGTTCACCAATAATTTGTGCTAATATATCATGCGCTAACACTTCACCTTCTACCATAAAATCAATTTGTTCTACTAAAAATTTCACATCATTCATATTATTCATTTTTGGAATTAACAATGCATATAAATTTGTGAATTCTTTTAAATACGCAGCGTCAGCTTTTAAATAATGGCGTAATGCGTCAGCTTCTATATCTCCAGATAACATCTTTTGAATAAAATCATCCTCATAAATATCGTTAATGATTGGCTTTGCTGCTAGGTACAATTCTTGTGAAAACTCCATTGTAAAAAATCCTCCCTAAATAAAAAAACTACTTCCAACTCCATGAAAGTAGTTTGATAACAATGCAACTAGATCAGCTACACATAACCAATGACTACTTTCCTACGTTGGTACTAACCAAATCAGGTCATAAGGGTCTGAATCTTCATCTCAGCCAATTTATTAGGCGCCCCTAGTAGTTCGTTAATATTCAATTCCAAATTCATCTTAGCAAACGTTTTCAACATTTTCAATCATAGTTGTATAGCTTTAATATTACCTTTTAAAAATTAATTTCTCTATTACTTAAAAAATGACCGAAAATATTCGTAAGTCATTCCAAATATTTTCGGCCTTAATTGTATTGTATAAATCTATTTATTCACTATATACGTGAAACTTAAGCAGTTACCCAATGACCAGCGCCACCAGTGTTATATAATTTTACTGCTGCAGCATCTTGGACACTTTCTGGTGCATTTGCTGGTGATACACCTTTATATTTAGCTGGTGCTACTGAATCCCAAGTTGATTGTAAGAATTGATATTTACCTGCTGCACCTGATGATGGATTAACAGCATGAATATTACCACCTGATTCACGTTGTGCAATTTGTTTTAGATGATCATTCACATTAACTGAAGATCCTTCAGAGGCTTTTGATTCTGTTGGTGTTGCAGTCACTTGTGAATTATTTGATGTTGCTGCTTGTGGCTGTTGTGTTTGAGCATTTTGTGGTGCTGCCACTTCTTGTGATTGTGTTTGATTAGCTTGCGTAGTTGAAGGCGCTACACTATTTGTTGTTGGTGCTTGCGCACTTAGTGTTGCTTCATTAGCACCTGTTGCATGATAATTCCAAGCGAAATGTGTACCATCTGATTCAAAATGATACGTAAACCCTTCATAGTCAAAAGTATAATTATAAGCGCCTGCTTCAATTGGTTTTTGATTTAATGTTTGATCGTTTGATTGCGCCATTTGCGCTAATGATGCTTTATTTAAATCCGCTTCACTTGCATGGGCTTCATGACCTGCATTTCCTGCTACGATTCCTAAACCTACTGCTAAAGATGATGCGAGTAATGTTTTCTTCATAATCTTAAAATCCTCCTACAAGTAATTTGTTTCTTTAAAAGTTTTACAGCAATTACTGTAACATCTGTGGAATCATTGCAGGTTACAACAAAATAAAAAATTACTTGTGTTTTTTACATAGACTTTACATAGCTTTAGTCTATAATATTCAAATTTATACCCTGTGAAAATCGCCATGACAATAACGAATGTTTTTCATTTGCATTTTTATATGTAATCGTTTTGCAATCTAACTATACTTAGGTACAGAAAATTTACACAAAATGACGACCTACACAACAGTTGCAATAGTCATGTAGGTCATCTAGTAAGTGAGTATATTTCAAGTTAATATGATCTATAAAAAATAGGATGGATTAAATGTATATTAAGGATGTTTAGGTTAATTGGATTTAAATTTCTAATAAGTCAGGATTATCTAAGTTATGAGAGTCAATATCTAAAATATTATCTGAGAGAATTTCATTATTCAGGGATTTAGGGGACATGAACTTTATAGTTTCAACATATAATTCTGTAACAAAGTGGGTTTGACCGTCTTTATCATATTTTCTTGATCTCATTTGACCTGTAATACCAACTAGCGTACCTTGATTAGTGTATTTATCAATGTTAGACGCTAACTTGCCAAATGCTTTGCAAAAAATATAATCACAGACGATTTCTCCATTTTCATCTTTATAATTTCGTTGTGTTGCAACGCAAAACGTAGCAACCTTTCTTTCCTCCTTTTCAAAGATTTGTACATCTTTCGTTAGTCTTCCAACAATTACGATTTTGTTTAGCATAAAGTGTGTGATTCACCTCCTATGCTTATATCTTAATAATTCATTTAAAGATGGTCAAAATCACAAATTTTATATTATTTATAGCTATCACATCTTATTATTTGTTATATTTAAAGAAATTAGTAATAAATAATGTTTAAAACACCTGAAAACTTCAAAAATCATATATATAAATCAAATGGGATGTGGAAATATGAAAACTTTTAAAGCAGTAAGGTTCCAAATTGTAAATGAACATGGCAGAATTATCGAATATGAGTTAGAAGATGGCGTAATAATTAATAAAGAAGAAAGTGGTACAGGTTGGTTACTTGAAATTGTCATTTCAAATGAACATTATGAAACTTTTAAAGAATATCAAGACAATGAACAGTTACTTGATATACGTGTTGTTATTACGCGTCCAGCTAATGACCCAGCATTATTTGAGTCCACTATTAAGAGCATTAAAAATTTCAAAACGACGATGTCTATTGTATTTGAATGTCATATTTATACTTTAAGACAACAATATGCTGAAAGTTTATTAGAACAACTTATCGATGACGGCTTATCTGGTGATGAATTAAAAAAATCATTTAATAGAATGATGCAATCTAAACCGAAGTTAAAAGATGAAAAATTAGAAGAATAAAGAAAAAACATTCAAAGACAATGAGATTTCATTAAACCTTTGAATGTTTTTTAGTTTTTATTTCACGTCTTGAATTGCAAACGTTAATTCGCAACTACAAGCAAGTTGTCCCTCAACAGTAGCCTTTGCACTACCTTTGCCAATTGGACCTTTAATTTTTGTGATTTCCACTTCAAGTGTCAATGTATCTCCAGGTACAACTTGACGTTTAAATCGACATTTATCTATACCAGCAAACAATGCTATTTTCCCTTTATTTTCTTCACTGTTTAAAATTGCTACCGCACCAGTTTGTGCTAATGCTTCAGTTATCAAAACACCAGGCATTACTGCATACTCTGGAAAATGTCCTTGGAAAAATGGTTCATTGCCAGACACTTGTTTAATTGCTACACAACGGCGACCTTCTTCATATTCAACAACTTTATCAATTAATAAAAATGGTTGTCTGTGAGGTATAATTTGTTTAATTTGGTTATAATCAAAAATTGTTTCCATGGTTGAGCTCCTCCATTATATTAATTCTCTGTATTAATCATTAATACGTTCAATATCTGCACCTAATTGCTTCAATTTACCATGCAAGTCAACATAGCCTCTATCTAGATGTTTTAATTCCGTAACACTTGTTTTACCATCAGCCACTAATCCAGCTAAAATTAATGCTGCTGCTGCTCTTAAATCAGTAGCTTTAACTTGTGCACCTTGTAATTTACTCTTACCTTCAAGTTTAGCGCTACGACCTTCAACGTTGATATTCGCATTCATTCGTTTAAACTCTGCAACATGCATAAATCTATTTTCAAATACAGTTTCAGTAACTACTTTATGACCATTTGCTGTTAATAATAACGCCATCATCTGTGACTGCATATCAGTAGGGAATCCTGGGTGTGGTAATGTCTTAATGTCAACTGGTTCTAAATCGCCTTCTGCACGCACTCGAATACCATCTTCTTGATAATCAAGTTCAACGCCCATTTCTTCTAATTTATAAACTAAACTAGCCATATGTTCCTTTATTGCACCACGTACAAAAATATCACCACGAGTAATTGCACCAGCGATAAGAAGCGTCCCTGCTTCAATTCTATCTGGAATGATAGCATGTTCAACACCGTGTAATGATTCAACTCCGTTAATTGTTATCGTATCAGTTCCAGCGCCAGTAATTCTACCGCCCATTTCGTTGATATAATTTGCTAAATCTACTATTTCAGGCTCTTTAGCTGCATTTTCAATTAAAGTTTTCCCTTTAGCTAATGACGCCGCCATAATAATATTTTGTGTTGCTCCTACACTTGGAAAATCTAAATGAATTGATGTACCTTTTAATCCATCTTTAGCATTCGCATAAATATTACCATTTTCAAGATGGATTTCTGCACCTAATGCTTCAAAACCTTTAATGTGTTGTTCAATTGGTCTACTTCCAATCGCACACCCACCTGGTAATGCAACGATGGCATGACCTAATCTAGCTAATAAAGGTCCCATAACTAAAATACTTGCACGCATTTTACTAACATATTCATATGGTGCCTCTTCATTTAAGGTTTTTGTTGCATCAACGATAACAGCGTTCTCGTCTTTTTTGTATGTTACGTCTGCATTTAACGTTGTTAATACATTATTAATTGTTTCTACATCACTTAAGGCTGGAACATTAACAAGTTTACTAGGTTTGTCAGAAGCTAATAATGATGCAGTCAATATTGGTAATACTGCATTTTTTGCACCTTCAACTTTAACCTCGCCTGTTAATCTATTTCCACCCTTGATTACTATTTTATCCATCGTAAATCCTCCACTAAGAACTCCTATTACTTTTACATTTCCCTATTTTAAAATTATTTTTAATCATTATTTAATTATATCTAGTTTTGATTACAAATAACAGAGCTAGTCTTATTTTATTAAATATTTTACCTGCGTCGAGTATTGTAACAAATCTACAATAAAATTGCTTACTGCAGTACCTAATAAAATAGCGACAAATATCAAGCAAACTTGAAGTTGTGCTGAATACCCTTTTTTGAAAAATTGATCTAATCTAATTGATTGCAATGCCCAATAGGCAATGCAAATACATACTACATGTAACACTAAATGGATAATTGCATATTGTCCGATATAATCCATTTTATCACCTCATAAGATTACTGTATTACATTGTACATGAAATGATTAAATAATGATACAAAGTTTATTACCCGTTTTTAATAAAGATTATGCTTATTTACGATATAATTCTTTTTACATAAAAATCATAGTCCCGATGTTTTCAAACAAATTAAATAAAATGTATTTGATTGTATTTAAAAAAGGGTCGAAGATATGTAATCACACCTTCGACCCTTTATTTTCTATTTTAATTCAGCCACACGCAAACGGTTATTTGCTCTCTCTAAAGCTCTTTCGGCTCTATGAATATCAGTATTGTCGTCATCATTTTCCAAGTGAGACTTTGCTCTTGCTTTGGCTAATTTGGCTCTTTCAACATCAATTTCTCTTGCAGTTTCTGCAGTTTGAACAATGATTGAAACTTTATGCTTTCTAACTTCAACAAAGCCATCGCTTACAGCAATGTATTCAGTTCCATCGTGAAATTTCACTTTTACAAAGCCTGTTTTTAAAGCAGCTACAGTTGGAATATGTCCACTCATGACACCTATCTCACCCGCAGTTGTTTGCATAACTACGAGTTCAACATTATCACGATCGTAAACAGAACCATTAGGAGTGACAATATCTAGGTTTAATGTATTCATTATCCATTCCTCCTAATTGTTATACTTCAACACCCATATCTTTAGCTTTTGCAATAACATCATCCATGCTACCAACTAAACGGAATGCATCTTCTGGAATATGATCATACTTACCATCTAAGATATCTTTAAAGTTGGCAACTGTTGTTTTAACAGGTACATAAGATCCTTTTTGACCAGTAAATTGTTCCGCAACGTGGAAGTTTTGAGATAAGAAGAATTGAATTCTACGTGCACGCTCAACTGTTTGCTTATCTTCATCAGATAATTCATCCATACCTAAGATAGCAATAATATCTTGTAATTCACGATATTTTTGAAGTGTTGATTGTACATCACGTGCTACTTCATAATGTTCTTGACCTACTATAGATGGTTCCAATGCTCTTGATGTTGATGCTAATGGATCCACGGCAGGATAAATACCCATTTCAGTTAATTTACGTTCTAAGTTTGTTGTTGCATCCAAATGCGCAAACGCAGTCGCTGGTGCTGGGTCAGTATAATCATCGGCAGGTACGAATACCGCTTGAATAGATGTAACCGATCCTTTAGTTGTAGACGTAATACGTTCTTGTAATTGTCCCATTTCAGTTGCAAGTGTTGGTTGGTAACCTACCGCAGAAGGCATACGACCTAATAATGCAGACACCTCTGAACCAGCTTGTGTAAATCTGAAAATGTTATCAATGAATAGTAACACGTCTTGACCTTGTTCATCACGGAAATATTCAGCCATTGTTAAACCAGATAAAGCAACACGCATACGCGCACCAGGTGGTTCATTCATTTGTCCGAATACCATGGCAGTTTTCTTGATTACACCGCTATCGCTCATTTCGAAGTATAAATCATTACCTTCACGTGTACGTTCACCTACGCCAGCGAATACTGAAATACCACCATGCTCTTGAGCGATGTTATTGATTAATTCTTGAATTAATACAGTTTTACCTACACCGGCACCACCGAATAATCCAATTTTACCACCTTTAATGTAAGGGGCTAATAAGTCTACTACTTTAATACCAGTTTCTAAAATTTGAACTTCTGTTGAAAGTTCATCAAATGCTGGTGCTTGACGATGAATTGGATCTCGACGAACAGAATCACTAATCTCTTCTTTAAGGTCAATTGTTTCACCTAATACATTAAATACTCGACCTAATGTTTCGTCACCAACAGGTACACTAATTTCTTTACCTGTATCTTTTACATCCATACCTCTTTGGACACCGTCAGTTGAATCCATCGCAATAGTACGAACAACGTCGTCACCTAATTGCAGCGCAACTTCTAATGTTAGTTGTATAGTACCTTCTTCTTTAGGTACATCAATAACCAAGGCATTATTAATTTTAGGAACTTCGTTATGTTCAAAACGAACATCAATTACAGGACCCATAACTTGAGTTACACGGCCAATTCCCATGCTATTTTCCTCCTTTAAATATTATTCAAGCGCTGCAGAACCACCAACAATTTCAGTAATTTGTTGTGTAATTTCAGCTTGTCTCGCTCTGTTATATTCTAATGATAAGTCATCAATAAGTTCAGTTGCATTGTCAGTAGCATTTTTCATCGCAGTCATACGTGTTGCATGCTCACTTGCTTTTGCATCTAATATCGTTCCATAAATCAAACTCTCAACATATTGCGGCAAGATTACACTTAAGATAGATTCTTTATCAGGTTCAAATTCATAAGATGATAAATGACCATGTCCTTTACTAGAATCTTCTTGAGATAATGGTAATACTTGTCTAGATGTTGGTTTGTTTTCAAGAACACTGACATAATGACTATAGTATATATTTAATTCATCAATTTCTTCTTCACTGTATAAGTCTATAGCATGGTTAGCTAGTGCTTGAACAGATTTGAAAGAAGGTTGATCAGGTACGTCCACTTGAGAATACTCAATGTCATAACCTCTATTTTTTAGGAAATCAACACCTTGTTGTCCTAAAACTACAATACTGTATTCGCTACTATCTTGATGTTTCGCTTCAATATCAGTAATCAATTTCTTAAGTACATTTGCACTATATGCACCAGCTAAACCTTTATCACTTGTGATAACTAAATAACCACTTCTAGTTATTTTACGAGGTCTTAGCATTGGATGGTTTGTATTGCTACTTGCACCTGCAACTGCAGTTATTGCATCTTGCATTTTATCCATATATGGTGTGAATTGTTTTGTATTTTTTTCAGCTCTACGAAGTTTTGAACTTGATACCATGTTCATTGCTTTCGTAATCTGTTTCATTTTTTTGGTTGATTTTATTCGAGTATCTATTTCTTTAAGAGAAGCCACTATCTCACCACCTTATACTAAACTTGTTTATTATTCAGATTTGCTAAAGCTTTTTTTGAATTCGTTAATAGCTGTGTCGAACTTCTCAGCAGCTGGTAAGCCACCAGTTTCTCTGATTTCATTTAACAGTTCAGTAGCATTTGTTTCTGCCCAGTGGTTTAACTCGTCTTCAAAACGTGTTATATCTACAACAGGAATATCATCTAAATATCCTTTTGTTAATGCATAAATAATCAACACTTGATGTTCAACTGGTAATGGTTTGTTTTGGTCTTGTTTTAAAACTTCAACCGTACGTTTACCACGTTCTAATTTACTTGCTGTAAATTCATCAAGATCTGAACCAAATTGTGCGAATGACTCAAGTTCTCTGTAAGACGCTAAGTCAAGACGTAACGTACCAGCAACTTTTTTCATTGCTTTAATTTGTGCAGAACCACCAACACGAGATACAGATTGTCCGGCATTAATCGCTGGTCTTACACCTGAGAAGAATAAATCAGACTGTAAGAAGATTTGTCCATCTGTAATGGAAATAACGTTTGTTGGTACATATGCTGAAATATCACCAGCTTGCGTTTCGATAATTGGTAATGCAGTTATAGAACCGCCACCTAATTCATCGTTTAATTTTGCTGCTCTTTCTAATAATCTACTATGTAAGTAGAATACATCACCTGGGTATGCTTCACGACCTGGAGGTCTACGTAATAATAATGATAATTCACGATAAGCTGCTGCTTGTTTTGTTAAATCATCATAAACGATTAAAACATGTTTGCCGTTGAACATAAATTCTTCACCCATTGTTACACCTGAATATGGGGCGATATAAAGTAGTGGTGAAGGTTCAGAAGCTGATGCTGCTACTACGATTGTATAGTCTAAAGCACCTGCTTGTCTTAATTTTTCAACGTTTGCTCTTACTGTTGAGTCTTTTTGACCAATAGCAACATAAATACAAATTGTACCTTGATCTTTTTGGTTTAAAATTGTATCAATGGCAATTGTCGTTTTACCTGTTTGACGGTCACCAATAATTAACTCACGTTGACCTCTACCAATTGGTACTAAAGCATCGATTGCTTTGATACCTGTTTGTAATGGTTCATCAACTGATTTACGATCCATTACACCAGTAGCTTTTTTCTCTACTGGACGCGTTTTAGTTGTGTTAATCGGTCCTTGTCCATCAATAGGTTGTCCTAATGGGTTTACAACTCTTCCGATTAGTTCTTCACCTACTGGTACTTCCATGATACGACCAGTACGTTTAACTTCATCACCTTCAGTAATATCTGTGTATGGTCCTAAAATAACCACACCCACATTTGACTCTTCAAGGTTTTGTGCTAAACCAAGTACGCCGTTATGGAATTCTACTAGCTCACCAGCCATAACGTCATTTAATCCGTGAATTAATGCAATACCATCACCAATTTGTAAAACAGTACCTACATCAGTTACGGACATTTCTGACTCATAATTTTCAATTTGTGAGCGAAGTAATGCACTGATTTCTTCAGCTTTTATGGCCATCTATGTCACTCCTCTTTATTATTAATTAGCTCTTCTAAATTTTCTTTGTAATTGGACAAGATCATTTCTAACACTACCATCTAGTACAGTTGTGCCTACTTTAACTCTAAATCCACCAATTAAATCTGGATTAATTTTAGTATCTACAATTACTTTAGATAACTTTGTTTGTTGAGTTACCAGTTTGACAATCTTATCTAACTCTTCTTGACTCAATTCATATGTTGACTCAATTGTCGCAAAATCTTGGTTAAAGTATCTGTTATATAAACTCTGGAAAGCTTTAAAAACATCACCAATTAATGAGATATGTCTATTATCAGCTAACACATACATCATGTTCTTAATATATGGGTTAATTTCTGTAAATACATTACTAATTAGTTTACGACGTTGTTCCGCGGTTTGAGTAGGATTACTATCAACCATTTTTAATTGCTCAATTTTATCTTTTACTGCCTCGTTAATGACTGTTAATTCTTCATTAATAGTCTCCAAATTATTTGTATCTAATGACACGTCAAATAATGCTTTAGCATACTTATTAGCTATTTTCACCATTATTTATCGCCTGCCTCTTTTAGATACTTGTCAACCAATGCTTTTTGGTCTTGTTCAGAAATTTCTTTTCTAAGTACTTTAGAAGCAATTAACACTGATAGTTCAGATACTTGATTATTAATATCAGCAATAGCACGTTCTTTTTGGCTATTGATTTCACTTTGAGCTGTTTCAATCATACCGTTTGCGCGTACGTTAGCTTCATGAATAATTTGTTCTTGCTGTTGTCGTGCTTGAACCTTAGCATCTTCTAAAATCTTTTGAACTTCTTCTTGTGTTTCTTTAAGTTTTTGTTTATTTTCTTCTTCAAGTTTTTGTGCATTTAACTTTGCTTGTTCTGCGTCATCGATATCTCTGTTTATATCTCTTTCACGTTTATCCATTACATCTTTTAATGGACCCCATGCGAACTTTTTAAGTAACGCAAGTAATACGATGAAAGTTAGGACCTGTACAATCACAGTCCCCCACTCAACGCCTCCAGCTGCACCAAGAACGAATAAGTTAGCTGTTTCAGTCACGGGTTCATGACACTCCTTTCATTAAAATAATCGCTAGTGTTATTTAGAAAAACGAATGAGGTTAGGACCTTCTAAATTCATGCGATAGGTATGCAATATTTCATATCTTTGCAATTCGATCACTGCACATTGATACTACTTTATGTACATTAATGTTTATATCCTATCCGCTTTGTCCCGACCTCTTTATCTGTTAATTATCCAGCAAATGTCATGAATGCAATTACTACACCAATGATAGGTAATGCCTCAACTAAACCTACACCGATGAACATGATACCCATTAATTGACCACGTGCTTCTGGTTGACGTGCTACACCTTCAACTGTTCTTGAAACGATAAGACCGTTACCAATACCTGCTCCTAATGCTGATAAACCAATTGCGATTGCTGCTGCGATTAAATTCATAATTTAATTTCCTCCTGTGATTGTATATAATTATTGAAATTTTTAGTGTTCATCTGCCACTTTATGTGACATATAAACCATCGAAAGCATAATAAAGATATATGCTTGGATTGTTCCTACAAATATTGAGAATGCTTGCCAAACAATTAAACCTGGGATACTAATAATCCAACCCCATGCTGGTTCGTTAAAGAATAAACCAGCAAGCAACGTTAATAGTATCTCACCTGCAAAAATATTACCGTACAAACGTAGACCAAGTGTTAAAGTTGAAGTGAATTCTTCAAACACATTAATGATTGCCAATGGCAAAAATGGCTGTACGTAACCTTTAAGATATTGTTTCGTGCCACGCATTTTAATTCCATAAAAGTGAGTTAACAGTATTATCGTTGTAGACAACGTTAATGTAACTGTTGCATCAGCCGTTGGTGATTTCCACCATAATGTGTGGTCTTTTGTCGCTATTGAAAACGGAAGACCTAACATATTAGCTATAAAAATGTACAGAATCAGCGTTACCGCTAAGAAGTGGAATTGACCACCTTTTTTCCAAGCCATGTTACCTTCAATGATTCCCCTCACGAAATCAAAAATCCATTCAACGAAATTTTGTTTGCCAGTTGGTCTTTTTTTCAAATTACGCGTACAAATGATAGCAAGTAGAAAAACAAGAAACGCTGTAACAAGTATCATCAATATACTTGATAAATTGAAAACGATATCGAAACCGAATAAATTCCAACTCACGAGCGGGGATTTGTGATCCATAATCTCACCTCTTTCTTAATTTATTTGCTCACCTTTAGTAAAGGACGTATGATAACTACAACATATGAAATCATTAAACCAATAATGATACCGATTATACTTACATGCGATTTATTAAAGTACCAAATCATACAGGCGATAATTGCAACTAAGTATCGCCACATATTCCCGGTCGAAATATGTATAGTGTCTGGTCTTTTAGACTTGGCTAGATAGCTCTCAAATACATATGTATTGATTGCAGAACCAGTAACACCAATGATTAATCCTAAGATAAATGCATGGTGTATAAACAAGTACAATCCTGCCAATATTATTATTATATAAAAATAATATTGAATGAACTGTTTAAAAATGTTGTAGAAACGACTCATTTTATATGCCTCCGTGTGACTGATATCAATCATGAAAACCGTTCCACTCATACAAATTAAATGATAATATAGGCGATTTGTGGTGTCAATTCTATTCAAATTGTTGTAAAAAAATAAGCATAGCCAGACACAATTTAGACACAATTTGTCACAAATTCTCTTTTAATTGAAATCGCTTGGTTTTTCAGTGATTAAATCCAAATAATACTTAATATGATTTACTATTCTTTCTGAAGCAAATCCATCACCGTATGGATTATGTGCTTCTGACATTTGATGATACATTCTATTATCATTAATTAATTGTTTTGTAGCTTGATATACATCTTCTTCATTTGTACCAACTAATTTTAATGTACCAGCTTCAACACCTTCCGGACGCTCTGTAACATTACGTAATACTAGGACAGGTTTGTTGAATGATGGTGCCTCTTCTTGTATACCACCTGAGTCTGTTAAAATAAAGTATGCTTGTTTAGCAAAATTGTGAAAGTCTAATACATCTAATGGCTCAATTAATGCAATTCTTTCATGATTTCCTAAAATCTTTTGTGCCACTTTACGAACTTGCGGATTTTTATGCATTGGATAAACTAATGCTAAATCTGTATTTTCATCTACTAAACGTTTAACCGCTTTAAAAATGTTTTTCATTGGTATTCCAATATTTTCACGACGATGCGCTGTCATAAGAATAAATTTTTTATCACGGTATTGATCGATAATGTTTGATTTATAATTTTTATCAACTGTGTATCTCATAGCGTCAATTGCTGTATTACCAGTGACAACAACACTTTCTGACTTTTTGCCTTCCTTTAGTAAGTGTCTTGCTGCATTTTTAGTTGGTGCGAAATGTAAATCAGCTATAACTCCGACTAGTTGTCTATTTATTTCCTCTGGAAAAGGTGAATATTTGTCATAACTTCTTAAACCTGCTTCTACATGTCCAACTGGTACTTGATTATAAAATGCAGCTAACCCACCTGCAAATGTAGTCATCGTATCACCATGAACAAGTACCATATCTGGTTTTTCTATGTTGATAACTTGTTCTAATTGAGTAATCGATTTTGAAGTAATTTCAGAAAGTGTCTGTCCTGATTTCATAATATTCAAATCGTATTTTGGTTTGATTTCAAAAGTTTTTAATACTGAATCAAGCATTTCTCTATGCTGTGCTGTAACTACAACTATTGGCTCTAGCATGTCATCTTTTTCCAAAGCTTTAACTAAAGGAGCCATCTTTATGGCTTCGGGTCTTGTTCCAAATACGGTCATAATCTTTTTCATCAAACTACTTATCTCCGATTCTTCTATTTAGTACCAAACAATCTATCCCCAGCGTCGCCTAACCCTGGTGTGATATATGCTTTATCATTTAACTTTTCATCAAGTGCAGCAATATAAATGTCTACATCTGGATGTGCTTCCTGCATTTTTTCTACGCCTTCTGGTGCCGCAATTAGACACATGAAGCGAATATTTTTAGCGCCACGTTTCTTTAATGAAGTAATTGCTTCAATTGCTGATGCGCCTGTTGCTAACATAGGATCAACCACTATAATTTGTCTTTCGGTTATATCTTGAGGCAATTTAGCGAAATACTCTACAGCTTTTAAAGTTTCTGGGTCACGATATAACCCAATATGTCCAACTCTTGCTGCTGGTACTAAACTTAAAATACCATCTGTCATACCTAATCCAGCTCTTAAAATTGGAACGATAGCTAGCTTTTTACCAGCTAAACGTTTAGCTGTCATTTTCGTCACAGGCGTTTCAATATCAACATCTTGAAGTTCTAAATCTCTTGTAACTTCATATGCCATCAACATACCAACTTCGTCTACAAGTTCTCTAAATTCTTTAGTACCTGTATTTACGTCTCTAATATAGCTTAATTTGTGTTGAATTAATGGATGATCGAAAACGTGTACTTTACTCATAAAAATTACTCCTATCTTTGTGTATGTTTATTGATATAGAGGATATTCAGCTGTTAATTTAGCAACGCGTTCTTTTGCTTGTTGTAATTTTTCTTCATCTTTACTATTTTTCAAAGCTAAACTGATGATTTTCGCAACTTCCTCAAATGCTTTTTCATCAAATCCACGCGTTGTTGCAGCGGGTGTACCTAAACGTATACCACTCGTTACAAAAGGTTTTTCCTGATCAAACGGAATGGTATTTTTGTTACATGTGATACCAACTGAATCTAATGTTTCTTCAGCTTCTTTACCAGTAAGTCCTATAGACCCTTTTACATCAACAGCTACTAAATGATTATCTGTACCACCAGAAACTATTCTAAATCCTTCTTTAATCAAAGTATCAGCAAGAACTTTTGCATTTTTAATCACTTGCTCTTGATATGTTTTGAAATTATTATCTAGTGCTTCACCAAATGCAACTGCTTTTGCTGCAATAACATGTTCAAGAGGTCCACCTTGAATACCAGGGAAGATTGTTTTATCTATGTCTTTTTTATATTCTTCCTTACATAAAATCATACCACCACGTGGTCCACGTAATGTTTTATGTGTTGTAGTTGTTACAAAATCGGCAAATTCTACTGGATTCGGATGCAATCCTGCCGCTACTAAACCTGCGATATGTGCCATGTCTACCATTAACTTAGCGTTTACTTCATCTGCAATTTCTTTGAACTTTTTAAAATCAATTGTTCTTGAATAAGCTGATGCACCAGCCACGATAAGTTTAGGCTTATGTTTCAGTGCTAATTTACGAACTTCATCATAATTGATAAGTTCAGTATCTTTATCCACACCGTATTCAACAAAATTGTAGAATTTACCACTAAAGTTTACTGAAGCACCATGTGTTAAATGGCCACCATGGCTTAAATTCATACCTAAAACTGTGTCTCCCATTTCTAGAGCAACAAGGTAAACTGCCATATTTGCTTGTGATCCTGAGTGTGGTTGAACATTTACATGTTCAGCTCCAAATAGCGCTTTGGCACAATCGATAGCAATGCTCTCAGTAACATCTACAAACTCACAACCACCATAATATCGGCGTCCTGGATAGCCTTCAGCATATTTATTAGTTAATACTGAACCTTGTGCTTCCATAACTGCTTCCGATACAAAATTTTCTGATGCGATTAACTCAATGTTGCTGTTTTGTCTCTGAAATTCTCTCTCGATTGCTTCTGCGATAACTTTATCCTGTTTGGTGATATAAGACATATAATCTCCCCTTCTTTCAAAAAACTTATTGGTATTTAGCACGTTCGCCACCAATCTTTTTCGGCCTTGATGTTGCAATAGTCACTAATGCTTGCCCCACTTGTTTCACTGATGTTCTAACTGGTACGCAAACATGTTTGATATGCATGCCTATCAATGTTTGACCAATATCAATACCACATGGCACAGTAATGTACTCGACCACGATTGGATCCTTCATATGCTGGTATGCGTATGTCGCTAAACTACCACCAGCATGTACATCTGGAACAACGGAAACTTCTTCCATTGTTAATGGATTAAAATGAGATTTTTCTATTGTTATAGCTCTATTTATATGTTCACATCCTTGAAACGCGAAAGAAACACCTGTCTCTTTACTCACAACATCCAATGCGTTAAAAATTGTTTCTGCTACTTCCATTGAACCAACTGTTCCTATTCTTTCACCAATGACTTCAGAAGTTGAACATCCAATTAAACAAATATCTCCCTTTTTGAAAAAAGACATTTCTTTTAATTCGTCTAGTAACATTGTCAAATCTTTCATAAAAACCCACCCTTCCGTAAAAATAAAAAAGGAATATAGCAAAGTGCTACACTCCTCTATTATAACTTATTTAACTGTTAACATATACTAATTATACAGAATTCCTTTTAGCAAATAATTTCTTTTAATTTTAAAATTAACTTTGTAAGTTCATCATATGTATATTGATAAATTTCTCTTGAACCACCATATGGATCTACAACTTCTCCAACCTCATTAACATATTCATGCAAAGTATAAACATTGTCTTGAAATCCATATTGCGTGAATATCATTTCTTTATGTGAACGAGACATAGTCAAAATAATATCCGCTTTTAAATCTGCTTCAGTAAATTGTTGAGATAAGGTAGTTTCAGTTAAATGACGTTCTTCAACCAAGTCTGCAACATAATTCGAAACACCTTGATTGTTCACAGCGAATATACCTCTTGATTCAAATTGATGATTTGGCACAACCCCTTTTGCAATACTTTCCGCTAACGGGCTACGACATGTGTTACCTGTACAAACGAATAAAATCTTCATAGTTCACATCCTTTAACAATGTGATTACCTGCCGCCTTTAACATGCGATTCATAATTGCTTCTGTATTATCATTTAACTCAAAGCCGTATATATACGCTGCTGAAATATTTTCATTTTCATCAAGTGAATGTAACACATTATAAAGATTATGACTTGCTTGCTTAACATCATTGTCATCCTGACATAATTGAATGAATTGCGCTTCACTTGGTATAAGCGCTGCTTTATTACTCGGCACAATAAAAGCTATAGAAGACCAATCTTTACCGTCATTTCTAATTTCGCTCTCAATATCTGTAATAATTGTAAGTGGTGTATTGGGTGAGTAATGTTTATACTTCATACCTGGTGCAATTGGCTGTTCAGTATCATTATAATCAGCATGAGCGATACTATTTGGAAGTAAATCTGTAATCATTGTTGCTGTTATAGAACCAGGTCTTGCAATTTTATAAGGAAAAGATGTGCAATCTAAAACCGTACTTTCTAATCCTTCTTCACTTTGTTCAGCTTGAACGATACCATCGATACGGCCATTTAAATCATGATATACATGATTGAAAGTTGTTGGTGAAGGTCTGCCACTTAAATTAGCACTTGGTGCGGCTAGAGGTTCATTTATGATTTGTAATAATTGTCTACCTATAGAATGACTCGGCATTCTAACAGCAACTGATGATAAACCTCCAGAAACTTTTCGACATAGATAACCTGGCTTTAATGGCAATATAAACGAAATAGGCCCCGGCCAGAATGCCTGCATTAACTTATCTACACGTGCATCTAAAGTATATGTAAAATCTTTTAATTGATCTTTACTGTGTATATGAACAATAAGCGGATTATCAGATGGACGGCCTTTAGCTTCATATATTTTAGATACAGCTTCTTCATCTTTCGCATTTGCTGCAAGTCCATAAACTGTTTCAGTTGGTAAACCTATTAAACCACCGTTTAAAACAATGTCTTTTATTTCATTAATTTTAGGATATTGCTGTAAATCTTCATTATATTCTCTAACATCCCAAACTTTAGTATCCAACTCTATCACGCCTTTCTTATTTATCATAATACAAAGTAAAAAGCTATGCACTTAACTAGTCATAGAAAAGGCATAACTTTTAATTACCATTTAAATGAGACGATTCGATCATGGCCATTTATATCTTTAATAATATCGATATGTTTATCCGGATATTTTTTCGAAATGAGTTCTTTGAGTGCCTCGCCTTGATTGTAACCAATTTCAAAAACAACTGGGCTGCCTTTTTCCATAACGTGAGGTAAATCTTCAATGATTGATTCATAAATAGCATATCCATGGTTATCTGCAAACAATGCCTGATGTGGTTCGAATCTCGTAACCGTTGGAGACATCGTGACCATATCTTTTTCATCTATATATGGCGGATTAGATATCAAGCCATTCAACTTGATACCTTCGTTAATTATGGGTTTTAATGCATCCCCTGTTAAAAATTGTATTTGTGATTGATGCTTCTCAGCATTATTACGAGCCATATTGATTGCTTCAAGTGAAATATCAGTAGCAATAACAGTTAAATTCGGCATTTCACATTTCAAAGTTATTGCAAGGACACCACTACCTGTTCCAATATCAGCAATTGTTGCACCATCTTTCAATTGTTTTAAAAAGTGCAACATAACTTCTTCAGTTTCAGGTCTTGGTATTAGACAATTCGTATTTACTTCAAACGGTCTTCCAAAAAACGAAGCAAAGCCAACAATATACTGAACTGGCTCTCCTAAAAGCATTCGTTGAAGCGCCAAATCAAATTTCATAATCATTGCTTTAGGCATTTCATCATGCATGTGTACAACAAAGTCAGTACGCGTCCATTGAAATACATCTAACATTAGCCATTCTGCTCGTGTTTGTTCAAAACCTTTTTTCTGCGCTAATTGAATGGCTTCGTCTAGCTTCTCTTTATAATTCACCATTGTTAAGTTCTTTCAATTTATCTGTTTGCTCTGATAAAGTCAGTGCATCAATAATTTCTTCTAAATGACCTTCCATAATTTGGCCAAGTTTTTGAAGCGTAAGTCCGATACGATGGTCTGTTACACGACTTTGAGGATAATTGTATGTTCTAATACGTTCAGAACGGTCTCCAGTACCAACTGCCGATTTACGTTGTGACGCATATTTTTGTTGTTCTTCTTGAACTTTCATATCATATAGACGTGCTTTCAACACTTTCATCGCTTTTTCACGGTTTTGAATTTGAGATTTCTCAGAAGATGTCGCAATTACACCTGTTGGTAAATGGGTAATACGTACTGCAGAGTCAGTTGTATTGACGTGCTGACCACCAGCGCCACTTGAACGATACGTATCTATTTTTAAATCTTCATTGCGAATTTCAATTTCTACATCTTCAACTTCAGGTAAAACAGCAACTGTTGCTGTTGATGTATGAATACGCCCACCTGATTCAGTTTCTGGAACACGTTGAACACGGTGCGCACCATTTTCAAATTTCAATTTACTGTATGCACCATTACCAGATACTGAGAAACTAATTTCTTTATAACCGCCATGATCACTTTCAGACGCTTCCACTATTTCCGTTTTAAACCCTTGTGATTCAGCATACTTAGAATACATACGCATTAAGTCGCCTGCGAAAATAGCCGCTTCATCTCCACCTGCAGCAGCTCTAATTTCAACGATAACATCTTTTTCGTCATTAGGATCTTTTGGAATCAACAATATTTTAAGTTCTTCTTCAAGGATAGGCAGTTCTGCTTTAATACCACTGCTTTCCTCTTTTAACATTTCGATTTCTTCCTTATCTTCTGTTTCATTTAATAATTCTTCTATATCAGTTAATTCTTCTTTTTTAGATTTATAATTTCTATAAACATCTACAGTTTTTTGCAAATCCGCTTGTTCTTTAGAATATTTACGTAATTTATCTGAATCATTTACTACATCTGGATCGCTTAACAATTCATTAAGTTGTTCGTATCTCTCTTCTACAATATCTAATTGATCAAACACTTATAATTCCTCCTTATTATTGTCACTTGGTGCTACGATATGGTGCGCACGACAACGTGGTTCATAACTTTCATTGGCACCTACTAAAATAATCGGGTCGTCAATTTTAGCTGGTTTACCATCTATTAATCGTTGTGTTCGACTAGATGAAGAACCACAAACAGCACATACTGCTTGAAGTTTCGTTACTTGTTCACTGACAGCCATCAATTTAGGCATTGGTTCGAACGGTTCGCCCCTAAAATCCATATCCAATCCAGCAACAATAACACGGTGTCCATCAGATGATAATTTTTCTGCAATACTTACAATTTCATCATCGAAAAATTGCACTTCGTCTATTCCTATAACATCAACATTTGATAAGTCATGCATCATAATTTCTCTTGCTGTAGAAATATTAATCGCTTCAATGGCATTACCATTATGAGATACGACTTTTTCTTTATGATATCGATCATCAATCGCCGGTTTAAATACAACGACTTTTTGTTTAGCGTATATACCCCTTCTTAATCGTCTTATCAGTTCTTCAGATTTACCGCTAAACATACTACCTGTAATACATTCTATCCAACCGGAATGGTAAGTTTCATACATTGAGAGTTCCACCTTTTTCAAAACATAATCGCTTTATTATATCATATTTCAATTATTCATAAATGTCTTTTTCATAATTATATCGATAATGTGTATCATTAAAATATTGTTAAATAAGATATTCCTATCGATGAGTAATGAATTTACTTCAAGCTAGTGTTATCGTTAGAGTCGATGTTCAAACAAACTATTTTTAATAAACTATAAAATACACACCATTTCATACGTAATATTCATAACTTCAACGAAACACAATAATATTTATACTATCAATACAAAGTTAAAAACATTCAACTAACACATTATATTTATAAAAACTATTAACATAAAAAACTGCCTACATATCCATAGTTGGATGTAGACAGTTTAACTATCGCTATATTAGTTGTTTGATTTAAGACCAAACTTTTTGTTGAAACGTTCCACACGTCCATCCGCAGCAGCGAATTTTTGACGTCCTGTGTAGAATGGGTGTGAATCAGATGAAATATCTAAACGAATAACTGGGTATTCTTTTCCATCTTCCCACTCCATCATTTCTGAAGTTGTTTTTGTAGAACCGCTTAAGAATTTGAAGTTTGTTGTAGTATCTAAAAAGATTACTTGATGATACTCAGGATGAATTCCTTGTTTCATTATTTTCAGCTCCTTTGCCCTGAACCATCTGGAACAGAGTTATTTGTGAGTTTTTACCCAATACTGTGTAATTATAAAGGTAATTAATATAAAACGCAAGCCCCTGGTGTGATGTTTATTAAATTATCGGACGACCTGTTTTAGTACTTTCTTCTGCGGATTTTTGTAATTGTTTGAAGAAGTCCTCATTGTTCTTCGACTTTTTAAGCTTTCTAATAAAACGTTCAGTGAAGTCAGTTGAATCAGTGAACAGATTTCTTAGTTGCCATAATGTATCTAATTCAGATTTACTAATCAACAATTCTTCTTTACGTGTTGAGCTTCGACCGATATCGATAGCTGGGAATATACGACGTTCAGATAATTTACGATCTAAATGTAACTCCATATTTCCTGTTCCTTTAAATTCTTCATAAATCATATCGTCCATACGTGAACCCGTATCAACTAATGCAGTTGCAAGAATTGTTAAACTTCCTCCTGCTTCTATATTTCTAGCCGCACCGAAAAATGCTTTCGGTTTGTGTAACGATGCAGGGTCTAAACCACCTGATAATGTACGACCACTTGGCGGAATAACTAAGTTATATGCACGTGCTAATCTTGTTATAGAATCCATTAAAATGATGACATCCTCACCAATTTCTACTAAACGTTTTGCACGTTCAAGTAATAATTCAGCTACTTTAACGTGATGTTCTGGTGGTTCATCAAATGTCGAATGTACAACTTCAGCTGCTTCTACTGAACGTTCTAAGTCCGTTACCTCTTCAGGACGTTCACCAACAAGTAATATAAATAATTTTGCATCTGGTTTATTTGTACTAATTGCATTTGCAATTTCTTTTAATAACGACGTTTTACCTGCTTTAGGAGGCGCTACAATTAAACCACGTTGACCTAGACCGATCGGTGTTACTAAATCCATTATACGTGTTGAATAATTTTTCGTTTCTGTCTCTAATAAAATTCGTTCATCTGGATACAATGGCGTTAATGCTTGGAAGTGTGGACGCTTCTTAACTTCTTCCGCGTTGTGATCATTGACAAAATCAACTTGTAATAAGCCATAATATTTTTCATTATCTTTAGGCTTTCTAACTTTCCCTGTCACCTTATCGCCACGTTTAATTTCAAAACGACGAATCTGACTAGCTGATATATAAATATCTTTTTCCCCTTTAGAGTAGTTAACCGTCCTTAAGAAGCCATAACCATCTGGTTGAATATCATCTAAGATACCTTCCATATAATAGTTACCATCTTTTTCCATTTGCGCTTCCATAATAGCTAGGACAAGTTCTTTTTTATTTAGTTTACTATAGTTTGTTAACTTAAGAGTTTTAGCTTTCTGAGTGAGTTCCTTGGTAGTATAGTTCTTGTACAATTCGTGGAATGATTCATACTGAGGAGATGTACGTTCTCTTTCAGGCATATAGTTTACACCCATTTCATTATTTTTTAGTTAGTAAGTAATAGATAGGCATGACAATGCATAAATAACTGTGATGATACGAAATCATTATGCTAATCCCCAACCTTTTAAATACATGAATAACTATAGCAAATTTTTATTTTAATTACAAAATCTATTTATAAAAATTGCAAAATTAAAACAGTACACAAAACTTAATTAGTCATGTGCACTGTTTTATTGCGATTTTTAATTCAAAAATCAAATTTATTTAAAGTAACCTGCAATAGATTTCACTTCTAAAAATTCATCAATACCGTAGTCGCCCCATTCACGACCTAATCCAGACTGCTTATAACCGCCAAATGGTAAATCTGGTTTTCTACCTGCTTCATTAATTTCTATAGTACCCGCTTCAACAGAACGCGCTACTTTGCGCAATGTTTCTTTATCATTACCAATGACATAACCTGCTAAACCATATTTAGTATCATTAGCAATCTCAATTGCTTCATCTAAGTCATTATATGTGATAACTGACATCACTGGTCCAAAAATTTCTTCTTGTGCAATCGTCATATGATTATCAACATTAATAAAAATTGTCGGACGTGCAAAGTAACCTTTTTCAAGGCCGTCAGGCTTACCTGGACCACCGTAGAATAATTCTGCACCTTCTTCAATGCCTTTATTTATATAATTTTGCACTTGATCAAATTGTTTTTTACTAATAATAGGACCAACTTGCGTTCCTTCTTCTCTTGGATTACCGACACGCACTTGACTAAACTGTTCTTTTAGTTCAGCTAAAAATGCATCTTTAATTCGACTAGGTACTAAAACACGTGTACCTGCTGTACATACTTGACCTGTATTATTTACAACTTTACCCGTTGTCGCTTTAGCCGCTTCTTTAATATCTACATCATCTAGTACAATGTATGGTGATTTACCACCAAGCTCTAGGGATACTTTTTTAAAGTCTGTCGCAGCTTTTTCCATAATTTTAGATCCTGTTGGACCAGAACCAGTAAATGACATCATACGTATTTTAGGATGTTCAGACAATGGATTACCAACGCCAGCACCATCGCCATTCACAAGATTAAATACACCTTTAGGAACACCAACTTTATCAAATATTTCAGCTAAAATAACAGCTGCAAAAGGTGTTTCTTCAGATGGTTTAAGTACTACAGGACTACCAGCCGCAAATGCTGCTGCTAATTTTAATGATGTTTGGTTTGTAGGGAAATTCCATGGTGTAATTAAGCCAGATACACCAATTGCCTCTTTAATAACTAAATCATCGCCACGGCGTTCTTCGAATACGAAGCTGTCTAATGCATCTCTCGCTGCAACAAAATGATTTAATCCCATTTGATAATGTACACGTTCAGATAGTGACAAAGGCGCACCTAATTCATCTGTAATTGCTTGTACAATATCATCTTTTCTATTTTCATACTCTTTTACAATTTTATCTAATAATGCCTGTCTTTCTTTCACAGAAGTATGACGGAATTTTAAATAAACATTGTCTGCAGCTTCGACAGCTTTATCAACATCCGCTTTATTACCTTTAGCAACTTTCCCAATCACTTCTTCAGTTGCTGGATTTATAACTTCTATCGTTTCATTACTGTTACTTTCAACCCATTCGCCATTAATATATTGCTTTGTATAGTCTCTCATTATTCTTTCACTCCTCAAGAATGATTTATATGTTATTTAACCGTAATGTACACGATATAAACATTACATTACACTATGATACGCTCCCTATTCATATGTTCAAAATAAAATGCTTTAAAATTATTCCTTGACTCTAATTATTTTATTTTTGGCAAATAAAAAACTACCTCCTCATCATCGCAAATAATACGAAGACTCAGAAATAGTTATCATCAATGATATATTTAATCTTAATATAATTATTTAGCAGTACGTTGATCTGTTAATTCTACGTATGTTTGCGCCCATGCTTCAATTGGATGTAAAGCCTCTGCTAACGCTTGACCTTTTTCGGTCAAAACATAAATAATTTGTACTGGACTCGTAGAAATGATTTGTTTTTCTACTAACTCCCACTGTGCAAGCTCTGATAATTTAAGACTTAATGCACGTGGCGTTATCGTTTTCAAATCTCTTTTCATATCGGAAAAGTGTGCTGAACAGTCATTACATCTTGAGAGATAATTAATGATTAATCCATTCCAACTTCTACCAAGTATTTTAAAAGTTTCTTCGAGATACGGACATACTTCCATCATCTTCACCTCTCATCAAAAATTAGAATGTAAATTAACACCCTTTTTAAACTCAGTATAATTATTATATCACAAAACAACAATAATCTATACAGTTTCTGTCCAAATGTCTGCGCCTAAAGCTTTTAGATGTTCTACAATATCTGTATAACCTCTATAAATATGTTTTACATTGTAAATTGTTGTAACACCTTCTGCAATTAAACCAGCAATAATTAAGCATGCACCAGCTCTTAAGTCACTCGCATAAACTTCAGCACCATGTAAATTTGAAGGTTTAATAGTCGCTGTACCTTCATCAACTTCAATATTAGCTCCCATACGTTTTAATTCTTCTACATGTTTAAATCGCTCAGGATAGATTGTATCCGTTACAAATGATGGACCATTAGCCATAAATAGCAATGGTGTAATCGGTTGTTGTAAATCTGTCGCAAATCCTGGATAAACTAGAGTCTTAATATCTACAAATTGATAAGGTGCATTGTTATTAATACGGAGTTTTTCATCTTGTACGTCTACATCGACACCTAATTCACTAAACTTAGCAGTTAATGTTTCAACATGTTTAGGTACAATATTATTTAAAATTATATTTTCACCGCATGCCGCAGCAATACACATATAAGTGCCCGCTTCGATTCGATCAGGTATTACTTGATACTCAGACCCATGTAATTTCTCTACACCAGTTATTTTAATCGTTGATGTACCTGCACCTTTAATATTAGCTCCCATACTTGTTAAGAAATTAGCAACATCGACAACTTCTGGCTCTTTTGCAGCATTTTCGATTACGGTTTGTCCAGTTGCATAAACTGCTGCTAACATAATATTAATTGTTGCACCTACACTCACCATATCTAAAAAGATGTGTGCACCTTTCAATTCTTTTGCTTCAATTTTCATAGAAGTTGTACTTGATTCGTCAATTTCAGCTCCCAAAGCTTTAAATCCTTTAATATGTTGGTCGATTGGACGTGGCCCAAGCGGACACCCTCCAGGCAAACCAATCACACATTTTTTAAAGCGGCCTAACATAGCTCCCATCATATAATATGAAGCACGTAATGATTCAACTTTATTGTTAGGTAGTACAGCATTTTTTATTTCAGTTGTATCTACTTCTAACTCAGTACCATCCAATGTAGCTTTAATATTTAAATCTTCTAATAAACTTACTAACGTTTTAACATCAGAGATTTGTGGTAATCCTTCTAGTTTCACATGTCCTTGAGCTAATAATGTTGCAGGAATAATAGCTACAGCACTGTTTTTCGCACCACTGATATTAACTTCCCCATTCAGCGTGCGCCCACCTCTTATTTTTATTACCTCTTGAGCCATATCATTTATCTCCTTTGTTCATTACTTTTTAAAATTTTGCATTATTAGCATTATAAATTAATTTTACTTTATTTGTAAAATAGTTTATTTTAACCATTAAATTTGTCTCTCTGTCTTCCATTCATTAATTACTAATAATTTACCTTTACTAATATATGATGTTCATACGCGCTTGACCATGGTCTAAAGTCTGATTATTCGCTTGAATATTGACAATATTATGACAAACCATTCAATTTTAATTTTGCAACTAACGTAAGCACTACTTTTTCAATGAATGTATAATTTTCTTTTTAATTATAGCACAAATCATTTTTTGCCATATCCACCTCTTTTTAAGATTGTTTTAAAGTAAAAAAGACTTCTTTATGACTTTCACAGCATAAAAAAGAAGCAAACATTAATCTGTTTGCTTCTTTTTTAATTAATATCCCTACGTTATTAATAAATTAAAAACTAAATATTAATTATTTAGCACGGTTAGAAGTACCGAACTCTTTAATTTTACCTTTAACTGTTTCTTTGATAGCTTCGCGAGCTGGTCCTAAGTATTTACGAGGATCGTAAACTTCTTTGTCGTTATTTAAAACGTCACGAACTGCTTTAGCTGAAGCGATTTGGTTTTCAGTATTTACGTTAATTTTAGCTGTACCAAATGGAATAGCTTTTTGAATATCTTTTGTTGGGATACCAGTACCACCATGTAATACTAATGGTAAACCAGTTGATAAACCAATTTCTTCCATTTCTTTAAATCCTAATTTAGGTTCACCTTTGTATGGCCCGTGTACAGAACCAAGTGCTGGTGCTAATGCATCAATACCAGTTTTTTCAACTAGTTCTTGACATTCTTTAGGATCAGCATAAATGATGCCATCTGCTACAACATCATCTTCTTGTCCGCCTACAGTACCTAATTCAGCTTCTACAGAAACACCTTTTTCGTGCGCGTATTCAACAACTTTTTTAGTAGTCGCTACGTTTTCTTCAAATGGGCTATGTGAAGCATCGATCATTACTGATGTGAAACCAGCATCGATAGCTTCTTTACATTTTTCAAAGCTTGAACCGTGATCTAAATGAATAGCTACAGGAATAGTGATGTTTAAGTCATGCATTAAACCTTCAACCATTTTAACAATTGTGTAGAAACCACTCATATAACGAGCAGCACCTTCAGAAACACCTAAAATTACAGGTGCGTTCTCTTCTTGTGAAGCTTCTAAAATTGCTTGAGTAAATTCTAGATTATTAATATTGTATTGACCTACCGCATAACCATTTTCTTTTGCATCAATTAACATTTCTTTCATTGAAACTAAAGGCATGAAAGTTCCTCCTTGAGTGCTTGTGCACATATTTTTCAAAGTAATTATATCAAAAAAACAGCACCAATGCATTGAAATACTGCATATTAAATGAGTATTTTTTGAAAAATGCGATAGTTATAATAAATGCAAACGTATACATTATTATACAATTTAAGTCATTGCATAATATGTGCTCATTAATTACAATATTTTATAAGTAGATTGGAGGATAAAGATGTCAAAAATCTTAAACACACAATTAATAGGAATCTTTAATAGATTAGAAAAACAATCTTTAGAAATACAAATGGCAGCACAATGCTTAGTACAAGCGATTGGCGGTGAAGGTTATGTCTATGTAAAAGGATATGATGACTTACAATTTTTCGAAAATTTTGTTCTGCATAGTGAAGAACGATTAAAGTCTAGCCGTAAACTTGAGTCTCTTAATGACTTCAAGGACATTGATTCAACTGATCGTGTATTTTTATTTGCACCATTTTATACAGAAGAAATGGCAAATGATATTCAAAAACTTATCGATTTAGATATTGACATTGTTGTAATTAGCAACAAACCTAAAACAGATGACTTTCCTGATTATCTCGTTCATTTTATCGATTTATCTACACCAAGACCAATTGTCTACACTGAAGATTATGATAAAATTGTACAGCCGCATGCAATAGCGTTTAATTACGTATATTATGATATTTATACTCAAATGATTGAAATGACGAGAGATTTAGAATTATAAATACTCATCCTTTGCCATCCCCCTTTCATAACATGTCTATTTATATCCATCATTTTAAAGGACTGTTCAACATTAAAATTAAAGCCGTTACCTTCACAAATTAAAACGTGGAAGTAACGGCTCTTTATATCGAAATTTTAAGTATTTGCTTTTGTTTACGATTATTTTTATTTATTTTGTTGGTATTTTAATGAAGCTTCGATAAACGATTTAAAAATTGGATGTGGACGATTTGGTCTAGATAAGAACTCTGGATGGAATTGACAAGCAATAAAGAAATCATTTGTTGGAATTTCTACCATTTCTACTAAACGTCCATCTGGACTTGTACCAGAAATAACCATACCGTTCGCTTCTAGTTGCTCTCTATAGTCATTATTGAACTCGTAACGATGACGATGTCTTTCTTCAATTTCAGTTTTATCATAAATTGATTGTGCTAAAGTGTCATCTTTAATTGCGCATGGATATAAACCTAAACGTAATGTGCCACCTAAATCTTCAATATCTTTTTGTTCAGGCAATAAGTCAATAATTGGATATGGCGTTGCTGGATCTAATTCTGCAGAATGTGCACCTTCAAGACCTAATACATTTCTTGAGAATTCAACAGTTGCAAGTTGCATACCTAAACAAATACCAAAGAATGGTACGTTATTTTCTCTAGCATACTTGATAGCACTGATTTTGCCTTCGCTTGCACGAAAACCAAAACCACCTGGTACTAAAATACCATCAACATCCGCAAGGTATTCAGCTGCATTTTCATCTGTTACCTCACTTGAATCAATCCATCTAATGTCAATATCTTTTGCAAAAGGATATCCAGCATGTTTCAATGATTCAACAACTGATAAATATGCATCTTGCAAACTAACATATTTACCTACTAAACCAATTGTAATTTTGCCATCTAAATTATTAACGATATCTAATAATTGCTTCCACTCATCAAGTTGAGTTTCATATTTTGCATTTAACTGTAATCGTTTAATAACGATATCATCCATGTTTTGTTGGCTTAATTGTAATGGGATTTCATATAAAGAATCTGCATCACGACATTCAATAACACTTTCTTTATTGATATCACAGAATAATGCAATTTTATCTTTTAAATCTTGCGTCATTTCATATTCAGTTCTTACTACGATTAAATCTGGTTGAATACCCAAACCTCTTAATTCTTTAACACTATGTTGTGTTGGCTTTGTTTTCATTTCACCAGCAGCTTTAATATATGGCAACAATGTACAATGTACATACATTACATTCTCTCTACCTAAATCACTACGAATTTGACGAATTGCTTCGATAAATGGTAATGATTCGATATCACCTGTTGTACCACCGATTTCCGTAATAACAACATCTGCATTTGTACTTTCACCTGCAAGTAATAAACGCTCTTTAATTTCATTTGTGATGTGTGGAATAACTTGCACAGTTCCACCTAAGTAATCACCACGACGTTCTTTTTTCAATACGTGCGAATATACTTTACCTGCTGTTACATTTGAAAATTTATTTAAGTTAATATCAATAAATCTTTCATAATGACCTAAATCTAAGTCTGTTTCTGCACCATCATCTGTTACAAATACTTCACCATGTTGATAAGGACTCATTGTACCTGGGTCAACATTTAAGTATGGATCGAATTTTTGAATTGTTACATTTAAACCTCTATCTTTTAATAATCTACCTAGAGAAGATGCTGTAATACCCTTCCCTAATGATGAAACTACGCCACCTGTTACAAAAATAAATTTTGTCATGTCCTGACCTCCTAATTATTAAAGGGAATGCTTCCTCATCAATTGTAAAAATTACGCAAAACATAACTTTATCGTTAGTAATTTCATAATGAGTAACTACCATTTTTATCAATAAATATAGTTACTCGCTAACTAACTTTTCATGTTATGTCGCTATGTATATCATTTACAACTTTGATTTTTGCGTTATCATTTCTTGATTTACTCAATTAAATAAAAAAACGCTCCCTCTCACAAATTCTGTAAGGGGAGCGTATAAATTTTATACACGTGTCCTATTTAAAGGAGCCCGAATAAAATTTTATCATCTTTCAACTAAAAGTCAAACAAAAAATTAATCGTTGAAGTCTTCTTCGTCTTCAAATACTTCTTCGTCTTCATCTAGTTCATCTTCATCTTCTTCAATGACTATATCCGAATGATTTATTTCTTCTTCAACCTGCTCATCTTCAGGATCATTTAGTTCTTCTTGATCATCTGTTTGAGCTGGAATATCATCGTCATCATCCATTTCATCTTCGCCCAATAATTTTAAGTTTTGATCTTCTTCATCATCTGCATCCAAAATATCGAATTTTTGAATAGTTGGTGCGATTTTCTCTTCAATATCATCTACTGAATACCAATCACGTAATCCCCATAAATTTTCTCCAACATTTAAAAAACGACCATCTGTGTTTAAATCCGTGTAAAATTGTACAACACGATTTTCAATTTCTTCGTACTCATAATCACCTAACGCTCTAAACTCATCGATGATATCATATAAGTTCATAGTTTCGCCTTTATCATTCAATAATGTATAAGCCATATCGATAAATGATTTTTCATCAACCATTTGTTTAGTATAATCTTGAATTTTCATTGCCCAATACTTCCTTTCGAAGGATATAATCTAAATTTATACGTCTGAATTCATTTATATATAGTAACAAAACTAAATTATAAATGACAATATCATATTTCGCAATCACTGTTAGTAATTTAAATACTTTTCAAAAACCACATAATCTTCAGTTTGTTCTATTTCAACAAAATTACTATTAATACACAGTGGTTTAAAATCGTTATTTTGTCCAAACAAAATCATCGATACAACATTAAGATTATCGTAGTTTTTTCTTAAGTAAGTAGGCAATTGTCTGAGCGCGCTGGAACCAATACCATTAAACCGATAAGACTTATCCACTTCAATTGCTGCAATATTCATACGTTGCCCAATTTGCTCTAAAGCAATGAAACCAACTTTTTGACCATCAATCATTAAATTGATGATATGTACATTAGTCACTTCAGAACGACTTTCCTCTTCAAGTTTCAAAGAAGAAACGTGCTTCGAATCTAAATCTAAATAGTATAATCGTTCTTTACCAATTGGTCCTTCCTCTTTAGTCGCTGTATGCATAAACCCCGCACGCTCATACAAATTCCAAGCATTATCATTTTCAGCATCTACAACCAAATATAAATGATTAAAATCTGGAAATACTCCTTGAACGTATTGTGGCAATGACATCATTATCTTGGTACCGTAGCCATAGCCCTGATATTTTTCATTTATAGATAATGAACGAATATATACGACATTTTCAGGTGTATCATAACCTTCATGTTGATAATATCGATGTAATACGAAAAATCCAACGACGTCATTTTGATCATTAATCGCTACATTAGCAATTCTATCGGTATCCTCGATTGCATCATCAACAACATCTTTAGGTAAAGATGAGTATATTTGTTGTCTTTCATTTAACTCAAATTCATTAATATCTGAACGATATTGTTCTTCAAATAGTTTTAATGTAATACCTTCAAAATAAAGTTCTTTAGTCATATATTTAACCCCTATCTCTTTATATACGAAACGTGAATCCCCATACTATTTTACCGATTATTTCAACTCGATACCATTATTTACCCTACACCTTTCATTTTACTAATCGATACACTTTTTAATTTCAAAAATTAATTAGACTTACTTCATTAACTATCACATATTTTCAAACATGCTTATTAATCATGTTTATATGAAGCAATACCCCTACCCCTTTATATAACAAATATTTCAAATTAATTTCTTACCACTTTAAAAAGCATAAAATTATGACATGTTACATATATATTAGTCATTTCATTGCTATACGCTTACAACATTTAAATATCAAGATATCAATTTTGTAAATAATAGCTATTTTCACTTGTTTTTTAGTAATTTTACTATACTATTATTTAAGGATATATATTAATGACGAGGTGGGAATCCTATGAAAGTTGGCATTGATGCTGGCGGTACACTTATAAAAATCGTTCAAGAGCAAGATAACCAACGCATTTATAAAACTGAATTAACTAAAAATATTAATCAAGTTATTGAATGGCTAAATCAACAACAAATTGAAAAATTAGCTTTAACTGGAGGTAATGCGGGCGTCATCGCTGAAAACATCAATATACCTGCGCAAATATTTGTTGAGTTTGACGCTGCTTCTAAAGGTTTGGGTATCTTGTTAAAGGAGCAAGGTCATGATATAACTGACTATATTTTTGCAAATGTCGGTACTGGTACATCACTACATTACTTCGATGGGCATTCGCAACGTCGAGTTGGTGGTATCGGTGCGGGAGGTGGCATGATTCAAGGACTTGGTTATCTACTAAGTCAAATCACTGACTATAAACAGCTAACTGACTTGGCACAACATGGTGATCGTAACACCATCGATTTAAAAGTTAGACATATTTATAAAGATACTGAACCTCCAATTCCAGGTGACTTAACAGCAGCTAATTTTGGACATGTACTGCATCATTTAGATGCTGACTTTACAGCAAGTAATAAGTTAGCAGCTGTTATAGGTGTTGTAGGGGAAGTTGTTACAACAATGGCAATCACAGTTGCACGTGAATTTAAAACTGAAAATATTGTTTACATTGGCTCTTCATTCAATAACAATGCATTATTGCGCAAAGTTGTTGAGGACTATACTGTTTTACGTGGTTGTAAACCATACTATGTTGAAAACGGCGCATTTTCAGGTGCAATAGGCGCATTATATTTAGCGTTATAATCATAAAAAGATCATTCATATTAGTGTCAGTTTCAAATTACACGATATCAATGATCTTTTATTTATTTGAAATATATTACAAACTAAATACAAAAAGAAGCTAAGCAATGTTATATTACTTAACTCCTATAAACATAGATAGTTTCATTCTAATTAATAGTTTATTTACCAATTCTATCAAATCAAAGATCAAATACACTTCTTGTCATTCTATTAAAACGTTAATTCATTTGATAATTTTTGTGCTGATACAATGGTACCAACTACACCTGTTTTCAAATCTATAGCGACAGCCTTTTGATCATCTCTAAGTTCATCAAGCCATTCGCTAAAGACAGACCCCTCTATGGTAATAAGATCACATTCTTCAAAATCTTCATCTCGTACCTTTAATGCCCTACTTTTTATACTCCACACTGGCATAATATGAGGTCTTTTTTCATCATTATCATTTTCACTAATGAGAATAAACTGCTTACTTCCTTTTTTAGTTAAGCCGTATACTTCATCATATTTCGCTACATCTTGGACAAATTCTTTGATTCTAATTTTGTCTAATTCTGTCATAATTTCTTGTGTCACACTTACCACATTTAATAAATGACCCTCTTCTTCAATCGTTTGATTCATAACTATATAATCTTGTTCATCGAATAAATCATCTAATTCATAAGTCGCAAATCTATCAACATCCATTTTAACTACTTTATCAAACGGAATATCTCGACTTGTTAAAAATGATTCGGCCATATTTTCATCTGTCCATACGCCTATGTAGTCTTTGCTTTTATAATTAAGACGTACTAATTTTTTATTTTTAGAGGCAAAATAAATATATTCATTTATTAATATATCTCTAAAGAACGAATATGTTTTATAAGACATCCTTGACCCTCACTTTTCAAAATATGTAATACTTAAAATAGTAAATGACTCCAACATGATAGTCAATGAGACATATCACTAGTTCAATTTAATGTCATGTTTCCCAGTTAAAAATTAAGCCTTATAAATTAAAGCAAAATCTACTAGGACATCTTATATTTATATTAAAGTATACTTACTACTTCCACTATTTTCACTAAAAAAGAGGATGATTTCTATCAATCTTTAATAGAAACCATCCCTACCTCAACATTTTTATATACCCAAAATAGAACATTTAACATCATAGGCATAATTAGAAAAATTTTCAGTTTAATAATCTTTTAATTGTCTAGGTTCACTACAAGAGCTAGTATTTATTATCAAGTTCCTCTAAAAATGCACGCTCTTTCTCTAAAACTACTTCTTTAGAATTTCCATGCCAAATACAACCAAACCTTGACTTAACTTTATTTTCACCGTACCAATCTCCATCATAGTATGACAGTGGATATAAACTTCCCTCGTCTACATATTTCAAAATAGTATTGAAGAAATGTGTGTTATCACCTTTTGAATGATAACTATAAAACTTTTGATATCCTGAATTCAACTCATTAGCAAGTAATAACATGCTAGTTGAACCATTTTGTCTAAAGTTTAAATCAATCGCATAAACGTTATCATCCTCATCGACGAGCAAGTCAAAACCAGCCACACCAAAGAATCCTTGATTCACACCGATTTCCATAATTTGTCTACCTGCTTCTATAACGTGCTCTGGTACATTAGTAGTATTTTCATTTCCGTTATAAAATCCGTACTTATCCGTTAATTGCGTTGCCGCACCAAGATATTGAATGCCTAGCGATTCCGAGTATGCAAACTGAACGCAATAATTCGCTTTTTCTTCAATCTTCTGTTCGATAATAAGCGAATTCGTTTCAGCAGTTGCCTCTTTAATACGCGTTATCGCTTTTTGTAAATCTGCATCATGATAACAAATCATAACGCCATAGCCACCTGCTGTCGGAAGATCATCTCCCGGCTTAATTACAAACGGGAATTCCCAATTCTTAATCTCGCTTTCGAATTGCTCAATTTTTACAACTTTTCTTTTTGGTAAAAACTTCCCATTTGTCCATTCAGGTATTCTTGCTTTATTATTTAAAGCAACAAATAACGTTTTATCTAATGCATAATATTGCTGATTCAAGATTGTTTCATCATGAATATATTGAAAATAAATCTTTTTATTTTCCTTATGTGCCAATTGTTTGATCAAGTTTTCGTAAGATTGCTGATTGTTAAATGTATAAATTGAGTTCGGTACATCCTTACCAATAACTTGAAATAGCTGATGCAATTTGTCTGTCGCACTAGCTTCGTGAACAATAACAGGTAATTGATTTGCTATTAATAACTCCCTACCAGTTAAAAAATTAGATTGATGTTCGTCCGGTTTCAACCATGGATTCGATATATACGAAGGTCTTGACGTATAGACAACATCTTTGTCATATAAATCACTTAACGCTAAGTTCGGCTTATTACCATAATTTGCCATTACTTCCCATTCCCTTTCAAATGCACATGTTCTTCAACTATGTCTTGATATAATTCTTGATTGGTTATTAACTCTAATCCCATTAATGCCATAATTTTAGCACCTTTAATTAATGCTTCATCACCATGTACACTCGCAGCTGCTTCTCTAAATCTATGCGTATGTCCTACTAAATTACGTGATCCTATTTTAATATGAGGATGTATTGTTGGCACAACATGACTTACGTTCCCTGTATCCGTAGAGCCATAACCAAAATCATCATCAATAACTGCTTCACCAACCTCCTCGGCATATTTTGCAAATAAATCATCTAATTTCGGTGCTTTAACAAACTCATTTACGCCATTTTGAATTGGGCCAAACTCAAAGTCACAACCAGTTTGAATTGCCGCACCTCTAGCAATTTGATTTACTTTTTCAGTCAACACATCCAATTCCTTTCGTGTCATCGCTCGAGTGTAAAAACGTGCATGTGTATAATCTGGAATAATATTTGCTGCTTTCCCTCCATCTAAAATAACACCATGTACTCGTTGACCTTTTTTAATATGTTGTCGGAGTTGTGCTACACCGTTAAAATAGCTAATCATAGCATCTAATGCGTTTAATGCTTCATCTGCATTTTCAGATGCATGTGCACTTTTCCCATAAAACTTAACATCTAAAACATCAACTGCTAAAGTATCGATTGTTTTATATGTTTCATTTCCAGGATGAATCATCAAAGCAATGTCTATCTGATCAATAACACCTGCTTTAACATAAGAAGCTTTGGCACTCCCGTTTTCGCCACCTTCTTCTGCTGGGCATCCAAGCACAACAACTTTACCACCTATTTGATCAATCACTTGCTTTAGACCTATGGCACTGAGTATACTCGCGGTTCCAATAATGTTATGTCCACAAGCATGCCCTAATCCTGGTAAAGCATCATATTCTGCTAAAAATCCAATAGCTGGACCATCAACACCTGAATCATGTGTAGCAATAAATCCTGTCGCATGCCCCGCAATTTCAGTCTCAATACTAAAGTCATTTTCCTTCAATTTGTCTATTAAAATTCGAGATGCAAATATTTCTTCATTTCCAAGTTCAGGACGCTCATGAATTCTATGACTGATTTCGATATAGCTATATTTATTTGTTTCAATATAATCGAGAATTTGTTGTTTTTCACTCATTTTTATTATCTCCCTTTTACCCTACAACCATTTTAATCATCCACAATATTTTGTTCTTTCAAAATGAATTATTACTTATTCTATCGGTTTTATCTCATAATGTCATCTAATTTTTCTTTATTTACTAAATTTTCTAACAACTGAAATGATAGCTCATATATTACCGAAAGTTTCAAATTGTAAAACATTAGCGCTATTGTTACAATCAAAGTATTGTTAAATAACAAAACATACAACAAGTTTACGTTTCATAATGCAATAAATCACACGCGATTTATAGTGTTGAGAAGTTAATAGGAGGATATAAGATGACAAAAATGAATGTAGAAAGTTTCAATTTAGATCATACTAAAGTGGTTGCACCTTTTATTAGATTAGCGGGAACAATGGAAGGCTTGAACGGAGATGTGATTCATAAATATGATATTCGCTTCAAACAACCCAATAAAGAACATATGGACATGCCTGGATTACATTCATTAGAACATTTAATGGCTGAGAACATTAGAAACCATAGCGATAAAGTTGTAGATTTAAGTCCTATGGGTTGTCAAACTGGTTTCTATGTGTCGTTTATCAACCATGACAATTACGATGATGTTTTAAATATTATTGAAGCAACATTAAATGATGTATTAAATGCTACTGAAGTTCCTGCATGTAACGAAGTGCAATGTGGTTGGGCTGCAAGTCATTCTTTAGAAGGTGCTAAAACGATTGCCCAAGCATTTTTAGATAAACGCGATGAATGGCATGATGTATTCGGTACTGGAAAGTAAATAACATTTTTTCAAAATATTTACTTGTTCTAATTAAAAAAGCAGTTAAACAATGTTGATAATTCCACCATTGTCTAACTGCTTTATTTTTTCTACTTCACATCATTTTAATCTAAATCGTGAGTTATAATTTTTTAATGATTCCCATTAACACAAATTGCAAAGGTAACCTTAAATATAATTGCCATGTCGGCAATTGCTTATCACCTAGTGGTAACTTTTTAACAGCCATATAAATATTTGCTGGGAATACTGCTAATAAAAATAGATTAATCACATTTTTCAAACGTTGTGAAGGCCTTTTTATTAAAAGTGACAGCCCAAATAATATTTCAAAAACACCTGTAATAATAACTGCTGTTTTTCGTAGCGGTAAACATTTGGGTATGATATTTCTAAATTGTTGTTCTCTCGTAAAATGTAAAACACCAATTGCACTAAAACCTATACCTAATAAATATCTCAATATGTTCAATCGCTTTCCTCTCCTACTCCGTTATGATTTTGTGAATTAACGTAGGCGATACAACATGATCAGCAATTGTTATGCTTGAATCTAATTTTTTAACAACATCGTCTACATCTTGGCGATTACTGTGAATCGTTAATAATGATTCGCCTTCTTCTACTTTATCCCCAATTTTTTTATTTAAAACAATGCCTACTGCTAAATCAATATCATCTTCTTTAGTAAGACGTCCTGCGCCTAGCATCATTGAAGCTACACCAATGTCATTTGATACTAACTCCGTAACATAACCTGATTTTTTAGCTTTATATTCGATTTGATATTGAGCTTGTGGCAAACGCTCTGGATGGTCAATAACTGTTTCGTCGCCACCTTGATTTTTAACAAAAATTTTGAATTTGTCTAATGCAGCACCTGTTTCTATTGCTTCGATTAATAGTCCTCTTGCTTCTTCTAGTGTGTCAGCCTTGTTAGCTAGTACAACCATTTGAGAACCTAATGTTAACACAAGTTCTGTTAAGTCTTCCGGTCCATGACCTTTTAATGTATCTATCGCCTCTTTTAGTTCAAGCGCATTGCCTATTGCTCGACCAAGTGGTTGATTCATGTCGGAAATAATCGCCATTGTATTTCTTCCAACATTATTACCAATTCTTACCATTGCATGCGCTAATGCTTCAGCATCTTCTAAAGTTTTCATAAAAGCACCGTTACCTGTTTTTACATCTAATACGATTGCATCAGCACCCGCAGCAATTTTTTTACTCATTATTGAAGAAGCAATTAATGGAATGGAGTTAACCGTACCTGTAACATCTCTTAAAGCATACATTTTTTTATCTGCCGGAGTTAAGTTGCCTGATTGACCAACAACAGCTACTTTATTATCATTCACTAATTTAACGAATGTTGTCTCATCAATTTCAACATGGAAACCGTCAATTGCCTCTAATTTATCAATGGTTCCGCCTGTATGTCCTAATCCTCGTCCACTCATTTTAGCAACCAGAACATTAACTGCTGCTACTAATGGTGCTAATACTAATGTCGTTGTATCTCCTACACCACCTGTTGAATGTTTATCTACCTTTATTCCTTTTATATTACTTAAATCAATCATATCCCCCGAATTAACCATCGCCATAGTTAATGCAGCTCTCTCATCATCATTCATATCTTGAAAATAAATCGCCATTGCTAGACTTGATGCTTGATAATCCGGAATATCACCTTCTACGTATCCATCAATGAAGAAGTTAATTTCTTCAGTAGTTAATGCATGACCATCACGTTTTTTCTCAATAATATCTATCATTCTCATTTTTATCATCCTTTTTATTAGAGCTTAGGACAGAGCATTTATATTTCTATTACTCATTTTGAATATATACACTTGAATTTTTTTGTAAGCTATCGATGTCAAATTCTATATCTTGTTTCAAATGTAAAATAAATTTTCTAAAACAGATTGATTCGTTACGATTTCTATTACTATTTAATGTTTATTCGAATCACAGAAATGTTTGATGATTTAAAGATCATTTCGACTCGCTTAAATTATGAACACAATGTCCCATACTCATCATTTTATTTTTTAATTTAGTAATCTGAATCTGCCTCTAAACCTTGCATAATTTGAACGCCTGCGCTCGCACCAATACGTGTCGCACCTGCTTCAATCATTTTACTGAAATCTTCTAAATTACGTACGCCACCTGATGCTTTTACTTCTACATCAGCACCGACTGTATCTTTCATTAATTTAACGTCTTCTGCAGTCGCACCACCACCTGCAAAACCTGTTGAAGTTTTAACGAAGTCAGCACCAGCTGCTTTGGTTAACTCACTCGCTTTCACAATCTCATCGTGGTTCAACAATACCGTCTCAATAATTACTTTTACTGTGTGACCTTTTGCCGCTTTAACTACCGCTTCAATGTCTTGTTGTACATCATCATATCGCTCATCTTTTAAGGCGCCAATATTGATGACCATATCAATTTCATCTGCACCATTTTGAATCGCATCTTCTGTTTCAAATGCTTTCGTTTCAGTTGTCGATGCCCCCAATGGGAAGCCAATCACTGTACAAACTAACACATCTGAATCAGCTAGACGTTCTGCTGCATATTTAACATGCGTTGGATTCACACATACAGATTTAAAATTGTATGCTTTCGCTTCATCGATGATTTTATCGATTTGCGTACGGGTTGACTCAGGCTTCAATAAAGTGTGATCTATATATTTCTCAAATTTCATACTAACTACTCCTCGTGTTATATAATCTCTTTATTTAATTTTACTATAAATACGAATATATCTCGCGAATTTATATCTATTTATTTTTCAGATTGTGTCCAACGGTTTAATATGACGAATAAAACTAATCCGACAATGCTCATCAAGCCCCAGATGATTAAGATGATACCGAAATGTGAACTTAATGCATCATTACCTGGGAAATTCAATGCTTTAAAATCGATTAGAGCGGCTGCAATCGCAATACCTACTGATACCGCTACGTTAATAATTAAATTGTAAAAACCAATAGCCACACCTGTCATGTTAATGTCTATTGATTTAATGGCCTCGTTAAGTAACGGGGCATACATTAAAGCAAAGCTACCTGCAAAAAATATCATAGAAATGACGAAGATTGAAATGTGATTACCTACTGCAAATGCAGGTAAAATCAAGCTCAGTGCGATTAAAATAATTGCTGTGATAATCGCTTGTTTTGAATTAAGATATTCGCCGATTTTACCACTTAGTGCACCAACGATGACTGCTACAATATAACCCGGTACTAATAACAGTGATGTTGTGTCTAGTTGTAGATGATAAATTTGTTCCATTATGAATGGGAACGTAAAAATATAACCCAATTGGATGGCATACATTACAAATACTATAAATAAAAATGAAGCATAACGTTTATTTTGGAAAAATGATTTGTTTACTAATGGACGTTGAGCATTTTTAATATATAGCGCAAAAGCGATAATCGCAATTAAGGCACCAATCATATATAACCAATTAAAGTTCGTAATAAACAGCATGACTGTTGTAGCGATAGTTGCCACTAGAATTAAGCCAACAAAATCTAAATGGGCTTTATTCGTATTATTTTCTTTTGGTAATAATTTAAATAGGAATGGCAACGTAAATACTACGATTAATGCAATTAAAAACATATTTGTCCAGTGTAAATACGTAGAAATAAATCCACCTGATAATGTTCCGATAACTAATGACAAGGAATAACTACTCGTACTTAAGCCTAGGTAGGTCTTCTGATCCTCTTTAGAAAGATATTTTGCTACATATATTACATATAGTGTCTCAGCAGCTGCTAAACCTGCTGTTTGTATAATACGTCCAACTAAAAGTAATGGGAATTGATGTTGGAAAATATAACCAATTATTGAACCAATAATGATTAAAATCACACCGTAAATAAATAATGTACGTATACTAATTGCATCTGATAAAGAGGCGTATACAACGGCACCAATTCCAATAACTAAACCTGCTAAAGTTGCTTGCCAACTTACTGTTGTTACAGAGACATTTAAATCATCAGCAATGGCTACCGAAATCAATTTGAATGAGTTGTCTATAACCAAACTGAATACAAATAAGAATAATAATATAGGTACGGCTTTTTTTATTTTAGAATATTCAACATTCATAATTATCTACACCAATGACAGTGCAATTTCAATCATATCAGTGAATGCACGTTCCCTTTCTTCAGGTGTTGTTGACGTAGCATGAATTAAATGATCGCTCACTGTAAACACACCTAATGCTTCGACTCCAGCATAAATCGCATTCATATATAATGCAGCTGATTCCATTTCTACACCTAAAATACCCATACGCATCCAGCGCTCACTTGCTGTTGTATCCGCGTTATAGAAAATATCACTTGATAACACATTACCTACATGATGGCGCACACCTTTATCACGTGCTTTCTCAACTGCTTTTTCTAATAAATGATAAGAAGCAATCGGTGCAAAATGTCCTGGCAACTGATATTGTTGAACGTAATTTGAGTCGGTAGAAGCACCTTGCGCAATAATTACATCGTATAAATCAATATTTTCTTGCATTGCGCCGCAAGAACCAACACGGATTAATTTCTTACAACCAAATGTATGAATTAGCTCATAAGAGTATATTCCAATGGATGGCATTCCCATTCCAGAACCCATAACAGAAACTCTTTTACCTTTATATGTTCCAGTATAACCAAACATATTTCTCACGGTATTGAACTGCTCCACATTGTCCAAATATGTTTCTGCAATGAATTTTGCTCGTAACGGGTCTCCTGGCAATAGAACCGTTTCTGCAATTTCGACGTCATTCATCGGTTTGATATGTGGTGTTGATTTCATAAAATATTCCTCCCAATATTTGTATAGTAATTTGTCTATTTGTCTAACCATATATATAATAATATTTTTTAAAAGCGCTTTCAAGAATTACATTTTGACAATATTTAGAACATTTTACAGCAATAACTACTAGCACTTTACAAATTCAATTATTAAGGAACCTCGGTGTTTAATTTTTATTATTTTGCCAATTTCAGTAAAAATTATTGTATGATGAGAGTGATAAAGTAACTTTATGGAGGTTGGCTACGTGACACAAACACAACCAAAATTTTTAACGATTTATAATACGTTATATAAAGAAATTCAAATCGGAAAGTATCCTAGTGGTCATGCACTGCCTACTGAAAAGGAACTATGTGCACGTTTTGAAGTAAGTCGAATGACATTGCGCCAAGCTATTAAATTGCTGACTGAAGACGGTATTGTAGAAAGTACTAGAGGGAAGGGACACTTCGTTATACCACAAACGAATGCCCAACACGCTTCAAGTATGGATCAATTTAAGCATCCACTTGATCAAATATTGCTAGATCGCGTATCTATGTCATCAATTAATTATCGTGTTGATTTAGAAAGTGAATATACAAATCATTTGTTTGCAAACCATCCTTCTGCCGTCATTGCAATGGAACGCTATTATCAAAAAAAGGACAATCATTCTAAGCAAGCTGACGCATTTTGCTTTACCTTTATACCACTCAACGTAATCGATACATTTAAAGTAAATACTCAGAATGAAGAAGATATGAAAACATTTGTAGAGCAAACAATATACAATAATGCCTATCAATCTGATTTAAAAATGTCTATTACCAAAGCACCACACTTTAAAAATCAGAATCACGTGTTTGATGGAGATATGCATTGTTGGCTCATTATTGAAAGATTGTATGCACAAACGCCATATCCAATTATGATTAATAAATGGTACATCCCTCAAGATATTTCTGAATTAACGCTAACAAGAATCAGACAATCAGATTATTAAATATTTTAGACAAAAAGAAATCATGTGATGACTGTAATGCTATTGTTTTATTGACAATAACTATTCAGATAATCACATGATTTTTCTACTTTGTTATGCTCTTATGTTATTTGTTTGCTGAGCGATGTCTAAATGTTAAGAATAAACCAGATACCAAAAGCAGTACAGCAACACTCACAGTAACTATACTAGTTGTTACACTTTCACCTGTCGCTGGTAATACTTTCTTATCATTTTGTTTCATTTGATGATTTGATGACTGCACATTAACTTGTTGTTGCATATGTCCTTGGTGATTATTCATTTGATGTTGACCCATTTGTTTTTGATTCATCATTGATTGTTCATTCATATGTCCTGTTTTATTTTGAACCATTTCACTCCCGCCATGATTAACGCCATTTGCATCTACGTTTGTTTGATAAAAATTACCATTTTTCGTTACAGGTAAAGCATGACCATTCATATCTCTAACAGCATGTGGTTTAAAGGCACCTAAATTTGTTGTAATTGTTACATTATATTTATCTGCAATGTTTTGAGTGGCATCGAATAATTTCATATTATAGTCTTGCATGTTACTACTTGCACTCAATTTAGGTACGGCTTTCTCTAGTTCAACATATTGTGCTTGTGTCATTCCTTGTGGTATAACTCCGCCATATGGTCGATCTTTTTGAGTAGCTTGATTTTGTTGGTTTGTAACATTTGAAACTGTGCTAGCGGCATGTGCTTCTTGATAAGGTACGTTTGTTAATAATAAAGTACTTGTTGCAATGATAGATCCTATAGTTGCTAATTTTTTCATTTTCCTCTTACCCCTTATATTACAATTTGATTACAAATATATTATCTTATGATTACAAAAGAAAAGCAACTAGTTTTTTGAATAATTACATTTTTTATAAAAATTTTACTTTAAATTCACAAAAACTACTCATTCTATCAATTTATACATTATAAATATGTTATCCAGTTAATACTGTTTTTCAATACAAGAGAGATATTGTTCCAATTAAATATGAATGATTAGCATTTGTTGTGAGTAATAAAAAAAGATGGAACACCTTAAAGATGCTCCACCTTAGTTCAATAATTATATTTATTATTTTGCTGCTTGGTATAATTCATCAACTTTTTTCCAGTTAACAATATTCCAAAATGCAGTCATATAGTCTGGACGTTTATTTTGATATTTCAAATAGTAGGCATGCTCCCAAACATCAAATAGTAAGATTGGTGTTTTGCCTTCTGTTAATGGATTATCTTGATTTGGCGTTGTCACAATTTCTAATTTTCCATCATTAACAACTAACCAAGTCCAACCTGATCCAAATAATGTTGTTGCCTTATTTGCAAATTCATTTTTAAATTCATCTAAAGTGCCCCACTGCGCTTTGATGTCATCTATTACGCCACCTTTTTCTTCAGAATTAGGTGAAAGTATTTCCCAGAATAATGAATGGTTAAAATGACCACCGCCATTATTACGGACTGACATCCTCATCGCTTCCGGAACTTTGTCTAAATTAGCAATCATATCCGCTAGTGATTGATGTTCTAAATCTGTTCCTTCAACTGTTGCGTTTAATTTTGTGACGTACGTATTGTGATGTTTATCGTGATGAAACTCCATTGTTCTTTGATCTATATATGGTTCCAATGCATCATATGCATATGGTAAATTTGGTAATTTAAATGCCATAAGTATATTCCTCCTTTTATGAATATACCTTTATAATAATTAATTTCGGGGGCATTTTGCAATAATTATTATTTATTTGTTATATCCAATTATATAAAATTTAAATATTCGAAATTAATATAATATTCAACATTGAATGCAAAAAAGCATTTAACAGCTTTTGTTTCCCGCTTCCAAAAAGAATTAAAAAAGGCAATTTCCCTTTTTCAATAAGAAATTGCCTTTTCTTTTTAATCTTAATTTTCTAAAGTATAGCGTTACCGATACTTAAATTGTTTTATGTCGAAGATGACTCAATATTTGCCATACGTATTGATTTTTCATAGTCATCATTAATAAAAGATAAACTACTATACCAATCGTAATTAATAGTAGCGTAGCGTACATTGTAGGGGGCAAATAATGATTGACCACACCAAGCACAATAAACATAATTACTGCTGCGATCGTACATTGAAGTGCACTTACAATATTCAACTTCACATTGATTTTAGTAATATCAATAAATCGCCAAATGAGTAATATAAATTCTGTAACTAAACGTGCAATTGCAACGCCGTAAATACCAAATAAATATATTAGAATCAAACATAATACTATATTAACGACCGCACCAATAGTAATTGACGCATTATATAAACGTATTTTATTCACTATCAATAAATATTGCCTACTTATTAACATATTTAATGGAATGATTAATACAAGTATCGCTAAAATGGTCATCAATGGAACAGTTGATGCGAATTCCTCACCAAAGAACCATAAATAAAATGATGGCATAATTGCAATTAAACCAAAGACCATAGGTACCGTTAATATCAATTGAATGTTCATATTATCTGCTAAAGTTTTAGTCAAACTATGTGATGGATGCGTCGACATTTTCGTAATTCTGGGAATCATCACAAGATCGAATGTATTAATCAAAATTATTGCGACCGTTAAAATATTAAATGCGTTAGAAAAGATACCTACTTGTTGGTACGTACCTAATAGCCCTAGCACAACACACGAAATACTTGTATATAAATTGAGCTGTCCATTCGGTAGCAAGTATGCTAGTGATGAACAAAATATGTGCCAAACTTGTCTCCAATTAATCGACACAAATATGATATATCGTTTCAAGTAGATAAATAAAGGTATTTGGTTTATCACTGTTACGATAGAAATTGTAAATACGTACAATGATAAATCTGATTGGTCCTTAACAAAAATAACTACAACACCTAACACAATTCCAGAAGCAACAATATTACTTAAACTAGGGATTTTAAATTTTTCAGTACCTGCATAAAACCATGAAATATCAAGCGCGGCACCTATAATATAAATCCCCTGTAGTAGGAAAATTATGTAGTAATCATCTATCAATAAAGTAATGGTTGCAATGTAACTGACCAATACAGTCACAGATAAGAGTAGTTTACTAATAAATATGTCCCAAAATTGTTGAGATAACTGTTGTTTGTTACCCACAGATTGCGCGATAATTCTATTAAAATATAACTGTACACCAACACTTGCAATCATTAAAAAGTATTGCACGATATTGAAAGAGAAAGATGCTATACCCACTCCAGTAGGTCCAAACGCACGTGAAATAATTGGTATAGTGATCAAAGGTGTTAGTGTTCTAATTAGTTGATAAAGTCCCTGATAAATAATATTTTCTTTTAGTGAATCACTCTTCATTACGATCCCTTTCCATTTTTTCATATTGAACAATAAAGACGATAATTCCTAAAATAAAAGCTACATACCTCGAATTGTTAAAAGATACCGTTAAAAAGTAAATCAGCATGGTCAACATTACAACAATTGCTGTTACATTTTTACCAGAAATGTTAAATCTAAATAATTCAAATAGTAAGTACAGTAAATAGATGATAAATAAAGCTCCAAATAAAATGCCCCATTCAGCAAAAATTTGTAAATATGTATTATGTGCAACGAGCAAAATACCATTAATTTGTGATCCAATATGTACATAATCAACTAAGCCAACACCGAATCCTAAAGTGTATTTGATTACTGAAATGGCATTAATCCATACAACACTTCTTTCAGACCCACTATCATTTAGTGATGCAAACCCTTCTTCAAAAATAGACGCCATTCGATCTAATGACGGCAACGCATCAAGATCACTCAATTGGAATAAATAATAGTTAATGTTATAAAATGTGAAACAAAGCAATATCAACATTATGACCAACATACTAACAACACTTACTGCATTTCTACTAAATAACTTTTTAATAAAGAAATAAACCGCGAGGACAATTAGTATGATAAACGCAGTCTTAGAACCTGTAGTTGTTAAAGACCAAAGTAAAATGATACAAGCAATAAACTTAAATATGTAATTATGAATATATTTGTATGCGAGCACTAATGTGATAATTTGTGTCATCGCAAAATAGTTAGGGTCATTCATTAACCCTTTCGAGCGAATATCATCAAAATAAAGTAATTTCATGAGTAAAGGCGACTTATTTAAACCAGCAATTATGCAAAATATCCCGATTGTAACACTACTAATAATATAAGATGTAACGATTACTTTTTTACTGTTACCTAATTTAAAAATAATCATACCTAAATAGAAGTAAATGACTACAAATGCATATTTAACTGTAGAAGCTAGTACTTCTTTCACCGTAATAAAAATCAAATCATCAAAAAATAGTAAAATTAGCGTCATTATCATACGATATGTATACAAAACAATAAAAAACTGTAAAAAATGATTTGCTTTTAATAAATGGTTAGCGAAAAAAAGCAAATAAACTAATATAAGTAATGTAATAAAGTCAGCTATAGATACATTCACGCCAGCAATAACCGAAGATTGCTGAATGAAAATCGATAAACCGATAAGTAACAATGTGAGATATTTACTATTATGTTGATTTTCCATTATAAACGTCTTCCACTTCTTTAATCATTTTCTCCTCAGTAAAACATTCTAAATAACGTTTTCTCGATTGGTTACTCAATGCGTCATAATCATCAGCTGTTAAATATTCCGCCAATACTTTGGCAATCGTCTCGGGGCGATTATTTTTGACACATACGCCATTATTCGTTACTAATTCAGTAATACCGCCCACTCGACTTGCAATAACTGGTAACCCTGTAGCCATAGCTTCGATAATGCTGATTGGCAATCCTTCGTGCTTGCTTATTAAAATAAACGTGTCATATTGTGATAATAAGTTACTCGCGTTAATAACATTTCCTAAAAATGTGACATCATTATCTAAACCAGCTTGCGTCACTTGCTGCTTACAATCATTTAATGTCAATCCATCTCCAATAAATGTAAAATGTGCATGTTTTCTGTATTGTGATTTCAAAATCGCAATGGCTGCAATTAAATTCTGTTGCAATTTTGGATAAGCAAACCGTGCAATCATCACAAATTGATGCTGTAATGACCGCTCAACATGAACATCATATTGATTTACTGGTGCTCCACCTACATTAACCATACTTTCTTGTGTTTCGTTTGTTAGTGTCTGCTTCACAACTGAAACATCGGCAATGCCATTATGTATCGTAGTTAATTTCAATTGGTTAAATCGATATTTCATAGCTAACTCTTCATCAAATTTTGAAACACAAATAATACTATCTGTAATACGTGACATTAATTTTTCAATCATTAAATATATAAATTTTTTAACTGGCTTAACGCCCTCTGTAAACGCCCAACCATGCGCTGTAAAAATGACACGTGCACCTCTCGACTTAGAAATAAGACGTGCAATGCGCCCTACTGTACCAGCTTTTGAGGAATGTAAATGAATGACATCCGGTTGAACCTTCGAGAAAAATTGTGCTAATGCTTTAATCGCTAATATGTCTTGCTTAATATCAATAGGCCCTACTAAATGTTCAATAACAACTACCTTTGCTCTTGCATCTAGCTGTTCAATCATCGGCCCACGGTCACCTACAATGACATAAACGTCATGATGTAAACAAAAATGATTAGCGAGTTGAATGAGGTGTGTTTGTGCACCACCATTATCTGCTTTAGTAATACAATATATAATTTTCAACTGTTACAAACCCCTTTAACGCTGTACTTTCATTTTCTTAGTGAGGATCTCTCTGCTAATAATCTATCATCATTTAAAATGTCACTCGCACTAGTATACATATTGCTTAATTCTACAAATGATTCTCAAAGGTTTACTCCTTTTTATCATGACTACTGATTATAATTTTGAAAATGAATTATGAATTCAATTTTTTACGAAATTAAGCCTACCTTGAGCCCTCCCCTGTTATAACAACCATAAGTGTTCTAACTGATATGTATAATTCCATCATCATGCTACATTTATGTATATATTTCATGTCATACATCAATTTTTGTTCTGGCGTTAAGTCATATCCACCTTGAATTTGTGCAAGTCCTGTTAATCCAGGGGTAACAAGACATCTTTGCTCAAAACCTTTAACCTCTGAACTAAATAATTCTACAAATTCCGGACGTTCTGGACGGGGACCTATAAAACTCATTTCTCCTTTAACTACATTGATTAATTGTGGTAATTCATCAATTCGTGTTTTACGGATGAACTTGCCTACATTTGTTATACGATCATCATCTTTATCAGCCCACTGCGCACCATTTTTCTCTGCATTTTTGCACATTGAACGCAATTTATAAATTTTTATTAATTTACCCATTTTTCCAACTCTCACCTGACTATAAATAGGGGTTCCAGGAGAGTCTAAAACAATCGCGACTGCAAAAATAACCATAATTGGAAACGTTAAGCATAATAAAATAATACTTAATACTAAATCGATTGTACGTTTGATTGGGAAATAGGCTTTATGCACTTCTTCAAGTGCATCTAATTTTCTTTGATAGTCATATTCTTTATTAATATGTACATCTTCATTAATATCTTTATGACATTTCCACTTCTTTTTTCGTAACTTCTTCAATATTATCTACCTCAAAATTAAAGTAATCCTTCAAACCAGTTTCTACTGTGTATTTAGGAACAAACCCTAACGTTTTTAAATTAGTAATATCTGCATAAGAATGCTTAATATCTCCTTTTCTTGCTTGTTTAAAATCATGCTCGCCAGATTTACCATATAATTCACCAATGATTCGATATACTTCTAATAAATTTGTGAATGTCCCTGTCCCAATATTGTATCCACGTCCAATTGCATCTTTATGCTCCATAATTAAACGTACTGATTGAACAACATCATATACATATACAAAATCTCTTGTTTGTAAGCCATCCCCAAAGAACGTAAAAGGTTTATTATGCTCAAATGAATCGAACATTTTTGAAATCACACCTGAATATTGTGAGTTAGGATCTTGTCTGGGTCCAAATACATTAAAAAATTTAACAACTGATGTTGGAATGTTATATAGTGAACAGTAATTTAATGTTGTTCGCTCTCCATAATATTTATCAATTGCATAAGGCGACAACGGTAAAATTAATGATTGATCACTCTTAGGTAAATCAGGAAGATTGCCATAAACAGCCGCTGATGATGCAAAGATAAAGCGTTTAATATCGCGATTATATGTTTTAATGGTTTCTAATAATCTTAATGTTGCAACGACATTAATTTCTTGAGATAAAATAGGCTTTTCAACAGACTCAGCAACACTTACTAAAGCTGCTAAATGAATAACATATCCAAATTGATATGTTTTCATGATTTGCTTTACTGCATTATAATCACAAATATCAAGTTCAAAGACATGATCTTCGGCCAAGTTTTTTATATTTTCTCGTTTGCCCGTTCTATAATTATCTAGAACATAAACATCATAGTCTTGTTGTAAAAAATCTACTAAATGAGAACCTATAAAACCAGCCCCACCAGTTATTAAAACTTTTTCCACATCTTCCACCTCTTTTATACATTAAAAATATATCACAAAAACATAAAGTATTGTAAGCTTTTTATCGCTATTTTTTATTTATAAAAATTAAATGAGATATTTTTATGAATTTTTATGTGTATAGATTAGCTAGAAGTGTCTTTCTCTTTAGTATGCGAACGATTGTTATATTGAAAGAGACATATGATGCGATGATTTTATCGATAATAATGCTCCAAATCTTTAAAAGCATATTACTTCATCCAATACAATTCACTCTAATTGCATCAAAAAAATCCTTACTGCCAAGTTTTAAACTTAACAATAAGGATTTATTTATCGTTAGTAAATCATTATTAACGAAATCTCATACCACCATCAACAATAATTGTTTGTCCAGTAATATAATCAGAATCTTTACCTGCTAAAAAGCTGACTACATTAGATACATCTTCAGGTTGAGAAACTCTTCCTAAAGCAATTTGATTAGTAAATTGTTCCCAGCCCCATTCTTCAGGTTTACCTGCTTCTTCAGCAGTTGCCACTGCAATACTTTCCATCATTGGTGTTTGTACAATACCTGGTGCAAAAGCATTTACAGTAATGCCTTCAGAAGCTAAATCTTGTGCGGCTACTTGAGTTAAACCACGTACTGCAAATTTTGTACTACAGTATAATGATAAACCTGGATTTCCTTCTACACCTGCTTGAGATGTTGCATTGATAATTTTACCACCGTGATTAAATTTTTTAAATTGTTCATGTGCTGCTTGAATACCCCATAACACACCTGCAACATTAACACCATAAACTGTTTTAAATTGTTCTTCAGTAATAGTATCAATTGGTGTAGTTGGTCCGAGACCAGCGTTGTTAACCATGACATGAAAGTCACCAAATTGTGCTGCAGTTTGTCTTACCGCATTAAATACATCATCACGATTTGATACATCTGCTTTGATAGCAATAGCTTTGGAGCCATCACTTGATAATTTAAGTGCCGCTTCTTTTGCGCCTTCTTCATTGAAATCAACTACTGCTACTTTAAAACCATCCTCCACTAAACGTTCAGCGATTTTAAAACCAATCCCTTGTGCTCCGCCAGTTACTAATGCTACTTTGCTATTTGTCATAAAAATCACTCCTCAAATTACTTTCTCTTTAATTACATTTTACTCCTCTTAATTTAATTAGTACAATAATGACACCCTTTTTAACGAAATATTCAAACTTTTAAGAAAAAATTAAGCGCACTACCATTAGTGATTGGCAATGCGCTTAAAACTTTATTTTAAATAATCTTATTTTCAGAGTATTAATTTCTGGAGAAAGACACGATTATAATGTCGTTAATCTTTTTTAGATGAATGATTTTTTGACTCAATTGGGGGTCCTGCATAATCACTATCATTTTCAGATTCAACTTCATCTGTAAGTGTTTCTTGGTTGGAGCCTTCCACATTTTTAGTCGCGATATTTTTAAACTCTGGAGGTTCGACTTGACTATCTAGTTCCGTTTTACACGTATCTTTATGTGATGCTTGATTTGACGTTTCTTTATTGTTTTGAATAGTGATAGTATCTGTTGCAAATACTGATTTTTTTCTACCTAAAAGAGATATAGCTGAAGCAAACCAGAGTATTGCAGACACAAAGTTGCATAATAACGCAGCAATAATAGCCAATACAATTAATATGACGCCTTTTGAAGTGCTTTCTTTAGTCAAAATAAATGATAATACGATAATAGGTATGATTGAAAGTATAATTATAAATATTGTAAGCAGTATAGATATAACTAATATCCACACTAAATAGTCAGCTTTTCCATTCGATAATAAATATATATACCTGAAAATCACTACAGCACACATTATTAAACCAGACAAAGATATAGCTATAAATACTGTATATGCTATTTGAAAATATAAACCTATCTGTATGAATGATTTTTCTATGTTTTTTTCCATCTCTATTCCCCATTTATTTAAAATTTATACTCAACCTTAAATATTCGCATTATTTTTTAGTTATGTTATCTTTTGATTCAATTCGATTCTCTGTACTTTCAATATTAACAGTTTTATTTTCACCTTCGTCTGTCGATTCATCTTTTGAATATTCAGTCCAAATCAGTACAATACCACCAAACAACCATAAGATTGACGAAAGGTAATTATGGAAACACAGTGCAATGATTGCATAAACAATAAAAAGTGTGCCTCCAATTACCGAGTAACTTTCCATATAAACCGCAGTCAAGACAGTTGGTAAGACAGTGAAAAGCGTCAATATTAAACCTAATAAGAAAATTGTTTCGTAATCAGATTCTCCAGCGATATTGATAGATATCATCCTGACAAAGACAACACTAAAATATATTTGAGCTACGATGCCTAACCAAACTGCTATTCTTCCTATAATTGAGCTCATACTCATTCCCCATTTATTTAAAATTTATACTCCGCCTTAAATATTCGCTTTATTTTTTAGTTATGTTATCTTTTGATTCAATTCGATTCTCTGTACTTTCAAT
>NZ_PPQS01000047.1:87209-119280 GCF_002902405.1 Staphylococcus schweitzeri
AAATTTATCGATTTGCGCACGTGTTGACTCAGGCTTCAATAAAGTGTGATCAATCAATTTTGCATCGTTCATTTTAATCTCCTCCTTTATGATTGATTATAAAAATAGAAATTAAATAATAGCTGTCGATGAATCATATTTATTTTAAAAATATAATTATCTTGTCATTGATTTATGTAAACGCATACATGAACAGTTATACATTTTCATTTCCCAAAACATTTAAATGCAATTGAACATGATGCCATATTCACATTTGATGACTTGTCAACAAGCTAATCAGAATTATATTTTTATAATTCTTTAATTCTATAGTACAAAAATTCGCAAAAAAGGGAAACAAATGTTATCTTAAAACTATTAATGAATATTAAGGAGAAGATAACAAATGACAAAAGGTACACCACATATTCAACCAAACGGAGTAAAAATAGCTAAAACTGTATTAATGCCTGGCGATCCGCTACGCGCAAAATATATCGCTGATAACTTTTTAGAAAATGTTGAACAATTTAATGATGTGCGTAACATGTTTGGTTACACAGGTACATATAAAGGTAAAGAAGTATCAGTAATGGGTTCTGGAATGGGAATTCCAAGTATCGGAATTTACTCATATGAGTTATATAATTTCTTTGATGTTGATACAATCATTCGTATTGGTTCTTGTGGCGCATTACAAGAAAATGTTAACTTATACGATGTAATTATTGCACAAGCTGCATCAACAAATTCAAATTACGTAGATCAATACAATATTCCTGGACATTTTGCGCCTATCGCTGACTTTGAGTTAGTTACTAAAGCTAAAAATGTTGCTGACCAAATCGGAGCTACAACTCATGTAGGTAATGTATTATCTTCTGATACATTTTATAACGCTGATTCAACATTCAACGATGCTTGGAAAAAGATGGGGATCTTAGGTATAGAAATGGAATCAGCTGGTCTATATTTAAACGCAATCCATGCTGGTAAAAAAGCACTTGGTATCTTTACAGTTAGCGACCATATTTTACGTGATGAAGCAACAACACCAGAAGAACGTCAAAATTCATTCACGCAAATGATGGAAATTGCTTTAGAAATCGCAGAATAAATTAAAATATAACGATAGTACATCATAGTTTTTGATGTCTATTTTTTCCAAACAAAAAGCCAACATTGACAATGGTCACCTTACCATTGAATGTTGGCTTTTGTATCTATCATTAGTTATCTATAATTAGCTTAAGTAAGATTTAAACATCCAGTTGTGCTTATCAACTGATGTTTGCATTCCAATAAACATATCTTCTGATACATCATCACCGGCATTTCCAGCAATTTCAATTGCTTGTTCTAGTTGTTTAGAAATGTTTGTAAAGTCTTGTGATAATTCTTCTACCATTTGCTCTGCAGAATACCCTTTCGCAGCTTCTTTCACGATTGATTTCTCTAAGCATTCAGTTAAAGTACCTACAGGGTTACCACCTACTGCTAAAATTCTTTCAGCTAATTCATCTACATATTGGCTTGCTTCATTATATAATTCTTCAAATTTAACGTGTAATGAGAAGAAGTTAGGCCCTTTCACATACCAGTGGAAGTTATGTAGTTTAGTATAAGCTACTGTCCAGTTTGCTACTTGTTGGTTTAATTCTTTAACAACATCTTGTTGATTACTCATATTTAATACACTCCTTAAAATCATTAATTTCCTTACTTGTTTATATTAACTATTATATTATAATAATTCTAATCTGTAAAGTGTTTTCACCTTCTTTTTTATAATCATTCTAAATTGATAGTGCGTGTTTTATCACATATTCGTCTACTAACTTACTATACATAATTATACTGTTATGTCTATTATCAATTAGAGCATATATTTTATCAATCAGTTAATTTCACTTTAGCATTATCATCTAAAAAGAATGATTTTTCATATTCATTTGGTTGGTGCCACGTAGTTTTCCACATTCGATTTCGATTATTAGCAAACATTCGATATCCAAAGTTTCGAATTGGTTTTGGTACTAACCATAAACCTACGCCAAGTAGTTTGGTTGCATTAGGTAAAGCTGTGATTAATTTAATAATTGCTTGTGATTCAAAATATATTTTGTCGCCTTTCTGCAAAATCACACTATTTTTATTTGCGGCTTCCGGATGTTGTTCAAAAAATTGTTGTCCGATTTCACCCTTTAAGGTAGCAAATTGATAAGTTTTTGGTAAGCCATGTTGAATTAACCAAATGACATAGTTATAACAATATATACAGTTTCCATCATAATATACGACTGGCATAATTTATTAACTCCTTTATAAATACTTATAGTTAGTTTTCCTTATTTAAAAACATTTAAACTAGGTTGTCACTTTATAAGTCTTAGCGACACGAAATTGACATAAAATTTTATTTAATATTCTATATTTATCGTACGCCACATTTAAAATACCAATCATAATTTTAATCATTTCCAGTAGTAACCATCATAAGTACAGATGTATATATCATTTCTTCCTTTAGTAAATCACATTATTTATCACTAAAAGTTTCTTTTAACATAAATAGCGTCTATTACTAACAATCAACATTTTAGTATTCTGTTCTTAAAACAAAAACGAGTAATCTATAATAAGTTTAGTACTTAACTTATGATTACCCGCTTTATATTTATATGTGGTTTAGATTTTAATGTTCAATTACTAATTCTATCATTCTAGTCGTGTTTAACTTTGACGATACGTGTATATTTCAAAAATTGTTCTGAGTATTTAGCCTTAATATCTTCCAAACTATCATATGTAATACCTACAATATGCCAATTAGGATTGAAATAATAGAAAGAGTCTTTTTGGCGAGACCATTTAATCATATTGCCGTCTTTATTATATCGTGGCAATGTTACTTCATATCCTTCTAAAACATTTATATATGTTTGGAAAATATCCGGATCAATTCGATTAAAATTATCAATAACTAAATAACTTTTGTCTTTTTTCGGCATAAGCTGTGTAATAAAACCTTCACGATAATATAATGCCCCTGTTTCATTAGGTAAATATTTACCGTATAACATATCTTCTGAAAAATCAGGATGTCCAGTTGTAATGACAGGATTGGCATTAGCTTTTTGTAATAAATCATTCGCAGCCTTTAAACCTTCTTCTTTTTGGTCCACGACTAACATGATAAATGGTTTTAACGTTTCTTCTTTTTCATCTTCAAGTAAGTCTGGTTTCTGAACCATTTCAAATGGTGATTTCAAACCATTATTTTCACTCACTTCAAGAATTGCATCATACTGTGCCTGTGACATACTTGCAATTGCTTGCTTGGCATTTTCTTGAAGGAAATATAAATTTTTCAGTTTAGGATGTTTATTTAAAGTACTCAAAGTAATTGGTGTTATATCTTTTTCATAAGACACTTCAATTACAGTACTATTCGTTCTACCTGGAATTGGTGGTTTCTCATGAATATGTTTTGATACCTCTCCAATACCAACGACAGATTGATTTTTCGTTCTATTATAAAAAATAATATTGTCGCCTTCTTCTAACTGAGTATAAAAATGATAACCATTACGTTTAATACCATTGTATGTATGTGTATAAATCGTATATTGGTGACCAGGTTCAAATTCTTCTGTTTCAGCTAAAAAGAAATAACGTGGGATTTTAATTTCCCCTTTTCCAAGTCCGCTAATTAAATCAAACTCTTCAGCTGTAATTTGATTGAACAATGTTTCTTTCATATTACTTATACGAAATTCTAATGCTTCACTACGTTTTAAGTAATCAGCCGTTAAAGGTTTCAATTGTTCATTAAAACGAAACTGTACACGTATTTTATTTTGTGCACCTGTTTCAACACTAATAATCTCACCACATCCAAGTAAACCAGTATCTGTTTGAACTTGATAAAAGATGACTTGATCTCCTACTTTAGCTTTTTTGAATGCTCTAAACCCTTGAGATGGATTAAAATGTGCACCCGATTCAAATAAAGCTGTTTGACCAACTAACGGTTCATTATGATTCCAACGGTTATATCCACAATTCAACCAAAAATAATTTGCTTCTGCTGTCATCTTAATACTCCTTAATTCACTGCGCTTTTATTCGCATTGTTATTATTCCTAATAGCTTAATCTATTAGGTAAGTCGTCCTAATTTGCATTGCAAAAAGTGCGACTTTATATCTGTTTAATAATAAAAATTGTTACAAATAGTTTAACATATTTAGTAACCTATTTTGCATATAAATCATACTTTGAATTAGTAGAGTTAAGTATTCGTTAATCTTAGATACTAATAGCCACTATACTTCTGAAAATAAAAAACTTATACTAATGCCATTGTATGAGATTCGTATTTGGGAGTGGGACAGAATTGATATTTTTATAAAATTTATTTCGTTGTCTCATTCTGTCATGGTTGACTAGAGATGAAAAAGCTAGTTACAAGCATATTTTCATTCAGTCAATCACTGTCAATATAACATTGTAGAACCTAAAACATTCATTTCTGTCCAACTTACATCAATCCTTTTTCACCATTTAAAAATCCCCTCTCTATAGCATCAGTGAGGGGATTCGTTTATAAATAAATATATTTGCGCTATTATATATAAATTGGCTATCTATTCTATATGTTAATTCATCAATTTGCATTAGCTAAAAATTTTTAAATTATTATTAGTTATTAGCAACAAATGTACCGAATAATGGCAACATATTGATGAGCACTGCACTAAATTTTAAAGATGTACTAACTTGTTTGTCTTTAAATGTAATTGCAGCACTGATAATACCTAAAATAGCTACGATACGCGGTATCGTCATGCTTGGATATTGTGGTATATGTAAAAAAGCTCCGAGCCCTGCTATCACACCACATACTAACGCAATATAAAGAAATTGCTTCATTTCATTAACTCCTAAATGATTATTAAATTGCTAAACATAACTAATCATCAATGTGAATTCACCTTCAAAAACACTGTCCAAATCTTCCGAAGTTAAAATAAAGTTAGTGCCTGTTGTTAGTTTGAATATTTCACCATCGACAATTATTTGACCTTCCCCTTGTAACACTGTCACTAAACAAAACTCTCTAGGTTTCATATAATTCAGCGTACCGGAAATCTCCCATTTTACCAACGTAAAGAAATCATTAGATACAATATGTGTACATTTATGATTTTCAATAATTTCGCTTTCTGGCAAAATATTTGGCAGTGGAGCATTATATTGAATAACATCTAAAGCTTTTTCAATATTTAAAGGTCTTTCATTGTTTGAATCATCTTCACGATTATAGTCATATAGTCTATATGTAATATCTGAGGATTGCATCGTTTCATAGGCCAGAATACCCGATGTAATTGTATGTACCGTACCTGCAGGGATAAAATAAAATTCGCCTGGCTTTACTTTAATATATCTCAAAATTGACTCAACTGTACCTTGTTGTACATGATGTGCAATTTCTTCTCTAGATTCTGCTAAAGTGCCTATTACAATTTCTGCATCCTCTTCTGCATCAATGATATACCAACATTCAGACTTACCATATTGCCCATTTTCATGCTCATAAGCATATGAATTATCAGGGTGCACATGAATTGATAGCGATTCTCTCGCATCAACAATTTTAGTTAATAGCGGAAAATCTTTACTCGGAAAATCACCAAACAATTCGCGATGTTCTGACCAAACTTGGTCTAATGTTTGACCTTTATATGGACCATTTATGATTTCGCTTGTACCATTTGGATGTGCGGACACACACCAACATTCTCCAGTTTTATCATTGTCTAGATGATATCCGAACGTCCTTAAACGTTGACCGCCCCATAATTTTGTTTTTAAAATTGGTTGTAAAAATAATGGCATTGTTGCACCTCCATTGTATTTAAGTAAGCAATAGAACTCTGATGATGTTGTTCCATTATGTTTTTCATTGTCTCATTTAAATCGAATCATAAATTCATATAATATAAAATTAACTAATAGTGATTGTATCATATTTAACATTATTGCAGTACCGTCAATTAAAGCGCTTTAATGAAATTTACAACGTCTTTACATTTACAATCCTTACATAAACAAAATATGATATAACGCACTTAATTGTTGTATGTTTCTTATCAAATATACTTGCCCATTATACCAATTAATAAACAACTTTAATAGTTGTGTCATACATTGTTCAAATTATTTGTAAAATACATGTTTATCAGAGGAAAATTCATTTTCATTATCTATCTTGGAATAAATCGTTCATTTTAATAAATAAAACGAGTTACGAAAGTGTAACTCGCTGAAAATGAAACGTATATTCAAAATTAGTCTACGTCACGTTCAAATGATGTTAATGCAGCTTTAATGTCTTGTTCACCACTAATAATTTGAAATTCTTGGTTATTATATTGATTTGATATAACAATTTCTTTTAAAACAGTCGCAACATCTTCTCTAGGTATTTCACCTTTACCTTCAAAATATTGTGCAGCTTCAATTTTTCCAGATCCTGCAGCATTTGTTAATGCACCAGGATGTAATATTGTATAGTTTAAGCCGGAACGTCTTAAGTAATCATCTGCGTAATGTTTAGCAATCGTGTATGGTTTTAAATCACCACTTGCATCGAAAGCTTGTCGTCTCGAATCATATGTTGATACCATGACATAATGCTTAACCCCCGCTTCTTTACTAGCTATCATAGATTTAACAGCACCATCTAAGTCAACGATAATTGTTTTATCTGCACCAGTACCACCTCCAGATCCTACAGAAAAAATTACTTTATCAAAAGGTTTAAATGTCTCAGTTAATGTCTCAATTGAATCATTTTCTACATCAACCAGCGTTGCTTTCATACCTTGCGATTTTAACGCATTTAATTGATCCGGTTGTCTAACACCTGCTGTAAATGCCAAATTTTCTTTTGCTAATTGTTGAACTAATAATGAACCTACACCGCCATTAGCACCTATAACTAAAATATTCATTTATTATCCTCCTTTTTTATAACCACTATGCCATACCACATTATGCACTTTGTAAAACTTTAAACAACTTAATAAAAGATTTGACATCTTATTAAGAACATTATAAATTAATATATGAACAAATATTCATATGAAAGGATTGTCATATAATGTCGGAACAGTATTCAGAAATACATACAGATACTTTGGAACGAGTCACTGATATTTTCAAGGCATTAGGCGATTTTAATCGAATACGTATTATGAATTTGCTATCTGTGAACGAAGCAAGTGTTGGTCACATTTCACACCAATTAAAATTATCTCAATCAAATGTCTCTCACCAATTAAAATTACTTAAAAGCGTTCATCTTGTAAAAGCAAAACGACAAGGTCAGTCAATGATTTACTCATTAGATGACATCCACGTAGCAACTATGTTAAAGCAAGCTATTAATCACGCGAATCATCCTAAAGAAAGTGGGTTATAATATGTCTCATTCACATCATCATCACGACCACATGCACAGTCATGTGACAACAAATAATAAGAAAGTATTATTTATTTCGTTTTTAATTATCGGCCTATACATGTTTATCGAAATCATCGGTGGTTTTCTTGCTAATAGTTTGGCATTATTATCTGATGGTATCCATATGTTTAGCGATACATTTTCATTAGGTATCGCACTCATTGCCTTTATTTATGCTGAAAAAAATGCCACAATTACGAAAACATTTGGTTATAAACGTTTCGAAGTGCTTGCAGCATTATTTAACGGCGTAACGCTGTTTGTAATAAGTATACTCATCGTTTTCGAAGCTATTAAACGTTTCTTTGTTCCTACTGAAGTACAATCTAAAGAAATGTTAATCATTAGTATTATTGGATTAATTGTAAATATCGTTGTGGCTTACTTTATGTTTAAAGGTGGCGACACATCACATAATTTAAATATGCGTGGTGCTTTTTTACATGTTATCGGAGATTTACTTGGTTCAGTTGGCGCTATCACTGCAGCAATTTTAATTTGGGCATTCGGATGGACTATTGCCGATCCTATTGCAAGTATTTTAGTTTCGGTTATTATTTTAAAAAGTGCTTGGGGAATTACAAAATCTTCAATTAACATTTTGATGGAAGGTACACCAAGTGATGTTGATATAGACGAAGTTATAAAAACAATTAAAAAAGATTCACGAATAAAAAGCGTTCATGATTGTCATGTTTGGACAATTTCAAATGATATGAATGCATTAAGTTGTCATGTTGTTGTAGACCACACATTGACAATGAAAGAATGTGAATTATTATTAGAAACCATTGAACACGAATTGTTACATTTAAATATACATCATATGACAATTCAATTAGAAACACCTGATCATAAACATGATGAATCAACTATATGTTCTGGTACACACAGCCACTCACATAACGACCATAGTCATCATCATGCACACGCACATTAATCATTTGAGCCCTACTACCATTGTTAAGAATTACCTATACAATGATTGTAGGGCTTTTGTGTATTTATAATGACTCTATTCTTTTTAAGATAATACTATGTTTATAATCTAATTTTTAATATTATTTCCAGTTTCCGTCACATTAGAGTTAAAATTATCTTGTGATAATTTTCATTTGTTGGGGCCCCTTCCCCCAACCTGCACATTACAGTTAAAATTATCTTGTGATAATTTTCATTTGTTGGGGCCCCATAATTAATTTTTATTAGATATTGATATGAAAATAACGTGTTTTTTGATATTGTATTTATATGAAGAAAAGGAGGCAACACATTGTTTACTTATTATAAATCAGCATTTAAAAATGCTAAACCACAATTATTATTAACATTAATATACGCATTAATTGCATTTGCTGTGGTTGCAGTTGCATATTTATTTGTTAATGCGAAGCTTAACCAGTATTTACAATTGGTTATACTATATGCACAATTTGGGCAACAACCGCCAACAAATGCGTATCTACCTATTATCGCTATATTAATTATAGCATTTTTACTTTCATTGTTTCTGTTTGTTCAAATTTTCATTGGTATTATAAATATTATGAGACGAGCAATTAAAAATGAAAAAGTAGGTTTTATGGATTTAATTATTGCATTTAAAAAAGGGAATTATATGAAGAGCGTGCTTATAGGCCTTGTTTCTATTGGTATGATTATTATCATGTCTCTTCTGATATCATTATTGTCAAATCTATTAATGCCAGTTGGACAAAATATTTTGGCTTCAGTACAAAAATCATTTGCAACTAGTGCGCACTTAATCGGCATCGCTTATACTGTTCAAAGTATCATTATCGTTGTAATTTCAATAATTAAAGCTATTATTACTTGGTTATTGTTAATACCAGTTTTCAACTTTATGATTAGTTTCGTTGAATCAACTAACGATAAAGCGAAAACACACTTAGCTAATGGATTTAAAGCAATGAAAAATGGTCAAAAAACATTTTTCAAATTTTTCATTGGCATACTATTGTTAAACCTAATTTTAATTATTTTTAATACACCAGTTTACTACTTAATTGGTATCAATACGCAATCGATTTCTCAAAGCGCTGCAGAAAATGTTTTGAGAGCATATAGTATCTTCTTAATTATATTATTTGTTGTTATCCACGTAGTCATTTTAATGGGTATCATTCAATACTATTTAAAACGTGGCCAAAAATTATCTAAAGACAAAGTAAAATCAGCTAACAAAAACAAAAATGTTGTGACTGAACCAAAAAGTACAAAAGTAGAAAATGAAAAAGTGACAACATCTGTTGAAACAAAAACAGAAAAAGCACAAGATTCATTAAAAGATGAGACTACAAAAACGATTACTTCAGATAAACCAGAAGACAATCAACCAAAATAAAATTAAGAGCCCCTTACAACTTTAGTTGTTAGGGGCTCTTATGCAGTTGAGCAATGCTGTTAACTGCGTTCCGCTACTTCAACTATGGTTGTCAGGATTCTCTATGGAGGCATTCCTTTTAATTCAATATAAGTTGTTATTGTTCAGTTATTTTAATTTTAAACTAAACTTAAATCCATACATTATATAAAAATGAGGTGTAACCATGACATACGGTACAATTGTAGCTATACTCTGTGCGCTATTTGTAGTGTTCTTTATTCCATACATGGAAAAGAAAAACAAGAAATAGCACAAATGTCTGAAGCAAAATATTTATAAGCAGACAAAAGAGCAACAAGAAATTTTCTAATAGAAAATAACCTTGCTGCTCTTTTGTATATTTCTCATCAACTATTGTAAATTAAATATGAAAACACCAATTATTTAACTAAAAAATGTTTTTCTAAATATTTAGCTGCGCCATCTTCTTCATTCGTATATGTCGTTACATCTGAAGTTAATGCTTGTATTTCAGGGCGTGCATTTTTCATAGCAACTGTATAATGACCAAATTCAAACATTGCTCTATCGTTATCACTGTCTCCAATGACCAATGTTTCATCTTGATGAATACCAAATTTTTCAATCATTTCTTTAATACCAGTCCCCTTATCAGTTTGATAAGCCATTGTTTCTGCATTAAATCTCGATGAATTAGAAACACTAATTTGTAGTTGCACATGATTTTGCTTTAATTCATCTCTAAATGTCGTGATTTTTTCTAAATTCGAACTGAAAAGATAAATTTTTGAATATTCACCTTTTGGAAACTCACCTACCCACTCAATCTTACCTGCAAGTGCTTCTTGTCTAGAAGACCATTCACTATGACTCACACCATTAATTGGATCTTGGCTATGAATCATGTCTCTCATCCATGTTTCATCTTCTTTTAAAGCTACTCTATTTCCTTCAAATGGGAATACCTCATAATAAATATGTTGTTGTTTAGCCAAATCAACTATTTGTTTTACCTGTGTTAAAGATAATCCATGTTTAAAAATTGTATGTCCATCTACTTCACCAATAGTACCATTTGAGCTAATAATACCATCAACAACAAAATCTTGTGGTACTAGTTGATGTATTTCAGAATGTGAACGGCCTGTTGCTAAAAATACTTTGAATCCTTTTTCTCGCATCTGCTTAATAACATCTTTGGTATAAGTTGTCGCCTTATTATTCTCATGTAAAATCGTACCATCCATGTCTAAAAATATTGCTTTTACGTTATCCATATTTCCCTCCACTATCAATGCTATATTAATTAAATTGTGTCATTATTACTTAGTATTTGCAAAGTATTTACTCGAATATCATCATTGTAAAACGTTGATTCCATCGCTGAACTGCTACTTTTTCTTGGAAGAAATGAGACATATTTTCAGATGTTAATATGTCTTCTACAGCACCTTGTTGGATACTTTGACCATCTTTTAACAGTAAAATTTTGGAAAAGTTGGCAGTGATTTCTTCAATAAAGTGCGTTACATAAATCATTGCAAGTGTTGGATACTTATCTGACAGTGCGTCTAATATATTCAACAGCGACTCACGAGCAATAAAATCTAATCCGGCTGCTGGTTCATCTAAAATTAAAATACGCGGCTGCCCCATCAAGGCTCTAGCAATCATTACACGTTGTTTTTCACCGGTAGATAAATAACCAATAAATTGTTGAGCTTTATCAGACATCTCTACTAATTTTAGTAATTGCTGTGCTTCACTTATAATGTCATCATCGACATTTTTATAAACACCTATAGATTTAAAAGCACCACTCATTACAACATCTATTACTGTTTCACCTTCTTGAAATTTCTCCAATAAGCTATGTGATACAAACCCAATTTGCTGACGTACATCGTCTGCAGAATAACCTAATTCACCTGGCATTTTACCGAATAGATTAACAGATCCAGATGTTGCAGGCTCATACGCATTCAAAATATTTAGAAGTGTTGTCTTACCTGCACCATTCAAACCATATAATACCCATTTATCACCTTCAGCAATTTGCCAAGAAACATCTTTTAATATTGTCTTACCTTGTTTAAGACGCTTAACATGATTCAATTCGATTAACATAATCATCCCTCCGTTTTTAAAGGTAACGTTCAATACTTTAAAATTATCGTAACATATTATAATTAATTATCAGACTATTTCGGCAAATTAAATTATGTAGAATCTCGTTTTTGATATAAATCACGATCACAATATTAAGTTTATGCAAAAACACCCTTTTAGACTGATTATCTAAAAGGGCGCTTTCTATACTTTAATTTTAATGCATGCACTGATAAAATATGCGTAATTATTCTACAGTAACTGATTTAGCAAGGTTACGTGGTTTATCCACATCTAAATCTCTGTGTAATGCTGCATAATATGAAATTAATTGTAACGCAACAACTGATACTAATGGCGTTAATAATTCATGAACATGAGGAATGACATATGTGTCGCCTTCTTTTTCAAGACCTTCCATAGAAATGATACATGGGTGTGCACCACGTGCTACTACCTCTTTAACGTTACCACGAATTGATAAATTAACGTTTTCTTGAGTTGCTAAAGCTACAACTGGCGTGCCATCTTCGATTAATGCAATCGTACCATGTTTAAGTTCTCCACCAGCAAAACCTTCTGCTTGAATGTAAGAAATTTCTTTAAGTTTTAATGCACCTTCTAAACTTACATTATAGTCAATTGTACGTCCGATGAAGAATGCATTACGCGTTGTTTCTAAGAAATCTGTTGCAATTTGCTCCATAATCGGCGCATCATCAACAATCGCTTCAATAGCTGTTGTTACTTTTGCCAATTCTCTTAATAGATCAATATCCGCTTCACGACCGTGCTCTTTCGCAACGATTTGAGATAAAATTGATAATACTGCAATTTGCGCAGTGTAGGCTTTTGTAGAAGCAACTGCGATTTCAGGACCAGCATGTAATAACAATGTATGATCTGCTTCACGTGATAATGTTGAACCTGCAACATTAGTAATCGTTAATGATTTATGACCTAATTTCTTAGTTTCAACTAATACTGCACGGCTATCTGCAGTTTCACCTGATTGAGAAATATAAACAAACAATGGTTTTTCAGATAACAATGGCATGTTGTAAACAAACTCAGATGCAACATGTACTTCAGTTGGTACACCAGCCCATTTTTCTAAAAATTCTTTACCTACCAACCCTGCATGGTAACTTGTACCAGCTGCAATTACATAAATACGGTCTGCTTCTTTAACATCATTAATGATATCTTGATCAATTTTCAAGTTACCTTCTGCATCTTGGTACTCTTGAATAATACGACGCATAACTGCAGGCTGTTCGTGAATCTCTTTTAACATATAGTGTGCATAAACACCTTTTTCAGCATCTGATGCATCAATTTCAGCAGTATATGAATCGCGTTCTAGAACGTTTCCATCTGCATCTTTAATAATTACTTCGTCTTTTTTAACAATAACAATTTCATGGTCATGGATTTCTTTATATTCACTTGTTACTTGTAACATTGCAAGTGCATCTGAAGCGATAACGTTGAATCCTTCACCTACACCTAATAATAAAGGTGATTTATTTTTAGCAACATAGATTGTGTCTTTGTCTTCAGCATCTAATAAACCTAATGCATATGAACCATGTAATAATGACACAACTTTTGTAAATGCTTCTTCAGTTGATAGACCTTGATTTGAAAAGTATTCAATTAACTGAACAATAACTTCTGTATCTGTTTCTGAAATAAAAGATACACCTTGTAAATATTCTTTTTTTAACTCTTCATAATTTTCAATAACACCGTTGTGAACTAAAGTGAAACGGCCGTTTGAAGATTGATGAGGATGAGAGTTTTCATGGTTAGGTACACCATGAGTTGCCCAACGTGTGTGACCGATTCCAACAGGACCATCAAAATCAGTGCTATCAGCAACTTTACGCAATTCAGCAATACGTCCTTTTTCTTTAAATACAGTTGTACTATCTTCATTCACTACAGCGATACCTGCTGAATCATAGCCTCTGTATTCTAATTTTTCTAAACCTTTTAATAATAATTCTTTGGCATTATCATAACCAATATAACCTACAATTCCACACATAACTTCATTTTCCTCCATATAGGAATAGTACGCGTAAATTATGATTTATTGTCGATAATTTAGATTAACAATCTGCTTTCATAATATAAATGTGGAATGTACTACTTTGCATTAACCCCACAACAAATTAAGCATAGTTACATCTATTAACTACACAAAATGCTTACACTGTACTTTCCTTTTTAATATTTTTATATTTAGTTTCTGGCGATCTTATTAACTTTGTCCATTAAGTCACCTTAATGTTTTACTTAATAAGCTAACGAATGAGCCACATCCGGGATAGCATCCGCCGATCTATTCGATCACTATCCTCCTCGTCTACAAATATATAAATTACGTTCTATAAAGATCACTCTTATATTAATCTTTAATCTTCAAACACAATTATTTATTTGTACAGGCGCTTTAACTGTATTACCGAACTTTCCCCCTTTCCATTAATCATTATTGTACAACGGTGTTGTTTTATTTTGCAAATATTTTCACAATAAAATTTTAAAAATCCTAAAACAATATTTTAGTTTTACATTTTCAAAATATCTATGTGGTCACATTTATGACACTTTATTTAATTTTGTCACATTTATTTTGACAAAGTTAATTTTTGTTTATATTGAGTAATAAGCAATAGCTCTTTAAACTAAATATAGTCACATATATTAAAAAAGAGGTGTAAATATGTCGCAAACTGAAGAGAAAAAAGGAATTGGTCGTCGCGTTCAAGCATTTGGATCATTTTTGAGTAGTATGATTATGCCAAACATTGGTGCATTCATCGCTTGGGGTTTCATCGCGGCCATTTTTATAGATAATGGTTGGTTACCGAATAAAGATTTAGCTACGTTGGCTGGTCCAATGATTACTTATTTAATTCCATTACTAATCGCATTTAGTGGCGGTCGTTTAATTTATGATTTACGTGGTGGTATTATCGCTGCAACGGCAACTATGGGGGTCATCGTTGCTTTACCTGATACACCAATGTTACTTGGAGCTATGATAATGGGTCCATTAGTTGGTTGGTTAATGAAGAAGACTGACCAAATTATCCAACCTAGAACGCCACAAGGTTTTGAAATGTTATTTAATAATTTTTCAGCTGGTATTTTAGGATTTATCATGACAATTGCAGGATTTAAAATTTTAGCACCACTTATGAAATTTATCATGCATATTTTATCAGTTGCAGTAGAAGCATTAGTGCATGCACATTTACTTCCACTTGTAAGTATTTTAGTAGAACCTGCAAAAATCGTATTTTTAAACAATGCGATTAATCACGGTGTATTCACTCCACTTGGTGCTGACCAAGCTGCAAAAGCTGGTCAATCTATTTTATACACAATTGAGTCAAATCCTGGACCAGGTTTAGGTATCTTACTTGCTTATATGATTTTTGGAAAAGGTACTGCAAAAGCAACTTCATATGGTGCTGGAATTATCCACTTCTTCGGTGGTATTCATGAAATTTATTTCCCATATGTATTAATGCGTCCTTTATTATTTATCGCTGTTATTTTAGGTGGTATGACTGGAGTTGCAACTTATCAAGCAACAGGATTCGGATTTAAAAGTCCAGCATCACCAGGTTCATTTATTGTTTACTGTTTAAATGCACCTAGAGGCGAATTCTTGCACATGTTACTCGGTGTCTTCCTTGCTGCACTTGTATCATTTGTCGTAGCAGCTTTAATTATGAAGTTCACTAAAGAACCAAAACAAGATTTAGAAGCCGCAACGGCTCAAATGGAAACTACTAAAGGTAAAAAATCAAGTGTTGCTTCTAAGTTAGTGTCTTCTGATGAAGATGCGAAAGTTGAAGCGGATGTTAATACTGAAGCAAAAACGAATGCAGATGAAACCTCTACATTAGAGGATGATCCTGAGGCCTTATTGGATAATTACAATACCGAAGACGTTGATGCACACAATTACAATAATATAGATCATGTTATCTTTGCCTGCGATGCGGGTATGGGTTCTAGTGCAATGGGCGCAAGTATGTTACGTAACAAATTCAAAAAAGCAGGTATTAATGATATTACTGTAACAAATACTGCAATTAATCAATTGCCAAAAGATGCACAATTAGTTATTACTCAGAAAAAATTAACTGACCGCGCTATTAAACAAACACCAAATGCCATTCATATTTCAGTGGATAACTTCCTTAATTCACCAAGATATGAAGAGCTTTTAAATAATCTTAAAAAAGATGATCAAGCATAATAATTAAATAAATTATAAATGGAGGATACCGCCATGTTATTGAGTACACGTGAAAAAGAAATGATTGCCCTATTGATTAAATATAACGGTCAATATGTCACTATACACGACATCGCTCAGCAACTTGCGGTGTCCTCTCGTACTATTCACCGTGAATTAAAAGGTGTCGAAGCATATCTAACTTCCTTTTCATTAACTTTAGAACGTGCAAACAAAAAGGGCCTACGCATCGCTGGTGCAGACTCTGATTTAAATGATTTGAAACTATCCCTTGCACAACATCAAACAATTGATTTATCTGTTGAAGAACAAAAAGTAATTATTTTATATGCTCTGATACAAGCCAAAGACCCAGTTAAACAATATAGTTTAGCTCAAGAAATTGGTGTTTCAGTCCAAACTTTAGCGAAAATGTTAGATGATTTAGAGCTTGATTTAAATAGTTACCAATTATCATTGTCACGAAAACGTGGCGAAGGCATCTATTTAGTAGGTACAGAGTCAAAAAAACGTGAATTTTTAAGTCAATTGATGGTGAATAACTTAAATAGTACTAGTGTTTATTCAGTTATAGAAAACCACTTTGTCTTTCATTCATTGAATCAAATTCACCAAGATTTTGTTGATTTAGAACGCATTTTCAATGTAGAACGTCTATTAATGGATTACTTGAGCGCCTTACCTTATCAACTTACCGAATCAAGTTATTTAACATTGACTGTGCATATCGTGCTGTCTATTACACGTATTAAAAACGGAGAATATGTTGCATTAAACGATGATATTTATGATTCTGTGCAACATACATTTGAACATAAAATTGCAAGTGAGCTTGCCGATAAACTTGGTCAAATTTATGATGTCACATTTAATCAGGCAGAAATTGCCTTCATCACCATTCATTTACGCGGTGCTAAACGCAAAAATCTAAATGATACATCATTAAACAATCAAGATGAAGCGCACAAGATTAAACCTTTCGTAAAGAAAGTAGAAACAATTACAGGTACCACATTTGTAGATTTGGATACATTGGTAGATGGGTTAACACTTCATCTCAACCCTGCCATTAATCGTTTACAAGCGAACATTGAAACATATAATCCTCTAACAGACATGATTAAATTCAAATATCCAAGGTTATTTGAAAATGTCAGATTGGCATTAAGTGAAAGTTGGCCTGAATTGATTTTCCCTGAAAGTGAAATTGCATTTATTGTGTTGCACTTTGGTGGTTCTATTAAAAATCAAGGTAATCGCTTTTTAAACATACTGGTCGTTTGTAGCAGTGGTATAGGGACTAGTCGTCTATTATCAACACGACTTGAACAAGTATTTAATGAAATTGAGCGTATTACTCAAGCATCAGTCAGTGATTTAAACACACTAGACTTAACTCAATACGATGGCATCATTTCTACTGTAAACTTAGACATTGCATCCCCCTATTTAACGGTAAATCCTTTATTACCTGATAATGATGTAAGTTATGTCGCACAATTTTTAAATACAAAATCTATACCCGAAGGCAATTATGTAAATTCAATAAATACAAATATTGAAAATAAAACAACCTTACCACAAGAAGCTACACCTATTGAAAATAACCATAGATTTGATTCGGAATCAATATTTGAATTCCAGTTAAATGATAATAATTCCGAACAATTGATGCATAATATGCGTTCAGGTTTAACTTTACTTGATTCAGTGAAAATAGATTATGCAGATGTTAAACAATGGCACATATACATTGCAGAGTACTTACAACAATATGATGTGATTAATGACACACAGTCATTCGCTGAACTACTTCAACAAGGGTTGATTGAGAATCCAGGGTGGATTTTAAGTCCATATCCAATTGCAATACCACATCTAAAGGACAATTTGATTCAGCAACCAATAATTTTAATTACTATTTTAGATCAACCATTAGTATTGCAGAGTATTCAAAATGACAATCAAAAAATTAAATATATGATTTCCATGTTTATTCCTGATAATGATTTTATGGCATCAATTGTAAGTGACTTATCCGAAATCTTAAGTATGCAATTAGAATCCATTGATACTTTTATGAAAAATCCACAGGAACTAAAAACATTATTGAGAAACAAATTTTTAAAACGAATTCAAAATCAATTTATTTAGGAGTGTAAAAAATGAGTGAACTATTTAGTAATGACAATATCTTTTTAAATGTAAATGTAAATAATCAAAATGAAGCAATTGAAAAAGCCGGTAAAGCATTGGTTGATAGCGGTGCTGTTACAGATGCCTATATTCAAGCAATGAAAGACCGTGAACAAGTTGTATCGACGTTTATGGGCAATGCACTAGCTATTCCCCATGGTACAGATGAAGCCAAAACAAATGTTATTCATTCAGGTTTAACTTTATTACAAATTCCAGAAGGCGTTGATTGGGACGGAGAACAAGTTAAAATCGTCGTTGGTATCGCTGGTAAAGACGGAGAACATTTAGACTTATTATCTAAAATAGCCATTACTTTTAGCGAAGAAGAAAATGTTGATCGTATTGTTCAAGCAAAATCTGCTGAAGAAATTAAACAAGTATTCGAGGAGGCCGATGCATAATGAAAGCTGTTCACTTTGGTGCTGGTAATATAGGTCGCGGATTTATTGGATATATACTAGCAGATAACAATGTTAAAGTAACCTTTGCAGACGTCAATGCAGAAATTATTAATGCCTTAGCTAATGAACATCAATATGATGTCATTTTAGCTGATGAGTCTAAATCAACAACACGCGTAAATAATGTTGATGCTATTAATTCAATGCAAGCTTCTGAAGAATTGAAACAAGCGATTCTTGATGCTGATATAATTACTACAGCCGTTGGTGTTAATATTTTACCTATAATCGCTAAAACTTTTGCACCATTTTTAAAAGAAAAAACGAATCATGTCAACATTGTTGCATGTGAAAATGCAATTATGGCAACAGATACATTAAAACAAGCAATTCTTGATATTACTGGTCCGCTTGGTGATAATATTCATTTTGCTAACTCAGCAGTTGATAGAATTGTACCTTTACAAAAAAACGAAAATATTTTAGATGTTATGGTAGAGCCATTTTACGAATGGGTTGTTGAAAAAGACGCTTGGTATGGTAAAGAATTAAATCATATTAAGTATGTTGAAGACTTAACGCCTTATATTGAGCGAAAATTACTTACTGTCAACACAGGTCATGCATACTTAGCGTATGCTGGTAAGTTTGAAGGTAAAGCTACAGTTTTAGACGCTATTGAAGATAGTTCAATTGAAGCTGGATTACGCCGTGTTCTTGCCGAAACAAGTCAATATATTACAACTGAATTTGATTTTACTGAAGCGGAACAAGCTGGCTACGTTGAAAAAATCATCGGTCGTTTCAACAATCCATATCTATCTGACGAAGTTACACGTGTAGGTCGTGGTACATTACGTAAAATTGGACCTAAAGATAGAATTATTAAACCATTGACTTACCTTTACAATAAAGATTTAGAGCGCACTGGATTATTGAATACAGCAGCATTATTATTAAAATATGAAGATTCAGCAGATCAAGAAACTATTGAGAAAAATAATTACATTAATGAACATGGTTTGAAAGCCTTCTTAAATGAATATGCTAAAGTCAACGATGGCTTAGCTGATGAGATTATCGCAGCATACAATTCACTTTCATAATTTATCAGTATTGTTGTTCAAATTTTATATTTCAAATACTGTTAGTAAAAGTTTTGTTTTATTTTGCAATGCTAAATTATTTATGATAAACCTCTAAATAATAAAATACTCCCTTCAACATAGACACATAATTTGCGCTATGTATGAAAGGAGTATTTTTACGTCAATTAACTGTTTTAATTATATTCCATCTATTAAATTTATTGATAAGCATTAAAACATATTGATATTTACTTTAGTCTGGGTTGTTTTCGTAAGAACTTTTTCACTCTAATATGGCTTGAGACCAACTTCGAATACTTTTTATTCTTCTATTTGACGATGTTTCTTAGTAAACCTTCTAATTAAGAATGCCATGCCTGCACCAAGTGCTAATTCAGCATATGGTAGCTCATCATTATGTGTCATACCAGTATCTGGTAACGCTTTAGATTTTTGCTTAGCTTTATGATTATTGCCTTGTTGAGTTGATTTTGCATTGACTGTGCTTAAATCAGACTTAGATATTTTATTCATATCTGAATTAACTCGATTACTTTCATAAGAAAGTGATGATACTGCTGCCTTCACGTCGTCATTTTGTACACCTTTACCTGTATCTTCTTCAGTTGCTGATACTACTCCATCTTGTTGTCTAACATCATTTGAAGTCATTTTACCCTTAGATTCAGAATTTGATAGTGTTACTGATTTATTTGATGAGTCAGTATCAACATTTCTTGTTGCTTCATCTGCTTCTATTGATGCTACTTTATTGTCAGACTTAGGTTGTGCAAAATCAGATTGATTTCCTTTTCTTTCTTCATTATCTGTTGAAGATTCAGAAGTTGCTTTTGGTTCAGTTGCGTCTTCTGAAGATAATGTTTCATTTGTATCTTCAACCATACTTTGATTAGTAGAATCTTTGCCATCTTTATCTAAATTAGATGTAACTTCAGATTTTGACTGTTCAACTTTATCATTATCTTTTTCGATATCAACACTATTAACTGCTTTAGGATTTTGATTTGAATCATTTGTTGATGGTTCAATATTTTCTTCAGTTGCTGATGTTGTACCTGTGTTCTCAGTTATAGCTGATGTGTTAGTATTTACATCTGTTGATGAACTATTCTTGTTAGTAGTTGTGCCACTTTCATCTGTTGCTGCATTATTATTTGTTTCTGTTGCTGGTTTTTCAGTTGTTACATTATCTGTTGGTGCATCTACATTACTATTATTTGATGTCTCAACTGAATTAGTTTGTTCAGCATTATCTGATGCTTCGTTATCCCTTGAATTTGCTGATACATCATTATCTGAGTTACTATTAGTTTCATTAACATCTGAATCGTTTTGTGGCACAATCGCTTCAATTGAAGGTATCGTTACATTTTTTAATTCTGCAACTTCAGCATTTGATTGTGTTTTAGCCAATTCCTCAACAAATCTATCATAACTTCTATTTAAATCATTTATTGCAGTTTCTTTCGCTACTTTATTTACATCTGTATTATTAATTGTTTCCTTTTGCTTGTTAACAGCTGTTTCAATCTCTTTTAAAGCATTTTTCTTAGTTTCTGGACTCAATTGTTGTGCTTTAAGCTTTTCAAGTGAACTATTTTTCACAGTTTCTACTTCTGCATTCGTTATTTGTTCAGAAATATCTTCAGTTGCTTTCGATAAAATGTCTTCCAAAGTATTTGTAAATGCTGCTTTTTCTTCTGTTGTAGCATCTATATTGGCATTTACTTGCTCTTCAATCTGATCTAATGCTGTTTCTAACTCTTCAATCGCTTGTTGTTTATGTGTTGAGTCGATTTGAATGTTATCAAATGCTTCAAGTCCTTGAGCTTTTGCCTTTTCAACTTCGGCAGATGTAGTTGCATCTGTAATCCTTGTTTTAGTTTGATCTGTAATTTGTCTAATTTCTGTTAATGCTTCAGTTTTTTCTTCTGTAGTTAATTGGTCACTATGATCAATTGATTCTTTAGTTTCCCCAGCTTTAACATCAATCGCTTGACTTGCTTTTGACTTAACAATAGCAGCAACTTGTACCACATCAATTGCAGCTTTACCTTGCATTAAAGCATCATCAACATCGCTATTATCTATACTATTATTAATACTTTCTAATGCAGTTTGAACTACTTGATTAACTTGATTGATAGCTTGTTGTTTTTCATCTTGAGTTGCATTATTATCAGCAGAAATATTATTTTTCTTTTGGTCAGCATATGCATATAATTCGTTTGTTGCTGTTATTTTTTTAGTGGCAGGTATCTCATAATCTTCGATACTGCTTTCTCCCCTATAAAGGTTTGTTTCTATTTGATTTTTATCAGTAGCCTGATTAATGTTGTCTTCTGCTTGTTGTTTTAACTCTGCAAGCTTTTGTTTGGCTTCATCAATTTCACTAGTTGTTGATTCATTGGATGACTCAGCTTGTCTTACTTTAGCATTATACAAATCATCAATTTTAGCTAGGGCTTCAGTTTTAAGTACGCCAAATGTTTTAACTTTATCTAATTTAGCTTTTGTTTCATCTACTATTCTATCGACATCTGCATCAAAATTAGCTATATCTATATTGTTTTTACCTTCATCAAGAATTTGTGTTATTTCTTGTTTAGCGTCTTCAATTTCTTGCTGTGGGGCATTTGGTGTTTGTTCAACTGCATTTTTTCTTTGTTCAGCGTATGCCTCAATATCACTTTTACCTGTGGCCTTTTTAACGCCTACAATTTGTGTTTGCTGAATAATAGTTTCAGCATCTGATTTCGCTTGTGCTACTTCGGCATTCGTTTGCGCTTGATCAATATTTTTTCTTCCTTCTGAATTTGCTCTAATTGGTCCTTTTACAATTTGATCTTTTTCATCATTTGTAGTTACTGTATCATTAAGAATTTCAGTCACTTTATTGTTAAATATTGTATCAAGTTCAGCTTTAGCATCTGATTTAACCGTTGTTGCTGGAGCTATTTGCTCTATTGATTGAATTCCATTATCTTTTGCTACATTTACCTCGTCAATAGATTGTGCATTTTCAATATTTTGATTACCTTGTGTTAATTGTGCATCCACTTGTTGAATTGCTGTTTCTTTTTCTTCTGTTGTCGCTTGACTATTTTGATTAATGATAGCTTTTTGCTCATTTGCTTTAGTTGTCAATTCATCTTTTGCAACATCTTTAATTGTCGTATCTGCTGTAATAACTTGAATATCAGCAACCGCTTGATCTTTAATTTGCGTTACTTCATTTGTTGTTTGTGCATTTAAAATATCTTGATAAGCTTTTTCCTTAGCTTTAGTTACTAAATCATTTGCTGCATTTTTCTCTTCAGTTGTAGCACCTGTTGTATTATCAATAGCTTGATTTTGAGTTGTTACAGCTTGGTCTACTTCCGCTTTTGCATTATCTTTTACTGTTGTTGCTGGTTGTATATTTTGAATTGTGTTTATACCGACTTCTTTGGCTTGGTCAACACCATTATTGTCAGTTGCAGCTATGATAGTATTCTTCGCATCTGTAACTGCTGTTGATAATTGTTGAATTGCAGCTTCTTTTTCTTCATTTGTAGCATTTTGATTGTTATTAATAACTGTTGTTTGTGCAGCTTGCAATTGATCAATTTCATCTTTAGTCGTTTGCTTTTTCACAACTTTTGGCATTACTGTATTAATAGCAGCTTCCCCATTCGCTCTCGCTTCATCGACTTCTGCATTTGTATTAGCAGCTGCAATTGCTTGATTTGCTTTAGTATTTTCAGTATTTGCTTCAGTTTCTGCTACTTGTTTTTCTTCATCCGTTGCATCTGGCGTTGCTTGAATCTCTTGCAATTTGTTATTTAAAATTGTTGTGATTTCATTACGCGCTGTTGCTTTTTTGTTAACTGTTGGCGTAACTTGATCAATACTATTTTCACCTGTTGTTTTCACTTGGTCTACATCATTTTGACTATTTGCAGCTTCAATGTTGCTATTTGCTTGCGTCACTGCATTATCTACATCAGCATTAGCAGCTTCAATTTCTTCAGTCGTAATGTCTTGTGTTTGGGCAATTGCTGCTTTACGTTCGTTCGCTTTCGTAGCAATTGCTTGTTTTGCATCATCCTTCGTTGTTGTAGCTGGTTGAATTGCTTCAATTTTAGCAATTTCTGCATTTTTAGCCGCTTCAACTTCCGCATTTGAATGTGCTGCATCTATTGCTGCATCAGCTGTAGCCTTTTCAGTTTGAACTTGTTGTTTTGCAGCAGTTTTTTCTTCAGTCGTTGCACCGCTATTTGCATCTATCGCTGTTTCTTGTTCTTGTACTTTATCAGCAACCGCTTGTTTTGCATCTGGTTTAACATTTGCATCTGGTGTAATTGCAGCAATTGTAGCTTCATTTGTAGTTTTTGCATTATCTACATCAGTATTAGTTGCTGCGTTATCAACATCAGCATTAGCAGTAACTACTGCTTGGTCAACTTTATCTTTGGCAACTTGTTGTTCTTCAGTAGTTGAAGCATTCATTGCTTCAATTGCTGTTTTACGTTCGCTAGCTTTTTGAGCTATTTCCGCTTTGGCATCAGATTTCTTAGTTGTTGCTGCCTGAATTTGGTTAATTGCAGCAATGCCATTGTCTTTAGCTGTTGCAACTTCACTATTTGAATTTGCTCCATCAATATTTGTGTTTGTCTCTTGTTTTTTAGCATCCAATTGTGCATATGCTACTTCTTTTTCTTCGCTAGTTGAAGCAATGCTATTTTGAATTTCTTGTTTACGCGTGTTATATGCATGTACTACTTCTGCTTCTGCCTCAGGTTTAATTTTAACTACTGGCTGAATCGCGTTAATTTTATTTAAAACTTCTGCTTTTTTATCTGCTACTTGCTGTTTTGTTTTAACTGATTGAATTTCTTTCAATCCTACTGTTTGGGCAGCATCCACAGCATTATTTGCTTCTTCAATTTCTTCATTGGTAGAATTTGTGGCATTTGAATTATCAGCTTTTTTCGTTGTTGCTGCTTGTCTAACCTCTCTATATGCATCCATTTTTGTTTCAGTGGAATCAGTAATATTTTCTACTTTAGTTATTTCAGCTTCTTTTACAGTTTCTAATTCTTGAGCTGTAGTCGTTGCTTCAATGGCTTTTACACCTGCACTTTTTGCAGCATTAATACGATCAATAGCCTCTTGCACTTCTTCTGTTGTTGCATCAGGATTTAAAGATGCTGAATCAATTTGTGCTTGAACTACTTCATTATATTCATCTAAAGCAGCCGTTTTAGCAGTTGTTGCTGGCTCTGCTAGATTAATATCATTTATTGCTCTAGCTTTTATTGATTCTACTTGTGCATCAGTTGTTGCTGCATCAATATCTTTAATTGCCTTTGTCTCAATGGCACCAATATTTTTATTTGCAACATCTTTCTCTTCTTGCAATGATGCAGTAGACTTTTTAATTTGTTGTTTACGTGTTGTAACTGCTTGGATAATATCTTGCTTCGCCTGTGGTTTAACAGTTGGAGTAATTACATCTTGTTCTAACACTGCAATTCCATTATCTTTTTCAGCTGTTACACCCTGGATTGTTGTTTGTTTATTAATTTCTGTGATTGCATTATTTTTATCATTGTTAATTTTAGTTACTAGTACAGTAATCTCATCTTGAGTAACCTTTGTACTTTGTTGAGCTGCTAAAATCTTTTCTTGTGCTTTAGCGTCTAACTCTGCAATGGCTGCTTGATCATCGATTAATGCAGCTTGTAGTTTAGTTACTAAACCATCTATATCTACTTGAGATGCACGATTTGCAGGTTCAACATGGTTAGCATCTTCATTTAAAATAGTGTCCGCTTGTTGTTTTAGTTTATTGTATTCTGCAATAGAAGCTGTTGTGTAATGACTATCATCAACTTGTGAATTAACTTGCTGTTGCAATGCATCTTTGTTCATATCAACTGCAACTGAAAATGGATCAGCTGTTAATGTAACTTCTGGTTGTGCATTACCAACAATAACGTCTGAAGCAGTACGATATGTTAATTTCTCATTAAAATCTATATTTTGAGGTGTAGCGATATTCGCAACATTAACTTTATATGATAATTTTAATGTTTTATCTGGGAATAAAACTTCTTTTGTGTGGGTACCACGTGCTGTTGTCACACCTTGACTTGTAAATGTTAATTTATTGGCATTTTGATCATAATTAACAGTCATATTTTTCATTACTGTACTGTCTTCATTACCATTAGGGAATGTTGTAGTTAATGAATCATTAACATATGTTACACCTTGAGGCAAGGTTACTTCATATTTAAATTGATTCGCTTTTAAAGATGCACCAAAATTACCATTGTTACCAATTTCAGTGTTTATAGTATATTCTTTATTGTTTGTAGCTTTCGGTGCTAAATCTCTATTTTTGACATATAAATGAGACCCCGAGAATAATCCCACATTATCAATGAATGAGTAGTATTTGTAACCGTCTTTATTTGTTGTAATTCTTGAAGCGTCTGCAACTGCTGTATTGTCTGGAATAAATTGTAATTCTAAACGATCAGCATCAGTAGGTACTTTAAATAAGTGTGCAGTACCAATCTTAGCTACATTTACAGTTGCTAATTCAGTATTCTTCTTAGCATCTTTAATAACTAAGTTTGTTGCACCTTGCTTACTATTAGTTTGCATTGTAGTAAAATTGATAATTAATTCTGAATCTGGTTTAACATTTACAGTTTTTGAAATACCGTTAAAGTTACCATGGTCTGTTGAATCAGTTGCTTTAACACGACCTAAGGCAGCCACGTTTCCTTTTGCTTGATAATTTTGAGGACTATTTTTATCAAACATGTCACTTCGTCTTAACTCAGAGTTAACGAAACCAATTTTACCGTTATTAATTAAAGAGTATCCATCTACATGATCTGTAACAGTTACGGCTGGATCTTGTCTATTCTCATCAGTTTTAATTGAAGGATCATCAAATGTTAATGTTGTATTGATACTACCTTCACCTGTATTGCTGGCATTTGGATTTTGTGTTTGTGAGTTTGACACTACAGGTGCCGCTGGTTGAGCCACTGCTGGTTGTGTTTGATTGACAGGTGTTGCATTATTAGCAGGTGCCGTTTGATTATTTCCTTGTCCTGGTTGTTGTGCATTAGTATCTGCTTGTCCAGCTTGATTTGCTGGAGTTCCCGCTGGCTGTGCTGTTGGTTGAGCCTGTGCTCCTCCTGGTGTACCAGCATTTGCGTTAGGCTGTGTATTAGCATCAGCTGATTGCGCTGCTTGATTTTGTGCTGGCTGATTTTGCTCTGCTGCAGACGCTGTCGGGTTAGTAGATATAAATGTAACAGTTGCAATTAAGGCTGAAAAAATACCGACATTAAATTTTCTAATACTAAATTTTTGTTGTCTGAATAAATTCATTAAGTTATCCTCCTGGTTGATTATTCTTGCTGTTAAATGATGTCACTTAATCAACTTTTAATATAAACAGCTTTCTTCCATCTTATCAAAGACAGAATAATTCTATCTAATTAAAATTAATTTTATCATCATTATATATTGAGTACCAGTGAATTTTATATTACATATTGATTACTTTGTTTTTATTCCTTTTATATCATTTTCGATTATAGTATAAATAATTTCTGCAAGTACAAATAAACCGATGCATTTGCATCGGTTTATTATCATCACAAAATTATTTATCTAATCCCATTTTCTCTTGAACTACATCAGCTATTTGTTGAGCAAATCGTTCAGCATCTTCATCAGTTGCCGCTTCAACCATGACACGAACTAATGGTTCAGTACCGGATGGTCTCACTAAAATTCTACCTTCTCCATTCATTTCTACTTCAACTTTTGTCATAACTTCTTTTACATCAACATTTTCTTCTACGCGATATTTATCAGTTACACGTACGTTAATTAAAGATTGTGGGTATTTCTTCATTTGTGCTGCTAACTCACTTAAAGATTTTCCGGTCATTTTAATAACTGAAGCTAAATGAATTCCTGTTAATAATCCATCACCTGTAGTATTATAATCCATCATAACAATATGTCCTGATTGTTCTCCGCCAAGATTGTAATTTCCACGACGCATTTCTTCAACAACGTATCTATCTCCAACTTTTGTCTTATTTGATTTAATACCTTCTTGTTCAAGGGCTTTATAGAAACCTAAATTACTCATCACTGTAGAAACAATCATATCATTGTTTAATTCTTGGTTTTTATGCATTGCTTGACCAATTATAAACATAATTTGATCGCCATCGACGATTTGTCCATTTTCATCTACTGCGATTAATCTATCTCCGTCGCCGTCAAAAGCAAGTCCAAAATCACTTTCAGTCTCTAATACTTTTTCAGCTAATTTTTCAGGATGTGTCGATCCACATTTTTCATTAATATTGTAACCATCTGGACTACAACCAATTGTTTCAGTATCAGCTTCTAAGTCACCGAATAAAAACGGTGCTAGTGATGATGTTGAGCCATTTGCTCCGTCTAAAACAATTTTTAAGCCTTCAAAGTTAACATCGACTGTAGATTTTAAATAACTTAAATACTTTTGCGCACCTTCAAAGTAATCTGAGTAATGTACGATATCATTACCAACGGGTCTAGGTAATTCTGGGTTCTCTTGATCCAATAATGCTTCAATTTCATTTTCTTGTTCATCAGATAATTTAAAACCATCTGATCCAAAGAACTTAATACCATTATCTGCCACTGGATTATGTGAAGCTGAAATCATTACACCTAATTCTGCACCCATTTCACGTGTTAAATATGCAACACCCGGTGTTGAAATAATTCCTAAACGCATAACTTCTGCGCCGATTGAAATCAATCCAGCTATTAACGCTGATTCTAACATTTCACCTGAAACTCTTGTATCACGACCAACAAGTACACGAGGATGTTTTTCTCCTTTGTTGTGTGCTAAAACATAACCACCATATCTTCCTAATTTAAATGCCAATTCAGGTGTTAATTCTTGGTTTGCGACACCTCTTACTCCATCTGTACCAAAATATTTTCCCATTGTTTACTCTCCTTTATTTTAGCTATTTATTTTATATTGATATAAGCTTTTGTTTCACTTGGCTCTGCTTTAGTTACACCATCTGGCAGATCAATCTTAACAGTTTTTTCAGTTGATTCAGAAATACCATCTAAATCTACTTCTGCGTCCACTTCGCTTATATTTTGCAAGTCATCACGACTTCCAAAGATTTCTATCTCTTTATCTTCTAAATCAATTGAGCTTAATTCTTTATCATCTGCTAAACTACCTTTTTGTTTAACATTTACTTTTACTTTTTTACTAAATGGTGCTACTTTAACTTGTAAATTTACCTCATTAGGCTGAATTGAGACATTTAGTTTATTCAATTTTTTATCAAATGCAGTTACATCTGCAACATCTTTTGTGTCACCTGTAATTTTTTTATTACTTTTGTATGTTGCTTTTAAGTATGCAATTTCTTTCAATTGGTCTTCTCCACCAGTTACTTTAACAGTTTGAGGAGACACTTCTTGTTTTGTAATTTTGTATAATGAGTCAATATCACTTTGACTTACATCTGGTTGAACAGTCATTTTCTTTGTGACTTTGTTTTCAAGTGTAATATTAGCTACTTTAGGTTTAACGGAATAATGAATGTCATCAGCTAACCCTTTAACTTGATATTTTTCTTGATATTTTCCTGCTTTTGCATTCGTTAAATCAATAACAACTCTTAAATCTTCCGGGTTTTCAATTTTTAATATTTTAGATTGTGGACCTGAAATAGTAACATTAACTGACTCAGGTGCTTTTGTTAAATGTAAATCTTTTGAATTATAAAGAATTTCAACTGGTACATCTTGAATCGTCTTATTTGATTTTTGACCAAGATTGCCAGTATTAAAGATATTTCCAAAAACATTGTTAACAGATAAAAAGAAAAACAATGCCAAAAGAAAGGCAATAAATCTTAAGCCCCATTTACTTTCCAGCATATTATTTCACACCTTTCTTTTGAAAACGTGTGCCAAACCAATGTTCAGCAAGCAATTCTTCAAAAATCTCATTTGAAATGTCTCGGCGCAATTTCCCATCAAATGTCACTGAAATATCACCTGTTTCTTCAGATACGATGACTGTAAATGCATCAGATACTTCTGAAATGCCTACAGCAGCTCTATGTCTTGTCCCTAAGCTTTTAGAGATTTTAGCACTATCAGACAATGGTAAATAACTTGCTGCAGCAGCTATCTTAGTACCTTGAATAATCATCGCACCATCATGTAAAGGTGTATTAGGTATAAAAACATTTATCAATAACTCTTGTGAAATATTTGAATCCATTGCAATACCTGTTTCAATATAATCTTGTAGACCTGTTTCTTTTTCAAAGACTATTAATGCTCCTATTCGTCTCTTAGCCATGTATTGCACGGCTTTTGAAACAGATTGAATCAATTTTTCTTCATCTTTACTATACGTATTTGACGTATAACGTTTTAAAAAGCTACCTCGACCTAGTTGTTCTAACGCACGTCTAATTTCTGGTTGGAATATAACTATTAAAGCTAATACTCCCCATTGAATAACGATATCGAATAATTTAGATGTCGCAGTTAAGTTTAATATCATACTAATCTGTTGACCTATAACAATTACTAATATCCCTTTAAGTAATTGTATCGCTTTGGTTCCCTTAAAGACTGTAATAAGAAGATAAAGTACATACCAAACAATTAATAAATCAAGGATACTCGTTACTATTTTTAACGTACTGAGGTTTTGAAAAAAGTTGGAAAAATCCATAACATCTCCTCCGGGTAATATTTTTCCATAATATTTATTATACCAATCATTTACAGCACTGTCATACGAACACATTTTTAAATTTAAAAAAATTATTTTAAAGTTTTTAAGTAGTCATTTCTTTTTATTAAATTAAAAAAAGTAGTGCAAAAAGTGAAAGATACTTTATACACTACAAATCACTCATTTATAACAATGTTTCACCAAAAAATGTTCCAATTAAAGAGACAGCCTGCTCTGCAGTATGGTTATTGTGATCTATTAACGGGTTAACTTCTACTAAATCCATAGAAGTTACTAATTGTGATTGATGCAATAATTCTAATGCAAAATGACTTTCTCTATAACTAAGACCTCCTAAAACCCTAGTTCCTGTTCCAGGAGTTTCTAATGGATCCAATGCATCAACATCTAATGATAAATGCAAACCATCAACATTTCGCGACTTTAAATATGATAATGTATTTTCAATAACTTCTTCTATACCTAGCTTATCTATATCTGCCATTGTAAAAGTTTTAATGTCATTATCTTTAATAAATTGTCTTTCCCCTTTATCCAAATCTCTCATACCAATTAAAACGATATTTTCTGGTTTCACTACATTTTCATTAAATTCTAGTAATTCTTTAGGTCCTTCACCTGTTAAAATTCGTAAAGGCATACCATGAATATTTCCACTTGGAGATTCTTCTGGAACGTTTAAATCTCCGTGAGCATCATACCAAATTACTCCTAAATTATTATAATGCTTACTTATAGCTGAAACAGAACCTACCGCGATAGAATGATCACCTCCGAGCACCAAAGGAAATCTATTATTATTTATTGATTTTGATACTTGTTTATTAAGTTTTTTAGTAACTTCTAATATCTCAGCATAGTTTCTCAAACCATTTTGCTCACTTTGAAATCTTTCTATATCTACTGGTGGTACTTCAATATCCCCTTGATCATAAATCTCAAGATCTAATTGTTTTAAACGTGAAATTAAACCAGCATATCTAATTGCTGTTGGTCCTAAATCAACACCTAGATTTCTTTGTCCAAATGTTGATGGTACACCAATAATATCTATTAATTTTTTGTTACTCATAAGCGCTCCCCCTTTGCTCTACATAAATCCAGAATAATGTATGCGCTTACTATAATCAAGCAATACCTTTTTTACAGTTATCCCAAATATATATGAAATAAAAAAAGCACTTTCCAAAATGGAAAGTGCAAGTAGTGAGCCATAGAGGATTCGAACCTCTGACCCTCTGATTAAAAGTCAGATGCTCT
>NZ_PPQS01000047.1:119290-119785 GCF_002902405.1 Staphylococcus schweitzeri
AATGGCTGGGCTAGCTGGATTCGAACCAACGAGTGACGGAGTCAAAGTCCGTTGCCTTACCGCTTGGCTATAGCCCAATATATAGATGGTGGAGGGGGGCAGATTCGAACTGCCGAACCCGAAGGAGCGGATTTACAGTCCGCCGCGTTTAGCCACTTCGCTACCCCTCCAGCTTATTCAGTTAATAAAATAATCAAAATGGTGGAGAATGACGGGTTCGAACCGCCGACCCTCTGCTTGTAAGGCAGATGCTCTCCCAGCTGAGCTAATTCTCCAAAATAATGACTCCTACGGGACTCGAACCCGTGTTACCGCCGTGAAAGGGCGGTGTCTTAACCGCTTGACCAAGGAGCCATGGCTCCACAGGTAGGACTCGAACCTACGACCGATCGGTTAACAGCCGATAGCTCTACCACTGAGCTACTGTGGATTAATATTATAGCCTGGCAACGTTCTACTCTAGCGGAACGTAAGTCCAACTACCATCGACGCTAA
>NZ_PPQS01000007.1 GCF_002902405.1 Staphylococcus schweitzeri
GGAAGGCTTATAGCCGTAGAACAAACCACCCGTTCACACGGGTGGTTTTGATTTTATTTGTGTGAAAATAGTTTTCGATGTGAAGCGACATAACATTATATAATCGATATCACTTGTTTTTATCTCAAGTCTGTCTGGGATATAAATCAATATCCTAGGCACTACAATGTTACATTAGCAACAGTTGATTGAAAGAATATGCGCTTGTAACAAGCTTTTTTCAATTCTAGTCAACACTGCCCGGGATAAGGCCCCCCAACATCTGACGGTAAATCAGCTTCGATTAATGTACAAGTTGGGGGATAGGCCCCAAATATAGAGAATTTCGAAAATGAATTCTACAGATTTTTAAGTACACATTAGCTGTGTCTAATGTGTAAGAAACACAACATAATAAATTATTAGTGGTTCTTTATCATTTCTATCCTACTCACTTTATTGAATTAACAATGATATCTAAAAAGTATTAATTTTGTAATCATTACATTAAGCTTGCTTAAATTTTTTATGATTTATGTTTTATTCAAACTAATAATGTGAAATGATACAGTGACAGGTTTTTATTGATTTTTAAAGGATGATGATTATGGCTATTGTAAATAAGGTAATAATTGTTGAAGGAAAATCAGATAAAAAAAGAGTTCAACAAGTCATTGCAGAACCAGTTAATATTATTTGTACACATGGAACGATGAGTATAGATAAAATTGATGATATGATAGAATCTTTATACGGGAAACAAGTTTTTGTGTTAGCAGATTCTGATGACGAAGGTGAACGAATTAGGAAATGGTTTAAACGCTATTTAAGTGAATGTGAACATATATTCATTGATAAAACTTATTGCCAAGTTGCAAATTGTCCTAAAAAATATTTATCGAATGTACTCACTAAGCATGGTTTTGATTGCAAAAAAGATGCGTCTCTTTTGCCAAATTTAAATACTGAAAGGTTAGTTTTAGCGAATGAATAATTCAATTGACATCACAGATGTGACGACTCATTATGAACAAGAAAAACATTTAATCTTTGGCTATACACCAACATGTGGTACTTGTAAGGTTTCAGAAAGAATGTTAGATATTGCTAATGAGATATTGAAGTTACCACTAATTAAAATCGATTTAAATTTTCATCCTCAATTTTGTGAAGATATGCAAATTATGTCAGTGCCAATTTTATTATTAATGAATAAGGGTAAAGAAGTAAAAAGAATTTATGCTTTTCAATCGGTGACTGATTTGTTAGAAAATTTAAAATAGTTATTGACGAATTTTTACTAAGGTGTTAGGATTAATACAAATTAAATGATGCGTAAACTCTTATCGAGAGTGGTGGAGGGATGTGCCCTACGAAGCCCGGCAACCGTCTTATTTAGAAATGGTGCCAATTCACATAAAGTTATGACTTTTGAAGATGAGAGAAACAATACTTCTATTGCTTTCTCAATTTTCTATCGATTTTGAGAAAGCATTTTTTATTTTTATTTAGCAACACAGGGAGGAATAAACGTGATTGAGTTAAAAGAAGTCGTCAAAGAATATCGGACTAAAAATAAACAAGTACTTGCCGTAGATCACGTTAATTTATCGATTAAATCGGGATCGATATTTGGCGTCATAGGCTTTTCTGGAGCAGGAAAAAGTACTTTGATTCGTATGTTTAACCATTTGGAATCGCCTACATCGGGTGAAGTCATTATTGACGGAGATCACATTGGCCAATTATCTAAAAATGGACTCAGGAAAAAAAGACAAAAAGTGAGTATGATCTTCCAACATTTTAATTTACTTTGGTCAAGAACAGTACTTAAAAATATTATGTTTCCGCTTGAAATTGCTGGTGTGCGTAGAAGAAAAGCGAAACGAAAAGCATTAGAACTTATTGAGTTGGTTGGTTTAAAAGGAAAAGAAAAAGCGTATCCATCTGAGTTATCTGGTGGACAAAAACAACGTGTAGGTATTGCACGCGCATTAGCTAACGATCCGACAGTTTTACTTTGTGATGAAGCAACAAGCGCACTTGATCCACAAACGACAGATGAAATTTTAGATCTTTTATTAAAAATTAGAGAACAACAAAACTTGACAATTGTCTTAATTACACATGAAATGCACGTGATTCGTCGTATTTGTGATGAAGTAGCTGTGATGGAAAATGGTAAAGTGATTGAAAATGGGCCTGTTACTCATGTATTTGAAAATCCTCAACATGCAGTAACAAAGAGGTTTGTGAGAGAGGATTTAAACGATGATTTTGAAGCATCTCTAACAGATTTAGAACCTTTAGATAAAGACGCTTACATTGTTAGATTAAATTTTGCAGGTTCAACAACTACGGAACCAATCGTTTCAAGCTTGTCTAGTAAATTTAATATCAAAATCAATATTTTAGAAGCTAATATAAAAAATACAAAAGATGGAACAGTTGGCTTTTTAATTCTACAAATTCCGTTTATTACAAACGAAGATTTTGGAAAATTCGAAAAAGAGTTAATTGAGCGACAAGTTAAAGTGGAGGTGTTAAGACATGGGTAAATCATTTAGCGATATTATTAATGAAATGATAACAATGCCTAATGTGCAGTGGCCAGATGTATGGACCGCAATAGTCGAGACACTATATATGACTGTCGTTTCAACTATATTTGCTTTTATTTTAGGTCTCATCTTAGGTGTTCTGTTGTTCTTATCTGCAAAAGGTAAGTCTAAAGGTGCAAGAAGTTTTTATGCAATTGTATCTTTTATCGTAAACCTATTTAGAGCTATACCGTTCATTATTTTAATACTTTTATTAATTCCTTTTACTAGTTTGGTACTAGGAACAATTAGTGGTCCAACAGGTGCATTACCAGCTTTAATTATAGGCGCGGCACCATTTTATGCTAGGCTCGTTGAAATTGCTTTTAAAGAAATTGATAAAGGGGTTATTGAAGCGGCTTGGTCAATGGGAGCAAACACTTGGACAGTCATTCGTAAAGTTCTTTTACCCGAAGCTATGCCGGCATTAGTTTCCGGTATTACAGTTACAGCAATTGCTTTAGTTGGTTCAACAGCAGTTGCAGGTGTAATTGGCGCAGGCGGCTTAGGTAATTTGGCATACTTAACTGGTTTCACTCGAAATCAAAATGATGTCATTTTAGTATCAACAGTTTTTATTTTAATTATTGTATTTATAATCCAATTTTTTGGAGATTGGCTTACAAATAAACTTGATAAACGATAAATTGGGGGTTTTATATTATGAAAAGATTATTTGGATTTTTATTAGTGTTAACATTTGCAGTTGTATTAACGGCTTGTGGTAATGGAAATAAAGGTGGTAGCGATGATAAGAAAATTACAGTTGGTGCTTCACCAGCACCTCATTCTGAAATTTTAGAAAAGGCAAAACCATTATTAAAGAAAAAAGGTTATGATCTTGAAATTGAAACAATCAACGATTACACTACACCTAATAAATTGTTAGATAAAGGCGAAATCGATGCAAACTTTTTCCAGCATACACCTTATTTAAATACTGAGAAAAAAGATAAAGGTTACAAAATAGTAAGTGCTGGGGACGTTCATTTAGAACCAATGGCTGTATATTCTAAAAAATATAAAAGCTTAAAAGAATTACCAAAGGGTGCCACTGTATATGTTTCAAACAATCCAGCTGAAGAAGGACGTTTCTTGAAATTCTTTGTTGACGCAGGACTAATTAAAATTAAAAAAGGCGTAAAAATTGAAGACGCGAAATTCAGTGATATTACTGAAAATAAAAAAGATATCAAATTCAACAATAAACAATCAGCAGAATTCTTACCTAAAGTTTATCAAAACGAAGATGCTGATGCGGTAATCATTAACTCAAACTTTGCAATCGAACAAAAACTAAATCCTAAAAAAGATTCGATTGCTGTTGAAAGTGCGAAAGACAATCCATATGCTAATTTAATTGCTGTTAAAGAAGGTCATCAAGACGATAAGAAAATTAAAGCATTAATCGAAGTATTGCAATCTAAAGATATTCAAAACTTCATTAATGAAAAATACAATGGCGCAGTCATTCCTGCTAAATAATCTATTATAAGCTCAGTAACGTCAAGTTGCTGGGCTTTTTTTTGAGCTATAAATCTCCGTGAAAATTAAATGATATTCAATATAAGGTATGCTATTTACTAACATGTAAAGTAGCAAACGTCAATTTAACGTACTTAACTCTGAATTTTTTTCATCCTATATATAATGAAGCTAAATATTTTTATAAAATTATTTGAGTTAAATGTTTAGACATTATTGAATAGGGTAAATTTAAATTACAATATTTATTTTAAGGAGGCATTTATTATGGCAGACGAAAGTAAATTTGAACAAGCAAAAGGTAATGTTAAAGAAACAGTAGGAAATGTTACTGATAATAAAGATTTAGAAAACGAAGGTAAAGAAGATAAAGCTTCTGGTAAAGCTAAAGAATTCGTTGAAAACGCGAAAGAAAAAGCAACTGAATTTATAGACAAAGTAAAAGGTAACAAAGGCGAGTAATTTAACTTTTAAATCCTAATACACTATTCATGCCACTTAATCGGTATAAATACCGGCTAGGTGGTTTTGTTGTGTGTGTGAAAATTATGTCATCTATGACTTAGTTAATATTAATTTTAAGGAAAGAAAGAGTCTAAATTAAAAAACTCGTTAACTAACTTCAATGGTAAGCAACGAAAACTTAATCTTACATTGAAAATAATTAACGAGAAAATGTGAATCAAAGAACTGTTCGCGAATGGTTATTCATTTTCGACGGTAATACGACCTAAAGTCAAACTAACGATTAAGCCGATGAAAAATACTATAAGTGAAACGAACCACATCGTGATATTAGTTGGTAAGCCTGGAAATACTGCAAAAAGAGATCCAATAACGAAGCCAATTATTAACGCAAAGGTCATTAATTTATGGTTCAACAGGAAATATTGAATGATTTTGCTGGAAAAAATGAAACCAGCAAGCACACCAAAACCGACTGCAAGCAATATAGGAATACCGGCAAAGTTAAGTTTAACTACTTCAGAAATAGCTAGCATGACCGTACCATAAACACCAAATACCAATAACATAAATGAACCTGAAATACCTGGAAGCAACATTGCGCTGGATGCACACATACCTGCAATAAAATATTTAAAAATAAGACCAGTTGAAAGCGTCAGTGTTTCACCAGCGTGCTTATCACCACTATTCAATAAAGTAATGATAATTAAAATGATAATACCAGTTATAATCAGTATATAATGTTTGACTGAAAATGATGACTTATAGTTAGATATTTTCAATAAATAAGGGACAATTCCTATAATTAAGCCACCAAAGAAAAACATTGTGGGTATGTGATGTTGGCTCAATAAGTAATTGAAAAGATTACTTAGAGATCCTATTGCTAATAACATACCAATTATAATAGGAAGTAAAAATGTGAAACTTGACCAAAAACGTCGTGAAAATATACCACTTATGGAAGCGATAAATTGGTTGTATATACCTAGCAATAAAGCGATTGTACCACCACTAACGCCAGGTACTAAATCACTCGTGCCCATAGCAAAACCTTTTAAAATATTAATCCATTTAAACTGTTGCATGAATAACTCCTTTCTATCGATTGGAATAAAACATAAATAGCATCATACCATATCATAAATGTTTTAGTGAAATGATAACATATTTTAAAAACATAAAATCCATTGAGAAATTATGTGTACTGATTATCATTTATACTTCTAAACTGAGTCAATTAGAGAAGTACTTTAGAGTTACTAAAAATAATAAAAAGGGTTTAAGTTATTTATATTAAGGTATAAGTAAGTTATAATTAACTGAACGCATTATTACAAAGTCTTTTTGACTACAAATTAAAATTATTATAAACTAGTTAAGAAAACTTTATATTTTACGGAGGGAATATAAAATGGCATCAACATTAGAAATCAAAGACCTACATGTGTCTATTGAGGATAAAGAAATCTTAAAAGGTGTTAACTTGACAATTAACACTGATGAAATACATGCGATTATGGGACCAAACGGGACAGGTAAATCAACTTTATCATCTGCAATTATGGGACACCCAAGCTATGAAGTAACTAAAGGAGAAGTACTTTTAGACGGTGTTAATATTTTAGAATTAGAAGTTGATGAAAGAGCAAAAGCAGGGTTGTTCTTAGCAATGCAATATCCATCAGAAATTACAGGTGTTACAAATGCTGATTTCATGCGTTCAGCAATCAATGCGAAACGTGAAGAAGGACAAGAAATCAACTTAATGCAATTTATTAAGAAACTAGATAAAAATATGGATTTTCTAGACATAGATAAAGACATGGCACAACGTTATTTAAATGAAGGTTTCTCAGGTGGAGAGAAGAAACGTAACGAAATCTTACAATTAATGATGTTAGAACCTAAATTTGCAATCTTAGATGAAATCGATTCAGGGTTAGACATCGATGCATTAAAAGTTGTATCTAAAGGTATTAACCAAATGCGTGGGGAAAACTTTGGTGCATTAATGATCACACACTATCAACGATTATTAAATTACATTACTCCTGATAAAGTACATGTAATGTATGCTGGTAAAGTCGTTAAATCTGGTGGCCCAGAATTAGCGAAACGTCTTGAAGAAGAAGGATATGAATGGGTTAAAGAAGAGTTCGGTTCAGCTGAATAATCTTATTAATACAATATCCATGAGATGTTCATCTATATATGATGAAAATGGACATTTATACGAAATAGTAAATTTCATCAAGTAGGAGGAAAAAGTTATGACAACTGATATTTTGAACATTTCTGAAGAACAACTTGTTGATTATTCTAAAGCCCACAATGAACCTTCTTGGATGACAGAATTACGTAAAAAAGCTTTGAAATTAACAGAAACTTTAGAAATGCCAAAACCTGATAAAACAAAATTAAGAAAATGGGATTTTGATACTTTTAAACAACATGATGTTAAAGGTGATGTTTATCAATCTTTATCACAATTACCTGATTCAGTAAGAGAAATTATTGATGTAGATCAATCTAAAAATTTAGTGATTCAACATAACAATACGATTGCATTTACACAAATTGATAATAATGCTTCAAAAAATGGTGTTATTATTGAAGGTTTAGCAGATGCACTTGTAAATCATAAGGATTTAGTACAAAAATATTTTATGAAGGATGCAGTAACTGTAGATGAACATCGAATTACAGCGCTACATACTGCACTAGTTAATGGTGGCGTATTTGTATATGTTCCTAAAAATGTAGTTGTAGAACATCCGGTACAATACGTTGTTTTACATGATGATGAAAACGCAAGCTTTTACAATCATGTCATCATTGTAACTGAAGAAAGCGCTGAAGTGACATATGTTGAGAACTATTTATCTAATGCATCTGGTGAAGGTAATCAATTAAATATTATTTCTGAAGTCATTGCTGGTGCTAATTCAAATATCACTTATGGTTCAGTAGATTACATGGACAAAGGCTTTACAGGTCATATCATTCGTCGTGGTATCACGGAAGCGGATGCTTCAATTAACTGGGCATTAGGTTTAATGAATGAAGGTAGCCAAATTATTGATAATACTACTAATTTATTTGGTGATCGTTCAACAAGTTCACTTAAATCAGTCGTAGTAGGTACAGGCGAACAAAAAATCAATTTAACATCTAAAATTGTTCAATATGGTAAAGAAACAGATGGTTATATCCTTAAACATGGCGTAATGAAAGAACATGCATCGTCTGTGTTTAATGGTATTGGGTATATCAAACATGGTGGTACAAAATCAATTGCTAACCAAGAATCACGTGTATTAATGTTATCAGAACATGCACGAGGAGATGCAAATCCAATTTTATTAATTGATGAAGATGATGTTCAAGCAGGACACGCGGCTTCAGTAGGTCGTGTTGATCCGGATCAACTGTATTACTTAATGAGTCGTGGTATTTCTCAAAGAGAAGCTGAACGTCTTGTTATTCATGGGTTCTTAGATCCAGTAGTACGTGAATTACCTATCGAAGATGTTAAACGTCAATTAAGAGAAGTAATTGAACGTAAAGTATCTAAATAATATTTTGAAAATATATGTTAGTAATAGATATAGACTGTCGATATTGGTATAAGACTAATACAAATTTAAATGATTAGGATTTTTATTTAAGAAAGGTCGTGAATGAAGTGGCCGAACACTCATTTGACGTTAATGAAGTAATCAAAGATTTTCCGATTTTAGATCAAAAAGTCAATGGCAAACGTTTAGCATATCTTGATTCAACAGCGACAAGTCAAACACCTGTACAAGTGTTAAATGTTCTAGATGATTACTATAAACGCTACAATTCTAACGTCCATCGTGGTGTGCACACTTTAGGTTCGTTAGCAACTGATGGTTATGAAAATGCCCGTGAAACCGTTCGTCGTTTTATTAATGCGAAGTATTTTGAAGAAATCATTTTCACACGCGGAACAACTGCGTCGATTAACCTTGTAGCACATAGTTATGGTGATGCAAATGTTGAAGAGGGCGATGAAATTGTTGTCACTGAAATGGAGCATCATGCGAATATTGTTCCTTGGCAACAGTTAGCAAAGCGTAAAAATGCGACATTGAAATTTATACCAATGACAGCTGACGGTGAATTAAACATCGAAGATATTAAGCAAACGATTAATGATAAAACAAAGATTGTTGCTATTGCACACATTTCTAATGTACTAGGTACAATTAATGATGTTAAAGCTATTGCAGAAATAGCGCATCAACATGGTGCAATCATAAGCGTTGATGGAGCACAAGCAGCACCACATATGAAACTTGATATGCAAGATATAGATGCTGATTTTTATAGCTTTAGTGGTCACAAAATGCTAGGTCCAACTGGTATTGGTGTATTATTTGGAAAACGGGAGTTACTACAAAAAATGGAGCCAATTGAGTTTGGTGGAGACATGATTGATTTTGTAAGTAAATATGATGCGACATGGGCAGATTTACCAACAAAATTTGAGGCAGGTACACCTTTAATTGCACAAGCAATTGGACTTGCAGAAGCCATTCGCTACCTAGAACGCTTAGGTTTTGATGCCATTCATCAATATGAACAAGAATTAACAACATATGCATATGAACAAATGTCGGCGATTGACGGAATTGAAATCTATGGTCCGCCAAAAGAGCGTCGCGCAGGTGTGATAACATTTAATTTACAAGATGTTCATCCACATGATTTAGCTACAGCTGTTGATACAGAAGGTGTCGCAGTTCGGGCTGGGCATCATTGTGCGCAACCATTAATGAAATGGTTGAACGTGTCTTCAACAGCAAGAGCGAGTTTTTATATATACAACACGAAAGAAGACATTGATCAGTTAATAAATGCCTTGAAACAAACAAAGGAGTTTTTCTCTTATGAATTTTAATAATCTAGATCAATTATATAGATCTGTCATTATGGATCATTATAAAAATCCTAGAAATAAAGGTGTATTAGATAACGGGTCTATGACAGTAGATATGAATAACCCGACATGCGGTGACCGTATTCGACTAACATTTGATATAGAAGACGGCATTATTAAAGATGCTAAATTCGATGGTGAAGGTTGTTCGATTTCAATGGCAAGTGCATCGATGATGACACAAGCTGTTAAAGGTCATTCACTTGGAGAAGCAATGCAAATGAGCCAAGAATTTACGAAAATGATGCTTGGTGAAGACTATGTGATTACAGAAGAAATGGGAGATATTGAAGCATTACAAGGTGTATCTCAATTCCCAGCTCGTATTAAATGTGCCACATTAGCTTGGAAAGCATTGGAAAAAGGTACTGTTGCTAAAGAAGGTAAAGCAGAAGGTACAACTGAAGAATAATAAATATGCTGTTAATCATAAGTTAGAATGACATAAGACATAAATTAAGTATAGACGCTTTTATAAGGTAGCATGTCATTGTTATAATATGATTTACATCATGAATTAAAAACATACGCACGCCGTTGTAAATATATTTTTAAGGAGTGATTGAAATGGCTAAAAAAGCACCTGATGTTGGGGATTATAAATATGGATTCCACGACGATGATGTTTCCATTTTCAGATCAGAACGTGGTTTAACTGAGAATATTGTTAGAGAAATTTCTAACATGAAAAATGAGCCGGAATGGATGTTAGATTTCCGACTTAAATCATTAAAATTATTTTATAAAATGCCAATGCCTCAATGGGGTGGCGACTTATCAGAATTGAATTTCGATGACATTACGTACTATGTTAAACCGTCAGAACAAGCTGAGCGTTCATGGGATGAAGTGCCAGAAGAAATTAAACGAACTTTTGATAAATTAGGAATTCCTGAGGCTGAACAAAAATATTTAGCTGGTGTTTCTGCACAATATGAATCAGAAGTTGTTTACCATAACATGGAAAAAGAACTTGAAGAAAAAGGTATCATTTTCAAAGATACAGATAGTGCTTTACAAGAAAATGAAGAATTATTTAAAAAATACTTTGCGTCAGTTATTCCTGCAGCAGATAATAAATTCGCAGCGTTGAACTCAGCAGTATGGTCAGGTGGTTCATTCATTTACGTACCTAAAAACGTTAAGTTAGATACGCCATTACAAGCATATTTCCGTATAAATTCTGAAAATATGGGACAATTTGAACGTACACTAATCATTGCTGATGAAGGTGCTTCTGTGCATTATGTAGAAGGTTGTACTGCACCAGTGTATACAACAAGTTCATTACACTCAGCTGTTGTTGAAATTATCGTGCACAAGGATGCACATGTTCGTTACACAACTATTCAAAACTGGGCGAACAATGTATATAATTTAGTTACAAAACGTACTTTTGTTTATGAAAATGGAAATATGGAATGGGTAGATGGTAACTTAGGTTCTAAGTTAACGATGAAATATCCAAACTGTGTTCTATTAGGTGAAGGTGCGAAAGGTAGTACATTATCAATTGCATTCGCTGGTAAAGGGCAAGTTCAAGATGCAGGTGCAAAAATGATTCATAAAGCACCTAATACATCTTCTACAATTGTATCTAAATCTATCTCTAAAAATGGTGGTAAAGTTATTTACCGTGGTATTGTACATTTTGGACGAAAAGCAAAAGGCGCTCGTTCAAATATTGAGTGTGATACTTTAATTTTAGATAATGAGTCAACATCAGATACAATTCCATATAATGAAGTATTCAACGATCAAATATCATTAGAACATGAAGCGAAGGTTTCAAAAGTTTCTGAAGAACAATTATTCTATCTAATGAGTCGTGGTATTTCTGAAGAAGAAGCGACAGAAATGATTGTTATGGGATTCATCGAACCATTCACAAAAGAACTTCCAATGGAATACGCGGTTGAAATGAACCGTTTAATCAAGTTCGAAATGGAAGGATCAATCGGATAGATTTGAATGCAGTAGTTGAGTCATTATTTATTTCGAATAATGATGATTCACACCATTTTGATACTGAATATAACAAAAAGCCACATTATTGTGGCTTTTTTGGTTTTATAAATAAAGCTCCCTTCAAAGTTTTCATTTTTTCATTGTCTACTTTGAAGGGAGCATTTCACTTTGTAGTTATTTATTAGATAGATTTTTTAATTGACGTTGAAAATTAACCATTGATGATGGATAAAGCGACAATACAAATACAACTTGTAATGAAACTTGATTCTGGAATTAAAGTGCAGGTCTTTTTTTAATTAATAGAAAACTATATCTAATCTTCTTTAAAAATAATTCGATAATAGTTCGATTAAGTTTCGGTGTATAAGTGAGTTAAAATAAGAAAACTATTAATAATATTAAATTCGCTACTGATGTTGCTAATGGGCCGTAGGTTTTAAAGACATCTTTACTTTTATAACCAACAATAGCATCTAAAAATTGAACTAAAATCATTGCAATGGATATAGTTATCAAAAATACAGCACTATGAATGATTAAAGAAAAAACAGCTAATAAAAATAAAGGTAAGCTTCGACTAAGTGCATAATAAGCATTTATATTATGGCTAGATGCACATGCTTGAATAGAATAACCTAAACTTACACTTGCACTGATTATTGTAAATATTGCTAAAACAAAATACATGTTAATCCTTCTTTCTATATTTGAATATAAACAAGTACTTGTCTAAAGTTATTTAAAAGATAATTAGAATAAATTTATTAGAAACTTGTTGTTATCATTATAATGGTTTTAAATCATTATAACTATGTCATGAACTGGATTTATCAAAATGTTGCATTATGTAAGTTCATTCATAATCAATTAAGTCGAATTATCTCACTATTATACCAACGAATGGATTAAAGGAGTTGCGACTAAAAATGCATATTAATCATCATTATTAAGATTATTATATATAATGAATTTTATATGGTTTATTATATTTGAACCTCGGGAATTAAGTAACAACAACAAAAATAAGATATGACAATAAGGAGACGACACGCGTGATCATTGCCATAATTATATTGATATTTATTTCGTTTTTCTTTTCAGGAAGTGAGACTGCATTAACAGCTGCAAATAAAACTAAATTTAGAACAGAAGCTGACAAAGGTGACAAAAAAGCGAAAGGAATTGTAAGGTTACTTGAGAAACCAAGTGAGTTCATTACAACAATTTTAATAGGGAATAATGTTGCAAATATATTGTTACCAACACTTGTAACAATTATGGCATTACGCTGGGGTATCAGTGTTGGTATTGCATCAGCTGTCTTAACTGTTGTTATCATTTTGATTTCTGAAGTGATTCCAAAGTCTGTAGCAGCAACATTTCCAGATAAAATAACGAGACTTGTATATCCAATCATCAATATTTGTGTGTTTGTATTTCGTCCAATTACGCTACTTTTAAATAAATTAACAGACAGCATTAATCGACGTTTATCAAAAGGACAACCACAAGAACATCAATTTTCTAAAGAAGAGTTTAAAACGATGTTAGCAATCGCAGGGCACGAGGGTGCTTTAAATGAAATTGAGACAAATAGGTTAAAAGGTGTTATTAATTTTGAAAATTTAAAAGTAAAAGATGTTGACACAACACCAAGAGTTAATGTGACTGCATTTGCATCTAGTGTGACATATGAAGAAGTTTATGAAACGGTAATGAATAAACCATACACAAGATACCCGGTGTATGAAGGTGATATAGATAATGTCATTGGCGTGTTTCATTCTAAATATTTATTGGCTTGGAGTAATAATAAACAACATGAAATTACAGACTATTCAGCAAAACCGTTATTTGTAAATGAACATAACAAAGCGGAATGGGTATTACGTAAAATGACAATTTCAAGAAAACATTTAGCTATTGTATTAGACGAATTTGGTGGAACTGAAGCGATTGTGTCACATGAGGATTTAATTGAAGAATTGTTAGGTATGGAAATTGAGGATGAAATGGATAAAAAAGAAAAAGAAAAACTTTCTCAACAACAAATTCAATATCAACAGCGGAAAAAACGTAACTTTTCAATTTAAGGAGCGAACAACGATGTGGAATACGAACCAACTTACTAAAATGTTAAATATTAAATATCCAATTATACAAGCAGGTATGGCGGGAAACACCACACCACAACTAGTAGCATCTGTAAGTAATAATGGTGGATTAGGAACAATAGGTGCAGGTTATTTTAATACGAAACAGCTAGAAGAAGAAATAGATCGAGTAAGAGAATTAACTAAAAATGTTTTTGGTGTGAATATTTTTGTGCCAAGTCATCAGTCATATTCAAGTTCGCAAATTGAAAATATGAATGCATGGTTAAAACCTTATAGACGTGCATTGCATTTAGAAGAACCAGTTGTAAAAATTACGGAAGAACAGCAATTTAAATGTCATATAGATACGATAATTGAAAAACAAGTACCTGTTTGCTGTTTTACTTTTGGGATTCCTAGTGAAAATATTATAAATAGATTGAAAGAAGCGAATATTAGACTTGTCGGGACAGCAACATGTGTTGATGAAGCTATCGCGAATGAAAAAGCAGGTATGGATGCTATCGTTGCGCAAGGTAGTGAAGCGGGTGGACATCGAGGTTCGTTTTTAAAAACTCAAAATCAAGTGCCTATGATTGGAACGATATCACTTGTACCTCAAATTGTAGACGCTGTGACTATACCGGTCATTGCCGCTGGTGGTATTATGGATGGCAGAGGAATTCTTGCGAGTATTATTTTAGGTGCTCAAGGTGTCCAAATGGGAACAGCATTTTTAACATCACAAGATAGTAAAGCATCCAAACTTTTACGAGATGCAATAATAAATAGTAAAGAAACGGATACCGTTGTAACCAAAGTATTCAGTGGAAAACTTGCACGTGGCATCAATAATAGATTTATTGAAGAAATGTCTCAATTCGAAGGAGACATCCCTGACTACCCAATACAAAATGAACTAACAAGTAGCATAAGAAAAGCCGCAGCAAACATTGGCGACAAAGAGTTAACACATATGTGGAGTGGCCAAAGTCCACGACTAGCAACTACACACCCTGCCAACACCATCATGTCAAACTTAATTAATCAAATAAATCAAATTATACAATACAAATAAACGATCGCAATTCACAAAAATACAAGCGCCCAACATACAATTTTAGCGCTTGTCGATTTCGTGTATTGCGATTTCATTTTACAAATCAAAAGAAACATATGAATAATGCTGAGGTTCGCTGAAAATAGCAAAAGAAACATAATAATCAAGCTGAAGTTCGATGAAATGATTATATTAAAACTTATATGGTATGATGACAATGGTGATACAAATGATAAACATCGGATTGACAGGTTGGGGTGATCATTATTCATTATATGAATATTTAGAACGCCAAACCGATAAACTTAAAACATATGCTGGACATTTTCCGGTTGTAGAATTAGATGCTACATATTATGCGATACAACCAGAAAGAAATATATTGAAATGGATAAAAGAGACACCTGATACATTTGAATTTGTTGTGAAAATTCATCAAGCGCTCACTTTGCATGCTGACTACAAATTATTTGCAGAAACGAGGCAAGAATTATTTGAGCAATTCAAGAAAATGTTAAAACCATTACAAATACATCATAAATTAGCGATGGTATTGGTTCAATTTCCGCCTTGGTTTGATTGCAATGCACAAAATATAAAATATATTTTGTACGTAAGACAACAATTACAATCATTTCCAATGTGTATTGAATTTAGACATCAATCTTGGTTTAGTGATGCATTTAGAGAACAAACATTGGCATTTTTAACTGAACATGAAATTATACACGCAGTAGTTGATGAACCGCAAGTAAAAGATGGTAGTGTTCCGTTGGTCAATCGAATTACCAATGAAATTGCATTTGTTCGTTATCACGGACGAAACCGATATGGTTGGACAAAAAAAGATATGTCTGACCAAGAATGGCGAGATGTACGCTATTTATATGATTATAATGAGCAAGAATTAACAGACTTAGCACAAAAGGCACAAATTTTGGAACAGAAAGCTAAGAAAGTTTATGTCATATTTAACAACAATTCTGGTGGACATGCAGCGAATAATGCTAAAACGTACCAGCAATTATTGAATATAGATTATGAAGGATTAGCACCACAACAATTAAAATTATTTTAAGAGGCGACGACTATGTTATTGACTATTACATTATTAGTTTTAATCGGTGGTTTATCAGCGATTATTGGATCAATTGTTGGCATCGGTGGCGGTATTATTATCGTTCCAACGATGGTTTATTTAGGCGTTGAACATGGATTGCTTCATGGTATCACAACGCAAGTAGCTATTGGGACATCATCAGTCATTCTAATTGTTACAGGACTTTCTTCATCACTTGGTTATTTGAAAACGAAACAAGTAGATATAAAAAATGGTTCGATATTTTTATTTGGATTATTACCTGGTTCATTACTTGGTTCATTTATTAGTAGATATTTAACGTTTGAATCATTTAATTTATACTTTGGTATCTTTTTAATATTTGTTGCCATTTTATTAATGATAAGAAATAAGATAAAACCGTTTAAAATTTTTGATAAACCAAAGTATGAAAAAACTTATGTAGATGCTAAAGGTAAAACATATCATTATAGTGTGCCACCATTGTTTGCTTTTATTACAACGTTTTTTATTGGTATTTTGACAGGCTTATTTGGTATTGGAGGTGGCGCACTTATGACGCCACTAATGCTTATTGTATTTAGATTCCCACCTCATGTTGCTGTTGGAACAAGTATGATGATGATTTTCTTTTCAAGTGTTATGAGTTCTATCGGACACATTGCACAAGGTCATGTTGCTTGGGGATATGCAATTGTTTTAATTATTTCAAGCTACTTTGGTGCAAAAATTGGTGTAAAAGTAAATCAATCAATAAAGTCGGATACAGTCGTAACTTTATTGAGAACAGTGATGCTATTACTAGGTATATATTTAATTATTCGCGCATTAATATAACATCTTTTTTAAAAGGAGGACATCAACATGCAGTTAACAATTTATCATACTAACGATATTCATAGTCATCTGCATGAATACGAGCGTATTAAAGCATATATGGCAGAACACAGGCCACAACTTAACCATCCTTCTTTATATGTTGATTTAGGCGATCATGTAGATTTATCTGCACCTATAACTGAAGCTACTTTAGGAAAAAGGAATGTGGCATTATTAAATGAAGCACATTGTGATGTGGCAACTATTGGTAACAATGAAGGGATGACTATTTCTCATGAAGCATTGAATCATTTATACGATGAAGCTCACTTTAAAGTGACATGTAGTAATGTGATTGATGAATCAGGTCATTTACCTAATAATATTGTTTCTTCTTATATTAAAGATATAGAAGGCACAAAAATTTTATTCGTAGCAGCAACAGCACCGTTTACCCCATTTTATCGCGCGCTAAATTGGATTGTTACCGATCCTTTAGAAGCAATAAAGGAAGAAGTTGAACATCAACGTGGCAAATACGATGTGTTAATCATTTTAAGTCATTGTGGGATTTTCTTTGATGAGTCTTTATGTCAAAAAATGCCTGAGATTGATGTGATATTTGGCAGCCATACGCATCATTATTTCGAACATGGAGAGATGAATAACGGGGTACTTATGGCTGCTGCTGGAAAATATGGGAATTATATTGGAGAAGTTAATTTAACTATTGAAGAAAACAAAGTTGTTAGCAAATCTGCAACAATCATTCCTTTAGAGACTTTACCTCAAGTAACAACAACATTTGATGAAGATGGAAAAGCTTTAATGTCGACACCTGTCATTGAACATCCAGTTGTATTAAAGCGAGGTTTGAACCATATAACTGAGGCAGCATATTTACTAGCACAAAGTGTTTGCGAGTATACGCATGCTCAATGTGCAATTATCAATGCTGGTTTACTTGTTAAAGATATTGAAAAAGATTTAGTGACAGACTACGATATTCATCAAATGTTACCGCATCCGATTAATATGGTGAGAGTTAGACTTTCAGGTTTAAAATTAAAAGAAATTATTGAGAAAAGTAATAAACAAGAATATATGTATGAACATGCTCAAGGTTTAGGATTTAGAGGCAATATATTTGGTGGTTATATACTTTATAATTTAGGGTACATTAACTCTACAGGAAAGTATTATATGAATGGACAAGAAATAGAAGATGACCAACTTTATGTTTTAGGTACAATCGATATGTACACGTTCGGCCGTTATTTCCCTTCATTAAAAGAATTACCTAAAGAATATTTAATGCCAGAGTTTTTAAGAGACATTTTTAAGGAAAAATTATTGGAATATTAAAAAGTAAGATTATTGGATTTTCATTTGTCATGAATTTCGATATAATGTTTAAAGATACACTTAACAGGAGGGTATGTGTTGTTATGGCGACAAAAAACGAGGAAATATTACGTAAACCGGATTGGTTAAAGATAAAATTAAATACCAACGAAAACTATACAGGACTTAAGAAGATGATGAGGGAAAAGAATCTTAACACTGTATGTGAAGAAGCTAAATGTCCTAATATACATGAATGTTGGGGTGCGCGTCGTACTGCGACATTTATGATTTTAGGTGCCGTATGTACAAGAGCTTGTCGTTTTTGTGCGGTTAAGACAGGTTTACCTAATGAACTTGATTTAAACGAGCCTGAACGTGTAGCTGAATCAGTTGAATTAATGAACTTGAAACATGTCGTTATTACTGCTGTTGCACGTGATGACTTAAGAGATGCTGGTTCTAATGTTTATGCTGAGACAGTACGTAAAGTTAGAGAAAGAAATCCATTTACTACGATTGAAATTTTACCGTCAGATATGGGTGGAGACTACGATGCATTAGAAACTTTAATGGCATCTAGACCCGACATTTTAAACCATAATATTGAAACTGTTCGTCGATTAACACCAAGAGTGCGTGCACGTGCGACTTACGATAGAACATTAGAGTTTTTACGTCGCTCAAAAGAATTACAACCAGATATCCCAACGAAATCAAGCATTATGGTTGGCTTAGGTGAAACTATAGAAGAAATTTATGAAACGATGGATGATTTACGTGCGAATGATGTTGATATTTTAACAATTGGACAATATTTACAACCATCACGTAAGCATTTAAAAGTTCAAAAATATTATACGCCTTTAGAGTTTGGTAAATTAAGAAAAGTGGCAATGGATAAAGGATTTAAACATTGCCAAGCTGGTCCTTTAGTACGTAGTTCATATCATGCAGATGAACAAGTAAATGAAGCGGCTAAAGAAAAGCAACGCCAAGGTGAGGCACAGTTAAATAGTTAATATTTAACCATTAACAAGACATAAAGGCTTAGTTTGTACAAATTGAACGTGTCATAGAAGTAATTGTTATTTTTATGAAACACTAAAAGTATAAACTGAGCCTTTCATTGTCATAGATAGGTGAAGAATTTGATAAAAGTAGATCAACATTACTTTGAATTAATAGAAAATTATCGCGAATGTTTTAATGAAGAACAGTTTATCGCTAGATATTCAGATATCTTAGATAAATATGATTACATAGTTGGTGACTATGGTTACGATCAATTACGATTAAAAGGTTTTTATAAAGATTCTAATAAAAAGGCAGAGATGAGTAAACGTTTTTCAAATATTCAAGATTATATATTTGAATATTGTAATTTTGGTTGTCCTTATTTTGTATTGAGACATTTATCTAAACAAGAAGTTAAAAAGTTAATCGAAGAAGTTCATCCTTCTGATGTGATAGATGACGATAACAAACTTCAAGATGTGAAGATTAAACCCACCATTCAAGATACTGAACATTAATAAAACCCTTAACTAGATTGAACATATGGAGCAATCCAAGATGACATGTTCTTTTAATCTAGTTAGGGGTTTTTAATTTCTAATGTATAACCTCGTTTAAATACTCAGTGATTTCTTCGCTTTCATCATGACTTACACCTAAAATATGTGCGATATATCCTTCTTCATTCAAATCATCAGTACCAATGATTCCGAATTTATTTGTCTGCATATTGAGTACAAGTGTTTTGCCGTAATGTCTATTCGTATGAACTAGCATTAAATCATATCGACTATGTTCGCCGACAAAACCAACAAATTGAACTTGACTTTCTTCATTATCATCATATAAATACATATCTATCATTTTGTAGCGGCTCCTTTTAAAAGTAGTAAAGTTAGTATAACGACAAATGAAGTATACTGCAAAGTTATGATAATATAGAGATAAGAGGTGACAAGGAATGTATTTTGTAGACAAAGATAAACTAACTCAGAAATTAACCTATTTACAAGCATTAACTGATGATTATCATGAGAGTAAAAACAATCAATATGCATTTGAACGCATTGCTCAAATGTTAATTGAATCATCAGTTGATATTGGTAACATGATTATTGATGCGTTCATTTTAAGAGATCCCGGTAATTATAAAGATGTGATTGATATTTTAGAATTAGAAAATGTTATTACTAAAGAAACACAACAGGCGATTAATAAAACAATCGATATCCGTAAACAATTTACATATAATTACACAGCCTTAGATATTAAGGCAATCATGCCAATGTTTGATGATGCATTACCTTATTACAAACAATTTATTAAAGAAGTAACTACATTTTTGCAACAAGAAAATGTACCAGTAACAGCTTTTGGCAAAGGAGAAAATTAAAAATGAAACAATATAAAGCTTATTTAATCGATTTAGATGGAACAATGTATATGGGAACAGACGAAATTGATGGTGCAAAACAATTCATTGATTATTTAAATGACAAAGGTATTCCACATCTATATGTAACTAATAATTCGACGAAAACTCCAGAACAAGTAACTGAAAAATTGCGTGAAATGAATATTGACGCAAAACCTGAAGAAGTTGTAACGTCAGCACTGGCGACTGCTGAATATATTTCGGAACAATCACCAGGTGCATCAGTTTACATGTTAGGTGGAAGTGGATTGAATACTGCTTTAACAGAGGCAGGGCTTGAAATCAAAGATGATGAACATGTTGATTATGTAGTCATTGGTCTTGATGAAAAAGTAACATATGAAAAGTTAGCAATTGCAACATTAGGAGTAAGAAATGGAGCAACATTTATATCTACAAATCCTGATGTATCAATTCCAAAAGAACGAGGTCTATTACCTGGTAATGGGGCGATAACTAGCGTTGTAAGTGTATCAACTGGAATTCAACCGCAGTTTATTGGAAAGCCGGAACCAATTATTATGATTAAAGCTTTAGAGATTCTTGAATTAGATAAATCAGAAGTAGCTATGGTTGGAGATTTATATGACACAGATATTATGTCAGGTATTAATGTTGGCATGGATACGATTCATGTACAAACAGGTGTGTCTTCTTTAGAAGATGTACAAAATAAAAATGTACCACCAACATATTCATTTAAAGATTTAAATGAAACAATTGCAGAATTAGAAAAATAATTCAAAATCGTGTTACAAAGTAGGGGAGTGTATATGATTAAAATAGTTGTTTCTAGAAAAATACCAGATAAATTTTATCAGCAATTATGCGAATTAGGTGACGTTGAAATGTGGCAAGAATCTTTAGTGCCCATGCCACAACAACAATTTGAAACAGCACTACATGATGCAGATGCTTGCTTTATTACATTAAGTGAACATATTAGCACACAAACTTTAGCAAAGGCACCTAAGTTAAAAATTATTGCGAATATGGCTGTGGGATATGACAACATTGATGTTGAGAGCGCAACATTGCACAACGTTATTGTTACAAATACTCCAGATGTATTAACTGAAACTACAGCGGAATTAGGGTTCACATTAATGCTTGCTACGGCGAGACGCATAGTGGAAGCTGAAAAATATATCGAAAGAGACGCATGGCAAAGTTGGGGACCTTATTTGTTGTCAGGAAAAGATGTTTATAATTCAACTGTTGGAATTTTTGGAATGGGTGATATTGGAAAAGCTTTCGCAAGAAGGTTAAAAGGATTTAATACGAAAATCCTATATCATAACCGTTCTAGAAATAAAGATGCCGAGATACAATGTGACGCAACGTATGTATCTTTTGAAAAACTGTTAGCAGATAGTGATTTTATAATATGTACGGCACCTCTAACAAAAGAAACTAAATATAAATTTAATAAAGATGCGTTTAAGCAAATGAAAAAAGATGCAATATTCATTAATATTGGTAGAGGTTTGATTGTTGATGAAACTGCTTTAATAGAAGCATTAGACAATAAAGAAATATTAGCTTGTGGTTTAGATGTATTAGCGACTGAACCAATTGACCATTTGCATCCATTAATGGGACGTGATAATGTCATTGTTACACCACACATTGGAAGCGCATCTGATACGACACGTGATAATATGGTTCAATTATGCATTGATAATATTAAAGCGGTACTTAATCATTTATCTCCACGAACGCCAATTAATTAAAAAGTATTGGTTGCGACAAAACTAATAAATGCCACACTGTAATTATATGTAATAACACCGATTAATGTTGTTCTAATATTGAGTTAATGCTGCAACAATAATAATGTTCGTGTCAATGTTTGCTTAATATTAAATTAGTTTTGATGTAATTTGATTTCATGTCATCGTTATCAATTGTTATAAATCCCGCATAATGACAGTACAATGGCATTTTAAAAATGAAAATTATGGTGAGAATTATTCCACCAAAATCAGCAACGAAAACAACAGACTCACCATATAACTAGCTTGTACAGATGGTGAGTTTTAAATTTGTGACACATATAACAAAATTGTTATATAGACTGTAATTGTCTATTACTTAAATAACCTTTAAAATGAATGATGTTCTCAACAAAGTTACGTTTTACAATTAATGACTTATAACAACCATATACTTTGTTGAACCTATAAATTAAAAATTGAATTTCATTATGAATATCGATATAATGAATTGTAAAAAACAAATTATTAAACGTATTTTATATTGTTGATCTTTATAAAGACGTTTTTATTAAGAACTTTAAGAGGTGCTTTATGAAATCTAAAAGTAAACAGCCACCTAATAAATATGTAGAAGCATTTAAACCATATTTATTAACAATATTGTATTTAGCAATATTTATTACTTTATATTTAATCTATGGCAGTGGCGATACACACAATAACTTCATTTATAATGAGTTCTAATGAGGGAGACTTAATATGACAGATATTATTAATAAACTGCAATCATTTACAGATGCAAATCCAGAAAGCATTGCAGTAAGACACACAACAGATGAATTAACTTATAAACAGTTAATGGATGAGTCTAGTAAATTAGCACATCGACTACAAGGCAGTAAAAAGCCGATGATTTTATTCGGTCACATGTCACCATATATGATTGTTGGGATGATTGGTGCTATTAAAGCGGGATGTGGTTATGTACCAGTTGACACTTCAATTCCTGAAGACCGTATTAAAATGATTATTGAAAAGGTACAACCTGAATTTATATTTAATACAACGGATGAATCATTCAATAGCATAGTAGGTGAATTATTTACAATAGAAGATATTAAAACATCTCAAGACCCGGTAATTTTCGATAGCCAAATTAAAGATAACGATACTGTATATACTATCTTTACATCCGGTTCAACTGGTGAACCAAAAGGTGTTCAGATTGAATATGCAAGCTTAGTTCAATTTACTGACTGGATGTTAGAACTTAATAAATCTGGAAATGAACAACAATGGCTAAACCAAGCTCCATTTTCATTCGATTTATCTGTTATGGCTATTTATCCATGCTTAGCTTCTGGAGGTACATTAAACCTTGTAGATAAAAACATGATCAATAAACCTAAATTATTAAATGAAATGTTAGCTGCAACACCGATAAATATTTGGGTTTCAACACCATCATTTATGGAAATGTGTTTATTGTTACCTACACTTAATGAAGAACAGTATGGAAGTTTGAATGAATTTTTCTTCTGTGGCGAAATTTTACCTCACAGAGCTGCAAAAGCGTTAGTAAGTCGTTTCCCAAGTGCTACGATTTATAACACATATGGCCCAACAGAAGCAACAGTAGCAGTGACAAGTATTCAAATTACACAAGAAGTTTTAGACGAATATCCGACATTACCAGTAGGGGTAGAACGTCCGGGTGCAAGGTTATTTACAACTGATGAAGGTGAACTTGTTATCGAAGGCCAAAGTGTAAGTTTAGGTTACTTAAAAAATGACCAAAAAACAGCTGAAGTATTTAACTTTGATAATGGTATTCGTACATACCATACAGGTGATAAAGCTAAATTTGAAAACGGTCAATGGTTCATTCAAGGACGTATTGATTTCCAAATCAAATTAAATGGTTACAGAATGGAATTAGAAGAAATTGAAACACAATTACGTCAATCTGAGTTTGTAAAAGAAGCAATTGTTGTACCTGTGTACAAAAATGATAAAGTGATTCACTTAATCGGAGCAATTGTACCAACAACAGAAGTTACTGATAACTTAGAAATGACTAAAAATATTAAACATGATTTAAAATCACGCTTACCAGAGTATATGATTCCTAGAAAGTTTGAATGGATGGAACAATTACCATTAACTTCAAATGGTAAAATTGATCGTAAGAAAATTGCAGAGGTAATCAACGGATGATTCCATATGGCGATTTTACATTCTTCTTAATTGCTTTAATTGCACTATTACCAGTCATTATACTTGGATTTTTAGGTAAGCGAAGTTACATTTATAATGGTTTAGTGACAGCATTTATGATTGTGTTAATCTTTTCTTCAGATAGACATAATCTGTTTGATCAAAAGTATTTAAGTGTACAATTAATTAGTTTCATTATTTACATTGTATGGCAAGTATTATTGATTATGTTTTATTATCATTCAAGACCGAAAAATAACTCATTTTCAAAATTTGTTATTGTAATGGTTTTATCAATATTGCCATTAGCATTAGTTAAAGTTTTACAAAGCACATGGTTAGGTGGACATCAAATTCATTTCCATGAAAGTAAATTAATCGAATTCGTAGGATTCCTTGGTATTTCGTATGTTACTTTCAAAAGTGTACAATTAATTATGGAAATTCGTGATGGTTCTATTAAAGAAATCAAAGTATGGAAATTGATTCAATTCATTTCATTCTTCCCGACGATTTCATCAGGACCTATCGATCGTTACAAACGTTTTGTTAAAGATGATAAAAAGGTACCAACTGGTAATGAATACCGTGAATTAGTACTTAAAGCAATCCATATGATTATGCTTGGTTTCTTGTATAAATATATTATTGCTTACTTTATTAACACATATGCAATTATGCCATTACAATTAGACTTGCATGGTTTTACAAATATGTGGCTATATATGTATGCATACAGCTTATATTTATTCTTTGACTTTGCAGGTTACAGTTTATTTGCAATTGCATTTAGTTATTTATTCGGCATTAAGACACCACCAAACTTTGATAAACCTTTCAAAGCTAAAAATATTAAAGATTTCTGGAATAGATGGCATATGACTTTATCATTCTGGTTCAGAGATTGTATTTACATGAGATCTTTATTCTACATGTCTCGTAAGAAATTATTGAAGAGTCAATTCGCAATGTCTAATGTGGCATTTTTAATTAACTTCTTCATAATGGGAATTTGGCATGGTATTGAAGTGTATTACATTGTCTATGGTTTATACCATGCAGCATTATTTATAGGTTATGGCTTTTATGAACGTTGGCGTAAGAAACATCCGCCACGTTGGCAAAATGGTTTCACAAATGCACTTAGCATTGTGATCACATTCCATTTTATAACATTTGGCTTTTTAATCTTCTCAGGTAAACTTATATAATAAAGGAGAAATTAATTATGGAATTTAGAGAACAAGTTTTAAATTTATTAGCAGAAGTAGCAGAAAATGATATTGTAAAAGAAAATCCAGACGTAGAAATCTTTGAAGAAGGTATTATTGATTCTTTCCAAACAGTTGGATTATTATTAGAGATTCAAAATAAACTTGATATCGAAGTATCTATTATGGACTTTGATAGAGATGAGTGGGCAACACCAAATAAAATCGTTGAAGCATTAGAAGAGTTACGATGAAATTAAAACCTTTTTTACCCATTTTAATTAGTGGAGCAGTATTCATTGTCTTTCTATTATTGCCAGCAAGATGGTTTACAGGTTTAGTAACTGAAAAAACTGTAGATGATAATAGAACTTCATTGACAGATCAAGTACTAAAAGGCACACTCATTCAAAATAAGTTATATGAATCAAATAAGTATTATCCTATATACGGCTCTAGTGAATTAGGTAAAGATGACCCATTTAATCCTGCAATTGCATTAAATAAACACAACTCGAACAAGAAAGCATTTTTATTAGGGGCGGGTGGTTCAACAGATTTAATTAATGCAGTTGAGCTTGCATCACAGTATGATAAATTAAAAGGTAAGAAATTAACGTTTATTATTTCACCACAATGGTTTACAAACCATGGTTTAACAAATCAAAACTTTGATGCTCGTATGTCTCAAACTCAAATTAATCAAATGTTCCAGCAGAAGAATATGCCTACTGAATTAAAACGACGTTATGCAAAACGTTTATTACAATTCCCGCATGTTCACAATAAAGGTTACTTGAAGTCTTATGCCAAAGACCCACAAGAAACTAAAGATAATTACATCTCTGCTTTTAAAGAAAATCAATTGATTAAAATTGAAGCAATTAAGTCATTGTTTGCAATGGATAAATCTCCATTAGAACATGTGAAACCTGCTACAAAGCCAGATGCTTCATGGGATGAGATGAAACAAAAAGCAGTAGAAATTGGTAAAGCTGATACTACAACAAATAAATTCGGTATTAGAGATCAATACTGGAAATTAATTCAAGAAAGTAAACGTAAAGTTAGACGTGACTATGAATTTAATATTAATTCTCCAGAGTTCCAAGACTTAGAATTACTAGTAAAAACAATGCGTGCTGCTGGTGCAGATGTTCAATATGTAAGTATCCCATCAAATGGTGTTTGGTATGATCATATCGGCATTGACCAAGAGCGTCGTCAAGCAGTTTACAAAAAAATCCATTCTACAGTAGTAGATAATGGTGGTAAGATTTACGATATGACTGATAAAGATTATGAAAAATATGTTATCAGTGATGCAGTACACATTGGTTGGAAAGGTTGGGTTTATATGGATGAGCAAATTGCGAAACATATGAAAGGTGAACCACAACCTGAAGTAGACAAACCAAAAGAATAAAATACAAATAGCACATAACTCGATGATAGATTATTAATCCTTCTAGAGTGTATGTGCTATTTTTATATCTAAAAATCCTCAAAAAGGACTTATGAAAAGTAAAATTTTATCTATCAGGGAGTGGGACAGAAATGATATTTTCGCAAAATTTATTTTGTCGTCCCACCCCAACTTGCATTGTCTGTAGAAATTGGGAATCCAATTTCTCTTTGTTGGGGCCCCGCCAACTTGCACATTATTGTAAGCTGACTTTCCGCCAGCTTCTATGTTGGGGCCCCGACCCAACCTGCATTGTTTGTAGAATTTCTTTTCGAAATTCTCTTTGTTGGGCCCCTGACTAGAATTGGAAATGATAATTTAATAATGTACACTTTTGATTGTTTACACATGTACAATTT
>NZ_PPQS01000048.1:0-54276 GCF_002902405.1 Staphylococcus schweitzeri
AGAACCTTTTCTGAACCATACGCATAGCGTATGGTTTTCTTTTCATAATAAAAAACTACGTCATCTTAATTGAAATTAATTAAAATGACGTAGCTATGTTCATATGCGCTATCCTAACTGACAACTATATTATCTATTAATATGTTAAGGTATTGAGAAAAGTTTTGGAAATCTGCCCGTATTCTAATTTAACGGATTTAATGGTACCTCATTACCTGGGCTTTCTATTTGCGGCTTTTCTTCAGTTTGTACCCCTGAAGAAGATGTGTTTCGACTTAGGAAAAGTAATACTTTTTTGATGTTTTCAATTGATTCAGGTTTATCCAAATGAAATTGATATTGATGATGTAAATGATGTGTACCATCATAAAATAATGAATCTACAGGTACCCCTAGTTCGTCTAACTTTTTACTAAATTCAATGTTTTGGCTCTCAAAAGGATCGCTATCTCCTACAGACAAATATGTTGGTGGATAATCAATTGTAGCTTGTTTAACGGTCGACATTTGAGAAACATTTTTAAAACCTTTTTCCCAATCCTGTTCGCCAGTATAGCTTTTCATAAATAACTGTATTCTAGGAAATTCAGTTTTTCTAACAGTTTGCATGTTATAAAATCCACCGAAAAATATAGCCCCTTTAATTTGTGATGGTTTAAATACTTGGTCAAATTGCATTGCTTTTCTTAATTGACTATTCGTTTGAATAGCTGTAAATTGACTAGCTAACTGAGCACCTGCTGAATCACCACCAATGATAACTTGATCAAAGTCGATAGGTAAATTCATCTTATTTTCTTTAATAAACTTAGTGGCTTGGCTCATTTGGATTAATGGTGTTGGATATTTATATTGTGGTGCTAAAGCATAATTTACATTAACTACGATATAACCTTGTTCAGCAATTTTGGCTAGCAATGGATTCTTATATTGTTTATCACCTGCAATGTACCCACCGCCATGCATCCAAAAAATGACTGGCAATTTAGTATTAGAGGACATATCAGATGGCGTAATAATATCTAACTTGCTATTTGGAAATACTCTGTTATATGTAATATTTTGATAAATGTGCACATTTTTATTCTTAATATTGATTTTATCTTTGTTGGATTGGTTCTCTATTGTAGCTTGGTCATAATGTTGTTTTAAATGAAGTGCTAATACTACACCTACGACAGCTATAATGAGTGCTGTGATTATCGTCCATTTGTTATCTCTATTCATTACATCTTACCTCTCTATTTCTATAGACACTAATGTTAGAAGACTTAGTAAATATAAAAAGCAATTCGTCTAATATGGGTAGAGACGAATTGCTTTTAAGGTTAAAACAAAGTGATTCAATTGTAAAGTTTGGAACATTCGTCATACACTATTAAGCAATATGCTTTTTGTCCGCATTTTTACGTTTGAAATATTTTATTATTACGGCTACTACAATAAATAGACCTACATATCCCATTATTGTGTATAGCTTGTTAATTAATTCAGCAAATCCTACGAAACTTAATAAATAACCTGCTACCATCATTACTATAATAAAAATATGATATTTTTTACTATATGGTTCTGTAAAACGCGCTGCAAATGAATACATAAGCCCTAAAATAGTATTATACATAACTGCAAGCATAATAACTGATAACACCGTTGCTATTAATGGGTGAATGTTATTTGCTAATGTCAAAGTTGGAATTGAAGCATTTTTAATTGTAGGGTATTCACTTTGTAAAGCAAAGTTAATCAATGCTAATAATACGGTATAGATAATACCACCAAACATTGCACCTGCACCAGATACTGTACGTTTATCAGTATCTCCGCCAATTGCAACTATAGTACTAAAACCTACAGAAAATGCTAAACCACCATATATTGTACCGAACCAAATACCTTTCCAAATACTAGCATCAGGTACTACTTGGTTTACTTCTGCTAACGATACATGACCTTTAAATAAATAAACGCCAGCAATAAGTACAACTAGCACAATTAAAAATGGTGTAACAATACCAAGTGCACGTACTATTTTGTTAAAGTCCAATAGCAACGTGATATATATCGCTACTGTCATAATTAAAGCACCTAGCCAAGTAGGTACATTATAACTTTCTTCAAATGTTGCACCAGCCCCCGCAATCATAGTTACAGCTATACCAAATAAGAAGAAAATTAAAATATAATCAAAGATTTTACTAAACTTTTCACCGAATACGTATTGTAGCGTCGATTCATGGTTAGTCGATTCAAATGCAGTACCAATTTTTGCTACTTGGCGCCCAATAAAAGCTAAAATAAAACCAGATATAATCACACCTAAATAAGCCCACAAGCCATATTTAGTGAAAAATTGCATAACTTCTTGTCCTGTTGAAAATCCTGCGCCCACTACAATGCCGACGTAGGCAAATCCAATTTTTGTTGCTTCCTTATTCATCATCATGTGAATAATAGACCTCCTTAATTTTGCACAGTGTGCATTATAACGTACTCAAAATTAATTGCAAGTCGCATAGCTTCATTTTCATTTTTATAAAATCGCTCAATCCATTCACATTATCATGTTCAATGACATTTAAAATTTTTATAAATTTTTCCTTTTATAATGCTGTCATGCGAAATTTTTGTATACGCAAACCTATCAGAAAAACACTGTTTTGAAACCTAATTCAAGATATATTTTCAAACTGATTTTACGTGCAAATGATATTTACTTTACCACCGCTATTTTCAATATTGAGATAGAAAATAGTACCTTTACTCCAATTTTATTAAATTCGTATCATTCAATTATATTAATTGGCTGGCAGTTGTATAATATTTTAAAATATTGCATAAAAACATTTTAAGATGCATATTTTCCTAATAACAAAATTTGTGTATTAAAAAAGGCTGGAACCAATGTCCCAACCCAATCAAATGTTAAAACTATTATTAAGCTAATATAATTGAAATAAAATTAACGTGCATTACGTTGGTGCAATTCATTTATATCAACAACAACGTTGTCCATACGTTTGGCAGTATCTTTTAAGACATTACGAGCAACATTATTATTAGGATCTAATTTTAATATTTGTTTGGCGATATCAAAAGCCTTTTTATCTGAAATAACAGGTGTTGGTATCGCATGCAATAATAACATTTGTAACAAACTTTTAACTTCTTTGCCGTCAGTAAGTTTTATGGAAGCGTCTGCATGGTAATAAGCAGAATCCAAAGCACCTTCATATTCACTTAGTGGATACACAAGCAATAAAAATGCTAGGTCATGCATTTCAGATGATTCTTCATGTTTAATCATATCTAAAATACATGTATAAAACATCATGCTTTCTACTTCATGCGCACTTGAAATATATGCTTCTTCAAATTCCATAAAATCTGTTTCGGACATCAATTGTCGTACTAAATCAAACTCGCCATTCAATACATGTTTTTTTATAAGGTGTTGCATGGCAATGTCCTCCTATTTTCTCCAGATTTTATTAAACATTTACATATATACTATCATATTTTTTGTAAAGTTTCATTTGAAAAAGGTTTACTTTTTTCATTATTAGTAAAATTTAACTAAAATGATTGTTTGATTTCGGCTAATGCATCATCAACATTACCTCCAACAGACAGTCTTACAGCTGCAATAAAACTTCCTTCAACAATTGGTGCATCAACTTTAATTACGCGATATTCTCCCTCATACAGTTCAATTGCCATATCAACATTCATCTCAGATGATCCAATGTCGTAAAAACATAAAGCATCATCATCTAAGTCATTCAAAGCTTCTTGAATTAAGTCAAATGAAGTGCCAATGGATCCATCTGCCAATCCTCCGATAGCTAAAATATCAACGTCACCCGCCATTTGTTGTAACAATGATTTCGTACCGTTTGCTATGTCCTTACTATGACTCACTAATATGATTTTAGCCATTATTTTCATCTCCAATCAAAGCGTTTAGTACATAAACCATACTTTGCGCGCCAGGATCTATATACCCTTTTGATTCTTCACCAAAATATGCTGCTCTTCCTTTTGTCGCAACCATATCTTTAGTATTATCTGCTAATTGCTGTAATTGATTCAGTGATAATCTTTCGCCATTTTCAAGCTTTTCAGCAGCACGAGCCACAACATCATACATTGTTTTTTCATTTAAGGTAACTTTTCCACGTGCCGAAATTGCTTCTGCAAATGTTTTAATTAAGGTGATAATGTCTTGGCGATTCATATCATCTTTTGTTACGGAAGCCATTTTCACAAAGCTAAAGCCATATAATGGTCCCGAAGCTCCTCCTACATTAGACATTAATGCCATACCCGTTGATTTTAGTAGTGCTTGCATTGAACTATCATCAATTTTGTCTTTAACACTGCTAAATCCACGAACCATATTTACACCATGATCCCCATCGCCAATTGCTCTATCTAATTCCGTAAGTTCTGATTCATGTGTTTTAAACGTTTCTTCTAATTGTAATAATCGTGTTTTCATATCGTTAACATTCATTTGTGACACCTCATTAATGTATATTTATTCATATTTAATATCATTTGAAATATTGACTTGTTGTTGGCGCTAAAAACGCCTCTAAATATTCTGGTTTATTAGGTAATATCGTAATTGAAAAACCTTGCATGTCTAGTGAAGTCATATAATCACCAACAAACCATTTATTAACATTAACTTTTCTCGTTACTAAATGATGATGTATATATTTAGTAACAATATTTAATTCAGATAATGGCGTTCCACCCATACCATTAACCATCAAAATAACATCATCATAATTTACTTCCTTATATAATTCATCAAACAATGTTTCTACAATATGTTCAACATCTTTTATTTCTTCTCTATGAATACCTTTTTCACCATGTATACCAATTCCTATTTCCATTTTGTCGTCTTCAATATCAAAGCCATATTTTCCAGTTGTCGGAACGAGTGGTGGTTCAATTGCCATACCTATACTTTTTATTTCTGGTAAAAATGCTTCCACTCGAGATTTAATATCTGATAAAGAATGACCTTTCTCGGCAAGGTAACCTGCTAATTTATGCACAAATACTGTACCTGCTACACCTCGACGCTGTTCTTCATTTGCAACAGCGATATCGTCTCGAACAATCACTGTCTCTACTTTGATACCTTCCATTTCAGCAAGTTCTTGTGCCATTTCAAAATTCATGACATCTCCAGCATAATTTTTCACAACAAGTAACACGCCATCTCCAGTATCTACTGCTTTAATCGCTTCTAATATTTTGTCGGGTGTAGGTGACGTAAATACTTCGCCACATACTGCTGCATCTAACATTCCTTCAGCAACGAAACCAGCATGTGCAGGTTCATGTCCGCTTCCACCACCAGATACAATTGCAACACCTTTTTCTTTTTTGACTTTTTTAACTACAACTGTATTTGCAACCACATCTAGTTCTGGATGTGCAATCAATAGCCCTTCAATCATATCAGTTAAAAATGTTTCTTTATTATTGATTAACTTTTTCATCTTGTTGTACCTCCTTGGTTTTGTCAGTCATAGTATAAAACAGAATAAATGAATGCGCTATCATAACGAGTTGTAATCCTACTCTTTGACTTTAAAAGTTTTATGATATCAATCTATTAACCCATCAGTTTCAATTTCTATGACTCATCATTTATAAAATAAAAAACTATGAAAAGCTTTTTGATAAAGAACTTTTCATAGTTATATAGTTTTAATGACACTATACATTTTTTGTTTTGTACATTAAATATAAGAAATATGGTGCACCAATGATTGCTACAACTATACCGGCTGGTATTCCGCCCGGTTGCAATGCAATTTTACCAATTGTATCTGCTATAACTAGTAGACATGCACCAACTAAAATAGCTATTGGTAAAAACAATTGATGGCGTGGTCCAACGATACGCTTCGCTATATGTGGACCCATCAATCCAATAAATGAAATTGAGCCTGCTACTGCTACTGCTGCAGAAGATAATGACACTGCTATAAAGAATAAAATTAATCGTTCTCTACTTAACCTTACACCTAAACCACGTGCAATATTATCGCCCGTATGAATAATATTAAGTGTATTAGATTTAATTAGTAAATATGGAATAATGATGATAATCCAAGGTAAAAAAGCAATAACGAATGGCCATTCATCACCCCAAATATTACCAGCAAACCACGCAGCAATAAATTCAGATTGATTGTCATCAAATTTAGACATAATTGTAATTGAACCACCATATAACGCGGTTTGTAATCCTACTCCGATTAATACCATACTTGCAGGTGTTACGCCTTCATTTTTATTAAAACTGAAAATAAAAATAATCAGCGCTGTAGTAACTCCACCTAATATACTAATTAAAGGTAGTACATAGACGAAATTATCAGCATTAATTTTACCAATCGCAATAAATAACGCGATGGCAAAACCACCCCCCGCATTAATACCTAATATTCCAGGCTCAGCGATTGGATTTTTCGTGACACTTTGCACAATTGCACCACTAATACTAAGTGCTGCACCCGCTAAAATTGTAATTATCATTCGAGGTAATCTAAAATCTAGTAAGATTAACTCATCTGTAGCATCACCTTGTCCAATTAAAGTTTTGAAAAATCTTTCGACAGGAATATTATATTCACCAGAAGTAATACTCCAAGTGCATCCTAGAAAAAGCAAAACGCTAAATACACCAAGAGCAATCCATTGTTTACGTATATTATTTGAATTTATCATATTGTGCGTCCTCCTTTTTTAACTAAATATAAAAAGTAAGGAACGCCAATAAATGAAATAATTGCACCAACTGGCGCTTCTCCTAGATAGCGTGCTATAACATCAGCAACTAATACGAGTAATCCACCTAATAATGCTGTTAATGGAAGTATTTTAGTATAATCTGTTCCAATTAAAAATCGTGCTATATGCGGTACCATTAAACCTACAAAAGCTACTTGCCCCGCAATTGCAACTGAAATGCCTGCAAGTATCATAGCAATAATCAAGCATATCCCTCTAATCACTGTTACATTTTGACCAAGCCCTGTAGCTAATGATTCACCAAGATTTAAAATAGTTAACTGCTTGCTAAACATTAATATAATGAGTAGCGCTATACCTATTAATGGGATTGCCCACTTAAGGTGCGTCCATGTCGTACCTGCTACACCGCCGGCAGTCCAGAATGTTACAGTCTGATTTAGTCTAAAAGTTAATGCAATACCTTGACTTAGCGCAGTTAACATTGCACTTACGGCTGCACCTGCTAAAATTATTCGCATTGGGTTAAACCCATCACGTCTAGAACGTCCCATCATTAAAACGATAGCGCCACCTAAAATTGCCCCTAAAAATCCTGCAAACATTAGTACTAAAAACGAAGTACCTGGTAATAGCGAATACGTTAATGCTAACGCAAACGATGCACCTGAATTTAGACCTATTAGTGCTGGATCAGCAAGACCGTTTCGAGTAACACCTTGTATAATCGCCCCAGAAACCGCCAATGCCATACCTACAATAACTGCCGCAATATTTCTCGGAATTCTAATTTCATTGATAACATTCTGTTGTTGATTAGATGGGTCATAATTAAAAACAGCCTCTAAAATTGTAGAGGCTTGAATTTTGGCATCTCCCATTAATGTGGAGATAAATAATGCTATAACTAATAAAACACTCAAACCTATTACATAGGTTACGAACTTCAATGTGGTTTGATTCTCTTTTTTTGTCATTTTTATTTTCCTTTTAATCATATTAACTTATTTAAGAATAAGCTCTGCGACACAAATCATAAGTTACAAGTAAAGGTTTGCCAGTTTTTGGATCTTTACTTAATACGACATCTATGTTGAAAACTTTTTCTAAAATCTCTTGTGTTAATACATCCTCTGTAGAACCATGAGCAACAATATCGCCAGATTTCATTGCAATAAGATGATCTGAAAATCGAATTGCTTGGTTAATATCATGCAATACCATGACAATTGTACAACCCTGCTCCTGATTTAACTTTTGAACTAATTCAAGGATTTCTAACTGATGACAAATATCTAAATAAGTTGTTGGTTCATCTAAAAAGATAATATCAGTTCTTTGTGCTAAAGCCATCGCAATCCACACACGTTGTCTCTGACCACCACTTAAATCATTAATTGAACGATGACGAAACGCATCCGTACCTGTCACTTCCATTGCCCAATCAATTTCTTTTTTATCTTCTTCTGTTAACCTACCAAATCCTTTTTGATGAGGGAAGCGTCCATATGATACTAATTCTCCGACTGTTAAGCCATCTGCTACTTCAGGTGATTGAGGTAATATAGCAATTTTTTTAGCAATTTCTTTAGTTGATTGTGTGTGAATATTTTGTCCATCTAAAAATACTTCGCCTTCTTTAACTGCTAATAGACGTGACAAAGCTTTTAATAAAGTTGATTTTCCGCAACCATTAGGACCAATAATGGACGTAACTTTTCCATCTGGAATTTCAACATCTAATTTATTTATTATCGTGCTATCCCCATAACCAATTTTAACTTGTTGTCCATGCAAGCGACTCATAATTTCCCTACTTTCATTAAAAATACTTTAACTTTATATAATAATTTCTATTTAAATTTTTATATTATCAAAGATCACTCAATTGATAATGATTATCATGAACATCATTATAACATTTTTCATTCTTATTGCCTAACATTACTTTTAGACTTAGTCTATATATTTGCCTCACGAGTTTTAAAAATTTTTAAATGTAAAGAGGCCACAGCAAAGTTATCATAGGCAGTGAACTTTACTGTGGCACTATATTTAATATAATTCAAAATTTTATTTATTCATCTGCAAGAAAACCATTTCCATAAACATCACGTACATCATGTATAACTAAGAAGGCATCTTTATCTATGTTTTTAATCAATCGTTTAGCTTTTGATACTTGCGTTTTAGAAATAACAACATATAATACATCTTTTTCTTCGCGAGTATAGTATCCGTGACCGTTTAAAATTGTTAAACCTCTACCAATCTGTTCATCAATTGCTTTAGCTAATTTATCAGGATTTGTAGAAATAATTGTCATCGCTTTTTTCGTATTTAAACCTTCGATGACATATTCCATTACTTTTGTACCTATATAAAGTGAGATTACAGTTTCTAATACTTTGTCGAGTGGAATAACTGTAAGTGAAATTGCTACAACAATCATATCAAAAAAGAGCAAGGCATACGGTGTACTTACATCAAGATATTTCGTAGCGATTCTCGCCAAAATCGTTGTTCCAGCTGTCGTACCACCTGCTAGTATAATTACTCCGATTCCTAATCCAACACTTAAACCACCAAAGATAGCATTTACAATACTATTCCCAGTTTCGACTTGCCATGATTCAGTTAAACTCAAGAAAATTGAAATGAGTACTGTAACTAAAATTGTTAAATACATACTTCTTTTACTTAAAAATTTGTAACCAATTACAATTAATACTGCATTTACCACAAAGTTTGTGATGGCTGGGGAAAGATGAAATGCATAATATAAAATAATTGCTAAACCAGTAACCCCGCCTTCACCTAAGTTACCAGAAATAATAAATGCATTCACACCAGCAGCAAAGATAAATGAACCTAAGACAACTAGAATTAAATCTTTAACTGTTTTATTCACGAAACCATCCCCTTTGTTTTTATTAGACTATAAAAATAGTAGCACAACAAAAATACTGTCACAACTCTATTAAAGTAGTTCTACGAAATAGAGGCAACTAAATTTAATATTGCTTTGTATGCTTGAATCAATTAAATACGACAAGCAACATAATAATTAAAAATATTCTGAATTTTTAATTTACTTTCATTTCATTCTCTGCTATAATGTTTTTAACTTCTTCAATAGAGAAGTTATCTCCTTTGTGTTGTTTATAATAACAAAACAAATTTTGCTCGAAGTACTATGACTGTACCTAGTCCTTACTGTCATATGTACAATAATATTCATTTCCCATAAAAGCCAAGTGCATTACCATGTGCACTTGGTTTTTATAATGCTTCAATTTCGGTAACTTTAAAAATATTTAAATATCTTTATATCAATAATAAAAAAGTCCAAGCATCTCACCTATATCAATAGACGACATGCCTGAACATATTTATTAGTTAAAATGTATTATCATAGTCACTCTTCGACATATTACCATGCAAATAAACCAACGAAAGCTGCTGTTAATAATGAAACTAGAATACCTGACAATAGCATCATAGGCACATATTTAGATACAAAGTCTGATGTCTTTTTATCAACAATTCCTTTCAATGTACCGATAATCATACCAATCGTTGAGAAGTTTGCAAATGAAATTAAGAAAGTTGTAATAACCGCACGATGGTGTGGTGTATAAGATGCAATATCTTTAGAAATTTCACCCATAACTACAAATTCATTTGTAACAATTTTCTTAGCCATTTGTTGTGCTACCAACCACGCTTCATCATAAGGTAAACCGAGTAATAGCGCAAATGGATACATAAACACACCTAAAATTTGATCAAGACCAATACTTCCTTTTATGCCTATCCATCCTGCTATCAATCCTGTAATCAAATTGATAAGTCGATCAAAAAGATCAGCTAATGCTACAAAACTAATAACAAAAGCGATGATGATTAATACTAATTTACCTGCTGCTAATACAGAATCTCCTAGGAATGAGAAGAATGGTTGGCGTTCAACTTCATTGTTTTTAAGACTGTAAATAATATCTTCTTTTTCTTCAACACTTACTGGATTCAACAAGCACGATACAATAATCGCGTTAACGATATTTAGTGGAATTGCCGTTAATACCAGTTCACCTGGTACCATTTGCACATACGCACCTACAATAGCCCCTGATACAGAACTCATCGACATCATCGCGATTGTTAATACACGCATTTCATTCATACGTTTTAGTTGCTCACTTGATACGGCTAATGCTTCAGTATTTCCTAAAAACATCATTTCTATCCCAAAGAATGACTCGAATTTAGGTTGTCTTGTTACTTTAGCTAATAACCAACCAATACCTCCAATAATTTTCGGTAAAATATTAAAGTACATTAAGATATCAAATAATGGCACTATTAATAAAATTGGGAATAAAGCTTGTACAGCCATATCCATCATTTTAACATTTGTCAAACTTGCAAATGCAAAACCTGTACCAGCATGCGCTGACTGAACTACCCAAGCGATACCATTGGCTGCTCCTCTTACTGCTTTTTGACCCCAATCAAAATAAATAAAGAACCATGCTAAAAACAGGTTTAAAACAACTAAGATCCCAATTGATTGCCATTGGATATTTTTGCGATCTCTTGAAAATAGTACCGCAATACCAAGAAATACAATTAGACCAATAATGTTGATTAATAAAAACATTTGGCACCCACCTATGATTTAATTTTTTAAAAATTTAGAAACATTGAAATATCAAATATCTGAACCTCAAATTATATAATCAGTTGATTTACACATGTTATATAAAAATAGAGAATGGCGACAATCGGTTACAGTTTTAATATATGTATGTTTGCTTACAACTTGTATTATACCATGCGGTATTTTTTCTTAAAATAACGATTTCATTTATTTAATAATTAAAATGTCACTCTACTTAAAAATATTTAAAATAGACAAAAGCTTGAAGCAAATTGTTAACATTTTCAACTAATAAATTTTAATAACTTTGTTATATTAGTTGTATTCTTGCTTTTGCTCCAAGCTTAGTATTATATTTACATGAAATTAATCTGTTAATTTTTGAGACACAACGAAGTTTTTATACTTCTCATGTGATGCCATTAATTCTGAATGTGTACCTTTACCTGTAACCTGTCCTTTATCCAAGAATATAATTTGACCTGCTTTTTTAATAGTAGATAAACGATGGGCAATAACAATTGTTGTTCTACCTTCCATTAATGTTTCTAATGCTTCTTGGATTTTCAGTTCACTTTCACTGTCGAGATTAGCTGTTGCTTCATCAAGTAGTAAGATATCTGGATTTTTCACAAAACTTCTAGCAATATCTATACGTTGACGTTGCCCCCCTGAAAGTTTCAAACCTCGTTCACCTACGAGTGTGTCGTAACCTTCATCAAATTGCATAATAAAGTCATGACAGTTTGCCAGTTTAGCGTAGTTAATTAGCTCTTCATCAGTTACATGACGATTAATACCGTATAAAATATTATCTCTAATTGTGCCATTCATCATCGAATTGGATTGCATTACATAACCAATTTTACGGCGCCATTTAGATAACGGAATATCATAGACACTTTCAAGACCATATTTAATATCTCCTGATTCAATTTCATACATGCGTTCTATCAAATTGAATATAGTACTTTTACCAGAACCTGATGGCCCTACAAAAGCACTTACTTGCCCTTGCGGTATTTGGAATGAAACGTCATCCAAAATTTTCTTAACATCATATTTAAAATCTACATGTTCAAATGACAATACGCCATCATCTATTAAAACATTTTTAGAATCCTCAAGATCTTCTGTTGGTTCAATAGGTTCTTGCATTATTTCATAAATTCTACTACTTGCACCAACAGCTTTTTTATAATCTGTAACTAATGTCGATAAATTAATCAGTGGCATCGATAATTGAATAACATAAAATATCATTGCAATTAATGTACCTGCAGTGATTGCACCAGTCGCAATTTCTAATGCACCAAAACCTAAAATAATTGCAATTGTTAGCAACATAACAATACCTGAAATTGGTTGTACAACTGCTGCGATTTTAGCCTGTTTTAAACCTAATTTATAGATTTCATTAAGATTTTTATGGGCATTATCCAATTCAAGTCGCTCTGTATTTGATATTTTAACTAGTCGCATTTCAGTAAGTACTCGACCTAGTAACCCACTAAAGTTTGCAATTTCTGATTGTGTACTTGTCGAAATTTTTTGCATTACACGACCTAAAGGAATCATAATAAGCACAAAAATCGGAATTGTTATAAATGTTAATAATGTCATTTTCCAATCTAAAATAAACAACATAATTAGCGATCCAATTAAAGTAACAATTGATGGTAACAAGTTAGGAAGCTTTTGCGAAATAAATTCGTTAATCACTTTTGTATCGTCAGTTAAACGACTCATTAATTGCCCACTTTCATTTTTATCAAAAAATGGCATTTTCAATTGTATAATGTGTTCCCATAAAACTGAGCGAATTGCATAAATAATTTTCTCACCAATTTTACTTAATAAATATAAACCTAATCCGCTTAATAACGCATTGATGACAAAGATACCACCAAACAATGCGATTAGATTCCAATTGATATGGCTCACGGAAAACTTATCTACAATTCGTCCAGTAAATAGTGGTACTAATAGTCCACTTAAACTCCCTAGTGATGAAATAGTTATAGCTGCAACGATAAGACCCACTGGCCATGAAAGTTTTTTAAATAAGAAAAACAATGGATTTTCTCGTTTCATAATAATACCTCTTCTGTTTGAAATTTATAGTTCATTAATGTTAGATAGATACATGTAATCCTATCAATTTCTTTTCTCCCAAGAAAATTTATAAAATAAAATAAAGCGTTACCCCAAATTACCGTTCATAACATTTATATGATAGAATATTTCTATTGCAATTTTTGTAGAACTAACATGTAAAGCTGTTATCACAATATGAAAATTAATTGCTTTTAAGTAATTTTGTTCTTCGTATAAACATTATAACACCTTTAGCTACGTGAGTAATATATTGGGATTATTTTTCAAATTAACTGCAAAAAACTTAATTTACAGCAATTTAATTAAGGTGAAGTGAATTAGCAATGATTTTCATAATTTGGAATGACCATTGCTTCTAGGGAACATTTAAGAATTGGAAAAGGGAAGATTAACGCTTTATGAAAAATTTAATATCTATAATCATCATTTTATGTTTAACAGTAAGTATTATGACACCATATGCACAAGCTGCTAACAGTGACGTAACCCCTGTACAAGCAGCAAATCAATATGGTTATGCAGGATTATCAGAAGCATATCAACCAACTAGTGCAATCAACGTAAGTCAAACAGGACAACTGTTGTATCAATATAATATAGATACAAAATGGAATCCGGCTTCTATGACAAAGTTGATGACGATGTATTTAACATTAGAAGCTGTAAATAAGGGACAACTTTCATTAAATGATACTGTTACAATGACGAACAAAGAATATATTATGTCTACACTACCTGAGTTGAGTAACACGAAACTATACCCTGGACAAGTATGGACAATCGCAGACCTGTTGCAAATTACAGTTTCTAATTCTAGTAATGCTGCGGCATTAATTTTAGCTAAGAAAGTATCAAAAAATACCAGCGATTTCGTTGATTTAATGAATAACAAAGCTAAAGCTTTAGGTATGACGAATACGCATTTTGTCAATCCTACAGGTGCTGAAAACTCGAGATTACGTACATTTGCTCCAACAAAATATAAAAATCAAGAGCATACAGTAACAACTGCTAGAGACTATGCAATTTTAGATTTGCATGTATTAAAAGAAACACCTAAAATATTAGATTTTACTAAACAATTAGCTCCAACTACACATGCAGTAACTTACTACACATTCAACTATTCACTTGAAGGCGCAAAAATGAGTTTACCAGGTACAGACGGTTTAAAAACTGGATCAAGTGATACAGCAAATTATAATCACACAATAACAACTAAACGTGGTAAATTTAGAATTAATCAAGTAATCATGGGTACAGGTGATTATAAAAACCTTGGCGGTGAAAAACAACGTAATATGATGGGGAATGCATTAATGGAACGTTCATTTGATCAGTATAAATATGTGAAAATATTGTCTAAAGGTGAGCAAAAGATAAATGGTAAGAAATATTATGTTGAAAATGATCTTTATGATGTTTTACCAAGTGATTTTAGTAAAAAAGATTACAAACTTGTAGTCGAAGATGGTAAAGTACATGCGGACTATCCAAGAGAATTTATTAATAAAGATTATGGTCCTCCGACTGTAGAAGTTCATCAGCCAATAATTCAAAAGGCAAATGCTGTTGCTAAAAGTATATGGGCAGAACATCCATTATTCACTATCATTGGTGGTGCATGCCTAGTCGCTGGTTTAGCACTAATTGTTCATATGATAATCAATCGTTTATTTAGAAAAAGAAAATAAAACATACTAAAATGGACAAGTTTCACATTATAAAGCTGCGAAACTTGTCCGTTTTATATTTATTTTATAATAATCTATGTTAATTTATCGTTTAGTATTGATAGTTTAATATGATTTATTTAGCATCTTTACCGTATAATTCTTGTTTGATTTTAGTCGTCGAAATGCCTTCTGTACGTTTTAAATAAATGACTTCACATTTATCCTTTAAGAAGTCGAATTCACCTTCCCAATCATGTCCCATAACAAAAACATCTACATCAAATTTTTCGACATCGTCTTCTTTTTGTCCCCAGCCCTTTTCTGGAATGACTAAATCGACATAGCGTATAGATTCAAGCATCATTTTTCGTTGTTCGTAATCATAATATGATTTTTTATGTTTAATTTGATTAAATTCATCAGTTGATAATGCTACTATTAAATAATCGCCCATCTCTCTTGCACGACGAAGCAATTCGATATGACCATAGTGAAGTAAGTCATATGTGCCATATGTTATTACACGTTTCATTAAGTTATCCTCCTCATATTGTCACATCATACGATTGCAGTTTATGGCCATCAATGTACACGTTATCGTTTTAACATTGATTTTGTTCGATGTGCAAACTTTCTCCCTTTAAGTTGTATCAAGAATTTTTTATAAGTCGGCCTATTAATGCCCACTTGAATTAATGTTTGTCGCCACAATTCGTATGTTTCTCTATCCCAATTCCCACCAACAAATTCTATGGTATTTATAATGTCAAACATATTTTGTGATACATAATCAGAATGCTGCATAGACATAATATAGTCTTTTACGAGTTGAATTGTCGTGTGCGTTACTGCTGGGTGTTCATTCATATAATATTTTAATGAATTATTGAATAAAATACGATCAACCATATCACTATATAATATCCTTTGTTCAGGTAATAGTAACATTTCCATGACTCGTTGTCTTATTTTCATAATTTCTGTGATATATCTATTAAAATCTTCATTGTTACTTGTAGCATGTGTATCTATATCGTTATCTCCGACAATCATCTGTGAAACTAAATGTATATCCGTAGCTTTTTGCATCGCTTTGACAAGTATTTCGTGATTGTAAGTGTTAGCTAAGGTTTCGTCACACTGTAATTCAGCAAATTTAGCACTGAATAACTTTCCGTCAAAAGACATCCTTGATAATAAATCAGGTTGTTCTGTTAATGTAACGATTCGATTTTCTTTAATAAACTCATCACCAGTTTTCAATTTCCATTCACCATGGTAATCGTAAGCTCGCTGCCCTATTACCATATCAATATTATCATTATTTTTGAAGGCTGCAGTTAGCCAATCTAATTTACCTGGCAATACGATTGATGTTGGATTTATGACCATAAATGCGTCACTATCATGCGGATCTGTCATTTTGATATCCATCAAACCTTTATTAATACACTTAGCTATCGAAGCATTTTGTAATTGTATTAATGAAATATGCTTGAGTTCTCTTTGTAACTGTTCAATCATAGGAATTGTTTGATCGGTAGAACCACCGTCAATACAAAGTATTCTAAAGTGTTCTTTACTCTCAATAGATATTAACAATTGTCGAATTGTTGCCTCATTATTACATGTAGGTATGATTATCGTAAGCCTCATTTTGTCACCATCTTATCTATATATTCTATGAGCTGATGTAAACTTTTATCAGTATTATACTTATGCCAATCTTTAAATAACGGACTTAATAGATGCTCTTTTTCTTGTAACGCCATTATTAAATCTTCTTCAGTATACACTTTGTAGCTATCCGGTATTACTTTGTAAAATTGGTTCAGGCCTCTCACCTTATCATATTTTCCTTCATCATACACATAAAATATAGTTGGAATATCTAACAAGCTAGCTTCTATTGGCAGCGAACTATAGTCGCTAATAATTAAATCTGACATTAGCATTAATGTAGACGTGTCGATTGAAGATACGTCATCAACGTCTGAACGTTCAATTGATGGATGTAATTTATTAATTAGTGTATATCCTGGCAAACATTTTTCAAAATAATCTTTATCAATAGCCCTATTATCTGCTTTATCTTCTCTATATGTTGGGACATATAATGCCAACTTATTTGTAATTCCATATTTATCCTTTAACTCTGCCTTAACTGTTGCTCTATCAGCTGTATAATATTTATTAATTCTCGGAAGCCCAAAATACAACATTTGCTCTTCTGTTGCACCTAAAGACTGTTTAAAACATTGTGACATTTGTTCACAACCCACTAAGTAAAAATCAGTCGCTTGATAAACATTACGGTACTGCTGAACCATTGCCTTGTCAGACACATCGACTTGATGATCTGTTAAGCCAAAGTCTTTTAATGCACCACTGGCATGCCAGGTTTGAACAATGTGTTGATCAGAAGTCTTTTTATATCCCCCTAGTAATAGGTAATAATTATCAATAATAATCATCCTCGCACTTTTCAAAGCCTTGATTTGTTTTACTAATGTTCGATTAGTCATTTCTATCAAATCAACATCGTCGCTAAGTTCAGATAAATAAGTCGCTTGTTTTGGTGTTGTTAAAACAGTTATCTGATACGACGAAATATTTAATGCTTTGATGATAGGCTTAATATCTTCTGGAAAAGTCATCATAAATACGATATGCGGTTTATCAATCACTTGAGGCGTAATCATTTTAGAAAGTATTCGAACTACCAAATGATAAAATTTCTTTATTAAAACGTTCATAATACACCAACTTAATATGTTATTTACTTAAATTATAAACAAAAATGAACCCCACTTCCATTTATTAATGGTTAGCGGGGTTTCGTCATATAAATATATTACAAGAAATCTGCAAATTGATCTCTATATTTCATGTGTAAATATGAACCAATCGCGAAGAAAATGGCAACAATACCAAAATTGTATAACATTAATTTCCAATGATCCATGAAATACCATTCGTGATACAAAATTGCTGCACGGTATGATTCAGCAATAAAGTATACAGGGTTATATTTCATCATTTCATGAATTAAACCACTTATACCATGGTTTTTCGGCAACCATAAAATCGGTGAAAAGTAAAATAATATTCTTAATATCGCTTGCATTAACATTTGCGTATCTCTAACTAACACACCTAGTGTTGATGTTAATAACGTCACTGAAGCAGTTAAGAAAAAACAAAACGGTACATATATCAATAATTGAATGATATGTATTGATGGATAAATACCTGTAAACATACATGCGATGATAACAAGTAAAAGTAAACCTAAATGTCCATAAAATCTACTTGTAACAATATATGTAGGTATAATCGATAACGGAAAATTCATTTTCGATACTTGATTAAACTTTTGCGTAATAGCTTTTGTCCCCTCTAAAATACCTTGGTTGATGAAGAACCACATACTAATACCAACCAATAACCAATATACAAAAGGTACGCCATGAATCGGTGCATTACTTCTTATCCCTAATCCAAAAACCATCCAGTAAACCATAATTTGCATAACAGGGTTTATTAATTCCCATGCTACACCTAAATAGTTACTATGATTGATAATTTTAACTTGAAACTGAGCCAGTCTTTGAATTAAATAAAAGTTCTTTACATGTTCTTTAAAAACTGTTCCTATTGCTGACATTCCATTAAACCACACTTTCAAATGTTTAACTATTTCTCTACTTAACTAAATAGTATTATAATAATTGTTGTAAATACTATCACTATACATGGGTATTATCAAAATTATTGTCTAGTTCTTTAAAATATTAGTTTATTACAAATACATTATAGTATACAATCATGTAAGTTGAAATAAGTTTAGTTTTTAAATATCATTGTTATCATTGATGATTAAAACTTTGTGTCATATTACCAACTCTGATAATAACAAAATCTTCTATACACTTTACAACAGGTTTTAAAATTTAACAACTGTTGCGTAGTATATTATAATCTAGATAAATGTGAATAAGGAAGGTCTACAAATGAACGTTTCGGTAAACATTAAAAATGTAACAAAAGAATATCGTATCTATCGTACGAACAAAGAACGTATGAAAGATGCACTTATTCCCAAACATAAAAACAAAACATTTTTCGCCTTAGACGATATTAGCTTAAAAGCTTATGAAGGCGATGTGATTGGGCTCGTTGGCATAAATGGATCTGGTAAATCAACGCTAAGCAATATTATAGGTGGCTCATTATCACCTACTGTTGGAAAAGTTGACCGCAACGGTGAAGTAAGCGTAATTGCCATTAGTGCTGGGTTAAGCGGACAATTAACAGGCATCGAAAATATTGAATTTAAAATGTTATGCATGGGTTTCAAACGTAAAGAAATCAAAGCAATGACACCTAAGATTATCGAATTTAGTGAACTGGGTGAGTTCATTTATCAACCAGTTAAAAAATATTCAAGCGGTATGCGTGCAAAGCTTGGATTCTCTATTAATATCACAGTAAACCCGGATATCCTAGTCATTGACGAAGCTTTGTCTGTTGGTGACCAAACGTTTGCTCAAAAATGTTTAGATAAAATATACGAATTTAAAGAACAAAATAAAACTATTTTCTTTGTTAGTCATAATTTAGGCCAAGTGAGACAATTCTGTACAAAAATAGCATGGATTGAAGGCGGCAAATTAAAAGATTATGGTGAGCTTGATGATGTATTACCAAAATACGAAGCTTTCTTAAATGACTTTAAAAAGAAATCAAAAGCGGAACAAAAAGAATTTAGAAATAAACTTGATGAATCACGATTCGTCATCAAATAAATAAATAAATAAGAACCGAGATTATGCTTCCCCAGCAAATACTCGGTTCTTATTTATTATTGTAAGATTATTTAATCTTTTTATTTTTTCTTTTTATCTTAGCTATTTTATACATAAATATTGGAATGCTCTTAAGTCTACCAATTCGTTTCCAATCAATTAATGCTCGGTACACCCACTCAATATTTAATTTTCTGAAGATAAATGGCGCTCTTTTTTTAGCTCCTGCAAATACTTCTAAAGAACCCCCAACTCCCATCATTACAGTAGAAACAAATTGTTGTTCATGTGCCATAATCCACTCTTCTTGTTTAGGGAATCCCATACCTACAAAAATATAATCTGGTTTAAACAATTTAATGCGCTTAACCACTGTTTCATCTTCTAAATCAATATATCCATGGTGATGTGCAAAAGTAATATTTGGGTATCTTAGTTGTAATGCGTATTGCGCCGCTTCAACTATCTCATTTGTTGCGCCAAGTAAAAAAACTTTTTGATGATTTACATGTGCAATTTTTAAACATTCATCCATCAACTCAATACCTGGAATACGTTGAGATAATGAACGATTCAAGCGACGTGAAGCTTTTACTACACCTGTTCCATCCGCAACAATATAACTTGCTCGATTAATTAATTCTAAATATGCTTGATGAGTTGTCGCATAATTTACTATTTCAGGGTTAGCTGTCACTATAAAAAGATTATTTGTTGTTTGGTGTGCAAAAAATGTTTTAATGTTTTCGACCATCTTTAACATTGTTGTATTATCAAAATTGACCCCTAAAATATCAACTTTAGATGTGTTGCTTGTTTCTTCAACAGTCATAAAAGGAATCTCCTATCTTTTATCATTATTATTTTAGTGTAATTAAAATTAACAAGAATTATACTTATCCCATTTATATCGAAATGATTTTGCTTTATTTTAACACATTATTTCCTTCACAAAAATTAAAATTAGTTTAACTAACGTAAGTCTAAAGTCTAACGCCAATTATGGCATTATCCTTTATAATAAGAGAGAATTAATTTTTAATTTACAATCTTATATGAGGTTACACAATGAATTACTTAACTAATTTTCTAAAAACAACAACAGAACTAAATATTTATATCATTGTTTTCGTTGCAATAATCTATATTGTCGTCCATCAATTTAGACATAAACCTATATTGAATTATTTGGATATCATTTTAAATTATATACCTGTTCTTACACATGAGTTTGGACATGTGTTATTCAATAAAATAGCTGGAGGACGAGCAAAAGATTTAGTTATTGTTACAAGCCCAAGAGAACGACAGCTAACTCTACAACAAGGATTTGCTGTTACGCAATCCAGACATTTAGTCGGTCAATGGCTTACAACTCTAGGTGGTTACTTAATGCCCCCAATGATGTTGCTTATAGGTTTAGCATCAAGTCACTATCAAATACCTAGCATATTTATTTTTAGCTATTTATTGATATTTATCTATTTTCTAATATTAACATCTAGAAAAGGTACGCCTATTATTGTTATTACATTAATTTCAATTATGCTTTACTTTATATTAAAAGATGACAATGTTTTAGCAATCCAAATGATTGTCACTATTAGTTATCAATTTATATTAGGTGTTTTACTAGGTGAAGTCCTTCAGTCTAGTTGGACAATTTCAAAATTAACTTTCCAGCGTCCAAGCCCACAATGGGACGGAAGTGCACTTAAAGATCTTAGCCATGTTCCAATCTTTATTTACAGTACAATTTGGATTATCTTTAACCTTTATACAGTAAATATTTTACTTAAATACACACATCTATTAAGTTAATAAAAAGAAGCCTTAAATTACTATCCGTCAATGTCTACTAGTGCATTTACGTTTAACTTTAAGGCTTCTTTATTTTATTTTTCAGCGAACATGTTCATAGCATTTTCATAGCTAATAATTATAACATTGTCATTACGTTTAATAATAATAACTTTATTCATTTCATCTTTAGACACGATTTCAACTTCATTACCTATCGATATATCTTTACTAGACAGGTACACTAACAAATCCGTTTTATCTCTCACACGTTTGATAGTTACAAGATCACCCGGTTCATAATTTAAAATAGTCGTAACATATTTCTCTTTATATTCATTATTTCTTGGTATAACTCCGCCATGGGGACACGTTTCAGGAAAATTCAATAGACTATCTAATCTCTCTACAAATAAATTTGAGATTCGATGTTCTAAAATTTCTGCTTCTTGATGTACTTCTTCCCAATTATATTTCAATATTTCTATTAAAAATAATTCTAATAGTCGATGCCTCTTAATAATATCAAGTGTATGCATTAAACCATCTTCCGTTAATCTAACACCTTTATATGGTTTTGTTTCGACATAACCTGCTTTTTCAAGACGACCTACCATTTCACTTACAGATGGAGGTTTAATATTTAAAAATTGAGATAAGATTTTATTTGTCACAAAATTTTTATCGCCATTATTTGTAAGAATTGCCTTTAAATAATCCTCTTTTTCTTCAGTTAACATACTTTCACCTCACATACATTCACTTTATTATATCACGAATTTACTTGACATGATAAATATTCTCAGTTTATTATACAATTAATTAGGTTAGCCTAAACTTTTAATTAGGAGGTATATACGTTTGTTAGAAACAAAAGATTTAAATTTGTTTTTAGGTAATAAGCATGTACTTAAAAACATTTCTTTATCGATACCAGTTCGCGGTGAAATTATTGGTATCATGGGCCCAAACGGTGCTGGTAAATCTTCGCTAATCAAATCTTTAATTGGCGAATTTAACGCTACCGGTACAAAATTGTTATATAACAAACCTATACAACAACAACTGCAACACATTACATATATTCCACAAAAAGCACATATTGATTTAGATTTTCCAATAAGTGTGGAACAAGTGATTTTATCAGGTTGCTATAAAGAAATTGGATGGTTTAGACGGCCTAATAAATCAGCAAGGGATAAACTCAAACAGTTATTAAGCGATTTGGAATTAGAATCTTTACGTCATCGACAAATTTCAGAATTAAGTGGTGGACAATTACAACGTGTATTAGTAGCGAGAGCATTGATGTCCGAAAGTGAAGTGTATTTTCTAGACGAACCTTTTGTAGGAATTGATTTTAGTAGCGAAAAATTGATTATGACAAAAATAGAAAATTTAAAACAACAAGGAAAACTTATCTTGATTATCCACCATGATTTATCAAAAGCAAAACAATACTTTGATCGCATTATTCTATTAAATCAAACATTACGATACTTTGGTGATAGTGAAGAAGCTATGAGTGTCACTCGCTTAAATGAAACTTTTATGAGTAGTACAGACTGTAGTGACCCTAGTCAAAGGAGCAATATAACATGTTAGAGTTTGTCGAGCATTTATTTACATATCAATTCTTAAATCGTGCATTGATAACTTCAATTATTGTAGGGATTGTTTGCGGTACAGTTGGTAGTTTGATTGTATTACGAGGTCTTTCATTAATGGGAGATGCAATGAGTCATGCTGTATTACCTGGTGTTGCACTATCATTCTTGTTTGGTATACCAATGTTTGTAGGTGCACTTGTAACTGGTATGATTGCAAGTATTTTTATCGGTTATATCACATCTAGTAGTAAAACGAAACCAGATGCCGCGATTGGAATTAGTTTTACCGCTTTCTTAGCTTCAGGGATAATTATTATAAGCTTAATAAACACAACGACAGATTTATACCATATTTTATTTGGTAACTTATTAGCTATCACAAATAGTGCTTTTCTAACAACAATTGTGATTGGTTCAATTGTCCTAATATTAATCATTATTTTCTATCGTCCATTAATGATTTCTACGTTCGATCCAACGTTCAGTAGAATGAGTGGTCTAAATACTACGTTACTACATTACTTTGTGATGTTATTACTTTCATTAGTAACAGTCGCAAGTATTCAAACGGTTGGTATTATTCTTGTAGTTGCTTTATTAATTACACCTGCATCTACAGCATTTTTAATAAGTAAAAAACTGTACTCAATGATGATTATAGCGAGTTTAATAAGTGTCATAAGTTCGATTGTTGGACTTTATTACAGCTATATTTATAACATTCCAAGTGGTGCAACAATTGTACTTTGTACATTTGTAATTTATATCATCACATTATTTTTCACAAAATTTACGAATAGAAAGAAACGAGGAAGTTTAACATGAAAAAATTAATACCTTTATTATTAGCCTTATTGCTTCTAGTAGCTGCATGTGGTACTGGTGGTAAACAAAGTAGTGATAAGTCAAATGGCAAACTAAAAGTTGTAACGACAAATTCAATTTTATACGATATGGCTAAAAATGTTGGTGGAGACAACGTCGATATTCATAGTATTGTCCCAGTTGGTCAAGATCCTCATGAATATGAAGTTAAACCTAAAGATATTAAAAAGTTAACTGACGCTGACGTCATTTTATATAACGGCTTAAACTTAGAAACTGGTAACGGTTGGTTTGAAAAAGCCTTAGAACAAGCTGGTAAATCTTTAAAAGATAAAAAAGTTATCGCAGTATCAAAAGATGTTAAACCTATCTATTTAAACGGTGAAGAAGGCAACAAAGATAAACAAGACCCACACGCATGGTTAAGTTTAGACAACGGTATTAAATACGTAAAAACAATTCAACAAACATTTATCGACAACGACAAAAAACATAAAGCAGATTATGAAAAACAAGGTAATAAGTACATTGCACAATTGGAAAAGTTAAATAATGATAGTAAAGATAAATTTAATGATATTCCAAAAGCACAACGTGCCATGATCACAAGTGAAGGTGCATTTAAATACTTCTCAAAACAATATGGCATTACTCCAGGTTATATTTGGGAAATTAACACTGAGAAACAAGGTACACCAGAGCAAATGAGACAAGCAATCGAGTTTGTAAAAGCACATAAATTAAAACATTTATTAGTTGAAACAAGTGTTGATAAAAAAGCAATGGAAAGTTTATCTGAAGAAACGAAGAAAGATATCTTCGGTGAAGTGTACACAGATTCAATTGGTAAAGAAGGCACTAAAGGTGATTCTTATTATAAAATGATGAAATCAAACATTGAAACTGTACACGGAAGTATGAAATAACTCGCTGAGTTTTAATGAAGTATGATGAATTGATGTTGATGCAACCTAAAATATTGGTTTTTCCAATATTTTAGGCCATACATCAACATAGCAAAGTCGAAGACTAATAGTCCCATATCGTGCGTTAAATATATATTACCCTCCTATTAATATATACCGTTCCCGATCGCACGATATGGTGGTATTAGAACTTCTCTTTGAACGAGAGAGAAAAGCTAGAAGTTCTTATGCAGTTTTGATTTAAACTTTAAACATTTATCACTCTTTGAATAAAAGAGCAAAGCTAAAAGCTTTATGCAGTTTTGATTAAACTGTCGTTCCCTTCATCTCTTTTAACCATAGAGATGCGTTAGAATTTCTTCTAATACAATTTATATAACGCCATTCCCTACACACTCTTTTAAAGAGATTCACACGCGCGAATAAATTGTATTACATACTAACTTTAAAAAGGCTTTTCTTAATCGTAGTAACAAAGTTTGAGGTTCTTATGTGATTGGACAACTGTTCTCCCTACTAGACTTTTAGCATAGCTGGTTAAAAGTACTATTACAGATTGTTCAATTGTATGCCCCTTTCCTTTGAACGGAATACTAAAAGTTATGTGCAGTAACTTTTAGTAGGCATACCACTTTTGCATCAAGCTATAAATAATCGCATACTTTGATATTTAATCTGGCCTATCAAAGTAAATATCTATGGTTTCCTCCCCCCATAGATCCTCAAGCCACACTCATCCGATGTCATATGAGTGTGGCTATTTTTATGTAAATTAACTTCTCACCTTCTTTAAATGACATAGCAAATCAACTTAATACGAGTTCTCCATCAAATGTGGTGAGTATATAATTTAAAGAACTATTTTAAATTACAACTTTTAGAGTTTTTATTATTAGATAGAGGCAATTGCGCTTTTTGTGTATTAAAAAAAGCAGGAAGTTTTACCTTCCCACCATAAAAGATGAAGTACCTTAATACGCAACTCATATTTAAAAGGGATTGATGAAAAGCCATTATGTTTTTCATCAATCCCTTTTAGCATAGTTACGAACTACGTCATACTATCTACAATAACCATTTCATCATAATTGATTGCCTCTCTTAATTTCAAAGCAGTACCTTCAGATACCTCATCTGTATCAATCAATTCACGTAAAATGCGACGTTGTTCTCGTAAAGCATTTAATTTAATTTTAGTAATCGTATCTTCACTTGCAGAGTTGAAGAAATTAGATGGTGTTAAGTTTTCAATTCTCATTAAATAACCATCACAAACCATCCCTACTTCTAGTGTGTTATCTTTCGTCGTCTCTTTAGATAATCGACTGACAACATTATAATGAACTAACTTATTGATTTTATTTAATTCCATTAAGTTATCTGTAACACTTAACGAAGAAGCAGAATTGACTTTCGTTTGAACTCGTCGTTTTAATAATGCACCACGTAATAAAACTATCATTCTTCTAATTAATGAAGCCTGTTTATATACCTGCGTTCTTTCTGCATAACGCATATAGTTTTCAAGTACACTATTTGTAATTTGTCCTTCATCTACTAAAGATTCTAGCGTTTTCGTTTCAACATTAAACGCAATTTTTTGCAATCGTTCTAATTCTTTTGAGTTTTCATCATCTTTTTCTACTGTTTTTAAAAATGCTAACTTATCATGATACTCTTTAATGACATTACCATATTTATAACTTGTTTCAAAAGTTGATTTCTGATTTAAGTAGTCAATAACATGTTCGAGTATATAAATTCTAGCGACTTTAAACGACATATTGCCAATAACAGTTTTAGGTGCTGGTTTTGTTAACATTGGTAACAAAACTTGAGCAACTACTAAACTAATAATTACCATTCCTGATGCTATAAATAATAAGTCATTTCGATAAGTAAACTCATGGTGCCCAGCTAAAAAGTACGGTAATGTTAAAGCAATTGCTAATGATATTGTCCCATGCACACCACATAAAGTCATAATTAAAGCATATAAACTACGCTTCGGTGGCTTCTCAGTCGTTGGATTATCATCATCATTTTTAGACATCATTTTTTGGAATGGACTGATGGCTAAATAAAAATACGGATATAAGACATAAACCCAAACAAATCTAAATAAGTATACGGCAAATGCAACAACAACTGTTATACCAATTAAAAAGATCAAATTGTGTGGTTCTGTTTTAATAATTTTAATGACAACTTCAGGAACTAAAAAACCTAGTATTGAAAAGACAAAGCCATTCAAAACATAGCCTAAAATATTCCACGTATGATTGTAACTCATTTGTAATTGTGTACGTACTTGCATAATTCTATCTCGTTCAAATCCATGTACTAGACCAGCAACTACTGCTGCAATGATACCTGATGCATGGAATAATTCAGCAATTAAATATGTAACGAACGGTGTTAACAATTGAATTATCGTAAACATATTTATGTTTTCATAGCCTCGACGCATCAATGTCAATCGGAATCTTACTAATGCCATACCTATAAGCAAACCAATGACTGCACCACCTAATGATGCAACTAAAAATAACTGGACTGCATCTACAAGTGAAAATGCACCTGTTACTAATACGCCAACAGCTATTTTAAAAGAAATGATACCAGCAGCATCGTTTAATAATGATTCACCTTCAAGGATAGTCATTGCGCCTTTTGGCAATACTTTTCCTTTAGTGATTGCTTGTACAGCTACTGCATCAGTTGGGCAAAGTATTGCTGCAATAGCAAATGCTGCCCCAATAGGTAAATCTGGCCATATCCAATGTATAAATAAGCCAACGCCTATGACTGTAGTTATTACTAAACCTAATGCCATCATCATTACTGGTTTAATGTACTTTCTTAAATGTACTCTTGATACATTAACACCTTCTACAAATAATAAAGGTGCAATCATTGTTACCATAAATAATTCAGAATCAAAATTAAATTGAACAGGGATTGGGGTAATAAATAGTAACATGCCCAAGAAAATTTGTATAAATGCTAGGGGTACTTTAGGTATGAAAGTATGGACGAAAGAACTTAGTATTACAACAGCTATAAATATAAGTATTGTTTCAAATATTTCCAAACTTTCACCTCTCTAAAAAGTATTGTTTAATTGAAAATTAAGTATCACATCTCGTTGTAATAATACTTTTGAGGATAATTTAATTAACGACCACTAAAGTAATTAAATATAGATTTTGTTCTACGATTGCAGTACTCAAATTTGCAATTATTTAATTTTATTTTATCACTAATTGTTTGAATAAATAAACATCTTGCTTTCTGTGTACCGTATCATTACCAGTGAGTAATTAACAAAATGAGCACTTCGACATAACATTAAATGTCTCGAAGTGCTCATTTGATTATTTATTTTAATAAAATAAGTGGGATTACCTATCTTCTCATTATATTCATCTGTCTTTTTGGTACCATGATTTTCGATGCGCTTCTCTTTTTTTGGCACGAGCTTTTAATGCGTCGCTAGAATTTTGTTCATTAGAACTTAATAGTATAGAAGTATGTGTTTGCTCATCATTTTTTCTATACATGTAAGCCCCATTTCGATATGCAGCTCGAGCTACTAAATGCATCCCTACAGGTGAAGTTAAATTTATAAAAACAAGAGAAAGTATTAATCTTACACTGAAAAAACCTGTATTTACAATAAAATAAATGAACACTCCTATTAACGTTAGTAACACAGAAAGCGTTGAACTTTTAGTAGCAGCATGGCTTCTTAAGAATACGTCTTGAAATTTCACAATTCCTATTGCACTAATAAGCGCAATAATACTACCTAGCAACAACATCACGGCGGCGATAAGACTAAAGATTTCTTTTGTTATTTCCATTAAACACATACCCCCCACCAATAAATCTAGAGATAGAAACAGAACTAACAAACGAAATTATGGCGATTAGCATGATGGAATCTAGAAAGGATACCGTATCCATTAACACACTTAACACTCCAACGATTGACATAACCACTGCGCTAGTAGTATCAAATGTAACTACTCGATCTGCTGTAGTCGGACCTTTTATTAGTCTAAATAAACAAATGATTAATGCGATCCCAAAAATAATGAGCGCGCTAATTATCATCATATTTGTTATTGACTGAATCATCGCGACACCTCCAATATTAAGTCTTCATAATGCTTAATACTTCTTACTAGACTTTCTTTTTCATTCTCAGATACATCAATACTATGAATAAAGAACTTTTTAGAGTCTTGAGAAATTCTTATAACAGTAGATCCAGGTGTAATGATAATTAATATGGTTAAAAATGTAATTGCCCAATCACTTGAGAGCCTTGTTTCATAGGACAATAATCCTGGATTCATATCTTTAGTTTTGAAAAGAATATAATTAATTGTGCTGATACTAGATGTCAATAATTGATATAAATAAACACCTACAAATTTAATTGCCACCCATATTTTTCGAACATAAAAATCATCACTAAAAAATCTGTGTAATATATATATGACAATTAAACCAATTAGATATCCAGAAAAGAAAGTGGAGAATTTAAAATGATCTTCATCTTGAAATAACACCCATAAGAATGCAATGATAATATTTAAAACAATTTGATTCATTTAGTCTTCTCCTTTCAAATGTGGATTAACAAGTTGATGATATAATTGATCATTTGTATTAAGTTCCGTTGCCTCATTTGTAATTTTTAATAATATTGGTGCAGCTATTCCGATAGCAATTACAGCAATGACTAAAATGCTAAGTATACCTTTACGATATTTTGGGATTTTCTTAAAACGAACTTCTTCACCGTCTTTATCTCCAAAATACATATAAAATAAAATTCTAAACAAACTATACATAGCAATTAAGCTTGTAATAATCATCAAACCTAGTCCTACATAATTGCCATTTTGCAATGCACCTTGGAAAATAAGTACTTTTCCTGGGAATCCACTAAACGGTGGTACACCACCAATTGCAAATATCACTATAATAAATGCGACACCAAAAAATGGTTCTTTTTTAGCTAACCCATTTAAATATTGATATTGACGAAAACCTGTAATGTAAACTAAGCTACCAATAATAAAGAACAGTAATGTCTTTACAACAATATCGTTAACTAAATAAAAGATTGCACCGTTAATACCTTCAAAAGTATTTGTTCCTAACCCCAAAATAATAAACCCTATAGAAATAACAACTTGGTATGCTGCAATCTTTTTAATGTCTTTATATGCTAAAACCCCTATCGATCCTATAATCATTGTTATCGAAGCCATAACAGCTATTAACGGATGTATCAAATTGTTGTGCTGGTCAAATATTAATGTAAAGAAACGAATCAATGCATATGCACCAACTTTAGTCATTAAAGCTGCAAACAATGCCGCTAATTCAGTATTTAACACTGCATATGCTTTAGGTAACCACATAAATAAAACAAGTGCTGCTTTACTACTAAATGCGACTAAAAAGATTAGCGAAATTATCGCAACTGTTTTATTATCACCCAGTTCATTTAAGCGTAATGCAATATGTGAAAAATTAAGTGTGCCTACAGTCTTATATAACAATCCTATTCCTAATAAAAACAACCATGAACCGATAATGTTTAATACAACATAGATAATAGCTGCCCTTAATTGCTCAACAGATTGCCCAAGTGTAATTAATACAAATGAAGCGAGTAACATAATTTCAAACATAACATATAAATTAAATAAATCAGATGTTAGAAATGATCCAATCACACCTACACTTAAAAATAATATAAAAGATGGTAAGTGATAGCGATTTGCTTTCTGTTCTCCACGACCAAATCCGTATGCCATGATTAATGTTATGACAAAAGAAGCGGTCGTAACCATAATTAAACTTAAAGAATCTCCTAAAAATTGTATGCCAAATGGTGCTGTCCAACCACCAAAATCTAATGTAATCGGTCGATGATTTTGAACATAAATTAATAATAGTAATGAAATCAATGTTGTAACAGTCATCGTACCTAGATATAAATATTTAGAAATCTTGTCATTGTTTTTTAAAAATACAAGAATCAAAGCACATAGGAATGGTAATAGCATCGGTAAAATCAGTGCATTACTTAGCATCATCATCCCCCCTTAAACCATCAATTTCATCTTCTTTCGTTACTCTGTAGGTTCTATAAACAAGTACAAGTAAAAAGGCAGTCATACCAAATCCAATAACAATCGCAGTAAGTACAATTGCTTGCAGTAATGGATCTACAAATAATTGATTTCCACTTGTAATCAATGGTTCTGATTTGTTAGAACCGTATGTCCCCATGCTCATTATAATTAGATTACCTGCATGCGTGTAAATTGAAATACCAATAACAATACGTATTAAATTAATAGATAAAATCATATAAGTGCCAATAAACACTAAAAACCCTATAACTAATAATAATATTAAATTCATGACCTACCTCCACTAAGTGACAACATTACAGTGACAATAACACCCACTACAGAGAATAATATACCTAATTCAAACAGCGTTATTGTGGACACATGGATATGTCCTAAAATTGGAAGCGCCCATGTTGTTTCATATTGAGACAAGAACGGCTTTCTAAAAAATGTCGGTATAATAGCTGTCATAGAAGATACCAATGCTCCAACTATCATTAATACTCTAAAATCAATTGGCAAACTTTTTAATACTTCATCAACATCAAATGCAAGAAACATTAATATAAATGCTGAACTAAATATCAATCCACCAATAAAACCGCCACCTGGATTATTATGACCGGCAAAAAAGACATAGAATCCGAATGTCAATAATATAAATACAACTAGTTTAGTAACCGTTTTTAGTACAACATCATTCTCTTTCATCTTGTCCCCTCCGATCTTGATAATTTAATAATGTGTATATACCTAGTCCAGTAATGATCAATACTAATCCTTCAAACAAAGTATCTAGTGCTCTAAAATCACCTAGTATCGCATTTACAATATTTTTACCACCTGTTAATTTATCAGCTGTATGGTAAAAATCTGATATAGATGATAGACCATCTGCTTGTTGCGCAATAAAAATAAGTGATACAACTATAATTGCCATCAGCAGAGATACAATAATTTTGATAGTTTCTCTTTTTACATTCGCTTTAGACCTTGGTACGTTTGGCAACCTTGAAAAGCTAACAATAAATAATATTGTCGTAATCGTTTCAACTACAAGTTGAGTCAATGCTAAATCTGGTGCCTTCATAACGATAAAGAATAACGTTACAACAAAACCTATAACACCATTTAAAATTACCATAGTCAGTCTTTGACGGATAAAAATCAATGACATACCTATAATGACAGTGACAATTGCCAAAATAATTTCCATAGGACCAAATTCAGAAACATGTAATTGATGTACTTTAGGAAATCCTATACGGATATAGCCATATCCGATAATAATCATAAAAATAGATAAAGTAATAATAATATATTGATTTAAGCGATCTTGCATGATTAGTTTAAAGGTATTCGTAGCAAATTTTTCAAAATGTCGATAAACAAGTTCATATCCTTTTGAAACTGAAATCTGTCTTATCTTTCCGGATATAATTCTTTTCCAGTCAACTTTTAACGCCATCACAAGTCCAACTAAAATAATTATTAACGTTAATACAAATGGTAAATTAAATCCATGCCATTGTGATATGTGCGGTGCGTATTGATCAATTTGAGGTCCTACTCCAGAAACCGCTCTTAATGCCGGAACAATGATTGCTTGACCAAAAATGTTTGGAATGAAAAATATTAAAGGTATAAGTACTGTTAATACGATTGCTGGAAAACTAAATGGCAATGGTTCATGTATATTTTTTTTAGTACAAACTGAGATGTCGTATTTCCCCCAAAATACTTCTTTAATCATGTAAAGGGCATATGTGAATGTAAAAATACTCGCAATAACACCGATAATAACTAACACAATCTTCAGTACGAAGTTAAATTGAGGTAATTGAACTGCTTGTGTTAAAACATCTAAAAACATTTCTTTACTTAAAAATCCATTTAAGAATGGTATACCTGCCATAGATAAAGCAGCAATTGTCATGACTATATTCATTTTTGGGAATAGATGACGCATCCCGCTTAAAATTCTGATATCTCTAGAACCCGCTTCATGATCTAAAATACCAACACCCATAAATAGTGCACATTTAAAAATTGCATGATTCATTAAATGGAATAACGCTGCAAACAAGGTAAATGAATAAATTGTAGTCACTTCATCATGTGGATGTTGTGCAAAACCGCCACCAATGCCAACTAAAGCCATAATCATACCTAACTGGCTAATGGTAGAATAAGCTAAAATCCCTTTTAAATCCCATTGTTTTAAAGCTATAATCGATCCAAATAACATTGTGGTTAAGCCAACAATCGTCACAATATATATGTACAAATTACTTAGCCCTAATACTGGCGTAAATCTGAGTAATAAAAATATACCTGCTTTAACCATCGTGGCAGAGTGTAAATAAGCACTCACAGGTGTCGGTGCAGCCATAGCTTTAGGCAACCATATGTGAAACGGAAATTGTGCAGACTTTGTAAAGGCTCCTAGTAAAAACATGAAAATTATTGGAATAAATAAAGCATGATTTTTAATATGATCTGCTTGAGCTAATATATCGGATATAGTGTTGGTTCCAGTCACTATATATAACATGATAAAGCCAATTAATAATGCTAATCCTCCAAATACAGTAATCATAAATGATTGCAATGCACCAAATTGACTGTCACCATTGTTATACCAATATGAAATTAAAAGAAATGACGAAACACTAGTTAATTCCCAAAATACATACATCATTATCGTATTATTGGACAACACAATGCCAATCATACTAAACATGAACAGCGTTAAATAAAAATAAAATCTTGGTAAATTATCTTTTCGAGAGGATAAATACTGTGTTGCATAGAAAAAAACAGCGATTCCTATCATTGAAATAATAAGCGCAAACATTAAACTCAAACCATCTAAGCGTAATTCTAAATTAATATCTAATGTAGTAAGCCACGGTATGGAAACAGAAATATATTGTTGCTTTATCACAGATGGTATTTGAATTAAAAAGTAAAAAGATGATATAACTGGTGCAATAATCGCGATATAACCTGCATAGTTAGCCATAGATCGATGACTAACAGTTACTAAAATCATTGCCATAATAACTAATATTGCTATTAATAAATAAACCAAACTCATTATTTGCCTCCCTTTTTATAAATTTAATGTGATATAAATACTGTGTTCACTTTCATTTTCTACCCCTATAAAATTCAATGTTTCTATAGTTGATTGATGTCCTAAATATTTTTGAATAATCACTATTGGTATTCCCTTTTGATATGCGTGGAAAGCAAATGTCTTACGGAGTGTCGTTAAACCAACATGCTCAATGTTAGCTTCTTTTGCAGCCTTATGTATAATTCTATACGCTTGTTGTCTAGAAAGTACTTGATTTGTTCGTAATGATTGGAATAGAAAATCTTCATTTGATAAATTTTTCTGCTTAATATAATGCAGTAATTCCTTCGATAATGATTCTGGTAATTTTATTTTAATTAAGGAATGATAATGTACTTTACACAATTCCGATAGTCTACAATTATCAATAAGAACATTTACTTGTTCAACTGTGAGTGCTAATAAGTCAGACATTTTTAATCCACTATGTATAGCTAGCTTAAAAAATAAATAATCCCGTTCTGACTTATGTTTGAGTACTTGATACATTTTGATAATATCTTCATTTTTCTTTATCGCTTCTACTTTATTCATTGTTGCCTCCTCACTTGAAGTGTCTTAATCATAAACAAATGATATTTTAGTCACATATATCTATTTCCTTTTTTATAGATTTTAAACATAAATAAAATAATTAACCCTTTTTAAAACGCATTTCGATATATAAAGTGAAAGGAGGTATAAAAATGAATAAAACCAATCGCATTACAGTTGTCTTATCAATGTCAACAACGGACGCAAATGGCAAACAAATAGAATATAAACGTCGATTTGCCAACATTAGCCCTGAGTCAACAAATGAGCAAATCAAAGCATTTAGCAAAATCATCGAAAGACTTACTGGAGAATCTTACAGTAATATCGAAGTTATCAAATCTTTCTCAATTTAACTAGGAGGTGTCATTAATGACCAAAACACTTGAATTAAGTTTTAAATCTGCATCTGACAAACCAGTCAAATTGCTATTACCACAATTAAATAATCTCGTAACAGAGCAAATTGCACGAGATAATATGAACGCTTTAGTAAGTTTAAATATATTACAATCTAATAGTGGTTCAATTACAAAAGTACATGCTGCTCAAATTGTTGATAAAACAACAACTGTATTATTTGAAGAAAAGAAATAGCACTTTGATGACATAATGATATAAATGGTCATAATAACACCGCAGATTTTCATAATGAAAGTCTGCGGTGTTCTTTGATATCATTAATTTAACTCTTAAAACATAGTTGTATATTCTAACATTAATGGTAAGGTATTCTTATCGTTCATTTATAAAATAGAAAGCGTGGTTTATCAAATATGCTCTTACTTTATTTTTTAGGCATTATTGTTGGAATGCTTATCCCTATTCAAACATCAGTTAATTCGAGATTATCTCTTTATACTAAATCACCTTTCTATACTTCATTAATTTCATTTTCAGTTGGGACATTGTGTTTAGTCATTTTAAATATTGTAATTAATCCAGAAGTATTTACGACTCATTTTTATAGTAATCAAACGTTTAATTACACATGGATCGTTGGCGGGATATTAGGCGTTAGTTTTTTAACTGGAAATTTATTATTATTACCGAGATTAGGTGCAACATTAACTGTTATTGCCACTGTAGCAGGCCAAATTATAATGGGTGTCCTTATTGATACCTTTGGCTTATTCGGTGCTTCTATTCATGAATTTAATTTAATAAAAGCATTTGGAGTATTATTGTTACTTTTCGGGATAATATTAATGAACCAATTTAATAAAAAAAACTTATTATTAGTAAACCAAAATCATATAATATTATGGTTAGTTCTCGGCTTTATATTCGGATTCCTACCACCGATTCAAACAGCCATTAATAGTACCCTTGCCTACAATACGCATTCACCAACATTCGCTTCACTCGTTTCTTTTTCAATCGGGACGATAACGTTATTTATTTTAACAATAATTTTTAATCGCTCATTAAAAATAACTACAAAACATGAACAAATTGGAAATTTGAAACTCATTTATTTCGTCGGTGGAGTTCTTGGAATGGCATTTGTAACAGCTAATATTATATTGATGCCCCACCTAGGCGCAGCATTGACTACAATGATTGGTATGTTCGGACAAATTCTAATGGGTATATTGATTGATTATTTTGGATTATTTGGTTCACCCAAAATAAATATGACATTAAAAAAATCGATTGGTTTGTTAAGTATCATATCCGGTATTATACTTTTGAGATTATTTTAAAATTTAGTCTAGTTTATCATTTTAACTTGTAATTTTTTCTAAAAATGATAAGCTATTTTTTTGTGCTCTAAAAATGTTTGAATAAGCTATGATTCTAAATCAAATGATATGTAACAACTATTATTAATTTGTAGATTTTAATAGACAACTCATTCTTTAGTCCTAAATTTATGTTATTTTGCAATAATGTGAACCATATTAATAGCAAAATTTATGTTATTCGTGCTAATATTTCATAGTTGGTTATTCAATTAATTAAAAATAAGTCAAAATATGCAACAATTTATAATTCATTGAGTCGAAATTATAAATTGAAGATGTTCTTAACATTTATAATTATCGTACTATCTACTATTGATTCCTAAGTATCAATCGGATTACCAATTAGTTACTTTAACGTGCTATAGTTTGATTTTTTGATGAAAATTAAAGCGTTTTCTTTTAAATTGAACTACTATGGGAATTACTAAATTAAAAAAATTATAATAAATTTTCTTTTTTAGTGATAAAAGTTTGAAAAATGGGTATAAATAGTAGAAGAAGTTAACTTGAAAGAAAGATTCTATAACAAGAGATTACTTAGATTCACATTGAGTATTGGAACATTTAATTGCGCTAAATCGTTTCATTAAAAAAATAACCTTTTCAAGCTTATTAAATTAAGGCAAATTTTAAAAAAAGGTGATATTTTTGACTGTACAAATTGCTACCTCAAAAATACAATCAATGTATCTAATGAATAATTTGTTTTATAAACACTTTTTTGTTTACTTCTCATTTTTAATTAGTTATAATTAACTAAATAATAGAGCATTAAATATATTTAATAAAACTTATTTAATGTAAAATTATGACTAACATATCTATAATAAATAAAGATTAGATATCAATATATCGGGCAAATGTATCGAGCAAGATGCATCAAATAGGGAGGTTTTAAACATGGCAATTACAAAAATTAATGATTGCTTTGAGTTATTATCAATGGTAACTTATGCTGACAAATTAAAAAGTTTAATTAAAAAGGAATTTTCAATTAGCTTTGAAGAATTCGCTGTATTGACATACATCAGTGAAAACAAAGAAAAAGAATACTATCTTAAAGATATTATTAATCACTTAAACTATAAACAACCACAAGTTGTTAAAGCAGTTAAAATTTTATCACAAGAAGATTACTTCGATAAAAAACGTAATGAGCATGACGAAAGAACTGTTTTAATTCTTGTTAATGCACAACAACGTAAAAAAATCGAGTCATTATTAACTCGAGTAAATAAACGAATCACTGAAGCAAATAACGAAATTGAATTGTAATTTTGTTTAGCGCAATTTGGTGAAGTTTGATAGATGATAAATTCTATTAAACTTCCTTTTTTTATACCCTTTTTTATCTTTGAGTGGCAAAACTTTAGTAAGATTTTCATATACGCTTATAATTTAAACAAAAATATCATATTCACATATGAATACATTTTGGATAACTTGAATAAAATCCACACAACACTCTCTTTTTCTCTTAATCAACGAAAATTTTACCGCATAAAAATATCCCCCATAAATTAGATAATAATCTAACTTATGGGATACATGTCACATATCACGATATGTCTTTAATAAAATTCAAATAGTAATCTAAAAATGCTTTAGGCTCTTCAATATGTGGTGCGTGACCAGAATGCTCAAAGATTTTTTTAGTTACATTTAAAAAGTGTGATTCTAATTTAAAATGCAATTTATCTTGAATTAATGGATCATGTTCACCATTAATTAATAAAGTTGGTACGCACGTGCGCTTTTTCATATATATTGGTTCATCTTTGTGTAAAATTAATGAACGAATTGCCACCGCACTATCATCTTCAGACTTAGTACTATATATTTTTTGCTTTTGATACCATTTCATCGTATTTTCTTGATTTTTAAACAACTTTGAAAACAATAAAATATAAGCTTCTGATTTATTAAAACCAGCTACTTCATCTTGGTATTTAATTAATAACTGTGTAAAACTGTGAATCAAATCATCCTTTTTTGCAGCTATGGTGGTTAATGATTTGACACGATAGGCATATTTATCTGTAAACAGCTTAGCGACGACACCACCTAAATCATGTCCAAGTATGTGTGCCTCATGAATATTTAATTTCTCCATTAAAACTTTCAAATCCTCAACGTGATCGTTTAATTCATATGACTCACTTTTAGAAGACTTACCGTGACCTCTTAAATCATAACTAATAACTTTAAATGATGTTGCAAGTTGATGTTGTAAATCTTCAAATCCAGCTAAATTACCATCTAAACCATGTAACAAAATAATTGGTTCCCCTTTACCCTTCATTTGATAAGTTAATTGGATTTGAGGATTAATAGTGACTTTATTCATTGTGACACCTCCCTCAATAAACTATATACCCAACCTGCTTTCTAAATACGCTTTCATTTTATAAACAATTTTTTTAAATTATTTATAAATTTCTAAATACTACTCCACTATTAAAAAAACTATTCATCTAAATTTATACATTAAATCAGACGAATAGTTAATTAATATTTATACTCTTGTACGTGAAGATAAACGAATTGTAAAATAAATAACTAGAATAACTAGTAAGATCCATATTATGAGTGAAAAAACTTGTGCAGTTTGCGGATTATGAATCATTGCATCAATCGTTTTTTGACAGAAAAGTAATCCGATTCCTGAAAATTCAAGGTGTTTATAAAAAATACCGACAATTACTAAAATAATACCAACAAAAAAGAAAAATTGATGTCCAAAATTAGTAATTGGTATAACTCCCCATGCAACATTAAACGCTTGTAGTACAATTAGAAATAATGAAATAATAGCGATTACTGTTCCCATGATCATTTCTAATTTATTACTACGCAAATAGTTCTTTTTCGATACCCTTAAACAAACAACGATTGTCATCGGAAAAATAATTAAACAATAAAATAAACTCATACCTGTTATGGCTTGAAATTGCACATATTGCTTATCATATAAATATGAAATAAGGATAAAGTTAAGGATAAAGAATATAACTGGATTCAACTGTAGTGCAAATAAATTTCTTTGAATCATTAATATTATTTGAGCCGGTGATTTACCCTTATATTCTATATAATCTTGATCTTGCTTTTCAGAATTTTTAATATCTGTATTTACTTTCTCTTTAATATCATCAATCAAATGCGGTGATAAACCCTTATGATTAAAGTAATCTTCTATATTATCTAGTAAAATTTTATCATTAATGCGCATTGGTAATACTCCTTTAAAATGAAACATCTTTATTTATTCTATCCTTTGAATATCCCCTTCGTAAAACACAAAAAATTTAGCATTCACTGTAGTATTATGACATGTAAAAAAATAACCGACAAGCATTGCGATTTAACTTGTCGGTTAAGCACGATTTATTTAATTATTATTTTTCCAGATCAATACGATATAATTTTATGTTTTTATCTTTTGGTGCTGAGGCAAATTGATAAGTCGTTTTCCCTTTTTCAATATAGCCAAAATTACCAGTAACTTTACTATATTCAGTATGTGTTACTGCTTTGCCAACATAATTTTTAACAGCTTGATATGTTGGGCCGTTTGCATCGTTATACATCATTGATACGCGTATAACTTTACCGTCATTTTTCTTACCATCAGTTGTTACTAGTAACATACCTTTGTTAGTGTGGAACTCATAATAATGTTCAGTTCCATTTTCATTGTAAGAGTACATTGGATTTTTGTACTTAGTTAAAACACCTTTAATAGATTCGCCAATTTTCACTTTTTCTAATGACTGGTCACCCTTAGTTAATTGTTTAACAGTATCAATAGAGTTGCCACTTGCTGCTTCAGCGTTAGTATTTACTAAGCCTACTCCCAATACAACAGAACATGCAATTATACTTGCCGTTAGTAGCTTTTTCATAAGCACTCTCTCCTTTTATTTATATCGTCTTGTGCTCACAACCATTATACAACAATCATTTCTAAAACAACAGTCATATTACAATTATATTACAAATAATAATCACTACTTTTATATTTCACTTATTGCCAAAAATTAAACATGCTTATTTTCATGATGTTCACTGATAAACATTGTTGCATCCTCAACAAATTTTTCTTGTTCTTCCACAAATGGGAATGCACTTGATTCCTCATATACTTTAAAATCAACATTTTGTATTAAATCAGCAACTTCTTTAGCTTCAAGTCTTGTTGTTCTTTCACCAAATTCACCTGCTACTATCATTGTAGGGACTTCAACATCACTAAAGACTTTTGAAATGCCCTGTCTTTTAAATACATCTTTAACAGCTTGTATTTCTTCTTTAGTTGAAATTTCATTTGTATCTTCAACATGTTTAAGAAATCGGTTCATTTTGCGAGGACGATAATACTTACGTTTATTTAAAAATTTATCTTGCTTTTCAGGATCCCAATTGCGAATAATATGTGCATATTTCCTAAATAAACGTTCTTCAGGTAATTCTCCTTCAATTGAAGTTGGATTTACTAAAACAAGTGACGATGTATGTTGTGGATATCGTTCTGACATATCCGCGCCTATAAAGCTAGCCATTTCATGACAAATCACTGCTACTTCGTCAATATATAAATATTTTAGTAACTCTACTATATCATCGGCAAAGTCATGTATATCAATATAACGTGGCTTATCAGAATAACCATGTCCTCTTAAATCTATTAATACAACTTGAAATGATTTTGCAAGTTCTGCTGCTAGTTTGTTAAATACTGAATAATTATCAAGCACAGTATGAATCAACACGATAGGATAACCTTCACCTAACGTACTATAATGTAATGAAGTTCCATCTTTTCTAGTAAATAGATCCATAATTTTCTCCTTTATTGTCATTTTTTATAGGTAAAATAGTTAATAATTGTTCCACTGTCGTTATTGTGAAATCCACTTCTTCTTCTAGTGGTTCAATCTCCGCATCTTCTTGCTTATACCAAACACTGACCATACCCATCGCTCTTGCTGGCGCTACATCATTCAATGCATCATCACCCACATACATAATATCTTCAGGTGAGACATCCAATTGATCAATCATATCTTCAAATATTTTAGGGTGCGGTTTACGAAATCCTACTGTTTCTGAAGTTGATAAATAATTAATAACATGCATTAGACCTAATGAATGTAAACGGAATTGTTTAATTTTTGATTTGCCATTAGCTATAACACCTATTTGAAAGCCTTCTTGAGACAACTTTTCTAACGTATATAACGTATCGTAATACGGAAATACATAACGATAAAAATGCATTTCAAAATCACTAAAGAGATCTTTCCAAGTCAATCTATCTACATGGAATCGTTTAATGATTTCTTTATATAAATCAGGTTTATCATTATCTTCATCGTCATCAAGCTCTATAAATGCCTTTTTAAAATCTGCAAGTTGAACATGGATTAAATAATCATGAAATCTTTCGTATTGTTCTTCTATAAATTTCTCCCTTGACTTAACCCTATCCAACAAAGTACCTTCTAAATCAAATACTACTGCTTTAATTTGATTCAAATCCATCGTTTATGCCCTCTTTATGTTTATAGTTAATCTTATTTTAGCAAATGTCATGTACTAGTGTAACTGTTTCGACTGAGATATTAACATGTAAAATAAAACTGGTATACCGATTAGTGCAATAATAATACTGGCTGGTATTTGTATCGGTGATAATAAATGACTTCCTATAAAATCAGCTATAACCATTGTTTGTCCACCAATGATACTATTCAAAGTTAACTGTCGTCCTAAAGTCTGTCGCCATTGCCATTTTCTAATTAACTGTGGAATAATCATGCCAATAAATCCAATAATACCAACATAAGCAACATTAATTGCGGTCATCATTGAAGCTAAACATAACGCTATAAATGTAATACTTTGTACATTTAAACCTAATGACTGGCTTTTCAACTCTCCTAATTGTAGTAATTTAAGCTGATTGAGTATTAAAATAATGCCACATAGTCCTACTATAAATACAATTGTAATCACTGATACATTTGAATATTCAGCATCACCAAAACCACCAAATAAATAATTGGCAATCGTATTTAATTGTCGTGGTTTTAATAAAATTAGAAAATACAGTAAAGAATTAAATAAAGCACCAATCATTAATCCGCATAATATTAGTATTCTTATCGGATACCCACGGCTTAATATTGAAGTTATGAAAAGGACGATAAATAATGTCATAAAGCTAAATACTACAGAAAATATGGGAATCCATAATGCAGTTAATCCTAGGAATAGTGCCAACCCTGAACCAAATGTTGCACCACTTGCTAAACCTAACGTAAAACTATCAGCTAACGCATTATTTAATACTGTTTGAAAAATTAATCCTGAAACTGTTAATATCATACCTGTTAACAATGCCTCGACAAGCCTTGGCAATCTCACATTCATTAATATGGATTGATTAAATGGGTCATTGATATTGCCTAATTGCCAAAACAAATATATGCCCGATGTTACAATTAATATAACAATCCAACTTAATATAGTTTTATAAAATGTCATAGTATACCCTTTTCTTTAATAGATAATTACATACATTATAGCAATCACTCACAAACGTTTCTATGTATGGTGAAAATATATTTTAAAATCCCTTATAACTATACACAAGCGATTTTATGTAGCTATAAGGGATTCTTAATTATGTTTTATTTTCTATAGATTGCATCTCTTAATTCTTTTAAACCTTCATCTATACGCGGACCTGGTCTTGATACTTCATTGCCATTTACAACTTCGATACGTGTGTTTTTGGCAGCATTAATTTTATTGAAGCCACCTCTTTTTTTGATGGTATCCATATAATCTGATCTTGTCTTAGCTTCAGTCGAAATTAATATGTCTGGATTCTTTTTAATAATGCTTTCCTTCGTTACAGGATTCCAACCATTAATGTCACTATAAACATTTTGAGCTTCTAGTTTTTCTAACATATCATTAAAAAATGTATGCTTCCCTGCTGTATATATTTCAGGCTTTGATGAAACTTCAATAAATACTTTAGACTTTTTATGATGTGCTGGAATCGAGTCAATTATTTTTGCAACATTATCTTTAGTTTCCTCGACAAGCTGTTCAGCCTGTTTGTCACGATTAGTTAATTTACCAATTTGTTTAAACGTATTATATGTTTCATTAATCGATTGAGCATCTTTTACATAAACAACTTTAATACCTTGCTTTTCTAATGATGATAATACTTTATTGGCAGTTGCTTTTTGCGACTCATGCGCAAGAATTAAATCTGGCTTTGCCTTTAAAAGGTCTTCTTTATTAAGATTCAAGGCATCAAATTGTTTTTTACCATTTTTAACATCTTTCGGATAATCGTCAACAGTAGATACACCTACTATGTAGTTACCCAATCCTAGTTCATACAAAATTTCTGTATTACTAGGTATTAACGATACAATTCTATGATAAGGCGTTTTAGACGCATCCCTCTTATCACTTACATGTTTGTCATTATTATTACCACAAGCACTCAAAACAAGTACTAATATTAATATAAAAGCAATTAACGATTTCTTCACACTATCACATCTCCTTTTTAGAGCCCCTTATTAATTTATTAATTAGGGGCTCTTATGCAGCTGGTGCGTTAGCAAGCAACTGTAATCCTTTTTAATCCCACTTTTCGCTTTAGCGATTAGAGGGATTTATGCAGTTGTGCTCAAGCATCCAACTGTGTTCCTCTTCACCTTTAGCGATTAGAGGCTTTTATGCAGTTGTGTAGTAGCACCAACTGTAGTACTTTATTCACATCTATTTATTATATAAGTCCACATACTAAAAGAAAATAGTAAATTATTGTTTATATTTCATATTTACACAAGCAACTAACTTCACAGCGTTTAATTTTTAAAATAAGGTTCTAAAAAGTCATAATTCTTTATATCTTTATCCCTAAAGTAATACTTGCCAAATACATCTAACAGAGCATGAAACTCCTTAGCATCTTGATTGGTAAAATGATTTGGTAATGTGACTGCCTTTTTAAATTGATTATAACTTTTAGTGTTTTCATATCCTAACTTATCATATATTTTTCTTGTGTAGCTATCTGGAATAAATTCAATACGTCCGAATATATAGACAAGTAAAACATCTGCTGTTTCACTTCCAATACCTTTCAAAGATAATAATTCACTTCTTAATTTACCTTTATACCGCTCATTAATCTCTTGATAATTAAAATGATGTCGTGATAACCATGTTAATAATGTTTTAATCGTAAATGATTTACTTTTATAAAAGCCACTTGAACGAATCAATGTTTGTAACGTTTCAATATGTAGTTCTAATATATGTTTTGGATTAAATTGTGTTTGCTCTTTAATTTGATTTAATGCTATTTCAGCATTTCGCCATCTTGTATTTTGAACTAAGATTGCGCCTAACATCATTTCAATATCATTATCAGCAGGCCACCAATTTTGAGGCCCCATATGCCTATATAACAATTTATACAATTCATCAGTTCCTAACATATACATCCTCCCTTTTAGAGCCCCTTGAGCTTTAGCGATTAGGGGCTCTTATGCAGTTGCGTTACCAACTGTATTCTTTAACCCCCTTGAGCTTTAGCGATTAGGGGCTCTTATGCAGTTGCTGCGCAAGCAAGCCAACTGTATTCTTTAACCCCCTTGAGCTTTAGCGATTAGGGGTGCTTATGCAGTTGTGCGTTTGCAAACCAACTGCGTTCCTCTTAACCTTTTTCACAAATCGCTTTTTCAACAAACGACCTACTTCAACCTAAAAAAAAACCCCAACACAAAGTATCTTTCGAGAAACTCTACGCTGGGGTGTATATAAATGTTCTTACATTGATTCAGGTGCGCTTACGCCAACCATTGCCAATGCATTTTTCAATGTAATTCTGACTGCTTCAATCATAGCAACATGTGCTTTTGTTTTTTCAATATCATCAGTTAATACTTTTTCAGCATTATAGAATTTATGGAAATGAGAAGCTAAATCTTGAATATAATTAGTAATTCTATGTGCTGATCTATGCTCAGCAGCACTTTCAATTGTAGGTTCGAAATCAGCTACTTTTTTCAACAATTCAATCGCTTTTTCATTTGTAATCGTTGTAAAATCATTCGTAGCAGCAACTTCAATTCCTTGCTCTTTCGCTTGTTTTAAAATTGAACAAATACGCGCATGTGCATATTGAGCATAGTAAACTGGATTGTCTTGAGATTGCTCTTTCGCTAATTCCATATCAAAATCAAAGTGACTATCAGGACTACGCATAGTTAAGAAATAACGTGCAGCGTCAACGCCAACTTCGTCCATAATTTCTCTTAATGTAATCGCATTACCAGTACGTTTACTCATCTTCACTTCTTTACCATTTTCCATTAAACGAACCATTTGCATGATTTGAATTTCTAAACGATTACTATCTACACCAAACGTTTCAAGAGATGCTTTCAAACGATTAATATAACCATGATGATCAGCACCAAATAAATCGATTAAAATGTCATTACCACGTTTAACTTTATCGAAGTGGTACGCAATATCTGGTAAGAAATACGTATATGTACCGTCATTTTTAATTAATACTCTATCTTTGTCATCTTTAAAATCCGTTGTACGTAACCATGTAGCACCATCAGCTTCATACGTATAACCTAATTCTTTCATTTTAGCTAAAACTTCAAGAATTTCACCTTTTTCATATAAAGATGTTTCACTAAACCAATTATCAAAATGCGTATTGAACTCTGTTAAATCATTTTTCAGTTTAGCCATTTCGTATTCTACGCCTAATTTTCTAAATTCTTTCAAACGTGCTTCTTCAGAATAATCTTTAATTTCAGGGTGTTTCTCTGCTAAATCTTTACCTATTTCAATAATATCTTTACCATTATAGCCATCTTCTGGCATTGAATAACTATTGTCACCTAAAGCTTCAAAGAAACGTGTTTCAATTGAACGCGCTAAGTTAGTAATTTGATTACCAGCATCATTAATATAATATTCACGTGTTACATTATAGCCAGCTGCAGTTAAAATATTAGCTAAAGCATCACCAACTGCTGCATTCCGAGCATGACCAATATGTAAATCTCCTGTAGGGTTAGCTGAAACATACTCAAGCAATACATTTTGACCTTTTGATTCATTTACATGTCCAAATTGGTCACCTTTTTCAATTGCTTCAGGAATAATTGCTGTTAAATACTGATTATCTAAGTAAAAATTAATGAATCCTGGACCAGCAATGTCAATTTGTTTTACATGTGCTTTTTCAGTATCTAAGTTATCAACAATCGCTTGAGCAATTTCACGAGGATTACGCTTTGCAATCTTAGTCAGTACCATCGCAATATTAGTAGCATAATCTCCATTTTTTGTATCTTTAGGAACTTCAATTTTAATATCAGGAATCTCTTCTGCTAATCCTGCTTTGTTAATACTTGCTGCAATTTCTTCTACTAATGTTTGTTTCACTTGATCAATAATATTCATTCGCCTATCTCCTTATAGTTAATTTCATATTGATAAGAACCCATTTTTTCATTATCTTGATATAATTCATAATGAATCTTTAGCTTGCCACCGTCTCCACTTACGAAATGTAAAATGCGTAATGTTTTAACTTCTAGTGGAATTCGTCCAGCCGATATATCGTAAAAAGTTGTTGTCGTTTGTCCTTCAATAAAATGCAAATTCATATTAATGTCGCCCTTACGAATCAACTTAACGCTATCATCATCCACTTTTATTGTAACATTAACTGTTGCATCCTCAATTTGTTCTACATACCGAATAAAATTAGATTGTCTTTGTTGCCAAGTACCTTCAGTAGTAAATTCAAATTTTTCTTTTTCGTTGTGCTGTTTCAACACTTGCTTTGTTTGAATGCTTACTTTTTTATCCAATTTACTACTCACCTTAATCTTCGCATAATAGAAATATTATAGCATAAAATAAGGTCATCTTGTTATGCCTTCTTAAAGCTAAATAAGTTCAATTAATTAACAATTCCATTCTTAATCAACGCTTCATATATGTAAGCCATTTGATAATATTCAAACAACATCTCAAAACCAAAAAACACGAGATTTTCACTATCTTTCATGAAAACCTCGTGTTTGATTATAATGATAGTGTTCAGTGCACTACCTTCTTTATCTATAAAGTCATTTGATATTTTTAAAATTTAATAACCATTCTACCAGTTATCGTACCATTTTCCATTTCTTCAAAAATATCATTGATTTCTTCTAATTTTCTTAATTGAACTTTAGGTGTTACTTTATTTTCAGAAGCAAATTCAAACGCTTCACGCAAGTCTTGTCTTGTACCAACAAGTGAACCTACTACTTCAATACCATCAAGTACTAATCTTGGGATATCTAAGTTCATTTTATCAACAGGTAAACCAACGGCAACAACTCTTGCACCAGCTTTTACAACATCAACCGCTTGGTTAAATGGCGTCTTAGCAACTGAAGTTACTACTGTTGCATCTAGCCCTTTGTTATCAGTTAATTTCATAACTTCTGCAACTGGATCAACATTTTTAGAATTAATAATAGCATCTGCACCTAATTCTTTCGCGAATGCTAACTTATCATCATTGATGTCGAAGGCAACAATTTTAGCCCCCATAACGTTTTTAGCATATTGTAAAGCTAGGTTACCTAAACCACCTATACCAAAAACACCTAACCATTGTCCAGGTTTTACATTACTTACTTTTACAGCTTTATAAGTTGTCACACCTGCGCATGTAATAGAAGACGCTGCTGCTGGATCTAATTTTTCAGGCACTTTCACAGCATAGTCTGCAGTAACAATAACTTGTTCAGCCATTGCACCATCTACTGTATAACCAGCATTTTTTACACTACGGCAAAGAGTTTCGCGACCTGTTGTACAATATTCACATCTTCCACAGCTTTCGAACATCCAAGCGATAGACACACGGTCTCCAATTTTTAATGATTCTACATCTTCTGCAACTTCGATGACTTTACCAATACCTTCATGACCTAAAGTAACGCCAGTAACATCACCAAAATCGGCATTCTTAACATGTAAATCAGTATGACAAACGCCACAATATTCCGTTTGTACTAATGCTTCACCAGGTTTTAAAGCTCTTAACTTTTTGTCCTCAATACTTACTTTGTGATCTTTCGTTACAACTGCTGCTCTCATAATAATGTCCTCCTTATAGTCAATCCAGTAGGTATGATATTAATTGTCGATTGCTTTCAAAAAATGAAAACGAATAATTATAGATAAATTTTTATTTGTAATAGACGCCAGATTAAAACATACTACTGTGACCTTGTTTTTAGTTAGATATCAACCGTAAACTTTTAACGTTTCCCTAGTTAATATGTTAAAAGAAATGACATAATCGATATGCTAACGTGTAATTTTTACTTCACATATATTTATTTAAAGATAAAGTTTATTAATCTTATCTTCATTTCTATTATAATGTGAATTAATTCACAAAGTATATAGCTATAATCAAAAAATTGTGTCAGTTATTCAAAATTTTTATTAACTACAGATTAATTTAATTTCAAAAAAATTAAAAAAATCCCCAATCAATCTAAGACTTCATTTTCACCTCACGATTTACATCGTCAATGAGAAATGAATCATATCTTTATAGATTAATTGGGAAATTTTAGTTTCTAATATTTAATTAAATGCTTGATGTAAAGCATCAGAAGAATGCTTCCACATACCTTCATCATGGTTCATTAAAAAGTCTTTTAAAATAGCTTTATTCTCGTCACCAATTTGATCAATGATAATATGATGTTTCATTGATTTATCCATCATATTAACATGTTCAGGCATACTTTTATAACCACGACGAATTGCTTTATTCACTAATAAATAGCACGCTGTTAAACCAGCATAATATGGTCCTTGTTCATTACGTTCTGTTGTTACCCAACACAACCAATATTCTTTAGCTTCATCGCCTTCAACAGCAGCTTTATCAGTAATCCATTTCACACCTTTTTCAACTTTGGCACGAGCATGCATGCCTCCAATATCAATAAATGCTTCTTTGTTAGCAACATCGATAAAAACTGGTGCAATATTGTCTAAGCTAATTGAACCAATATTTGTACCTTTATGACCATCTAGAGGGTCATTTTTTATGATATTAAAATTAAAGCCTTTTTTCTCAGACAATGATATAACCTCCATATTTAACGATAACAATTTTAGCCCTGTTTAATTAAGCTCATTAATCAAATTTTCAATAGCTTCTCTAATTGTCTTATCTTTAATCTTTGCAACCATTTCTCTAGGATAATATAATTTATAGTCTTGGCGATTAATGCCTGTAATACTATGAATGACTAAAGATTGATTGCTTATTTCTCTAATCGTACCATCTTGTCTTAATAAATGAATCGGTTTGCGATTTGACCCCGGTCGATCATAGTCATATGGTAAATCCGAAAATGCTTCACTCACAAAATAATAATCTGGATTAATACCACCTGCTTCAAACAGTTCTTGCAGTTCTGATATTGTAATAATTGAGCCATCAAATGGAATATATTTAAATAAGTCTCGATTAATAAATCGACTTGCTAAATCACTTAAAATGGCATCATCTTCTTTTGTCCATTTTTCCAAATAATACGTAACTACCGCTTCATCGAGTTCAACATATTGTTCAATCGTAACTGTCTCTTCAAAAAATGGAATAAAATCATGTGGATGCAACTTAAATTCATAGCCTTCATTATAAAGCTGTTTTGCGCGTTTCAAACAATTATTAAGCAGCACTTCTCCACCACGACTAACTGGGTGGAAATAAATCTGCCAATACATTTGATAACGACTCATAATAAAGTTTTCAACTGCATGCATACCACTTTCTTTGATTAGTACTTCATCTTTAGAAGGTCGCATTAATCTTAAAATACGTTCCATATCAAAAGCACCATATGATACACCTGTGAAATACGCATCACGTTGTAAATAATCCATTCTATCCGCATCGATTTGTGACGAAATCATCGAAATGACCAATTTATTATGATGCGTTTTATTAATTACTTCCGCAACTTCTCTTGGAAACTCAGGCGATACTTTACGTAATACAGCATTCACCTCAGTATCTCCAGTAATAATCGCTTGTGTGTATGCTTCATGGTCTGTATTAAATATTTTTTCAAAACTATGCGAAAATGGACCATGTCCTAAATCATGTAATAATGCAGCACATAATGCCAACGGTCTATCTTTATTGTCCCATGCATCATGACCAATAAATGACTCATCAATTAATCGTCTAACTATTTCATACACACCTAAAGAATGTCCAAAGCGACTATGTTCTGCTGTATGAAAAGATAGGTACAGTGTTCCTAGTTGTCTAATTCGACGTAACCTTTGGAATTCCTTAGTTTTAACTAAATCCCATATCAATTGATCTTCAACATGAATATATCGATGTATCGGGTCTTTAAAAACTTTTTCTTCTACTAATTTTAAATCTACATATGCGTTAGTCATTATTCCCCTCCTTTTCGTTTAATATAATATTTAATTTACTTAAAATGCTTTGTACATAAGTGCTAAGTCTAACTTTTCGCCATACATTTCTGGCTGATAAGAGCGTAAGATTGTAAAACCTTGCTCTTTATAGTAAGCTACTGCTTCTTCATTTTTATTATCTACTTCTAAGTAAACACCTTCAAATTTATCTTCAAAACGTGATAATCCTTCATTTAACAATGCTGTACCGTAACCTGTATGTTGCGATTCTGGTTTAACATAATGAGCTGATAAATATAATTCTTCACCGTAAATAAAGTTAGCAAAGCCAACGATGTCATTACCTTCTTCAACGACTAAGAATAATTGTTCTTGAAGTCTTTTCTTTAAATGATGTTCATTATATGAAGCTTCTAACAAGTGATTAACTGTTGTCGCAGCGTATATATTTAAGTATGTATTAAACCAAGCTTTAGTTGCGACATCTCTAATTTGAACAACATCTTTTTCAGTTGCTTGTCTTACCTTGAACATGACTTTCTCCCCTTATTAACAAGTTTTAATAACGGCATTATACCACAACTTGCTCAATACTTAATAAACAATGATTGTCTATTCAATTTATATATTTATATTTTCCGTTAAAATTTAAAATAAAAAATAACGAAGCAAAAAATCACTTCGTTTAGTATGAGGTATGTCTTATTGCAATATACTATTCCACTCAGTTGCACGTGCTAAGGCATAGTTGTCTTTCATGATGTCACCAGGCTTTTCAGCAGTTCCAATAATATAACCATTTAAAGTGGCACCTAAAAAGTCTAAACTATATTTCATTTGCGTAATTGCTGGCTTCGCTTTTATTTTTGGGCAATCTCCACCAACTAAAATAACTCTAAAATCCTTTTCGGCCATTTGTTCCTTAAAATTAGGGTATCGTTTATCTTGTAATGTTTCTGACCAATGTTCGATAAATGCTTTCAATGGTGCTGAAATGCTATACCAATACACTGGTGAAGCAAAAATAATTGTATCACTAGCCAATATTTTATCTAGAATCGGCAAATAGTCATCGTCATATGAATTAATAGTCTCTGCTGTATGTCTCACGTCACGTATCGGTTTAAACTGATGTTGTGTCACGTCAATCCATTGATACTCTAAATCTTGCAAAGCGAATTTTGTTAATTGTGCAGTATTACCGTTTGGTCTACTCCCACCAAACAAAACAGTAATCATTTTAGCCTAACCTCACTTTTGATTAATAAATATCTGTGTTTTTCGTTACCTAATTATACTATCATAAGCTTTGCCTACCGGATAGTAAAACGCTTACAACTTTTATATAAATTTGACGAAATTTCGTCATGCCTTATATAACCTCGTTTTTGATACGTGGCTAATTCATGATGAATTAGATACATATGTCACCATTAAATACAATTCATTTAGTCTTCAATTGGAAACAGTTCATCGATATATTGAATCTCATCATCTGATAAAACGATATCTGCAGCTTCAATATTTTCTATGACTTGTTCTGCACGTTTTGCGCCAGGAATAATCACATCGATAGCTGGTCTCGTTAAATAAAATGCTAATACAATGTTCGCAATTGAAGTTTGATGTGCTGCAGCTATGCTTTCCAAAGCTTTTACGCGACGCACACTTTCTTCAAATACACCTGGTTTAAAATCACGACGTGTAGTACGATGGTCACTAAATTTAGTGTTCTCATCATATCTTCCAGCTAAAATACCGGATGCTAATGGGAAATATGGAATAAATGTGATTTGGTGATCAACACAATATTGTAATACTGCCTCATTTTCGCGATGCAATAAATTATATTCTAACTGTACAACATCAACGTAACCATCTTTATTTGCTTCTTTAAGTTGATCTAATGTGAAATTTGATACACCAATGGCTTTAATCTTCCCTTGTTCCTTAAGCTCTTGTAATGCTGCAACTGCTTGATCTTTCGGAGTGTTGTCATCCGGAAAATGAATATAATATAAATCGATATAATCAGTTTGTAGACGTTTCAAACTATTCTCAACTTGTTGTTTTAAATATTCAGGTTGATTGTTCTGATGTACTTCTTGATTTTCATCAAATTCATGAGACCCTTTTGTAGCAATTTTAATTTGCTCTCGCGGATATTCTTTAACAACTTCTCCAACCAATTCTTCTGATCGTTCTGGCCCATAAATATATGCCGTATCTAATAAATTAATACCATGATTAATGGCTTGACGAACAACATCTTTTCCTTGTTCTTCATCTAAGTTCGGATATAAATTATGCCCACCTACTGCGTTCGTCCCAAGTGCGATTGGAAACACTTCAACATCAGATTTACCTAAGTTTACAAATTGCTTCATTAGACCCAGCTCCTTATCTTTATAACTTTTCCACTATCACACTACCATGATTTAATACAACTTCCAAATGTTAGAATTAGGGTTTGAATTTAGGCGGTGTTTTAGAAAAACGTTATGTAGAACTCAGTTAAAATAAGTATTGTTTAAGTTGATATTCACATAGCACGATTGCTCGTTAGCCTTTAAATTACATGTACTTTTGTATCAGAAATTGAAAAACATTTAAGAACGACAACATTAAAGCCATTACAAATTCAATTTGGTAATTTCTATTGGTTTTTAAGTATGACATAAATGTTTTTATCTATAATTAAAGCTATATTCACTAGAAAAAAACCCATTAAAACTGCAATCCAAGCAAAATATACTATTATATTTTGGTAACTCATTGATAATAGAGCATTTAGGAATAGCATAGTCAATCCGCCAAATAAAACATATCCAAATAATGTGAAACAAACATTTTTTAGTGTAGGTATTAAAAAAATTTTTGACCTTTTATTTTTAGTATTATAAATATTTAAAGATGATTTTTTAAT
>NZ_PPQS01000048.1:54291-56743 GCF_002902405.1 Staphylococcus schweitzeri
ACGTCAAGTAAATGTGTATATTTTCTTAATGCAACTCCCAGCAAAGCAGAGCTACCTGCAACTGGCCAAAAAACATTTTTTTTAGCAGGTTTAACAATATTTAAATCGTCAAATTCTTTTTCACTGATTTTGACATATCTTTTTGGGATGAACCAATTAATAAATGGAAAAAACAAACTAATCCAAGTGCTTATTATATCGACCATTAAATACTCATCATTATATTTAATAATTCTATATTTTGGGTTTTTATTGATGATTTTAGATTCGCACAGCACTTTTTACCAGCTCCATTTCATAGGATTTATATGATTAGATATACTTTTTGTAGCTTCACCAACAGCACTTTCAACACTATCTATGGCTTTTTCTGCAGATTTTTCTACAGCATCTATACCAGCGTCTATTTAATATCTTATCTAATCAGTTTTATCTCTTAATTCAAATTTATTAGTATGAAAAGTCCAATTTATAAGAATTGTCTAAACAGATTCCGCAACAAAACCAGCTAAAACCGTCCATCCTATTGGATTAATAACGCCAATGTTATAAGAGCTATCATACAAAATAACACGCTCTATATTTCATTTTTAAATTAAAGCAGGGCTTCCTTTATCAATTACAATAGGCATTTTCACTTGGTATATTCAAACATCACTATCTATTTTCCTGTTCTAAGATATGATTGTCTTTTTTGAACTATCATTTAAGTATGCGTTACTACCAATTTCGATCATTTTTACTACTCGTTTATTCTTAAAATAACATGAACATTTTTATTACCTATCGAAGCCATATTCACTAAAAAGAAAAACATCGTGATAATAACCCAAGTTAAAAATATTATTATATTTTGTGACTCTGTCGTCAAAAGAATGGTTAAAGTAAATATTGAAGCGCTTCCTAAAAAAAAGTACGCAAAAACTATTAACAACCCTTGTTTGAAAGTCGGTATTAATACAACTCTATTCTTATTAACCACGTTGGTATTAAAAATTTTTAATGTTAATGTTTTATTTAGATAGAAATAAAACATTAACATCCCTATTAACATGATAAAAAATACAGTGATTGCTAGTTGTTTTTCAAACTGAACATTAAAGAAGTTACCGTACTTTCTCAATATAATTCCAAATAGAACTGAACTTCCTGCAACCGGCCAAAAAACATTGTTTTTAACAGGTTCGACAATATTTAACCTTTCAAATTCATTTTCGCTAATTTTTGCGTACTTTTTGGGCAAAAACCAATTAATCATAGGGAAAAAATAAGTAGTCCAAGTACTTACTAAATCGACCATGAAATATTCATTATTATATCTAATAACTCGATATTTAGGATTTTTATAAATTTGTTTAGATTCACAAAGCACTGTTTACCACCCCTAATTAACAATTGAAAACTAACTAAATTTGTAACTATTTATTAGACTTTAAGAATATATGTACTTTTTTATCTATGATTGAATGCATATTCATAAACATAAATAGCATAGTCATGAAAAGCCAAGAAACATATAAGATTAAATTTTGCACATTTTCAAACACCAACAAGTAAAATGCCCCATAAGACATGAAACCAGTAAAGAGATAATAAAAAATTGTGAAACAAATATTTTTAAAAGAGGGTAATAATCTTAATTTAAGTTCATTATTTTTACTTTCATTATAAACATTTAATGTTAATTTCTTATTTAAATAACAATAAAAAAATATAATCCCTAAAAACCCAATGAAACAACTGCTCCAAACAATTAGTTCTTCTAATTGAAAATCAAATAAATAAGTATTTCTTCTTACAGTACCACCAAGTAACACAATACCCGCGAATATAGTCCATCCTATCGATTTATTTTTAACTGGTTTGACAATATTTAATTTTTCATAATCATTCTTAGTGATTTTGACATATGTTTTCGGTAAGATCCAGTTAATAAATGGAAAGAAGAAAACAATCCAATTACTTGCTAAATCAATCATTAAGTATTCACTTTCGTATTTGATTAATCGATATTTAGGGTTTTTATTAATGATACTAGATTCGCAAAGCACTGTTTATCACTTCCACCTTATTCTAATTATTTTTTATTTGTAGAACAGTTAATACACTCCAATATAATTAGTTATTTATTCACCTTTTTATAACATTCGCTGTTTTATTGACAATGAGAGTTATATTCATCAAGAAAAACAACATTAACCCAATACCCCAAGCTATAAAAGTTATTAAATTTTGGTTTTCTAATGTCAGCAACATGCTTAAAGCTAAAATTGACATGCCTCCAATCAACAAATAGCCATATAATATTAGAACAGCATTTTTTAATGTTGGTACTAAAATTATTTTTTGTTCTTCTTTTTTATTATCGAAAACTTTCAATTTTAATTTTCGATTCAGAAGCACAAAAAAGATTAAAATACATAGAAATACAACGAAGCATATAATTATAACC
>NZ_PPQS01000048.1:56753-86572 GCF_002902405.1 Staphylococcus schweitzeri
ATATTTTTTCTAATTGAATATTAAGTAAGTGTATGTACTTTCTGGAAGTAACACCTAGTAAGATTGTTCCTCCTACAACAGGCCAAAAAGTTTTATTTTTAACTGGCTTAACAGTGTTCAGTTTTTCATACTCTTCTCTACTAATTTTGGCGCACCTTTTTGGAATGAACCAATTAATAAATGGAAAAAAGTATACAAGCCAAGTGCTTATTACATCGATCATTAAGTATTCATCATCATACTTAACAACTCTATATTTCGGATTTTTATTGATAATTTCGGTTTCACAAAGCAATAATTATCACTTCCTATTAATAACAAATTCACACAGCTATATTATCGTTTCTGTTTCTCAAAATACTTGTGCCCTTTTGTATCAAAATTAATGTTTATATGACCTTAAATATATAACATGAATCTTTTTGTCTATTATTGAAGACATATTTAAAAAGAAAAATAGCATTGTCATAATAACCCAAGCAATAAATACTATAATATTTTGGATAGATAAACTAATCAAAACATCTAAGAACATGATTGATAATCCACCACAGAAAAAATAAGAAAATAGTACAAAGCAAAGATTCTTGAATGAAGGAAAAATCATAATTTTTCCATTGCTACTCCGATTATTATAGATAGATAACTTTACTCTCTGATTTAAATATATATAAAACACTAGAATACTTAATAATAAAACCGAACAAATGATAATAACGCAATTTTTTTCTAAATGAGAATCAGGTATATATATTTTATCTCTAAACATAGTGCCAAATAAAAGTATGCTACCTATAACTGGCCATAAAGCTTTATTTTTAACTGGTTTGACAATATTTAAGTTATCAAACTCTTCTCTACTGATTTGGACATATCTTTTTGGGATTAACCAATTAATAAACGGAAAGAACAAAACTAACCAGGTGCTTACTAAATCAATCATCAGATAGTCGTTTTTATATTTAATAATTCTATATCTCGGATTTTTGTTTACTACTCTAACCTCGCAAAGCAATTTCTCCACTTCCGTCTCGTTGGTTTTATATCTAATACAGTTTCAGATACTTTATAGGTGTTTTGTATTTTAGTAACATACTATTTTCCTGTTTATTACTTAACTTACGAACTACAATCTAAGTTTAGTAATTTCTATTGCTTTTTAAGCTTGGCATAAACCTTTTTATTACTAATTGAGCCCATGCTTATTAGAATGAAGAAAATAGTAATAATGATCCACATAATAAATACCAGTATGTTTTGAGGTTTTATAGTCATTAGCCATATTAAAAATAATATTGAACAACCTCCCAATAATAGATATGTAAACACTATAAAACTTCCATCTTTAAAAGTCGGCATTAATATAACCTTATTTTCATTATCTAGATTATCATCATATATCTTTAGTTTAAGCTTTTTATTTAAGTAAATGTAAAATGCTGCAATACCTATAAATCCTATAAAACATAAAGCTATTAAAATCTTATTATCTAATTGAACTTCAAACGTATGTACATATTTCCGTAAAATAACTACGAATAAAAACGAACTACCAGTAACTGGCCAGAAAATATTATTTTTATTTTGTTTATCAACATTTAAATTTTCAAGTTCCTTCTCACTAAGTTTTGCATACCTTTTTGGAATGAACCAATTAATAAATGGAAAAAAGTATACAAGCCAAGTGCTTACTAAATCAATCAACAAATACTCATCATTATATTGAACGACTTTATATCTCGGATTTTTATTAATAACTCTAATATCACATAGCATTGTTTATCACTTCCTACTTTTACTAAGTAATCTTTATTTGAAGAACGGCTAACATAATATTGTTAGTCATTTTTCTACCTTTTTATAACATTTACTTTTTTATTGACTACCAAAGCTACATTACTAAGTAAGAACATTATTACAAGCATAATCCAAGTAATAAATAAAATGATGTTTTGAATACCTTCTGTGATAAACATATAAAAAGCAAGTATGCTTAAACCACCAAAAAGAATATACGAAAGGAGCATTAAGCATAAATTTTTAAAAGTTGGTATTAAAATTATCTTTTCATCACAGTTATTTCTATCATAAACATTTAATTTAGATTTCGAATTAATATATAAAGCTGAAAGGAAAACCCCCAAAAGTACGAGACAGCATAAAATATTCACAGCAATTTGATTAATTTGTATATTTAACAACTGTATATATTTTCTCGTCAATACTGCCAATAAAACTGATCCCCCACCTGCTATCCATCCAGCTGAGCTACTATTTTTTGGTGTAAATGTATTTAATTCTTCAAACTCACTTTGACTAATCTTCGCATATTTCTTAGGTACACCCCAATTAAGCATTGGAATGAAAAAGAAAATCCAAGAACTAGTTACATCAACCATTAAAAACTCGTTCTTATATTTTATAATTTTATATCTCGGGTTCTTATTTATATTCCAGGACTCACATAACATTTTTATCTCGCCCACTTCATATCTTTTTAAGTTCAAACAATTAATCAGCTATTCTCATGATTTTAGAATATTGAATATATTGCTAAGTTAAAATATTATTGTTTGATATCCTTTATAATATGCAGATTTTTATAATTTCTGTTATAACTCAATTGACTTTAAATTTAGCGTTTGCTAATGCTTTTTAAGTATGACACGAACATTTCCACCGATTATTGATGACCTGTTAACAAAAAAGAAACATGTTGTCGTTACAATCCAACCAAGAAATCCTATTATATTTTGAGAATCCATTGTTAATAATATATTTAGAGATAAAATTGAAAAGCTGCCAAAAAATATATAAGCAAACAAAGATATAAATATATTTTTTAACGTAGGTATTAATATAATTTTTTCGTTTTCACTTTTATTTTTGTCCCAAATATGTAGTTTTAGTTTTTGGTTCAAGTATAAAAAGCATGTTATTACACATAGAAATATGACAAAACATATGATTATTACTGTTTTTTTGTCTAAATGGGTATTGAGCAAATAAATATATTTTTTCGACAAGGTTACAAGTAAAACTAAAGCGCCTGTAACAGGCCAAAAAGCATTATTTCTAACTGGTTTAAAAATGTTTAAGACATCAAATTCTTCCTTGCTAATTTTGACGTAATTTTTAGGGATAAACCAATTGATCATTGGAAGAAAAAATACTATCCAACTACTTACTAAATCAACCATCAAATATTCATCATTATACTTAATAATTCTATATTTTGGATTTTTGTTGATAATTATAGATTCGCAAAGCAATATCTTCACTTCCGTCTCGTTGGTTTTATATCTAATACACTTTCAAATACTTTAGAAGACTTTTAAATTTTACAAGCGTCTTAAAAGGATTGAGTCGACAACATTTAGAAAATATTAAATGTTGTCTATTTTTTTAAATATGACATGAACATTTTTATTGCCAATTGAAGCCATATTCACTAGAAAGAAAAGCATTGTCATTATAATCCAAGCAATAAATACTATTATATTCTGGGAATCTAAAGTTATTAACATGCATAGACTCATTATTGAAAAAAATCCTGAAAATAAATAAGAAAATAGTACAAAATAAAAATGTTTGAAAGTAGGTAGTAGCATAACTTTTTCTTTATATTCTTTATTTTTATTAAAAACTTTTAATTTTAATTTTTGATGTAATTTCATAAAAAAGATTAAAATACTTAAGAATGTTATAAAACATATGATAATAACTAAACTTTTTTCTAGTTGGATATCGAGTAAATGAGTATACTTTCTGAATGTAACTCCAAATAAAATTGAGCCACCTACAGCTGGCCAAAAAACTCTATTTTTAGTAGGTTTAACAATCTTTAAATTTTCAAATTCTTCTTTACTAATCTTCACGTATTTTTTAGGGATTAACCAATTCATCATTGGAAGAAGTAATGTTAGCCAGTTATTTGCTAAATCAACCATCAAATACACCTCATTATATTTAATGATCCTGTATTTTGGGTTTTTATTAATGACTCTGGATTCACAAAGCAATGTTTACCACACCCATTTCATTGGATTAATATGTTTACCGATACTTTTTGTAGCTTCACCCACTGTATTTTCTACACTATCTATGGTAACTTCTGCGGATTCTTTTACAACGTCTATGCCATCGTCTATTTTGTGACCTACCCAATCTGTTTTATCCTGTAATCCAAGTTTATTTGTTTGATAAGCTCAATCTGCAAACATGTCAGCAAGAGAGGGAAAAGCTAATACACCAACAACCGCCCATCCAATTGGATTGCTAGCAAGCAATATTATGAGAGCTATCAGACAAAATAACACGCTCTATATTGCTATTTTAAAATTGAACTAGTGCTTTTTTGAACCACCTTTTAAATATGTAATTCTAGCTAATTTAATCACTTCTCAACCTCTTTTGACCTTAGTATTGCGTAAACATTTTTATCGATAATTGAAGACCTGTTTGCTATAAAGAAAGCTGCAATCATACCAAACAAAGCTAAGAATCCTATTATATTTTGAGGATTTAAGGTCATCAACATACTTAAAAGCATTATTGAAAAGCCACCGAAAAACACATAGGCAATTAGGGATAAACATATATTTTTAAATGTAGGGATTAATATGATTTTATCGTTATCATTTTTATTGTCCTCAAACATATGCAACTTTAATTTTTTATTTAAATATAAAAATAATGTAAAAACAGCTAGAAATATCATGCAACATATGGTAATAACCAAGGTTTTTTCTAATTGAATATTAAGAAATTGAGTATATTTCCTGAATGTAACTCCAAATAAAACTGAGCCACCTGCAGCTGGCCAAAAAGCTCTATTTTTAGTAGGTTTAACAATGTTTAAATTTTCAAATTCTTCTTTATTAATCTTCACGTATTTTTTAGGGATTAACCAATTCATCATAGGAAGAAATAAAGTTAGCCAGGTACTTACTAAATCGATCATCAAATATTCATCATTATATTTAATAATTCTATATTTAGGATTCTTATTAACCACTTCAACGTCGCAAAGCAATGTCTTCACTTCCATTTGATTTTATGTGTAATACATTTTTAGATACTTCAGAAGACTTTTAAATATTACTAATTTACTGCCATTAAAAATTTTATTCATTGTTATTTGCATATTTATAATCTGAATTTAGTAATTTCACTCAGATTTTAAATTATGTCCTTTTTGCCCTTAAAAAACCACACTCCTACGTTAATAGGTGTTGTTGTTTTGATTGTTAGCGTTTTTTTGATACCTTCTAAATGAATAAGTAAAGTTTTGTTTATATATTTCATTTGCCATTTTCTTTTATTATGACATGGACTTTCGAGTCAGAAATTGATAAAACATTTAAAAAAGAGAATATTAGAATCATAACAACTTCAGTTAGAAATACTATGATGTTTTGATTTTCATAATAAAAGGTGACAATGATTGTAAATATCGATATTAATCCTATAAAGCCAAAAGCAAACAACGTAAATATAAAACTTTTCCATGTCGGGATTAGCATTAAAGTCCTGTACTCATTTTGATGAAAATTCTTAATTGTTATCTTTTTATTTATATACAATCTAAATAAAATAATAAAAAGAATTATCAAAAGACTTATACTAATGTTTATATACCTTTCAATTTGTAAATCTAATAAACTAATATACTTTCTAAAAATTACAGTCAATAATACAGAGAATCCTATATACCAATTTAAAGCTGAATTTTTTTGAGGCTTTATAGTATCTAGTTTTTCTACCTCTTTAACACTTAACTTAACTCCTTTTTTGGGTATAAACCAATTGATCATTGGCAATAGATAAGATATGTAATTACTCGATAAATCTATCATGAAATATTCATCATTGTATTTTATAATTCTATATTTTGCATTTTTATCTATAATTCTAGATTCGCAAAGCAATGTCTTCACTTCCATTTGATTTTATCTGCAATACTTTTTCTGATAGTTCAGAAGACATTAAAATATTATCAACTTACTGTCATCAAAATTTTAATTAATTGTTATTTGCATATCTTTAATCTGAATTTAGTACTTTTACTTAATTTTTAAGTATGACATGAATGTTTTTATCTATAATTAAAGCTATATTCACTAGAAAAAAACCCATTATAACTGCAATCCAAGCAAAATATACTATTATGTTTTGATAACTCATTGATAATAGAGAATATGAGAAAATAACTGTCCATAAAATAAAAAAAGCATATCTAAACAATGTGAAACAAAAATTTTTTAGTGTTGGTATTAAGATAATTTTTGACCTTTTATTTTTAGTATTATAAATATTTAAAGATGATTTTTTAATTAGGCGTACATAAAATATTAAAATCCCTATAAATGTGATGCAACATATGGCAATAACTAATTTTTTATCAAGTTGAGTGTCAAGTAAATGTGTATACTTTCTTAATGTAACTGCGAATAAAGCAGAGATACCTGCAACTGGCCAAAAAACATTCTTTTTAGCAGGTTTAACAATATTTAAATTTTCAAACTCTTCTCTAGTAATTTTGACGTATCTTTTTGGGATGAACCAATTGATAAATGGAAAAAACAAACTAATCCAAGTACTTATTATATCGACCATTAAGTACTCATCATTATATTTAATAATTCTATATTTTGGGTTTTTATTGATGATTTTAGATTCGCACAGCACTTTTTACCAGCTCCATTTCATAGGATTTATATGATTAGATATACTTTTTGTAGCTTCACCAACAGCACTTTCAACACTATCTATGGCTTTTTTTGTAGAATTTTTTACAACATCGATACCGTCATCTATTTTATGTCCTACCCAGTCTGTTTTATCCTTTAATCCCCACATATTATTTTCATATGCCCAATCAGCCGCTATTGTAATACCTGTTGCTACAGCAAAACCTCCTAAAACCGCCCATCCTACTGGATTACTTGCCAGCAAAGTTATACCTGCAGACATAGATGCTCCTGCAACAGATCCAGCTGCAAGCGTCATACCATTGTGCGACAACGCTTCACCAACAGTTTTATCATCGTTTGCCATATCATCATACATACCTATACCAAAACCTACACCTGCAACTCCTTTACCTAGATATTTTCCGCCTTTTGCAAATTTACTACCATTTTCTATAAATACATTACCTGATGTACGTTTGACTTCCACAAATGAATTTGGACCGGCTGGGCCTTTCACTCCACCTGCTGTATTGATAAATACACCGAATTTACTTGCATTTATACCGCCTTGCTCTAAAAGTGTTGACGTGATATCTAATCCTATATCTCGTTTAATACTATCTTTATTGTCATTTATATATTTCATTATACTTTTCGGGATATCGTCTTCTGGATGTTCTTTGGCATATGCCTTTATAACAGCAAAGTCTGCTTTATTTAAAGTTTCTTTCTCTGCTTTATGTTCAATTTTCCCCATGGCAACTTTCAAATATTTTTCATGACTTGCTTTGGCCCAATCAAGTTCTTTACCTGAAGGAATATTAAATTGATTTGTTGAAAAGTTCCAAAAATTTTGCGCTTGGGTAAGTCCTTGTTGTACAATTTTTTGAAATTCTTCAACTTCTTTAAATATTTCTGGTGATTTTTGATTAAACTCACGCAATTTGCGTAGCTTCTCTTCTAATTCATGTTTTTGTTGACCTAATGTTTGTATTATTTGTTGGTTCGATGAAATGGCTTGCTGATTATCGGAAGCATGCTTTTTCAAATTGTTATTCAAATTTTCATATCGCGTAATTTGTTGACTTAATGATCTGATATCTTCTTCAAGCTCTGATTCTTTTAAAGATATGCTATCAACCTCACTCGTATAACGTGACACAAAATTATCGCAAGCTTGCTTCGTTAAATCACTCAATGTTTTCATACTTGTTGATAATGGAATTAACACCGTACTAAAAAATTGCTTAGCTGACGTATACGCTTTACCTTTAAGCGCATCATCATTGATAAATTGAGTAATTGCTTTTTCCAACGCATCATAATTTGTATTCATTGTTTGACTCAAATTACCCACACTTGAAGCTTGGTTTCGAGATCTGTCTAAATACATGTCAATACTCATCGGCATGCTCCTTTTCCAAAAATATGTGATTTTCAAACTATTTAAAATCAAATGCTTTTTACATCTACAAAGTTGTAAAATTTTAAAACTCGGCGATGATTATTTCTTATGTAAAGGAGTCTAGATGCAGGTAAATTGAGATAACATGTCGCCTTTTTTCTTATTTTAGCATATGGATATAATGGTGTCTTTGTATATTCGCAATTAATCAATAAAAATTATCTTTCAATATTTTAATTTTATTGTGACAACATCCTTAACATTAAATATATTAATATCTCAAAATATATTTACTATTAAAATATGTCACCAGTTGTTAAAAGTATTTCCTCATCATGCGAAATATCAAAACGACTCTTAAATACGAATAAAGTTACAAAATCACACAACATCATCATTCAAAATTTTATTGCCCTCATTTTCAATATTCATTTCATATCTATCAGTTCATTCATAACTAAAATTTCAATTGTGCAACCTCACCTTTAATGCAACAACTTTCAAACAATAAATCATCACAATAAACACACCTAATTCAACACTTTTCAAACATAAGTATTGACACATTGAACAAAATGATTTTTAATTGTAACTAATATAGTTACAATTATGAGGTGAGAAACTTTGAATTTAGAATTTAACATTGCCGTGCATGTATTAGCTTTTTTAACTAAGCATCATTCAGAAAAATTCAATAGTAGTTCATTAGCAGAATTAACTTGTTTAAATCCTGTTCAATTACGACGCGTGACGACTCAACTTGTCGATTTAAAAATGATTAACACAATACGAGGTAAAGATGGTGGATATTTAGCAAATGATCGTAGCGCTGATGTCTCTTTAGCAACATTATATAAACATTTTGTCTTAGAGAAAGAACATCACACACGACTATTTACTGGCGACGAAGGCAGTCACTGTCAAATTGCTCGTAATATTGCAAGTACCATGTCACATTATCAACAAGACGAACAGAATATCATTATTAATTTTTATAAAGAAAAAACAATCAAAGATGTCATTGAAGACATTCAAAAGGAGGATTTATGTCATGAAAACATATGATTTAATTGTAATAGGATTTGGAAAAGCTGGTAAAACTTTAGCGAAATATGCTGCATCAACAGGTCAACACGTCGCAGTTATCGAACAATCTTCGAAAATGTATGGCGGCACTTGTATAAATATAGGATGTATACCTTCGAAGACACTTGTACATGATGGGTTAGAAGGCAAATCTTTTGAAGCAAGTTATAACCGTAAAAACGATGTTGTCAGTGCGCTAAACAATAAAAATTACCACTTATTAGCAGACGATAACAACATTGATGTACTGGATTTTAAAGCGCAGTTTAAATCTAATACTGAAGTGAATTTATTAGATCAGTATGGCGATATCGCCGATAGTATTACTGCACCTCATATCATTATTAATACTGGTGCTACCTCTGTCATTCCTAACATAAAAGGCATTGATCAAGCTAGACACGTCTTCGATTCAACAGGTTTATTAAACATTAGCTATCAACCTAAACACCTCGTTATTGTAGGTGGCGGTTATATCGCCTTAGAATTTGCTTCAATGTTTGCGAATTTAGGTAGTAAGGTTACTGTATTAGAACGTGGTGAATCATTTATGCCACGCGAAGAGCAAGATGTCGTTGCACATGCTATTACTGACTTAGAAAATAAAGGCATTGCATTGTATACAAATGTTGAAACGACTGAATTGTCATCTGACGATCATCATACAACAGTCCATACTAACGTTGGTAACTTTGAGGCTGATGCAGTACTTTTGGCTATCGGACGCAAACCGAATACGGATTTAGCTTTAGAAAATACTGATATCGAATTAGGCGACAGAGGCGAAATTAAAGTCAATGCTCATCTTCAAACAACTGTGCCGCATATTTATGCTGCAGGTGATGTTAAAGGCGGACTTCAATTTACGTATATATCTTTAGATGATTATCGAATTATCAAATCAGCTTTATATGGTAATCAGTCACGTACGACTGACAATAGAGGTAGCGTGCCTTATACAGTATTTATAGATCCACCATTATCACGTGTTGGATTAACTAGTAAAGAAGCTGCCGCTCAACATTATGATTACACTGAACATCAACTTTTAGTAAGTGCTATACCTCGTCACAAAATTAACAATGATCCAAGAGGTTTATTTAAAGTAGTCATCAATAATGAAAATAATATGATTTTAGGTGCTACATTATATGGTAAGCAATCTGAAGAATTAATTAATATAATTAAACTTGCGATTGATCAAAACATTCCATATACCGTATTACGAGATAATATTTATACGCATCCTACGATGGCCGAATCATTTAATGATTTATTTAATTTCTAGCCAAAACATAAAAACCTGGTGGCACGCATTGAATGATGCTGCCATCAGGTTTTATTGTTGTGCTTTTCGCTTTTCTAATTTTTCTTTAAGCTTTCTATCTTGTTCTTCTTTACGACGTTTACGTTCTTCATGTCGTTTTCTTAAACGCTCTTCTTCTTCAGGATCACGTGGTTTTTTTAATTGTTGAGAAACTTTTTCGATTAATTCTTCTTCAGTAAGCGCAGCCAGTGGGCGGTTATTAACAAAAGTGAATGTTTTTCGGCGTCCAGGTCCACAATAAGATTGACAACCTATCACGATTTCAGCATCGGGATCTAATTTTTCCAACTTCTTTTGTAACGTTCTAATATTGACTGCCTGACATTCATCACAAATAAGGAATGTATTTTTCATATTGCTACCCACCTTTCTTTATCATATCTATATCGTCGATTTCATTAATTTTTTCGTTAACTCTATCTATTTTACTCTTTTTAATATTTTTTTCAAGATACGTAACACGGCTGGCAATAAAAAATGGAGCATTTATCTTCTAATTAAATTAGATGATTGCTCCCCTATCAAATCATTTATTGCCCATGATAAATATTAAATTTTAATGGTTTAATACCATGTTTTGTCCATTCATCATAAATTTTTTCTTTATCTACATCTTTATTGATAATTGTAATACCACAGTCTCCACCACCAGCGCCTGATGTTTTAGATGCGCCGTGATACTTTTCAGCAATATCACACAAGTATTTTAGCTTTTCAGTTTCTATATCAACTGTAGCTTCTTTATCCATACGTTGAATAATTGTACGATTCTGGCGCACCATCTTTTGCACACCTTTAATGTTATTTGTTTTAAAAGCATGAATAAGTTTTTCAACACAACGATGTGAATCTTCTAAGAAGTCACCGTAAAATGAAGGATCTGATTTTAAACGTTTCACTTCGCTAACAAAGTGTGGTGATGATGCCGGTGAGCCAGTCCAACCGATAAGTACTTCCATATTTTCAGGTGCTTGTAATGGTTCGATGTGCAAACCAGGCCAGTTTTTGATTAAAACTTCTTCAACTGTAGTATCTTCAATTTGATGCTTAACCCATTCATGATCAAAAGTACTATACGCTAACCATCCACTATAAACACTAACGGCAATATCTCCGCATGAACTTAAACTTTGTAACTTCATATTTGCAATCACTGCCAGTTTATAAATGTATAAATTAGATAACTTCATATCATAAAATTCATTTAATACCTTTATAACTGACACAAGTACTGCTGCACTTGAACCTAATCCATATTTATGACCATTCGAATCATCTAAATTACTATCAATAGTCAGATGAAAATGCTTCATCGCTATATCGCAACTTTTTGCATACTGTTCAAATATTTCAATAGCTGTGACCACATAATTTAATTGTTTTGCTGCATGTGGATCTGAAATGACAATACTATCTTCATCTCTACTAAATGTAACTGGGTTATGATGTAATGCTTTTGAATGAATGGTACCTTTATATTGGTCTGCTTCTTCAATAGTAGCAGTTACAAAGCGATCTAACGCAATAAGTACAGATTTATATCCTGGTTCTGTTACAGCATATTCTCCAGCAATATAAAGTTTTCCGGGTGCTTTGACCTGAATCATTTTATCTCTTCCTTACTCAATTATTTCAATTCCTGTGGCAATAATGTCACTATCAATAATTTGGTTATTATCAAACTGTGTTAATAATTTATCTATAATCTGTTGCTTGTTTTTCTTTTCTACAAGTATTTTCACATTAGGACCCGCATCCATCGTAAAATAACACGGATATCCCGCTTCTCGGCATTCGTGAACGAGCGCCATTACATCATAACTTTCTTGCACAAGATATGTGAACGGCGGTGTTGATCCTAGGTTCGTGGCATGCATACGCAAACCATTTTCTTCAATTACTTCACCAAGGCGTTTAAAATCTTTGTCTTGAATCGCTGCTTTTGCTTCAATTAAATCTTCATCAATATGATCTAACCAATATTGATAAAACCTTGATGTGTTTCGTGTCAACGACATACCATATCGACTAGGTACCTTTTTAGAATGTTGATTAATCACAACAAATATCATGGCAAGGTCATCTTCAAAATGATTCGATTCAAGTGGAACAGCATATGACGTCTCATCACTATACCCTTTTTCCCATTCTGCAAATCCACCATAAATACTACGCGACGCAGAACCCGAACCGATTCGCGCCAATCTCGATAAATCCTTATCTGACAACTGCAAGTCTAGCGCTTGATTACAAGCTGCTGCTAAAGCTGCATATGCGCTTGCTGATGAAGCCAACCCTGCTGCTGTTGGTACAAAATTGTCGCTTTCAATTTCTGCATACCAATCGATGCCAGCTCTATTTCTGACAATATCCATATATTTTGAAATTTTCTCTAATTCTTTGCCACTAACCTTTTCACCATTCAACCAAAATTGATCCTGTGTTAACTGGTCGTTAAAAGTGACTTTCGTTTCAGTGTAAAATTTTTCTAATGTAACAGATACGCTATTATTCATTGGAATGATTAGTGCTTCATCTTTTTTACCCCAATATTTTATAAGTGCAATATTCGTATGTGCACGTGCTTTGCCACTTTTAATCAACGCATTAACCTCCTAAATTCTCAATCCATGTATGTGCTGCACCAGCTTTTTCTACAGCTTTTACAATATTTTTCGCTGTTGGTAAATCTTTGGCAAGCAATAACATACTTCCGCCACGACCAGCACCAGTAAGTTTTCCAGCAATTGCACCATTTTCTTTACCAATTTTCATTAATTGTTCTATTTTATCATGACTAACTGTCAACGCCTTTAAATCCGCATGACATTCATTAAAGATATCCGCTAAGGCTTCAAAGTTATGATGTTCAATCACATCACTCGCACGTAAAACTAACTTACCGATATGTTTTACATGTGACATGTACTGAGGATTCTCACAAAGTTTATGAACATCTTCTACTGCTTGTCTTGTTGAACCTTTCACACCAGTATCAATAACAACCATATAGCCGTCTAAACTTAACGTTTTCAACGTTTCAGCATGACCTTTTTGGAACCAAACTGGTTTGCCTGATACAATCGTTTGCGTATCAATACCACTTGGTTTACCATGTGCAATTTGCTCTGCCCAATTAGCCTTTTCAATGAGTTCTTCTTTCGTTAATGATTTCCCTAAAAAATCATAACTCGCACGAACAAAAGCAACCGCGACAGCTGCACTCGATCCTAATCCACGTGATGGTGGTAAATTCGTTTGGATCGTTACTGCTAGCGGCTCTGTAATATTATTTAATTCTACAAAACGGTTCACCAAAGACTTAAGATGGTCAGGCGCATCATATAACATACCATCGTAAACATCGCTTTTAATAGACGAATAGTTCCCGCTCTCTAAGGCTTCTATTAAAACTTTGATTTTACCTGCGTTAAACGGTACTGCAATAGCAGGCTCTCCAAATGTAACAGCATGTTCTCCTATTAAAATAATCTTACCGGTCGATTCCCCATATCCTTTTCTTGTCATGTCAATATCACCTTTTATATTTATCCTATACTTGATTCATTATTTTTATTTATTAGTAAAAGACATCATATTCTAAGTTGCATACGCATTCGCGTTAAATTTCATTGCAGTCTTTATCTCACATTATTCATATTATGTATAATCTTTATTTTGAATTTATATTTGACTTAACTTGATTAGTATAAAACTAACTTTCGTTTACTTCAAAGTTTAAATCTTATCGAGTGATATTTCAGATTCTTTATCTTTTTATAAAATAGCCCTACAATTTATAATTTTCCACCCTAACTATAATACTACAAATAATAATTGGAATATATAGATTTACTACTAAAGTATTAGAACATTTCAATATATAGTATGATTATTTAACTACTCATATTCATAATTTATACCCATTTCTTAATACGTTTAATGTCGACTATTAAAATTTAATTTTTAAATTTTATCATTTCCATCATATCATTAGTTTAAATTGAATGACGTTCTATTTTAAAAATTAATTTTAGCAACTTATTTAAAGTTTAATATCAAAAATAACAGCCCCAAACGATAACTTGAAAGGGGCTGTTAAATATTTAACTATTGCATTTGGTCTATCATTTTCTTGTTTCTTTCAATCATTTTATCAAAATACGTATCGTATCTTTGCCATTCTTCTTGAGTAATTGGTGTCATATTTAGTACACCACCAAGATCTTTGATTGCATATAATAGTAAAAACATTACATCTTGAACAGTAATCGTTTTGTTAAGCAATGTCTCTAGTGAGGCCATACAAGATGGTTCAATTTCAGGGTATTTAAATTTAGTCACTTCACCTTTTAAAGCATGTTCATAAAATGTTTGCATCATCAATGCACGTTCTGAACCAGAGCCTTCAACACAAAGATAAATTTGTACAGCAATACCACCTCTAACTCTTCGTTGCGATATGCCTGCAAATTTCTTACCATCGATACTTAAGTCAAATTTTCCTGGGCAATAAGAATGTTCAACTTCCATCGTATCAATATCAACATTCTCATCTTCGAACATTTTGCTAATTAAGAGATACATCACAGTAAACGCTTCATCAATCGTTGTCTCTGTCTGCCCTTTGAACATCAGCGATATATTTAATACACCTTGATCTAGAACGACACCTAAGCCACCAGAATTTCTAACAATGGCATTATAACCAATCTCATTCGTTAAATAATCAATGCCATCTTTTAAAAACGGCAATCTTGAATCATGAATACCAAGAATAACAGTATGTTGATGAATCCAAGTACGCACAACATTATCTGATATATCTTTGCCCACACTTTCACAAAATGTATCATCGAATGCGAAAGATTGCATAGGCTCTAATCCAGAAGAATGGTCGATATATCGCCAGTTGACGCCATTAAAATATTTACTCGCTAAATCCATCGTTATTGTAAAGCTTGCGCTGCTGTGATAATTGAAAGATTGTATACATCTTCAATTGAGCAACCACGTGATAAGTCATTTACTGGAGAATTTAAACCTTGTAATACTGGACCAACTGCATCATATCCACCTAAACGTTGTGCAATTTTGTAACCAATATTACCAGCTTCTAAACTTGGGAATACAAAGACATTTGCATCACCTTGTAATTTAGCACCTGGCGCTTTTTTCTCAGCAACACCTGGTACAATCGCAGCATCAAATTGGAATTCGCCATCAATGATTGCTTCTAATTTTTCTTCTTCAGCTTTTTGTTGTGCTAATTTGACAGCTTCTTGAACTTTTGTCACGTCGTCTGATTTAGCAGACCCTTTTGTTGAAAAGCTTAACATTGCAACTTTTGGATCCATGCCAAAGCTTAATGCTGATTTTGCACTTTCTACCGCAATTTCTGCAAGTCCTTGTGAATCAAGTTCTGGATTGATTGCACAATCACCAAAGATGTATTGTTCATCACCTTTAATCATAAAGAAGATACCTGATGTTCTTGATACACCTGGTTTCGTTTTGATGATTTGTAAAGCTGGACGCACAGTGTCGCCTGTTGAATGTGCTGCACCACTAACTAAACCATCTGCTTTACCAGCATAAACAAGCATTGTACCGAAGTAGTTCACATTGTTTAATAATTCTTGTGCTTGTTCTTCAGTCGCTTTACCTTTACGTCGTTCAACAAATGATTGAACTAATTCAGCTTTCAATTCACTTGTCTCAGGATTAATTAATTCAATATTAGAAATATCAAGATTAAGTTTTTGCGCTAAAGATTGAACCTTAGTCTCATCACCTAACACGATTGGTGTAACATAATCTGTTGCTTGTAATTGTGTTGCAGCTGTTAGAACACGCTCGTCCTCTCCTTCAGGTAATACGATTTTAACGTTTTTACCAGAAAGTTTGTCTTTTAATACATTTAATAAATCAGCCATAATGTCCTCCTGTAATATAAATCTTATTAATCATTCACGGTATAATTATACGCCATTTTATTTCATAATGCCACGTCACCAATTTGTAATCATAATTTTATCGTTACCCCTTTGCTTTATGATAAAATTTATAAAGAACTGATGATTTTTGAAAAGGAGCGATAAACATGAGTCAAGCAGCCGAAACATTAGATGGTTGGTATAGTCTACATTTATTTTATGCAGTTGATTGGGCATCATTGCGCCTAGTTCCAAAGGACGAACGCGATGCACTTGTCACTGAATTGCAATCATTTTTAGAAAATACAGCAACTGTAAGATCATCAAAATCTGGTGATCAAGCTATTTATAATATAACTGGTCAAAAAGCAGATTTATTATTATGGTTCTTACGTCCTGAAATGAAGTCTTTAAATCATATTGAAAATGAATTTAACAAATTGCGCATTGCTGACTTCTTAATCCCTACATATTCATATGTATCAGTCATTGAATTGAGCAATTATTTAGCTGGTAAATCCGATGAAGATCCTTATGAAAACCCTCATATCAAAGCTAGATTATATCCTGAATTACCACACTCTGATTATATTTGTTTCTATCCGATGAACAAACGTCGTAATGAAACTTATAACTGGTATATGTTAACTATGGAAGAACGTCAAAAATTAATGTATGACCATGGTATGATTGGTAGAAAATATGCTGGTAAAATCAAACAATTTATTACTGGTTCTGTTGGGTTTGATGATTTCGAATGGGGCGTAACATTGTTCTCAGATGACGTATTACAATTCAAAAAAATTGTATACGAAATGCGCTTTGATGAAACAACAGCACGATACGGTGAATTCGGTAGTTTCTTTGTAGGACATATTATTAACACAAATGAATTCGATCAATTCTTTGCGATTTCTTAATACATTGGTACGTTAGTAAATTAATAAAAAATTCCAAGCTTAAACCGATAAGCTTGGAATTTTTCGTTTATCTTCAGTATATTCCCGTATACATAAGATGTGATTTAGTAAATAGTTGAAATTTTTATGTTTGAACTTCTAATAATGTGCTATTGTATTATCAATAACGAGGTACACTTTGCCTATAGCAAAGTGTACCCGAGTAGTCTTCCTTGGGAGAACTTTAACTACTATCACTACATATAAACGTTAACCTCAATAGAAATTATACAGTCGCTACTCTATACAATTTTTGTAATGGTTAACTAATATTATTTTAACCTATTTGAAATATTTGAAACATATTTTTGTCGAATTTTTTTCAATAATTTTTCCTTTTTATCCTTTAAGTGAATATCAGTTACAAAGATTTACAATGATTATAATTACAATAGTATCAAATAATAGTTTTTTAAAATCAATAACAACTTATCAAAAAGATCATGTGGTTATTTTATAGCGCATAAACTATAATGAGTATTAAATTCTTATAAACAATGGTGATGATATGGACATAAATTCAGATGAATACAAACAAGAAGTACTTATTAAAGATGTTATATTGCTTGCTGCTCGCATATTATTAGAATCTGGTGCAGAAGGTACGCGTGTAGAAGATACAATGACACGTATTGCAAAAAAGCTTGGCTACAGTGAAAGTAATAGTTTTGTTACAAACACTGTCATCCAGTTTACATTACATTCGGAATCATTTCCTAGAATTTTTAGAATTACCTCTCGGGATACTAATTTAATTAAAATATCACAGGCGAATAAAATTTCACGTCAAATTACAAATAATGAAATTACATTAGAAGAAGCAAAATCACAGCTCGAAAAAATATATGTAGCTAAGCGAGACAGCAGTCTTCCTTTTAAAGGCTTTGCTGCAGCAATGATTGCAATGAGTTTCTTATATTTACAAGGTGGTAGATTGATTGATGTCTTAACTGCAATATTAGCAGGTAGTCTAGGATACTTAGTCACTGAAATTCTAGATCGTAAGTTACACGCACAGTTTATCCCAGAATTCATTGGTTCATTAGTAATTGGGATTATTGCTGTTATTGGACATACACTTATTCCAACAGGTGACTTGGCAACTATTATCATTGCCGCGGTCATGCCTATTGTCCCTGGTGTATTAATAACAAATGCAATACAAGATTTATTTGGTGGACACATGTTGATGTTCACAACGAAATCATTAGAAGCATTGGTTACTGCGTTTGGCATCGGTGCTGGCGTTGGTAGCGTATTAATTTTAGTATAGGAGTATCATGACTATGTTTTGGATATTAAACTTTTGCTTTAGCTTTTTAGCCTCAACGTTCTTCTGTGTCATTTTCGATGCACCTAGAAAATTATACTTATCTTGTGGCTTCGTTGGTACATGTGGCTGGATGGTTTACATACTATTTTTCAACGGTTTACATGTACACACAATATATTCTAGTTTCTTTGGCAGTTTAGCCTTAGGATTGTTAAGTCATTATATGGCTCGTAAACAAAAAGAACCTGCCATCATTTTCATGGTTACTGGTATCATTCCATTAGTACCTGGTGGTTTAGCATACGATGCTACAAAAAATTTAGTCTTATTAAATTTCAGTACAGCAATAAATACAATGTTAGAAGTAACACTTATTGCAGGAGCCATCGCATTAGGCTTATTATTCGCAGATCAAATTTCCAAATTAATTGTTTCTGGTTTCGTTAAATCTTTTAAACGACTATAAATATTGTTAGAAATAGCTTACCCCTAACTCTTAGCAAATTTATATATGCTTTAACCATCTCTACTTAAATCCCAAATTAGATCATACAAAAATCGCACGATATGCCTCCGAATTAAGAAGGTATATTGTGCGATTCTTTTATTATTTAGTTGTTTCTTTTTCAGGTTCTTCAATCATATGATCAACTTCATTTTCACTTCTATTTAAAATCAAGCGACTCAATTCATCATTGTCCATATTTTTCAACTTAGGATATCGAATTATGAAGAATATCAATCCAATAATCAACCATCCAATTAATGCAATATAAGATGGTGCCGTCAATGCTGCTGGTGACCCTGGTACTAATAGCAATGCTAAGAAAATGAATGATACGACTGAGCCAATAATGGCAAATGTTTTATATACAGGTGCATACGTATTACTTTGTTTGTTATAACTAAATAATTTAGCAGCAGACAAACACGTAATAAAGTAAGCAATTGATACACCTGTAGAAGACATATTAACTATCCATGTCAATGCCGTTCTTCCTAACCAAGGTGCAATTAATGACACACTTACTAAGAAAATGATTGCAACATAAGGCGTTTTGTATTTACTATGTAATTTACTAAACATTGTTGGCATAATGCCTGAACGTCCCATTGAAAATAGCAAACGACTTGAACTCATTAAGAAACCATTTAAACCAGTAAATATACCCATCATAATTGCAATAGCTAGTATACCTAAGCCAATATAACCAAAAGCGGTTTGTGTAACTGCACCCGTTAACCATAATTGTCCATTTAAACTTTGGTGACTTGTTGATAACCAACCTGTATAAAGAATCATAACAACATACGTTAATGATGCTGCTAATAAACTATACACAATAAGTTTAAATGTCTTATTCGGCGCAAAGTTAAACTCTTCTGCTGTTTGTGGTATATTATCAAATCCAACATATGCCCATGGAGCGACAGATACAATAACGATAATAGATACAAACCATCCTTTGCTAGGTTCAGCTAAAGGCTTTAAATTTTCAAGAGCAAAATTATTGCCGAAGAATGAACCAAAGAACATTAATAATACAACGATAACCATTGCTACACAGAAGTAATATTGTAATGATCCAGATACACTCGCACCACGAATTGTCACAAGCATAAATACAAGTAGCAATACGGTAGCAATAATAATTTCTGTTATATAAACGTCCCAACCTGCAATAGTATATAATTTTCCATTATTTAAGACGTCTGGCAATAAGAATTTAACTAACAAACTGAATGCGGTTGCATTTAAAGCAACTACACAAACATAACCAAATGTTAAAAACCATGATGAGAAGAAACTCACATATCTGCCAAAACTTAAGAAACTAAAGGCAAATGCGCCCCCTGATACTGGAAATCTTTCTACTAATGCGCCATAACTTACCGCAATTAATATCATTAACAATGCACCAATAATAATACCAATTGATGCAGCAATCGGACCTGATTGCTTAATCCAGTCTCCTGGTAAGATGAATGCGCCCCATCCGATACATGAACCATATGCAATCGCCCATACAAATTTTTCAGATAGGTTTTGTTTTAAATCGCCTCTATCTATTTGCTTATTCTTTTTTTCCATAAATAAAAACTCACCTCGAAGGTATTCTATACCCAAAAGATGAGTTTGTAACTCTTTTTCTTGATTATTTTTATTAAAAATTTAATGTTTAGTTACATAGGTAATCTAAAATTTAAAAATTTAACCAGCAAATTTGAATGTCGCAATGATGAGCATGAGCCATCCAATGATGAATAACACACCACCAATTGGTGTAATTGCACCTAATATTTTAACTTGTGTTAATACTAAAATGTATAATGAGCCACTAAAGAAAATAATACCGGCAAATATTAACCAACCTGCCCAATTAACATTGATAGATGTTGTGCCACTAATTACACCTAATATCAATAACGCCAACCCATGATACATTTGGTATGTTGTTGCTTTTTCCCATACTGATAAATAGTGGTCACTTACTTTACCTTGCAAACCATGTGCACCGAATGCACCTGTTCCAACTGCCATCATAGCATTTAATGCACCTAAAATAATAAATAATTTCATAGTTACCTCTCCTTAAATAATTCAGTATTAAGTTAATATTGTAGTCACAACATTTGGATAAATATACATGTCGCTTTATTAATATCATTCAGACTTAAAAAGCGATTAAATCATTATAGTTCCTTGTTACTCTTTAAAAATCAAATATGGATTCACCATTGCCAATATCATCATCTGTCGCTAATCTTTGCTGTTGGTTTGAAGGTTGTGAATATGACTTATTATGATGATGTGCTGAATGCGTATTTACTTTACCACCCATCGCTTCAATTTCAGCAGCTGTCACTTGATGTGTTGGCTGCGTTATTTGTGATTGTGGCATTTGATTATGGTTAGCAATACGACGATTCATTTGTTGTTCACCAATATGTGGTGTATTTGATGTTGAAGCATATAAAGATGTTAATATATGTATGGCATACATATGTTTTTCAAAGTCATGGTCATGCTGCGCCTGCTCTGCTTGTACTAATTCTTGCTCAATTCGTGCTATTAAAATTTCTCTATTCACCATCTACGCCTCACTTTCACACCAATTAATTGGTGATTTTCCTACTGACTCTAAATAGGTATTCGCTTTGGAATACGGTTTTGATCCAAAGAATCCTCTATATGCAGACAGTGGACTAGGATGCACTGATTTTATAATACAATGTTTAGATGTATCGATAAGCTTTATTTTTTGCTGTGCAGGTTTCCCCCACAAAATAAAGACAACATGTTCTTTATAATCAGACACTGCTTTAATAATTTCATCAGTAAATGTTTCCCAACCAATATCACGATGAGAATTTGCTTCACCCTGTCTTACGGTTAAAACTGTATTTAATAACAAGACGCCTTCTCTTGCCCAATCTTGTAAATGTGGTGTTTGTCTAACACATCCAATATCATCTGCTAATTCTTTATACATATTACGTAAAGATGGAGGGAATTTTGCGTTAGGTTGCACTGAAAATGCTAATCCATGTGCTTGGTTTGGACCATGATACGGGTCTTGTCCTAATATAACAACTTTGATATTTTCAAACGGTGTTAAATCAAACGCTTGATATATATTTTCCCTATCAGGGTATACGATTGCAGTCGAATATTCTTTTTCTAAAAAATCATGCATAGCTTTAAAGTCATGTTTCGTTGTTATGTCATGAAAAATTTGCGACCATTCCATTCAATCTCACCTCAGGACATATTTTAACATATCACACTTATCTAAAGTGAATGACATTTTCAAAAGTTACAATAGTATGAATGATTGATTTGAACAATCATCAAATATTGAATGCTTAATATTTTTCAAATAGGTTAAAAATGATATGATGAATACAATATTATAATGTAGGAGTGAAGCTCAATGGCTTTAAAGAAAGTTTTAACAATTGCCGGTTCTGACACAAGTGCTGGTGCAGGTATGCAAGCAGATTTGAAAACGTTCCAAGAATTAGATACGTATGGCATGGTCGCTTTAACTGCCATCGTTACTATGGATAAAGATACATGGTCACACGATGTCACACCATTACCTATGGACGTATTTGAAAAGCAACTTGAAACGGCCTTATCAATTGGACCTGATGCTATTAAAACAGGTATGTTAGGTACTGAGGAGATAATCAAACGTGCTGGAGAAGCATATGAGGCATCTAATGCACAATACTTTGTAGTAGATCCTGTCATGGTTTGTAAAGGTGAAAATGAAGTGCTTAACCCTGGGAATACTGAAGCGATGATTAAATATTTACTACCTAAAGCAACGGTAGTGACACCAAACTTATTTGAAGCGGGTCAATTATCAGGATTAGGTAAATTAAATTCAATTGAAGATATGAAAAAGGCTGCAACAATTATCTTTGATAAAGGCGCACAGCATGTCATCATTAAAGGTGGCAAAGCTTTAGATCAAGATAAATCGTATGACTTATACTATGATGGTCAAACATTTTATCAACTAACTACAGACATGTTCCAACAAAGTTATAACCATGGTGCTGGTTGTACATTTGCTGCGGCAACAACTGCATATTTAGCTAACGGTAAGTCACCGAAAGAAGCTGTGATTAGCGCGAAAGCTTTCGTCGCTTCTGCTATTAAAAACGGTTGGAAAATGAATGATTTTGTTGGTCCTGTAGATCACGGTGCATACAACCGTATTGAACATATCGATGTTGAAGTAACAGAGGTTTAATGGTTCTTCTATAAATCATCGATATTAATCACATTATATAAATTGGGTGCGAACTCAATTTATATAATGTGGTTTTTTTATAATCATTATGCTCTGTAAATAATTTGAATTTAAAAGTTATACTTAAGCGTTTTATCTTTAATTAAAACCTCATACATATCGAACAATACTTGCAAATATTTGCTTTCCATATGCAGCCATGACTAATTAAATTCTTTATTTTCAAGATAAACATGCACTCATCTAGATGGTCAATACCTCTATAATTATAATTTCTTTATGATAAATGCCCATCGAATCACATATGTTATATTTCCCAAATGACTATAAGGCGACTCTATAAATATATATTTATTTTTAACTTTTATACATAAATAGTCCTAGTAAAAAATACGTTCTATGTCTGATTAAAAGTTGATACTTAAGATTGATGTGGTAAATATAAATGTTATTTATAATATGACTATAGAGTAGCAAAGGAGGTAATATAGGTTATGATTATTTATCGACAGTATCACCATGAAGGTGCACCAGTGTATGAAATTATAACCAAAACATTTCAGCATGTTTCTATTAAATGTGACGATTCATTTAGTGATACTGAAATTTTTAAATTGCTCTCTTTATTACAAGACGATATAGATCATATGAAAGTTAGTTAGATTGACTAATCGTTCCAATAATCCAGAATTTATTAAACATTTCATAAAGTTGTTATTATTATTTTCGAAATAATGCATCCCCATGCAACAGAAGTACCTTAACCTATATTTATCTCTAATTACAATAATAATAACAATACATAACTGATATTAGCTGTCCTTTCATCTCCTAATTAATATGCGTTCATGCAGCTAATATCGGTTATTTTTTTGTGCTCAAATAAATCTTTATTTTAATCTCTCCGTCATCATTTATTGCTATAATTTCTTGCTCGCTTTGTTCAATAAATTCGATATTTTCATTTATTAAAATAGGCTTAACATAGTTAATTTGACACTGATTGACCTCTAATGACTTTGTCATCAGCATCATTTGACTCACTAATTGCCCTGGCACAATCTTATTATGTATTGGATTGCCATCATCGACGAGTGCCAAATATTCATTTACCCATATTTCATTAAACTTCATCCCTACATCATCGCCTTAATAAAAGTTTGTGTAATTGTTATGATATCTCGATTATTTTCAGTTAATGTTAAAGTCATCGTATATCGTTTGATATTGCGAATCTGTCGACATTCAATACCTTTCAGACAACCCGTGTATATTGTATCAACTTCTATTGGTTGCGTTTGATCAATTGCTGTTTTTGTTAAAATTAGTTCACTATTTGCATAGTTTCTAAATAAATCAAATTTTGGCCATAATGACGCACACATTAATGGTGGAACTTCTTTTCTATAAGGTTGGTTAAAACACTGATAATATGCAGCCACACTATCCTTAGAAAATGACACATTTAATCGCTGGTTAGAATCGAGTGAATAATGCTGCATTTCCTAGACCTCCCCCAATCCCCATAGATGCAATCATAGTTTCTTTGTCAAACATATAAAATAATCGCGTCACTAATTGGGCACCGCTTGCACCGTATGGATGACCTGATGCTAATGCACCACCCCATATATTTAATTGCGTATTTGAAATATTTAAAGCTTGTTGGCAGGCAACCACCTGTGCACTAAAAGCTTCGTTAATTTCAATAACTTCAATATTTTCTATCGTTAATTGATTTCTTGATAGTAATTTGGAAATAGCAGGAACTGGTCCAATGCCAGGCAAATTAGAATCAACACCTACCGTAACACCATCTTTAAATAATAAACCACGCTCGAAACCTAATTCATACGCCATATCTTTTTCCATAATCAGTAATAAAACCGCGCCATCATTTTTCATACAACTATTCGCAGCGGTAACGGTCCCACCTTTGATCACGGGCTTAAATCGGCCAAAGTTATCTTTCGGAATATGTGATTTTAGACTTTCATCAGTGTTGAATATTTCTCCTTTAACGGTTATAGGAAATATTTCCTGAGAAACATTTCCATTCTTTATATTTTTTACTGTCAGTTGATGACTTCGATAAGCAAATTCATCTTGTAATTCTCTTGAAATATCATACATCTTGGCTACATTTTCAGCGCCTTGAATCATTGATGGGTCGCTCATTTCAGGTGCAAATGATGCACGCTCATAAAACTCAGGTAATGCTGTTTCGTACACAGAATGCGGTCGCTTGATTTTCCAAGGTGCTCGACTTGTACTTTCAACACCTCCTGCAATATATATCTTACCAGCTCCGGCTTGAATCATGCGACATGCATATTGAATACTTTCAAGTCCAGACCCACATTGACGATCAATTGTCACACCAGGTATTGAGTCTTTTAGACCCGCTTCAAGCAATGCTTTCCTTGCAATATTGCCACCATTCCCAACAACATTACCTAAAACTACATCATCTATTTTAGATATTACCTCTGGATATTTCTCTTTAAAATGTTGGAATAAAGGTTTGAGTAATTGTTCTGGCTCTAAATGTTTTAAAGTACCTCCATATTTCCCAAATGCAGTTCGTTTAGCTGCAACTATGACTGCTTGATTCATATTATAATTCACCTCTCAAATACAACGACATCATTTTTTCTCTAGCAATTTTACCACTTGCAGTGTAATATATCTTTTCTACATGATGAATCATCGATGGAATTTCATAGCGTTTCACTTTCTTATTTAAAAGTAGTTTTACATCTTTATGTGTAAGTGTCACATCACCAGAATAAAGTAATACACCTATTTGACCAAAACGCTCATTTGGAATACCGATTATAATTGCTTCATCAATGCTCGACGATTGCGTTAAAAGGTGTTCAACATGCGCTGGATAAATATTTTGACCACCAATAATTAACATATCATTCTGTCTTCCTGTTAAATATAAGTACTGCTCTTTTACACGGCCATTATCACTAGTAACAAACCATTCATCATTATTTATACATTTGTCACCAACATAGCCATTGAATATCATATTACTTTTCACACAAATAGATCCTATACCATTTCGATCATGATCCATCGTTTTCAATTCCACATTAGGAAATAATACACCCACTGATTCAACAGGTGCTTGCTGATTTAAGTTATAGCTGATAAAACTGGTTTCCGATGTACCAAAAAATTCAATCAAATTTATGTCGTTTGCTTGATTTTTTATCTTTTTAAAAACAGAAGAATGCAGCTTATCTCCACTGCTAAAAAATGATTGGATTGTATATTCATTGTTGTAAACGAACAATAATGATTTAATCATCGTTGGAACAAGAAACATAGCAACTTTGTATGATGATATTTTACGACATTGGTTAAGTAACTTTTCAGGATGAAAAGTGGTCTGTCCTATAAAAGTACGACCGGAACTTAAAGCGAACAATAACGCATATAATGTTAACGAGTGCGATAGTGGTCCCGGGGCAGCTAAGGCATTTTCATTTTTTAACATCAACATTTCATTAACTTCAAAAGAAGCCAACCATGAATCTTCATCACGATAATATGCTTTTGGGAGTCCAGTTGTCCCCGAAGTAAAACCAATGTGTAATAAATTGGGGTAATTCTGTAATTGCGTTGCATCAATAAACATCGGTGAATCTATGCTCTGCATGAGACCAGTGTCTTCAATTACATCTTTAATACCATATTTTTCAATCAATTGACGATGTAAAGTACTTTGCCATTTACCTTCCATCATCATTGGCACTTTCTGTAAACGATGCAAAGCTAAATAACAAATAATACTTTGAACCGGTGATTTCATATTAATAGCAACGACAGGATTAAGTGAATATTTCTGCAAAGATTCGACTGCGCTAGTGATGCGGACATTCAGTTGACTATATGTAATTGTTTCATCATCTATATGTAATGCTATGTCATTAGGCTTATTTTGAGTATGTGTTTCCAACTGTTCTAAAATTACGTTCATCAATATCCCTCACTCAATGTAAACTTTATAATATATCTTGTTAACATTATATAATGAATAAGTATTTTTATCAGGTAAACCTGACTATTATAAAAATCAAACTTAAGCCCTAGATAAATTTGATACTGTAGTACCATGTTTTTTATTAGATAAGACGTTACTATATGTGTATAGAGAAAAGAAGTTATAGCAATCGCAATAACTGACACAAATAAGTCACCCAATCTATTTAAATTTGTGTTCTCTATAGTAATATTGAAGGTTAGAGTCTCAATATTAATTGCGTTGGACAAAATACTCTAAGACATATTTACATCCTAACATTTCAATAGCAAGAGAATTTTAAGTATTCAAAGCTAAACATATGCTTTAAGTCCCCTCTTCCCCCATTGCGATAATCATTGCAGTGGGGGTTTATGTATATACAAAAACTTTATTTCAACTAATTACATTTTTCAATTTAAAAAGCACTTTAAAGTTAGTAAATTTTGCTAACTTTAAAGTGCTTATATACGATTGATTTATACTTATTTATTAAAATGTCTAATCTTTTCTTTCTTTAACCCACCATAATGCTTCTTTAGGATGTTCAGCATAATACGCTCTATCTTTCTCATTATCTACGTTAGGATACGAACCTTTAAGTGATTTCCCTGCTGTACTCAAATGTAAAAATGCAATTACTAAAAAGCCAATTAAACTAACTGTAGTTAAATAATATGCTGGTGCCAGTGGATTACCTGTTTCAGCTACTAACCATGAAGCCACTAATGGCGTTGTACCACCAAATATAGAAACAGAGATATTAAATGTAACTGATAATGTACGATATCTTATATGACTGTAAAACATCGTAGGTAGTGATCCAGGCATTGTTGCTTCATATGTTGATAAGAAGAAGCCTAAAATAAATATTCCAATGACTATAACAATAAATGATTGTGAATGTAATAAAATAAATGCAACAATACTAAATATTGTCAATCCGCCAGTACCAATAAGAAATACTTTCTTTTCGCCTATTTTATCGGCTATTTTACCAAACATTAATGCTAATGGAATCATTATGGCCATTACACATGTGATTAATACACTAGTAGTAGTTGCATCTAATTTGATGACTTGTTCTAAATAAGTTGGTAAGTATGCAGTTACCATGTAATTCGTAACGTTAAAGAACACGACTGCTATAAAACATACAAATATGTCTTTGTAATAAAATCTAATGATTTGTAAAAAGTTAATATTATCTCTTTCTGGTTGAGTTGCAACATCATTTTCAAATACCGGAGATTCCTCTAATCTACGACGTAAATATAACCCAAATAAGCCTAAGAATAATCCTAGTAGGAATGGAATTCTCCAACCAAATGATGCCATTTGCTCATCGGTTAAAAAGAATGTCAATAATGCAATCATAATTGAAGCTGCAATATAACCCGATAGTGTTCCGATTTCAAGACCACTTCCTAATGCATTACGATGTTTATCCGGTGATGACTCTGCGACATATGTCATTGCGCCCGCATATTCTCCACCAGTTGAAAATCCTTGTAACACTCTAGCAAGTAATAACAATATTGGGGCCCATAGTCCAATTTGGTTATAGCTTGGCAATAAACCAATAGTTAATGTTGAAAATGCCATTAAAATAATTGTTGATGTTAATACAACTTTACGTCCATATTTGTCACCAATAATACCAAATACAACACCACCAATTGGTCTTAATAAAAATGCAATTGCTAATGCTGCAAATGTAAGTATTTGTCGAATATCTTGACTTTCCACTGGAGAAAAGAAATTCGCACCTATATACGCAGTTGTATAAGCATATACACCAAAGTCAAACCATTCCATTGCATTACCAATACCCGTTGCAATAACAGTCTTCTTGGCTTTCTTTGCATCCACCATGTTAATATTCTCTTTATTAAAATCCATGAATTCATACACTCCCTCTTGTATGTTTCATAATTATACGGAGTTAATTAGTTTTGTCAAATTTATACAAATTTAAACTTTTATATAAATACAAAAGTATGTTTGGCAAAAACTTTCATTTTAACGAAATAAATCCAACTATTTTATACCCATAATCATTTGAATCAAACTATTATAATTCGTAAATTCCCAAACCTTTAACATTTTCAACTTATAACTAAAAATAGCGATAGGATACAACTTCGTAATAGTCATATACTATCGCCATAATTTAACTAATTTGAAATAATTTCAACAAATCTAATATGTTTTTGACAATGGTTATACTGATAAAATTCACAATAGTAAATCTGTTGCAAAAACCTTGATTAGTGTTATTAAACATTCAAAATTATTTATAAATATTTATTTAGACTATCAAAGATATACTGTGA
>NZ_PPQS01000048.1:86593-95716 GCF_002902405.1 Staphylococcus schweitzeri
AATTGTCTATCAATTTCTTTTAATTTGAGCGTGTAAATACCTCACTTTATACACTTTATAATACTGTATTTATTTCTGATGGATCATTGATAATAAAATCAGGATTCGAATGAAGTAATAATCTTGCATCATGTGCACCCCAAGTTACTGCTGCCGATTGTACACCAGCTCGTTGTCCCATCTCAACATCAAATGTTGAATCTCCAATGTAAACAGTATGTTGACTATTTAAATTATAGCGTTGCAAAATCGTATGTATGCCTTCAGGATCCGGTTTATATTTACTTACTTGATCAGAACCAACAGCTTCAGTAATTAAATGATTTAATCCAATCGCTGTTAAATTTCTTTCAAGTACATCACTTTTTTTACTAGATACCACGAAAAGCTTTTTCCCTTGCTTATACAAACTTGTAATGGCTTCAGTTATACCCGCAAATTCATAAATATAGTCCTTTTCAATAGATTGATATGTATGTCTAAATGTATCGATTAACTTTGCTAATGCTGCTTCATCTAATGGTCGATCTGCTAATTTTAAAAATGATTCTTCAATAGGTATTCCCATATAATACGTTATTTCTTTAGATAATGGTTCTGTTAAGCCACATGCTTTAAATGCACTTTGTGTAGCTACTTCACCACATTTTTTCGTATCTGCTAATGTGCCATCGAAATCAAAAATATAATTATCAAACTTCACTAATAACACCCCTATTCGTTTATTAATAATATTATACTATAATTTAATATTTGAATAAAAAAATAATCGATAATATTATCATAGAAACATAATATTATCGACTATCATTTATTTATTCTAAATTAGCATGATTTTGTTGCATCGTTTGTTCTGACACATTCATCTCAGTCATCAGCCCCATCACGACACTGTCTAAAAATAATTGTGATGCTTGTTCAAATAAACTTCCTAGTGGTTGTGCTGAACCTTGTTCATCATATTTTGTGCCTGCAGGTAAAACGATATTCGCTCCAGCTAGATTACCTATTGCAGAATCTTTATTTGTGGTAATTAATACGATATCAGCACCTACTGATTTCGCTTTATCTGCTAACAATTTTAAATGTTCCGTAGAACCTGAACCAGAGATAATTACAAATACATCATTCGACTTAATCGCAGGTGTCGTTGATTCTCCAACAACATGTGCCTGTTTGCCGAGTTGATTTAATCGCATTGCAAAGCTATTTGCTACGAATCCTGAACGACCTTTGCCAGCTACAAATATATGTTCAGCATTTAGTATTTGGTCCGCAAACGTTGAAAACTCATCCGCTTCAACATGTGACAAAGTCATTTTTAATTCATCAAGAATTAATTGATAATTACTAAAAGTAGCCATATTATTTACCTTCAATAGCCGCTCGACATTGTTTTGCTGCTTCAACCGGATCGTCTGCATTCGCAATTCCGCCACCAACAATTACAAGGTCAGGATTTTCAGCAACAATCGTTTTAATTGTATCTGGTTTAATTCCACCTGCTACTGCCACTTTAGAATTTTTAATTACTGATTTAACTGTTCTTAAACTTTCTAGAGGTGATTGTCCTTCAGCTTGTAAATCATAACCAGTGTGTACTGCAATGTAGTCAGCACCCATTTCATCTAATTCTTTTGCACGTTTTTCCAAGTCTTGAACAGCAATCATATCAACTAGTAATTGTTTATTATTTTTATGAGCTTCTTCGATAGCTGCTTTAATTGATGCATCTTCAGCAACACCTAGAATTGTAATTACATCAGCACCAAATTTAATTGCTTGGCTAACTTCGTAATCAGCTGCATCCATAATTTTCATGTCTGCTAATACTTTTACATTACTAATGTTGTCTGCCATATGTTTAACTGCTGGTAAACCTTCGTTGTAAATGATTGGCGTACCGATTTCTACGATATCTACATAATCTTTTACTTTATTTGCTAACTCAGCCGCGTCTTCTTTGTTTAATAAATCAATTGCTAATTGTAATTCCACTATAAATCATCCTTCCAATGCTTTTTTCTATCTATTGGAAACTTTCCCGAGGCGATTCTTAATTAAACATTGCAATCAATTCATTTCATCAACATGAATTTTCGCAACATTTTTAGGACAAGCTTCGTCATCTAAATATATCTCAACATTTGGGTGTTTGTGAAGTAATGTGGCTGGTACATCAATAGAAATTTCTTGATTTAATAAATGTGTAATAGCTGCTCGTTTCTTTTCACCAAACGCGAGTAAAATGATACGTTTAGCTTGAAGTATATTCTTAAGTCCCATCGAAATAGCTTGCTTTGGAACATCATCTTCGTTTTCAAAATATCGACTATTAGCCTTAATTGTACTCTCAGTCAAATCAACGATATGAGTGACGCTATCAAACGGCGTACCAGGCTCATTGAATCCAATATGACCATTTTCACCAATACCTAAAATTTGAATATCACGTTGACCTTGTTGTTCTAAAACGTCATTATATCTTGATGCTTCCGCATTCATGTCATGGGCATCTCCGTTCGGAATGTGTATGTTTTTTCTATTAAAATAAGGATATTGTTTAAAAAGCATGTCATCCATATAATAGTGATAACTTTGCGGATGTGATGCGGTCAAACCTACATATTCGTCTAAATTAAACGTGGATACATTGTCTACGTTTAACTGATTTTTATTTAATAACTTAACAAGTTGTTCGTATAAGTCTGTCATTGTCCCACCAGTTGCTAATCCAAGTTTACATTGCTGGTTAAATGCCATCTCTTTATATAACTCACATGCAACATAGAATGATGCTTGTTTTTTTGATCCTAAGTTTAATACTTTCATTGTTTACATGCCTCCACAAATTTAATACATTTTAAAACTTATGAATTCATTCATACACCATTAATATAGCATCATTTTTAATGTTTAACACTTTTCAAATTCCAACAAATTTTTGATTTTTAAAAGCAAGCAAAGATGATAATGAACGATTGTGTTATTCATAGTAATTCCCCTTCCCAAAAATTAATTTATAAATAATTGAGCAATCGTATACAATTATTGAATAGTTTTTAGTAAAATAGAAAGATAAACACATTGATAGTGTAAGGAGTGAACGTGTTGGAACCAATAAAAGAACAAGAAGTTTTAGATTTACTTGCTTCTTATGAACATAAACCTGTGTATCTGCATGTTGAAACAACAAATGGTGCCTATGCAAACCATTTCGATCAACGTGTTTTTAATGCTGGTACATTTTTAAGAAATATACAAGTAACATATACGCATGCACAACTAAAAGGTGGCAATAAAGAACCTTATCGCATTGGTCTTAAACTATCAAATGGTGGTTGGGTTTATGTACAAGGTCTAACGCATTTTGAGGTCAATGAGAATGATGAATTTTTAATTGCAGGTTTTAATTACGAAGGTCAACTTGCTGCAGCACTTCAAATTAGTGAGCGACCATTTAATTTATAGAGGAGGCATCAACATGACTGACGAAAGACATGTATTAGTAATATTTCCACATCCTGATGATGAAACCTTCTCATCTGCAGGTACTTTAGCAAGTTATATTCAAAAAGGCATACCTGTAACATATGCATGTTTAACACTAGGACAAATGGGCAGAAATTTAGGTAATCCCCCATTTGCAACACGTGAATCTTTACCAAGTATTCGTGAGCGTGAACTAGAAGAAGCTTGTAAAGTTATTGGTATTACTGATTTAAGAAAAATGGGTTTACGTGACAAAACTGTCGAATTTGAACCCTATGAACATATAGATGGTATGATTAAATCTTTAATCGATGATACAAATCCATCATTGATTATTTCATTTTATCCTGGATATGCAGTACATCCTGATCACGAAGCAACAGCAGACGCTGTAATTCGAACGGTTGAACGCATGCCTAAAGAAGAACGTCCTCGTTTAACTTTAGTTGCGTTCAGTAATGATGCAACCGAAGCACTTGGAGAACCTGATATCCAAAATGATATTACAGATTTTAAAGAACTTAAAATTAAGGCATTTGAAGCACATGCTTCTCAAACAGGCCCATTTTTAAAACAATTAGCAAGTCCTGAAATCGATGGTAAACAACACAGTTTTTTAACAGTCGAGCCATATTGGACATATCACTTTAAATCTTAACGGAGGAAAATAATGACTGAATTTGATTTATCGACACGAGAAGGTCGTTGGAAACACTTCGGTTCCGTAGACCCTATTGAAGGCACGAAACCTACTACTAAGAACGAAATGACAGATTTACAAAGTACACATAAAGATTTCTTATTTGAAATAGAAGAAGTTGGTATTAAAAACTTAGTGTACCCTGTACTTGTTGACCAGTATCAAACAGCTGGCACATTTAGTTTTTCAACAAGTTTAACAAAAGACGAAAAAGGTATTAACATGAGCCGTATTATTGAAAGTGTTGAAAAGCACTATGATAATGGTATTGAACTTGAATTTAATACACTTTATCAGGTATTACGCACTTTACAAACGAATATGAAACAAAATGCGGCAGGCGTTGATGTTTCTGGAAAATGGTTCTTTGATCGCTATAGTCCAACCACAAATATTAAAGCAGTTGGTAATGCCGATGTCACTTATGGATTAGCAATTGACGGAAATCAAGTTACACGTAAAGAACTTACTATTGAAGCAACTGTTACAACGTTATGCCCTTGTTCAAAAGAGATAAGTGAATATTCTGCCCACAACCAACGTGGTGTTGTCACTGTTAAAACATATATTAATAAAGATCAAGACATAGTTGATGACTATAAAAACAAAATTTTAGATGCAATGGAAGCTAATGCAAGTTCAATTCTATACCCTATTTTAAAACGTCCTGATGAAAAACGTGTGACAGAGCGTGCATATGAAAATCCACGTTTTGTCGAAGACTTAATTCGTTTAATTGCCGCGGACTTAGTTGAATTTGACTGGTTAGACGGTTTCGATATCGAATGTCGTAATGAAGAGTCTATCCATCAACATGATGCTTTCGCTAAATTAAAGTATCGCAAATAGTATCATATGAATAATTCAAACGCGTAACAGTAGTTGCGCGTTTTTATTATACCTCCTAGAGTTATATATATATCTCTTTTATAAATCTTCTCATTTGATGTTCCTGAGTCATAAATCAATATCCTAAGCTCTACAATGGTATATTGGCCGTAGTTGACTGAATAACTACGACAATTATAAATATCAAAACTTGTTATTTTATATGTAAACACATTTTCCAGTTAAAAGAAGTAATTAAATATTATGTGATATAATTATAAAAAATAGACATAAGTGGTGTTGTAAATGAATTATTTTGTAGGTAATAGTTTAGGTGTTAATTTAACTGGAATAGAGAAAGCAATTATTAATCGTTTAAATTTATTTAAAGAAATGGGAAGACCTGCGCAATGCGTATTTCTGTCATGGAATAGGTTTTTATATAGAAATGCCCAAAATTATATCACTAGTTCTGACTATATTAATATGTATGATTTCTTCCAAGAAGCAACTTATTTAGAACGCAATGAAGCATTTGATTGGTTGTCATATTGGACTGATGAATGTCATTATACTTTAAAACCTGTTGAAAATAGTCATGACTTTAGAATATATGATCAAGAGCGTTTTTTAATGTATGCCCATTTTCAAGATCCTAAATATCGTATATTAGATTATGTGAATCATTTTGATAGTCAAAGAAGAAAAGTAAAACGGGATTTTTATGATGTGCGTGGCTTTTTAAGTTGTAGTAGAATCCTTGTTGATAAACAACAAACATTGTGTGAATTTTTCTATAACCCAGAGGGTGACACAAAATTAGAAAAATATTTTTCCTACAAAGATGACAAACCAGAAGTACAAAAAATAATTGTTTACTATGCTAACAAACAATATTTCTTTAATAATGAAACGGAATTAGGAGCATTTTTCATTAAACAGCTATATCACCATGGAGATTTATTTTTCAGTGATCGTAATGTGTATACAGCACCTATTTTCAATTTAACACCTGAGTCAATACCAGTAGTAGCTGTGCTTCACAGTACACATATTAAAAATATTGATGCATTAGATTCATCACCATTTAAAAATGTATATAAAGCGATGTTTGAAAATTTATCTCGATATCGTGCCATTATCGTTTCTACTGAGCAGCAAAAATTAGATGTTGAAAAACGTATTAACCATACTATTCCAGTTGTTAATATTCCTGTCGGCTATAGTGAAACCATTGATACACCAGTCCAAACATTAGATCAGCATAGTGTAAAATTAATTTCCGTTGCTCGTTACTCACCTGAAAAACAATTACATCAACAAATTGAATTAATTAAACGCCTAGTACCGTTTGTACCCAAAATAGAGCTTCATATGTATGGTTTTGGTTCTGAAAGTAAAAAATTAAATGAATTGATACAAAAATATGGATTGGAAAATCATGTTTACTTACGCGGCTTTTTAAGCAATCTAGACCAAGAATATAGCGATGCCTATTTGAGTTTAATAACAAGTAACATGGAAGGTTTCTCTTTAGCGCTACTTGAATCTTTAGCACATGGCGTTCCTGTTATAAGTTACGATATTAAATATGGACCTAGCGAATTGATTACGCCTGATTTCAATGGTTATTTAATTACTAAAAATGATGAAGATGCGTTATTTGAAAAAGTAAAATATGTCATCGACCATCCTGAAGTGCAGCAAAGGCTATCTAAAGGTAGTTTGACTAAGGCTCAACAATATAGCAAAGCGTCGTTAATTAATCAATGGGATCAATTTGTTCGTCTCATATAGAATTAAAGTACATCGTTTTATAAAAAAATAGCATTTTCCTATGTAATTTAACAAAACATGTAAGTTCGTATGAACTGCGGATTGTTAAAGAGATAATTCTAGGAAAATGCTTTTTCATTTTGACTTAGTTTAAAATTTTTTGCCACTTATTACTAACATTTGTCTCATTAAATTGCTGTGCATACTCTATACTATTAATCGAAAACTGTTGCAACTTTTGTTTATTATTTAATAATTGGTCGACTTTTCCAACCATTTGATTGATGTCGCCTTGAGGGACAAGGTAGCCATTAAAACCATCTTGAATAAGTTCAGATGGTCCATAATCTACATCATAACTGATCACTGGTGTACCTACTGAAAGTGACTCTAAAATCGCTAAGCCAAAACCTTCCATTTTACTCGTAGATAACATAAGTTCTGCTTTAGCAATTTCTTCATTAATATGCGTCTTAAAGCCATGAAATTTAACATGCTCCGATAAATGATAATCTTCAACAAGTTGTTGATATTCTGACAAACTATTTCCATGTCCATAAATATTCAATTGAATATTGGGATGCTTTGTTACTAATTGCTTAATCACTTCAATTTGATGTTTAATTTGTTTATTTTCAACTAAGCGAGCAATTGATATGATATGATTTTTCTCCTTTTGATTGATGTCAAATTGATGCTTTAAATTTGCCACGTAGCCAACCGGAATATTGATAACTGGTATTTTATTTTCAATATATTGTGAAATATCTTGGCATTGCTTTTCTGTTGATACAACAATCGCTTTGTAACGTGTTAAATGATTAAACACTGTTTTATAAAAACTTTTTATACTATTACCTGATAAATGTGTACTATGAAGAACTACGATCACTGGAATTTCTTTGCCTAGCCCTGCAACTATATCTCCTAATTCGTGTGGACGATCTAATATGATTTGGTCATTATTTTTACATAATTGATAAAGAAAATATTGAATTAATTCATCTTCTGTATCAAAAAATTGGTGATGTTGCTCTTCATTTAAGATGACCTTTGTGAGCGTATTTTTCCCTTTTATATCATCGAAATATTTTTGGATGACGATTTCCCCGTTCGGAGTATAATAATTTTCGAGTACAATTCGTTGTCCTTCACCTAAAATTCGAGAACAACTTAAAAATCCTCTTCCATCATACAATTCACGTTTAACTTTTCTTCTTTGATGATCAAAATAATTCACATAGTTTAATTGATGATACTGTTTATCTAAAAAATGGGCATACATTATAAATTGCTCTTCATCATATATTCTGACATCGTTAGAATTTTCAACAAATTTCAATGTGTACCTACAGAACTTTTCCCAATACTGTAACCAATTAACTTGCTTTGTCTTTTTATAATTAATTGCTTTTTGAAAATAGTCATACATTGTGAACACATCATTTTCAATCTGATGTTGCTTTGCATAATTGTATGAATAAGGGTTCCATTTAACATATACACATTTTGAGGATATGCCTTGTTGTTTGAACAACTTCAGTCTATTTATTTGTGCTTTTTCTACACCTGTAATTTTACTTTCTAAAATTGTTCCTAAAATGTAATTCATATTATCGCCTCATATAAGTTTTATTCCGTCTCTTTATTGTTTATTTTATATGAAAAATACATCCAATGCATGTGTAATCATAAAAAACCAGGTCACAAGGACCTGGATGAAGTAATATTATTTATTTTGTTTTTTACGACGACCGAATAACAATAATGAACCTAATGCTGCGAATAATCCGCCAAATAATGTTGCGTTATTTGAGCCGTTATTTTCACTACCTGTTTCTGGTAATGCTTTTGCTTTATTATTATGATCTTTTACAGTACTCATTGGCTTAACAGGTGTGTGCTTACCTGCATCTGAGTCTGAGTCGCTATCTGAGTCTGAGTCACTGTCTGAATCTGAATCGCTGTCTGAGTCTGAGTCGCTGTCTGAATCTGAGTCGCTGTCCGAATCTGAGTCACTATCTGAATCTGAGTCGCTGTCTGAATCTGAGTCGCTATCTGAATCTGAGTCGCTATCTGAATCTGAGTCGCTGTCTGAATCTGAGTCGCTGTCTGAATCTGAATCGCTATCTGAATCTGAGTCACTATCTGAATCTGAGTCACTATCTGAATCTGAGTCGCTGTCTGAGTCTGAGTCGCTGTCTGAGTCTGAGTCGCTGTCTGAATCTGAGTCGCTGTCTGAGTCTGAGTCGCTGTCTGAATCTGAGTCGCTGTCTGATGTTTCTTCTTCGAAGTATCCGTTATCAATTGTGAAATCATCATGATCC
>NZ_PPQS01000048.1:95726-99206 GCF_002902405.1 Staphylococcus schweitzeri
GTTTAATAAAGTAACTTTAACATCTTTGATACCTTTTTCAGTTGAATCTTGTTTACCATCTTTATTACTGTCGTACCAAACATAATCGCCTAGACTATATTTTGGTGTTTTATAGAATCCGCTATCTAATGTCCAATTGTCTTGATCTTTAATAACACCTGTCGTTGTTAAACCATTAGAATCTTTATCTTCTGAAGTAGTATTTTTAACCGTTGGTGTGTATCCAGCTGGCGTCTCGAACTCAACAGTATAGTTACCATTATCTAAATCTGTAAATTTATATTTACCTGATGCATCAGTAGTAGTTGTTTCAATAACTTTTCCAGTGCTATCTTTTAATGTAACCTTAACATCTTTGATACCAGGTTCATTGGCATCCTGGATACCATCTTTATTTGTATCTTCCCATACATAATCACCTAAATTATATTTAGGTTCTTTATAAAAACCAGTGTCTAAAGACATATCGTCTTTTCCATTAATTTTAACAGTTACAGAACTACCATTTGAGTCTTTTTCACCATCAGTTGTTCCATTTTGTTTTGTTGGAAGGTATCCGGCTGGCGTTTCGAATTTAACAGTATAAGTTTCACCGTCTTTCAAACCACCAAACTCATAATGACCTTTGTCATCTGTTCTTACTGATTTTGTTGTGCCATCTGGGTAAGTTAACGTTACTAAAACGTTTGCCATTGGTTTCTCTTTAGAATCAGTACCTTGAATGCCGTCTTTATCAACGTCTTCCCATACATAATCACCAATTTTGTATAACTTTTCTTCAGGTTTAACCGTACCGTCACCACCACCAGAGTCAGTAGAAGTTACAATATAATTAGAATATCCGGCGTAACTGTAATAACCATATTTATCAGTCGTTCTCATACTAGCACCTTGCGCTATATCTATTTCTCCATCTGATTTAGGTGTATATTTACTAACTACTTTAATAATATAAGCTGAGTCAATATTACCAAAATCCAATGTCGCTACATTATTACTAAACGATTTTTTGTTATCAAATTGGCTTGTTACATCTTCGTATTGGCTAAAATCATAAATTCTATTACTTTGAGGTAATTGTTGATTAGAGTTAACTTTATAAACTTTTATTTCTGTATTTTGATCAATAGTAGTGCTACCATTTCCTAATTTAACATTTCCATAATCATCAACTTGGCTACCAGCAATATCAACTTTAGTGTTAGTTGCTGCTTTTTTCAATGGATTAACATAAATTTGTTGTTCAATAGTTTGTTTATTTTCATCTAAATTTGTAAAGATAGATTGAATGTTCGAGTCACCATGAACCATTGGATCTTGATAGTCTACAGTAACATTTTGGCTAGTCTCTTTACCAGCTGTAGCAAATGTTAAATTCAAACTAGTTTCATTAGGAACTGTTTGCTTATCAATATATGAGTATAATGTTAAACGTGCTTTTATATCTTCATATTTATCTACATAATCTGTAAATGTATATGTGATTTGTTTAGTCGCTTTATCAAACGTTCCTTTAGCAATGACTTCTCCAGATGGATCAGTAATATCGATAGGATCATTCTTATCGGTTAAATCAGAAGGAATTACATTCTTATCGTAATTAACAGTCATTGTATCGCCTTTTTTAACTTTGTTATCAATTGTAAACTCAGTATCATATTCAATATCTTCACCGTCATGTGCAGCTGCAACGTTATCCTTACCATCACCAACTTTAATCGTCTGCTTCGTCACTTTAATTAAATCATTAACATTGTTTGAAGCAACAGCTGCTGGTTGTGCAACTGCAAAGCGCATTTTTGCATTTACACGTTTTGGTGCAACACTTGTTGGAGCTGTAGCCACTGGTTTAGTTGAACGATCAGTATTACTATCGTTTCTAACTAATTCTTTTAATTTATCAGGATTATTTTTAAGTTCGTCCTTTGACACATGTACTGGTGCTTTTGGATTAGTCGCATCTGTAACTTGATTGTCTACTTTTGAAGGTGTTGATTGTGGTTGTGAAGATTCAGTAATTGTAGATTCTTTTGGTGTAGTTGATGTTGGTTGATTTTCACTTGTTGATGGTTTTGTAGTTACATCGTTATTTGTATCATTTGGTACTTTCTTCTCTTCTAAAATAACAGATGTATCTTCTGTTGCAGTTTTATCAGTTGAAGGTTTAACATTTTTATTTTCAATGTTTTGAGGCTTAGTTTCAGTTGAAGTTATAGCATTATTTTGCTGTTGTTGGTTTCTAGATGTAGTTGGTGCTTCTTTAGCTTCTGATTGTGATTCGGTATTTGTTTCTTTCTTAATTGAATTTGTTGAATTGCTTTCTGTTGTCGATTTATTTTCAGTTTCTGACACTACTTCTTTATTATCACTAGTTGATGCTTCATCTTGCTTTGCATTTTCTGTACTAGTGTTTTCAGCAGCTTTAGCTTCTTGGTTCCCTAAACCAAAAATCAATGTCGTACCTACTAAAATCGATGCTGTACCTACAGTATACTTTCTAATCGAAAATTTGTTTAAGCGATTTGAAATCATACCCTTTTTTGTTATTGCCTTCTTGTTATCCCTGTTAATCATATAAATCTCCTTTAAAATATCAATATTTGCAAAAAATTAATATTTTTACATATAAAAATTTGTATTTCTATCGTAATACATTTTTAGATAAAGCACAATACTTTAAATAAATTTATTTATCAACGACTGTTATTTTGCTTATGTAATTGAATAATTTAATTTTAAATATTTTTGTTTATTCGTTTGCTTTTTATACCAATTGTTTTAAATGGTTTAAAACTGTATTTAATTGTTTTTCTTGTTCATTTGTAATTTTAATACATTAACGAATTAAATTAACATCTATTAAATAAAGATACTTATTAACATTGCACCATTTACATTAATTTCAATTTATATAGATATACTTTTTATATCATAGAGAATTATTCTTATTTTGAATTTAAATCTAGTATGATAGTTCATCTACAAATTTATGCAACCTATTTTTTAGAATGTAAAAACCAGGTCACATGGACCTGGTTAAGTTAATCATATTATTTGTTTTGTTTTTTACGACGACCGAATAACAATAATGAACCTAATGCTGCGAATAAACCACCGAATAAAGTACCATTATTCGATTCATTACCTTCACTACCTGTTTCTGGTAATGCCTTCGCTTTATTATTATGATCTTTTACAGTACTCATTGGCTTAACAGGTGTGTGCTTACCTGCATCTGAGTCTGAGTCGCTGTCTGAATCTGAGTCGCTATCTGAGTCTGAATCGCTGTCTGAATCTGAGTCACTGTCTGAATCTGAATCGCTATCTGAATCTGAGTCACTGTCTGAGTCCGAGTCACTATCTGAGTCTGAGTCGCTGTCTGAATCTGAGTCGCTATCTGAATCTGAGTCGCTATCTGAGTCCGAGTCGCTATCTGAGTCTGAGTCGCTGTCTGAATCTGAATCGCTATCTGAGTCTGAG
>NZ_PPQS01000048.1:99216-107769 GCF_002902405.1 Staphylococcus schweitzeri
GTCTGAGTCGCTATCTGAGTCCGAATCGCTGTCTGAGTCTGAATCGCTGTCTGAGTCCGAATCGCTGTCTGAATCTGAATCGCTATCTGAGTCACTGTCTGAATCTGAGTCGCTGTCTGAATCTGAATCGCTATCTGAATCTGAGTCACTATCTGAATCTGAGTCGCTATCTGAATCTGAGTCGCTGTCTGAATCTGAGTCGCTGTCTGAATCTGAGTCGCTGTCTGAGTCTGAATCACTGTCTGAATCTGAATCGCTGTCTGAATCTGAATCGCTATCTGAATCTGAATCGCTATCTGATGTTTCTTCTTCGAAGTATCCGTTATCAATTGTGAAATCATCATGATCCGTAATTGTTACGTCAACTTCACCACCATCGGCATCTTTATCATCTTCAGTTGTATTTGTACCTGTTTGTGTTAAGCCAGCAGGCTTTTCAAAGATAACTTTGTATTTACCGCTATCTAAATTATCGAAACGATATTTACCATTTTCATCTGTTTTAGTTGTTCCAATTACTTCACCTTTTTCATTTAGTAAAGTAACTTTAACATCTTTGATACCTTTTTCAGTTGAATCTTCTTTACCATCTTTATTACTGTCGTACCAAACATAATCACCTAGACTATATTTTGGTGTTTTATAGAATCCACTATCTAATGTCATGTTGTCAGCATCTTTAATGACACCTGTTGTAGTTAGTCCATCAGAATCTACAGCATCATCTGTACCTGCATTTGCAGTTGTCGGTGTATAACCGGCTGGTGTTGAAAACTCTACACTATAAGTTCCATTGCTTAAACCAGTGAACTGATATTTACCATTTTCATCTGTTGTCGTACGATCTAATTCTTTGCCGTTACTATCTTTAAGAATGACATAAACGCCTTTAATTCCTTTTTCATTGGCATCTTGCTTACCATCTTTATTTGTATCTTCCCATACATAGTCACCAAGATTATATTTCTTTTGATCGCCATTAGCAGTTGATGAACCATTTACATTGGAATAACTGTTCGACCAACTATACTTCGCTTTATCAGTTTCTAATGTATAATCAATTTTCCCATTATCCGAAGAACTATTTTCTGGATAAGCCACTTGTTGAATAACATATTGCTTATTGCTACTAGTTTGCCCTTTCAACAAATCAACCGTTGCTGTTTTATTATCATTACTGTAAGTAATATTAAATTGATTAGTTACATCTGTAAGTTTTGATGTGTCTGGCGTGAAACTATCAACAAATTGATTTTGATTTGTCACTTCATATATTTTAAAGTTTTTAGCATCTGGATTAAATTTATACCCAGTTAAATTAGTAACAAATGTTTGTTTAGTATATGTATTTTTAGGTTGATTTACATAAACAGTCATATTACGTGATAAATCTTCATTATTGATATAGTTTGTACTTGAAATAAGTGGTTGTGCTTTCTTATTACCATAATCGACAATGACATCTTTACTATATGTATCATTACCTAAAGTTACTTCCATTTTATAAGCAGTTTTATCAGTTGTTGCATTTTCACGTTTCGCAAACGCAACTTGTTCAATACTACCATTAACATTTGTATATTGATCAACGTAATTCGTAAATGTATAAGTTGTTGTATTAGTTGCGCTATCATAAATTCCTTTGGCAATAATATTACCTTGTGCATTATATAAATTTTGAGTTTGTGAAGGTAATCTTACAGAACCTGGACGGAAATATTGTCCATATTTAAAAGTAAATGTATCGCCTTCTTTAACTGAATCATCAATTTTGTAATTTGCTTTTAATTTTAAAACATCACTAGAAGTCGCCCAAAATTCAGTTTTACCAGTAGTTTGATTAACATGTCCTTTATCAATCGCAATGTCAATATTTGAAAAATGAACTTTATCATTAACATTTGTACCTTGTTGTGGTGCTGCTACTGTGTTCACAGCCATACGGTTTAATGTTCTTGGTTTAATAGTCGTTGTTTTAGGCGTAGCTGAAACATCTTTAGCCTGCATTGAAATATTTTTATCATAGTTATTATTTTTAACTACTAAATTATCTTTATTTTCTGTCGTATCGCTATTTTGTTTAGTTGGTTGTGTAGAAGTTGTATTTTGATGTTCTTCAGTAATTTCTTTAACTGAAGTACTATCAGATACATTTACTTTTAATTGGTTTGACGTTGTACTTTGTCCAACATTATTTAGTTGATGACTATCAACTTTTGCATTAGATTTTTCCTTATTTGAAGTTGTCGTTTCGTTTTTCGACTGATTCAATTCTTTACTCGTATTTTCAGCTGCTTTAGCTTCATGCCCACTTAACCCAAATATCAATGTCGTACCCACTAAAATTGAAGCTGTACCTACAGAGTACTTTCTAATCGAGAACTTATTAAGTCGATTTGATGTCATACCATTACTATTAGTTGTTGTCTTTTTATTATTCATTTAATAATACTCCTTTAAAATATCAAAATTTGATAAATATAATAATTTGCATATAAAAATTCCTGCTTTTCTAGCATATTACAATTTTCAATAAAGTACAATGTTTTAATTATTTTCTTTTATTTTGCAAAGTTATTTAACAAAGTTATTTATACTCACTTAGCATTAAACATCTCTCTTTTTAATATATTTTTTCATTAGTTGCTTTAAATAAATTCACGATATATTTTACATTTACTTTTAACACTAAGGTCTTATTAATTTATCTTTATATAAAAATAAATAATATAGTTATTAACATTAATATTCTCAACTACATATCCACATAATCATTTAAAAAATCAAAAAAAGGTATATAACTTCAAAGCATTCATGCTTCAAAATTACATACCTATATATCAAGTGTATTTACAAGTTATGTTTAAATAATTTATTTCAAATGTTCGTATGGACTATTATGTGCAAATGATACAATTTGGTCGACAAATAATCTTGCACGTAATTGGAACTCACTGTCATTTAAATAATACGTACCATCTTCATTTTTTGCAAAATCAGAATCATGTGTTGCAATTTGAGTTGGAACAGCAATCCCTAATAAACTTCTGACAATAACTCTCAAATGTGACAAGGGTTCAGAGCTGACAATGCCACCACTATTACCAATTAACCCTACTGGCTTCATTTTAAAATAATCCATATTTAAGTGGTCTAGCGCATTTTTTAAAATACCTGAATATGAACCATGATAATTTGGCGTTCCCAATATTAAAAAGTCTGCTGCCATTGCTTTAGCCTTTAAATCTTTAATGTTTTGTTTGATTTCATCAATAGACGGTGTTGTTCCTGAGAAATCTAATTGATTTAATGGATTTTCAGCTAAATCGAATATTTCCGCTTCAATATCATGTGTTTTAAAATGTTCAGTTAAATACGTTGCTAGTGCATTTGTATGAGAATTCACTTGTGCACTTCCAATAATAATTAATCCTTTCATCTTTGACCCCTCTTTTTATTAATCTTGTTGTTCACGTAACAATTTCATGATAGCTTTTCCTACACCACTATTTTCATTCGTATCTGTAATATATTTTGCAATTTTTTTTACTTCTTCTGCACCATTTTCCATAGCAACTGGATAGCCAACTTTAGCCAACATTGATACGTCATTTAAATTATCACCTATGGCCATAACATCTTTCATTTCAATACCTAACCTTTCAGCTATCGTTTCTAAAGCTATGCCTTTTTGCGCATCTGAATGTGTAATTTCGATATTACCTCTTGATGACGATGATACTGCTAAGTTTGGAGATTCAGCTAAAATTTTACTTGCTTTATCAATTTTTTCTAAATCTGCATCAAATGCTAAAATCTTCATAATTAATTCACCAGGTATATTTTCAATCGCATCATAATTGTCAACAACTCTTAACGTACCATTATCAATACGTCTTTGAATACCGTTTTTAATACGTTCAACATTTGCATGCTGACCTGCGCGTTCAGCAATATCTATATAAATTTCTAAGTCTCTTTGAGGATCTTCTGTATATATAGCTCGACTCGTGTATACTTGATAATAAATATCTTCATCTTTTAAAACTTTCGTAATTTTATGTACTAATGATTTATTAAGATGAGACGTACTCATTACATTAAAAGTTTCATCACGTACTTCAGCGCCGTTTAAACAAATATAAGGAACTGTCAAATCCGTATCTGCAACAGGTGCTTGCGCTTCATAAAAAGCTCGACCAGTTGCGATTACGACTGTAATTCCTTGGTCTTGTGCGTATTTAATCGCGTCAATATTAGGTTGAGAAATTTCATGTGCTGCATTTAGAAGCGTGCCATCCATATCTGTAGCTATTAATTTTATCATTACGTTACCTCGTTTCATTATTTTAAAATCACATTATAAAATCAAGAATATATTCTCAGCGCACATACTTTTCTATTAACATTTATATTGTCATTAATTTATCATATAATGTAATTCTAACAAATTTTAATTAGTATGTACTATCGTCTAATTGGTGGATTTCTTATTGGCTCTCAAGTTTTTGAAAAATGTTGTTAATAATGTACTACATGTTTCTTTTAGTACACCTTTTTCAACGGTTGCACGATGATTAAAATTAGATTGTTGCAGTAAATTCATTAAACTGCCACTACATCCACCTTTAGGATCATCTGCACCATAGACGACTCTTGGTATTCGACTCATTACAATCGTCCCTGCGCACATAACGCATGGTTCTAAAGTAACATACAATGTACAACCTTCTAACCGCCAACTACCTAATGCACTTGCTGCACGTTCAATTGCAATATGTTCAGCATGCGCCGTTGGTTGTTGTAGTGTTTCTCTTAAATTATGTGCTCTAGCGATTACTTCATCGTCTTTAGTAATGATAGCTCCAATAGGAACTTCGCCTAGCTGAGCAGCTTTTTTAGCTTCTTCAATCGCTAATGTCATAAAATATATATCATTTGTCATTTATGTTCAGATACCTCACTTATGGTACAATACTCAATGTCTATTTTAACATTTGGAGATGTGAATATGAACAAACCTTTTATCGCAATTGAAGGACCTATTGGCGTAGGCAAATCTTCACTTGCACACAAATTAAGTCAAACTTTAGATTTTTATGAAGAAAAAGAAATCATTACTGAAAATCCATTTTTATCAGACTTTTATGAAGATATATCTAAATGGAGTTTTCAAACTGAAATGTTCTTTTTATGTAATAGATATAAGCAATTCCAGGACGTAACACAACTCAATCAAGGTGTTGTTAGCGATTATCATATACATAAAAATAAGATATTTGCTAAAAACACTTTAAGTGCTGTTGAATTTCAGAAATTCAGTAAAATTTATGACATTTTAACAGATGATCTGATTATGCCAAATATGATTATCTTTTTAGATGCAGATCTTGATGTGTTAAAAGCAAGAATTGCTAAACGTAATCGTAGCTTCGAGCACCAAATAGAAGATGACTATCTTTTAAAATTGAAAAAAGATTACCGTGAATATTACGAATCATTGCAACGTAATGGATCAAACGTTGTTTTAATTGATACAACTTCCATTGATTTTCTAAAAAGCGAACAGGATTACGAAGATATATTACATATTATATTACCTATGATAGGAGATATTACCAATGAATAATTACGGTATTCCACAAAATGCCATTATAACCATTGCAGGTACCGTTGGTGTGGGTAAATCAACACTAACCCAAGCGCTTGCCGATAAATTAAATTTTAAAACATCATTTGAAAATGTAGAACACAACCCATATTTGGACAAATTTTATAACGATTTCGAACGTTGGAGTTTTCATTTACAAATTTATTTCTTAGCTGAGCGTTTTAAAGAACAAAAACGTATGTTTGAATATGGTGGTGGCTTTGTCCAAGACCGTTCTATTTATGAAGATGTTGATATTTTTGCAAAAATGCATGAAGAAGAAGGCACAATGAGTAAAGAAGATTTTAAAACTTATTCAGACTTATTTAATGCCATGGTCATGACACCTTATTTCCCGAAACCCGATGTAATGGTTTATTTAGAATGTAATTATGACGAAGTCATTGATCGTATTATTGAACGTGGTCGTGAAATGGAAATGAATACAGATCCTGAATACTGGAAAAAGTTATTTAAACGATATGATAATTGGATTAATAATTTTAATGCATGTCCTGTTGTTCGCATCAATATCAATGAATATGATATTCATGAAGATCCTGATTCATTAAATCCTATAATTGATAAATTATCACGTATAATTCAGACATATCGCCAAGTAGATATGCGATAAATATATTAAGACATAGTATAAGTGCTTTAATTCAATGTATATTCCATAGAATTCAACTATTACCTTATTGAATTTCTAGGCGTACATTCTTCCGCACTTACACTATGTCTTTCTTTTTATTTTAAAACTTCTAAAATATCTTTCGCACTATTCAAAATTACATCCGCTTCGCGCAATTCCTCTTTAGTTGCAACACCTGTTAATACACCGATTGCCATACCTAAATTTGCATTGCTAGCTGTTTTCATATCGTTGGCCGTATCACCTACAATAGCGACTTGATTAGGAGTTACATTATGATTGTCAAATAATGGTGCTAAAACTTTAGGATTGGGCTTCTCAAAGGCATGTGCTTCAGTCGAGATAATTATATCGAATAATGATGTTGCATTTGTATGTGCCAAAAATTGTTCTACACCTTTTTTAGTATCACTTGTTACAACACCTAGTTTGTATCCTCGTGATTTCAACTTTTGAAGCGTTTCCTCAACACCATCTACCCAATTAATTTCAGGAATTCGTTCATCTACAAGCTTTTGACTCGTTGCCTTTGACCATTCAGTTGTATCTTGTCCTGTCACATCATTAAATGCTTCTATAATTTGCTGTAATGAACCAGATCCCATTACTGATTTTGGATCAATAGACTCTTTAATAACCCCTAATTGTCTAAGTGCAACTTCTTTATTTTGTACTGGAAATGTATCTAGTAATGATTCAACAAATCTTACGCCTATTTTTTCCCAGCTTCTATCAAATTCAATTAAAGTTCCATCTTTATCAAATAATATCCATTCCATTAATATCAATACTCCTGTTTATTTATTAGTATTGTGCTTATTCTAAGATGATTATTACTTTTGCGAAAAATGAACACGCAGAGGCAATGTTTTGCGGTTATTTCAAAAAGTGTAATAAGTGAAATCCCCTTCAATGCTAAACAATAAACATTGTAAACTTTACATTGTTACCATGCTTCGCTTATTTGAAAGGGATTTTGGTCATGATTAACTTTTGTATATTATTGTCATGATCATATTTAATTTTTGCTTAATATTTAGGTACGATGACTCTCCAACCATTTTTATCTTCTAAAGAGCCATTTTGAATACCAGTGTAAACATCATATAATTTTTGAGTAATTTCACCAGTTTCATTATTATTAATCACAATTTCACGATCTTCATATCTTAAAGTACCAACAGGTGAAATAACTGCTGCTGTACCACTACCGAATACTTCTGTTAATTCTCCTTTATCATATGCCTCAAACAATTCATCGATTGAAACACGACGCTCTTCAACTTCATATCCTAAGTTTTTAGCTAATTCAATAATAGATTTACGCGTAATACCTGGTAAAATACTGCCGTTTAATTCTGGTGTAATAACTTTACCATTTTCAACGAAGAAAATATTCATACTACCCACTTCTTCGATATATTTCTGTTCAACACCATCAAGCCATAATACTTGATCGTAACCTAATTTATTAGCATTTGTTTGTGCTAGTAAACTTGCTGCATAGTTACCTGCAACTTTTGCAAAACCTACACCACCACGAACAGCACGGACGTATTCATCTTCAACATAGATTTTAGTTGGTTTTAGAGTTTCACCACCATAATATGCGCCTGAAGGTGATAAAATGATTAGTAATTTATATTGATGTGACGCACCTACGCCTAGTGCACCTTCTGTTGCAAAAACGAATGGACGAATATATAAAGATTGCCCATCTCCTTCTGGCACCCATTCTCTTTCTAAATCTACTAATTGTTTAAGACCTTCTAACAATTCAGTTTCGTTAACTTGAGGCATTTCTAAACGCGCTAATGAGTTATTAAGACGCTTAAAGTTTTCTTCAGGACGGAAAAGAGCTACTTCTCCATCTTTTTTATATGCTTTTAAACCTTCAAATACTGATTGTCCATAGTGAACACCTTGCGCAGCTGGTGAAATTTCAATAGGACCATAAGGCACAATTTTTAAATCATGCCATCCTTTATCTGCATGATAATCATAACTCAACATATAGTCAGTAAAATATTTACCAAATCCTAATTGAGATGTATCAGGTTTTTCTTTTAATGTTTCGCGTAATTCAACTTTAACTGGTTGTGACATGATGATTGCCTCCTAATAATATAGTTTAAGAATTTGTTTAACTTAAATTATAACAATCCCTAATTTACTGTTCAATAAATTTTCTAAAAATTCAAAATTAATTAACATTTTTTCAGAAAGCCTATATCTTTTAGTATAAACG
>NZ_PPQS01000048.1:107785-151462 GCF_002902405.1 Staphylococcus schweitzeri
ATTAATTTCATAGAAACAAGTAATCTGTGTTTTATTATGGTCTTTGAATAAAAAAACTCTTCATTTAAAAATGAACTACGCCTATAAATTCAATATCAATAGTAAGTAATACTGAAATTAATATAGTAGTTTATTTAAAAGAAGAGTAATTTAAAATGGTAGTCCGTGTAATAGAGTGAACGGAAATGATTATTTATTATTTTTAACGGTATCTTTTTGTTTAATTGCTTCTAACATTAATTTTGTCATACTCGCTAAATCATATTTTGGATCAAAGCCCCATTCGCCACGTGAACAACTTGTATCGATAGAATCTGGCCAGCTATCAGCAATACTTTGTCTAATAGGATCAACATCATATTCTAATTTAAATTCTGGATAATATTCTTGAATTGCTTCTTTTACCATTTCAGGATCAAAGCTCATTGCACTTAAATTATAACCATTCCTTGTTTCCAGTTTAGCATCGTCAGCTTCCATAAGTTTAATAATTGCATCAATCGCATCATCCATATACATCATATCCATATATGTTCCTTTATCAATGAAACTTGTATAGTGGCCATCTCTAACTGCTTTAAAGTAAATTTCAACTGCATAGTCAGTTGTACCGCCTCCTGGTTCTTTAACATGGGAAATTAAACCTGGAAATCTTACACTTCTTGTATCGACACCAAAACGTTTAAAGTAATATTGGCATAGCAATTCTCCAGCCACTTTATTAACTCCATACATAGTTGTAGGTTGCTGAATTGTAACTTGTGGCGTATTTACTTTAGGAGTTGATTCTCCAAATGCACCAATTGAGCTTGGCGTAAAGAAATGTAAGTCATATGTTCTTGCAGCTTCTAATGCATTCATCAAGCCACCCATGTTTAAATCCCATGCAAGAATTGGATTTTTTTCTGCAGTCGCGGATAATAACGCTGCCATATGCATTAAACTATCAGCTTCAAAGTCCCTAACCAACTCAAACATGCGGTCGCGATCTGTAACATCTAATATTTCAAATGGTCCATTTTGAACTGGTGAATCTGCTTCAGGTTCTCTAATATCCGTAGCAAGAACATTGTCTGTACCATAAATTTCTCTACATTTAACAACTAATTCTGTACCAATTTGTCCTAACGCACCAGTTATCATAATTTTTTTCATAGAAATATCTCCTTTGTCTCTTCTATATAGCCTTAGTCCATCACAAACGGACATAACATTCATTTTCACTATAATTATAATATAAAAGCGCTTACTTGTATATATGGCATGTACATATAGATTAGTTCGCATATATTAAAATTAATATTGATTTACAAATCATAAAAGCTCTTATTTGCAACTTCATGACAGATTCTTTTATTATTACGCTATACTTTATTAAACATGTGTTCACATATTTCTTAGCTGTTGAACTTCTTTTATGATATGTGCTTTTTTATAACCATGGATATCATGTAATGATTTATATGCTTTGAATAATTTTTCATATCGTTGTACTTTCTCAGCTTCCGGCTCAATTTCATATAGTATTGGCTCTTTCATCGCATCAATAGCCTCGTGTATAGAGTTGTGTGCTCCACCGCATACAGCTCCTAGTATAGCAGCACCTATTGCTGGTGCATATTCACTATCCATTACGACTAATTTTTTATTTAAAACATTGGCATATATATCCATCATAATTGCATTCTTTTTAGGTATCCCACCACAAGCGAATACTTTCTCTACTTCCATATGCCAATCTTGATATTGTTGCATAATCATCTTTGTTCCAAATGCAGTTGCTTCCAAATAAGCTCTATAAACTTCCTCATGTTTAGTTTGTAAAGTTAATCCAAAGAGACATCCTGTTAAATTGGTATCGCTTAATACACTTCTATTTCCATTATGCCAATCAAGAGCAACGAGTCCACTTTCTCCAGGAAGCTGATGTTCTATTTTCTCATTCATCAATTCAAAAACTGTGATGCCTCTTTTTTCAGCTTCATCAACATATGATTTTGGTGATTGTTTAGCAACATATTCAAACAAGTCACCTACTGCTGATTGACCAGCTTCATATGCATATAATTCAGGGATAATAGCTCCTTTAACAGAGCCTGAAATACCAGGAACTTGATGTTGTTTTTCATTTAACATCAGATGACATGTACTCGTACCAATTACCATTGTCATTTCTTTGTCTTTTTCGGATCCTATACCTAATAAGCTAGCATGTGCATCGATGATAAATGGACTTACCCTAGTTTCTTTTGACAGTCCTAATTTTCGAGCCATATTTTCAGATATTTTACCTACTGATTCCCCAATATTTACAATAGGTGCAGATACTTTTTCTTTAATAACTTCAGACAATTTAGGGTCAATTTTATCAAATAAATCATAATGAAATCCTGCAGTTTCTTCCCAAAATGATTTATATCCTAGCCCACAATTTGAGCGTATATTTTTATTAGTTAACTTATTAACAATCCAATCTCCTGCTTCCATGATATAAGCTGTTTTCTCTATAATTTCCGGTGCTTGGTTCATAACTTCCATAATTTTGGGAATCATCCATTCACTACTCACATTATACCCATAATGTCCTAACCACTCATTTTTGTTTTCTAAAGCTGTTTGATATAATTTTTCTGCTTCTTTATGTGCGCCATGGTGTTTCCATAATTTTACATAAGCATGTGGATTATTTTTAAATTGCTTTAAATTATGAATAGGATTAAGATATTTATCAGTAAATATAACAGTAGATGAGGTGAAATCTATACCAATACCAACAATCATAGCTGGATCTATTTTGGAATCAGTTATTAAGTGTGCTATACCTTCATCTATGATTTCTAGATAATCATTACTATTTTGCAATGCATATGTATGTGGTATTTTTAAACCATTGAGTTCATTTTCAATCACACCATGTGTATAATCTTTTACAAATTTTGAAACAACTTGACCGTTTGCTGTATTAATTAAAAATACACGCCCTGATGCAGTTCCAAAATCTATTCCAATACTATAAGACATTTTCTTTCCCCCGAATCTCTTTTAACTGCTTCTACTCTAGTAAGCGTTTTCTTAAATCATACTCGTAATAGACACTATTTTACAAGTCTTGCCTTAAAAATCGTTATAAAAAAGATCCCTCATAAAAATGAGAGACCCTTTTAGTTGATAATCAATTATTAGTCTTGAATAACCTTTAACATTTCATTAACTGCTAATTTACCTAACTCATTTGAAGCAAGTGGACTATCACCTGTAAGTAGCTTGCGATCTTTTAAAGTTTTACCTGTCATATCGTCATTAACAACTTTTAATCCTTGTTTAGTTAATAAATCAGCAACTAACCATTTCAAACGACCAGGTAAATATCCTATTTCAATATTAGCACCTTCATCTAGTGAATCAGGGAATACACAAACAGAGTATCCTTCTAATGGAGATTTATCTCTGTTAAGTCCTGCTGAAAGTAGTGCGGCTGGTCCATGACATAATGTAATTATAAATCGTTCATTTTCCAATGCCCAATCTAATGTTTGTTGAACATCTTCACTTTCTGAAATACCGACAACTGCAGCATGTCCACCTGGAATAAATACTGATAAATAGTCTGAATCTGGCCCTAGTTCATTTTTGATTACGTCAGATAATTTTTTAGGTTGCTTTAATTTTTCTTTTAATTTGTTATAAGTGCTCAGTACTACTTCGTCTTCAGTCGGCATAGCCCATAGTTCCAATTTAGCAGGGTAACCTGATAAAGTTGCAACATCAACATCAAAACCAGCTTCCATCAAATGATGTAAAGGTAATAACATTTCAACTGGATGATTACCAGTTGAGAACATTTTGCCGTTTTCTAACAATACATATCTTTCTTCTGCAGCAATCATCAATACTTTCCATTTACCTTCTTTATATGCATCTTTATGTTCTACACCATCAAAATCAGTTTTAGGTGCAGTATATTGACTTAATGAATATGGTGAGGGGAAAAACGCGTTATCTTCAGCTTTATCTGGAGTTGGTTGCTTACTTAAATTATTTACATCTTGTGACATAGCTAATTCCTACTTTCTCTCTATATTTAATATAACTATAGACAAATAATACGCTCATTAAACATTTATGGCAATGAATTAGCTGTCAGCCAAAAACATGTGTTTACTTAAACTTTCGCTATAAATTCTCGATTTTTTATCTTCTAACGATTTATTTTAAGTGGTAAAAGTCTTTTGAAAATTAAATTAGTTTCCAAATTTCTATTCAATATAATAAAAAGAAACCCACGCTATATTTTATCGTGAGTTTCTTAAGATATAACATTAAATTAAATTCATTTGTTTTCCAACTTTTTCATAAGCTGCAATTGCTTCATCTAACATTTCTTTTGAATGTGCAGCTGTAGGCATATTTCTAACGCGTCCAGTACCTCTTGGTACAGTTGGAAATACGATAGACTTAACATAGACGCCTTCATCTTTTAATCGTTTACTAAATTCTTGTGTTGTTTTTTCATCGCCAATAATCACTGGTGTAATAGGTGTTTCAGACTCACCGGTATTATATCCTAATTTCGACAAGCCATTTTTTAAATACTTGGCATTTTCCCATAACTTGTCATGTAATTCAGTTGAAGCCATTAACTTTTTAACTGCTTCTGTAATTGCTTTAGTATCTCCAGGTGCTAATGATGTTGAAAATAAAAATGGTCGAGACTGAACTTTCAACCAATCGATTAATTCTTTTGTACCTGCAACATAACCACCAACGACTCCAATCGCTTTAGATAAAGTACCTATTTGGAAATCAATTTTATCTTGTAAGCCAAAATGTTTAACTGTTCCAGCACCTTTACCCATTACACCTGAACCATGAGCATCATCAACATAAGTTAATAAACCATACTCTTCAGCAATTTCAACAATTTCGGGTAATTTAGCCACATCACCATCCATACTAAATACGCCATCAGTGATATACATCACTTTATTGTATTGACCTGATTCAACAGCTTCCTTTGCTTTAGCACGTAAATCATCCATATCTGAATGGTTAACTCGAATAATTTTAGCTTTAGATAAACGACAACCATCGATAATCGATGCATGATTAAGTTCATCTGATAAAATTGCATCATTTTTATTCATTACAGCAGAAATAGCAGCCATATTACAATTAAAACCTGATTGATACGCAATTGCTGCCTCAGTACCTTTAAATTTTGCTAATGTTTCTTCTAATTCATCGTGTAAATCCAAAGTACCATTGATTGTGCGCACAGCACCGGCACCTACACCATGTGAATCGATTGCAGCTTTAGCAGCATTTTTTAAATCTTCATTTGTTGCTAGTCCTAAATAATTGTTTGAAGATAAGTTAATATATAATTTCCCATTGATTTTAATTTTTGGTCCGTTCGCACCTTCAATTGTATCAATTTCATTGTACAAACCATTATCTTTTAGATAATTTATATTTTCTTCTAAAAATTCATGTAATGATTGAACCACAGTATATAATCCCCCTTTAGTATTGTTATGTAATACCCTAATCATACAGGAATTTTAAAAAACTTGAAAGCCTTATCAATTAATATGAAATATACTAAAGCAATCATTTGGAATGATAAATTCATTAAATGTTATACTATAATCAATATTTCAAGAAAGTAGTGATTAAGGTGTTAGATTGGTTTCAATTAGCTAATAGTAAAGAAAATAAAACAATTCAACTTAGAAGGTATTTACACCAATATCCTGAATTGTCATTTGAAGAATTCCAAACACATGATTATATTGTTAACCAATTAAGCCAACTATCATGTGATATTGAAACACCTATAGGCAGAAACGGTATTAAGGCAACATTTAAAGGTAATGGAAATGGTCCTACAATTGCATTGAGAGCAGATTTTGATGCATTGCCTGTCGAAGAATTAAACGATGTTCCTTATAAATCTAAAAATCCTGGATGTATGCATGCTTGTGGTCATGATGGTCATACAGCAATTTTATTGACTGTCGCTGAAATATTAGATGAACATAAACAATTATTGAATGGTAATGTAGTATTAATATTCCAATATGGAGAAGAAATAATGCCGGGTGGTTCACAAGAAATGATTGATTCTGGATGTTTAGAAAATGTAGACAAAATATACGGGACACATCTATGGAGCGGTTATCCTACGGGTACAATTCATTCACGTGCTGGCGCTATTATGGCATCACCTGATGAATTTAGTGTCACAATTAAAGGTCGTGGTGGACATGGCGCTAAACCGCACGAAACAATTGATCCGATTGTAATCATGGCTGAATTCATCTTGAGTGCACAAAAAATCATATCTCGTACCATTGATCCAGTAAAACAAGCAGTACTCTCATTTGGAATGATTCAATCTGGTACATCAGATAGTGTTATTCCAGATCAAGCATATTGCAAAGGGACCGTTCGTACATTTGATTCAAATATTCAAGACCATGTGATGCATAAAATAGATAAATTACTTCAAGGTTTAGCAATTGCAAATGATATTGAATATGACTTGAATTACATTAAAGGTTATTTACCAGTACATAATAATGAAATGGCGTATCAAGTTATTAAATCAGCAACAAATGACTTGCACTTAAGGTTTAATGAATCAGATTTAATGATGATTGGTGAGGACTTTTCACATTATTTAAAGGTTAGACCTGGTGCTTTCTTTTTAACTGGCTGTGGCAATGAAAATAAAGGTATTACTGCACCACATCATAATCCAAAATTTGATATCGATGAAAAGTCATTGAAATATGGTGTTTCAGTTTTCTTAAAAATATTAGAACTAGAACGCGTATTTAAAAGTTAACCAAATATAAATGATTATAAAGGTTTGGTAAATAAATCAATGAAATGCACCCTTCAAAGTAGACATTGAAAAAATGAAAACTTTGAAGGGTGCATTTCACAATGTCCTATGTTCTACAATGTTATATTGGCAATAGTTGACTGAATGAAAATGCGCTTGTAACAAGCTTTTTTCAACTCTAGTCAACCTTGCCGGCGGGGCCCCAACACAGAGAATTTCGAAATGAAATTCTACAGGCAATGCAAGTTGGGGTGCGAGGCCACAACAATGAGAAATTGGATTTCCAATTTCTACAGGCACTGTAAGTTGGGGTGACGGGGCCCAACAAAGAAGGTGATGGAAAGTCAGCTTACAATAATGTGCAAGTTCGGAGGGACAACATAATAAATACTTTTTCTTTAGAAATTAGTATTTATTATGTATGAGTTTTACTCATGTATTCCTTTTTTAAGTACACTTAGATGAGCTAATGTGTACGAACCACTAATGCTTTATTTTGAAGTGGTTCTTTATCATTTCGTTACCCCGCCTCTTATTTTTATTTAGTTAATTAATTTATCAGTTACATTTAAAAAGGCACTATGCCTTGCACTTGATCATGTACACATATTCTAAAAAGCAAAAAAAGATCCCTCAATCGAGGGATCTTCTTTTATATAAATTCTAAGAAATTAGAAATTATTTAATGATTTCAGTAACAACGCCTGATCCAACAGTACGTCCACCTTCACGGATTGAGAAACGAGTACCGTCTTCAATCGCGATAGGAGCGATTAATTCTACTTTCATTTCAACGTTATCACCAGGCATTACCATTTCAGTACCTTCTGGTAAGTGTACAACACCAGTTACGTCAGTAGTACGGAAATAGAATTGTGGACGATAGTTTGAGAAGAATGGAGTGTGACGTCCACCTTCGTCTTTTGATAATACATAAACTTCTGCTTTGAATTCAGTATGTGGTGTAATTGAACCAGGAGCAGCTAATACTTGACCACGTTGTACGTCTTCACGAGCAACACCACGTAATAATGCACCGATGTTGTCACCAGCTTCAGCGTAGTCTAATAATTTACGGAACATTTCAACACCTGTAACAGTTGTTTTAGATGTGTCATGTAAACCGATGATTTCAACTTCTTCACCAACTTTGATTTGACCACGTTCAACACGGCCTGTAGCAACAGTACCACGACCAGTGATTGAGAATACGTCCTCAACTGGCATCATGAATGGTTTGTCAGAATCACGTTCTGGAGTTGGAATGTAAGTATCTACAGCTTCCATTAATTCTAAGATTTTTTCTTCGTATTTAGCATCGCCTTCTAAAGCTTTTAAAGCTGAACCAGCGATTACAGGTACGTCGTCACCTGGGAAGTCATATTCGCTTAATAAGTCACGAACTTCCATTTCTACTAATTCTAATAATTCTTCATCGTCAACCATGTCAACTTTGTTTAAGAATACTACTAATGCTGGTACACCAACGTTACGTGATAAAAGAATGTGTTCACGAGTTTGTGGCATTGGACCGTCAGCAGCAGATACTACTAAGATACCACCGTCCATTTGAGCAGCACCAGTGATCATGTTTTTAACGTAGTCAGCGTGTCCTGGGCAGTCAACGTGAGCATAGTGACGTTTGTCAGTTTGGTACTCAATGTGAGAAGTATTGATTGTGATACCACGTTCTTTTTCTTCTGGAGCATTGTCAATCATGTCGTATGATTGTGCAACTGAGTCACCATTTTTAGCTAATACAGTAGCGATAGCTGCTGTTAAAGTAGTTTTACCATGGTCAACGTGACCGATAGTACCGATATTGGCATGTTCTTTAGAACGATCGAATTTTTCTTTTGCCATTATAAAATCTCTCCTATTCTGATTAAAAATAATATTTAAATTTATCTCTCATGATAGTTTCTCACCATCATGAGAAGATTATTTATAGCGATTGCAAAAAGAATTTTACAATTCTTTTATAATGCATTCATCCCAAAAAATCAAACTATAAAGATGATAGCTTAGAATTAAGCTCATCTAGTATTTTAACCTAGGCTAGCTAGTCAAAACAAGTTATATTATTCACCTTTATTTTTCTTGATAATATCTTCAGCGATTGATTTTGGAACTTCAGCGTAGTGATCGAAGTACATAGTGTAAGTACCACGACCTTGAGTGTTAGAACGTAATGATGTTGCATAACCGAACATTTCTGAAAGTGGTACATAAGCGTTAACAACTTGTGCATTACCACGTGGTTCCATACCATCAACACGTCCACGACGAGATGTTACGTCACCCATGATGTCACCCATGTATTCTTCAGGCATTTCGATTGTCACTTTCATCATTGGTTCTAAGATAACAGGATCACATTTTTTAGCAGCTTCTTTAAGTGCTAATGATGCAGCAACTTTGAAGGCCATTTCAGATGAATCGACATCATGGTATGAACCATCATATAATTTAGCTTTAACATCAATTAATGGATAACCTGCTAAGACACCATTTTCCATAGCATCTTTAAGACCAGCTTCAACTGATGGGATGTATTCACGAGGAACTACACCACCAACGATAGCGTTTTCGAATTCGAATCCTGCGCCAGTTTCATTTGGTGTGAATTCAATATGAACATCACCGTATTGACCACGACCACCTGATTGACGAGAGAATTTACCTTGAACTTGCGCAGATGATTTGAAAGTTTCACGATATGAAACCATTGGTGCACCTACGTTACATTCAACGTTGAATTCTTTCTTCATACGGTCTACTAAGATATCTAAGTGAAGCTCACCCATACCACCGATGATAACTTGTCCAGTTTCTTCGTCAGTGTGTGCATGGAATGTTGGGTCTTCTTCTTGTAATTTAACTAAAGCTTGAGTCATTTTATCTTGGTCAGCTTTAGATTTTGGTTCTACTGATAAGTGAATAACTGGCTCTGGGAATTCCATTGATTCCAAGATAATGTCATTTTTCTCACCACATAAAGTATCACCAGTACCTGTATCTTTAAGACCTACCGCAGCAGCGATATCTCCTGAGTATACAGTATCGATTTCTTGACGTGAGTTAGCGTGCATTTGTAATAAACGACCTACACGTTCACGTTTATCTTTAGTTGAGTTCTTAACGTATGAACCAGATGTCATTGTACCTGAGTACACACGGAAGAATGTTAACTTACCAACATAAGGGTCAGTCATAACTTTGAACGCTAACGCAGCGAATTCAGCTGAATCGTCTGCTTTTGCGATTACTTCTTCTTCAGGGTTGCTAGCACGGTGACCAATGATTGGTTTAACGTCTAGTGGTGAAGGTAAGTAATCAATTACAGCGTCAAGCATTAATTGAACACCTTTATTTTTGAAAGCTGTTCCACAAAGTACTGGGTAGAATTCTACGTTAGTAGTAGCTTGGCGGATAGCTTCTTTTAATTCAGCAACTGAAATTTCTTCGTCACCTAGATATTTTTCCATTAATTCGTCGCTAGTTTCTGCAACTGCTTCGATTAAGCTAGCACGAGCTTCTTCAGCTCTATCTAAGTGTTCTTCAGGAATTTCAATTTCTTCAATTTCAGTACCTAAATCATTTGTATATTTGAAACATTTCATTTCAACTAAGTCAATGATTGCTTCGAATTCGTCTTCTGCACCAATTGGTAATTGGATTGGCGCTGCATTTGCTTGTAAACGATCGTGTAATGTACTTACAGAATATTCGAAGTTAGCACCTAATTTGTCCATTTTGTTTACAAATACGATACGTGGAACACCGTAAGTTGTAGCCTGACGCCAAACTGTTTCAGTTTGAGGTTCAACACCTGATTGTGCATCAAGTACTGTAACTGCTCCGTCAAGTACACGTAATGAACGTTCAACTTCTACAGTGAAGTCTACGTGTCCAGGTGTATCGATAATGTTTACACGGTGACCTTCCCAAGCTGCTGTCGTTGCAGCAGATGTGATAGTAATACCACGGTCTTGTTCTTGTTCCATCCAGTCCATTTGTGAAGCACCTTCATGTGTTTCACCAATTTTGTGGATACGGCCAGTGTAATAAAGAATACGTTCAGTCGTAGTCGTTTTACCAGCATCGATGTGAGCCATGATACCGATATTACGAGTTTTTTCTAATGAAAATTCTCTAGCCATGTATTTTTTCTCCTTCCAGTTTATATTACTGAATAAATACGATAGATATGGCGATGCCCTAAGCATGAACGCTTAATGAAAAATCATTAATATAGAACACACTCAGGGTAAAAGCTTTTATCTTACCAACGGTAGTGAGCAAATGCTTTGTTTGCTTCAGCCATTTTGTGAGTATCCTCACGTTTCTTAACGGCACCACCTGTATTATTTGCTGCATCTAAAATTTCGTTAGCTAAACGATCTTCCATCGTTTTTTCACCACGAAGACGTGCATAGTTAACTAACCAACGTAATCCTAAAGTAGTACGACGTTCTGGACGAACTTCTACAGGTACTTGATAGTTAGAACCACCTACACGACGAGCTTTAACTTCTAATACTGGCATAATGTTGTTGATTGCTTCTTCGAAAACTTCTAATGCATCACGACCACTGCGTTGTTCAACTAAGTCGAATGCTGAATAAAGAATTCTTTGTGCTGTTCCACGTTTACCATCTAACATAATTTTGTTAATTAATTTAGTTACTAACTTTGAGTTATGAATTGGATCTGGTAATACGTCTCTTTTAGGTACTGATCCTTTACGAGGCATAATGTAAATCCTCCCTTCCTTATATTAAATATTTTAATTTTAAGATTTAGCTATGAACTAAATGCTTAGTTTTTAGGTTTTTTAGTTCCGTATAATGAACGACCTTGTCTACGTCCGTCAACACCTGAAGTATCAAGTGCACCACGTACGATATGGTAACGCACACCTGGTAAGTCTTTTACACGTCCACCACGTACAAGTACAACACTGTGTTCTTGTAAGTTATGTCCGATACCAGGAATGTACGCGTTGATTTCAATGTTATTTGATAAACGCACACGTGCATATTTACGTAACGCTGAGTTAGGTTTTTTAGGTGTCATTGTACCTACACGAGTACAAACACCACGTTTTTGTGGTGAGTTCAAGTCAGTAAATTTCTTCTTTTTACTATTGAAACCTTTATTTAAAGCTGGAGAATCTGATTTTTTGATTTTGCTTTGTCTTGGTTTACGTACTAATTGGTTAATAGTTGGCATGTGATATGTCCTCCTCTCTTCACTTTTTAATCCCACACATCCAGGTGGTTCATTTTTAAGTTAAATAAAATTTAGTAAGTACAAATACTTACTAATTCTCATTTAAGCAATGCTACAATTGTCGCATTGACATTAATACCTACATATTTACCTAAAGCATACTTGCTCTCGAAAAATGATACAGGTATATTTTTCTGATTGATTTGGCTTAACACGCGAGTCATTAAATATACTTCTACGTCTTTAGCAATAATCAAAGATGTAACTTGATCTTTCTTTAACGCTTTGAGCGTTTCTTTAAGACCAACTACAAAATGTTGTTTGTTAAAGCGTGCAACTTTTTCCTTAGACAATAATTTATCCTCCAAAGTTCTGCTTGCATCAACCTTTAATATATTAACATTGAACAACAGAATTCGTCAACATCAAATCAAATAATTTACATAAAAATAACAAGAGGCTAACGAATTAGCCTCTGTTATATAAATGTTATTCAGTCACTTCTGTTTGAGCTTCTACTTCAGCAACTGGTTTAGCAGTCTTTTCGTATTTAACGTCACTATAACGTCTCATACCTGTACCTGCTGGAATTAATTTACCAATAATTACGTTTTCTTTAAGTCCTAGTAAGTCATCACGTTTACCTTTTATTGCTGCATCTGTAAGTACTCTTGTTGTTTCTTGGAATGATGCTGCAGATAAGAAACTTTCTGTTTCAAGTGATGCTTTCGTAATACCTAGTAATACTGGTTTAGCTGTTGCAGGACGTTTACGGTGTTTAAATGCTTCTCTGTTCGCATCTGTAAAGTTATGAATATCAACTAATGAACCTGGTAATAACTTCGTATCACCTGCTTCAATAATTCTTACTTTACGTAACATTTGTCTAACCATAACCTCAACGTGTTTATCGTCGATTTCTACCCCTTGCATACGGTAAACTTTTTGTACTTCTTTTAGTAAGTAGCTTTCTGTCGCATTTAATCCAGCAACTGACAAGTAATTCTTAGGCTCAATAGAACCTTCAGTTAACACTTCACCACGTTGTACTGGTTGACCGATTTCTACAATAATTCTTGAAGTACCTGAAGCAAGGTATGATCTTGTTTCATTAGCGCCTTTTACAACAATTTCTTGTTGTCTATCTTTCGCTAATTTAATATCTTCAACAACACCTTCGATTTCCGTAATCACTGCTTGACCTTTAGGGTTACGTGCTTCGAAAATCTCTTGGATACGAGGAAGACCTTGTGTGATATCGCTACCGGCTACCCCACCTGTATGGAATGTACGCATTGTAAGCTGCGTACCTGGTTCACCAATTGATTGAGCAGCGATTGTACCAACTGCTTCACCAACTTCAACTTTTTCACCAGTCGCAAGGTTTTTACCGTAACATTTTTCACAAACACCGTGTCTCGCATTACATGTGAAGGCTGAACGAATATACATTTGTTCGATACCAGCGTCTGTAATTTTCTTAGCGATTTCAGGCGTAATTAATTCATCAGGGCGAATGATTACTTCATCTGTTTCAGGATGACGAATTGTTTCTTTAGAATAACGACCTTCAATACGTTCGATAAATGGTTCAATCATTTCTGTACCTTCTTTAATATCAGAAACTAATAAACCTCTATCAGTACCACAGTCTTCTTCACGAACAATAACATCTTGTGCCACGTCAACAAGACGACGAGTAAGATATCCTGAGTCAGCTGTTTTAAGTGCTGTATCGGCAAGACCTTTACGTGCACCGTGAGTTGAGATGAAGTATTCAAGTACTGTTAAACCTTCACGGAATGAAGATGTGATTGGTAATTCGATAATCTTACCAGATGGTGCGGCCATCAATCCACGCATACCTGCTAACTGTGTAAAGTTAGATGCGTTACCACGGGCACCTGAATCACTCATCATGAAGATTGGGTTAGTTTTATCAAGTGATTGCATCAATTCACCTTGAATTTGATCTTTTGCATCTGTCCAAATTTCAACAACTGCATTATATCTTTCTTCTTCAGTGATTAAACCACGATTGAATTGTTTTGTAATTCTGTCGACTAATTTTTCATGCTCATCAAGTATTTGTTGCTTATCTGGTAATACTACGATATCAGCAACACCTACTGTAATACCAGCTTTAGATGAGAATTTGAATCCTAAGTCTTTCATACGGTCTAACATCATTGATGTATCAGTGATGCTAAATCTGTTAAATACTTCTGCAATAATATTACCTAAGAATTTTTTATTGAATGGTTCAATTAATTCTTCATTTTCAAAGTATTCTTTTAAGCCACCTTCACCTAAAGTTGTAGGATCGATGAAATATCTGTTTGGTGTCTTTCTTTCTAAGTTTTCTTGCGTAGGTTCATTAATATAAGCAAATGAATCTGGAATGATTTCATTGAATATAATTTTACCTACTGACGTAGCAAGAATCTTTTTGTTTTGTTCTTCAGTAAATGTTGGATTGTTGAATGAACTTGCATGTACACCAATTCTTGTGTGTAAATGTACAAAGCCATTTGCATATGCTTTTAATACTTCATTTGTATTATTAAAGATTGCGCCTGTATTTACTGCATCTTTTCTTTCTAAAGTTAGGTAATAGTTACCCAGTACCATATCTTGTGATGGTGTAACTACTGGTTTACCATCTTTAGGGTTCAAGATGTTTTGTGCTGCTAACATCAACATTCTTGCTTCAGCTTGTGCCTCTTTTGATAAAGGAACGTGAACCGCCATTTGGTCACCATCAAAGTCAGCGTTATAAGCTGTTGTTACAAGTGGATGTAGACGAATCGCACGACCTTCAACTAAAGTTGGTTCAAATGCTTGAATACCAAGTCTATGAAGTGTTGGTGCACGGTTAAGTAATACAGGATGTTCTCTAATTACTTCTTCCAATACATCCCAAACTTCATCATCCATGCGTTCGATTTTACTTTTCGCATTTTTAATGTTAGTTGCAATTTCACGTTGAACTAATTCTTTCATTACGAATGGTTTAAATAGTTCAAGTGCCATTTCTTTTGGTAAACCACATTGGTACATTTTCAAGCTTGGACCTACCGCGATAACTGAACGTCCTGAATAGTCAACACGTTTACCAAGTAAGTTTTGACGGAAACGACCTTGTTTACCTTTTAACATATGAGATAAAGATTTTAATGGACGGTTACCTGGACCAGTAACTGGACGACCACGACGACCATTATCAATTAAAGCGTCAACGGCTTCTTGTAACATACGTTTTTCATTTTGAACAATAATACCAGGTGCACCTAAATCTAATAAACGTTTCAAACGATTATTACGGTTTATTACACGACGGTATAAATCATTCAAGTCACTTGTTGCGAAACGTCCACCATCTAATTGAACCATTGGACGAATTTCAGGTGGGATAATTGGAAGTACGTCTAGAATCATCCATGAAGGTTTATTACCTGAGTTACGGAATGATTCAACAACTTCTAAACGTTTAATTGCACGTGTAAGTCTTTGTCCAGTAGCTGATTCTAACTCATCACGCAATAATTTAAGCTCTTCGTCTAAATCAATCTCTTCAAGTAAATCTTTGATACCTTCTGCACCCATTTTAGCAACGAATTGACCAGGGTATTTATCATAATATTCTCTGAATTCAGCTTCAGATAGTAATGTTTTCTTTTCTAAGCCAGTTGGACCTGGATCTACAACAACATAAGAAGCAAAGTAAATAACTTCTTCTAATGCTCTTGGTGACATATCAAGTAATAATCCCATACGACTTGGAATTCCTTTGAAATACCAAATATGTGAAACTGGAGCAGCAAGTTCAATGTGTCCCATTCTTTCACGACGTACTTTAGATTTAGTTACTTCAACACCACATCTGTCACAGACCATGCCTTTGTAGCGAACACGTTTGTATTTACCACAACTACATTCCCAGTCTTTTGTAGGTCCAAAAATTCTTTCACAGAATAGACCATCTTTTTCAGGTTTTAATGTACGGTAGTTGATTGTTTCAGGTTTTTTAACTTCACCAAATGACCATGAGCGGATTTTTTCAGGTGAAGCTAAGCCTATTTTCATATAATGGAAATTATTTACATCAATCAAGGAGCCTACCTCCTTCAATTTAGATTAGCTGTGCTATTTGATTGATTTGCATTTATTTAAAATGGCTTAAAGTACTAAACTGAATAATTTAAATGATTCAGTTTAGTATCTTTATTGCCTAATTTTGTAAATTGCGTATTAATCAGTAACTTCTTTTTGTGTTTCAGGAGCATCGTTTTGTTGTAAATCTACTTTACGTTCTACAACATCATCGTCGTCAACGTCTGTCATTTCGATTTCATTATCTTGCTCATCCATAACTTTTACATCTAATCCTAAACTTTGTAATTCTTTCATCAATACTCGGAATGACTCTGGAACACTTGGTCTAGAAATGTTTTCACCTTTAACAATAGCTTCGTATGTTTTCACACGTCCTACTGTATCATCGGATTTATAAGTTAAGATTTCTTGTAATGTGTACGCAGCACCATATGCTTCAAGTGCCCATACCTCCATCTCGCCAAAACGTTGTCCACCAAATTGTGCTTTACCACCAAGTGGTTGTTGTGTAACAAGTGAGTATGGCCCTGTTGAACGTGCGTGTAGTTTATCATCAACCATGTGCGCAAGTTTCAACATGTACATTACACCAACTGAAATACGGTTATCGAAAGGTTCACCTGTACGTCCATCGTAAAGTACAGTCTTACCATCACGAGCCATACCAGCTTCTTCAATTGTTGACCATACATCGTCGTCATTTGCACCATCAAATACAGGTGATGCAACGTGAATACCAAGATTCTTAGCAGCCATACCTAAGTGTAACTCTAATACTTGTCCGATATTCATACGAGATGGTACACCAAGTGGGTTTAACATGATATCAATCGGACGCCCATCTGGTAAGTAAGGCATATCTTCTTCAGGAACAATCTTAGAGATTACACCTTTGTTACCATGTCGACCACACATTTTGTCACCAACATGAATTTTACGTTTTTGAACGATGTATACACGTACTAATTGGTTTACACCAGGTGATAACGTATCATCACCCTCTTCACGATTAAACACTTTTACATCAAGAACGATACCACCAGCACCGTGAGGAACACGTAATGAAGTATCTCTAACTTCACGTGCTTTTTCACCAAAGATTGCATGTAGTAATCTTTCTTCAGCAGTTAATTCAGTCACACCTTTTGGCGTTACTTTACCAACTAAAATATCTCCATCTTTAACTTCTGCACCAACATAAACGATACCACGATCATCTAAATTTTTAAGTGCACTTTCAGAAACATTAGGAATATCTCTTGTAATTTCTTCAGGTCCTAACTTAGTGTCACGAGCTTCTGATTCATATTCTTCAATATGAATTGATGTATAAACATCATCTTTTACAAGTCTTTCACTCATGATTACGGCATCCTCATAGTTATAACCATCCCAAGTCATGAATCCGACAACAACGTTTCTACCTAATGCCATTTCACCTAATTCCATAGATGGACCATCTGCCAAGATTTCGTTGTACTCAACAACATCCCCAACCGCAACGATTGGTCGTTGGTTGTAACATGTACCTGAGTTTGAACGTTTAAATTTAGCTAATGGATAACGATCTAATTCTCCTTCATGTTCAACGCCATTTTCTTCAACAAGACGACGTACAAGGATTTCATTAGATTCAACATGTTCAACACGGCCTCTATGCTTAGCTGTAATAGCTGCACCAGAGTCACGTGCTGCAACGTGTTCCATACCAGTACCAACAAATGGTGCTTCTGGATTCATTAAAGGTACTGCTTGACGTTGCATGTTCGCACCCATCAATGCACGGTTAGAGTCATCGTTTTCTAAGAATGGAATACATGCAGTCGCAGCTGAAACTACCTGTTTAGGTGATACATCCATGTAATCCATTTTTTCTTTGGCCATAACTGTATTGTTACCACGGAAACGACATACTACTTCATCATCCATGAAACGACCATTTTCATCTAATTTAGAGTTTGCTTGTGCTACTACATAACTATCCTCTTCATCAGCTGTTAAATAGTCAATTTGATCTGTGATTGCATGTGTATCTAGGTCTACTTTACGGTAAGGTGTTTCAATGAATCCAAATTCATTTACTCGTGCATAACTAGACAATGAGTTAATTAAACCGATGTTTGGTCCCTCAGGTGTTTCGATTGGACACATACGACCATAGTGAGAGTAGTGAACGTCACGTACTTCCATTTGAGCACGTTCACGTGTTAATCCACCCGGTCCTAAAGCTGATAGACGACGTTTATGCGTTAACTCAGCTAATGGGTTAGCTTGGTCCATGAATTGTGATAATTGTGAGCTACCAAAGAACTCTTTAATAGATGCAATTACAGGACGAATATTAATTAATTGTTGAGGTGTGATAGACTCTGTGTCTTGAATTGACATTCTCTCACGTACAACTCTTTCCATTCTTGATAAACCGATACGGAATTGGTTTTGCAATAATTCACCAACCGAACGTAATCTACGGTTACCTAAATGGTCGATATCATCTGTATATCCAATACCACTTAATAAGTTAAAGAAATAACTCATTGAAGCAATAATATCTGCTGGCGTAATACATTTAACTTCCGAATCAGGGAATGCATTACCAATTACTGTTGTAGTGCGCTCTTCATCATCATTAGGTACATAAACTTTGATAGATTGAATTTCAACTGGTTCATCAATAACACTACCATGTAATTCAAACACTTCACTGTTAGCGTTTGTTTCAAGAACGTCCATGATTTCATCAAGTTTGCGACGATCAAGTACCGTACCTTCTTCAACAACGATTTCTCCAGTTTCAGTATTAACGATTGGCTCAGCTAATTTTTGATTGAACAAACGATGTTTTAAATGTAATTTTTTGTTTGTTTTATAACGACCTACACTTGCTAGATCATAACGTTTTGGATCGAAGAAACGTGAATACAATAGACTCTTAGCATTTTCAACCGTTGGTGGTTCACCTGGACGCAAACGTTCATAGATTTCTAGTAACGCTTGTTCTGTGTTTTCAGTGCTATCTTTCTCTAAAGTATTACGTAAATATTCATTGTCACCTAAAAGGTCAACAATTTCTTGATCACTTGAAAAACCTAATGCACGTAATAATACTGTTAAAGGTAATTTACGTGTTCTATCGATACGAACATAAACCACATCTTTTGCGTCTGTTTCATATTCTAACCATGCACCACGGTTAGGAATAATTGTTGCATCATAGTTTTCGCGACCATTTTTGTCGATTTTTTCATTAAAATAAACGGATGGTGAACGAACTAATTGAGATACGATTACACGTTCAGCACCATTGATTACGAACGTACCAGTATCAGTCATTAATGGGAAATCACCCATGAAAACTTCTTGTTCTTTAACTTCACCAGTTTCTTTAATTATTAGACGCACTTTTACACGAAGAGGTGCAGCATAAGTAGCGTCACGGTTTTTAGATTCTTCTAAATCATATTTTGGTTCTCCTAAACGGTAATCCACAAATTCTAATGATAAATTACCAGTAAAGTCTTCAATTGGCGAAATGTCTCTAAACATTTCGATTAAACCTTCTCTAAGGAACCACTCGTAAGATTTAGTTTGAATTTCTATTAAGTTTGGTAATTCTAATACTTCTGAAATTCTCGCGTAGTTTCTACGTTTACGATGTCTTCCATATTGGACAACTTGACCTGCCAAACAGATTCACCCCTCAAAAATTATGTGATCCGCTTTTAGCTAAATAATATAAGCATATTAATAAAAAGACAAAAAGAAAACGGCAACACTAATGATGACACCATTTTCGATTCTATATTTATTCCTAATTAACTTATCTATTTAACGTAAAAGTACACACTTATTGAACATAAATTTTTACATTATATAACTATAACAGAATATCGGATTCTTTTCAAGCTTTTATGCTTCTTAGAATATAATATCCTTTATCTTTATTCAGTACCTCTACATTTCCAAAAAGTGCTTCCATTTTTTTCTTTGCAGATGGCATTCCTTGCTTTTTCTGTATAACAACAAATAGTTCTCCCTTTGCATCCAATTTATCAAACGCTTGTTCGAAAATACGATGTACGGTTTCTTTACCTGCCCTTATAGGTGGATTAGTCAATACAAAGTCTAAACTTTCATTTTCTACTGCAGTTAAAGCATTGCTTTCTTTTACAATCACATTGTCGACATCATTTAATTTTTTGTTTTTTTCAACTAAAGTAAGTGCTCTGTGATTTACATCAAGCATAGTAATCGTATGATGTGGAGATACTTTTGCAATCATCAAACCTATAGGACCATATCCACATCCAACATCAGCTATTCTTTTACTTGGTCCAGGAGGATGTGCTTTTAAAAAAGTTTTAATGAGAACGTCTGATCCGTAATCCACTCTATCTTTTGAAAAAACGCCATTGTCTGTAATTAAATGGATAAGATGCTGATTCACTTGATATTGGATTCGTTGTTCATCGCTACTTACACTTGGATCTTCATCATAGTAATGACTCACTATTCCACCTCATCTTCATTTTGTAACTCGTCATTATTATAACATTACATTATGTGTTTACATGAATAAAACCCCGTTATCAAAATAACGGGGTTTTAACTTCTCAAAGAATCATTTCATTATGAGCCTGAGACATAAATCAATGTTCTATGCTCTAAAAAGTTATATTGGCAGTAGTTGACTGAACGAAAATGCGCTTGTAACAAGCTTTTTTCAATTCTAGTCAACCTTGCCGGGGTGGGACGACGAAATAAATTTTGCGAAAATATCATTTCTGTCCCACTCCCATAAAACTTTGACTATTAAGTTTAAGATACTAGAATTATTTTAATTCTACAGTAGCTCCAACTTCTTCTAATTGTTCTTTAAGTTTTTCAGCTTCTTCTTTAGGTAAAGCTTCTTTGATTACTTTAGGAGCTCCGTCTACTAATTCTTTAGCATCTTTTAATCCTAAACCAGTTGCTTCTTTTACAGCTTTAACAACTTTGATTTTAGATGAACCAGCTGAAGTTAACTCAACGTCAAATTCAGTTTTTTCTGCTGCAGCGTCAGCGCCACCAGCTGCACCTGCTACTGCTACTGGAGCAGCTGCAGTTACACCAAATTCTTCTTCAATTGCTTTTACTAAGTCGTTTAATTCTAATACTGACATTTCTTTAATCGCTTCAATGATTTGTTCATGATTAGCCATTTATAATTCCTCCATTAATTTTAAGTTTTTTACGCTAAAAATTATTCAGCGTTTTCTTCTTTTTGTTCTCCAATAGCTTTAACCGCATAAGCGAAGTTGCGTACAGGAGCTTGTAATACTGATAAAAGCATAGATACAAGACCATCGTGTGAAGGTAATGAACCAACAGTTTTAACTTCTTCTGCTGTAATAACATTGCCTTCCATAACGCCTGATTTAATTTCTAATGCTTCATGATCTTTAGCAAATCCAGAAATTACTTTCGCTGCAGCTACAGCATCTTCATTAGAAGTTGCAATAGCAGTAGGACCTGTTAAGAATTCATCTAAGCCTTCGATACCAGCTTTTTCAGCTGCACGACGTACCATAGTGTTTTTGTATACTTTATACTCAACACCGGCTTCACGTAATTGTGAACGTAAGTCAGTAACTTCAGCTACTGTTAACCCACGATAGTCAACGATTACTGTTGAAACTGAATTTGATAGTACCTCAGCAATTTCATCAACTAATTGTTTTTTAGCTTCAATGATAGCAGACATTCAGACACCTCCATTTAAATTTTTGGTGCTTTTTTTAAAATTAATAAAAAAAGCACTTTCTACCCACGGCAAAAAGTGCTTGAAAGATCATTAATCATCACGTTCAAGTCAATTTTAGCCTCGGTAGGATAAATTTTAAGTTATAAATAACTCCTACTGTCTTAGGTAAAATAATCACAATAAGTAATATAACTTGTAAACCACTCATTGTCAATATATTTTTACAGACTGAAAGTAAATTCTTTCAGCCTGTAATCATTTATCTCATTTATTATTTAAAACTTGCAGTATCAATTTTAACTCCAGGACCCATTGTTGTAGTTACAGCAACAGATTTGAAGTAAGTACCTTTAGCAGATGATGGTTTAGCTTTAGCTAATACATCTTGTAAAGTATTGAAGTTTTCGATTAATTGTTCATCAGTGAATGAAACTTTACCGATAGATGCGTGTACGATACCAGCTTTTTCAGCACGGTATTCTACTTTACCAGCTTTGATTTCTTCAACAGCTTTTTTAACATCCATTGTTACAGTTCCAGTCTTAGGGTTTGGCATTAAACCTTTAGGTCCTAATACACGACCTAATTTACCAACTTCACCCATCATGTCTGGTGTAGCAACTACTACATCGAAGTCAAACCAACCTTGTTGGATTTTTTGAACGTATTCTGCTTCACCTACATAGTCAGCACCTGCTGCCTCAGCTTCAGCAATTTTATCGCCTTTAGCGAATACTAATACACTTTGTGATTTACCAGTTCCGTTTGGTAATACTACTGCGCCACGGATTTGTTGGTCATTTTTACGTGTATCAATTCCTAAACGGAATGCAACTTCAACTGAAGCGTCAAAGTTAGCAATACTTGTTTCTTTAGCTAATTTAATTGCTTCTTCAACACTGTAGTGCTGAGTACGATCAACTTTACTAGCTGCTTCTTGATACTTTTTACCTTTTTTAGCCATTTATAGTTCCTCCTTTAGTGGTTTTAGCGGAATTTCCTCCCACATTACTTGCTTGATGCAAGTTAAGAGCAGACAACAGAAGAACTAATCTTATGAATAAATCAATCATTAATCTAGTCATACAGATTATATTTATAATTCATCATTATTATCTCTGTTATCTGCTTCATCGTTTAAATCTTTTAATCAAATTTAATATTCGAATTATTATTCTACAACGATACCCATACTACGTGCAGTACCTTCGATAATACGCATAGCCGCTTCTTCGTCTGCAGCGTTTAAGTCTTGCATTTTGCTGTTAGCAATTTCGCGTACTTGATCTTTAGTTACTGTAGCAACTTTAGTTTTGTTTGGTTCACCAGAACCTTTTTCAATACCAGCTGCTTTTTTAAGTAATACTGGAGCCGGTGGAGTTTTTGTAATGAATGTAAATGAACGATCTTCATAAACACTGATTTCTACCGGAATAATTAAACCTGCTTGATCTTGAGTACGTGCATTGAACTCTTTACAGAATCCCATGATATTCACACCTGCTTGACCTAATGCTGGACCAACTGGTGGTGCTGGATTCGCTTTACCTGCAGGAATTTGTAATTTAACAACTTTATCTACTTTTTTAGCCACGATGTGCACCTCCTTGATATCGTGATGTGGTCACAGGGCTCAGTTTTGCCCTCCCACTCTTAACATTTCGTGACGAAATGGGCGCTCTAAAAGCGCGACCACATAATTTTAACACTTTTCTAATTAAAAAATCAATACTCTTTTTTATCTTTTGGTTAGTTTAATTGCTTTAATATAAAATTAAAGCTTTTCAATTTGGTCAAATTCAACTTCAACTGGTGTTTCACGTCCAAACATATCTACTAAAACAGTTAACTTAAACTTATCTGTTTCAATTTCTTGAACTTCACCAACTTGATTTGCAAATGGACCAGATTTAATGCGGACTTGTTCACCAATTTCTAGTTCTACATCGATTGTTTTTTCTTTAAGTCCCATTTGTTTTAGGATAAAGCGGACTTCATCCGGCAATAATGGATTGGGCTTTGATCCTGCACCAGCAGATCCAACAAATCCAGTTACACCTGGCGTATTTCTAACTACATACCAAGATTCGTCCGTCATAATTAATTCCACTAAAACATAGCCAGGAAATGTTTTCTTAACAGTTGTTTTAGCTTTACCATCTTTTACTTGAGTTTCTTCTTCTTCCGGTATGACTACTCTAAAGATTTGTTCAGTCATATTCATAGATTCTACTCTTTTTTCTAAATTCTTTTTAACTTTGTTTTCATATCCAGAATATGTATGCACTGCATACCAACGCTTTGCGCCAACTTCTTCAGACATGTCTTCACTCCTCTAACCAAATAATAAATTTTTCAATGCTGTAATTCCTAAATCTAAGGCATAGAAAAAGACTAAGAAGAATATAACAGTAGAGACTACAATTACAGTATATTTAAATAGCTCTTCTTTCGTCGGCCAACTTGTTTTTTCCATTTCAGACTTAACGCCTTTAAAGAAACTTTCTTTTTTAGCCATCTGTTCAACCTCCAAATCCTTTGAACATATTTTCAAAGTATTATTTTGAATGTATTTATTTCGATTCTTTATGAATTGTGTGCGCGTTACATTTTGGACAATATTTCTTTAAAGTTAATCTTGTTGCCGAGCCTTCTTGCTTTGGAACATTGTAATTTCTATTGCCACAAACCTCACAATTTAAAGGTATTTTCCTCACAATACTTCACCTTTATTCATTATAATACCAGTATACTATACATAAAATTTATAACAAATGTCAAACTATCCAAGAAGTATCACGTGCTCATTTAACCCTTTTACTGTACTGAATCTTAATTCATTTTAAAATGCTGTCTTATTTTACTTTTACAACGTTGAATTGCATTATAAATAGTTTTTTCTTTAACATTCATCAATCGAGCAATCTCTCTTGGCTTATATTGTTCACATATAAAATACATTACTTCCTTTTCAAATGCACTTAAACGTTTAAACTGACAAATTAACTCTGTGACAGTTAGTTTATTTAAATAGTTTCTTTCAATGTCATGATGCTTTAATGCACATGGATATATAACTTTATATTCATTTACTAAATTATCCATTCTTTTAGAAGATGCTAAACACTTCCTTAAATAATCGTATTTAACAGAAGTGATTAAACATTGAACATAATTAACAAATGGTTGTTCCCCATTAAAATCAAATGTTTTAGTTGCCCTATATATCTTTATAAGTATCTCTTGATATAAGTCTTCCAAATCATGAAATTTAAAGCCAAACCTTTTCATACGTCGAACAATTAATGGTTTCAAATCCGTTATTAACTTTTCAAATTCATTCTCGTCAACTATATTGCTGACTTTTTTAACATTATTGTGCGGTGATATATATCTTTCCAAAAATTAAACTAACCCCTTCTACCTAAGATTATGGTTAGTTTAATACTGTTACATTTAGATTTTCAAGGTGGCAATAAGCTTACTTTTTATGATGTCCTCGTCTAATTTTTTCGAATTCTGCAAGTGTCTCAGAAGAAAGCGGAATTCTAGTTCTTGGTTTATTTTCACTAATATCATCTAACGATTTACTTACGTCAATTTCATTTTCTTTCAAATCTCTCCACATTTCTCTTGAAGAAATCCGATATGCCCCTGATCCAAAAATTGCATGTTGCTCACTCATATCACTAGTAACTACTGTAATATGTTTTGTATGCTTGTCGTAGAGTTCATATACATATCGTTCAATAAAACTATCTGCAGTCTCTTTCTCTTTTGTAAAAATCGTTTTAACACCATGGTACATATATTCTCTCTCAATACCAGATTGCTCATAAGCATCGAAAACACAAATAATTTCATCTGAAATAACTGCATTATAGTTTGCAATTGCATCAATTAATTGTAACCGTGCTTCTTCCAAATTTTCTTTCGCTATGGCGCTCAACGTTGGTGATTGACCAATCATATTGTACCCATCAATGATTAAGTAACGTTCCTTCATTATAATTCTCCAACGTCATGTCTTTTACGAAATACTTCGTACATCATTAAACTGGCTGCAACTGATGCGTTCAAGCTGTTTACATGTCCTACCATTGGTATTTTAATGTAGAAGTCGCATTTATCACTTACTAAGCGACTCAAGCCTTGCCCTTCGCTTCCAATGACAATTGCTAATGACATATCCGCTTCAAGATTTCTATAGTCCGTAGCATTATTTGCTTCTGTACCTGCTACCCAAAAACCATTTTCTTTAAGTTCATCAATTGTCTTAGCTAAATTTGTTACCCGTATTACAGGAATATGTTCTATCGCGCCAGTTGATGCTTTAGCAACAGTTTGCGTTAAAGTAACTGATCGTCGTTTAGGAATAATCACACCATCAACACCCGTTGCATCTGCAGTCCTTAAAATTGATCCTAAATTGTGCGGATCTTCTAATCCATCTAATATAAGTACTGTCGATAAAGCACCTTTCTCTTTTTGCTGTTTTAAAAATTGTCCGAAATCTGTATATTCATATGGTGCAATGAGCGCTGCTACACCTTGATGAGGCGCATTTGCTAAAAAATCTAATTTAGATTTTGGTACTGTTTGAACAATGATTTTTTGATCTTTTGCATTTTTTAAAATTTCATTGATTTGTTGTTTCTTTATACCTTCTTGAATCAATATTTTATTTATAGGATGCCCAGTAATAATTGCTTCTCTGACAGCATGCCTACCAACAATAACTGTATCTTCCATGTCGCCACTACCTTTCATTAACTATGGTTATAATTTTATTTAATAATACCTCTAATCGTTCTTCTCTCTTATCCAAATAAAGGAAGCCGATAACAGCTTCCAATGCAGAACTTTTACGATAAGTTTGAACATCGGTATTTTTTGCTTTAGTATGACTTTTTGCATTACGTCCTCGCTTCAAAATTGCCATTTCTTCTTCAGTAAACCATTCATATTCAATTAGATATTCTAGCGTTTGAGCTTGGCTTTTTGCAGATACATATTTTTTTGACATTTGATGTAATTTATTTGGCTTACTTTTAAGTTTCATAACAATATAATTACGTACATATTGATCTAAAACTGCGTCACCCATATATGCTAAAGTTAATGGATTTAATAACTTTATTTGATAATCTTGTTGGTTATCCACGTTTAAATCTAACCCCTTGAGGTGTGTCTTCTAAAATAATATTTTGCTCTTTCAACATGTCTCTAATCTCATCAGCTCTTGCAAAATCTTTGTTTCTTCTAGCTTCATTACGTTCTTCGATTAATTTTTCAACATCTTCATCTAATAATTCATCTGCATTCTTAGATTTTAAAGGTACACCTAACACATCACTAAAAATTTGATAAACCTCTTTGAATTTATCGATGACTGCTGTGGAAGTCGTATTCTCAAGTACATATTTATTAGCTAATTTTGCTAAATCGTACCATGCTGTAATTGCATTAGCTGTATTAAAATCATCATTCATAACTGTTTCAAAACGATTTAAAATTGTATCAATTTGTTCAATATATGATTGTTGATTTTCAATATTAGTAGCAATTTCGGCACGCTCTTCGATTAACTGATAACTATTTCGAATGCGCTCAAGTCCGCTACGAGCTGATTCTACTAATTCTAAATTGTAATTAATTGGACTTCTATAATGTACACTTATCATAAAGAATCTTAGTACGTCTGGATCTACTTCTTTAATAATGTCGTGTACTAAAATAAAGTTACCTAATGATTTACTCATTTTTTCATTATCAATATTTATAAAACCATTATGCATCCAATAATTAGCAAATGGTGCATGATTGTGTGCTTCAGATTGTGCAATTTCATTTTCATGATGGGGAAACTGTAAATCCGAACCACCTGCATGAATATCTATCGTTGCACCTAATTCATGAAATGCCATAACTGAACATTCAATGTGCCACCCTGGGCGACCTTCACCGAATGGGCTATCCCAGCTTATTTCCCCTGGCTTCGCTTTTTTCCATAATGTAAAATCTAATGCATCTTCTTTATACTCACCTGCATCTATACGCGCACCAACTTTTAAATCATCAATTGATTGATGACTTAATTTGCCATACCCTTCAAACTTACGTGTTCTAAAGTAAACATCGCCACCGCTTTCATATGCATACCTTTGATCAACTAGTTCTTTAATAAACTTAATAATATCGTCCATGTGATCCATTACGCGTGGATTTGATGTTGCCTTCTTTACATTTAAAGCACCAACATCCTCGTGAAATGCGGCAATATATTTTTCCGCTATTTCTGGAACTGATTGGTTTAATTCTTGAGAACGTTTAATTAATTTATCGTCTACATCAGTAAAGTTAGATACATATTCTACATCGTAACCTTGATATTCAAAATAGCGTCTTACTACGTCATAGTTAATAGCTGGTCTCGCATTCCCTATGTGAATATAGTTATATACGGTTGGACCACATACATACATTTTTACTTTCCCTGGTTCTATTGGCTTGAACACTTCCTTTTGACGTGTAAGTGTATTATATAATGTAATCATCTTGAATCTCTCCATTCCTAGTCTTTTCAAGTTGTCGTTCTAAATGCTTAATTTGTTCATAAATTGGATCTGGTAAGTTACGGTGGTCGAATGTTTTGCCAACTCTGACACCATCTTGCTTAACAATATGTCCAGGTATGCCAACGACTGTTGAATAACTTGGTACCGATTGTAAAACAACTGAATTTGCACCAATATTTACATTTGAATTTATTTTTATATTACCTAAAACTTTAGCACCTGCTGCGATTAAAACGTTATCTCCGATATCCGGATGTCTTTTTCCTTTTTCTTTCCCTGTACCACCAAGTGTAACGCCTTGATAAATTGTCACATTATCACCGATTGTGCACGTTTCACCAATTACTACGCCCATACCGTGATCAATAAATAGACGCTTACCAATTTTAGCACCTGGATGAATTTCTATACCTGTAAAAAATCTTGAAATTTGAGATATTGCACGTGCTGCAACATATTTTTTTTGATTGTATAATTTATGTGCAATCAAATGACTCCATACTGCATGTAACCCGGCATATGTTGTAATGATTTCTAATGTTGAACGTGCCGCTGGATCCTGCTCAAATACCATTTTTATGTCGTCTCTCATTCTTTTTAACAAGATCATTTCCTCCTCAACGATTGAACTACATAAATATATAACTAAAGTACCCTTAATTTAATGTAAAAAAGCACCACTAACATTTAATTTGTAATGTTAGAGGCGCTTCCGCACGGTTCCACTCTGAATTCAGTATAGAGTATCTAAAAAGGTTATCATTGTTGTAATGTTTACAAACGACCTCTTTTTAATCCCTACTACTCTCATTATATATTTAATTAAGTATACGAAGGTGCATTCATTAATTTTTACGTTGTACTTACAGCAACCGTACACTCTCTGAATCGTATAAATTTAATTACTAATCCTTCGACTTTATAAATTTTAATTCGTTATATTTTAATTTAATAATACAACTTTATCATAGGCGCTTACGTCTTAAAATTCAAGTATATACTTCAATAATTTAAGTTAATCATTAAATGTACTGTTTTAGGCGACTTAACACTTTATCTTTACCAAGGACTTCAATAGTATTTGGTAATTCAGGTCCATGCATTTGACCTGTTACAGCAACTCGAATTGGCATAAATAGTTGTTTACCTTTAATACCTGTTTCTTTTTGTACTTCTTTAATTGTCTTTTTAATTTCTGTTGCCTCAAATGGTTCAAGTGCTTCTAGTTTACTATATAAATGAGTCATTAATTCTGGTACTTGTTCACCATCAATCACTTGCTGCTCTTCTTCACCTAAGGCTGGCATCTCTTTAAAGAACATTTCTGATAAAGGAACGATTTCACCTGCATAACTCATTTCTTTTTGATAAAGTCCAATAAGTTTACGTCCCCATTCCAAATCTTCTTCCGACGGATTCTCAGGTATTAAATTCGCTTTAACTAAATGTGGTAATGCTAATTGGAATACTGTTTCAGTATCTTTTTGCTTCATATATTGGTTATTAACCCAAGCTAATTTTTGCTTATCGAAAAATGCCGGTGATTTTGATAAACGCTTTTCATCAAATATTTTGATAAATTCATCTTTTGAAAAGATTTCTTCTTCACCTTCAGGAGACCATCCTAATAACGCAATAAAATTGAACAATGCTTCTGGTAAGTAGCCTAAATCACGATATTGCTCAATAAATTGTAAGATTTGTCCATCACGCTTACTTAACTTTTTACGTTCTTCATTTACAATCAGTGACATATGACCAAAACGGGGTGGTTCCCAGCCAAACGCTTCATAAATCATGATTTGTTTAGGCGTATTTGAAATATGATCATCACCGCGAATAACATCTGAAATTTCCATGTAGTGATCATCAATAGCTACTGCAAAGTTATATGTTGGAATACCATCTTTTTTAACGATTACCCAGTCTCCAATACCGTTTGAATCAAATGAGATATTTCCTTTTACCATATCATCAAATGTGTATGTTTGATTTTGAGGTACTCGGAAGCGTATAGCTGGCTGACGTCCTTCAGCTTCAAATTGTTGACGTTGTTCTTCAGTCAAATGCGCATGTTGACCACCATAGCGAGGCATTTCACCACGTGCAATTTGAGCTTCACGTTCAGCTTCCAACTCCTCTTCAGTCATATAGCATTTATAAGCTTTGTCTTCCGCCAATAATTGATCTATTAGTGGTTGATAGATATGTTGACGCTCAGATTGACGGTATGGTCCGAATCCTTTATCTTTATCTACCGACTCATCCCAATCTAAACCCAACCATTTTAAATTATCAAATTGTGATGCTTCACCATCTTCAAGGTTACGTTTTTTATCCGTATCTTCAATACGGATGACGAAATCTCCATTGTAATGTTTTGCAAACAAGTAATTAAATAACGCAGTTCTTGCGTTACCAATATGAAGGTATCCAGTTGGACTTGGTGCATATCTTACTCTTATGCGGTCGCTCATTATATTCACTCCTATATTCATTATCATGCATTTAATTTGTTCATTTGTTAGCTTCGACCGTTTTAACAAATGTTCTTATAGTCTTATTGCTAAAATTTGAAACCACGCTTTTTAACACGACTTTTAAAATAATTTTATTGTTATATCATAACATAATTTCCTAGGTAATATGCTTAAATTTTAAATAGATTAATGTTGTTTTTCAACACTTTAAAAAAGCTATTCTTAAGAAACAAGACTGCTGAACTTGTACATTTTAATTATCTAAAATGTATATTGTACTGCATAATCAATTTAAGACTCAACTGTTAAATCATGTCATCATTGATTCTGCTATTCAATGTCTTAATTTCTATAAGAATAACTTTGATATTTTTTAAACATACAAATCACCAAATGAATGTTTTCAGTGATATTTTAGCACTATTTATAAAATTTGATAATTCATTTGCTTTAAGGTTATTTATACATTTGGCAGCACCCTTTATTATAAAGAGACTGTATCATCTAATTTTTTAGCAAAGACAATTCTTCCTGACGATGTTTGCAAAAGACTTACTACTTCTAAATGAACGTGACTTCCAATTAAATTCTTAGCATTATCAACAACGACCATCGTTCCATCATCCAAATATCCAACAGCTTGACCAGGTTCTTTGCCCATCTTTGTTAATAAAATATGTAGCTGATCTCCTTGATGAACATTTGGTTTAATTGCTTCTGATAAATCATTAACATTTAATGCTTTTATGCCATGTACATGACAAACTTTATTCAAATTAAAATCTGTTGTAATAATGCTTGCATGATATTGTTTGGCCAATTTTAATAACATCGTATCGATATCACTATGTGATTTAGTTGGATGTATAACTTTTGTTGGATAATCTAAATCATACAATTCATTCAAAATGTCCAACCCTCGTTTACCTTTTTCACGTTTTACACTATCGTTCGAATCTGCAACTATTTGCAATTCATTAATCACACCTTGTGGAATTAATATATTGCCATCGATAAAGCCGCAACGAATAACTTCTAAAATTCGCCCGTCTATAATTGCACTTGTGTCGATAATTTTTGGTGTTGCACTTTTAGTGTGTTGAGACATAGAGCGTGCGATATTTTCAGGTAAAAACATTAGCATTTCATCTCGTTTTTTAAGTCCGAATTGAAAACCAAAATAGCATAATAATATTGTAATTATAACTGGAATGAAATGATTGAAAATGGAATTACCAATTGATTCTAAAATAAATGAAACCATGACAGATATAAGTAATCCAATGATTAATCCTATTGTAGCAAATAATATTTCGACAGCGCTTCTACGCATTATAAAATGTTCTAATCCTCTTATAGCATTTGCAAATCGTCTAATAAATATACCCAAGACTAAGAAAATAAAAATGCTTCCAATTATGCCGTCAACATAATGATTTTTTAATAAATTTGAGTCTTGCAAACCAAGGTCATTGGCAATTTCGGGAATAATAATGATTCCTAATGCACTTCCAATAATTAAGTAAATAATAATAACAATTAGTTTAACGATATTCACACAATGTCCTCCTTTCTAGATGTTTTATGAATGAAGAGCGAATGATAGTGCTTCATGTACAGAAGTTACGCCAATTACTTGAATCCCTTCTGGATATGTCCATCCGCCAATATTATTTTTAGGAATAATTGCACGTTTGAAGCCTAACTTTGCAGCTTCTTGTACGCGTTGTTCTATACGAGATACACGACGTACCTCTCCCGTTAAACCAACTTCTCCAATGTAACAATCTAAACCATCAACTGCTTTATCTTTAAAGCTTGATGCGGTAGCCACGATTACACTTAAATCAACAGCTGGCTCTGTCAATTTCACTCCACCTGCGACTTTGATATAAGCATCTTGTTGCTGCAATAGATAATTTTCTTTCTTTTCTAAAACAGCCATCAGTAAACTTAGTCGATTATGATCAATTCCCGTTGCCATTCTTCTTGGATTATTAAATGTTGTCGGTGTTACAAGCGCTTGTACTTCTATTAAAAGTGGTCTTGTGCCTTCCATTGTTGCAACAATTGTAGACCCAGGTACATTTGTAGAACGTTCTTCTAAAAACATTTCAGACGGATTATTAACACCCTTTAACCCGCTTTGTTTCATTTCAAAAATACCCATTTCATTGGTAGAACCAAAACGATTTTTAACAGCACGTAAAATTCGATATGCATGATGTTCATCACCTTCAAAATAAAGCACTGTATCTACCATATGTTCCAATAACCTAGGACCTGCAATTTGACCTTCTTTCGTTACATGTCCAACAATAAAAGTTGCAATATTCATTTGTTTTGCAATGTTCATTAAACTTTGTGTACTTTCACGAACTTGTGAAACAGAACCCGGTGCCGAACTAATTTCAGGGTGATAAATCGTTTGAATAGAATCAACTACTAACAGGTCTGGTTGTTCTTCTTTAACTGTTTGATATATAACTTCTAAATCTGTTTCTGCTAATACTTGCAATTCACTAGAGTCTTCATCTAAACGCTCTGCTCGAAGTTTCGTTTGATTAAGAGATTCTTCTCCAGTAATATATAACACTTTTTTCTTTTGTGATAAAGAAGCACAAATTTGTAAAAGCAATGTTGACTTACCAATACCTGGATCTCCACCTATCAGAACAAGTGATCCGCTAACAATACCGCCACCTAATACACGATTGAATTCTGCAGAATCTGTCAACACTCTAGGTGTCGTTTCATGTTTAATGCTATTTAATTTTTGTACTTTACCAGCTAATTCTTTCGTTTTTACTCCATGCTTTGGATTGGCAGCTTTTTCAACAATTTCCTCCATTTGATTCCAAGCACCACAATTGGGACATTTCCCCATCCATTTAGGAGATTGATAACCACAAGCCATACATTCAAAAATCACTTTTTTCTTGGCCAAAATTGCACCTCCACTTTCCTTTGAACAAATCTATTTTAAACGCACAACCTCATTATGACAAATTAAATGTGAGTTACATTTGTTTGTATTTTAACATGAGTACTAAGGCAAACTGTTTTATTAGATTTATTTTTTACGAATATTATAAAATAAACTTGTATAATATTGATAGAAGTTGACTTTCTAAACTAAAATCTTAATACTTTCTTATTAAATTAATCCAACTCAACTTGTCACAATATTGTAGAAAATAATTTTAATTTGATATGTCTTAATATTACATCAAGTAGCAATATTTTTATAACCTGTAAATTCCAACTATTTAACATAGTTCGGTTTATATAAACAGCAGTCAACAAGCATCGATAGTATATCCAAACTTCAAATACTATTTTAACTTAATGAATATAGTTATTTAATTAATATGCATACAAAAAGACAGTCCAAACAAATTAATGTTTCAGACCGTCTTTATTGTTATGCTTGTGAAGTTTCTATAGTTTCAGAAGATTCTTCATCGATGTCGTATTTGAATTTTTCACCATCATGGTCCACTGTAACTTTTTTACCTTCGATTTTATTGCCATCTAAAATTAATTCACTTAAATTATCCTCGATAGTTTTTTGAATTGCTCTAATTAATGGTCGTGCACCATATTCAGGATCATAGCCTTCTTCAGCGATTTTATCTTTTGCTTTATCTGTAACTATAATATTAATATTTTGTTCTGACAATCGATTAGTTAATTTATTAACCATCATTGTAACGATTTCTTTTAATTCTTCTTTTGTTAATTTGTGGAATACAATAATATCATCAACACGGTTTAAAAATTCTGGGCGGAATGAGTTTTTCAATTCTTTCAACATTGTTTTACGAATAGTTTCATAATCTTGTCCATCACTTGATCCACCGAACCCTGCAAAGCGTTGATCTTGTAATTCTTGAGCACCCACATTTGAAGTCATAATTATAATTGTATTTCTAAAATCAACTGTACGACCTTTCGTATCCGTTAAATGCCCATCATCAAGAACTTGTAATAAAATATTAAATACATCAGGATGTGCTTTTTCAATTTCATCGAATAAGATTACAGAATATGGTTTACGTCTAACTTTTTCAGTTAACTGTCCACCGTCATCATGTCCAACATATCCTGGAGGCGCACCAACTAAACGGCTCACAGCGTGTTTTTCCATAAATTCACTCATATCTACACGAATCATTGCATCATCATCGCCAAACATTGATTCTGCTAATGCTCGAGCTAATTCTGTTTTACCGACACCAGTTGGACCAAGGAAAATAAAACTACCAATTGGACGTTTCGGATCTTTCAATCCTGCACGAGCACGTCTTACTGCCTTACTAATAGAATTAACAGCATCTTTTTGGCCGATAACTCTTTCATGTAACGTATCTTCAAGACTAAGCAGTTTTTCAGATTCTGTTTCATTGATTTTAGTTAATGGGATGCCTGTCCAACCAGCAATAACTTCAGCAATATCTTCTTCTGATAGAGACGTTGACATGCCATTTTGAGTATTTTTCCATTCATTTTTAGCTTCTTCGTATTGTTTCTCAAGTTTTGTTTGTTTATCACGTAAATTAGCAGCATTTTCAAACTCTTGCGCATGTACTGCTGCATCTTTTTCATTTTTCACTTTCTCAATTTCTTGTTCAATTTCTTTCAAATTGTTAGGAGTCGTATGACTTTTAAGCCTAACTTTAGAACTTGCTTCATCAATTAAATCGATTGCTTTGTCTGGTAAGAAGCGATCAGAAACATATCTATTACTTAATTTAACAGCCGCTTCGATAGCCTCATCTGAAATATTGATACGGTGATGTGCTTCATATCGGTCTCTTAAACCTTTTAAAATAGCTACTGTATCAATAACAGAAGGTTCATCAACTTGTACTGGTTGGAATCGACGTTCTAAGGCTGCATCTTTTTCAATATTTTTACGATATTCATCTAAAGTTGTAGCACCAATACATTGCAATTCGCCACGTGCTAATGCTGGTTTTAGAATGTTAGATGCATCTATTGCACCTTCTGCACCACCAGCACCAACTAGTGTATGCAATTCATCAATAAATAGAATTACATTACCTGCTTGTTGAATTTCTTCCATTACTTTTTTCAAACGTTCTTCAAACTCACCACGATATTTAGTACCTGCAACAACTGTCCCCATATCTAATGACATTACTCTTTTATCTTTTAATGTCTCAGGAACTTCGTTATTCACAATTGCTTGTGCTAATCCTTCAGCGATAGCAGTTTTACCAACACCTGGTTCTCCAATAAGTACTGGATTGTTTTTAGTACGTCTACTTAACACTTCGATAACACGTGTAATTTCTTTATCACGTCCAATAACTGGATCTAATGTGCCATCTTTAGCAATGACAGTTAAATCACGCGCTAAACTATCTAATGTAGGCGTGTTATTGGCTTTAGTTGCTTGTGCATTTTTATTACTCATTTCCGGATTTCCTAAAGCTTTTACAACTTGTGCACGTGCTTTTGTAATATTTAAATCAAGATTTGCAAATACTCTTGCAGCAATTCCTTCATTTTCACGGATTAAACCTAATAAAATATGTTCTGTTCCGACAAAATTATGATGTAACTTTCTAGCCTCATCCATAGATAATTCAATAACTTTTTTAGCTCTAGGTGTATAATGCAAAGTTCCAACATGATCTTGTCCATGTCCAATTAACTTTTCAACTTCTTCTACTACTTTATCTTCAGTAATGTTAAAACTTTCTAATACTTTTGCAGCAATTCCTTCAGGTTCTTTCATTAAACCTAACAGTAAATGTTCTGTACCTATATTTGAATGATTTAAACGAATTGCTTCTTCTTGAGCATGTGCTAACACTCGCTGCGCACGTTCAGTTAATCTACCAAATAACATATATAATGACCTCCTACTTTATGTGTTCTCTTAGTATATCTGCTCGTTTTTCTTTCACAAATTTGTCATCTTCATCATCTAATAAAAATGGTGATTGTATACCAACCATTAATTCATTAAACTTAAAGTTTTGTAATTTAATATAATCTAAATCTATACCAAGTTTAACTTCGCTTAATCTATAAGAAGCCTCTTCCATAGTTATCATTCTACAATTTTGTAAAATGCCTAGCGAGCGAAAAACACGGTCTTGAGTTTCTAATTGATTATAAGTGTCTAATTTTTGTCTTATCTGTTTTTCTTCATGAATAATTTGATTAACAACTTCAGTTAATGTTTCAATAATTTCTTGTTCTGATTTTCCAAGTGTAAGTTGATTAGAAACTTGATAAGTGTGTCCATAAACTTGTGAACCCTCACCATATATACCTCTAATTGTATATCCGAATCTATTAATTGTTTGAGCTATTCGAGTCATTCTTTTCATAATAGATAAACCAGGTAAATGTAGCATCACACTAGCTCGCATCCCAGTACCTATATTTGTGGGGCATGTCGTTAAATATCCAAGTTTTTCATCATAACTAATATCAAGGTTACGATCTAATTCATCATCAATTGCTGAAGCCTGATCATATAAAGCTTGCAATGTCGTATTAGTACCCATCGCTTGAATACGAATATGATCTTCTTCGTTTATCATTACACTTAAAGATTCATCATTATTTACTAATACTGCTGCTGCAGGTTGTTTTATTAATTCTGGACTAATTAAATGTTTAGCAACCATCTTCATTTTACTTTGCTGATCCATTTGATCTAGTCGCATTAATTGAAAATGTAGTAAAGCATCTTGTACTTCATTAATTACCCTAAACCCATCATTTTCAGAAGCATACATTAACGGATGCACATGATTTTCTAAATTGCGTGCTAATCGTATTCGTGAAGACATCACAATCGGCGCTTCTTCATCGTTTTTCATCCATTCGCTGATATTATCGTGAATGTTATGCGTCATCATGTTGCACCTCACCTTCAGACTTTAGCGCCTTTATTTCATCTCTGACAATAGCCGCTTGCTCAAAATCTTGAACTTCTATAAGTTGCTTTAAATATATATTTTTCTCTTCAATTTTTTTCTTTAATGCAATTTTTTTATGTGAAGAATGTGGTGTCTTCCCTACGTGTTCAAATTGTCCACCTTGAACTCTGCGGACGATATCGATGATGTCATCTTTAAATGTTGCATAACAGTTAGCACAACCAAATTTACCAACATGTGCGATATCTTTTAATGTCATATCACATGTTGGACAACGTTTTTCCTCTTTAAATGCCACATCCTGAAAATTAATACCATGCTTCGTCGCCAAATGTTGTAAAATTTGTTTAACAACGAATGCTTCTTCAATATCGTCTTGATGTTCTTGATAATCAGGTTGTTCATATGCTTGATTCCATGGATAATGACCTTCTGCACAAGTTTGACACACCATTTTTTCTTCTGTCTTATTTTTACTTGTAACTTTGATTTTTAATTCCGCTTCATTAAGTTGACAATTTTCACAGAGCACTTCAACACCTCATTTCATTTAGTAATAGTTTATAACTGGTAACAATCGTTTTAAAATATTTGCTCTAATAATGTCTCTAGAAACCATATCCATTGAAAGTGTTTCCCTATCAATAACTGCTTGAATCATTTTAGCTTCTCGCTCATTTATTAGTAATTTATCTAAAAGCCCATCAATAATATAGTAGGCTTGTTGTTGAGAAATAGAAGGTCCTATCAACTGAAGCAAATGATTAATATAACCTGTTGCATCTTTGTTTTCAATTTTAGTGATGCGAATGTATCCACCGCCACCACGTTTACTTTCAATCTCATAACCATGTTCATTAGTAAATCGAGTTTTGATAACATAGTTCAATTGTGAAGGTACGCAATCAAATCGCTGCGCAATGTTCGCTCTTTGAATTTCAACTACATCTTCGTTTGACTCTTCAAATAATCGCTTGATGTATTGTTCTATGATGTCCGACATATTGTGCATAAATATCACCCCTTTTTTGACCTTCTTTGACTATATTATATGACCTATTTTGACCTTTTTCAATTAATTTGTTTTTATATTTTCAAAAATTTATGATGTTAGCCCTTCCATTTTATTGTATGATAGATGGTAGAAAAAACTAAAGGAATGAAAAAATATATGCATATTCTAATTGGGATTATCGGAATTATCTTCTTTTTAGCACTTGCGTTTTTATTTAGCTCAGATAAGAAAAATATACGCTGGCAATATGTAGGAATTTTGCTTGCTATTCAACTTGTCTTTGCCTTTATTTTACTTAAAACTACAATGGGTATCACAGTTATAGGTGGTATATCAAACGGTTTTAATTACTTATTATTAAAAGCAGCAGACGGTGTTAACTTTGTTTTTGGTGGAATTCAATATATCAACCCTAAGCAACCTCCATTCTTCTTCAGTGTATTATTACCTATCGTGTTTATTTCAGCGATTATTGGTATCTTACAATACACAAAGATTTTACCTTTAATCATTAACGTTTTAGGTTTCTTGATTTCTAAAATTAATGGTATGGGACGTTTGGAGTCATATAATGCTGTTGCGGCGGCCATTTTGGGACAATCTGAAGTATTTATTTCAATTAAAAAACAATTGCCATACATACCTAAGCAACGTCTTTATACATTAACAGCTTCAGCAATGTCAACGGTATCAGCTTCAATTATTGGTGCATACTTTACCTTAATTGAACCTAAATATGTTGTAACTGCAGTTGTCTTAAACTTATTTGGTGGATTCATTATTGCTTCAATTATTAATCCATATAAAGTTAATGAAGAAGATGACAAATTACTCGTTGAAGAAACTGAAGAAAAGCAACAATCATTTTTTGAAATGTTAGGCGAATACATTTTAGATGGATTCAAAGTAGCTGTCATAGTAGGTGCAATGTTAATTGGATATATTGCAATCATTGCATTATTAAATGGTATTGTAAGTAATATCTTTAATACTGTATCTGGCGGCGCAATATCATGGGATTTCCAAACATTAATTGGATTTGTATTTGCACCATTTGCATTCTTGGTTGGTGTACCATGGCAAGATGCTGTACAAGCTGGATCAGTTATGGCTACAAAATTATTATCAAATGAATTTGTTGCTATGCAAGCACTAGGAAAACTTGGTGATTTATCTGAACATGCCAAAGGTGTTACTTCAGTATTCTTAGTATCATTTGCAAACTTTAGTTCTATTGGCATTATTTCAGGTGCTATTAAATCACTTAATGATAAAAAAGGTGATACAGTTGCCCGTTTTGGATTAAAACTATTATTCGGTGCCACACTAGTATCATTCATTTCAGCTGCAATTGCTGGATTCTTTATTTAATAACTAAATCAACTTTAAATTACTTATCCCTTCAAAGTAGACTCTTTTAAGTCATTACTTTGAAGGGATATTATTATGCTTTCTATTTTAAAATAACATAATAACCCCCTCCAAATAAGTTTTGAAGGGAGTCTATATTGCATAATTAATTCAATTAATAGTTATTTTAAAACCTATCTAGTTGATATAGAACTACTCTTTACCTACAATTTGATTAATAAAGTAAGCAGTTACTCTATAATCATCAGTTAATTCTGGATGGAATGAGACACCTAAATATTTGCCTTGTTGTACAGCGACAATTTTATCATTAACTTTACATAAGATATCAACATCTTGCCCTACTTTTTCAATATGAGGTGCCCTTATAAAAACACCCTCAATATCAGTAGCAATACCTTTAATATCTAATTCTGTTTCAAAACTGTCAACTTGTCTACCAAATGAATTACGTTGAACTGTAATATTCAATTTATTAAGATATCCTTCTTCACCGATAATATCTTGAGCAAGTACAATTAAACCTGCACACGTGCCAAACATCGGCAATGAAGAATTTTGTAACGCCTTTTTAAAACCATATAAATTCATTAAGCGACGTAATGTAGTTGATTCACCACCAGGCAATATCAAACCATCTATATCTTGTAATTGTTCTACTTTTTTTACCGCCACACCTTCGTGACCACTTAATTCAATATGTCGAATATGTTCACGAACTGCACCTTGTAATGCTAATACACCTATTTTCATATCTTACCAACCACGCTCTTGCATACGTTCTTCTAAAGATAATTGGTTTATATCTAGACCTTTCATAGCAGTACCTAATTCACTTGCTAATCTACCAATTAATTCATAATCTTGATAATGTGTTGTTGCTTGAACAATTGCTTTTGCGAATTTTTCTGGATCTTCAGATTTGAAAATACCTGATCCTACGAATACACCATCGGCACCTAGTTCCATCATTAATGCTGCATCTTGAGGTGTCGCAACACCACCTGCTGCAAAATTAACAACTGGTAAACGACCATTGTCTTTAATTTGCTTTAAAATTTCATAAGGAGCTCCGATATCTTTTGCAAAAGTCATAATTTCATCATCGTTCATAACAGTTAATCGACTTACTTCTGAATTTACTTGTCTCATATGTCTTACAGCTTCGACAATATTACCTGTACCAGGTTCACCTTTAGTACGTAACATAGCTGCACCTTCACCAATTCTACGCGCTGCCTCACCTAAATTACGGCAACCACATACAAATGGTACTGTAAATTGATCTTTTCTTAAATGATACTCTTCATCGGCAGGAGTCAAAACTTCTGATTCATCAATGTAGTCTACACCCATCGCTTCTAAGACTCTTGCTTCCGTAATATGTCCAATACGTGCTTTTGCCATAACTGGGATAGAAACTGCATTCATAACTTCTTCTACAATTTTAGGGTTTGCCATACGTGCAACACCACCAGCTGCTCTGATATCCGAAGGTACACGTTCTAATGCCATTACTGCTACTGCACCAGCTTCTTCCGCTATTCTTGCTTGTTCAGCATTGACAACGTCCATAATAACGCCGCCTTTTTGCATTTCTGCCATACCTCTTTTAACTCTATCTGATCCTAAGATTTTACTCATTATAAAATAACCCCTTTTCAATTTGATTAAGTTCATTGTAAAATATAAACTGATATTTAAAAAGGTTCAAAATAAGATGAATTTAGGGGGTCAGTTTTTTATTGAAAAATACTTTATATCACCAGCTTTACGAAAAATTAAAAAAACAAATTATTGAAGGTCAATTTAAAAAAGATGATAAATTTTATTCTAAAAGACAATTGAGTAAACATTTATCAATCAGTCAAACTACTGTAGAGCATGCATACCAACTTCTATTAGATGAAGGCTATATATATTCAAAACCACGTTCTGGCTATTATGTGTCAGAAATTGAATCTTTATCAATTTTACATACACATGCTACACCAGTGCTAGATGATATATTAACACCCCAAAGAGATAATGAAACATATCAATTTGCCTTTAATTTAGATGAAATTGACACGAAGCATTTTCCAATAGATTTATTTAGAAAATATTCTAAAGAATTATATGATCAAGATTATTTAAATATGTTACTTAGAGGACATAATCAAGGAGAATTTCAATTAAGGTTTCAACTTGCACATTATTTATTCAATAATCGTGGTGTTATTTGCAATCCTGACCAAATTATCATAGGTTCTTCAACTGAACAATTAGTAAATTTGCTAGTAGATTTACTTTCAAGTTCAACATTTATTATTGAGAAACCTAGCTATCCACCTATTAAACACATTTTAGATAAAAAAAATGTAACTTATGATCAAATTAAGGTAGAACATAATGGTATAAACGTAGATGAAGTAATCAAATCCAAAAAAAATCTAGTATATATTACACCTTCACATCAATTTCCTACAGGTTATGTAATGGACTTAAAAAAGAGAATCCAATTAATTCAATGGGCTAAAGAAAAAGAAGAACGTTATATTATAGAAGATGATTATGATTCTGAATTTAGATATTTTGGTAAGCCTATACCATCAATTCAAGGACTATATTCAAGAGATAAAGTCATTTATATAAGTACATTCTCAAAGTCAATTTTTCCAAGTTGTCGTGTAGCATATATGGTATTGCCTACTACATTATTGGAAAAATATCATTTACAAAATCACATTGAAGGTAATACTGTACCCGTTCATATTCAAAATCTTATTGCAAAATTTATGTCTACAGGTAGTTTCGAAAGACATTTAAATAAAATGAGAAGAATATATCGAAGAAAAATTGCGTATATTATACAGAGATTAAAGCCTTACGAAAATCAAATTGATATACAAGGTGCTGAAACAGGTATGCATTTTACCATTACGGTATTGAATGGCTTATCATTACAAGAATGCATTAATAGAGCAAAATCAATGAATTTAAAGTTACAAGCTTATGATTTTGATGATGATTTAAAACAAAATAGATCACCAAAATTTATCCTAGGATTTGGTGGAATAGATGATGATGACTTAAAATCACATGTCGATGTACTTATAAAATCATTAATTATATAGTAACACTTCTTTGACAAAAGTTAGTGTTACTTATGCAATAGCTTGTCTATTGTATAATAATTAATTGCCTTTTTGTATTTCAATTTAAAATATATTAGACATAAAAACTAAAAAACAGTAGGAAGATGATTTATGATTAAAAACTATCTTCCTGCTATTCACTTTTTTATAATACTTGATATTGTATGTCTTCGTTGTAAATGTCAATATAAAAATGTACATAAATGATTGTATAAGAATGTACAAA
>NZ_PPQS01000049.1 GCF_002902405.1 Staphylococcus schweitzeri
AAATTGTACATGTGTAAACAATCAAAAGTGTACATTATTAAATTATCATTTCCAGTCTTCGTTTATACTTCTATTCACAGATTCAAACGTTTTCACTTCGCCAAGCCGTTTTTCTTCGTATCTACTTTTTATTTGGCATAAAAAAAGAGACCTTGCGGTCTCAATGCGGCTCATCGCATCCATTTTTCGCCTGGCAACGTTCTACTCTAGCGGAACGTAAGTCTGCTACCATCGTCGCTAAGGACCTTACTTGACTTGTGACAATCGCTTGCTTCTTTCCTCTTCTTCGGCTCTCGCTTACTCATTTAGCTCTACTAAACTCGTTGCGCTCTTTTCTCGTTTCGTCAGATTCAAACGTTTTCACTTCGCCAAGCCATTTTTCTTTGTGTTCACTTTTTATTTGGCCGTTTAAGACATAAAAAAAAGAGACCTGCGGTCTCAACTTGCCTGGCAACGTTCTACTCTAGCGGAACGTAAGTCCAACTACCATCGACGC
>NZ_PPQS01000050.1 GCF_002902405.1 Staphylococcus schweitzeri
GGTTTGTCTTCTTCTGTGTCTTCCTCGAATGACTGGTTACCGCTATTTTGGCCACCTTCGTAACCTAATTCACTCTTAATATCAACATGGCTATTTTCTTCGATTTCTTCAATCACGCCATAATTACCGTGACCATTTTCAGTTCCTAAACCAGAATGAGAAATATAATGATTATTTTCAGTGATTTCCTCGATTGGTCCTTGTGCTTGACCATGTTCCTCAGGTAATTCATCCACTAATTCGATAAGATTACTTTCAGTTGTATATTCTTTCGTATCTTCAACTGTTGTATGGTCGCTCACTGCACCAGTAACAATACCTTTTGTAGACTCTTCGTCAAATTCAACTAAGTTAGACTCAGTAGTAACCTGACCACCACCTGGGTTTGTATCTTCTTCATATTCAACAACATCAGCATGATGTTTTGAATTTTCATGTGT
>NZ_PPQS01000008.1 GCF_002902405.1 Staphylococcus schweitzeri
AATTAATAGAAATCAGCTTTTTTACATTGCCTAAGAACTTAATGTCCCAAGCTCATTCTTTTTCTTTTTTGTTTCTAAAATAATGAAGTGATAGGAAAATGATTAAGTTTAAATAAAAATCCAACAAGATGATTGAAATCTTGTTGGATTAAAACCCATTTATCACAAATTAGTGAATGAAGTTGTATGATGAAGCTTGGCTAGCTGAGATTGTACGTGAAGTTACAACACCTGGGCCATAGCCATAGTTCATTTCTGAAACTCTTACTGAACCATTGCTGTTTACACTTTCAACGTATGCAACGTGACCGTATGCACCTTGAGTTGTTTGCATGATTGCACCAGCTTTTGGCGTGTTGTTTACTGTGTAACCAGATCTTGCAGCTGCATTAGCCCAGTTACTTGCATTACCCCATGTTGAACCGATTTTACCGCCTACGCGATCAAATACGTAGTATGTACATTGACCAGTAGTGTATAAATTACGTCCTGAAGTATAACCACTTGAGATTGAACGACCATTTGATGATGGCGCCATTGTAGTAGTTACTTGAACATTGTTGCTTGAAGTGCTGTAGCTAGCACCTAAACCACCAGTACGGTAGCTGTTTGTATTGTAACTATTGTAGTTATTGTAGTTATATGATTTATAGCTATTTGAATAGTTATTGTAACTATAACCATTGTAATTGTTGTAGCTATTTGAATAGTTATTGTAACCATTGTTGTAGTTATAGCTGTAGTAGCCATTATCTTGGTTTAATTGACTTGGATGCCAGTTACCTTTCCATGTGTAATGGTAGTTACCTTGTGCATCAATAGTATAAGTATAGCTGTATGATGTTGGGTCATTTGGATTATAACCATAATTATCTTGCTCAGAAGCATGAGCTTGATTTCCTGATGCAATTGCGATTGTAGCGAATCCTGCAGTTGCGATAGTAGCTGTAGCGATTTTCTTCATTGTAAAAATATCCTCCTAAAAATTTTAAAACTAAATATTTTCGTACTGTCCGTGTGACAAATTAATTTAAAAGTTATCTCTCGTTATTAAACGACAAGAAAGACTATAACAGAAAATGGCGTCTTTGTGTGCTTTGTTAACGTTTTGTAATTTTTTGCTAATATCTTGACACAATAGAATTGTAAAAGTATAAGAAATTGCATTTTGCAAAACTTATAACTACGGCATTCTTTATAAAAACAGAATGTTGAGAAAATAATGGCGTTACATAAATGTAATATTACTGAAAATTCAAAATGAATATTTATTGCATAATGATGGACTTTTAATCAGAAAATGCATAAAAATATGACACGAACGATCAAGTTTTTAGTAATATCAAAAGCTTTATGATTTGGATGAAAATGTATATATTATGGATAAAATATCCTTTTTTAGCATAAAAAAATGTTTTAATAAAAGTGTTATTTGATATAATCGATTTATGTTTTGTTACTGCTAATAAACTTGTGGCGATATAATTGTTAGTGAATATTAGATGTTGACAATTGATTTGATAAAGATAAAAAGGGGTAAATCAATATATTTGTATATGTGAGGATGTAAGATGATAGATAATTTTTCACTACATATTTTAAAGAATATGAAAGTGGGTAATGCAAAGGAAGCAAATTTAAAAATTGTATATTGGTTACAGGGCACAGGTGTAATTACTATTAATTTACAACGTTATGAAGTTAAAGCTAATGATGTCACCATTATAATGTTGAATGATTTATATCAGATTGAAAGTCATGAAGAAAGTGTTTGCTGTGTTGTTGAAATTAGTGCAAAGACATACTTAAGATTTATGAATACTAATTGCATGGTTAGTGGTCAATTATTATCAAATGATATTGGGGGCACTTTTAGAATTTTGATAAAGTATTTAATTCATAATCAAGTCGAACAGCAAGCAAATATAACGAATGATAAACTTATTAGTTATATGTGTGTGGAATTAATGTCTCTCAATACAAATGATCACAGATATCACATAGTAGCTGAGGAAGTTCATGAGTATTTAACACATAATCATCATAAAAAGATTAATAGAAAAGATGTTATAAATCATGTGAATATAACAAGTAAAGCTTTAAGTGAAATGTTTAAAGTGACACCTTACAGTAATTTTGTTCAATATTTAAATCATATTAGACTTGAGCATTGTCTAATAGATATCTTAACTTCAATGAAGCCAATAGAAGAAATAGCCAGTAATCATGGTTTTAATCACTACTCTCGTTTTATACACCTCTTTAAAGAAACATATGGTGACACTCCAAAATTAATTAGGAAAACATATAGACCAACATCTCATTCAATTAACCACTCCCAAATAGTTGATATTGATGAAAGCATAATCAAATTAATTGATGAATCAATAAATGATATGACTAAAGTAAAAGAGATACAGGTGCCTTGGGAACCGATTGATAATCCTAAAAATTATGAGCCTAAAAACATCTATATTAAAGGAAATAGTTTTTACTGGATTGATTATTATATGATTGAACAAATGATTCTAAGGTTAAGAGTTAATCCTGAAAATTTGTATATTATCTTAACTGTTGATGTTTCAAAAGATGAATTATCAACTGAACAAATCAAATTATTATTGCAAAAATTTATAAATTATAGTGTCAATGTGGTCTTTAAAATTAAACACGAATATGATGAGTTATTAACGAGTTCTGAAAGAACTAGAATAGAAATACTTGTAGAAACTATTTTTAATATGACATTTGAAAGAAATAGATCAAAAATTGCATTTCTAATTTATAATTTGAAAGTGCGAGCTATACAAAAAGTTAAAAGGTTAATTAGCAATTATATTCAAAAGTTTGAGTTAATATATATTCTTGATCAAAATGAAGTTGATACACAATATGATGTCGAAATCGATTACTTAATAGATCGATTTATCGTGACTCTGACCCAATTGGAACAAATATCGGTATCTAGTTCAAAGCTGATTTGTGATTTTGATGTTATTAATGAAAGCACGTATTCAAAAGAAATTATAACTTTATCGGATATAAGATTGATGTCTCAACTTATGGAGAATTACTCAAATTACAATGGACTTTGTATACAAATGTCTATGGTTTATGAAGTAATCAATGAAACTAGTTTGACGAAGTTATCCATGCTAATATTTATCATTAATATATTAAATCAATTACGAGGAGTGGTTATTTATCAAAATGACACGATGATTGTAACAAAATTTAAACATGAAATTCAGTGTGTCATTTGTTTCCCTGTCGCATTGTTAAATGAGAAATCAGGCTCTGCACGTATAACTTGTAGGGGTCTTAAACAATTTAGCCATGCTGAAACTAAGCAGATTGTTTTGAGTATAGATAAAGATAAGCATACTTCCGAGAATGGTGTATTTGTGAATGATATTATGCAACAACACAAGTTTTGGAAAGCTAATTTTATAGAAAAAAATATTTATGATCATTCATTAATGGTCTCAAGCAATAGTATTGTTCATTTGAAATATCATCTTGAGATATAGGCATGGTTTAAGAGAGGTTTTAAAAATGTCTAAATTTAAAGTTAAACGTTTAACTGCACATATACTAATGTTGAAAGTCATTAATGACATGCTGAAGTATTCATTTCATCTTACATTAACTCAAGTGAAATTGCTTAATCTGTTAGTCAAATCTGATGGACTTAAATCAAAAGTACCGTCAATTGATTGCTTGTTAAAATTGAATGAAATTCAATCTAAAATAGCTTTGTTTCAAATGTTAAGTTATTTAAATAACCATCAATGGCTATCTAAACAAAGAGATCAACGAGATCAGCGTAAGTTGAAGATAGCTTTAAATAAAAACCATATGAATAAAATAGAATATATGAATAATGAAGTTAATGATTATATAGAACGCTATTTTGCTCAATATACACTTCAAACAACTAGTGATTATGTTAATTATTTATTAAGATGTAAGGATTTGTTAGAGAGGTTGAAGTGTTATCTGAATATATGCCAATTAACATTAGAAGAGCTGTATGTCTTAGGAATATTATACTTACATCAGGGGCAATTAACAGTTAAAGAATTACAAGGAGAATTTCATCATCCAATTTTTAGCATCAGCCCAATTTTAAAAACTTTGATCATAAAACAATTGGTTCAAAAAGAACGTTGCGAATTAGATGAAAGGCGAGTCATTATAATAATTAAACGAGAACAGTTTTCTAAAGTCACTAAGCTTATTCATGCATGTTATAATTATCTCGAAAAAGGAATACAAGACAAGGAAAAATAATGTTAGGCTTGTATACTATTGGTCTACGAGACATAGTTCGTAGATTTAAATGGGAGGGATAATATGATTTTAGATAATGTGAATCCAAATGATTTATTTCCAACAGAGAAAAAGGGACCTTCAGTGCTAGGAATAATTGAGTATCAAGTTCATGGTAATAACGAATTTGAAGGTGCATTTATTGCTACGAATGAACGTTTAATTATGAATGTAGATATGAACGGGCAATTTTATTATAGAAGTATTAGCTATAATGAAGTAGAAGCAATAGATTATGATGGACAGACAATAACTTTTAAGTTTAATATTGGTAAAGTACCTATGTATGATATTAAAAGTGATAATGTCGAATCATTTGTTGAATATGTAAAACAACATATGATAGTATAGTATCAATGTATGTAGGTTGATATGAAGAGTTCGAATCGTAACCCATCGCATTAAATGGCATGCGTTATGATTTAAAGCTCTTCTTTTTTTATTTTAAATATTTAGTGAACAAGTCATCAATTTAATATGAAAAATATCAAATCAAACTCGTTGCTATTTAAGTGCATTTTAAAACTTTAAATATCAAATAAGATACAAAATATTCAGACTAATAATTTTGAATTTGGCAAAATATCTTAAACGTCAAATTATTATAAGAAATAAATGTATAAATCCATATTCTAGTAATAAAAATATTGAATTTTTATACTTATTTGTTTAGAATAAACTTTATAACATAGTTGGATAGAGTTTCGATTTAATAAATACATGTGAACCTTGCTACAACAAGATGTGCATCAGAGGAGTGGTTTAATAATGAGTAAAATTAATGACATTAATGATTTAGTCAACGCAACATTTCAAGTTAAGAAATTTTTCAGAGATACAAAGAAAAAATACAATTTGAACTATGAAGAGATTTATATTTTAAATCATATTTTAAAAAGTGAGTCTAACGAAATCTCTTCTAAAGAGATTGCTAAATGTTCAGAGTTCAAGCCTTACTATTTAACTAAAGCTTTACAAAAGCTTAAAGATTTAAAATTATTATCTAAGAAAAGAAGTTTACACGACGAAAGAACAGTAATCGTTTTTGTTACAGATACACAAAAAGCAAATATTCAAAAATTGATTTCAGAATTAGAAGAATACATTAAAAATTAAATCAAGGTTAATTGCGTTTAATAGCATTGAACAATAATGATTTATTAAAACGAAAGTCATTTATTCAGCATTGGGACATAATATTAACTTAAAATTTAAATATTGAAGATGCTTTAATTAAAGTTAAAGACTAGTAATACCTTATTTCATCACGGTAAGAGTGAAGATAAGTACACTAGTCTTTTTTATTTTAATATTTTCTTAGAAAATCAAGTTTGCGATCGTAAATGTTTTCTGCAATATAGCTTTGAATTGCACCTAGTAATTTCTCAATAACTTGGGTACGGTGTGCTAGAATTCTAACTGCAAAACCGTGTGTAGGTAATTGAGATATTGCAATGCGACAATCGAATATAGAAGCTAAAGGTTGAATAGTTTCATATACTTTGTCAATTAACTTTTGGTTCACTTCACTATGAATAAAATATGCTGAGCCATAGTGAGAATAGTGTTCCATATAACCCAAATCATTAATTGATTGTTTATTTGGATCTAGTAAAAGATTATCATACGTGACGAGTTCATGATTAACATATATTTCATTAATCAAGTGCATATAGCGGTATTTAAAAGGCTCGCCATTTTTTGAATAACCTGGCGTTAAAATATCGGTATAAAATAATGAACTTGAACTATTAAGGTTGAAAGTATTGTGTTGATAAAATTCAGCATTTTCATATGCGATAATTGGATCAGCTACATACTCCAAATATGCATGGTCTTTTAATGTGAATGTTTGATACTGTTCAACATGATCGGTAGGCGTTTTATATATTTTTGTAGCACCTTGTGACGTTAATGTCACTTTTGCGTTATCTTCGACATTAATATTCATACGGTAGCGATCGCCATCTAAATAACCACCGCCTACGTTAACGATATAAAATGTAGGAATAGGTGATTGATTTAGATAGACTGGACGTATCACTTTAAGTGCTTTTTCGAAGAAGATATCACGTGATACGGATCTATTACCATCAAAAAACACTGTTATATCAAGTTGTCCAGTCCACTGTTGTTCATCCATTATGATAATCCTTTAAGCAGTGTGTCGCGTTCAATCCAATCAATAACCTCATCTAAGCCTTCATCAGTTTTTAAGTTAGTGAAGGCAAATGGGCGATTACCACGGAACACTTTAGTATCTTTAGCCATTTGTTCAAGTGATGCACCAACATAAGGTGCTAAATCAGTTTTATTAATGACGAAGAAATCAGATTTAATCATACCTTGTCCACCTTTACGTGGAATCTTTTCACCTTGAGCAACGTCAATAATATAAATTGAAAAATCAACAAGCTCAGGGCTGAATGTTGCTGCTAAGTTATCACCACCAGATTCAATGAAGATTAATTCAATATCATCATGACGTTCCAATAGTTCATCAATTGCTGCGAAGTTCATAGAAGCATCTTCACGAATAGCTGTGTGAGGACAACCTCCTGTTTCAACACCAATAATACGATCCTCTGGTAAAACACCAGTGTTAACTAATATTTTTTCGTCTTCTTTAGTATAAATATCATTTGTAATAACGCCAATACTCATTTCTTTGGAAAGACGTCTTACTACTTTTTCAATTAATTGTGTTTTACCTGCTCCAACAGGTCCACCAATACCAATTTTAATCGGATTTGCCACAATTATAACCTCCTATGATATGAAAATTCTGACATTGACGTTTTCATGCGCCATTTGGTTTAGCTCTAAACCAGGCGCTGTCATGCCGAAATCAGACTCTTTTAATTCGAAAATATATTTCCTCGTTGCTTCGATATAAGGAATCAAATGAGTAACCACTTGCTGACCAGCAGTTTGTCCAAGTGGGATAGCACGAACAGCATTTTGAGTTAAACTTGAAACATTTTGATATAAGTAATAATCAATAATTGTTTCAATATCTACATCTAAATAGTGTCCTAACATTGTAAAACATATTGCTGGATTTAATTTTGCATGTTTCTCTTCCATTTGTTGGTGATACCAAGTTATCCACTCGCTATCATATAGTTCTAATGCTAATTTAACCATACGCGTACCCATTTGTTTTGCGCCAACACGCGTTTCTTTAGGTAAATTCTGAACAAATAATAGTTTGTCTATTTTTAATACTTTTTGCGCATCATTATTTTCTAATGCATCATAAACTAACCGCATTGCTAAACCATCAGAATAGGTGAGTTGTTCTGTTAAAAACATTTTTAGCCATGCAATAAATGTTTGGTCATCATGAATCACATTTCTTTGAATGTATGTTTCAAGACCAAACGAATGACTGAATGCGCCTGTTGGAAACTGTGAATCGCAGAACTGAAATAATCTTAAATGCTTATGCTCAATCATGAGAATGTCCTATATGTCTGAAGGCTTTATTAACTTTACGATCTTCATGAACATATGGAATACCTAGACTTTTTAATAAATCTTCTACTAAATAATCGTATTGTACTAACATTTCAGTTTCTGTAAATTGCGCAGGTAAATGACGGTTTCCTAGTTGATGTGCAATATCACCCATTTCTTGTAGTATTCGTGGTTGAATGACTAAGACATCTTCTGAATTTACATCAACAATAATCATATTATGGTCATCAGCATATAAAATATCTCCGTATTGCAAGTCGATTGGTTGTTTTAAACGGATACCAATTTCATTACCATGATCTGTAACGACTCTTTGAATACGTTTAACGAGATCCGAGTTTTCAAGATAGACTTTTTCAACATGCTTTTGCTTTTCTGAATCTGATAAATTGGCAATATTGCCTTGAATTTCTTCTATAATCATTTTATGTTCCTCCTAGAATAAGAAGTATCTTTGAGTTAATGGTAACTCTGTTGCTGCTTGACTTGTAATTTTTTCACCATCTACATATACTTCATACGTTTGTGGGTCAACATCCAAATTAGGGGTTGCACTATTATTTTTCATATCTGCTTTAGATAATTGTCTAATATTTTTAACAGGGCGCACCATGCGTTTTAAGTTTAATGCACGATTAATACCATTTTCATAAGCAGTTTTAGATACGAATGTCATTGATGTGCTAGTAATATTACCACCATATTGACCATACATTTTACGATATTTCTGTGGTTCAGATGTGGGAATAGAACCGTTGGCATCTCCGTTAACGGCCGAATTGATTAAACCACCTTTTACGATTAATTCAGGTTTAACACCGAAGAATATTGGATCCCATAAAACGATATCAGCCAGTTTGCCAGGCTCGATAGAACCCACATATTCAGAAATACCATGTGTAATGGCTGGGTTAATTGTATATTTAGCAATATAACGTTTAATACGATTATTATCATTATGTTCAAAGTCGCCATCTAATGGACCACGTTGTTCTTTCATACGGTGCGCCACTTGCCATGTTCTTGTAATAACTTCACCTACACGTCCCATAGCCTGTGAATCAGAACTAATCATACTAAATACACCCATATCTTGAAGTACATCTTCTGCAGCGATTGTTTCTTTACGAATACGAGAGTCAGCAAATGCAATATCTTCTGGAATAGCGGCATTTAAATGGTGAGTAATCATGACCATATCTAAATGTTCGTCTACTGTATTTTGCGTATATGGTAATGTTGGATTCGTAGATGAAGGTAATATATTTGAAAAAGCTGCTGATTTAATTAAATCAGGGGCATGTCCGCCACCAGCGCCTTCGGTATGATACATGTGAAGTACACGGTCTTTTACTGCTGCCATCGTGTCTTCCATAAATCCTGCTTCATTTAGTGTATCGGCATGTAAGGCGATTTGAACATCAAATTCATCAGCAACATCTAAAGCATTGCTTAAAGCTGATGGTGTTGCACCCCAGTCTTCATGTACTTTTAAACCAATTGCACCTGCATTGATTTGTTCGATAAGTGCAGTTGGGTTTGTTGCTTGTCCTTTACCAGTAAAGCCAACGTTGATTGGTAAACCTTCTGCAGCTTCTAACATTCTATGAATATGCCAAGGGCCAGGTGTTACAGTAGTAGCTTTTGATCCTTCTGAAGCACCAGTACCGCCACCAATATGCGTTGTGATACCGCTTTCGAGTGCTACTTCTGCTTGTTCAGGATTGATAAAATGAACGTGTGTATCTATACCACCAGCAGTTACGATTTTACCTTCTGCTGCAATAACATCTGTAGTAGAACCAATAATAATGTCGACATTATCCATTATATCTGGGTTGCCGGCATTACCGATTGCAAAGATATAACCGTTTTTAATACCTATATCTGCTTTTACAACTTTATCGTAATCGATAATAACGGCATTAGAAATAACTAAGTCTGCTACATTAACATCATCACGTGTTACACGAGGATTTTGAGCCATACCGTCACGGATAGATTTACCACCACCGAAAGTAGCTTCTTCACCATATACTGCGTAATCCTTTTCAATTTGTGCAAACAAGTTTGTATCACCTAATCGAATGGAATCTCCTACAGTTGGACCATATAAACTCGTATATTGATTTTGAGTCATTTTAAAGCTCATGATCTTTTTCCTCCTTTTTTATTCACGTTTTCTTCACCTTCATCTCCAAATACACCTGCATATTTATCATCTTTATCAGTTGGACGATAGACACGTGATTCATCGATAGGGCCATTGACCATACCACGGAAACCATAAATTTTACGTTTACCAGCATACTCAACTAATTGAACTTCTTTTTGATCTCCAGGCTCAAAACGAACAGCTGCACCAGCAGGAATATCTAAATGTTTGCCGTATGCCATCTCACGTTCGAAATTTAATGCTGCATTTGCTTCGTAGAAATGAAAATGTGAACCAACTTGAATTGGACGATCTCCCGTATTTTTCACTTCGATAATAGTTTCTGGATGATGTTTGTTGATTTCTATTTCTGTACTTTTAGTAATAATTTCTCCAGGTATCATTTGACTTCCTCCTTTAAACAATAGGGTGATGCACTGTAATTAACTTTGTACCATCGGGGAATGTAGCCTCGATTTCTATATCTGTAATCATGTGTTCTACGCCATCCATGACGTCTTCCTTGTTTAAAATTTGTCTACCGTAACTCATTAACTCAGCAACAGTTTTGCCGTCTCGGGCACCTTCTAATAATTCATCACTGATTAAAGCTAATGCTTCAGGATGATTAAGTTTTAAACCTCTTGCTTTACGACGACGTGCAACTTCCGCTGCAACAACAATCATTAATTTGTCTTGCTCTCGTTGTGTAAAATGCAAATTAAAACCCCCACTTTCATATAAGATAGAAATTACAAAATTTATCTTAATCCTAATTGTTGTGATAAACAAGTAATATACAACTATAATTGTGTAGAATGAAAATTATATTTTTGGCATATCCTTGTTAAAATTAAATAATCTAGTATCATTCAAATGGTAAAATGTATTTATTTTTAAAAGAAAAGAGTTTTTAATATAACTTTTTGTAGAATGGTAGTATATTTAAAAGTAAACATTCAAGGAAAAGGTGAATATTTTGAAAGTTATAGACGTTCTTTTAAAAAATATATCTCAGGTGGTGTTATTAAATAATAAGTGGACTGGCTTGTTTATTTTAATTGGTTTATTTGTTGCTGATTGGACAGTTGGCTTAGCGACAATATTTGGTAGTCTTATTGCTTATGTATTTGCACGTTATATTAATTATAGTAAAGATGAAATTAATGATGGTTTAGCAGGGTTTAACCCAGTATTAACTGCTGTTGCATTAACAATATTTTTGGATAAATCGGTATTAGATGTTGTCATAACGTTTGTAGCGACTTTATTAACATTACCGGTAGCAGCTGCAGTAAGAGAAGTTTTAAGACCATATAAAATACCGATGTTGACAATGCCGTTTGTCATTGTAACGTGGTTAACGATTTTGTTATCAGGCCAAGTTAAGTATGTCGGGACACCATTAAAGTTAATTCCGGAAAATATTGAAGACATCAAATTTAATCATAATAGTGATCAAATACATTTTGTTCAGTCATTGTTTGAAGGCTTTAGTCAAGTATTCGTTGAAGCAAGTGTGCTTGGCGGTATATTTATTTTAATAGGAATTTTGATAGCATCTAGAAAAGCGGCGTTATTAGCGATTGTTGCGAGTTTATTAAGTTTTCTCATTGTGGCACTCTTAGGTGGAAACTACGATGATATAAACCAAGGTTTGTTTGGTTATAATTTCATATTGATGGCTATCGCTTTGGGATATACATTCAAAACAGCGATTAATCCGTATATAGCGACATTTTTAGGGACATTATTAACAGTTGTAGTACAATTAGGAACAGCTACGTTACTCGAACCATTTGGTTTACCTGAATTAACTTTGCCGTTTATTATTGCCACTTGGATATTGATGTTTGCAGGAATTCGACAAGAAAGAGAAGACATCGCGTAGTAAAATTAATAGCAACCTATATGAATATGTATCTTAAATCATGTACCACGATAAATGGTTTAAGATGCATTTTATTTTTAAATTTATAATGAAGTATAAAGTTGCTTATTTAATTTTGAATTATAAAGTTCACAGCACGTTCCTTTTTATTTTTAAAGTCGAGTGTTACACTAGGAATAAATAATTAATATTATGTATTGTGTGGGGTGACGAAGATGAATGGTATGGAAAATTCCTTTTTGATTACGAGTGATATTCAAAAGAAATGGATTCAAAAATTTAAATCGATTGAAGATACATTCAAAGCAAAGGCTAATCATAATGATAAACATTGTGAGTTTCCTTATAGTAATATCGAATGGTTAATTAAAGAAGGATACGGGAAATTGACTTTACCAAAAAAATATGGTGGTGAAGGAGCCACTGTGGAAGATATGGTCATACTGCAATCATTTTTAGGTGAAATAGATGGCGCTACAGCATTATCAATTGGGTGGCATGTCAGTGTAATAGGACAAATTTATGAGCAACAATTATGGTCTCAAGAAATGTTGAATCAATTTGCTGATGAAATCAAAAAAGGTGCATTAGTAAATAGAGCGGTCAGTGAAGCGGAGATGGGTAGCCCAACTAGAGGAGGAAGACCAAGTACAAATGCGGTAAAAGTTGATGATGGTTATTTACTAAATGGTGTAAAAACTTATACATCGATGAGTAAAGTGCTAACGCACATTATTGTTGGTGCATTTATAGAAGATTTAGGAACTGTTGGCTTTTTCTTAGTAGATAGAGATACACAAGGTGTTGAAATTGCTGACAATTGGAATGTTATAGGTATGCGAGCAACAGAAAGTCACGACTTAATTTTAAATGATGTAAAAGTACCGTTAAATCACTTAGTTGAAACAGAACGAAGTAAAGCCCCTAATGGTTGGATTTTGCATATACCAAGTTGTTATTTAGGCATTGCTCAAGCAGCCAGAAACTATGCTGTAGACTTTGCAATCCAACATAGTCCAAACAGTATTGAAGGTACAATTGCAACATTGCCAACTGTACAACAAAATTTAGGTAAGATGGAAACTTTGTTGTTATCTGCTAGACAATTTTTATGGAGCACAGCAAAAGGCTATCAACAATTTAAAAATGATAGTCAAATTAGAAATGCAACAAGTGCGAGTAAAGTGATGATAATGAATCAAGGTCTTGAAGTAGTTGATATTGCAATGAGAATTGTCGGGGCTAAAAGTTTAGAAATGAGCCGTCCTTTACAACGATACTATCGTGATATGCGTGCTGGATTACACAATCCACCTATGGAAGATGCGGCGTATACTAATATTGCTAAAAGTATTACAAATACATTTTAATATTAAAAAGATGAATCATTTGTTGAATGAAGTTAGTATAAAGTTCGATGTAGTGGTTCATCTTTTTTATGCGATTGAATCATTTAAATATGGGTATTTAGGAGATTTTACAAAATTTTTTGCAAAATTTAAAAATTAAACATTGAAAGCTATTGTAAATGAATATGCAATCTTGTATAATTTTGTAGTAATTGATAATCATTTTCAATATTAATTAATTGGAGGAAATTATGAAAAAACTATTATTACCATTAATAATTTTGGTCTTAGTATTAGCAGCGTGTGGGAACCAAGGTGGAAAAAATGACAAAGCTGAAACTAAATCATACAAAATGGACGATGGCAAAACGGTAGACATACCAAAAAATCCTAAACGCATAGCAGTTGTTGCACCAACATACGCTGGTGGTCTTAAAAAATTAGGTGCAAATATTGTAGCAGTGAATCAACAAGTTGATCAAAGCAAAATATTAAAAGATAAATTTAAAGGCGTTACAAAAATTGGTGATGGCGATGTAGAAAAAGTTGCTAAAGAAAAGCCAGATTTAATTATCGTGTATTCAACAGATAAAGATATTAAAAAATATCAAAAGGTAGCGCCTACAGTAGTAGTTGACTATAACAAGCACAAATATCTTGAACAACAAGAAATGTTAGGAAAAATTGTTGGTAAAGAAGACAAAGTAAAAGCTTGGAAGAAAGAATGGGAAGAAACAACAGCTAAAGACGGTAAGGAAATCAAAAAAGCAATCGGACAAGATGCAACTGTATCATTGTTTGATGAATTCGATAAAAAACTTTACACATACGGCGATAACTGGGGTCGTGGTGGAGAAGTCTTATATCAAGCGTTTGGTTTAAAAATGCAACCTGAACAACAAAAGTTAACTGGAAAAGCAGGTTGGGCTGAAGTGAAACAAGAAGAAATTGAAAAATATGCTGGCGATTATATTGTAAGCACAAGTGAAGGAAAACCAACACCTGGATACGAATCTACTAACATGTGGAAGAACTTGAAAGCAACAAAAGAAGGACACATTGTAAAAGTAGATGCAGGTACGTATTGGTATAACGATCCTTATACTTTAGATTTCATGAGAAAAGACTTAAAAGAAAAATTAATTAAAGCATCTAAATAATGAAGATGTATAAATAAGTAGAATGAGAGTTTAGTACGAATCAACTTTTGATATCGTGTTAAGCTCTTATTTTTTACTGTATTTAAATTGTGTTTTGATTTTAAAAATAATACATTATAATCTTTTAAAGAAAATGGTGAAATGAAGAAATAATCTATCGAAATGGTATAATTTGTTAAATAAGATAAGATGGTGCTTTGATTATTAATAACAAGGTATAGTTAAAATTTTAACTCGAAGGGGATTTCAAATGACTAAGAAAGTTTATTTTAATCATGATGGTGGCGTAGATGATTTAATATCATTATTTTTATTATTACAAATGGAGAATGTAGAATTAGTAGGTGTAAGCACAATTGGCGCAGATTGTTATTTAGAACCATCTGTTAGCGCATCTATAAAAATTATTAATCGATTTTCAAACGACAACATTAAAGTTGCCCCATCATATGAAAGAGGAAAAAATCCATTCCCAAAAGAATGGCGAATGCACGCCTTCTTTATGGATGCATTGCCGATTCTAAATGAACATGTTATAGAGACAACTTCACATGTAAGTGACAAAAAAGCATATGAAGATATCATTCATGTTTTAAATGAGCAAACAGAAAATGTCATACTATTATTTACAGGGCCACTTACAGATTTAGCTAAAGCATTACATGAAAATCCTTCAATTAAAAAGCGTATTGAACGCTTAGTTTGGATGGGTGGAACATTTTTGCCGAAAGGAAATGTTGAAGAACCTGAACATGATGGCACTGCAGAATGGAATGCATTTTGGGATCCAGAAGCGGTTAAAGTTGTCTTTGATAGTGATATTCAGATTGATATGGTTGCACTAGAAAGTACTAATCAAGTACCGTTAACGTTAGATGTTAGACAAAGATGGGCGAATGCACGTCAATATCCAGGTGTGGACTTCTTAGGTGTAAGTTATGCAGCAGTGCCACCATTGACACACTTCATTACGAATTCTACATACTTTTTATGGGATGTTTTAACAACTGCGTATATAGGAATGCCTGATTTAGTTTATTCAGTTGAGAAAACAGTAGATGTAATAAGTCATGGTCCAAGTCAAGGGAAGACATATGAATGTGCGAATGGTCGTAAAGTAAATGTTATTAATAGTGTTGATAACAAAGCATTTTTCGATTATATTACAACACTAGCTAAAAAAGTGGATTAACTTGTGTACGCAATAATAATTATTTTAATGAGCATAGAGCTATTAATTGTAAACTTTTTATTTTATAAAGTTTACAATGATGCTATAATTATTTCCATGAAATATGAAAGGAAGTAAATTATGACAACAAAACAATTAGTATATACAGCTTTAATGACGGCAATAATAGCCATTTTAGGCTTGGTTCCGGTAATACCTTTACCGTTTTCAGCAGTACCAATTGTCTTACAAAATATTGGAATTTTCTTGGCAGGTATAATTTTAGGACGTAAATATGGCACATTAAGTGTTATTGTCTTTTTATTACTAGTCGTCGCAGGTTTACCATTATTATCAGGTGGTCGCGGTGGTATTGCCGTATTCGCAGGCCCATCTGCCGGATTTTTACTATTATATCCAGTTGTAGCATTTATGATAGGTGCGGTACGCGATAGATTCATCAATGAAATCAACTTTTGGGTATTATTTGCAGGCGTTTTTGCCTTTGGTGTCATCGGTCTAGATATTATTGGAACTTTGATTATGGGAATGATTATAAATATACCTTTTACAAAGGCAATATCAATTTCAATTGCATACTTACCGGGAGATATTTTAAAAGCAATTATCGCAAGTTTGATTGGTTCAGCTCTATTGAATCACTCAAAATTCCGTCAAATTATGGGAATGAAATAATTGATGTTAAGGTACACAAGTAGGTCGGTTTTATTACAGTATGCAGTGAAAGGAGTGCGTGATAATGAATAAGATAAATATGTCAAATATATACTGTGATGGTAGTATTTTTGAAAATAATGATAAGCAAACGATTTATTTAACGCCTTCAACTCCATTTCAATATACTAATAATACGTGGATATACAAAAAGACGCCTACACAAGATCAATGGTTACTAGATTTAACACGACAACATCAATTACATACTGAGCAAGGTTCAAATCATTATTCGTTTTATTTCCCAGAAAATGAATTATTAAATCCATCTTGGATGACTATGTTTAAAAAGATGAATTTTCAATTAGGCATTATGGAATTATATGCAATTGAAAGTGAACAACTTGCTAAATTACCACGCAATAGTGAGATTAAAATTGCACTTGTTGATGAAATAAATATTGATGATTATTTAAAAGTGTCGTATCAATTTAGTTTGCCTTTTGGAACTGAATATGCAGATGCACATGAAGAAATGATGAAAGTCAGTTATCAAGATGATGCAATTAAACGCTTAGTTGCTTATTTAAATGATGAACCTGTTGGTGTAGTAGACGTTATAGAAAGTGAAAATTACATCGAAATAGATGCATTTGGTGTTTTAGAATCATTTAGGAATCAAGGAATTGGTTCAACGATACAATCATTGATAGGTGAATATGCAATGTCTAGAAAGCATAAACCAATTATTTTAGTAGCTGATGGTGAAGATACAGCTAAAGACATGTATGTGAAACAAGGATATATTTATCAATCGTTTTGCTATCAATTATTAAAAGAAGATATATAGATAGGTAAGCAAAGTTAGCTTTTAAATAATTAAACATGTAGTAATACGTAATAAACATTAATAATTAAAAAGAGCAGGAAAATAATTTCAATTTATGGAAACGATTTTCTGCTCTTTTTATGTTTATAGGTAGGTGTAGATAGAATTTGTGCTAAATATTAAAGTACGATAATAAATTGTAAAGACATGTAAATACAATGCCAAGTTGGCGGGACCCAACATAGAGAAATACTTTTTCTTATGCAGGGGGGATTCATGTATTCCTATAAAATGTAGCAATTGAAAGATGTGGTGAATTCTCATATTAAGATAATTTTTATTTACTTATTTTTCAGATTCAACTATGCGCTCGGAATGGCTATAAATATTAAAACCACCATTTCGTATAAATCCAACAGCAGTAATATTAAGATCGTTTGCTAAAGTTACCGCAAGTGTTGTTGGTGCCGACTTGGATAAGATAACACCTACGCCAATTTTCGCAGCTTTAATTAAAATTTCAGATGAAATTCGACCACTAAAAATTAATACTTTATCTCGAACTGTAATATGTCGCTGAATACAAAACCCATAAAGTTTATCAAGGGCATTATGTCTACCGATATCTTGTCGATGTTCAAAAAATGAAAAACCATCACTAATGGCAGCATTATGAAGACCACCTGTTTCTTGGAAAATATGGCTAGCGCTTTGAAGGCGAGTCATCATATTAATAATTTGTTGAGGGGTTAAAGTGATTTTAGACATCGAAGTTTTAGCAATGGCAGCATCATTTTGAAAATAAAATTCACGACTTTTCCCGCAGCAAGATGCAATCATGCGCTTTGTTGAATATTGAAAACGATCTCCTAAATCTTTAGTAAGTTCAACATGTGCAAAACCTTTACTGTCATCTATCATTATCGATTTTAACTCAGTTCTTTTTAAAATCGCTCCCTCGGAAGCTAAAAAACCAATAACAAGTTCTTCAAGATTTGTTGGACTGCATATGACTGTGGCAAATTCTTCACCGTTAACCATAATTGTAAGTGGGAATTCTGTCACATATTGATCTGTTGTTTCAAATAACTTTCCATCTTCGTATCTAACAATTTGTTGATCTAAAGATACATCTTTGTTCATCATCTAACCCCTTTATATAACTTGGTCTTCATTTTAAATCAATTTGCTTAATATTTTAACATATCTGCTTATGTCACAAATTTTTCAAAATCAAAATAATAGAAAATAATTATTAAGTTATGCGAAGAAATGACTTTATTTACTTGTTGTTCATGGAGTAACAAAAAACTATATAGACTTTTGGTAAGTGTTTGAAAGGTCATTTAAAAATAAATACATCTTTTCAAAAAAATGAGCAGGTGTATAATAGGAGTGTAATTATTATTGAAAATGGGGGTATCACACGATGAAAATGAAACATATTATAACTATTATCATGACATTATGTCTAGTATTAGCAGGATGTTCAAATTCAAATGATAGTAAAGATAGTAAGAAAAATACTGCAGATAATGGTGAAAAGCAAGAAATCCAAATTGCAGCAGCTGCGAGTTTAACAGATGTAACAAAAAAATTGGAATCAGAATTTAAGAAAGAGCATAAAAATGCTGATATTAAATTTAACTATGGTGGCTCAGGTGCATTAAGAAAGCAAATCGAATCAGGAGCACCAGTTGACGTCTTCATGTCTGCAAATACTAAAGATGTAGATGCTTTAAAAGATAAAAATAAAGCACATGATACATATAAATATGCGAAAAACACATTAGTGTTAATCGGCGATAAAAATTCTAACTATAAATCCGTTAAAGATTTAAAAGATGGTGACAAATTAGCTTTAGGTGAAGTGAAAACTGTACCAGCTGGTAAATACGCTAAACAATATTTAGATAATAATAATTTGTTTAAAGATGTTGAAAACAAAATTGTATACGCGAAAGATGTAAAACAAGTATTAAACTACGTTGAAAAAGGTAATGCGAAACAAGGTTTTGTATATAAAACAGATTTATATAAACAAAACAAAAAAATTGATACTGTAAAAGAAATTCAAGATATTCAATTGAAGAAACCAATTACGTATGAAGCAGGCGCGACATCAGATAATAAATTAGCAAAAGAATGGATGGAATTCTTAAAATCTGATAAAGCTAAAGAAATTCTTAAAGAATATCACTTTGCTGCGTAAGGAGTTGTAATCCATGCCTGACTTAACACCTTTCTGGATATCAATACGGGTTGCTGTTATCAGTACGATAATTGTGACAATTTTAGGTATATTCATATCAAAATGGTTGTATCGTCGTAAAAGTTCATGGGTTAAAGTATTGGAAAGTATTTTGATATTACCTATTGTTTTACCGCCAACGGTATTAGGTTTTATTCTATTAATCATTTTTTCGCCAAGGGGACCAATTGGTCAATTCTTTGCGAATGTACTGCATTTACCCGTAGTGTTTACTTTGACAGGTGCTGTAATTGCATCTGTCATTGTTAGTTTTCCGTTAATGTATCAACATACAGTACAAGGTTTTAGAGGTATAGATGCCAAAATGATTAATACAGCTAGAACCATGGGAGCTAGTGAAACGAAAATTTTTCTTAAATTAATTTTACCTTTAGCAAAACGTTCTATCTTAGCAGGTGTTATGATGAGTTTTGCTCGCGCATTAGGTGAATTTGGGGCTACTTTAATGGTTGCTGGATATATTCCAAATAAAACGAATACGCTACCTTTAGAAATTTATTTCTTAGTTGAGCAAGGTCGTGAAAATGAAGCTTGGTTATGGGTATTAGTACTAGTTGCATTCTCTATTGTAGTCATTTCAACTATCAATTTATTGAATAGAGATAAATACAAGGAGGCCGACTAGATGCTTAAAATTAGTTTGAAATATCAATTAAAAGATACTTTAATCCACATAAATATAGATGACATTGAACCTAAAATATATGCAGTGCGTGGCCCTTCTGGTATCGGCAAAACGACTGTTTTAAACATGATTGCAGGGTTACGAAAAGCAGATAAAGCAATTATTGAAGTGAATGGGCGAATGCTTACAGATACTGAAAATAATATTAATGTTAAAATACAACAACGCCATATTGGTTATCTTTTTCAAGATTATCAACTATTTCCAAACATGACTGTTTATAAAAATATCACGTTTATGGCTGAACCATCAGAGCACATTAATCAGTTAATGAAAACATTAAATATCAATCATTTAATTGATCAATATCCTATGACATTATCTGGTGGAGAAGCACAACGTGTAGCACTTGCACGGGCGCTCAGTACCAAGCCAGATTTAATTTTATTAGATGAACCTTTTTCTAGCTTAGATGATGTTACAAAAGATGAAAGTATAACATTAGTTAAACGTATTTTTAAAGAATGGCATATACCAATTATCTTTGTGACACACTCTAATTATGAAGCTGAACAGATGGCGCATGAAATTATCACAATTGGGTAATCATTAAAGTGTGTATTAAGTAAGAGTTTAAAACGTTTTAAACATGATAGAAGTGAATGATTCTATCGTCATTTTAAATATGTTTTAGACTCTTTTTTGGGCGTGAATTTTGAGAGAAATTGATGCGCGTCATATAATGAAAGTAATGACAAAAAGAAAGGATAACTGAATGTGAGCCGAGAACGTTATTCAAGACAAATTTTATTTAAACAAATTGGCGAAAAGGGTCAAGACAAAATTAATCATAAACATGCACTAATAATAGGAATGGGTGCTTTAGGCACTCATGTAGCAGAAGGTCTTACGAGAGCAGGCATTGCTAAATTAACAATCGTTGATAGAGATTATATTGAATTTAGTAATTTACAAAGGCAAACGCTATTTACAGAAGATGATGCATTGAAAATGATGCCCAAAGTAGTTGCTGCCAAAAAGCATTTGTTAGCTATTCGAAGTGATATTGAAGTTGAAGATTTTATTGCACATGTTGATTATTACTTTTTAGAGTCACATGTACAGCGTGTAGACGTTATCATTGATGCAACAGATAATTTTGAAACTCGCCAATTAATTAATGATTTTGCATATAAACATTGTATTCCTTGGATTTATGGCGGTGTAGTACAAAGTACATATACAGAAGCCACATTTATTCCTGGAGAAACGCCATGTTTCAATTGTTTAGTACCTCAATTACCGGCATTAAATTTAACATGTGATACAGTCGGGGTTATTCAACCTGCAGTGACGATGACGACGAGCTTACAGTTGAGAGATGCGATAAAAATACTTACAGAGCAACCGATTGAAACTAAAATTACTTACGGTGACATTTGGGAAGGTAGTCATTATTCATTTGGTTTCAGTAAAATGCAACGTTCAAACTGTACAACTTGTGGTGCTGCACCAAGTTATCCTTATTTGAATAAAAATGAGCAATATTATGCAACACTATGTGGTAGAGATACAGTTCAATACGAAAATACAGCAATTACACAAGACATGCTCATTCAATTTTTAAATGAACAGCAATTAAATTATCGAAGTAATACGTATATGGTAATGTTTGAATTTAAAGGACATCGTATTGTTGCGTTTGATGGTGGAAGGTTTTTAATTCATGGTATGACACGAATATCAGATGCAGCGCATTTAATGAATTTATTATTTGGTTAATTAAATAAAAGGAGTGATTTGTAATGGGCGAACATAAAAATGTTGAATTAAATCGTACTGTAAAAGCAGCAGTTTTGACAGTATCTGATACGAGAAATTTCACTACAGATAAAGGTGGTCAATGCGTACGTGAACTATTACAACAAGCACAGGTTGAAGTGACAGATACACACTATAAAATAGTGAAAGATGACATAACAGCAATTACAACGCAAATTACAAATTGGTTAGATGAAGAGATAGATGTCATCATTACAACTGGCGGAACAGGTATCGCACAAAGGGATGTAACAATTGAAGCGGTAAAACCAATGCTTACTAAAGAAATAGAAGGATTTGGAGAATTATTTAGATATTTAAGCTATGTAGAAGATGTAGGTACTCGTGCCTTATTATCTCGAGCTATTGCAGGTACTGTTAATGACAAGTTGATTTTCTCGATACCAGGGTCAACTGGTGCAGTTAAGTTGGCATTAGAAAAGCTCATTAAACCAGAATTAAATCATCTGATTCATGAGCTGACAAAATAATTGGTTACTAATTAGATAATCGGTGATAGTCTCCAGATTTACCGCCAGATTTACTTTCAAGATATGTTTCGCCAATGATCATACCTTTATCGACTGCTTTTGTCATGTCGTAAATGGTTAATGCGGTAGCAGATGCTGCAGTTAAAGCTTCCATTTCAACACCAGTTTTGCCAGTAGTCGAGACTGATGTTTGTATATTTAATGTATAGATTGGCGCATGTGTTTCATCCCATTGAAAATAAATATCTATGCCAGTCAATGGTAAAGGGTGACACATAGGTATAATTGTTGATGTATTTTTAGCCGCCATAATACCAGCAATTTGTGCAGTATTTAATACGTTACCTTTAGCATTGGTATTTGTAGTTATTTGATTGTAAATGGTTTCATTTACAGTAATACTTGAATGAGCGACAGCAGTTCTTTTTGTAATATTTTTGTCAGAAACGTCGACCATTTTTGCATGACCTTGTTGATTAATATGAGTAAATTCAGTCATTTTACCCCTCCTAATGCATCCAGTATATCATGAAAAAATAAAAGTTTTGGAGATGATTTTTAATGGTAGTAGAAAAAAGAAACCCAATTCCGGTTAAAGAAGCAATACAACGTATCGTTAAGCAACAAAGTACGATGCCATCACAAAAGGTTTCACTTGAAAATAGTTCAGGTCATATTTTAGCTGAAGATATTGTTGCTACATATGATATTCCTAGATTTGATAAATCGCCATACGATGGTTTTGCTATACGTAGCGTAGATTCACAAGGTGCAAGTGGTCAACATCGCATTGAATTTGAAGTGATTGATCATATTGGTGCTGGATCAGTTTCCAATAAAGTTGTAGGTGAGCACGAGGCAGTAAGAATTATGACAGGGGCACAAATTCCGGAAGGTGCAGATGCAGTCGTTATGTTTGAACAAACTATCGAACTTGGAGATACTTTTTCAATCCGAAAACCTTTTACTAAAAATGAAAATATTTCTTTGAAAGGCGAGGAGACAACAACTGGAGATATTGTGCTGAAAAAAGGGCAAGTGATTAACCCAGGTGCCATAGCGGTATTAGCAACGTATGGCTATACTGAGGTCCAAGTTATTAAACAACCAAGCGTTGCTGTCATTGCAACAGGAAGTGAATTATTAGATGTCAGTGACCCATTAGAAAATGGGAAAATTCGTAATTCAAATGGGCCTATGATTCGTTCTTTAGCTGAAAAATTAGGTCTTGAAGTAGGAATTTATAAAACGCAAAAAGATGATTTAGAAAGTGGTATTCAAATTGTTAAAGAGGCCATGAGTAATCATGATATCGTAATCACGACTGGCGGTGTTTCTGTAGGAGACTTTGATTATTTACCAGAAATTTATAAAGCGGTAAATGCTGAAGTACTATTTAATAAAGTTGCAATGCGTCCTGGTAGTGTCACAACAGTCGCATTTGCAAATGGCAAATACTTATTTGGATTATCTGGGAATCCATCAGCATGTTTCACTGGATTTGAACTATTTGTCAAACCAGCTGTGAAACATATGTGTGGAGCACTAGAAGTCTTTCCACAAGTAATTAAAGCAACTTTAATGGAAGATTTTTCAAAAGCAAATCCATTCACTCGTTTTATTCGTGCCAAGGCCTCATTAACTAGTGCCGGTGCCACTGTAGTGCCTTCTGGATTTAATAAATCAGGTGCAGTTATTGCGATTGCACATGCGAACTGTATGATAATGCTGCCTAGTGGTACACGTGGTTTCAAAGCAGGTCATACTGTTGATGTGATTTTGACAGAATCAGAATCTGCTGAAGAGGAACTACATTTATGATTTTACAAATCGTAGGTTATAAAAATGCTGGAAAGACAACACTGATGTCACATGCAGTATCATTGCTAAAATCACAAGGTTATAAAGTTGCTACGATTAAACATCATGGTCATTATGATGAAGATATTCAATTACAGCATACTGACGTAGATCATATGAAACATTTTGAAGCAGGAGCAGATCAAAGTATTGTGCAAGGTCTAAAATTTCAACAAACTGTTACACGAGTTGAAAATCAAAATCTTACTCAAATTATTGAAAAATCTGTTACAATTGACACCAATATCATTTTAGTTGAAGGTTTCAAAAATGCAGTTTTTGACAAAGTGATTGTCTATCAAAATGAGAAAGATTTAGAGAAATTGCGACAATTATCAAATATATGCTATAGCATTAACGTCAGGGAGACAAATGATTTTACCTTATTTGATGATTGGCTATTAAATAAAGTGAAAAAATAACTGTGGTACACAATTTAAATAGAGGATTGAAATGAATGAAACAATTTGAAATCGTGACTGATCCGATAGAAACAGCCCCATACCGAGATTTCACTATTAATGAATATCAAGGAGCTGTAGTTGTTTTTACAGGTCATGTACGAGAATGGACTAAGGGAGTTAAAACGGAATATCTCGAATATGAAGCATATGTTCCGATGGCTGAAAAGAAATTAGCACAAATCGGGGATGAAATAAATGAAAAATGGCCTGGGACGATTACGAGTATTGTACATAGAATAGGGCCATTACAAATTTCGGACGTTGCAGTATTAATAGCAGTGTCATCGCCACATCGTAAAGATGCATACCGAGCAAATGAATACGCTATTGAACGAATTAAAGAAATCGTTCCAATTTGGAAAAAAGAAATTTGGGAAGATGGTTCTGAATGGCAAGGTCATCAAAAAGGGAATTATGAGGAAGCGAAGAGGGAGGAATAATAGAAATGAAGGTACTTTACTTCGCAGAAATTAAAGAAATTTTACAAAAGTCACAAGAAGATATTGTGCTTGAAAAAGCAGTAACTGTGCAGCAATTTGAAAGTTTCTTATTTGAACGTTATCCACAAATAAATAATAAAAAATTTCAAGTTGCTGTAAATGAGGAATTTGTACAGAAATCAGATTTCATAAATCCGAATGATACCGTTGCACTGATTCCGCCAGTTAGTGGGGGGTAAAATTATATGAAAGCAATTATTCTTGCAGGTGGTCATTCAGAACGTTTTGGTAAACCAAAAGCGTTTGCAGAATTGAACGGCGAACCTTTTTATAGAAAAATAGTTAACACGTTGGATTCAACAAATATGTTTAATGAAATTATTATAAGCACAAATGCGCAATTGTCAACGCAATTTGATTATCCGAATGTTGTTATTGATGATGATGAGCATCAAGATAAAGGTCCATTATCAGGTATTTATACAATTATGAAACAACACCCTAAAGAGGAGTTGTTTTTTGTCGTTTCTGTCGACACGCCTATGATTACCGGTAAAGCTGTTAGCAGTTTGTATCAATTTTTAGTATCGCACCTACTCGAAGAGCATTTGGATGTTGCAGCTTTTAAAGAAGATGGACGATTTATACCAACAATTGCCTTCTATAGTCCGAATGCATTAGATGCTATAACTAGAGCTTTAAACTCAGACAATTATAGTTTTAAAAATGTATATCGTGAGTTATCTACAGACTGTTTAGACGTGAATGATGTAGATGCACCAACGTATTGGTATAAGAATATAAATTATCAACAAGATTTGGACACATTAATAAAAATATTGTAAGTAGTTAGGGGGTCCAGAAATGGTAGAACAAATTAAAGATAAACTAGGACGTCCAATCCGTGACTTACGGTTATCTGTGACAGATCGTTGTAATTTTAGATGTGATTACTGCATGCCTAAAGAAGTATTTGGAGATGACTTTGTATTTTTACCTAAAAATGAATTGTTAACTTTTGATGAGATGACCAGAATTGCTAAAATTTATTCGGAATTAGGCGTGAAAAAAATTCGGATTACTGGTGGTGAACCATTAATGAGAAGGGATTTAGATCAACTCATTGCAAAATTAATTCAAATCGACGGTATTGAAGATATTGGGTTAACAACAAATGGTTTATTATTAAAAAAACATGGTCAAAAATTATATGATGCTGGACTCCGTAAAATTAATGTTAGCCTAGATGCTATAGATGATATGTTGTTTCAATCAATTAATAACCGAAATATTAAAGCTACAACAATATTGGAACAAATAAATTATGCGAAATCTATAGGTTTCAATGTTAAAGTCAATGTTGTCATACAAAAAGGAATTAATGATGGTCAAATTATACCAATGCTTAACTATTTTAAACAAAAGCACATTGAAATTCGATTTATAGAATTTATGGATGTCGGTAATGATAATGGATGGAATTTTAATAAGGTAGTAACTAAAGATGAAATGCTTAAAATGATTGAACAAAATTTTGATATAGAACCTGTTGAACCTAAATATTTTGGAGAAGTTGCAAAATATTATCGTCACAAGGACAATGGTGTTAAATTTGGATTGATTACAAGTGTATCACAATCATTTTGTTCGTCATGTACTCGTGCAAGATTATCATCAGATGGAAAATTTTACGGGTGCTTATTCTCAACTGTCGAAGGTTTTAATGTTAAGTCATTTATTCGCTCTGGCGTATCTGATGAAGAATTAAAAAAGCAGTTCAAAGCGTTATGGCATGTGCGAGATGATCGTTATTCAGATGAAAGAACTGCACAAACAGTTGCCAATCGTCAACGTAAAAAAATCAATATGAATTATATTGGAGGTTAAATGATTTAACCTCACATTGACTAAAATAATTTTTTATTTATCAATGTTATATTGTTAGAAAATAGAAATCATATAGTTACTATAAGTATGATAGTTACAATATAATAAAACATTAAGCATCAATAATATAGGTGATTATTGAATTATGATGCTATGATGTGTTTTTAAATTAAAATTAGGTTAGCAGACGATTTTCTGCGAAGTTAAAAAATTATTAATTTATGGTCTATGAGCTTTAATTTTATAGATAACAAGATTTCCTACTTAAATAGCGGTCATATCTATACCAAATTATATAGAGATGATCGTTTTTACGTTTATATAAAGAAATTAGCTAACGCTATCAAAATATAAAAATGTATACGAACAACATGTATGTTATTATCAAAAGTAGTAGCGAGTTATTAAGTTGTAAAATATCGTATTTAGGTATAAATGTTGTCGATTAAACAACAAGTTGTCCAAAAGATATAAATCTAAACAAGATATAGACATCAATTTAATATTTGTAATAGATAAAATGCTAAGTTTGATATATAATTAATTTAAGTAATTGTATTATAATATGAATTACAAACATCTAAGAAGAAACATAGGAGGCATCATATTATGAGTAATAAGGTTCAACGTTTTATAGAAGCAGAAAGAGAGTTAAGTCAGTTAAAGCACTGGTTGAAATCAACACACAAGATATCTATTGAAGAGTTTGTAGTACTTTTTAAAGTGTATGAAGCTGAAAAGATTAGTGGTAAGGAATTAAGAGATACATTACACTTCGAAATGTTATGGGATACAAGTAAAATTGATGTAATTATCCGTAAAATCTACAAAAAAGAACTTATTTCTAAACTGCGTTCTGAAACGGATGAAAGACAAGTATTCTATTTCTATAGTGCAGCACAAAAGAAAGTACTAGACAAAATAAAAAAAGAAATAGAAGTATTGAGCGTTACAAATTAATATAATAAAAGCATGCTAATCAATGCATCGTATCAATGTCTTGGGGACAGACAAATGATGTGATTTGATTAGCATGCTTTTTTATACTTAACAGTTAGTGTGACGCATTATGTGTAACATGTCGCCCATGAACAAAGAAATAAACAAACATGGTAATAATAGCTAAAGCTGCCATAAAGCCAAATATTTCACTATATGAAAACATGTGACTAAAAATTCCTAGAAACGATGGACCAAAGCCGACACCAGCATCAAGACCTACGTAAAACGTAGATGTAGCAATGCCATATTTAATTGGTGGTGAGACTTTAATTGCAATTGACTGCATAGCAGATGATAAATTTCCGTAACCTAAACCAAGACATGCACCAGCAATTAATATAAGCCAACTTTGATGGCTTATAATTAAACATACGAATGACAAGAAGAGCATAAGAAATGCTGGGTATACAATCACATTTTCATTTTTATCATCCATCAATCTGCCGGCAATCGGTCTAGTAAATAATGACGCAATCGCGTAACAAATGAAGAAATAACTTGCTGCTGTTACGAGTTGACGCTCGATAGCAAATGCTTGTAAATAAGTTAAGATTGATGCATAGGTAACACCTATTAAGAGCATGACTGAGGCCACAGGAATGGCTTCTTTAGCAATAAATTGATGAATGCTAAATGTACGCTTTTCTATCACATTATGATTTGTCTTATTTTCGGACATATCAAAATCAACTTTTATAAATAATGAGATGATTAATCCTAATACACCTAATACTGCACAAATAATGAAAAGTAAATTGATACTATATTTTGTGATAAGTAACATACCAAGAAATGGTCCAATTGCTGTACCTAAAACCAAACTAAGTGAAAATAAACTGATGCCTTCACTTTTTCTATTCACAGGTGTGACGTAAGCAGCAATAGTACCAGTCGCCGTAGTTACAATGGCAGTGGCAATACCGTTAATAAGACGAACAAATATTAAAAATGCTAAAGAACCATCAACAAAATAAAGTAATTGTGTCAGGATTAAAGCAACCAAACCAATGGATAATATACGTTTTGGACCAATTTGATTGACGAATTTACCAGTACCAAAACGACCTATTAAAGACCCAACAATGAATAATCCAACTACTAGACCGGCTAGTGAATCAGAGGCGTGAAATGTTTGTTTGCTGTAACCAGCTATGACTACAAGTAATAAATACATGCATAAATAAACAATGAAATTAACTATAAAGTTAATGGTAAAACTTTTGGTGAAAATGGGTGTTTTACTTGATGCTTGATTCATTTTTACTTGCCTCCTTCAATAGCGTTTCATGAATTTGATGCATTGTTTTAACTGTTTCTGTCATTTGGGTAGTTGAAATATCTGTTTTATCAATGATAGATTGTTGAAGTATTTGTATATCGTCACAAACGGCTCCATACAATTCATTTCCTTTTGCGGTTAAACTTAAAAACTTTTGTCGTTTATCTTCTAAACTGTTTTCCACTATGATTAACTCATTTTCAATTAGTACTTTTAATGTTTTTCTTGCTGTTGGTTTTTCAATCGCACGTCGATGTGAAATATCAATGAGTGTGGTTGGTTGATGTTTTGCGATATCACGTAAGATTAACCATTGACCATAATATATATTGTGTTTATCTAAAATCGGTTCAGCTAATTTTAAATAAGGTCTATAAACCGAAATAAAACTATTGAAAAATTCATGTGCTAGCATAGTGGCATCTCCTTTTTGTTGGTTAGCTTGGCTAACCATTTTAGAACATTAGTAATTATAAAACGAAGATAAATGGAAAGCAATATATAATTATTAAAAGCATAAAATTCTATACTTTGTTAAAATAAGCGTAATTACATGTAAATGGGGGATACCATGGTATTAAAATTTGATCATATTATTCATTATATTGACCAGTTGAATCATTTTAATTTTCCAGGAGACGTTATAAAGTTGCATTCAGGTGGGCATCATAATAAATTTGGAACATTTAATAAGTTAGGTTACATTAATGAAAATTATATTGAACTATTGGATGTAGAAAATAATGAAAAATTAAAGAAAATGGCAAAAACGATAGAAGGTGATGTTGCTTTTGCTACACAAATTGTTCAAGAAAAATATGAACAAGGTTTTAAAAATATTTGCATTCGTACAGATGATATAGTAACAGTGAAGAATAGATTACAAAGCGAACAAGTTGAAGTAGTAGGTCCTATTCATATGGAAAGAGATACACATAAAGATGGTAAAGTGAAGTGGCAATTACTTTATATCATGAAGCAAGATGATAATGATATAAAACCTCCATTTTTTATTCAATGGGAAGAAAGTGATTCAGTTCGAACTGAAAAACTTAAAAAATATTATCAAACACAATTTTCTGTTGAGACAATTATTATAAAAAGTACAAATCGGTCACAAACAGTAGAAAATTGGGTGAAGTGGTACGATATGGATATTGTGGAAGAAAGTGAAAATTATACAGATTTGATTTTAAAAAATGATGATATTTATTTTAGAATTGAAGATGGTAAAGTTACAAAATATCATACTATGATTATTAAAGATTCACAGGCAACTTCACCATATTCAATTTTTATAAGAGGTGCTATATATCGGTTCGAACCATTAGTATAGATAAACGTATGTACTATGTGCAAGTATGGCCATATGAATGATGGCGAGTATGATAGATAAAATAGTCAACATATTGTTTAAACGTGATGACTTAATTAATTTGAAAAAGACTGATAATATAAATGTGAAAAAGATTAGTATGACACGTAAACTAAAGTAATTTACTGTTAGTGGTTGGCTAAGTGTCATGATAATTGCGACGATGTTCATTATTATAAATAAACTTAAAATAATTGTTCTCATTTAAAATACCTCATAATTAGATTATTGCTATTATAACAAGGGGATTTGTGTATGAACATTAAAGTGTTTGAGCTATTTCAAATTTAAATTTGATGCTAATATGAGCTTTTGATGAAAATATTATTAATCTGCAATGATTTTTCTGAATGTGAAGGACAGTAATATATAAATACAGAAAAGACAAGGCGGTGAAAAGGTACTTCGTTAAAATCATAATTGTATTTGTAACGAAGTGACTTTAGGTGCATATTTTTATCGACGCAAAGCAAGAGCATTAAAAAAGAAATATCGATTTGATAAGTATGGTCTGAATCGACACTATAAGATACAAACTGTATAATTATATGTATTGTTAAATAGAAGGAGATATCATAAATCATGGAAAAGATGCATATCACTAATCAAGAACATGACGCATTTGTTAAATCTCATCCTAATGGAGATTTACTACAATTAACGAAATGGGCAGAAACAAAAGAATTAACTGGTTGGTACGCAAGAAGAATCGCTGTCGGTCGTAACGGTGAGCTTCAAGGGGTTGCTCAGTTATTATTTAAAAAGGTTCCTAGATTACCTTATACGTTATGTTATATTTCACGTGGATTTGTTGTTGATTATAGTAATAAAGAAGCACTGAATGTGTTGTTAGAAAGTGCGAAAGAAATCGCTAAAGCTGAGAAAGCATATGCGATTAAAATCGATCCCGATGTTGAAGTCGATAAAGGTACAGATGCATTACAAAATCTGAAAGCACTAGGTTTTAAACATAAAGGATTTAAAGAAGGCTTATCAAAAGACTATATTCAACCACGTATGACTATGATTACACCGATTGATAAAACAGATGATGAATTATTAAATAGCTTTGAACGTCGTAATCGCTCAAAAGTGAGACTAGCTTTGAAACGTGGCACTACGGTAGAACGTTCTGATAGAGAAGGATTAAAGACATTTGCTGAATTAATGAGAATTACTGGAGAACGTGATGGCTTTTTAACACGTGATATTAGTTATTTTGAAAATATTTATGATGCATTACATGAAGATGGGGATGCTGAATTATTTTTAGTGAAATTAGATCCCAAAGAAAATATAGCTAAAGTAAATCAAGAATTAAATGAACTTAATGCTGAAATTGCTAAATGGCAACAGAAGAAAGAAATATCTGAGAAACAAGCTAAAAAAGCACAAAATATGATTAATGATGCTCAAAATAAAATTGCTAAAAATGAAGACTTGAAACGTGATTTGGAAGCATTAGAACGTGAACATCCAGAAGGTATTTATCTTTCTGGTGCGTTACTAATGTTTGCTGGGTCGAAATCATATTACTTATATGGTGCGTCTTCTAATGAATTTAGAGATTTCTTACCAAATCATCATATGCAGTATACGATGATGAAATATGCACGTGATCATGGTGCGACAACGTATGATTTTGGTGGTACAGACAATAATCCAGATAAAGATTCTGAACATTATGGTTTGTGGGCATTTAAAAAAGTGTGGGGAACATACTTAAGTGAAAAAGTTGGTGAGTTCGATTATGTACTAAATCAACCGCTGTATCAATTAATTGAACAAGTTAAACCGCGCTTGACGAAAGCTAAAATCAAAATATCACGTAAATTGAAACGTAAATAAATTAAAGACACAAATCTGAACGCTTATACGATTGGCACTGGCGTTCAGATTTTTTTACACAGTATAGATTGGTTGAGCAAAATTTTTTTAAAATAGTAAAAAGGGGCAGTTACAGTGATAAAAAAATTACTACAATTTTCTTTAGGAAATAAGTTTGCTATCTTTTTAATGGTTGTTTTAGTTGTGTTAGGTGGCGTCTATGCGAGTGCTAAATTGAAATTAGAGTTATTGCCAGATGTTCAAAATCCTGTTATTTCAGTTACAACGACAATGCCAGGTGCAACACCGCAAAGTACGCAAGATGAAATAAGCAGTAAAATAGATAATCAAGTTAGATCTTTGGCATATGTAAAAGATGTTAAAACACAATCGATACAAAATGCATCGATTGTGACAGTAGAATATGACAATAATACAGATATGGACAAAGCAGAAGAACAACTAAAAAAAGAAATTGATAAAATTAAATTTAAAGACGAAGTTAGTCAGCCTGAATTAAGACGTAATTCAATGGATGCTTTCCCAGTTTTAGCGTATTCGTTTTCAAATAAAGATAATGATTTGAAAAAAGTGACGAAAGTATTGAATGAACAGTTAATACCAAAATTACAAACGGTTGACGGCGTTCAAAACGCACAATTGAATGGTCAGACGAACCGTGAGATTACGCTTAAATTTAAGCAGGATGAACTTGAAAAGTATGGTTTAACTGCGGATGACGTTGAAAATTATTTGAAAACAGCGACTAGAACAACTCCACTTGGATTATTCCAATTTGGTGATAAAGATAAATCGATTGTCGTAGACGGACAATACCAATCTGTTGATGCGTTTAAAAATATTAATATTCCACTAACGCTGGTAGGTGGACAAGGTCAGGCACAGACTCAAAGTGACAATAAACAAAATTCAGCTATGTCAGATGTTAATCAAGCATCTTCACAACAAATGTCGAAATCGGCTACGTCAAATAATGTAAGTGGTATACCGACAGCGAAATTAAAAGACTTAGCAGACATCACAATTGGCGATGTACGTTCATCTATTTCTAAAACAAATGGTAAGGATGCAGTTAATTTGCAAATTACCAAAGCTCAAGATGCAAATACCGTTCAAGTGGCCAAGGATGTTCAACATAAAATTGATACATTTATTGAAGAAAATAAAGATTTAAATGTAACTAAAACAATGGATACTGCTAAACCTGTCGAAAAATCTTTATACACGATGGTTGAAAAAGCAGCATTAGGTACAATTGTAGCAATTATAGTTATTCTATTATTCTTAAGAAATATTCGTACAACATTAATTTCGATTATATCTATTCCATTATCTTTACTAATGGCCCTTATTGCATTGAAATTAAGTAATGTTTCTTTGAATATATTAACGTTAGGGGCATTAACGGTAGCTATCGGTCGGGTTATAGATGACTCGATTGTTGTAGTGGAAAATATTTATCGACGTCTAACAGACCCAGAGGAAAAAATAAAAGGTGAAAATCTTATTATCAGTGCTACATCAGAAGTTTTTAAACCGATTATGTCATCAACACTTGTGACAATTATCGTCTTTTTACCGCTAGTGTTTGTTTCAGGTTCGGTAGGTGAAATGTTTAGACCATTTGCATTAGCAATTGCATTTAGTTTATTAGCATCGTTATTAGTTTCAATTACATTAGTTCCTGCATTGGCATCAACACTATTTAAAAAGGGTGTTAAACGTCGAAATAAACAACATCAAGAAGGTTTAGGTGTTGTAAGTACAACGTATAAAAAAGTTTTGAAATGGTCTTTAAATCACAAATGGATTGTCATTATTTTAAGTACTTTGATTTTAATTTTAACAATTGTATTTGGTGGGCCTAGACTTGGAACCAGCTTTATTTCAGCTGGAGATGATAAGTTTTTAGCAATTACGTATACACCAAAGCCAGGTGAAACTGAACAATCTGTATTAAATCATGCGAAAGATGTTGAAAAATATTTAAAACAGAAAAAGCATGTGAAAACAATTCAATATTCAGTGGGTGGAAGCAGTCCAGTTGATCCAACGGGTAGCACAAATAGTATGGCAATTATGGTCGAATATGATAATGACACACCAAACTTCGATGTAGAAGCAGATAAAGTTATTAAGCATGTAGATAGTTTTAAACATCCTGGAGAATGGAAAAATCAAGATTTGGGAACGGGTGCAGGTAATAAATCTGTAGAAGTTACGGTGAAAGGCCCATCTACAGATGCAATTAAATCGACTGTACAACACATTGAACGAGAAATGAAACGAGTTAAAGGATTAGCGAATGTTAAATCGGATTTATCTCAAACATATGATCAATTTGAAATTAAAATAGATCAGAATAAAGCAGCAGAGAATGGCATTTCTGCAAGTCAACTTGCAATGCATTTAAATGAAAACTTACCAGAGAAAACTGTGACGACTGTTAAGGAAAATGGTAAATCCATCGATGTTAAAGTGAAGCAAAATAAGAAAACAGACTGGTCAAAAGATAAGTTGAATAATATTACTTTGAAAAAGCCGGATGGAGGTACAATTAAACTAGGAGATATAGCTACTTTAGTAAAAACAACAACGCCAAGTAAATTGACGCAAGAACAAGGTGATTATGCAACGACAGTATCAGCTAAAGTAACAAATAAAGATGTAGGCGGTACAACACGCCAAGTGATGTCTAAGATAAACAAGCTGGACAAGCCGAACAATGTAAAAGTAAATATTGGTGGTGCGTCAGATGATATTAATAATGCAATGACGCAATTAGCATTTGCAATGTTAGCAGCTATTATTATAGTGTACCTAATTTTAGTTATTACATTTAAAGGTGGTTTAGCACCATTCACGATTCTATTCTCATTACCATTTACAGTTATTGGTGTGATCATTGCACTTTTAATAACTGGAGAAACGATATCAGTACCAAGTTTGATAGGTATGTTAATGTTAATAGGTATTGTAGTAACAAATGCAATTGTATTAATAGATAGAGTTATCAATAATGAGCAGCAAGGTATGGAGATGAAAGAGGCTTTAATTGAAGCGGGCGGCACTAGAATAAGACCGATTTTAATGACTGCAATAGCAACAATAGGTGCATTGGTTCCTTTATTATTCGGTCAAGATAGCTCAATCCTTATATCAAAAGGTTTAGCAGCTACAGTTATTGGCGGTTTAATTTCATCAACGTTGTTAACATTAGTAGTTGTACCAGTGATTTACGAAATTTTATTTACTTTTAAAAATCGAATTACAAAACGATAAATAATAAGAAAGCCATCAAAGCGGTCATGAAGTTGACTGTTTTGATGGCTTTTTAAAATTGGGGAAGAGCCTGAGACATAAATCAATGTTCTATGCTCTACAAAGTTATATTGGCAGTAGTTGACTGAACGAAAATGCGCTTGTAACAAGCTTTTTTCAATTCTAGTCAGGGGCCCCAACAAAGAAGCTGACGAAAAGTCAGCTTACGATAATGTGCAAGTTGGGGTGGGGCCCCAACACAGAGAATTTCGAAATGAAATTCTACAGGCAATGCAAGTTGGCGGGGCCCCAACATAGAAGCTGGCGAAAAGTCAGCTTACAATAATGTGCAAGTTGGGGTGAGACGACGAAATGAATTTTGCGAAAATATCATTTCTGTCCCACTCCCTGATAATCAATCTAGTTATTTAACAAAGACGTATAATGGTTAGATGTGTAATCAGACACTGAACTAAAGGTTGAAATCATGTTGTTGCATGTTTGATTTTCTAATTAGAATAATACGATGGTTAAGATAAAGTATATAACAAAGATAAATAGAGATATTAAATTTAAAATATTAACACCTTTTAAATCTTTTTTTAGCATTTTAAATCCTGTTACTTCAACATTACCAACTAGTAATAGTAAGACAATAAAGACCCACCAATTTTCCTTCGGGAAGCTCATCGTCGTTAATGCTAAGACGAATAATAGCAAAACACCCATAATGATTCTCAAAATACGTGTAAATACAACTTCCATTTTAAAAATACTAATAAAACTAACAATTAAATAAAGTATTGCTAGTAAAATCAGATAAAATTGCATATGATAACTTCCTCTCCAATTCAAAGGTTACATGTAACTATAGTATTCATCATAGAAAACTTATGTGTATAGCTTGATGACGCGGGCTGTTTAGTGTCTGCTATGATCACGAATAGAAATCCAAAGATTGTATTATAATTGAATCTGTGAAAATGCATAGCAAAACAGCATTAACTAACAGTAACTTGTTAATTGTCCATCTTAGCTCGAACATTTCTAATTTCATTTTCAATTTCTTTAAGTTGACGAACAAGTGCTGACGTATCTAAATTAAGTGATTCTTGCTTTTCTAAATCGCCTTGAAGTCGAATATAATCATGTTTAAGTTCGGCTAATTGACTTTCTAAAGACATACTACGACACTCCTTTGAAATATAATTAAGTGCATTTATTGTTGATTATAGCATGAAATAGCGGACTACTAAAACATCTGTGAAATATGTTAAAGTAATAAATTATGAAGGTTATTGAAAGAAGGGGTAACATTGACCGAACAATTTACAATGATTATTTTATTAATTGCGCTAGGATACTTTTTGAAGCGGATTAATTATATTAAGGCAACAGATAGCCAAGTCATTGCCACATTAGTGCTGAATGTTACACTTCCCTCTTTAGTTATTGTTAATTTAAATAGTGCAGAATTAAAATTGTCATTCTCAATTTTGCCGATTTTGATGATAGTTTACGGCATTGTAGCGAAAATCATTGCTATTTGGTTTTTTAGAAAATATGACAATCAAATGCGTGGATCAGTAGGGATGATGACAGGTGCTATGAACATCGGATTATTTGCCTATCCTTTAATAGAAGCGATATGGCCTAAAACAGGACTTGTATATTTTGGTATGGCTGATATTGGTGGTGCTTTTGTGATGTTTGGAATTACTTATTTTGTAGGGAGTTACTTTAGTGAAGGTAGTAATCAATTTGATTTTAAATTTTTAGCAAAAAAATTATTACAATCGGTACCATTAGTTACATATATTATCATGTTTATTTTGAATTTAAGTCATATTCATTTGCCGCACGTGGCGATTGATTTTTTTAGTGTACTTTCACACGCAAACATGCCGCTGTCTATGATTTTGCTAGGTGTCATGTTGAATTTTACAGTTGAGCGTAAATTTATTCCTGCAACGATTAAATATCTATGTTTACATTATGGATTAGCATTGTCTGCAGGGTTGCTTGTGCACATTTTATTGCCTGTATCTGACGATATGATTAAGACAACGCTACTTATTACATGGATGTTCCCAGTTGGCGTTGCAATTATTTCATATGGTATCCAGTTTAAATATCGAACGCTGCCGTTCATCGGTATGACGACAAATTTGACAATCATTATTAGTATTATTATTTTATATGTGTATCAAGCTGTGTTTGTGTAGGCTATATTTTTGAAAATGAAACCATGACGTTTTTTAATAAAATAATCCCCCTTTACCTCAACATATAAATGGTTGTTGTAGAAAGGGGGATTTTGTGACATGTGATTTATTTGTAGAATTAACTAAAATGACGATAATCAATAGATAAATGTTATGTGTCATACGATATTACTATCTACAGGACATGTTGGATCAAAGGCGTTTTTAATTTAAATAAAGTTCTCATTCTAAGTCTCATTGAATGTTGAAAACATCATTAACTTACCAAAGATAATTTGAAGTGGCACATAGTCATTTTTCAAATCGTATATTTTCTGGGCTATATATACAAGAAATGATTTTGCTTTAAAATATCACTGAATAAACTAGTTTTTAATGAAAAGAGTGCACTTATCGAACCCGGTAAGTAGTTATACAAATCATATATCTAGATGCTACTATTTCAAATTACCGAGTATAATCGCGGCTATGACAATAATTATGATACCCGCCCATATACCTTTCATCTGACGACGATCTTTTCTTTCTCCTAAAATGAAAATACCACCTAGTGTAGAAACGATGACAAGTAATTGTGATAATGAGAAACTTGTGGCTACACCAACTTTAGGCTGTGAATAGAACATAAACAGGTTACCAATACCCCAAATGATACCTGGTAAAAGATTAAGCGCTGTTGATCTAAGTGAAGTTTTATGGTTCATTGATAAGATAAATCCACCAATTGCCATACCGACAGATTGGAAGAACAATGCATCTGTGCCGCCGACCCCGAAAATATCACCAAGCACAACAAATCCGACATAACCAACTGTAGATATAATTAAAATACCCATTGCTTTTTTAAATTCTGGATTATCAGATTGACGTTCATTTTTAGCTTTAAGTGAAGTAAGAGCGACACCAGTAACTAATAAAATCATGGCAATTAAACCAAAGATAATTTGAGTCATTGTACTCCATTCACCTAAAAAGATAACGCTGAATAATGTTGTACCAACTAACTGCATACCTGTTGATACAGGCATAGTATTAGATACACCAATTAAACTGATTGATTTAAGCTGATTCGCTTGTCCGAATGCCCATAATGCACCAGAAATAAGACCGACAATAATGACAGTAGGGTTATCGAATTTTGCGTAACCAGTTATAAGTAAAGCCAATCCAACAATAAGGGCACCTAGCGTAGTACCACGAATTTGGTTGTATGGTCCGCCACCGACGAACACATTAATAAGAACAACGCTTCCCCAGAATAAAGCTGGTAAAAGGGCTATTAAGAAATCAAAAAATTGCAAGACTACTCACTCTCCTATGCTATTTATGCAAGTGCTCCCCTTAATTGACACTTGCATGTTATTGTAAAGCATTCTGTGCTATTAGTAAAAAACAACTACTTAAAGTTTTCAATGTTTACAAAAAGTAGAAAAACCCACAATACACTTTCATAGCATATTGTGGGAAACATATTGAAAATATTATTCGGGAATCGACTGATTTTTAACGTTGCGTGATTCGAATTTGAATTTGATGTATTCGTAGTTAATATGGAAGCCTAAACCATTGAAACGTTCAATGAGTTTATTGTTTTTATTACGTATTTTAAAATAAACTTTTCTAATATCATAATTATCGAAAGCGTATTGTAAAGCATAGGCTAGTAATTCGAAAGCAATACCTTTTAGGCGATAGTCAACATGAGAACTAAAATACTTAATTTCAGCGATAGACTGTTGTGTATCAATTTCGAGATATAAGTAACCTTTTAGTAGACCTTCACTAACAAATAAAAATAGATGATGAGTTTCATCTAAACTATCAACAATTTCTTGCGGATGTTGTGCTTGGTATTTAAACGTAGTTGTATGTAATTTACTGAATGCTCGGTAAAAGCCTTTATGATATGGAATAATATTCGGTTGATGCATATCGTCTTCTAACCTTTTGTGAGCTTCAATGTAGTAATCAGTGAAATTGTAGCTTGCTTGAATGGCTTTCATTAAAGGTTTGTATTGCTGTAGACCTTCTTCGAATGAAAAGTTAAAAACTGCATCTTCTGGCTGACTAGATGTCATTGTTGTAAATAATGACTCAAATGTATCTATTTCTAAGACATAATTATCAGTAATGAAAGGACCGATTACTTTAAATTTATCTTTATCATATGCGAAAGATAGAATAATTGCTTTGATTGAATCATTTTCTTGAATTGCGAATACGCCTGGAAATTCAATTGCGTTTGTTATTAACTCATCTATTTCTTTGTACTGTTGAGGAAGTTTGTATAAGTATGATGCTGATTCATAATTTGAATGTTCAATGAACGATTTTATTTGTGTAATATCATATAACTGAACAATGCCCATGTCATGACCTCCGTACTTTTTATTACCTTAATTATATAATATTTCAACTGAAATGAAAGTTAATAGTGATATTAACATGTTACAATACATTTAACACATCATTTGCAATCAGTAATTTTAAAATAGTGATTAGCGTGAATGGATGAAATGCGCTCGATTGATTTAGAACGCGTGAGAAAGGATAATTTATGAAATCTTTAATATTAGCTGAAAAGCCATCAGTAGCAAGAGATATTGCTGATGCACTACAAATAAATCAAAAACGAAATGGGTATTTTGAAAATAATGAATATATAGTTACTTGGGCATTAGGTCATCTTGTTACAAATGCAACGCCTGAGCAATACGATAAGCATTTGAAAGAATGGCGATTAGAGGACTTGCCGATTATACCTAAATATATGAAAACAGTTGTTATTGGTAAAACGAGTAAACAGTTTAAAACAGTTAAAGCGTTAATGTTAGATAGTAAAGTGAAAGACATTGTTATTGCAACTGATGCCGGACGAGAAGGCGAATTAGTTGCTCGACTTATTTTAGATAAAATTGGTAATAAGAAGCCATTACGACGTTTATGGATTAGCTCAGTTACTAAAAAAGCAATCCAACAAGGCTTTAAAAACTTAAAGGATGGACGTCAATATGATGATTTATATCATGCGGCTTTAGCAAGAAGTGAAGCCGACTGGATTGTGGGGATTAATGCGACACGTGCGCTGACAACAAAATATGATGCACAGCTTTCGTTGGGGCGTGTTCAAACGCCAACAATTCAATTAGTGTATACAAGACAACAAGAGATTAATACTTTCAAACCACAGAAATATTATTCGTTATCTATAAGTGTTAATGGATTTGATTTTCAACTAGAATCGAAAGAACGCTTTAAAGATAAGGGCACTTTAGAAAAGATAGTTGATAAACTTAAAAATGAATCGGGAACGATAGCGTCAGTTGTAACGAGACATAAGAAGTCATATCCACAGCAATTATATAATTTAACGGATTTGCAACAAGATATGTATAAACGATATAAAATAGGCCCTAAAGAAACTTTAAATACGCTCCAAAGCTTATATGAAAGACATAAAGTAGTTACTTATCCAAGAACAGATTCCAATTATTTAACGACAGACATGGTGGATACAATGAAAGAACGTATCCAAGCAACAATGTCTACAAACTACAAAAATTATGCACGCCAATTGTTGTCTAAATCAATTACGTCTAAAATGTCGATATTTAATAATCAAAAAGTATCAGATCATCACGCAATAATTCCGACAGAAGTTAGGCCTATGATATCAGATTTGAGTAATAGGGAAACTAGGCTATATGAAATGATTGTAGAACGTTTTTTAGAAGCATTAATGCCTCCGCATGAATACGATGCTATTACTGTGACACTGAAAATAGCAAATTATACTTTCGTATTAAAAGAAAACGTAACGACAGCATTAGGGTTTAAAGTATTGCGACAAGGTGACTCAGTAACCGAAAAGCAACAACCATTTGTTGAAGGTGCTAATGTGTCTATTAAGAAAGTGCAAATTAAAGAACATGAAACAACACCACCCGAATATTTCAATGAAGGCTCATTACTAAAAGCGATGGAAAATCCGCAGAACTTTATTCAATTGAAAGATAAAAAATATGCACAAACATTAAAGCAAACAGGGGGAATCGGAACGGTTGCAACAAGGGCAGATATTATCGATAAGTTATTTAATATGAATGCCATCGAATCAAGAGACGGTAAAATTAAAGTAACGTCGAAAGGTAAACAAATTTTAGAATTAGCACCAGAAGAATTAACATCGCCACTTTTGACGGCGCAGTGGGAAGAAAAGCTATTGTTAATTGAGCGTGGTAAATATCAATCGAAAAAATTCATAAATGAAATGAAAGATTTTACGAAAGATGTTGTAAACGGAATAAAAAATAGCGAACAAAAATATAAGCATGATAATTTAACGACGACTGAATGTCCAACGTGTGGAAAATTCATGATTAAAGTTAAAACTAAAAATGGTCAAATGTTAGTCTGTCAAGATCCATCGTGTAAGACGAAGAAGAATATTCAACGTAAAACAAATGCAAGATGTCCGAACTGTAAGAAAAAACTAACACTTTTTGGTAGAGGTAAAGAAGCAGTATATCGTTGTGTGTGTGGTCATTCTGAAACGCAGGCACATATGGATCAACGTATGAAGAATAAGACTTCTGGTAAAGTATCACGTAAAGAAATGAAGAAATACATGAACCAAGATGAAGGATTGGACAATAATCCGTTTAAAGATGCATTGAAAAACTTGAATTTATAGTTAAAATCGAACAAAGTTGAATTGAAAAAATGAAAAGTTCGCTTTTAGTATTGTTTTTTATTAAGAATGATATTAAACTATTAAAGTATTTTAAAAAAAGGAGCATCCATTCGTGAAAAACTATTTCCAGTTCGATAAATATGGAACAAACTTTAAAAGAGAGATTCTAGGTGGTATTACGACTTTCTTATCAATGGCTTATATTTTAGCGGTTAACCCACAAGTCCTAAGCTTAGCTGGCGTTAAAGGCGTATCTGAAAGCATGAAAATGGATCAAGGGGCCATTTTCGTAGCGACAGCATTAGCGGCATTTGTAGGATCGCTATTTATGGGGTTAATAGCTAAATATCCAATTGCATTAGCGCCGGGTATGGGCTTAAATGCTTTCTTTGCATTTACTGTTGTGTTAACAATGGGTATTCCTTGGCAGGTTGGTTTGACGGGCGTATTATTCTCGGGGATATTCTTTGCAATATTAACCGTTACAGGATTTAGAGAAGTTATTATTAATGCGATACCATACCAAATGAAGATGGCTGTTTCGGCTGGTATTGGACTATTCATTACATTTGTTGGTCTCCAAAGTTCAGGTATTATAGTTAAAAATGAATCTACTTTAGTAACATTAGGGCATTTGACAGATGCACCAGTACTTTTAGCTATTTTCGGTATTGTTATCACAGTTATTTTATATGCAATTAAATTACCAGGCTCTATATTTATCGGTATGATTATCACGGCAATCGTAGGTATGTTTACAGGATTGATTCAAATGCCAAATGGAATTGTTGGTAAGATTCCTAGTATTGAACCAACTTTTGGTGCTGCATTTGAAGCATTTAAAGATCCAAGTCAATTATTAACGATACAATTTTTAATTGTTATACTAACATTCTTATTTATTGATTTCTTTGACACTGCAGGTACATTAGTAGCCGTAGCTACACAAGCAGGTATTATGAAAGATAATAAGTTACCAAGAGCTGGGCGTGCTTTGTTCTCAGATTCTTTGGCTACGATTGTAGGGTCGATTTTTGGAACAACTACAACAACTTCTTATATCGAGTCAACATCAGGTGTAGCAGTAGGTGCTAGAACTGGCTTTGCTAGTATAGTAACGGGTTGTTGTTTCCTATTAGCACTTTTCTTCAGCCCATTAATTGCAGTGGTAACGAGTGCAGTAACAACACCAGCATTGGTAGTTGTAGGTGTACTGATGGCTGCAAACTTTGCTGAAATAAACTGGAAAAGTTTTGAAGTGGCAGTTCCAGCATTTATTACAATTATTATGATGCCTTTATCATATTCAATTGCTACTGGTATTGCATGTGGCTTTATTTTCTATCCAATTACAATGCTTATTTCTAAAAAACATAAAGAAGTACATCCGATAATGTACGTTTTAATGGTGTTATTCATTCTTTATTTTATATTCGTTCATGGCTAAAACGTGACAAAATAAAACGACTGCCCAACATGCTGGGGAGTCGTTTTTAATTTGCGTTAATCGACATACTTACTAAGCGCTATTATAAAAATTAACGAATATAGTGTTTAATAGGCATCAACACAAAGTTACATTGCATATTTAGAAGTGATTATTGAAAAAAGTTGAACGCGTTTCTTCTATATTATATACAACAATTTAAGCTTTAGATGAAATTGTTATTCTTTATGACCGTCCTTGTATTGAGTATAAATAACACGTGCATTTTTATTAGGTATATATGTTGGTGCTGATAGAACTACTAGCACAAATAAAATCATTAGGAAAAATAAAACCCAATGAATTAATATACCTAAGAAAGGGATTATAGCTAAAAAGCTACCTGCAAGACCTATTAAAGGAATAACGACAATAGGTCTAATAGCATTTTGTCTATTTACTAATAAAATAATAGTGAGAATTAAATAAAGTAATGCATTAAATGTTAACGGTTGCCATCCAAAGCTTAAAATAAATGCTGCTCCTAAAAATGGTATCCCATAGAAAAACTCACATAATATTAAAAAGATCCCTATAATCGCTAAAGTTAATTTTGGTCCATTCTTCATATTACTTCACCACCATCCTTAAGACTAATTATATAGAATAATTTTCAAGGATAATAATAAAAAGATTCAAGATAGCATTTTACAATAAAAGAACAAATAAAAAATATCTCGAAAATAGTTGAACTGGCTTAGTATATAAAGTAAAATATAAAAGTATGTGTTAGACAGATAGAAAAATTATGTGAAAAGCCTTGATTTATCGATGTTTTTCGTGTAACATAACTAACGTTGGACTTTAAGAAAAGCGATGAAGCGAAAGGTTACTGACACACCCGGCCGCTTTGCCATGGCGCTGTGTAAGATAGTTTTCGTGGAGAAGTCTATCACTAAATGTAGACGAATAAGGAGGGAAAATTATGGCAAAACAAAAAATCAGAATCAGATTAAAAGCTTATGATCACCGCGTGATTGATCAATCAGCAGAGAAGATTGTAGAAACAGCGAAACGTTCTGGTGCAGATGTTTCTGGACCAATTCCGTTACCAACTGAGAAATCAGTTTACACAATCATCCGTGCCGTGCATAAGTATAAAGATTCACGTGAACAATTCGAACAACGTACACACAAACGTTTAATCGATATTGTTAACCCAACACCAAAAACAGTTGATGCTTTAATGGGCTTAAACTTACCATCTGGTGTAGACATCGAAATCAAATTATAATAGACAATTTTAGGAGGTGGACTTTCGATGACCAAAGGAATCTTAGGAAGAAAAATTGGGATGACACAAGTATTCGGAGAAAACGGTGAATTAATCCCTGTAACAGTAGTAGAAGCTAAAGAAAATGTTGTATTACAAAAGAAAACTGTTGAAGTTGATGGATACAACGCAATCCAAGTTGGATTTGAAGACAAAAAAGCATACAAAAAAGATGCAAAATCTAATAAATATGCTAATAAACCAGCTGAAGGTCACGCTAAAAAAGCTGACGCAGCACCTAAGCGCTTCATTCGTGAATTCCGCAATGTAGACGTGGATGCTTACGAAGTAGGTCAAGAAGTCTCAGTAGATACTTTTGTAGCTGGCGACGTAATTGACGTAACAGGCGTATCAAAAGGTAAAGGTTTCCAAGGTGCAATTAAACGCCACGGACAATCTCGTGGACCTATGTCACACGGTTCTCATTTCCACAGAGCGCCAGGTTCTGTAGGTATGGCTTCAGATGCTTCAAGAGTATTTAAAGGCCAAAAAATGCCAGGACGTATGGGCGGAAACACAGTTACTGTGCAAAACTTAGAAGTAGTTCAAGTTGACACAGAAAACAAAGTTATCTTAGTAAAAGGTAACGTACCTGGACCTAAAAAAGGTTTAGTAGAAATCAGAACTTCAATCAAAAAAGGTAATAAATAATAAGAAGTGAAAGGAGGAAATGCATAATGGCTAATTATGATGTTTTAAAATTAGACGGAACTAAATCAGGTTCAATCGAATTAAGCGATGCAGTATTCGGTATCGAGCCTAATAATAGCGTTCTTTTCGAAGCTATTCATTTACAACGTGCTTCATTACGTCAAGGTACACATGCTGTTAAGAATCGTTCAGCAGTAAGTGGTGGCGGACGTAAACCATGGAAGCAAAAAGGAACAGGTCGTGCTCGTCAAGGTACAATCCGTGCTCCACAATGGCGTGGCGGTGGTATCGTATTCGGACCAACTCCAAGAAGTTATGCATACAAAATGCCTAAGAAAATGCGTCGTTTAGCTTTACGCTCAGCATTATCTTTCAAAGTTCAAGAGAACGGCTTAACTGTAGTTGACGCATTCAACTTCGAAGCACCAAAAACTAAAGAATTCAAAAATGTATTAACTACATTAGAACAACCTAAAAAAGTATTAGTAGTTACTGAAAACGAAGATGTAAATGTTGAATTATCAGCACGTAACATTCCTGGCGTTCAAGTAACAACTGCTCAAGGTTTAAATGTATTAGATATCACTAATGCTGACAGCTTAGTAATCACTGAAGCTGCTGCTAAAAAAGTTGAGGAGGTGCTCGGATAATGGAAGCAAGAGATATTCTTAAGCGCCCCGTAATCACTGAGAAATCTTCTGAAGCAATGGCTGAAGACAAATACACTTTCGACGTTGATACTCGTGTTAACAAAACACAAGTAAAAATGGCTGTTGAAGAAATCTTCAACGTAAAAGTTGCAAGTGTTAATATCATGAATTACAAACCTAAGAAAAAACGTATGGGCCGTTACCAAGGCTATACAAACAAAAGAAGAAAAGCGATTGTAAAACTTAAAGAAGGTTCAATCGACTTATTTAACTAATAAACCAATTACCATTAAGGAGGTAAGCGACAATGGCTATTAAAAAGTATAAGCCAATAACAAATGGTCGTCGTAATATGACTTCGTTAGATTTCGCTGAAATCACGAAAACTACACCTGAAAAGTCATTATTAAAACCGCTACCGAAAAAAGCGGGACGTAACAACCAAGGTAAATTGACTGTAAGACACCATGGTGGTGGACATAAACGTCAATACCGTGTTATCGATTTCAAACGTAACAAAGATGGTATCAATGCTAAAGTTGATTCTATTCAATATGATCCAAACCGTTCAGCAAACATTGCATTAGTTGTATATGCAGACGGTGAAAAACGATATATCATTGCTCCTAAAGGATTAGAAGTAGGTCAAATCGTTGAAAGTGGTGCAGAAGCTGACATTAAAGTTGGTAACGCATTGCCATTACAAAATATCCCAGTTGGTACAGTAGTACACAACATCGAGCTTAAACCAGGAAAAGGTGGACAAATCGCTCGTTCAGCTGGTGCAAGTGCTCAAGTACTTGGTAAAGAAGGTAAATACGTTTTAATCAGATTAAGATCTGGTGAAGTTCGTATGATCTTATCTACTTGCCGTGCTACAATCGGTCAAGTTGGTAATTTACAACACGAATTAGTAAACGTTGGTAAAGCTGGACGTTCAAGATGGAAAGGTATCCGTCCTACAGTTCGTGGTTCTGTAATGAACCCTAACGATCACCCACACGGTGGTGGTGAAGGTCGTGCTCCTATCGGTAGACCATCTCCAATGTCACCATGGGGTAAACCTACGCTTGGTAAGAAAACTCGTCGTGGTAAAAAATCATCAGACAAACTTATCGTTCGTGGACGTAAGAAAAAATAATATAATCAACTTATTTGGGTGTGCGGCTTAAAGCTGCACGCACATAATAAGAAGGGAGGCGCCCAAATGGCTCGTAGTATTAAAAAAGGACCTTTCGTCGATGAGCATTTAATGAAAAAAGTTGAAGCTCAAGAAGGAAGCGAAAAGAAACAAGTAATCAAAACATGGTCACGTCGTTCTACAATTTTCCCTAATTTCATCGGACATACTTTTGCAGTATACGACGGACGTAAACACGTACCTGTATATGTAACTGAAGATATGGTAGGTCATAAATTAGGTGAGTTTGCTCCTACTCGTACATTCAAAGGACACGTTGCAGACGACAAGAAAACAAGAAGATAATATTTATTAAGTAGAGGAGGACATCCTAATGGAAGCAAAAGCGGTTGCTAGAACAATAAGAATCGCACCTCGTAAAGTAAGATTAGTTCTTGACTTAATCAGAGGTAAAAATGCTGCTGAAGCTATTGCAATTTTAAAATTAACAAACAAAGCTTCATCACCAGTAATTGAAAAAGTATTAATGTCCGCTTTAGCTAATGCTGAACATAACTATGACATGAACACAGATGAATTAGTTGTTAAAGAAGCATATGCTAACGAAGGACCAACATTAAAACGTTTCCGTCCACGTGCGCAAGGTCGTGCAAGTGCGATTAACAAACGTACAAGCCACATTACAATCGTCGTAAGTGACGGTAAAGAAGAAGCTAAAGAAGCTTAATTAACTTTTAAGGAGGGAATACTGTGGGTCAAAAAATTAATCCAATCGGACTTCGTGTTGGTATTATCCGTGATTGGGAAGCTAAATGGTACGCTGAAAAAGACTTCGCTTCACTTTTACACGAAGATTTAAAAATCCGTAAATTTATTGATAATGAATTAAAAGAAGCATCAGTTTCTCACGTAGAGATTGAACGTGCTGCAAACCGTATCAACATTGCAATTCATACTGGTAAACCTGGTATGGTAATTGGTAAAGGCGGTTCAGAAATCGAAAAATTACGCAACAAATTAAATGCGTTAACTGATAAAAAAGTACACATCAACGTAATTGAAATCAAAAAAGTTGATCTTGATGCTCGTTTAGTAGCAGAAAACATCGCACGTCAATTAGAAAACCGTGCTTCATTCCGTCGTGTACAAAAACAAGCAATTACTAGAGCTATGAAACTTGGTGCTAAAGGTATCAAAACTCAAGTATCTGGTCGTTTAGGCGGAGCTGATATCGCTCGTGCTGAACAATATTCAGAAGGAACTGTTCCACTTCATACATTACGTGCTGACATCGATTATGCACATGCTGAAGCTGACACTACTTACGGTAAATTAGGCGTTAAAGTATGGATCTATCGTGGAGAAGTTCTTCCTACTAAGAACACTAGTGGAGGAGGAAAATAATAATGTTACTACCAAAACGTGTAAAATATCGTCGTCAACATCGTCCTAAAACAACTGGTCGTTCTAAAGGCGGTAACTACGTAACATTTGGTGAGTTTGGTTTACAAGCAACTACAACGTCTTGGATCACATCTCGTCAAATCGAATCTGCTCGTATAGCAATGACACGTTACATGAAACGTGGCGGGAAAGTTTGGATTAAAATCTTCCCACATACACCATATACTAAAAAACCTTTAGAAGTACGTATGGGTGCTGGTAAAGGTGCGGTTGAAGGCTGGATCGCAGTTGTTAAACCAGGTAGAATTTTATTCGAAGTTGCTGGCGTATCTGAAGAAGTTGCGCGTGAAGCACTACGTTTAGCAAGTCACAAACTTCCAGTAAAAACTAAGTTTGTAAAACGTGAGGAATTGGGTGGTGAAACAAATGAAAGCTAAGGAAATTAGAGACTTAACCACTTCAGAAATCGAAGAACAAATCAAATCTTCAAAAGAAGAGCTTTTTAACCTACGCTTTCAGTTAGCTACAGGTCAATTAGAAGAAACTGCACGTATTCGTACAGTAAGAAAAACGATTGCACGTCTAAAAACTGTTGCTCGTGAAAGAGAAATTGAACAAAGTAAGGCTAATCAATAATTAAGTAAGAGGAGGTTACAAAAGTGAGCGAAAGAAACGATCGTAAAGTTTATGTAGGTAAAGTTGTTTCAGACAAAATGGACAAGACTATTACAGTGCTTGTTGAAACTTACAAAACACACAAATTATACGGTAAACGAGTAAAATACTCTAAAAAATACAAAACTCATGATGAAAACAATTCAGCTAAATTAGGAGACATTGTTAAAATTCAAGAAACTCGTCCTTTATCAGCAACAAAACGTTTTCGTTTAGTAGAGATTGTTGAAGAGTCAGTAATTATTTAATACAAGTTTAGAGATAAGGGAGGTTTAACTAATGATCCAACAAGAAACACGCTTGAAAGTAGCAGACAACTCTGGTGCTCGTGAAGTTCTTACAATCAAAGTATTAGGTGGATCTGGTCGTAAAACAGCAAACATCGGCGATGTTATCGTATGTACTGTTAAAAATGCAACACCAGGTGGCGTTGTTAAAAAAGGTGACGTTGTCAAAGCTGTAATCGTACGTACTAAGTCAGGTGTTCGTCGTAATGACGGTTCATATATTAAATTTGATGAAAATGCATGTGTTATCATTCGTGATGACAAAGGCCCACGTGGTACTCGTATCTTCGGACCTGTTGCTCGTGAATTACGTGAAGGCAACTTCATGAAAATCGTATCATTAGCACCAGAAGTACTTTAATAAATAACAACCAATACAAATAAGGAGGTGCCCACATGCATATCAAAAAAGGTGACAACGTTAAAGTTATCGCAGGTAAAGACAAAGGTAAAGAAGGTAAAGTAATCGCTACTCTACCTAAAAAAGACCGTGTCGTTGTGGAAGGTGTTAACATTATGAAAAAACACCAAAAACCAACTCAATTAAATCCTGAAGGTGGAATCTTAGAAACAGAGGCAGCAATCCATGTTTCTAATGTACAATTATTAGACCCTAAAACAAACGAACCAACTCGTGTAGGTTACAAATTTGTTGATGGTAAAAAAGTTCGTATCGCTAAAAAGTCTGGCGAAGAAATCAAAACTAATAATTAATAACAAGTTGAAAGGAGGATCCCACTTTGAACCGTTTAAAAGAAAAGTTTAATACTGAAGTTACTGAAAGTTTAATGAAAAAATTCAATTATAGTTCAGTGATGGAAGTACCAAAAATAGATAAAATCGTTGTGAACATGGGTGTAGGTGACGCAGTACAAAATTCTAAAGTATTAGACAATGCTGTTGAAGAATTAGAATTAATCACTGGTCAAAAACCATTAGTAACTAAAGCTAAAAAATCAATCGCGACTTTCCGTTTACGTGAAGGTATGCCAATCGGTGCGAAAGTAACACTTCGCGGTGAAAGAATGTATGAATTCTTAGACAAATTAATTTCAGTATCATTACCACGTGTACGTGACTTCCAAGGTGTTTCTAAAAAAGCATTTGACGGACGCGGTAACTACACTTTAGGTGTTAAAGAACAATTAATTTTCCCAGAAATCGACTATGATAAAGTAAGTAAAGTTAGAGGAATGGATATTGTTATCGTAACTACTGCTAACACTGATGAAGAAGCTCGTGAATTGTTAGCTAACTTCGGTATGCCATTCCGTAAATAATTATTTAAAGGAGGCTAATTAAGTGGCTAAAACTTCAATGGTTGCTAAGCAACAAAAAAAACAAAAATATGCAGTTCGTGAATACACTCGTTGTGAACGTTGTGGCCGTCCACATTCTGTATATCGTAAATTTAAATTATGCCGTATTTGTTTCCGTGAATTAGCTTACAAAGGCCAAATCCCTGGCGTTCGTAAAGCTAGCTGGTAATAAAAAAGAGTCTGAAAGGAGGCAACAATCAATGACAATGACAGATCCAATCGCAGATATGCTTACTCGTGTAAGAAACGCAAACATGGTGCGTCACGAGAAATTAGAATTACCTGCATCAAATATCAAAAAAGAAATTGCTGAAATCTTAAAGAGTGAAGGTTTCATTAAAAATGTTGAATACGTAGAAGATGATAAACAAGGTGTACTTCGTTTATTCTTAAAATATGGTCAAAACGATGAGCGTGTTATCACAGGATTAAAACGTATTTCAAAACCAGGTTTACGTGTTTATGCAAAAGCTAGCGAAATGCCTAAAGTATTAAATGGTTTAGGTATCGCATTAGTATCAACTTCTGAAGGTGTAATCACTGATAAAGAAGCAAGAAAACGTAATGTTGGTGGAGAAATTATCGCATACGTTTGGTAATAAAAAATAAGGAGGTGCCATAACATGAGTCGTGTTGGTAAGAAAATTATTGACATTCCTAGTGACGTAACAGTAACTTTTGATGGAAATCATGTAACTGTTAAAGGTCCTAAAGGTGAATTATCAAGAACTTTAAATGAAAGAATGACATTCAAACAAGAAGAAAACACAATTGAAGTTGTAAGACCATCTGATTCTAAAGAAGATAGAACAAACCATGGTACAACTCGTGCTTTATTAAACAATATGGTGCAAGGTGTTTCTCAAGGATACGAAAAAGTACTTGAGCTTGTTGGTGTAGGTTACCGTGCTCAAATGCAAGGTAAAGACTTAATCCTTAACGTTGGTTATTCTCACCCAGTTGAAATTAAAGCTGAAGAGAATATTACTTTCTCAGTTGAGAAAAACACAGTTGTTAAAGTTGAAGGTATTTCAAAAGAACAAGTTGGAGCATTAGCTTCTAACATCCGTTCAGTAAGACCTCCAGAACCTTATAAAGGTAAAGGTATTCGTTACCAAGGTGAATATGTTCGCCGTAAAGAAGGTAAAACTGGTAAATAATAGATAAAACTCTACAGAAAGGAGTATTGAAATGATCAGTAAAATTGATAAAAACAAAGTGCGTTTAAAAAGACATGCTCGTGTTCGTACTAACTTATCAGGTACAGCTGAAAAGCCACGTTTAAACGTATATCGTTCAAACAAGCATATCTACGCTCAAATTATTGATGATAATAAAGGCGTAACATTAGCTCAAGCTTCTTCAAAAGATAGCGACATTGCTACTTCAGCAACTAAAGTTGAATTAGCATCTAAAGTCGGTGAAGCAATTGCTAAAAAAGCTGCTGACAAAGGCATTAAAGAAATCGTATTTGACCGTGGAGGATATTTATATCACGGACGTGTTAAAGCATTAGCAGAAGCTGCAAGAGAAAGCGGATTAGAATTTTAATTTAAAGGAGGGACAAATACATGGCTCGTAGAGAAGAAGAGACGAAAGAATTTGAAGAACGCGTTGTTACAATCAACCGTGTAGCAAAAGTTGTAAAAGGTGGTCGTCGTTTCCGTTTCACTGCATTAGTTGTAGTTGGAGACAAAAATGGTCGTGTAGGTTTCGGTACTGGTAAAGCACAAGAAGTACCTGAAGCAATCAAAAAAGCTGTAGAAGCAGCTAAAAAAGATTTAGTAGTTGTTCCACGTGTTGAAGGTACAACTCCACACACAATTACTGGCCGTTACGGTTCAGGAAGCGTATTTATGAAACCGGCTGCACCTGGTACAGGGGTTATCGCTGGTGGTCCTGTTCGTGCCGTGCTTGAATTAGCAGGTATTACAGATATCTTAAGTAAATCATTAGGATCAAACACTCCAATTAACATGGTTCGTGCGACAATCAATGGTTTACAAAACCTTAAAAATGCTGAAGATGTTGCGAAATTACGTGGCAAAACAGTAGAAGAATTATACAATTAAGGAGGGAAAACTAGTTATGGCTAAATTACAAATTACCCTCACTCGTAGTGTTATTGGTCGTCCTGAAACACAACGTAAAACTGTTGAAGCTTTAGGTCTTAAAAAGACTAACAGTTCAGTAGTTGTTGAAGATAACCCTGCTATTCGTGGGCAAATCAACAAAGTTAAGCACTTATTAACAGTAGAAGAAAAATAATCAAGGAGGTGCCGAAATGAAATTACATGAGTTAAAACCGGCAGAAGGTTCACGTAAAGAACGCAATCGTGTTGGACGTGGTGTTGCGACAGGTAACGGTAAAACAAGTGGTCGCGGTCACAAAGGTCAAAAAGCTCGTTCAGGCGGTGGTGTAAGACCAGGATTTGAAGGTGGTCAATTACCATTATTCCGTCGTTTACCAAAACGTGGTTTTACTAACATAAATCGTAAAGAATATGCTATTGTTAACTTAGACCAACTTAATAAATTTGAAGATGGTACTGAAGTAACTCCAGCTTTATTAGTAGAATCTGGTGTTGTTAAGAATGAAAAATCTGGTATTAAAATACTAGGTAATGGTTCACTTGATAAGAAATTGACAGTGAAAGCTCATAAATTCTCAGCTTCAGCAGCAGAAGCTATTGATGCTAAAGGTGGAGCACACGAGGTGATCTAATGATTCAAACCCTTGTGAATTTCTTTAGAACAAAAGAAGTTCGTAACAAGATTTTCTTCACACTAGCAATGTTAGTAATTTTTAAAATAGGGACTTATATACCAGCTCCAGGAGTTAATCCTGCAGCTTTTGATAATCCCCAAGGTTCTCAAGGTGCCACTGAGTTATTAAATACTTTTGGTGGCGGAGCCTTGAAACGATTTTCTATTTTTGCAATGGGTATTGTGCCCTACATCACTGCATCCATCGTAATGCAATTATTACAAATGGATATTGTTCCTAAATTCTCAGAATGGGCAAAACAAGGTGAAGTAGGAAGAAGAAAATTAAATAACGTTACACGTTATTTAGCAATTTCTTTAGCATTTATCCAATCTATAGGTATGGCATTCCAATTTAATAATTATCTCAAAGGTGCACTGATTATTAATCAGTCAATTATGAGCTATTTATTAATTGCACTAGTTTTGACAGCAGGAACTGCTTTCTTAATATGGCTTGGTGATCAAATCACTCAGTTCGGTGTTGGTAATGGTATTTCTATTATCATATTCGCAGGTATTTTATCAACGTTACCAGCTAGTCTAATTCAATTTGGACAATCTGCGTTCGTTGGGCAAGAAGATACATCTTTAGCTTGGTTGAAAGTACTAGGACTATTAGTGTCATTAATACTATTAACTGTCGGAGCTATTTATGTACTTGAAGCCGTTCGTAAAATTCCGATTCAATATGCTAAGAAACAAACTGCTCAAAGATTAGGTTCACAAGCAACTTATCTACCTTTAAAAGTTAACTCAGCCGGTGTTATTCCTGTAATCTTTGCAATGGCATTCTTCTTATTGCCTAGAACATTAACATTGTTCTATCCAGATAAAGAATGGGCACAAAACATTGCGAATGCTGCAAATCCTTCAAGTAATGTAGGTATGGTAGTATATATCGTGCTAATCATACTATTCACGTACTTCTATGCATTTGTACAAGTTAATCCGGAAAAAATGGCTGACAACCTTAAAAAGCAAGGTAGTTATGTTCCAGGTATTAGACCTGGTGAACAAACCAAAAAATATATTACCAAAGTTTTATATCGTTTAACTTTTGTAGGTTCTATCTTCTTAGCCGTTATTTCAATATTACCGATTTTAGCAACTAAGTTTATGGGATTACCGCAATCAATTCAGATTGGTGGTACAAGTTTACTTATCGTTATCGGTGTAGCAATTGAAACAATGAAGTCTCTAGAAGCTCAAGTAACTCAAAAAGAATATAAAGGCTTTGGTGGTAGATAATTTTAGGAGGGCACTTATGAATATCATTTTGATGGGTTTACCTGGTGCAGGTAAAGGAACTCAAGCAAGTGAAATTGTCAAGAAATTCCCAATACCCCACATTTCAACTGGTGACATGTTCAGAAAAGCTATAAAAGAAGAAACTGAATTAGGTAAAGAAGCTAAGTCCTTTATGGATCGTGGCGAATTAGTTCCTGATGAAGTTACTGTCGGTATCGTTAAAGAAAGAATTTCTGAAGACGATGCAAAAAAAGGCTTTTTATTAGATGGCTTCCCAAGAACAATCGAGCAAGCTGAGGCATTAAATAACATTATGTCTGAGCTTGGCAGAAACATTGATGCTGTTATCAATATCGAAGTTCCGGAAGAAGAATTAATGAACCGTCTTACAGGTCGTCGAATCTGTGAGTCATGTGGTACAACGTATCATCTTGTATTTAATCCTCCGAAGGTCGAAGGTATTTGTGATATCGATGGTGGTAAATTGTATCAACGAGAAGATGATAATCCTGAAACGGTAGCTAATCGTTTGAGTGTCAATATTAAACAATCTAAACCTATTTTAGAATTCTATGATAAAAAAGGTGTATTGAAAAATATTGATGGTTCAAAAGACATTAGCGACGTTACCAAAGATGTCATTGATATTTTAGATCATTTGTAATAGATCAACTTTAAGCGGTCTATTTTAAGTGAGGCATGATTTAATCATATTAGATAGATGAGAGTGGCAATTAACGATAATTAATTCCCGTAATTTTTGTTTAACTTATAAAATTAATCACTGATAGATTCGTAACAATAAAGTTGTCTATTGACGATTACCTTACTATTGCAAAAAGGGGGAAGTTAATCAATGGCTAAACAAGATGTAATTGAATTAGAAGGTACTGTATTAGATACTTTACCGAACGCAATGTTTAAAGTAGAATTAGAAAACGGTCATGAGATTTTAGCTCACGTAAGTGGTAAAATCAGAATGAATTACATTCGTATTCTACCTGGCGACAAAGTAACTGTTGAGATGTCTCCGTACGATTTAACACGCGGAAGAATTACTTATCGTTATAAATAATCGTCACTCCATAATATAGGGAGGTATAAAAATGAAAGTAAGACCATCAGTAAAACCTATTTGCGAAAAATGTAAAGTCATTAAACGTAAAGGTAAAGTAATGGTAATTTGTGAAAATCCAAAACACAAACAAAGACAAGGTTAATAAAAGAGAGGTGTAAATTAATATGGCACGTATTGCAGGAGTAGATATTCCACGTGAAAAACGCGTAGTTATCTCATTAACTTATATATACGGTATCGGTACGGCAACTGCTCAAAAAATTCTTGAAGAAGCTAACGTATCAGCTGATACTCGTGTGAAAGATTTAACTGATGACGAATTAGGTCGCATCCGTGAAGTTGTAGACGGTTATAAAGTTGAAGGTGACTTACGTCGTGAAACTAACTTAAATATTAAACGTTTAATGGAAATTTCATCATACCGTGGTATCCGTCACCGTCGTGGCTTACCAGTTCGTGGTCAAAAAACGAAAAACAATGCTCGTACTCGTAAAGGACCAGTTAAAACGGTAGCTAATAAGAAAAAATAATAGGTAAAGGAGGCAAATTTTAAATGGCACGTAAACAAGTATCTCGTAAACGTAGAGTGAAAAAGAATATTGAAAATGGTGTAGCACACATCCGTTCAACATTCAACAATACTATTGTAACTATCACTGATGAATTCGGTAATGCTTTATCATGGTCATCAGCTGGTGCATTAGGATTTAAAGGATCTAAAAAATCAACACCATTTGCAGCACAAATGGCTTCTGAAACTGCATCTAAATCAGCTATGGAGCATGGTTTAAAAACAGTTGAAGTAACAGTTAAAGGACCTGGTCCAGGTCGTGAATCAGCTATTCGTGCATTACAATCTGCAGGTTTAGAAGTAACTGCAATCAGAGACGTTACTCCAGTACCTCATAACGGTTGTCGTCCACCAAAACGTCGTCGTGTATAATTTTGATGGTATTGTTACAGGTCACTGAGCAAACATTCTAAATTAAGTCGACGTATATAAGGAGGATATTTAAATGATAGAAATCGAAAAACCTAGAATTGAGACAATTGAAATTAGTGAAGATGCTAAATTCGGTAAGTTCGTTGTTGAACCACTAGAACGTGGCTACGGTACTACACTAGGAAACTCCTTACGTCGTATCCTACTATCTTCATTACCAGGTGCAGCCGTTAAGTATATTGAAATTGAGGGAGTTTTACATGAATTCTCAGCAGTAGATAATGTAGTTGAAGATGTTTCTACAATCATTATGAACATTAAACAATTAGCATTAAAAATCTATTCTGAAGAAGATAAAACTTTAGAAATTGATGTACGTGATGAAGGCGAAGTAACTGCAAGCGACATTACACATGATAGTGATGTTGAAATTTTAAACCCAGAGCTTAAAATTGCAACAGTATCTAAAGGTGGTCACTTAAAAATTCGTCTAGTTGCTAACAAGGGTAGAGGTTACGCATTAGCAGAACAAAATAATACTAGTGATTTACCAATTGGTGTAATCCCTGTTGATTCATTGTATTCACCTGTTGAACGTGTGAACTATACTGTTGAAAATACACGTGTAGGTCAAAGCAGTGATTTTGATAAATTAACATTGGATGTTTGGACTAATGGTTCAATCACACCACAAGAATCAGTTTCATTAGCAGCAAAAATAATGACTGAACACTTGAATATCTTCGTTGGTCTTACTGATGAAGCACAAAATGCTGAAATCATGATTGAAAAAGAAGAAGATCAAAAAGAAAAAGTATTAGAAATGTCTATCGAAGAATTAGACTTATCTGTACGTTCATATAACTGCTTAAAACGCGCAGGAATTAATTCTGTTCAAGAGTTAGCTGATAAATCTGAAGCTGACATGATGAAAGTACGTAATTTAGGTCGTAAATCTTTAGAAGAAGTTAAATACAAATTAGAAGATTTAGGATTAGGATTAAGAAAAGAAGATTGATAAAGGAGGTTAACTCATGGGTTACAGAAAATTAGGTCGTACTTCTGATCAACGTAAAGCTATGTTACGTGACTTAGCTACTTCACTTATTATTAGTGAGCGTATTGAAACTACAGAAGCTCGTGCAAAAGAAGTTCGCAGTGTTGTTGAGAAATTAATCACTTTAGGTAAAAAGGGAGATTTAGCTTCTCGTCGTAATGCAGCTAAAACTTTACGTAATGTTGAAATCTTAAATGAAGATGAAACTACACAAACTGCACTTCAAAAATTATTTGGTGAAATCGCAGAACGTTATACAGAACGTCAAGGTGGTTACACTCGTATCCTTAAACAAGGCCCTCGTCGCGGTGACGGTGCTGAATCAGTAATTATCGAATTAGTATAACAATTTATATAAATGCACTAACTACTTTTATATAAAGCAAATGAGTGCAACGATAATGTTTGCCACATACAAATATTGTCTAGCTCAGAGTACCCCATCAACTAAATAAAGATTTAAAGCGTGAACTCAACAAACTTATGATGGGGTGCGCGCTTTTTTATTGTATAAGCTATCGGACTTTTGAACAGAAATGTTTACAAGTCCGATATTTTTTTGTTTCAGAGATTCGCATTTTGAATGATTCATTATATTAAACTAATTAAGTTGTATGGTATAGTTATTAAATATTATTTTTGTGGCATTTATGTATAATCAATAAAGTTGGATTAAGGTCTTCAGAAATTGTAGAATCAACGAATGTGAATGGAAATGAGCTGGGAAGTAGTTTAATTACTTTCAATATATTGTAATCATAATCAATGTCATATACAGCGTTTTATAAATATTGTAAAATATGAGAGATACACGAATCGTAAAGGAGAGAGACAAGTGGAGGATATGAATTCAATTATTGCATTTAAAAACGTTTCATTTCAATACCAAAGTGATGCATCCTTCACATTGAAAGATGTTTCTTTTAATATTCCTAAAGGTCAATGGACATCTATTGTTGGTCATAATGGTTCTGGAAAGTCCACTATTGCTAAATTAATGATTGGTATTGAAAAAATTAAATCAGGTGAGATTTTTTATAATAGTCAGGTTGTTACTGACGATAATCTTGAAAAGTTACGAAAAGAAATTGGGATTGTTTTTCAGAATCCGGATAATCAATTTGTTGGTTCAATTGTAAAATACGATGTTGCATTTGGACTTGAAAATCATGCGGTTCCACACGACGAAATGCACAGAAGAGTCAGCGAAGCACTTAAACAAGTAGATATGTTAGAACGTGCAGATTATGAACCTAATGCATTATCGGGGGGACAGAAGCAGCGTGTGGCTATAGCAAGTGTATTAGCACTTAACCCCTCTGTCATTATATTAGACGAAGCAACATCCATGTTAGATCCGAACGCTCGTCATAATCTACTTAATATAGTAAGAAAAGTTAAAGAAGAACATAACATTACAATCATTTCTATTACCCATGATTTATCTGAGGCGATGGAAGCAGATTATGTTATCGTTATGAATAAAGGGACTGTCTATAAACAAGGCACAGCGATTGAAATTTTCGACCATGCAGAAGAGTTAACAACAATAGGTCTAGATTTGCCATTCCCAATCAAAATAAATCAAATGCTGGGACACCAAACATCATTCTTAACTTATGAAGGGCTGGTGGATCAACTATGACTATACGCTTTGACAATGTAAGTTATACCTATCAAAAAGGGACACCATACCAGCATCAAGCTATTCATGATGTTAATACAGAATTTGAGCAAGGTAAATATTACGCCATCGTTGGACAAACGGGTAGTGGTAAATCAACATTGATACAAAATATTAATGCACTGTTAAAGCCAACTAGTGGTAAAGTTACAATTAATGATGTTGAGGTTACACATAAGACTAAAGATAAATTTATTAGACCACTAAGAAAAAGAATTGGCATGGTCTTTCAATTTCCAGAATCACAATTATTTGAAGATACAGTAGAACGTGAAATGATATTTGGACCTAAAAACTTTAAAATGAATTTAGATGAAGCCAAAAGTTATGCATATCGTTTATTGATGGACCTTGGTTTTTCAAGAGATGTAATGTTACAATCACCATTTCAAATGTCAGGTGGACAAATGCGTAAAATAGCGATTGTATCGATATTGGCAATGAATCCTGATATTATCGTGGTTGATGAACCTACAGCAGGACTTGATCCACAAAGTAAACGACAAGTAATGCGATTACTAAAGTCACTACAAACAGATGAAAATAAGGCAATTATCCTAATTTCACATGATATGAATGAAGTCGCGCGTTATGCAGATGAAGTCATCGTTATGAAAGAAGGTAGTATAGTGTCGCAAACATCACCAAAAGAGCTCTTCAAAGATAAAGAAAAGCTGGTGAATTGGCACATTGGTTTACCAGAAATTGTTCAGTTACAATATGACTTTGAACAAAAACATCAAACAAAATTAAAAGATATTGCCTTAACTGAAGAAGCATTTGTAAGCTTGTATAAGGAGTGGCAACATGAAAAATAAATTGATTATAGGGCGATATTTACCAATTAATTCCTTTGTTCATCATCTTGATCCAAGAGCAAAGTTAATGTTTGTCTTTTTATTTATTATATTAATATTTTTTTGTCACTCACCTCTAACATACCTTTGGGTGTTTGCACTTATCTTATTCTTTATGAGATTAGCAAAAATTCAATTTTGGTTCTTAATTAAAGGTTTAACGCCAATATTTTTCTTTTTAATTTTCACATTAATGATGCATATATTTTTAACTAAAGGTGGTCATGTATTAGTTGAATGGCACGGTATTACGATTGAAACTAATGGTATTTTAGAAGGTATATATATATCACTGCGTTTAATTGGGATTGTGATGATTGCAACAATTATGACACTATCTACAAGTCCAATTGATTTAACAGATGCGTTTGAAAGATTACTTGCACCACTAAAAATGTTTAAATTACCAGTACATCAATTAAGTATGATTATGTCCATTGCTTTAAGGTTTATTCCGACATTAATGGATGAGTTAGATAAAATCATTTTGGCGCAAAAGTCGCGTGGTTCTGAAATAAGTTCAGGGAACATTGCAACACGTATTAAATCATTTATTCCATTGCTAGTTCCACTATTCATCTCAGCTTTCCAACGCGCCGAAGAATTAGCGGTCGCTATGGAAGTTAGGGGCTATGATGCCAATGTTAAGAGAACGAGCTACAGACAGCTTAAATGGCAATTGAGAGATACGTTATCTTTAATCATGATTATCCCAATTACAATTATTTTATTCGTATTAAAATATTCAGGAGTGTAAATTCATGCGTATATTAGTAGAAATTGCGTATCAAGGAAATAATTTTCTAGGTTTTCAAATTCAACAAAATGGTCGAACGGTACAGCAACAATTTGAAAAGCTATTACAACGCATGCATAAAAGACATGTGAGAATCCATCCATCAAGTAGAACTGATAGAGGTGTACATGCAATACAGCAGTACTTTCATTTTGACACAGAGCTGAATATACCTATGTCACAATGGCAATATGCAATGAACCGAACGTTACCTGATGATATTTATGTCAACAATGTAGTTACAGTCGATGACGATTTTCATTGTCGCTACGATTGTGTCGGTAAACGCTATCGATATAAAGTATATCAAGCACAACACTGCGATCCGTTTCAAAGTGGTTTGAAAACATTCATTCCTGAAACGTTAGATTTAGACAAAATGAACAGAGCGGCACAACAATTCATAGGTACACATGATTTTACGGGATTTTGTTCGCAAAAAACTGAAGTAGAGAGCAAAGTTAGAACATTATACCAAAGTGAAATTGTGAAAACCGATGATGGCTTTGATTATATTGTCACTGGTTCTGGCTTTTTATATAACATGGTGCGTGTCTTAGTTGCATTTTTAATAGAAGTCGGAAAAGGGCGTCACGAAGTATCTGATGTACCAAAACTTCTTGAATCAAAGAATCGTAAGAATGTACCTTTTACTGCACCGGCTGAAGGACTATATTTAGAGAAGATTTATTTAGATGAAAATGAGTTATTAAAAGACTTTGGCAATGATATAAAAATACATCGTAAAAAATCATTACAAAATGACTGATTGCCATTGACAAAAAGCTTGTGAAATTATAAGATTATTAACGGTATTGTTTTATATCCACCCCACGATAAGCCCCGGAAACTTATTGTGTTACAAGATATATAAGCAGAAACGAACAACAGTTAACAAAATAAATGAAATGAAACGTTTTAAAAATGAAACAAATGAAATCATCTATTAGGTTATGAAACTGTTTATAGCTTGAATAGAAGCATTTATTTTTTAGGAGGACAATTATTATGCGTCAAACATTTATGGCAAATGAATCAAACATTGAGCGCAAATGGTATGTTATCGATGCTGAAGGCCAAACATTAGGTCGTTTATCATCAGAAGTAGCATCTATCTTACGCGGTAAAAATAAAGTAACTTACACACCACACGTTGATACTGGTGATTATGTAATCGTTATTAATGCATCAAAAATCGAATTTACTGGTAACAAAGAGACTGACAAAGTTTACTACCGTCACTCAAATCACCCAGGTGGTATTAAATCAATCACTGCTGGTGAATTAAGAAGAACTAACCCAGAACGTTTAATTGAAAACTCAATTAAAGGTATGTTACCAAGCACTCGTTTAGGCGAAAAACAAGGTAAAAAATTATTTGTATATGGTGGCGCTGAACATCCACACGCTGCACAACAACCAGAAAACTACGAATTACGTGGTTAATTAGAAGGAGGAAATGACTTTGGCACAAGTTGAATATAGAGGCACAGGCCGTCGTAAAAACTCAGTAGCACGTGTACGTTTAGTACCAGGTGAAGGTAACATCACAGTTAATAACCGTGACGTACGCGAATACTTACCATTCGAATCATTAATTTTAGACTTAAACCAACCATTTGATGTAACTGAAACTAAAGGTAACTACGATGTTTTAGTTAACGTTCATGGTGGTGGTTTCACTGGACAAGCTCAAGCTATCCGTCACGGAATCGCTCGTGCATTATTAGAAGCAGATCCTGAATACAGAGGTTCTTTAAAACGCGCTGGATTACTTACTCGTGACCCACGTATGAAAGAACGTAAAAAACCAGGTCTTAAAGCAGCTCGTCGTTCACCTCAATTCTCAAAACGTTAAGCTGCAGCTGTTGCGAACTTGTTCGCTTACAGATGGAGTTCGCAAATTGCGTCAGCAATTTGTGTTCAACTGAAGAAACGTTTACAACACTCTTTGGATTATTCCAAAGAGTGTTTTTTGTATTTTTATAGAGTCATTTAGATACAAATTAGTTACCCCTAGAGGAACTAATTTGTTTCAATTCTGCTTAAACTTCAATGATATGAAACTTTAGGAAACCATATGAAATGACCTTGTTTTTCTTTGGGATTCGTACGACAAGCAGATAGAGGTTGTAATGATATTCGATAGATATAGTATTGAATGTTTGCAAACTGAGGTTGAAGGACAGCTTTCGAGTAAAGAGGAAAATTTTCGAGTAACTCAAAAGAAAAATATTAAAAAATCATGGGAAACCAGTTTTATCAAGGGTTTTGTGAGCTTTCGAGTAGTATTATTTAATAAGAATTACAAGTTAAATAAAATACCTACTAATCAGAAGTTGTCAGAGATTGTAGAATTTTTATCAGATGGTAAGTTAGCAAGTAGGCTAGAAATTCAAGAAACAATGGGACTTCAAAAAAGTTATACATCTGATTTAATTGCTGAACTGAAGAAGTTAGAGATTATCGGATCTGAAGGTAGAGGTCTGGGAACTAGATATTATTTAATTAGAGACTAATAAATTCATCAAGTGATAACCGGACGATAACCTATTGATATACATAAAAACATTGATAAATCAATATATTTACGACCGGACGATAACCGGACGATAATCGGACGATACGAGAGTATATACCACCGGACAGCAGTTTATTTAGTTACCCCTGAGTGATATTTGGTGCAATACTATGCAATCGGAAAAATTAGAAATCCTTTAGTATCAAGGCTTACGACAGTCTATACAATTGTACGAAACCCTAAAGTTTTTTGAACGTAAAAAACCAAATCTTAAAGCAGCTCGTCGTTCACCTCAATTCTCAAAATGTTAATTGTCGGACGATATATACAAAACACCTCGATGTTATGTCGAGGTGTTTTTTTGCGTTTGTGTATTAAATTATTCAGGTTCTATAATAAATCGGACTGATGAGTTCAATATCGGAAGTTAGGCAAATAGACATTGCTTAACTTCCTTTTTACTCTTTGGAGCGTTAAGTTTTGAAGATAATAATATTAGAATGCGCAAATGATTGTAACTTCCATAACCAAAAGATGTACGTTTAATTAATTTTATTTTGGTATCTATACCTTCTAAAGGACCATTCTCTAAACAATCTACTTTATAGGGTACATATCATAGCCAGTTAAATAGAGGTTTTTATAATGTTTATTAACAGTACAATTAATATATGGGATAATAGAAGAAATACACGAGATAAAACGAGGTGATTCTCATGGGGAAAATAACAAAAAAAGATAATCAAGAATTCAAAAGATCTCTTAAGAATTTTAAAAATGAATCAGATATAGAAAATGCATACAAACGAATATTCCAAAAAAGATATATAGATGGAAATCCAAATGCTACATTACATAATGCATATGGTAGTGATGGATTTTTGAGATCAGGTGATTTAGTTTTAGCGTTGAGAATGTTAATGGAGTTTAAACAAAATTTAGACTTATTAAAAGTTTCATCTAGAGCAAGGATTATTGCTCAAGTAATTTATTATTTAAAACAGTTCGAGTTAAATGGCGAAGAGCTACCAAACGTAATTTTTAGTGGTGATGAAGATGAAATGTTTGTAGTATATGCGCCTGTACTTTATGACTATTTAAAAAAAGATTTAGATTGGAGTATTGCACCAAGTGACGCATGGATTAAAAATATAGATTTAATGAATCAATTAAACAATGACCCTAACCTTTCAACTTTCGTATTTGATATCAATACAAAGGGGTTTGATATAAATGATGTATTAAATGCTATTGATAGTTTGGTAAACAATGATGGAGTAATGTACAAAATTAAAGTTACAGAAAAAAACATAAGAATTGTATTTGATGAATTTGTAAGATTCATTTTTTCACGTGATAGAAAAGTTAAAGTAGGAATTAATCCAGAAAAACAACCACATTTGCTCGTTTCAATCTTTATTAATTCTATAATAGGTAATCCAAATATTTATCCTGTACCAACAAAAAGAAACGTACTACAACTTCCTGATAAAAGTGAAATTTCTATCGATACCAACGCTTATGGTGCATTTTTTTCAAGATATGAAAGGAAATATACATTATCTGAGCAAGATCATATTAAATCAATAGCAGATCAGTTAATAGAAGAGACATCAAGACGCTTTGCTGGAGATTTCTGGACACCAACTGTTTGGGCAAATAGAGCTAATGATATTATTTCTGAAGTAATAGGAGATAGTTGGAGAAATGACTATGTTGTTTGGGATCCAGCATGTGGAACGAAAAACTTAACTAGGGATTATTTGTTTGACAATCTTTATTGCTCAACACTTTATCAAGAAGAATTAGATATTTCGAATGATTATAATCAAAATTCAAAAAGTTTTCAGTATGATTTTCTTAACGATGATATAAATATCAATCCTGAAAGTAATCCTTATGAAATCAAAATGCCTATAGAATTATTTGAGTCATTAAAACAAAATAAACCGTTTATCTTCTTGGCGAATCCACCATATGCAACAGCAAACAATGCAGGATCTAAAGGAACGTCGAAGAAAAGTGTTGCAATTACTGAAATCAACAAATTAATGAAATCAAATGGTTTGGGTAAGGCATCACAACAACTTTATGCACAATTTTATTATAGAGTAATAAAATTAGTTGAGGATTTTAATCTTACAAATGTTCATATAGCGTTCTTTAGTAAATCTCAATTTATGAACGGTGGAGATTATTGGACTCATTTCAATAACAAATTATTTAGTAACTTTAAATTTCAAAAAGGTATTTTGTTTAATGCTGGTGAGTTCTCAGATGTAAGTAATGATTGGGCAATTGCATTTAGTGTATATAAGAATAGAGATATTATAAAAAATGATTATTCTAAACTATTTCCTATGTCAGTAGAACATTTAGAAATAGATGGTATAGTCCAAGATAGAATAAAAGTTATTGAAGAAATAGAGCAAGATAAATTTTTGTCAGAGTGGGTAAGAAAAAATACTGATATTAAAAGAGAAAATATGAATGAACCATACCCACGTTTTTCATCCGCATTTAATATAAATGAATCTATGAACTTTAGGGGAAGATTATTACAGGGATCAATAGGTTACATGGTATCTGTTGCAAATAATGTATATAAATCGCAAAGAGATGTATTTATACTTAGTGGTTGTGCTTATATGGGAAATGGAATTTCGATAACTAAAGAAAACTTTAATAGTATAGCCATCACTTTTGCCACAAGAAAAGCAGTGAGACATGACTGGATAAATGATATGGATAATTTTAAAGCCCCAGATTTTAGAAAAATAACAGATATAGAAAAGGATGAATTTATATCTGATTGCATTATATATTGCCTGTTTAATATAAATGCAAGTTATCAAACTTCTCAAAGGGATATAATTTATAATAATCAATCATTTGATTTGAATAACGAAATGTTTTTCATGGGCATAGAAGACATAAAGAAACTAGCTGAAGATAACTATAATTATGATATAGAAAGTCAACTTAGATTTGAAAAAGGAGAAAGATATGTTTATTCATTAATTAAGACAATGAATATAAGTAAGGAAGCTACTTTAGTATATGATCATGCAGTGGAACTTTTAAAAGTTTCATTTAAGTATCGCAATTTAGCAAATGAAGATCATCCAGAATGGCATGTTAACAATTGGGATGCTGGTTTCTATCAAGTATTTAAATTAATTAATGAGTATAAAATTGAAGGATTTGATGAGTTCAAAAATTCGTATAATGATTTAGAAAGAAAAATTGAGAATAAAGTATATGAATTAAAGATGCTACAAATATAGAGTTAGTATACAAAATTAATAATTGAAGGAGGTTAAAGAATGTCGAAAGAAATATTTATGAAATATAGTAAAATTATCGTTTTCGATATAGATACAGCACTAGATATGTTAGATCAAGAAAATGAAGGTAGGTTAGAGTATTTTGAAAGAACGACAAAAAGTAAAGCTTTTAAGCTACTGGGAGATGTATTGGGTGGACTTAATAAAGAACAAGTGGATGTTAATATGAGAGCAATAATGAAACTTGAATTTGATAAACATATTACTAAGGAATTAACTAATACTGTAAAAACAGATTTTATATCAAAAATTGAATCTAAAATTAATGATTTTAACTTGAAATACATTCAAGATTATAATTTGTATATATTAGAAGGAACTACTACATATTTAAAAACACTAGTACCAGTTACTAAAGTTATAAAGGATTTTTCGAAATTACAAAACGGTAATGAATTTGAAAATATTGAGTTTACTAAAATGGAAGAATTAATCGATGAAATGAAATCATATCATGAGTTTGTTGCATATAAAGCCAATTCATATAAGATAATACGTGTAAACCCTAAACATCTTCGAAGTGACTATAAGCTCTCGGATTTAAGAAATATGAAAATGAATATAGTTGGTGTTGTAATAGGAGAAACTACTATTAATGACATAATGTTTGATGCAATTATGGAATCTGATGATCAAAAAATTGAAGGGAATCTACAAATTAAGAACTTAGAAGATCAAATTGACAACATTAATAACGATAGAAAATCAGAAAAATATCAAAACAATATTAAACTAAATAATTTTGATAAAAATAAAAAAGTAGAAATAATAGATGTAATCATAGCAGGTATAAAGTAATGGGAAATAAATTTATTAAAATCGTAACAGGTGATATAAATCAATTTTATGAAGAGAAGAAAGGTAATTTCTTTATCAATTTTTTAGATGTAATTGAGAATTTAAAAAGCTTATTTAATGGGGATGAAAGTATATTAAATGCTTCCTTAGGATTAAGTAAGGATTTTATTATTAATGAAGGAAGTGTGAAAAGACTTACCAGTAGCTTCGAAAGTGAATTAGGAATGTTGATAAAACCACTTAAAGAGGAGGGTTTTTTAGAGAGAATATATATAATCAATCCAACAGTAACTTTAAATGAGAGTATTAAGAAATTATATCCCGAAAATGTTGATGAGATAAAATACTCATTCTATTCATATAAAAACGATGATATTATTAAAAGTTATAAAATTACGAATTCTGAAATACGTGGCCAGGAAAAAGCAATAAAAAAAATACATTCTAGTCTTATTAATCATAACAATTCAAATAAAACTAAGGTTTTCTTGTTATATGGACCTGCTGGTGTAGGTAAAACTGAGAGTATTAAATCCATTGCAAAAATTTTGTTTGGAGACGATAAATTAAAGAGAATACAATTATCTATGCAAAATGATACAGAAGGATATAACTATATCTTTGGAAATAATAAGCACAAAAAGAGTTTATCTGAAGATATATTGAATCGTAAAAGTAATTTTATTTTATTGGATGAGTTTGATAAATGTCCTGCTAATACCTATAATGCATTTTATCAAATGTTCGATGAAAATATTTTTAAAGATAATCATTTCCAAATAGATCTTAGTGGAACAATTATATTTTGTACTACGAATTTTAAAGATAAAAACAATATTAAGAACATACTAGGATCTGCGCTGTATAGTAGAATTGATGTTTTTGTTAAATATGAAACCATTGATGAAAAAATTAAGTATGAATATCTTGAAAAATTATATCATAAATTAATTTCAAAATATGATGAAAGTACAAAAGAAACATTACTATCATCAGGACTATTAAAAGTACTGTTAAAACAAGATATAAATAAGTTGAGTATGAGAGAGATTGATAGCATGACAATAGAAAGTATAAATAGATATTTATTTAATTGTTTATTAGAAAAAGAATTATATCCACAAATCCATGAATAAAGGAGCTTATTAAAAATTGACTAATATTGAAAAAAAATTTATCATAGTAGTATAGTTTTAAATACTGAGTTATATACTGCAGGAGAATTTCTTTTTGATGGACTTAATAAATTGATTAATGTGAGTAATTATCAGTCTAATTCAGAACCTAAAATATTTATGGCTTATTACTTAATTTCTGTAGGTATAGAAAGACTACAGAAAGTTATTTTAACCCTTTCATATAATTACATTGAAAATGAAGATTATAAAATATATTCTAAAAAAGTAAAAAAAGCATTATATAGTCATAACCATGAGAATTTAAATAATATGATAAGAGAATATACAAAAATAGATTATAAATTCTCAAAAGACGATAATAAATTAATTTCAAAGTTGATGGATTTTTACAACAACGAAAGATACTCAAAATTTGATTCGAAAACTGCTCATGACACAATTTATCAATTTCATACAGGACATCAGTTTAAACCATTCAAACAAGACTTATCTTTTTATGAAATTTTAGAACGAATTTTTTCCAGTATTGAAAGAATATTGACAACCTATTTTGACTTATTAGAAAAATTACAAGAAAACATGAATAATTATATAGGAGAATGTAGTTCAGACACAAAAATATTTGTTTTGAAGAATTACTCTAGAAACTTAAAGAAATATTTTACTTTATTTAAATATGCAAAATATGAATTTAATAATACTAAGTTTGGAAATGGAGGTAAAACTCCATTTTTATTAGATGGACACACTCAGTTAAGTGAAATTGATTCATTTTTTGATGGAAATGGTCAATTTTTGGTGGATTGGTTAATTCAAGTATATTTAACGAAGTATTATTCCCATGATGATGAAATAATTCCTTTTTATAATGAAGATGAAGGTTTTAAAGAAAACAATAAAATTACGGATGAAATAATAGAGTATTATTCAAATAGATATGAAGAATTTCGAGGAATTTAATAATAAAGAATTTTATCTCTTTTAAGAAAAATTAAAGAATTTTGAACTGTGAAATTGTGAAGCGCTCAATTGAGTCCTCTATATATTTATTTGTGTAAAATTTTTTGGATGAATTGTTTAAAATTAATTAGTGTAAAATCGGCAGCGGTATTACGTGAAAATAAATGTTCTAGATTATAAATATTAGAAGGTATAATCGATAATTATATCGTAATTCTAATTATTAATATAAAGAATATATATCGAAACCAGAATTAATATATTAAATTTTAATTATACAGATGTAAAAATATTAAATGTTTCTAATAGATTATTTAGTCAGTGGAATTTTTTAATACTCAATATTGGAAATTTGACGAACTTAATGGTGAATTTATATGTCCTAATAACAAAAGAATAGGTTTTAAAAGATATGCATACCGTAATGATAGATATGGTTTTAAACGTGACTTCAAACTATATGAATACGATGACTGTTCAGCATGTTCTTTGAGTCAACAATGCATGAAGCAAAATTCGAAATCCAATAAGAAAATCATGAAGAATCATAATTGGGAATACTTTAAAGCCTAAATTAATCAAAAGCTTTCTAAACCAGAAACGAAAAAAATCTATAGTCAAAAAAATTGATGTAGAGCCTGTTTTTGGATTTATGAAAATTGCAGCTCAATGAGCTGTATATTATCAAATACACTTCAAAAAAGCAGATTTCTATCAAATAATTAATAGAAATCTGCTTTTTTACATTGGTTAAGAATGAACTGCACCCAAAATCCAGTAGACAATTAAATAATTAAAATAAGCATTACTTTACCTAAAGAGTTCAATTTAAAATTTTTGGATAAGGTGTTAGACAATATTTGATTGTACATTTGGCTAATGTGGTGATATTTGACAATCATACAATAGCTGATTCATTACTAGATAATGAATTGTTTTTATAATATGTAACTATACTACTTCTTTTACTAATATAAATGCCTAAGTAATCATTAAAAAACCTTCATTTGAATAAGTGAGAAGTTAAAATCCTTTCTCATTTCATTTTCCTATACATGATTTCAAGAAACCAACATACTACAAACGAATTTCAACAGGCAAGAGTAAAGTTCACCTGTTTCTTTAAAGGATTTAAAATCCAAGATCTTGTAAAAGTTTACTTCTCTCTATACCTAAAAAAATAAAATCTATCGTCATAGATTCTTTCATAGCTAATCTTAGTATTTTTTGCGTTTGTGTGGGGAATATGGAATGTGTAGAGAATAAATGAACACTGTTTTATTTATTGTCTCTGGAATAGAACGAATTTAAATATGAATCATTGGTTTACACGTATAATTTGTACATGCTTAACTAATCAAAAGTGTACATTATTAAATTGTCATTTAGCTTACGTAGGCCGGACGATAAACGCACGATAGTGTTCTAATCATAGATATTCAAGGGAAAGAACGACCTGACGATAACTCAAGAACCATGATTTAAGAGTATTATCAAAATAAGACTTGTGGTAGTAAGTCAAGGTGGTGATTGAAAGATTAATGCTAG
>NZ_PPQS01000051.1:0-105304 GCF_002902405.1 Staphylococcus schweitzeri
AGGAAGGCTTATAGCCGTAGAACAAACCACCCGTTCACACGGGTGGTTTTGATTGAACATAAAAAAGATAAAGGCAAGTTATTGAAACATAGTGTGATTTGAATATGTTTTTTAATAGCCAATAATTTTATCGAATTAATTTATTTTAATGAAGAATTGAAATAATAATGATATTTTAAGGCGTATGATTTATAGTAGTAGTATCGATAAAAGAAATTTATAAATTTGAAATATTAAGAGTGTTAAAATTGATTTATTAATATCGACAATACGATCAAATGGATTCATCTAATTAATAATCGATATTTCGATTTTTAAAATTAAGTGAGGAGCTACATATGGAACAAATAACTTCAGCACAAAATAATAGAATTAAGCAAGCGAATAAGCTGAAAAAGAAGCGTGAGCGAGATAAAACAGGGTTAGCTTTAATTGAAGGTGTTCACTTAATTGAAGAAGCATATCAAAGTGATATCGTCATTACACAATTATTCGCGATTGAGCCGGCGCGACTGAATCAAGAGATTATCGATTACGCGCATGAAGTTTTTGAAATTAATATGAAAGTTGCTGAATCTCTATCAGGTACAGTAACACCACAAGGCTTTTTCGCAATCATTGAAAAGCCACAATATGATATTTCAAAAGCCCAACAAGTGTTATTAATCGATCGTGTTCAAGATCCTGGAAATTTAGGGACATTAATTAGAACAGCTGATGCGGCAGGGATAGATGCAGTAATCATGGAAAAAGGTACAACAGACCCATATCAAGATAAAGTTTTAAGAGCTAGCCAAGGTAGCGTATTCCATTTACCTGTAATAACACAAGACCTTACTACATTTATTTCTCAATTTGATGGTCCTGTATATGGCACGGCTCTTGAAAATGCAGTAGCATATAAAGAAGTTTCTACAAGTGATTCATTTGCATTGCTATTAGGTAACGAGGGTGAAGGTGTTAATCCAGAGTTATTAGCACATACAACGCAAAATTTAATCATTCCAATTTATGGTAAAGCTGAAAGCTTAAATGTGGCAATCGCTGGTAGTATTCTACTTTATCATTTGAAAGGTTGACCGTGTTGAAAGTTTTCCGATATAATTGTAATTAATTGTTTAACAGAACTTATCAACGTGATAGCATACACAATTGAATATAAACCAATAAAAAGGCATGGATATTTATACAAATAATTGTTTCAGGGAGAATGACCGAGACTGTAAGTTATTCCAATTATTTAAAGTCTTTTCACCTTTTTGGTTACTTAAAGAGATTTAAGTCGGAAAGACAATCCGTTATCAATATTAAACAAGTGTATGCGTAGGCATAAATTTGGGTGGTACCACGGAATTGACTTTCGTCCCTTATTTTTAAGAGGATGAAGGTCTTTTTTTAGTTAAACAACAAACATAAAAATTTGAAAATGAACAGTATAAATAGGGAGGTCAGTGGCATATGTCTGAACAACAAACAATGTCAGAGTTAAAACAACAAGCGCTTGTCGATATTAATGAAGCGAATGATGAACGTGCACTGCAAGAAGTTAAAGTGAAGTACTTAGGTAAAAAAGGATCAGTTAGTGGCTTAATGAAATTGATGAAAGATTTACCTAATGAAGAGAAGCCAGCTTTTGGTCAAAAGGTAAATGAATTACGTCAAACAATTCAAAATGAACTAGATGAAAGGCAACAAATGCTAGTTAAAGAAAAGTTGAACAAGCAATTGGCTGAAGAAACTATTGATGTATCATTACCAGGTCGACACATTGAAATAGGTTCAAAACATCCATTAACACGAACAATTGAAGAAATTGAAGACTTATTCTTAGGGTTAGGTTATGAAATTGTTAATGGTTATGAAGTTGAACAAGACCATTATAACTTTGAGATGTTGAATTTACCTAAATCACATCCTGCTCGTGATATGCAAGATAGTTTCTATATAACTGATGAGATTTTACTACGTACTCATACATCGCCAGTTCAAGCCCGTACAATGGAATCTCGTAATGGCCAAGGTCCAGTAAAAATTATTTGTCCTGGTAAAGTGTATCGTCGTGACTCTGATGATGCAACACATAGTCATCAATTTACGCAAATTGAAGGCTTAGTTGTTGATAAAAATGTTAAGATGAGTGACTTAAAAGGTACACTAGAATTGCTAGCGAAAAAATTATTCGGTGCTGATCGTGAAATTCGTTTACGCCCAAGTTACTTCCCATTTACTGAGCCATCAGTTGAAGTAGATGTATCATGTTTCAAATGTAAAGGTAAAGGTTGCAATGTTTGTAAACACACTGGATGGATTGAAATTTTAGGTGCTGGTATGGTTCATCCTAACGTACTAGAAATGGCAGGATTTGATTCAACAGAATACTCAGGATTTGCATTTGGTATGGGACCAGACCGAATTGCTATGTTGAAATATGGAATTGAAGATATTCGTCATTTCTATACAAATGATGTGAGATTTTTAGATCAATTTAAAGCAGTAGAAGATAGAGGTGACATGTAATGTTGATATCAAACGAATGGTTGAAAGAATATGTAACAGTAACTGATTCTGTTACTAATTTAGCAGAACGTATTACACGTACAGGAATAGAAGTAGATGATTTAATAGACTACACTAAAGATATTAAAAACTTAGTAATAGGTTATGTTGAGTCAAAAACAAAGCATCCAGATGCTGATAAATTAAATGTTTGCCAAGTAGATATCGGAGAGGGAGAACCTGTACAAATTGTATGTGGTGCACCAAATGTTGATGCAGGACAATATGTCATTGTTGCAAAAGTTGGTGGCAGATTACCAGGTGGTATTAAAATTAAACGCGCCAAATTACGTGGTGAGCGTTCAGAAGGTATGATTTGTTCACTTCAAGAAATTGGTATCTCTAGTAATTACGTACCTAAAAATTATGAATCTGGCATTTACGTTTTTAATGATAAACAAGTTCCAGGATCAGATGCATTGGAAGCTTTATATTTAAATGACCAAGTAATGGAATTTGATTTAACACCAAACAGAGCTGATGCATTAAGTATGATTGGTACTGCGTATGAAGTTGCTGCATTATATAATACAAAAATGACGAAGCCAGAGACCGCATCACATGAGCTTGATGTATCTGCAAATGATGAATTGACTGTGAAGATTGAAAATGAAGAAAAAGTACCATATTATAGTGCACGTGTTGTTCATGATGTCACAATTGCGCCTTCACCAATATGGATGCAAGCAAGACTGATAAAAGCTGGTATCCGTCCGATTAATAATGTTGTTGATATTTCTAATTATGTACTATTAGAATACGGTCAACCATTACACATGTTTGATCAAAATGCGATAGGATCACAACAAATCGTTGTACGTCAAGCTAATGAAGGCGAAAAAATGACAACCTTAGATAATACAGAGCGTGAATTATTAACAAGTGATATCGTTATTACTAACGGTCAGACACCGATTGCTTTAGCAGGTGTAATGGGTGGCGATTTCTCTGAAGTTAAAGATTACACGACTAATATTGTTGTTGAAGGTGCAATTTTTGACCCTGTTTCAATTCGTCATACTTCAAGACGTTTAAATTTACGAAGTGAGTCATCAAGTCATTTTGAAAAAGGTATTGCGACAGAATTTGTAAACGAAGCCGTTGACAGAGCGTGTTATTTATTACAAACATACGCAAACGGCAAAGTATTAAAAGATACTGTGGCTTCTGGAAATCTAGGTGATTTAATTACACCTATCGATATTACTGCTGAAAAAATTAATCGCACAATCGGATTCGATTTGACACAAAGTGATATTGTAACTATTTTTAATCAATTAGGATTTGAAACTAATTTGAATGATGATGTGATTACTGTAAACGTGCCATCACGTCGTAAAGATATTACGATTAAAGAAGATTTAATTGAAGAAGTTGCACGTATTTATGGCTATGATGACATTCCTTCAACATTACCAGTCTTTGATAAAGTAACGAGTGGTCAGTTAACGGATCGTCAATATAAAACAAGAATGGTTAAAGAAGTCTTAGAAGGTGCTGGATTAGATCAAGCGATTACTTATTCATTAGTATCGAAAGAAAATGCAACAGCATTTGCGATGCAACAACGTGAAACGATTGATTTATTAATGCCTATGAGTGAGGCGCATGCTTCACTACGACAAAGTTTATTACCACATTTGATTGAAGCGGCTTCTTATAATGTGGCGCGTAAAAATAAAGATGTAAAATTATTTGAAATTGGAAATGTCTTCTTTGCAAATAGCGTAGGTGAATTACCAGATCAAGTTGAATATTTGAGTGGTATTTTAACTGGTGATTATGTTGTGAATCAATGGCAAGATAAGAAAGAGGTTGTTGATTTCTATTTAGCGAAGGGTGTTGTAGATCGAGTAGCTGAAAAATTAAACCTTGTGTTTGAATATCGTAGAGCAAATATTGATGGTTTGCATCCAGGCCGCACTGCTGAAATATTATTAGATAATGAAGTAGTTGGTTTTATCGGTGAATTACATCCTACTTTAGCTGCTGAAAATGACTTGAAACGCACATATGTTTTTGAATTGAATTTTGATGTGTTAATGTCAGTATCAGTTGGTTACATTAACTATCAGCCTATACCTCGATTCCCAGGTATGTCTCGTGATATAGCTTTGGAAGTGGATCAAAATATTCCAGCAGCTGATTTATTAGCTACGATTCATGAACATGGTGGGAAAATTTTAAAAGATACACTTGTATTTGATGTTTATCAAGGGGACCATTTAGAAGCAGGTAAGAAATCTATTGCAATACGATTGAATTATTTAGATGTAGAGGAAACATTAACAGATGAACGTGTTTCTAAAGTGCAAGATAAAATTGAAGCAGCTTTAATTGAGCAAGGTGCTGTTATAAGATAATAACAATAAAACCCCGTGGATTAGGATATCTGAAGTAGAAAGATATACCTAACATGGGGTTTTACTTTTGAACCAAAAAAATAGTATGACTTACCTAATAGGAGAACTATTAGGTTTCACATTGAGAAAAAAATCAAAGAGGAATAAAGGAATACAGATGATGCTACGCATCACTGCATAAAAGCCTCTAATGATTAAAAATCAAAGAGGCTTTAAAATTTTTTGGGCTTTTTCACGGTTTTTGAAATGCTTTTTTGATATTGTATCTAATCGAGAAATGCCATATTTTTTTATTATTTTAGCAGCGACTAAATCTACTTTGGCACCAGCACCTTTAGGAATTGTCATATTAATATTTTTTGAAATTTGATCCATATATGTCACAAATGCATAGCGGGAAATAATACTTGCAACTGCTATCGCAAGTGACTTGGATTCGCCTTTAGTCTCAAACTTAGTCTGTTTTGGCAATGGAACTTCAGATAAAGCATAATGACTGTATACTTCGCGTTTTGCAAATTGATCAATGACAATATAATCCAATTCAGAAGTCTCGATTTTATCGAGTACATTTTTTATCGCTTCATTATGTAGTACAGCTTTCATTTTTACTTGTGTCCAGCCTTTTGCTTGCTGAATATTGTATTTATCATTATGTAATGTCAGTAAAGAATGTGGAATAAAAGTGACTAATTGTTCGGCAAGTTCTACGATTTTAACATCGGTTAATTTTTTTGAATCGTCTACACCCAATGTTTTTAAAATAGGAATATGTTCTTTTGAAACATATGCAGCACATACTGTTAAAGGTCCAAAATAATCACCACTGCCAGCTTCATCACTTCCTATACAGTTATATTGGTTGTATTTTAAAGTAATATCATTATCAGATTTGGAATTTGTCTTCTTGGTACTTTTAGTTGTATTTACTTGTGAGAAATTCGGTAGTAGTTCTTTAGCGACAGTTTCTGCATTGTTACCTTGAAACATCACTTTACCTGAGTTGTAAATATTTATAGTCGTATTTTGAAATTTACTACGTCCTTTCATACCTTGAGGTAATTGTTCAGTATCAAACGATATGCGTGACATTAATGTTGCTATATCTTTATCTGACAGTTTGAATACGATATTCGCCATTTGAATAAATCCTTTCATATGAAATCATAATCGTTAGCAAAAATTATCATATCATAAATGAGCAGAGTGTCAGTAACATTATTATATGTTATAAAGAATTAATTGCTGATACTTACAAAATACATAGTGGTCATGTATAATGTTTATGAAAATGTTATAGTGACACAATTTAAATCATGATGAAGCATCGAATAATAATATCATTACTTCATTTTAAAAATTTAAAGTTGTAAATAAATATAAAAATCATCCAGTTATCTTTAAAGTTTGAGTTGTGATTTCAATTTAATAAAATTAATTAACAGCAAAATCAAACTTCGAAGTCATGCTTTATAACTTAAATTTAGTTTATAAATAAAGGATCAGGAGAAATATTAAATGGCACAGTTTAAAAATAAAGTAAACGTATCTATCAATGATCAGCTTTTTACTATAGTGGGGGAAGATAACCCAGAGCATATTCGTTATGTAGCACATTTAGTTGACGATAAAATTAAAGAATTAGGCTATAAAGCAGCAGGTTTAGATACTTCTAGAAAAGCAATTTTGACTGCTGTAAATATTATGCATGAAAAAGTATTATTAGAAGAAGAAAATCGTCGTTTGAAAAAACAAATTCACCAATTACAGCAGCGTGAACATTAAATGATCATCGATTTTATAATAATACTTATCTTTGTTTTCTTTGTAATCATTGGATTTAGACGTGGTTTTTGGCTTTCTTTAATACACTTTAGCGCGACAATTGTATCATTATGGATTGCTAATCAATTTTATAAATCAATTGTAGAACGATTAATTGTTTTTATTCCATATCCAAAAACAGCAGCATTCAGTACTAAATTTGCGTTTCATTTTAATCATCTACAATATCGATTTGAAGCGATTGTTGCATTTTTATTAATCGCATTACTTTGCAAGTTCATTTTATATCTAATTATCGTAACTTTTGATAAAATAGTAGCGTATCAAAACATTCATATTTTCAGTCGTGCAATGGGTATGGTTGTAGGAGTATTAATGGCGATTTTATTCTTAAACTTTACACTATATCTACTAGCATTGTACCCAAATGAAGCGTTACAACATCAACTCAAAATATCAATAGTGAGTCATTCGTTGATATATCACATACCGTATTTATCGGCATTCACAATCAATTTATAATTAATCATAAGAGGTCAGGACAAAGGTATATATTAAAGATACGTCCTGGTCTTCTTTTTATGGAGTGTTATTATGACAAAAAAAGATGTTATTAAATTATTAGAACAAATTGCAACTTATATGGAATTAAAAGGTGAAAATACCTTTAAAGTTTCTGCTTATAGAAAAGCGACGCAAAGTCTCGAATTAGATGAACGTCCATTAGAAGATATTTCTGATGTAACGGAATTAAAAGGTATCGGCAAAGGTGTTGCAGAAGTTATTAATGATTATCGAAATACTGGAGAATCACAATATTTACAACAATTGCAGGAGGAAGTACCAGCAGGATTGATTCCTCTATTGAAAATTCAAGGACTTGGTAGTAAAAAGATTGCCAAATTATATAAAGAATTAAATATCGTTGATAAAGAAAGTTTACAGGTTGCTTGTGAAAACGGTAAAGTAAGTGAATTAAGTGGTTTTGCTAAAAAGACTGAGCAAAATATTTTAGAAGCTGTTAAGCAACTTGGTGCTAAAAAAGATAGTTATCCAATTGATCAAATGCGAAGACTTAATAAAGAAATTATTGATTATATAGATGCTTTAGAAGGCATTGATCAATATTCATCAGCTGGAAGTTTCCGACGTTATAAAGAAATGAGTAAAGATCTGGATTTTATTATTAGTACAAATAATCCAAAAGAAGTCCAACAACAATTGTTGGATATACCCAATAAAGTTAAAGAAGTTGCAGTTGGGAATACAAAGGTATCTTTAGAATTATCTTTTGACGATGAGACCATTGGCGTAGATTTCCGTTTAATTGAACCAAGTGCGTTTTATCATACATTGCAACATTTTACAGGTTCAAAAGAACATAATATTAGAATTCGACAACTTGCAAAAGCTCGGAATGAAAAAGTAAGTGAATATGGTATTGAACAAGCAGATGGTACGTTAATTCAATATGATAGTGAAACAAAAATATATGAACATTTTAATGTTAATTTTATTCCGCCTGCTATGCGAGAAGATGGGAGCGAATTCGACAAAGATTTAAGTAATATCATCACTTTAGATGATATTAATGGAGATATTCATATGCATACAACGTACAGTGATGGTGCGTTTTCAATTCGTGACATGGTAGAAGCAAATATTGCTAAAGGATACGATTATATGGTAATTACAGATCATTCACAAAGTTTACGTGTAGCTAATGGTTTGCAAGTAGAGAGACTTTTGCGACAAAATGAAGAAATTAAAGCGTTAAATAAAGAATATAAAGAAATTGATATTTATTCAGGTACAGAAATGGATATTTTACCTGATGGCACACTTGATTATGATGATGAAATTCTAGCACAATTAGATTATGTGATTGCAGCTATACACCAAAGTTTTAATCAATCAGAAGAACAAATTATGGAACGTTTAGCAAATGCATGTCGTAATCCTTATGTACGACATATCGCGCATCCAACAGGACGCATCATAGGCAGAAGAGAAGGTTATAAGCCAAATATTGAACAATTAGTATCATTAGCTGTAGAAACGAACACAATTTTGGAAATTAATGCAAACCCGCATCGACTTGATCTAAATGCAGATATTGTTCGAAAATATCCAAATGTTAAACTAACTATTAATACAGATGCACATCATATAAATCATTTAGAATTTATGGCATATGGTGTAGCAACTGCACAAAAAGGTTTTGTTACAAAGGATAGAGTTATAAACACACTATCTCGTGACGCCTTTAAAGAATTTATTGAAAATAATAAAAAACTTAAGAAATAGAGGGATTTTATGAGACAAAAAACATTAGACGTCTTAGAATTTGAAAAAATAAAATCACTCGTTGCCAATGAAACAATTAGTGACTTAGGGTTGGAAAAAGTAAATCAAATGACACCAGCGACCGATTATGAAACAGTTGTATTTCAAATGGAAGAAACTGATGAAATTGCACAAATTTATAATAAGCATCGATTGCCTAGTCTTAGTGGATTGTCAAAAGTATCAGCTTCAATTCATCGAGCAGACATTGGCGGCGTTTTAAATGTATCTGAACTCAACTTGATCAAACGATTAATTCAAGTGCAAAATCAATTCAAGACTTTTTATAACCAATTAGTTGAAGAAGATGAAGAAGTTAAATATGCTATTTTAGATGAAAAGATGAATCAATTACCAGTTTTGACAGATCTTTTTCAGCAAATTAATGAAACATGTGATACGTACGATTTATATGATAGTGCGAGTTATGAATTACAAGGAATTAGAAGTAAAATTTCGAGTACAAATCAACGTATTAGACAAAACTTAGATCGTATTGTTAAAAGCCAAGCAAATCAAAAAAAATTATCAGATGCTATTGTAACTGTGCGTAATGAAAGAAATGTTATACCTGTTAAAGCGGAGTATCGTCAAGACTTTAATGGTATTGTTCATGACCAATCAGCATCAGGTCAAACGTTATATATCGAACCTTCATCTGTTGTCGAAATGAATAATCAAATTAGTCGATTACGTCATGATGAAGCAATTGAAAAAGAACGTATTTTAACTCAATTAACTGGTAATGTTGCAGTTGAAAAAGATGCATTACTCATTGCAGAACAAGTTATGGGGCAATTAGACTTTTTAATAGCGAAAGCGAGATATAGTAGAAGTATTAAAGGGACAAAGCCTATATTCAAAGAGGAACGTACGGTATATTTACCGAAAGCATACCATCCATTATTAAATCGTGAGACTGTTGTAGCTAATACGATTGAATTTATGGAGGATATTGAGACTGTAATTATTACAGGGCCAAATACAGGTGGTAAAACGGTAACTTTAAAAACACTTGGTTTAATCATTGTTATGGCACAATCTGGTTTGTTAATTCCGACACTAGATGGCAGTCAATTAAGTGTGTTTAAAAATGTATATTGTGATATTGGTGATGAGCAATCAATCGAACAATCACTATCAACTTTTTCATCGCATATGACAAATATAGTTGAAATCTTAAAGCATGCAGATAAACATAGTTTGGTGTTATTTGATGAATTAGGTGCTGGTACTGATCCAAGTGAAGGTGCAGCATTAGCAATGAGCATTTTAGATCATGTTAGAAAAATTGGTTCTCTAGTAATGGCAACGACACACTATCCTGAACTTAAAGCATATAGTTATAATCGAGAAGGCGTTATGAATGCAAGTGTAGAATTTGATGTAGATACATTAAGTCCAACATATAAATTATTAATGGGTGTGCCGGGTCGTTCAAATGCTTTTGACATTTCTAAAAAGTTAGGCCTTAGTTTGAATATTATTAACAAAGCTAAAACTATGATTGGTACTGATGAAAAAGAAATAAATGAAATGATTGAATCATTAGAGAGAAATTATAAACGTGTAGAAACACAGCGATTAGAGTTAGATAGACTTGTTAAGGAAGCGGAACAAGTACATGATGACTTAACTAAGCAATATCATCAATATCAAAATTATGAAAAGTCTTTAATTGAGGATGCTAAAGAAAAGGCGAATCAACGAATTAAATCGGCAACAAAAGAAGCTGATGAAATCATTAAAGACTTAAGACAATTGCGAGAACAAAAAGGTGCAGATGTTAAAGAGCATGAACTTATTGATAAGAAAAAACGACTAGATGATCACTATGAAGCAAAATCTATTAAACAAAATGTTCAAAAACAAAAATACGATAAAATTGTCGCTGGCGATGAAGTAAAAGTATTGTCATATGGACAAAAAGGTGAAGTTTTAGAAATTGTTAATGATGAAGAAGCAATTGTTCAAATGGGCATTATTAAAATGAAATTACCAATTGACGATTTAGAAAAAAAACAAAAAGAAAAAGTTAAACCAACTAAAATGGTTACACGTCAAAATCGACAAACTATTAAAACGGAACTTGATTTGCGGGGCTATCGTTATGAAGATGCTTTAATGGAGTTAGATCAATATCTTGATCAAGCAGTTTTAAGTAATTATGAGCAAGTATATATAATTCACGGAAAAGGCACAGGTGCGCTTCAAAAAGGCGTACAACAGCATTTAAAAAAACATAAAAGTGTAAGTGATTTTAGAGGTGGTATGCCAAGTGAAGGTGGCTTCGGTGTCACTGTTGCAACATTAAAATAAATTATAGTTTGATAATTTAAATAGCTAAAGTTAAAATAATGAAAAGCAACAATATTACATTTCTAACATGTTATTTGAAATAAGCATAAAAATTGAGCAAATAGAAATACATGAAGCATGATATCTGATATAATTTGAACATCATAACAATAATTAAGGAGGATTGGCATTTATGGCAATCGTAAAAGTAACTGATGCAGATTTTGATTCAAAAGTAGAATCTGGTGTACAATTAGTAGATTTTTGGGCAACATGGTGTGGTCCATGTAAAATGATCGCTCCAGTATTAGAAGAATTAGCAGCTGATTACGAAGGTAAAGCTGATATTTTAAAATTAGACGTTGATGAAAACCCATCAACAGCAGCTAAATATGAAGTGATGAGTATTCCAACATTAATCGTCTTTAAAGATGGTCAACCAGTTGATAAAGTTGTTGGTTTCCAACCAAAAGAAAACTTAGCTGAAGTTTTAGATAAACATTTATAAGTTACAACTAATGACGACTGGGGCATTCTTCTATGAATTGCTCCAGTTTTTATTTTTGTGTTGTTATATAATGATAGAGCTTTTATAGAAAAGTTGTTACTTAAATATGAATTGAATCCATATAAAATTTTCTTGAGATATATTGTGTTAAATAAATAACACCCAGTACTATGTACCATAGTAATTTTTTACTGAGGGAATTATTTATTAACTGATGTTTTGATTTGAAAATGACATATTTATTGAGATTTTAAAAAGGCTTTTAAAAGTAAGCGTGACTATTAGAGGAATGTTTTTAATTTTAATAAGAAGGGGGGATATTTTTGGAAGATTATAAACAAGCAATTAAAAATAAATTGAACGTTGTACCGATGGAACCGGGATGTTATTTGATGAAAGATCGTAATAATCAAGTAATATATGTCGGAAAAGCTAAAAAGTTACGGAATCGACTTAGATCATATTTTACGGGCGCGCATGATGCTAAGACAACGAGACTCGTTGGTGAAATACGACAATTTGAATTTATCGTTACATCAAGTGAAACTGAGTCACTATTACTTGAACTAAATCTAATCAAACAATACCAACCTAGATACAATATTTTATTAAAAGACGATAAAAGTTATCCATTCATTAAGATTACAAAAGAAAAATATCCAAGACTCCTTGTAACGAGAACAGTTAAACAAGGTACCGGTAAATATTTTGGACCTTATCCGAATGCGTATTCTGCCCAAGAAACAAAAAAATTATTAGACAGAATATATCCATATCGCAAATGTGATAAAATGCCAGATAAATTATGTCTATATTATCATATTGGACAGTGTTTAGGACCTTGTGTATATGATGTTGATTTGAGTAAATATGCACAAATGACGAAGGAAATTACAGACTTTCTTAATGGTGAAGATAAAACAATATTAAAAAGTTTAGAAGAACGTATGTTAACTGCAAGTGAATCATTGGATTTTGAACGTGCTAAAGAATATAGAGATTTAATTCAACACATTCAAAACTTAACTAACAAACAAAAAATTATGTCAGCGGATAAAACGATTCGTGATGTATTTGGATATAGTGTTGATAAAGGATGGATGTGTATTCAAGTATTCTTTATTCGACAAGGGAATATGATTAAACGCGATACAACAATGATTCCGTTACAACAAACCGAAGAGGAAGAATTTTATACATTTATTGGTCAATTTTATAGCTTAAACCAACATATTTTACCTAAAGAAGTTCATGTACCACGCAATCTAGATAAAGAAATGATTCAATCTGTTGTGGATACTAAAATTGTTCAACCAGCGAGAGGTCCTAAAAAGGAAATGGTAGATCTTGCAGCACATAATGCTAAAGTGTCGTTAAATAATAAATTTGAATTGATATCACGAGATGAGTCAAGAACAATCAAAGCTATTGAAGAACTAGGAACTCAAATGGGGATTCAAACACCTATTAGAATTGAGGCATTTGATAATTCTAATATTCAAGGTGTTGATCCAGTTTCAGCGATGGTTACTTTCGTAGACGGTAAACCAGATAAGAAAAATTATAGAAAATATAAAATTAAAACGGTGCAAGGACCTGATGATTATAAGTCGATGCGTGAAGTAGTGAGACGTCGATATACACGTGTGTTAAATGAAGGATTGCCATTACCTGATTTGATAATTGTTGATGGTGGTAAAGGGCACATGAATGGAGTAATTGATGTATTACAAAATGAATTAGGACTAGATATACCTGTAGCTGGATTACAAAAGAATGATAAACATCAGACATCTGAACTATTATATGGTGCAAGTGCAGAGATTGTTCCGCTTAAGAAAAATAGCCAAGCATTTTATTTATTACATCGAATTCAAGATGAAGTCCATAGATTTGCCATCACATTCCATAGGCAAACACGTCAAAAGACTGGCTTAAAATCGATACTTGATGATATAGATGGTATAGGTAGCAAACGTAAAACATTATTGCTACGTACATTTGGATCTATTAAAAAAATGAAAGAAGCTACACTTGAAGATTTAAAAAACATTGGAATTCCTGAAAATGTCGCCAAGAACTTACAAGATCAACTGCATAAATAAATTACAGGGCGTGAGAATCATTCTCATGCCCCAAAATATAAGAAATAATGTTACAATATGGTTAACAAAGTTATTTTTTTGAATGTGCGTGGAAGCGTTTTCTAAATGAGAAAGATTATCATCCAATTGTAATTTTAAATATTAAATCCAAATTTTACATTGTTCGACATGCAGTTTGGTGATCGTCCAATGTGTATTTGTCTTTAATATGATTACTTTAGTGATAACAACAACGTTAGAAATTTTAAACATTTTAGGGGTTTAGCGTACTTTTAATATAAATAGCTCAATAAATTAAATATTCGTTCACAGGGGGGACTCCTTTTGGCTCAATCAAAAAATGAATTTTATCTAAGACGTATACATTCGTTATTAGGTATTATCCCAATAGGTGCATTTTTGGTCGTTCATTTATTAGTGAACCACCAAGCAACACAAGGTGCTGAAGCGTTTAATAAAGCATCGAATTTCATGGAATCATTACCATTTCTAATTATTGTAGAATTTTTATTCATATATATTCCACTATTATATCATGGTCTATTTGGTATACACATTGCGTTTACGGCAAAGGAAAATGTTGGACATTACTCAATTTTTAGAAACTGGATGTTCTTCTTCCAACGTGTGAGTGGTATCTTAACATTTATCTTTATAGGTATTCACTTATGGCAAACACGTTTACAAAAAGCATTTTACGGCAAAGAAGTGAATTACGATTTAATGCATGAAACGTTACAAAATCCATTTTGGGCAGCGTTTTATATCGTTTGTATTATTGCAGTTGTGTTCCACTTTGCAAATGGCTTATGGTCATTTTTAGTTACTTGGGGCGGGCTACAATCTCCAAAATCACAACGTGCATTTACATGGGTTTCATTATTCGTATTCTTAGTTATTTCGTATATTGGTGTTACTGCAATTATTGCCTTTATGTAATACATCGCATTTAACAAAAATAGATTGAAAATTTAGGGGAGTGACATTTTTATGGCAGAGAAACATCTTATTGTTGTCGGAGGTGGCCTAGCGGGCTTAATGTCAACAATTAAAGCGGCAGAAAAAGGTGCACATGTAGACTTGTTCTCAGTTGTACCGGTAAAACGTTCGCACTCTGTTTGTGCCCAAGGTGGCATTAATGGTGCGGTCAATACTAAAGGGGAAGGTGATTCTCCTTGGATTCACTTTGATGATACAGTTTATGGTGGAGACTTCCTTGCAAACCAACCACCTGTTAAAGCGATGACTGAGGCAGCACCCAAAATTATTCATTTATTAGACCGTATGGGCGTAATGTTCAATAGAACAAATGAAGGTCTTTTAGATTTTAGACGTTTTGGTGGTACGTTACACCACAGAACAGCTTACGCAGGGGCAACAACTGGACAACAATTATTATATGCACTAGATGAACAAGTACGTGCATATGAAGTAGATGGATTAGTTACGAAGTATGAAGGTTGGGAATTCCTTGGCATAGTTAAAGGTGACGACGATACTGCAAGAGGTATTGTTGCACAAAATATGACAACTGCTGAAATAGAAACATTTGGTTCAGACGCTGTTATTATGGCTACTGGTGGTCCAGGTATTATATTTGGTAAAACGACCAATTCAATGATTAATACTGGTTCAGCAGCTTCGATCGTGTACCAGCAAGGTGCGATTTATGCTAATGGTGAATTCATTCAAATTCATCCAACTGCGATTCCAGGAGATGATAAACTTCGACTAATGAGTGAATCAGCACGTGGTGAAGGTGGACGTATTTGGACATATAAAGATGGTAAACCTTGGTATTTCTTAGAAGAGAAATATCCAGATTATGGTAACTTAGTACCTCGTGATATCGCGACACGCGAAATTTTTGATGTATGTATAAACCAAAAACTAGGTATCAACGGTGAAAACATGGTATACCTTGATTTATCACATAAAGATCCACATGAGCTAGATGTTAAATTAGGTGGTATCATTGAAATTTATGAAAAATTCACTGGTGATGATCCACGTAAAGTACCAATGAAAATTTTCCCAGCTGTCCATTATTCGATGGGAGGATTATACGTAGATTATGATCAAATGACAAATATTAAAGGTTTATTTGCAGCTGGAGAATGTGATTTTTCTCAACATGGAGGTAACCGTTTAGGTGCGAACTCATTATTATCAGCAATCTATGGTGGTACAGTAGCAGGACCAAATGCGATTGATTATATTTCAAATATTGATCGATCATATACTGATATGGATGAAAGCATTTTTGAAGAACGTAAAGCTGAAGAACAGGCGCGTTTTGATAAATTGTTAGCTATGCGTGGTACTGAAAATGCATATAAATTACATCGTGAGCTTGGTGAGATTATGACGGCTAATGTTACCGTAGTTCGTGAAAATGAAAAACTTTTAGAAACAGATAAAAAGATTGTTGAATTGATGAAACGTTATGAAAATATTGATATGGAAGATACTCAAACTTGGAGCAACCAAGCTGTATTCTTTACTCGCCAATTATGGAATATGTTAGTACTTGCGCGTGTTATCACGATTGGTGCATATAATCGTAACGAATCAAGAGGAGCACATTATAAACCAGAATTCCCAGAACGTAATGACGAAGAGTGGTTAAAAACAACAATGGCCTCATTCCAAGGAGCATTCGAAAAACCACAATTTACTTATGATGACGTCGATGTGAGTTTAATACCACCACGTAAACGTGATTATACAAGTAAGTCTAAAGGGGGTAAAAAATAATGACTGAACAATCAGTAAAAGACACTCCACAACATGAAGTACAAAGTAAACCAAAACAAAAAACTGTAAAGTTAGTTATTAAACGTCAAGATACAAGTGAATCTAAACCATATGAAGAAACGTTTGAAATTCCATATCGAGAAAATTTAAATGTAATTGCTTGTTTAATGGAAATTAGACGTAACCCAGTTAATATTAATGGAGAAAAAACAACGCCAGTCGTCTGGGACATGAACTGTCTTGAAGAAGTTTGTGGTGCATGTTCAATGGTTATTAATGGTCGTGCAAGACAATCATGTTCAGCGATTGTTGATCAATTAGAACAACCTATTCGTTTAGAGCCGATGAACACATTCCCAGTTATTCGAGATTTACAAGTTGATCGTTCAAGAATGTTTGATAACTTGAAACGTATGAAAGCTTGGATTCCAATTGATGGTACTTATGATTTAGGTCCTGGGCCACGTATGCCAGAGAAAAAACGTCAAACAGCTTATGAATTATCTAAATGTATGACATGTGGTGTATGTTTAGAGGTTTGTCCTAATGTTACTGAAAATAATAAATTCGTTGGTGCACAAGCAATCTCACAAGTTCGTTTGTTTAACTTGCATCCAACAGGATCTATGACTAAAGATGAACGTTTAAATGCATTAATGGGTACTGGTGGCTTACAGCAGTGTGGTAATTCACAAAACTGTGTTAATGCTTGTCCTAAAGGTATTCCATTAACAACATCCATTGCAGCAATGAACAGAGAGACAACATTCCATATGTTTAAATCATTCTTTGGTTCAGACCATGAAGTAGAATAAAAATAAATCCCTTTTGAGTTAAAATGCTATGTTCCTTTCAATATTAAATTGAATGGAGATTCACGATAACTTAGAAGGGATTTTTTAATAGTCACATTACATGGCCATATGATAGTGAACTGATTTAAAATAAATATTATATTATAATGTCAGTAAACACAATGCATAATACTAAAATCCAATGCTTAGTTATGATAAACTAAAAATTAAATTAAAAGTAAGGATGACCGAATATGAATAAACCAATAGGTGTAATAGACTCTGGTGTCGGAGGTTTGACAGTAGCTAAAGAAATTATGCGTCAGTTGCCAAATGAGACAATTTATTACTTAGGTGATATTGGGCGCTGTCCATATGGGCCAAGACCAGGAGAACAAGTAAAACGATATACAGTCGAAATCGCTCGTAAATTAATGGAGTTTGATATAAAAATGCTTGTGATTGCTTGCAATACTGCAACAGCTGTTGCTTTAGAATATTTACAAAAATCATTATCAATTCCAGTGATTGGTGTAATAGAACCAGGTGCTAGAACAGCGATTATGACGACTAGAAATCAAAATGTATTAATATTAGGTACGGAAGGTACAATTAAATCTGAAGCTTATCGTACACATATAAAACGTATAAATCCACATGTAGAGGTACATGGCGTGGCTTGTCCAGGTTTCGTTCCATTAGTAGAGCAAATGCGTTATAATGATCCAACGATAACGAGCATTGTCATACATCAAACATTGAAGCGTTGGAGAAATAGTAAAGCTGATACAGTAATTTTAGGTTGTACACATTATCCATTGCTATATAAACCTATTTATGATTACTTTGGTGGTAAAAAAACTGTGATTTCATCTGGATTGGAAACTGCACGTGAAGTAAGTGCGTTATTGACATTTAGCAATGAACATGCAAGTTATACTGAAAACCCAAGCCATCGATTTTTTGCAACAGGCGATACAACACACATTACTAACATTATCAAAGAGTGGCTCAATTTAACTGTAAATGTGGAACGAATTTCAGTGAATGACTAGGAGGATTTTCAATGGAAGAGATTGTAATTGCATCGAATAATCAAGGGAAAATTAAGGATTTTAAAGTGATATTTCCAAATCATCACGTCATAGGTATTTCAGAATTGATATCTGACTTTGATGTAGAAGAGACAGGTTCTACATTTGAGGAAAATGCTATATTAAAATCAGAAGCTGCTGCAAAACTGCTGAATAAAACGGTCATTGCAGATGACAGTGGATTAGAAGTTTTTGCATTAAATGGTGAGCCAGGTATTTATTCTGCACGATACGCCGGTGAAAATAAAAGTGATGAGGCAAATATTGAAAAGTTATTAAATAAACTTGGAAATCATACTGATCGAAGAGCACAATTTGTCTGTGTAATTAGTATGAGTGGTCCTGATATGAAAACAAAAGTTTTTAAAGGCACTGTATCTGGTGAAATTGCAACTGCGAAATATGGTAATAATGGTTTTGGTTATGACCCGATTTTTTATGTTCCAAAATTAAATAAAACGATGGCACAACTTTCTAAAGAAGAAAAAGGTCAAATTAGCCACAGACGAAATGCAATTAATTTATTACAAAGTTATCTTGAAGGTGATCAACATGTCTAAATGGATTATTGTAAGTGATAATCATACTGAATCAGGTATTTTATATCAAATATATGAGTCACATCCAGATGCTGATGTATATTTGCATTTAGGTGACTCAGAATTTGAATATGATGATACGGAGCTTAGTTTATTTTGCAGAGTGAAAGGTAATTGTGATTTTTATCCAGAATTTGAAAATGAAGCAATTGCTAAATGTAACGCTGTGAAAGCTCTTTATACTCATGGACATTTATATCAAGTTAACCGAACAAGAGGTTTATTAGCTGAAAAAGCACATGAATTAGGTTGTTTATTTGCATTTTATGGACATACACATGTGGCAAAATATGAGTATATAAATGGTGTGCATGTTATTAATCCTGGCAGTATATCTCAATCGAGAAGTTCGTTGGAAGAAACATATGCAGAAGTCATTGTTGATGATCAAACTCTAAAGGGTGCTGTTAATTTTAAAAATAGACAACATGAAACAATTAGTCATACTACTTTTTAAATAGAAAGTAGTTATGGCTTTTTTTAGTTTATGGCATGATTTAATTTGGTAGTTGTGTATATGTAAGTTTGTTAAATAGTATTTCCGAAGATTTTATAAGGCAATCGGAATGAATAACGTGTTCACGTTCAATCGAGAATTTTACTTTTAGGCAATGTGACTATTGATGGTTCTATATTGTTGAATCATGTTGATTTCTTGGTTAAAAGTCTATTATTAATAAGTATAAAATTAAGGTTTTAATAATTAAGGAATTTTGAAATTTTAGTTAAATTCATGATTCATATACATATTTAAAAGGATTTCTAAAAGTATAAATTATATCAATAATTAGCTGGTTAAAATATAGATTAGCAAAATTCTTGAAATCCAGAAATGTAGTGACGCAAATATTAATGTTTAGTTAATAAATAGTTAATGTAGTTTTTTGTATCTGTCTATTATTATAAATATATACAAAATAAATATTTGAGGATAGGTGTTATTAATTATGAAAAAGAATTTTATTGGGAAATCAATTTTAAGTCTAGCTGCTGTTAGTTTAACGGTATCAATGTTTGCTGGTGAATCTCATGCACAAACTAAAAATGTTGAAGCTGTAAAAAAATATAATGAATATCAAGCAAACTTTAAAAAGCAAGTAAATAAAAAAGTTGCGGATGCACAAAAAGCTGTAAACTTATTCAAACGTACTAGAACTGTTGCAACGCACCGTAAAGCACAAAGAGCTGTTAACTTAATCCATTTCGAACAAAGTTATGAAAAGAAAAAATTACAAAGACAAATCAATCTAGTTTTAAAATATAATACTTTAAAATAAATTCAGAGAGCCATGCTGCAAGTATGGCTTTTTATTTTTTTTATTATTTGCTAATCCATATAATATATTTATAATATTTTGCTAATTTTAATATGTATAATAGGATAAAGATATAATTATAAAAAATTTAAAGTTGGTTGTAATAGTTGAATATGCATGTATTATAATTAAAAAGGCGAATCAAAAGTGTTAACTATTTAAAAAATGAAATAGACATAGTGGTAGATGGGGAAAAGCTGTGTCTTATTAAAAAGGTATAAAGATGCTGAGAAAATCGTATAATAAAAAAACACGCCAAAATGTTAGCATTATTATCCAACATTTTGACGTGTAACTATTTAATTAAACATATTAATTATTGCCAAGTAATTTCACTGATTTCACCAGTTTTAACAACTTTAATATTTTTTCTGTGTTCTTCTAATGGACGTGTAATATCAAAAGTATAGAAGTCATAAGGTCCACCATCTTTTATTTTTACTACAGCTTTTTTATTACCTTTACCTAATTTTTTAGCAATTACATATAAATCTTCAACTGTTTTGCCTTTATAAGCTGTTCCTTTTTCATCAGCTTCTTTAATTAATCGATCAGCACGTGCTTGATCTTTTTTCTCATCATCTTCCATTTGCTTTAAAATATCTAAGATTTTCCACTCATGGTTATAAGCTTTAGCATTTTGTGTTTGAGTTAGCAGTCCTACTGCAATTACTGAAGAGGCGATAATAATTTTTGTTGTGCTTTTTTTCATAATAAGTTCTCCCTGTAAAATAGTTTTGTACTTAAGATAGCGAGTACATTATTATTCTACAAATGGTTTCAAACAACTGCCAGTTAACAGTTCATTAATTAAAATTAAGTGCTTTTTAATAATGTTTAATACAATGTATGATAGTACTAATTTTAATTTATCTTTTAATCTGGAAGAGCCTGAGACATAAATCAATGTTCTATGCTCTAAAAAGTTATATTGGCAGTAGTTGACTGAACGAAAATGCGCTTGTAACAAGCTTTTTTCAATTCTAGTCAGGGGCCCCAACAAAGAGAAATTGGATTCCCAATTTCTACAGACAATGCAAGTTGGGGTAAGACAACGAAATAAATTTTGTAAAAATATTATTTCTGTCCCACTTCCTTCCTTACTTATTCCGAAATTATATTTATTGTTAAAATGAACTACAAAGTTTGATGATTTTGGTTTTTAATTATTAATGATGATAAATAGTTAAAGTGATTTAAGTGTATTAATTTTGCTGAATTATTTCCATAAAAAATAAAGAGATTAATGGTGGAGAAGTAATTAAAATGTATATTTTTACTTATATAGAAATAAGAGATATATTCTAAATTTGATTGATATGTTATGATTAATATATAAGTTAAAAATGATACTATTAGTTGTATTATGCCTGTTTTGAGTGAGTAAAATTCACTACACGCATTATTAGCAACTCAAAATCTATTAAAAGTACGTGCCATGCTTACTAAAGCATAGGCATTAAGTATAGTTGGCAATCACCTAAGTGGTTGTTATTTTTTCATGTTAAATAATAAAGATAAAAATAAATATTTTGAGGTCTAACGATGATAATTAAAATTATAACAATTCTTTTTTTACTTTGTATATTAAGTTATTTAGTTACCAACAGAAAGAAGCCATTACTATTCTTAAAAACGCTCTTTATGGGTGTCATATTCATCTTTATTGGATATATTTCGTTAGCTATCTCTGCCATTATCATTTACGGCATAGCTCAATTAATTACAATTGATTTTGGTAGCTTTTTCTTAATGGGGATTATTTTAATCTTGATTTCAAGTATATTCCAATTATTTATAGTTAGGTTACTATTTAGAAAAAAGAATGTCGATTTGACAGAGGTTCTTGTGTTAGAACATTTAATCCAATGGTTCTTAGTTTACTTTGCGATTTATCAAGCAGTGAACGAAAAAATGGATATTAATGATATCAACATCGATAATTTCCAATCTGTATTTTTGGACGTTTCTAATTTGAATTTAGTAATTTTACCAACTTTGATTATTAGTTGGGTCACAATATTTAACTATAGAATGAGAAGTTACAAATAACATCGATGAATTATAAAATACTACCAGACACCTAATTTAAAAATGGTGTCTTTTTTGTTGTGTGGTTTTAATTTTAAAATTTGAAAAGGTAGTAGTATTAATTTTTTGGATATTGTATAAGTACTGAAGCGTCACATGATAGATAACTATATTTTGCATATATTATAAAGTGTTTATAGTTAATTAATAAATAGTTAATTTCAAAAATTGTATAAATAGGATAACCTAATAAATGTAAGAGAACAATTTGGAGGATAATTAACATGAAAAATAAATTGATAGCAAAATCATTATTAACGATAGCGGCAATTGGTATTACTACAACTACAATTGCGTCAACTGCAGATGCGAGCGAAGGATATGGTCCAAGAGAAAAGAAACCAGTTAGCATTAATCATAATATCGTAGAGTACAATGATGGTACTTTTAAATATCAATCTAGACCAAAATTTAACTCAACACCTAAATATATTAAAATTAGACATGACTATAATATTTTAGAATTTAACGATGGTACATTCGAATATGGTGCACGTCCACAGTTTAATAAACCAGCAGTGAAAAGTGATGTAACTATTAAAAAGGAACAAAAATTAATTCAAGCTCAAAATCTTGTGAGAGAATTTGAAAAAACTCATACTGTAAGTGCACACAGAAAAGCGCAAAAGGCAGTCAACTTAGTTTCATTTGAATATAAAGTTAAGAAAATAGTTTTACAAGAACGAATTGATCAAGTATTAAAGCAAGGTTTTGTTAAGTAGAGCAATAATGGGTTATTGCGCAATAAAAAATAAATAATTAAATGTTACGTTAATTATTGTTAATAAATTATTTAATTCATTTAATGATAGGTTAATGTAATTTTCCTGAAATTGATTATATACTTGATAAGTATCAAATTTTAAGGAGAGTTTACAATGAAAGTTAAAAAATATATATTAACAGGATCATTAGCATTACTTCTAACATCAACTGCAGTATCAAGTTTAGAAGGCAATAAAGCAGAAGCGAGTAGCAAAGAAAACTATTTAACACAAAGTCAGTACCATGATAAAAGAATTGCGGAAGAGTTGAAAAACTTATTAAACAAACTAAATCCCTACGATTTGGCTTCTGGAAGTTTAAATCCATATTATAAACGTACGATTATGATGAATGGATATAAAGCTAAAGCAGCATTAAAGAGTAACAATTACGCAAAAATGGCTGATGCTAAAGTAGCGTTAGAAAACATTTACAAAGAAATAGATGCAATTATAAATTGATAATAAAAAACAGGTGAAGACAACAAAAATAATTGTCTTCACCTGTTTTTTATTTGTATGGATATAAATTCAATACTATAGGGATGATGTATGAGCACTACATCAAAAGTTAGGGGAGACAAATATAAATATAATCATTTAAATGTTATGTACGAAATGACTTCATGACATTTTAAACATATTTATATTGCTCTCCTGTTTTAAATTCAAATTACTTTTGAAATGTAATGAATTTTACTTAATCCAATTTTATTGGAAGAAAAAGTTAACATTTGTAGAACATGCCACAATACCAAAAATAATTAATAGACATAAGACAATAAGCATGATGACACTTTTTAAACAACCTTTATCTGTTTCTTCCGATTTTCTTTGTTGAACCTTTTTATAATCTTCAAGATGCTTTGCGGTTTTTTTATTTATATGTTTATTCATGATGTTTACTCCTTAATCTAAATGTTTAATTCATTAAAATAGATGAAAACATAACTAAAATAAAGGTATAAAGCTAAAGTAAAGATGTTTATTAAATAAATATTTAGCTAAATATGCTAATGTGATAATAACAAGTATAGTTTGTCTTCCAAGTTGATTATTCTTAAACTGACGCATTAAAAATTAATGAAACACTAGAATATATACATGTAGAGTAAAGGTGCACAGTATAAAATAATTAATGCAATACTAAGTATAAATATTGTTAAATGTATACTATCTTTAGTTTTAATGTAAACAATTAAGATAAGAAGTGTTAAAAGAATCATATATATTAACGAGGGTGATGTCCATACAAAATCCACGTTAGACCTAGTTAACAACGGAACTATAATTAATCCGAAGTTAATCATGCATGCTATATATACAATGATGTTATACACAATGTTAATTTTTGGTCACCACCTTACTGTTGTTATTTTAAATACTTTAAACAATTTATTTTTTATAGTGTAATGATTATCCGAATCCTTTGATTGTCATTCGTTTTACTTTTAAAAGAATATATATAGTATGCTTTTTATGATTCTAAATGTTTTTTAATACTTAATTAACGTCAACATTTGGATTATGAATAATCAACTCAAATACTTTATTAGCCGTATCAATTATAAATTCAGATCCATAATTTATATGACTAACTTTTAATTTGTTGTCTAAATATTTGATTGCGATAGCTACATCATAATCTTCATCTATGACAAATAAACTACTTTCATTTGCAACTACTTCATGTTTCCCTGAGTAAACAACATTAATTTCCCAATCTTTAAAAACCATTTGTCGCGTCCTCCTTGAACATTTAAATTGATTCAATTTAAGTTTAACCTATTCATATAACTTCGTACAATATCTAGATATACATTAATTAGTTTTCTAGAAATTATTTTCAATTATATGTACTTATTATACTTTTTATCTTCTTATTCCAGTATAGTTTTAAAACGGTTTTAGAATAATTCTGCAAATATATTAACACATAATGTGTTCAATAAGTTTTGAACAATTTCAAAACTTTTAGATAAAGGGTTTGACAAAATGAATTTAAAAGATCGACTTCTAGAAAATATTAAAAGGAAGTTTCTGCTATTTAATTTGACAAAATAATAATATATTTCATTTTCAAATTATTGGTAATTATAACTTAAGAATTTTTACTATAACTAAAATAGCCGAAAGGCATCATTGCTGATACAATCGGCTATTGTTATATTACCAATATTTAAATGCTCATGAACATACTCTGCTTCGTTAATTAGTCATTTCTTCTTTTTCCCAATCAATTTTATATCTTTCTGAAGAACGATCTGTCCATTTATCTTTATTATTTGTACCTTTCCAGTTTGTTGAAGTCCAATTTAATTGGTAGTCATCACGAACGCGTTCGTATATAACATCAATATTTGTTTGTTGTTTTGTAGCTTTTCTATCCATAGTTATGACTGTAGCAAAATCTGGTGAGAAGCCAGAAGATAATAATGAACTGGCTTTGTTAGGATCAAGAAAATTTTCTGAGGCTTTCATAGATCCATTTCTTGTTTTCATGAAAAGTTGATTACCGTAAACTGGATTCCATGAATCTCTATCATATGGTCCCCAATTTTGATTCATCATATTGTTAAATATGACTTTCCAACCTACTTTTTTATCAGTTGGGCTCTCTAAAATTGTTTTGAAATCTGGTTGAACATATTTTAGTGTGTGACCAATTGAAACAGATGCGCCAATAAGTCCTCCAATTTTTCCAGAATCATCACCAGTTATATTACCGTTAAATCCATATGTTAAAGTGCTCATATATTCTTTTGTATCAATCGAATTTCTTGGATAGTAATCAGAGATTTGTGCTGCATCATTATCTGGTAGTTCTAGCTGTACTTTGAAAGCTGAAGGCCAAGCTAAACCACTTTTATTAGCACCTTCTTCGCTATAAACTCTATATTGACCGGCAATGGTACCTTTGGTTCGAATAACTAGCAATTTTTTATTGTGATTTTTATCATCGATAAAACTATAAAAAATCTTTTTGTGCATGCCGTTTATTTTGTCATAAGTTACTAAATCACCTGTTTTAACTGTAGTATTGCTTCCTATATCGGTTGTACCAGTTTTTATATTAATATCACTATCTGCAGCATTAGCAATAGGGGTCATTAATATAGAACTTAGCAATAGTGTTGATGTTACTGTGCTGATTATACGTGTTTTCATTTTCATCATCCTTCTAGTTTTAAACGATTTGAGGTAATAATAATTAATATGTCAACTTATTACTTTGTAGCTGTATACATATCAAATATTAATTATCGCTTATATTAGTAATTTTTAATGTAGCATCTGTTAAATTATTGAGTGATGATGAGTATTTATTTTAAGAATATGTTTTTAACTTTTATTTAATATTTGAAAGGAAGCATTTCAATTTCGAAGGTTAGTCAAACTTGAATGAATTCTTTATGAATCAAGGAAAAGACATAGCTAATTCTATTGATTAATTTCTCTAAAACTAAGGATTTGTTTAAATTTAAATGTAATCGATTACAATATAAAAATACAAACACTTTAGAATTAAATCAATTAATTAAATATTAAATAAAAATTAACTACATATTAACAAGTGCGAATTAGTAAAAAAATAAAGTAAAAAGATATTAATTATGTTGGGAATTTCGGTGTGAATAAATTTAACTAGTGCATGGAAATCTCCAATAAAACTCAAAAGTATAGTATGAGTTTTTAAAATAGTGTAAAACATTATGCATAAAATATAGTTTTATAGCTAGAAGGTTATAAGAAAATTTTGAGTTTAGGTTAGCTTATAATGATGAATCAAATTGAAAACTGATTAATACAAAAACGATAGAGGAATAGAATGAACCTATTTTATATCTCATTTCTTAATTGTTATATGGTTGAATGTATTTTTAGAAAACAAAACCATCCATACGCAGACTATTTTAGTAACAACATTGTATATTCTCAATACAAGGAAGGGGATTAAAAATGACAGAGTGAATGATATTATAAATTCTTTTCAAATTCTTTTTGAGTCTGAATCAGGATATAAAATTTCGAAAAATTCAGGGGTACCATATCAAACAGTACAAGATTTAGGGAATAGGAAAACTAAACTAGAAGATGCTAGACTCAGGACAATAATTAAACTTTATAGTTATTATGTCTCATTAAAAGAACGCTATTCATGTGCCAATAAAGTGGTGCTATAATAATTAAAATATTAAATTAGGGATTGAGCCTAAGACATAAATCAATAAACTGCTCTCTTCAAAGTAAATCTTGAAAAAATGAAAACTTTGAAAAGAGCAGTTCGCAATGCCTTAGGCTCTACAATGTTATATTAGTTGTAGTTGACTGAATGAAAACATGCTTGAAATATAAGTCATACTTTATTTATTAATCAATGAGGACGTCAACTGTTATTTTATTAGGATTTTTAATATAAACATTTGCAAAATCTGAATGCAATCTTTTACTTAAATCAATATTGTAGTTATTACCGCCGCCGGTAATTTTAATTTTACCTTTATTACGATTTCCACTATATAATATTTTATTTTTTATTAACGCTTCACGTACACGGAAATCTAATTCTTTTAAAGTTAATACTGGTTTATTACCTTTATAAATTGGAATTCTACCAGTAAATGTTTTTGCTTTATCTTTATATGTTACATACAGTTTGTAATGTTTATCGTTGGTTGTTGCGGCTGGTGTAACGCCACCTGTAAATGTCTCTTTATAGGACCACCATAACTGATCAGTATCCTTGTCTTTTAGTCCGAAAACGTCTACGTAACGGTCTCTTAACTGATTAATATTTCCCCAACTTTCAGCGCCCCATAAAGATATATGTGCTGACCAAGAATATCTCTTAAGTTCAACATAAATATTGCCATTATCATATTGATATAACCATTTATTTGAAAATGTTAAATGAGGCTGTGTGTAATATTTTATTAATTCATTGATGTTAGTTTCATCTTGGCTAATACTATAAGCTTTAGCTTCGGATGAAAAACTAAATGGTGGTTTTTGACCTTGAGGAATTACTGTACCTAATAGTAATAATGTTGTCGTTAGAATTATATGTTTAGTGATGTTCTTGTTCATTTGAACATCTCCTTTCAGAGGAATCATGATACGAGGAATAACAAACTTAAAAGTGAGTAGAGTCAGTGTAACAATCGCGATTATTCTTATTAACGCTGTTATAATTATTAATTAGATTTTTCGAGGGTAACTTCAATTTGTGCATTTTGAGGATTTTTAACATAACGGTTTGCGTCAGTTAATTTTAATTTCTTACTTAGATCAATTGTGTAATTATTCCCGTCACTAGTAATCGTTATCTGACCTTTATTATATTTATCGTGATATAACTTTTTATTCTCTATTAATGTTTGACGAATACGGAAATCTAATTCTTTTAAAGTTATTACTGGTTTATTGCCTTTATAAATCGGGAATCCACCAGTAAATGTTTCTGCTTTATCTTTATATGTTACATTTAGTTTGTAGTGTTTATCGTTAGATGTTGCTGCAGGTGTAACGCCACCAGTAAACGTTTCTTGAGATAACGCATAAGAATCAATGGTTTCTTGCTCTTTTATCCCAAAAATATCTACATTTTTATTTATTAATTGATTGATATTGCCCCAGCTTTCAGGCCCATATATTTGAATATGACTATACCAAGAAAACTGTAGCAATGTTGCATGAATTGTACCGTTATTCTTTTGCCATAACTTTTTGTTTGAGAAGGTTAAATGTTTTTGTGAGTAATATTTAGATAACTCTTTTACGTTATTTTCATCTTGATTAATATAATACGCTTTTGCTTCAGATGAAGAACTGATTGGTGTATTAGTTAGTTGTGTTGATGCTGTACCTAATAGTACCAACGCTGATGATAAAATGATTTTGTTCGTAATGTTCTTTTTCATTTAAAATTCTCCTTTGTAAATTATCATATATAGGGTTAGTTAAATATTTGAACTGATTGGTACTTACAACGCAATTGAGGTTAATTAGATTTCTCGAGGGTAACTTCAATTTGTGCATTTTGAGGATTTTTAACATAACGGTTTGTGTCAGTTAATTTTAATTTCTTACTTAGATCAATTGTGTAATTGTTCCCACCACCAGTTATCTTAATTTGACCTTTATTAAATTCTCCGTTATATAACTTTTTATTCTCTATTAGTTTTTGACGAATACGGAAATCTAATTCTTTTAAAGTTAATACTGGTTTATTGCCTTTGTAAAACTCATGTCCACCTATGATAGTTTGTTGTTTATCACTATATTTAAAAAATAGTTTATAAGGCTTATCGGATGAAGTAGCTGCTGGGGTAACACCACCAGTAAATGTTTCATCATAAGTCCAGTAACCTTCAACTGTGTCCTCATCTTTAGTTCCAAATATATCAACATATTTATTTCTTAATTGATTAATGTTTCCCCAGCTTTCAGGTCCATATACTTGAATATGACTATACCAAACCCATGTTTGTAATGTTGCGTGAATGGTACCATTCGGTTTTTGCCATAACCATTTATTTGAAAATATTAAATGTGGCTGCGTGTAATACTTTATTAATTCATTGATATTAGTCTCGTTTTCACCGATATTATATGCTTTTGCTTCAGATGAAAAACTGATTGGTGTTTTAGGAAGTTGTGTTGATGTCGTTCCTAAAAGTAACAATGCTGTTGATAAAATTAGTTTATTCGTGATGTTCTTTTTCATATGAAAATCTCCTTTGCGTGAATTACCCAAAGTATATAAACTATTACACTGATTCGGAATTAAATAAAAGCTAAAACTATGTTAAATAAATTTAAACAGTTAACGGTGTTATTTAAGTAAAACTTATCATTTTTAATTTTTGAGCAGAAATAGTACATATGTGGAGAAGATATAAATTTACAAACACACGTTAGAATCATTTCCTAATCAATTGTATTTAATTTTTTGATAATTGAATTTTCTAACTACTTGAAAAATAGATATACTTTAAATGTAGTACTTATTTTAATAATTTCCTACTACTTAAATTTAATATTAATAAAATGTTCATTTAATTATTGATAAAATATTACAAATTTTAATAATAGGTTGTGTTTGTTTTGTATACGCTTACAATCGAAGTGTAATTAAAATAAAAGGAGTTGTTATTAATGAAAAATTTACGAAACAGAAGTTTTTTAACTTTATTAGACTTTTCACGACAAGAGGTAGAATTCTTATTAAGACTCTCCGAGGATTTAAAACGAGCTAAATATATTGGCACTGAAAAGCCTATGCTAAAAAATAAAAATATTGCACTGTTATTTGAAAAAGATTCTACGAGAACACGATGTGCATTTGAAGTTGCAGCACATGATCAAGGTGCTAATGTAACTTATTTAGGTCCAACAGGTTCACAAATGGGTAAAAAAGAAACAACTAAAGATACTGCCCGTGTACTTGGCGGCATGTATGATGGCATTGAATACCGTGGTTTTTCACAAAGAACAGTGGAAACTTTAGCTGCATATTCAGGTGTTCCAGTGTGGAATGGTTTAACTGATGAAGATCATCCTACTCAAGTACTAGCTGATTTCTTAACAGCAAAAGAGGTATTAAAAAAAGATTATGCAGATATTAACTTTACATATGTTGGAGATGGACGTAATAACGTTGCAAATGCATTAATGCAAGGTGCTGCTATTATGGGTATGAACTTCCATTTAGTTTGTCCTAAAGAATTAAACCCAACAGATGAGTTAGTAAAGCGCTGTAAAAAAATTGCCGCTGAAAATGGTGGCAACATAGTGATCACAGATAATATTGAACAAGGTGTAAAAGGTTCGGATGTAATTTACACTGACGTTTGGGTATCAATGGGTGAACCTGATGAAGTATGGAAAGAGCGACTTCAATTATTGAAACCATATCAAGTAAATAAAGAAATGATGGATAAAACTGGTAATCCAAATGTTATTTTTGAGCATTGCTTACCATCTTTCCACAACGCAGAAACTAAAATTGGACAACAAATTTTTGAGAAATATGGTATTCGTGAAATGGAAGTAACAGATGAAGTATTCGAAAGTAAAGCTTCAGTTGTATTCCAAGAAGCTGAGAACAGAATGCATACGATAAAAGCAGTCATGGTTGCTACATTGGGTGAATTTTAAATGAAATAAGGAAGTGAATATGATGGCGAAAATAGTAGTAGCATTAGGTGGTAATGCTTTAGGAAAATCACCTCAAGAACAACTTGAACTCGTTAAAAATACTGCGAAATCACTAGTAGGATTAATAACTAAAGGCCATGAAATTGTTATAAGTCACGGTAATGGGCCACAAGTTGGTAGTATAAATTTGGGACTTAATTATGCTGCAGAACATAAACAAGGTCCTGCATTCCCATTTGCTGAATGTGGGGCGATGAGCCAAGCATATATTGGTTTTCAGTTACAAGAAAGTTTACAAAATGAACTTCATTCAATTGGCATAGATAAACAAGTTGTAACACTCGTAACTCAAGTAGAAGTAGATGAACATGATCCGGCATTTAATAATCCATCAAAACCAATTGGACTTTTTTATAGCAAGGAAGAAGCTGAGCGTATTCATAATAAAAAAGGCTTTCAATTTGTTGAAGATGCTGGAAGAGGGTATAGAAGGGTAGTGCCATCACCACAACCAATTTCTATCATTGAACTAGAAAGTATTAAAACACTTATTAAGAATGAAACTCTCGTTATTGCTGCTGGTGGCGGTGGTATACCAGTTATAAGAGAACAACATGATGGTTTTAAAGGTATAGATGCGGTTATTGATAAAGATAAAACAAGTGCACTTTTAGGTGCTAATATTCAATGTGATCAATTGATTATATTAACGGCAATTGATTACGTATATATCAATTTTAACAGTGAAAATCAACAGCCATTGAAGGCTACAAATGTTAATGAATTAAGACGCTATATAGATGAAAATCAATTTGCAAAAGGAAGTATGTTACCTAAAATTGAAGCGGCAATTTCATTTATTGAAAATAATCCTAAAGGTAGTGTTCTTATTACATCATTAAATGAATTAGATGCCGCATTAGAAGGTAAGATAGGTACAGTGATTAAAAAATAATAATGATAAAACGTTTTCGATTTATTTTATGTATAATGCATGATTTTTATTAACAATGTGCAACCCTGCATATCTTGAATTGTTTTTTTAGGCGGGGTGTGCACATTCTTAATATAAATATTTAACTTTGGAATATTTTACAAAGCATTGTTGTTAGGTCAAATGTCGAAGGAGATGAAACCGTGGAAAATGCAATTAATGAAAGTGAAAAGAAAAAAAGATTTAAACTAAGAATGCCAGGTGCATTTATGATTTTATTCATCTTGACAGTTGTTGCCGTGATGGCAACTTGGATTATTCCTGCAGGTGCATATTCTAAACTTTCTTACGAACCTTCATCCCAAGAACTGAAAATTGTAAATCCTCATAATCAAGTTAAAAAAGTACCTGGTACACAAAAGGAACTTGACAAAATGGGCGTAAAAATTAAAATCGAACAATTTAAATCTGGTGCAATTAATAAACCCGTTTCTATTCCAAATACGTATGAGCGATTAAAGCAACATCCAGCTGGTCCTGAAAAAATAACGAGTAGTATGGTTGAAGGAACAATAGAAGCGGTTGATATCATGGTGTTCATTCTTGTTTTAGGTGGTCTTATTGGTGTTGTACAAGCCAGTGGTTCTTTTGAATCTGGATTGCTTGCTTTAACAAAGAAGACTAAAGGTCATGAATTCATGTTAATTGTGTTTGTGTCAATACTAATGATTATTGGTGGTACTTTATGTGGTATTGAAGAAGAAGCTGTAGCATTTTATCCTATTTTAGTACCTATATTTATAGCATTAGGATATGATTCTATTGTCTCTGTTGGTGCCATTTTCCTTGCTAGTTCTGTTGGTAGTACATTTTCAACTATAAATCCATTTTCGGTTGTCATTGCATCTAATGCAGCTGGTACAACTTTTACAGATGGATTGTATTGGAGAGTCGGTGCTTGTATTGTCGGTGCTATCTTTGTAATCAGTTATTTATATTGGTACTGTAACAAGATCAAACGAGATCCAAAGGCCTCTTATGCTTATGAAGACAAGGAAGCATTTGAAAAGCAATGGTCTGTATTAAAGGATGACGATAGCGCGCAATTTACATTGCGTAAAAAGATAATACTTACATTATTTGTATTGCCTTTTCCAATTATGGTCTGGGGTGTAATGACCCAAGGTTGGTGGTTCCCGGTTATGGCGTCAGCATTTTTAATTTTTACAATTATTATTATGTTTATTGCTGGAACTGGTAAATTTGGGTTAGGAGAAAAAGGAACGGTTGATGCTTTTGTTAATGGTGCATCAAGTTTAGTTGGTGTATCTTTAATCATTGGTTTAGCAAGAGGTATTAACTTAGTGTTGAATGAAGGTATGATTTCAGATACGATTTTACATTTTTCATCATCTTTAGTTCAACACATGAGTGGACCATTGTTTATCATTGTATTACTATTTATTTTCTTCTGTTTAGGTTTTATCGTACCATCATCTTCAGGATTAGCGGTATTGTCAATGCCTATCTTTGCACCGCTAGCTGATACAGTTGGTATACCAAGATTCGTTATCGTTACAACATATCAATTTGGTCAATATGCGATGTTATTCTTAGCGCCTACTGGACTTGTTATGGCAACGTTGCAAATGTTAAACATGCGATATTCACATTGGTTCCGATTTGTATGGCCGGTAGTTGCTTTTGTATTAATTTTTGGTGGCGGATTACTAATTACGCAAGTACTAATTTATTCATAATTTGAAATGCTATGTAATATAAAAATTGAAGAATAAGTTGGTTGTATGCATCTCGTTAGTTAGTAGAAATACTAAACTAAACGAGGTGCATATTCATTTTTGGTGAAGGAATTATAGCGGTAATGATAATACTGTTGTAAAATAGCTGCAACGTTTCTTTTAATAATGATATTTTTGGGGAAAATGAGTTTAATTATCTATTTATAGTATATTTTATTTATTGTGGTAAACACATTTGATGTGACATTGAGCTGGTAGATTTTATACATATAGAAATGAATATAGCAAGATATAAAGAGGGGAGCTATGTATGAAATACTTAATAAAAGTTTTAGATATATTAACAGGTGTATGTGTAGTGTTATTATTTAGTAAATATTTCGTTGCGTATGCAAATATGGTATTTGATTGGAATTTAAGATGGTATTTGTTAGAAAACATACCGCATTTACCAATTATATTATTTGTTCTGATGTTTATTTTCGGTGTGCCTTCTGAAATGATAAAAGATAGACAAAAGAAAAATAACGGTGTTTAAATTTGTCGATGTTAAGAGGTGAGGAATTTGTCAACGATTACAAAAACTAAAATAAAATCTTTATTAATTATTTCATTGGTGTATTAGCCTTAGCGTTTGCTGCTTATTTAATATTTAAATAAAGATCAGAGTGAAACGTTTTGTGAATTTGGCGTTCTTTGGCTAATCATGAATGAAAATTAAAATTTTAATCAGCAGACACTAAGGTTGCACATAAATTAATGAGATGCAATAAAATCAAAGAGGCAGGATCAGCCGCCTTTTTTCTAAGTTATTAAATATGCATATTAATTCTTGGTAATGGTGTTACTGAGACGCATTACGAAGAAATTTATCTTGATTTTCCTTTTTTAAAAAGAAGTGAAGATATCCTATAAAGACTCTAAGTACTATTACAGTGGCTAATAACACTTCGATAAACAAAAGGCCTTTCCAAATGACTGGAAACATAAGTACAGGCAAACTGTTCTTTAAAGCAGTTGCAGAGATTACTAAAGGGAATGTGAAAGCTGAAAATACGGGCGTAAAAGGTTCTTTTAGTAATTTAGGCAATTGTATAATGATGTAAAAATAAAATATTTGAGCTAATAGTAAAAGTATAATTACGATAAAAGCATTCGCCTTAGGAAAGGCTATAACATATGCTGCAGCGACTAAAGAAAATGGTGCACAAATTGTCGATGTGTTCGGTTTGATTGACGTCTGCAATGGAAAAGCTTTTAATTGCTTGAAAACTATAGGTAAGACAATACAAGTAGCTACAAAGCCATATATTACTGTTAATTGACCTATGAAAAAATATCCGCTGACGGGTGCCGTCAATCCTGCGATAGCAATTCCAATAAAAAGTACAGTCCATGATGGATAAACATTCTCAAGTGAAAAATCTTTTAAATATTTGATTGAAAAAATAATCATATGCGTCATAATTCCCACAAGGCATAAAATCCAAATAGGCGTTATTAAATTATTGATAAATGTTATGTTACTAAAAAATGTATTTAAATAAGTAGTACCTAAAAAGCCAGACATGAAAAATGTTGTGAACACTGATGAAACTAGAGGGCTGTTTAATTGTTCTTTCACATTATTAAAATTTTTGAACATCGTACATAAAAGGTGAATCCAAAGCAAGAAAGCAAAGATTCCGCAAACAGCGTTTAAAGTAAGAGATAAGTCTTTTAATAGATTACCCAGGCCTAATAATCCTAAGACTAGTCCTGACGTTACTAGAGGTGCTTTTTGAAGTCTCATGATTTACAACCTTTCTTATGTGATTTTCTTCACTAATTATATCATGATAGCTATGGCCTATTAATAAGAAGAGTGTGTACTATTACGTTTTTAGAGTGTGTATATGGATTGATAGACACATAATTGACATTTAAATTACGTCACAAATGAATAATAAAGATACGGGTTTATACGAAAACAGAGCATATATGAATGTGATGATTGTTCAGCATGTACTTTGAGGTATCAATGCATGAAACCAAATTCGAAATCCAATATGAAAATCATGAAGAATTATAATTGGGAATACTTTCAAACCCAAATTAATCAAAAGCTTTCTGAACCAGAAACGAAAAAAATCTATAAGCAAAGAAAAGTTGATGTAGAGCATGTTTTTGGATTTCACTCTATTGTCAGTTAGAGGTATAAATAAAGTTAAACGAGAATTAGATTTTGTATTAATGGCACTTAATATAAGGAAAATAGTAGCTCAACGAGCTGTATATTATCAAATAATTGATAGAAATTAGCTTTTTTACATTGCCTATGAACTTTATGTCCCAGACTGTTTATTCTTATATTCAAAAGTTCTTGATGTGGTTTTGGTGTAGTACAGGAGTAGTATTGATAAAAGTTGAGCGCAAAATTACTTAATTAAAAATGCGTAAACAAGTGCCAAGTGTGTTTCAAAAAAATTCTAAAACAAATAAGCATGCTTGTTTTAATTACTATATTTGCTGGGTTTGTTCGGGGACGTTCAGCACAAAATACGACATTCAACGATAAACAACAATATACAACAAAACCCCGTCAAATCAACGTTTTACTTCACGAGATTTAACGGGGAATATCAAAAAACGTCCTGGGAGGGATTCGAACCCCCGACCGATGGCTTAGAAGGCCATTGCTCTATCCAGCTGAGCTACCAGGACATGTTTAACAACACAAGAATTATTATAGCTAAATGAACATAAATAAGCAATACCTTACAAATAAAAAATGTTTATATTTTTCACTATTTTAGAGGTATTTATATAAAAAGGTGCAATAAGTATTAAATGTGAAATCAAGCAATATAATTGTGTTAAATGCAGTTTTGAATGCCAAAGTGTATAACTAACTCATTATTAAAACAGTTATGTACTTTAAATGTTATTGTGCGGATAAACGAACTAATTGCATAAAATTTATTTTAAAATATCGATAACAAAACGTTAAGCGAATGACATGACGGTAATCTAAAGTTACTTGCGTTTTTGTTTTCTTCAAATTTAAATTTTAAGGAGTGTTTTCAATGGAAGGTTTATTCAACGCAATTAAAGATACAGTAACTGCAGCAATCAATAATGATGGAGCAAAATTAGGCACAAGCATTGTGAATATCGTTGAAAATGGCGTAGGTTTACTAGCTAAATTATTCGGATTCTAATTCCAATATGTTATGAAAGTGATTTATATTAACTTAAGGGCGAGGGAGAGATAACAATGACTGGTTTAGCAGAAGCAATTGCAAATACAATACAAGCTGCACAACATCATGATAGTGTGAAATTAGGGACAAGTATCGTAGATATTGTTGCTAATGGTGTAGCATTAATAGGGAAAATATTCGGATTCTAATATCGGAATGAAATATAGTTAATCCAAACTGAGTGAACATCCTTAAAAGAGAGGCACTCAGTTTTTTTGTTTGCAGAAAATCAAACCTCTGTTAAGATTTATTTAGACTATCAGAACATAGGAGATGGGTGGACTTGGGATATAAAAATATTTTAATAGACTTTGATGACACAATTGTAGACTTTTATGATGCGGAAGAATGGGCATTTTATTACATGGCTAATCTATTTAATCATAAAGCAACAAAGGATGATTTTTTAACATTTAAAAAAATCAATCACCAACATTGGGAAGCTTTTCAACAAAATAAATTAACGAAGTCTGAAGTATTATCAGAACGATTTGTGAATTACTTCAAACATCATCAAATGGAAATAGATGGACATCGTGCAGATGTTTTGTTCAGAAAAGGTTTAGCAGAAGCAAAAATCAAATATTTTGATCAAACATTAGAAACTATCATTGAGCTTTCGGAGAAGCATAATTTGTATATTGTGACTAATGGGGTTACAGAAACGCAAAAAAGAAGACTAAATCAAACGCCACTTCATAAATATTTTAAAAATATTTACATTTCTGAAGAAACTGGACATCAAAAACCGAGTCCTGACTTTTTTAATTATGTATTTAATGATATTGGTGAAACTGAAAGAAAGGATTCAATTATAGTTGGAGATTCATTAACCTCTGACATACTTGGTGGCATCAATGCAGGGATTGCAACATGTTGGTTTAATTTTAGGGGTTTTGAACCAAACTTTGAAATAATACCAGATTATGAAATTAATTCATGGACGCAATTAAAAGGAATTGTAGACAAAGAAAATTAAGCATTTTAATTTAGATATAAAAAGGACACTACGAAAAATTAAAATTCAATTAATCGTAGTGTCGAATATTGATATCTTATGGTTTCCACAGTAAGACATCATGACCTTCTATATTTTTAGCTTCCACATCTGTAAATCCATGATGTAAAAAGAAATCCTTTGAATCATTTCTTCCAATCGCTTTAATTGGCATATTAAAGCTTTTTGCAAAATCAATTAGTTTTGTAGCATACCCTCTGTTTTGATATTTTGGCAATACTTCTAACTTCCATAATAATAAATAATCGTCAAAATCTGGGAAGTAAATTTCTTCGACATCACCTTTTTTTAGTAATGCCATTCTAGCCCCTAATTGATCTCCGACAAATATGCCATAAAATGGTGAATCTGAACTTGCATCAATCATTTGACCATTTAATTCGTTGACCATATATAAGTCTTTGTTGCCAAATTCTCTAAAGTTCTCGAATAATTCGTCAGTTTTGTAATTAATTTCAAGACGTTTGATTTCACTCATATTTATCTACCCCTTATTTGTTTACTACTATTATTATACATTAAACCACTTGTGTTTTTCATTGATTTGAAAATGTAAAACAATGAATATTATAAATTTTCCATGATTAAATTGATTTTCAAGCCGTAAAATTGTCAATCACCGGTATAGACTTTATACTATAGTTTGTAATCGCGTACTTAAGGAGAAAAAACATGGACTGTAAAGTAGTTAGTTTAAATGAAAAAGATCAGTTTATACCAAAATTAAAGAGCAGTGACCCTGTAATAACAGGATTATTTCAATATGATGCAGCTCAACAAACTAGTTTTGAAAAAAGGATGTCTAAAGAAAATAATGGAAGAGAAGCGGCATTAGCGAATGTTATTCGTGAATATATGAGTGATTTAAAGCTTTCTAGTGAACAAGAATTAAACATACAACATTTAGCTAATGGTTCAAAAGTTGTGATTGGTGGACAACAAGCAGGGCTTTTCGGGGGACCATTGTATACATTCCATAAAATATTTTCAATCATTACTTTATCTAAGGAATTAACGGATACACATAAGCAACAAGTAATACCAGTTTTTTGGATTGCAGGAGAAGATCATGATTTCGATGAAGTGAATCATACATTTGTTTATAACGAAAATCATGGGTCGCTGCATAAGGTTAAATATCATACAATGGAGATGCCAGAGACGACTGTCTCTAGATATTATCCTGATAAGGCTGAGTTGAAACAAACTTTAAAAACGATGTTCATTCATATGAAAGAAACTGTTCATACACAAGGTCTACTGGAGATTTGTGACAGAATTATTGACCAATATGACTCGTGGACTGATATGTTTAAAGCACTACTGCATGAAACATTTAAAGCATATGGCGTTCTATTTATAGATGCGCAGTTTGAGCTGTTAAGAAAAATGGAAGCGCCTATGTTTAAAAAGATTTTGAAAAAACATCAGTTGCTTGATGATGCTTTTAGAGCAACACAACAACGTACTCAAAATCAAGGCTTGAAGGCGATGATACAAACAGATACAAATGTTCATTTATTCTTACATGATGAAAATATGCGTCAATTAGTTTCGTATGATGGTAAGCATTTTAAATTAAATAAAACAGATAAGACATATATAAAGGAAGAAATTATAAATATTGCGGAAAATCAACCTGAATTATTTTCTAATAATGTAGTGACAAGACCATTAATGGAAGAATGGCTATTTAACACAGTGGCATTTATTGGAGGACCCAGTGAAATTAAGTACTGGGCTGAACTAAAAGATGTATTTGAACTGTTTGATGTTGAAATGCCTATCGTTATGCCAAGGCTTAGAATTACTTATTTAAATGACCGTATTGAAAAATTACTTTCGAAATACAATATTCCATTAGAAAAAGTGTTAGTCGATGGTGTTGAAGGAGAAAGAAGTAAGTTTATTAGAGAACAAGCATCACAACAATTTATTGAAAAGGTAGAAGGTATGATTGAACAACAGCGTCGTCTTAACCAAGACTTATTAGATGAAGTGGCGGGGAATCAAAATAATATTAACCTTGTGAATAAAAATAATGAAATTCATATACAACAGTATGATTATTTGTTAAAACGTTATCTTTTAAACATTGAAAGAGAAAACGACATCAGTATGAAGCAATTTAGAGAAATTCAAGAAACACTCCACCCAATGGGCGGATTACAAGAACGTGTATGGAATCCACTTCAAATTTTGAATGATTTTGGGATAGATGTGTTCAAGCCCTCCACCTATCCACCACTTTCTTACACTTTTGATCATATTGTTATAAAACCTTAGAATATCAAGGGTTTAGCCCGATTTATCTTTTTGATAAATCGGGCATTTTTTTGTTTTTTAAAATAAATTTCACAAATTTTGTATAAATAGTGGTGGATAGTGGGGAGATGTGGTAAATTATATATAAGGTGAGGTGATAAAAAATGTTCATGGGAGAATACGATCATCAATTGGATACAAAAGGACGTATGATTATACCGTCCAAGTTTCGTTATGATTTAAATGAGCGTTTTATTATCACAAGAGGCCTTGATAAATGTTTATTCGGTTACACTTTAGACGAATGGCAACAGATAGAAGAGAAAATGAAAACCTTACCTATGACAAAAAAAGACGCACGTAAGTTTATGCGTATGTTCTTCTCTGGTGCTGTTGAAGTTGAACTTGATAAACAAGGGCGTATTAATATCCCTCAAAATTTGAGAAAATACGCTAATTTAACTAAAGGATGTACAGTAATCGGTGTATCAAATCGTATTGAGATTTGGGACAGAGAAACTTGGAATGATTTCTATGAAGAATCTGAAGAAAGTTTCGAAGATATTGCTGAAGATTTAATAGATTTTGATTTTTAAAATGGAGGAATTGAAGTGTTTCATCATATCAGCGTTATGTTAAACGAAACCATTGATTATTTAAATGTAAAAGAAGATGGTGTGTACATTGACTGTACGCTAGGTGGAGCAGGACATGCCCTTTATTTACTAAATCAATTAAATGACGAAGGTAGATTAATAGCAATTGATCAAGATCAAACAGCTATTGATAATGCTAAAGAAGTACTGAAAGATCATTTACACAAAGTGACTTTCGTTCATAGTAACTTTCGTGAATTAACTAACATTTTAAATGACTTAAATATTGAAAAAGTAGACGGAATATACTATGACTTGGGAGTTTCAAGTCCACAATTAGATATTCCTGAGCGAGGGTTCAGCTATCATCATGATGCAACGTTAGATATGCGTATGGATCAAACTCAAGAATTAACGGCATATGACATCGTAAACAATTGGTCATATGAAGCGTTAGTAAAGATTTTTTATCGCTATGGCGAGGAAAAATTTTCAAAACAGATAGCTCGAAGAATCGAAGCACATCGCGAACAACAACCAATAACAACAACATTAGAATTAGTTGACATTATAAAAGAAGGTATTCCTGCAAAAGCAAGAAGAAAAGGCGGACATCCTGCAAAACGAGTATTTCAAGCACTACGAATTGCAGTAAACGATGAATTGTCAGCTTTTGAAGATTCAATAGAACAAGCGATTGAATTAGTGAAAGTAGACGGCAGGATTTCGGTAATCACTTTCCATTCTTTAGAAGATCGTTTATGCAAACAGGTGTTCCAAGAATATGAAAAAGGTCCAGAGGTACCAAGAGGATTACCAGTTATACCAGAAGCATATACACCTAAGTTAAAGCGTGTTAATCGTAAACCGATTACCGCTACAGAAGAAGATTTAGATGACAATAACAGAGCACGAAGCGCGAAATTACGTGTAGCTGAAATACTTAAATAAGGAGCAATTTATAATGGCTGTAGAAAAAGTGTACCAACCATATGACGAACAAGTTTATAATAGTATACCGAAGCAACAACCACAAACTAAGCCCGAAAAGAAGACTGTTTCGAGAAAAGTGGTTGTACAATTAACTAAATTTGAAAAAGTTTTATACATAACTTTGATTACTGTAATTGCTATGTTAAGTATTTATATGCTATCTTTAAAAATGGATGCGTATGATACGCGAGGAAAGATTGCAGATTTAGATTATAAAATAGATAAACAATCAAGTGAAAACAGTGCTTTACAATCTGAAATCAAAAAGAATTCTTCTTATGAACGCATATACGAAAAGGCTAAGAAACAGGGGATGAGCCTTGAGAACGATAATGTAAAGGTAGTGCGTAGTAATGGCGAAGCAAAAAATTAAAATTAAAAAAAATAAAATAGGGGCAGTCCTACTTGTTGGTTTATTCGGACTGCTCTTTTTTATATTGGTTTTAAGAATTTCATATATCATGATTACTGGTCATTCTAATGGTCAAGATTTAGTCATGAAGGCAAACGAAAAGTATTTAGTTAAAAATGCACAACAACCCGAACGGGGTAAGATATATGATCGTAATGGTAAAGTGCTAGCAGAAGATGTTGAAAGATATAAACTTGTTGCTGTTGTAGATAAAAAGGCGAGTGCCAATTCTAAAAAACCAAGGCATGTAGTTGATAAAAAGGAAACAGCTAAGAAATTGTCTACAGTCATTGATATGAAACCGGATGAAATTGAAAAAAGGCTAAGTCAAAAGAAAGTTTTTCAAATTGAGTTCGGTCGTAAAGGTACAAATTTAACATATCAGGATAAATTAAAAATAGAGAAAATGAATTTGCCTGGTATTTCTTTACTGCCTGAAACAGAACGGTTTTATCCAAATGGCAACTTTGCTTCTCACTTAATTGGTATGGCTCAAAAGAATCCAGACACTGGTGAACTAAAAGGTGCACTAGGTGTTGAAAAGATTTTTGATAGCTACTTAAGTGGTTCAAAAGGTTCGTTAAGATATATCCATGATATTTGGGGTTATATTGCACCTAATACTAAGAAGGAGAAACAACCAAAACGTGGCGACGATGTTCATTTAACAATTGATTCAAATATACAAGTGTTTGTTGAAGAAGCGCTTGATGGCATGGTTGAAAGATATCGACCAAAAGATTTATTTGCAGTTGTTATGGATGCTAAAACTGGTGAGATACTAGCATATAGCCAACGACCAACTTTTAATCCAGAAACCGGAAAAGACTTTGGTAAAAAATGGGCTAATGACTTATATCAAAACACTTATGAACCTGGATCAACATTCAAATCATTTGGATTAGCTGCTGCTATTCAAGAAGGCGCGTTTGATCCAAATAAAAAATATAAATCAGGTCATAGAGATATAATGGGATCTCGTATATCTGACTGGAATAGAGTTGGTTGGGGAGAAATCCCAATGTCACTTGGATTCACTTATTCATCAAATACTTTAATGATGCATTTACAAGATTTAGTTGGTGCAGACAAAATGAAATCTTGGTATGAACGTTTTGGTTTTGGAAAATCAACTAAAGGTATGTTTGATGGTGAAGCGCCAGGACAAATTGGTTGGAGCAATGAATTACAACAAAAAACATCATCATTTGGTCAATCGACAACTGTAACGCCAGCTCAAATGTTACAAGCGCAATCTGCATTCTTTAATGATGGTAATATGTTAAAACCATGGTTTGTGAACAGCGTTGAAAATCCAGTTAGCAAAAAGCAATTTTATAAAGGTGAAAAACAAATCGCCGGTAAACCAATTACAAAAGATACTGCTGAAAAGGTAGAAAAACAGTTAGACTTGGTTGTTAATAGTAAGAAAAGTCATGCTGCAAACTATCGTATAGAAGGTTATGATATTGAAGGTAAGACTGGTACAGCTCAAGTAGCTGCTCCAAATGGTGGAGGTTATGTTAAAGGTCCAAACCCTTACTTTGTAAGCTTTATGGGTGATGCCCCTAAGAAAAACCCTAAAGTAATTGTATATGCTGGTATGAGTTTAGCTCAGAAAAATGATCAAGAAGCTTACGAATTAGGTGTTAGTAAAGCTTTTAAACCTATCATGGAAAATACTTTAAAATATTTAAATGTAGGCAAATCTAAAGACGATACTTCTAAAGCAGAGTTTAGTAAAGTGCCTGATGTTGAAGGACAAGAAAAACAAAAAGCTATTGATAATGTGAGTGCAAAATCATTAGAACCAGTTACAATTGGTTCAGGTTCACAAATTAAAGCGCAATCAGTAAAAGCTGGTAATAAAGTATTGCCACATAGCAAAGTGTTGTTATTAACTGATGGTGACGTAACAATGCCTGATATGACAGGTTGGACTAAGGAAGATGTTATTGCCTTTGAAAACTTAACAAATATTAAAGTGAATTTAAAAGGTAGTGGTTTCGTATCTCACCAGTCAATCACAAAAGGTCAAAAACTCACTGAAAAAGACAAAATAGACGTAGAATTTTCATCAGAGAATGTAGACAGCAATTCAACTAATAATTCTGATTCGAAATCAGATGATACAAATAAATCTGACAGTAAATCTGACAAAGATAAGTCGGAATAAGGTAAATTGCGGTATTAAATAAAGATAACTTGTCACTATTGAATTGTGATATAGCAATTGATAGGCAAGAATAAACAAATTCATTTAATCTTTATTATTTAGCGTTGATAGAGAATTTTAGGGTAGACGAGGTCAGGTTAACTTGTTTGTTATAAACAAACTTTTTATACTGGCCTCTTATACCGTGATGAGATAAATATTTAAAAAATGATAACAACTTTGTTTATTAAATTGAAAAATTGATAATATATTAATGATTAAAAAGTCTGGATTAAGAAGAGGAGATAATTATGATTTTTGTATATGCGTTTTTAGCGCTAGTCATCACTTTTGTTTTAGTACCTGTATTAATACCTACATTAAAAAGAATGAAATTCGGACAGAGTATCCGTGAAGAAGGTCCACAAAGCCACATGAAAAAAACTGGAACACCAACAATGGGTGGCCTAACATTTTTATTAAGTATTGTGATAACGTCGTTGATTGCAATTGTTTTTGTTAATGATTCAAATCCGATTTTATTATTGCTATTTGTGACAATTGGATTTGGCTTAATTGGCTTTATTGATGATTACATCATTGTTGTTAAAAAGAATAACCAAGGTTTAACAAGTAAACAGAAATTTTTAGCGCAAATTGGAATAGCAATTATTTTCTTTGTTTTAAGTAATGTATTTCATTTGGTGAATTTTTCAACAAATATACATATTCCATTTACAAACGTAGCAATTCCATTATCTTTTGCTTATGTTATCTTTATTGTATTTTGGCAAGTTGGATTTTCTAATGCAGTAAATTTAACTGATGGATTAGACGGATTAGCTACTGGCTTATCAATTATAGGTTTTACAATATATGCAATTATGAGTTTTGTATTAGGTGAAACGGCAATTGGTATTTTCTGTATTATTATGTTGTTCGCACTTTTAGGGTTTTTACCATATAACATTAATCCGGCAAAAGTGTTTATGGGTGATACGGGGAGTTTAGCATTAGGTGGTATTTTTGCTACAATTTCAATCATGTTAAATCAAGAGTTATCATTAATTTTTATAGGACTTGTATTTGTTATTGAAACTTTATCGGTAATGTTACAAGTAGCTAGCTTTAAGCTTACTGGAAAACGTATATTTAAAATGAGCCCGATTCATCATCATTTTGAGTTGATTGGTTGGAGTGAATGGAAAGTTGTTACAGTATTTTGGACGGTAGGTTTAATTTCAGGTTTAATCGGATTATGGATTGGAGTGCATTAATATGCTCAATTATACAGGTTTGGAAAATGAAAATGTATTAGTAGTAGGTCTTGCAAAAAGTGGATATGAGTCAGCTAAATTATTAAGTAAGTTGGGCGCGAATGTAACGGTAAATGATGGTAAAGATTTATCGCAAGATGCACATGCTAAAGATTTAGAATCAATGGGGATTAAAGTCGTTAGTGGTAGCCATCCATTATCATTACTAGACAATGAACCAATTGTTGTTAAAAATCCTGGTATACCATATACCGTTTCTATTATTGATGAAGCTGTGAAAAGGAATTTGAAAATATTAACTGAAGTAGAATTGAGTTATTTAATTTCAGAAGCGCCAATCATAGCAGTGACAGGTACTAACGGAAAAACAACAGTCACTTCTCTTATAGGAGATATGTTTAAAAAAAGTCGCTTAACAGGTAGACTTTCAGGAAATATTGGGTATGTGGCATCAAAAGTTGCGCAAGAAGTAAAACCGTCAGACTATTTGATTACTGAACTGTCATCATTTCAATTACTAGGTATTGAAAAATATAGACCGCATATCGCTATTATTACTAATATTTTCTCAGCTCATTTAGATTACCATGAAAATTTGGGAAATTATCAAAATGCTAAAAAGCAAATTTATAAAAATCAAACTAAGGATGATTTTCTAATTTGTAATTATCATCAAAGACAAGTCATAGAATCAGAAGGTTTAAAAGCTAAAACGTTATATTTTTCAACGCAACAAGAAGTTGATGGTATTTATATAAAAGATGGCTTTATCGTATATAAAGGAATTCGAATCATAAACACAGAAGATTTAGTATTACCAGGAGAACATAACTTAGAAAATATTTTGGCTGCGGTACTTGCTTGTATTTTAGCAGGGGTGCCTATCAAAGCGATTATTGATAGTTTGACTACTTTTTCAGGAATTGAACATCGATTACAGTACATTGGTACAAACAGAACGAATAAGTATTATAATGACTCAAAAGCTACTAATACACTTGCAACACAATTTGCTTTGAATTCTTTTAATCAACCAATCATTTGGTTATGTGGCGGATTAGATAGAGGTAATGAATTTGATGAACTTATTCCTTACATGGAAAATGTTCGCGTAATGGTTGTATTCGGACAAACAAAAGATAAGTTTGCTAAACTAGGTAATAGTCAAGGGAAATCGGTCATTGAAGCAAACAACGTCGAAGATGCTGTTGATAAAGTGCAAGATATTATTGAACCAAATGATGTAGTTCTGTTATCTCCAGCTTGTGCAAGTTGGGATCAATATAGTACTTTTGAAGAGCGTGGAGAGAAATTTATTGAAAGATTCCGTGCCCATTTGCCATCTTATTAAAGGGTGTGAGTATTGATGGATGATAAAACGAAGAATGATCAGCAAGAGCCAAATGAAGATAAAGATGAATTAGAACTATTTACTAGAAATACATCTAAGAAAAGAAGACAAAGAAAAAGGTCTGAAGCTACACGATTATTTGATCAAAATGCAAAAGATAAATCGCAACAAGCAGAGTTTGATGAAGACATATATTTAATAAATAAGGATTTTAAGAAAGATAACCACGATAATAGTGAAAATAATCAATCGCATGATTATCTAAGTGATGCTGAATATGATAGGAGTTCAAAATTAACTAATCAAGTTTATAATTCGAATCAAGAGGATGAACATTTAAGTGATTCTGATAAATTTGGAGATGCCTCTAATATCGAACAGTCAAACGATGAAAATCAACAAAGTGATGACGTTAATTCGGAAGAAAAAGTTGATGCTAGTGACCCAAACGGGGACAAGGGAAAACGTAAGAGTAAAGTTACTCAATTAAAACCTTTAACACTTGATGAAAAGCGGAAGTTAAGACGTAAAAGACAGAAGAGAATTCAATACAGCATTATAACTATTTTAGTATTATTAATTGCAGTTATTTTAATTTATATGTTTTCACCGCTTAGTAAAATTTCGCATGTAAATATAAATGGCAATAATCATGTTAGTACCTCGAAAATTAATAAAATTTTAGATGTAAAAAGTGATTCAAGGATGTATACATTTAGTAAGAAAAATGCAATTAATGATCTGGAACAAGACCCTTTAATTAAAAGTGTTGATATACACAAAAAATTGCCGAATACTTTAAATGTAAACATAACAGAAAATGAAATTATCGCTTTAGTAAAATATAAAGGTAAATATTTACCTTTATTAGAAAACGGGAAATTGCTTAAGAATTCAAATGATGTCAAAATTAATGATGCACCTGTAATGGATGGTTTTAGTGGAACAAAAGAAGATGATATGATTAAAGCGTTGTCTGATATGAAACCAGAAGTAAGACGGTATATTGCAGAGGTTAGTTATGCACCAAGTAAAAATAAGCAAAGTAGAATAGAATTATATACAACTGACGGTCTTCAAGTTGTCGGTGATATTTCAACAATTGCTGATAAAATGAAATATTACCCACAAATGTCACAATCGTTATCAAGAGATAGTTCTGGTAAGTTAAAAACACGCGGTTACATAGATTTATCAGTAGGCGCATCATTCATACCTTACCGAGGTAATACTTCAAATCAATCAGAAAGCGATAAAAATGTGACTAAATCATCTCAAGAGGAAAATCAAGCAAAAGAAGAATTACAAAGTGTTTTAAACAAAATTAACAAGCAATCAAGTAAGAATAATTAAAAAATTTTGATATTGTCTATGTTTATAGTTCACAAGCCATTCAACGTATTGTAAACTAAACATAGTGTATTTTTTAATAGTAATTTGTCAGGAGGTGCCTATCTATGGAAGAACATTACTACGTAAGTATTGATATTGGATCATCAAGCGTAAAAACAATAGTAGGCGAAAAATTTCACAATGGTATAAATGTGATAGGTACAGGACAAACCTACACGAGCGGTATAAAAAATGGTTTAATTGATGATTTTGATATTGCGCGTCAAGCAATTAAAGACACAATTAAAAAGGCATCAATCGCTTCGGGTGTAGATATTAAAGAAGTTTTCCTGAAATTACCTATCGTTGGAACGGAAGTTTATGATGAATCAAATGAAATCGACTTTTATGAGGATACAGAAATCAATGGTTCACATATCGAAAAAGTTTTAGAAGGTATTAGAGAAAAGAACGATGTGCAAGAAACAGAAGTAATAAATGTGTTCCCTATACGTTTTATAGTCGATAAAGAAAATGAGGTTTCAGACCCTAAAGAATTAATTGCCAGACATTCATTAAAGGTTGAAGCAGGCGTAATTGCTATTCAAAAATCAATTTTAATTAATATGATTAAATGTGTTGAAGCATGTGGTGTGGATGTATTAGATGTTTATTCTGACGCGTATAACTATGGTTCAATCCTAACAGCTACTGAAAAAGAGTTAGGTGCATGTGTAATTGATATTGGTGAAGATGTTACGCAAGTTGCTTTTTATGAACGTGGTGAATTAGTTGATGCTGATTCGATTGAAATGGCTGGACGTGATATTACAGATGATATTGCACAAGGGTTAAATACATCTTATGAAACGGCTGAAAAGGTTAAACATCAATACGGGCATGCATTTTATGATTCTGCTTCAGATCAAGATATATTTACTGTTGAACAGGTTGATAGTGATGAAACAGTGCAGTATACTCAAAAGGACTTAAGTGACTTTATTGAAGCACGTGTTGAAGAAATATTCTTTGAAGTTTTTGACGTTTTACAAGAATTAGGCTTAACTAAAGTAAATGGTGGATTTATAGTTACTGGTGGATCAGCAAATTTACTTGGCGTAAAAGAATTATTATCTGATATGGTGAGTGAAAAGGTTAGAATTCATACTCCATCTCAAATGGGAATTAGAAAACCTGAATTTTCTTCAGCAATTTCTACAATTTCTAGTAGTATCGCTTTTGATGAGTTATTAGATTATGTTACAATTAATTATCATGATAATGAAGAAACTGAAGAAGATGTTATTGATGTGAAAGACAAAAATAACGAATCTAAATTAGGCGGATTTGATTGGTTTAAACGTAAAACGAACAAAAAAGATACTCATGAAAATGAAGTAGAATCAACAGATGAAGAAATTTATCAATCAGAAGATAATCATCAGGAACATAAACAGAATCATGAACATGTTCAAGACAAAGATAAAGAAGAAAGTAAATTCAAAAAACTAATGAAATCTCTATTTGAATGATTATTGGCCAATAAAACTAGGAGGAAATTTAAATGTTAGAATTTGAACAAGGATTTAATCATTTAGCGACTTTAAAGGTCATTGGTGTAGGTGGCGGCGGTAATAACGCTGTAAACCGAATGATTGACCACGGAATGAATAATGTTGAATTTATCGCTATCAACACAGACGGTCAAGCTTTAAACTTATCTAAAGCTGAATCTAAAATCCAAATCGGTGAGAAATTAACACGTGGTTTAGGTGCAGGTGCTAATCCTGAAATTGGTAAAAAAGCTGCCGAAGAATCTCGTGAGCAAATTGAAGATGCAATTCAAGGTGCAGATATGGTATTCGTTACTTCTGGTATGGGTGGCGGAACTGGTACTGGTGCGGCACCAGTTGTAGCTAAAATTGCAAAAGAGATGGGTGCATTAACAGTCGGTGTTGTAACTCGACCTTTCAGCTTTGAAGGACGTAAACGTCAAACTCAAGCTGCTGCTGGAGTAGAAGCTATGAAAGCTGCTGTTGACACATTAATCGTAATTCCAAACGACCGTTTATTAGACATCGTTGACAAATCTACACCTATGATGGAAGCATTTAAAGAGGCTGACAATGTGTTACGCCAAGGTGTACAAGGTATTTCAGATTTAATCGCTGTTTCTGGTGAAGTTAACTTAGACTTTGCAGACGTTAAGACAATCATGTCTAACCAAGGCTCAGCATTAATGGGTATTGGTGTATCATCTGGTGAAAACAGAGCAGTAGAAGCAGCTAAAAAAGCAATTTCTTCTCCATTACTTGAAACATCTATCGTTGGTGCGCAAGGTGTGCTTATGAACATTACTGGTGGCGAATCATTGTCATTATTCGAAGCACAAGAAGCTGCTGATATCGTTCAAGATGCTGCTGATGAAGATGTAAACATGATTTTTGGTACGGTAATCAATCCTGAATTACAAGACGAAATTGTTGTTACAGTTATCGCAACTGGCTTTGATGACAAACCAACTTCACATGGTCGTAAATCAGGCAGTACTGGATTTGGAACTAGCGTAAATACTTCTAGCAATGCAACTTCTAAAGATGAATCATTCACTTCAAATTCATCAAATGCACAAGCAACTGATAGTGTAAGTGAAAGAACACATACAACTAAAGAAGATGATATTCCTAGCTTCATTAGAAATAGAGAAGAAAGACGTTCAAGAAGAACAAGACGTTAATCGGTTAATATATACACAAATAATTCAACACAAATCATCAGATAATATATCTGATGATTTTTTTACTAATTTTTAGAACATGTAGAAGGACATTTAAGTTTTTCGAAGTCATTAAAAGTGTTTAAGTATCGTGTCAAAATTAAGTCAAAAATTATTGGCACAACATTTTAACTTTAAACATAAATGTTATATTATATAATTATTAACTTTGTACAGTTAGACGAAGATAATTTAAATGAAATGATGGTGACGATCAAGTGAATGATAATTTTAAAAAGCAACCGCATCATTTAATATATGAAGAATTATTACAACAAGGTATTACTCTAGGTATTACAACTAGAGGCGATGGTTTAAGTGACTATCCTAAAAATGCTTTTAATATGGCGAGATATATTGATGATCGCCCATATAATATTACTCAACATCAATTGCAATTAGCTGAAGAAATTGCGTTTGATAGAAAAAATTGGGTGTTTCCCATTCAAACACATGAAAATAAAGTCGCTTGTATTACAAAGGATGATATAGGCACAAATATAGACACTTTAACTGATGCGCTTCATGGTATTGATGCGATGTACACATATGATAGTAATGTCTTATTAACGATGTGTTATGCAGACTGTGTGCCAGTATATTTTTATAGTACAAAACATCATTTTATTGCATTGGCCCATGCAGGGTGGCGTGGTACCTATACTGAAATTGTAAAAGAAGTGCTAAAACATGTGAACTTTGATTTGAAAGACTTACATGTCGTTATTGGACCATCTACATCATCAAGTTATGAAATTAATGATGATATTAAAAATAAATTTGAAACATTGCCAATTGATAGTGCAAACTATATTGAAACTAGGGGACGAGATCGTCATGGTATTGATTTGAAAAAAGCCAATGCTGCATTATTAAATTATTATGGTGTTCCTAAAGAAAATATTTATACGACAGCGTATGCTACATCTGAACATTTAGAATTATTTTTCTCTTATCGATTAGAAAAAGGTCAAACAGGACGCATGTTAGCATTCATTGGTCAACAGTAAACAAGGAGGAGATATGCTTGCGTGTGAAAGATAATTTACAACAAATCTCAACACAAATTAATGACAAAAGTGAAAAAAATAATTTTTCAACAAAACCAAACGTGATTGCAGTCACAAAATATGTTACAATAGAGCGAGCTAAAGAAGCGTATGAGGCTGGAATAAGACATTTTGGTGAGAATAGATTGGAAGGCTTTTTTCAAAAGAAAGAAGCATTACCATCAGATACGGTGATTCATTTTATAGGATCATTACAATCTCGAAAAGTTAAGGACGTTATAAACGACGTAGATTATTTCCATGCTTTAGATCGATTGAGCTTAGCCAAAGAAATTAACAAACGGGCAGAACATAAAATTAAATGTTTCTTGCAAGTGAACGTTTCGGGAGAAGCTTCTAAACATGGTATTGCTTTAGAAGATGTTGATCAGTTTATAGATGATCTTAAAAAATATGACAAAATCGAAATTGTAGGTTTAATGACGATGGCACCATTGACAGATGATGAAGCATATATTAGATCGTTATTTAAACAGTTACGTTTGAAAAAAGAAGAAATACAACGACTCAATTTAGAATATGCGCCTTGTGATGAATTATCAATGGGAATGAGTAATGACTATCTTATTGCAGTTGAAGAAGGTGCCACGTTTGTTAGAATTGGGACTAAACTTGTAGGAGAAGAGGAGTGAGCCACTTGGCTTTAAAAGATTTATTTAGTGGATTTTTTGTAATAGATGATGAAGAGGAAGTAGAAGTACCTGACAAACAACAACAGGTAAATGAAGCGCCAGCAAAAGAGCAGTCACAACAAACAACAAAACAAAACGCAATCAAATCAGTCCCTCAAAAATCTGCATCAAGATATACAACAACGTCAGAAGAAAGGAATAACCGTATGTCTAATTATTCAAAAAATAATTCACGTAATGTTGTAACTATGAACAATGCTACACCAAACAATGCATCACAAGAAAGTTCAAAAATGTGTTTATTCGAACCACGTGTTTTTTCAGATACACAAGATATTGCTGATGAGCTTAAAAACCGCCGTGCGACACTTGTCAATTTACAACGTATTGATAAAGTATCAGCGAAAAGAATTATTGATTTTTTAAGCGGTACTGTTTATGCAATCGGTGGAGATATCCAACGTGTAGGTACTGATATTTTCTTATGTACACCTGATAATGTGGAAGTAGCTGGAAGCATTACAGACCATATTGAAAATATGGAACATTCATTCGACTAAGGAGTTAACATATGGATATAAATGTGCTAGCTACAATATTTAAATTTATCCTTTTTGTTGTTGAAATTTATTATTTCGGCATGATTATATATTTCTTTACATCTTGGGTACCAAGTATTAGAGAAACTAAGGTAGGTTATTTTTTAGCAAAAATATATGAACCTTTCTTACAACCATTTAGAAAAGTAATTCCACCTATCGGAATTATCGACATATCATCAATCGCTGCAATTATCGTTTTAGTATTATTCCAAAGAGGGTTACTCCAAATCTTTAATTGGATTTTAATTCAATTACAATAAATTAAGCGACATAACGAGGCAAGGGTATTTGATACTTAAGCCTCGTTTTTGATATGCCTTTTTGTAACATATAGTGCAGTTTATAATATTGAACAAATTTATTTAAGGTAGTGATTAACATAGATATTTATCAACACTTTAGACAGGAAGAATTTGAGTTAATTGACATATTGACGGATAAATGTGCACAAGCAGAGCAACATTACGCGCCAATTTTAACTCATTTTTTAGATCCGAGAGGTCAACACATATTAGAAGTAATATGTGGTAGCTATGATAATTTGAAAGTTTCATTTAATGGTGGTCCTTTTGCCGAAAGAAAAAGAGCGATTATTTCACCAAGTTATTTTGAACCGAAAGAAAGTGACTTTGAGCTAACTTTAATTGAGGTCGATTATCCTGAAAAATTTGTAACTTTAAAGCATCAACATATTTTAGGAACTTTGATGTCGTTAGGTATTGAACGTGAACAAGTAGGGGATATTATTGTAGGTGAAGGCATTCAATTTGTTTTGACAAGTAGATTGGAATCATTTATTATGTTAGAATTACAACGTATTAAAGGCGCATCAGTTAAACTTAATACTATTCCACTAACAGATATGATACAATCTAATGAGAATTGGAAAATTGAAAGTGCGACAGTTAGTTCTTTAAGATTAGATGTTGTTATTAAAGAAATGATACGTAAATCACGCACGATTGCGAAACAATTAATCGATAAAAAGCGTGTAAAAGTGAATCATACAATTGTGGACTCAGCCGATTTTCAATTACAAGTTAATGATTTAATATCCATCCAAGGATTTGGTAGAGCACACATTACTGACTTAGGTGGTAAAACTAAAAAAGATAAAACGCACATTACCTATAGAACATTATTCAAATAGTAATGATTTAAGGAGGATAACAAATGCCTTTTACACCAAATGAAATTAAGAATAAAGAGTTTACACGTGTTAAGAATGGTTTAGAACCAACTGAAGTTGCTAACTTTTTAGAGCAATTAAGCACAGAAATTGAACGTCTAAAAGATGATAAAAAACAACTTGAAAAAGTAGTTGAAGAGAGAGATACTAATATTAAGTCTTATCAAGAGGTACACCAATCTGTAAGTGATGCCTTAGTGCAAGCTCAAAAAGCTGGTGAAGAAACAAAGTTAGCTGCAGAAAAGCAAGCTGAAGCAATTATTGCTAGAGCACAAGCCCAAGCTGATCAAATGGTTGGAGATGCTGTTGAAAAAGCACGTCGTTTAGCTTTCCAAACTGAAGATATGAAACGCCAATCTAAAGTTTTTAGATCACGTTTCCGTATGCTAGTTGAAGCACAATTAGACTTATTAAAGAATGAAGATTGGGATTATTTATTGAATTATGATTTAGATGCAGAACAAGTGACACTTGAAAATATCCATCATTTGCATGAAAATGATTTAAAGCCAGATGAAGTTGCAGTAAATGCACAAAATAATGCATCAAATACATCAGACAATAATCAACAATCAAATGATTCAGAAACAACTAAGAAGTAAGAATTAAATAAAGACAGACGCGTAATATACATTTAACTTTTCACAGCGAATTAGGTAATGGTGAGAGCCTAGTAAAAGCATGTATGTTATATCACTGGCTTTTTAATATTTAAATAATGTAATGAGAGAACTCTAAGTTGAGTTAATAAGGGTGGTACCGCGAGCAATCGTCCCTTTTAATTTAACTTAGAGTTTTTTAAATTTTTAAGGAGTGAAAAAAATGGATTACAAAGAAACGTTATTAATGCCTAAAACAGATTTCCCAATGCGAGGTGGTTTACCAAACAAGGAACCGCAAATTCAAGAAAAATGGGATGCAGAAGATCAATACCATAAAGCGTTAGAAAAAAATAAAGGTAACGAAACATTCATTTTACATGATGGCCCACCATACGCGAATGGTAACTTACATATGGGACATGCCTTGAACAAAATTTTAAAAGACTTTATTGTACGTTATAAAACTATGCAAGGGTTCTATGCACCATACGTACCAGGTTGGGATACACATGGTTTACCAATTGAACAAGCATTAACGAAAAAAGGTGTTGACCGTAAGAAAATGTCAACAGCTGAATTCCGTGAGAAATGTAAAGAATTTGCTTTAGAACAAATTGAATTACAGAAAAAAGATTTTAGACGTTTAGGTGTTCGTGGTGACTTTAATGATCCATATATTACATTAAAACCTGAATACGAAGCTGCACAAATTCGTATTTTTGGAGAAATGGCAGATAAAGGTTTAATTTATAAAGGTAAAAAGCCAGTGTATTGGTCTCCTTCAAGTGAGTCTTCATTAGCAGAAGCAGAAATTGAATATCACGATAAACGTTCAGCATCAATTTATGTTGCATTTGACGTTAAAGATGACAAAGGTGTAGTAGATTCAGATGCTAAATTTATTATTTGGACAACAACACCTTGGACAATTCCATCTAATGTTGCAATTACTGTACATCCGGAATTAAAATACGGTCAATATAATGTTGATGGTCAAAAGTACATTGTTGCAGAAGCGTTATCTGATGCCGTAGCAGAAGCGTTAGGCTGGGATAAAGATTCAATCAAATTAGAAAAAGAATTTTCAGGAAAAGAATTAGAGTATGTTGTAGCACAACATCCATTCTTGGAGAGAGAGTCATTAGTAATTAATGGTGAACATGTTACTACAGACGCTGGTACAGGTTGTGTACATACAGCACCAGGACACGGGGAAGATGACTATATTGTAGGTCAAAAATATGAATTGCCTGTTATTAGTCCAATTGATGATAAAGGTGTCTTCACTGAAGAAGGTGGACAATTTGAAGGTATGTTTTATGATAAAGCAAATAAAGCCGTTACGGATTTATTAACTGAAAAAGGTGCTTTATTAAAATTAGACTTTATTACACATAGTTACCCACATGACTGGAGAACGAAAAAGCCAGTTATTTTCCGTGCAACACCTCAATGGTTTGCATCAATTAGTAAAGTTAGAAAAGATATTTTAGATGCAATTGAAAATACAAACTTCAAAGTAAATTGGGGTAAAACACGTATTTATAATATGGTACGTGACCGAGGCGAATGGGTTATTTCACGCCAACGTGTTTGGGGTGTACCTTTACCTGTATTTTATGCTGAAAACGGCGATATTATCATGACAAAAGAAACTGTGAATCACGTTGCTGATTTATTTGCTGAACACGGGTCAAATATTTGGTTTGAAAGAGAAGCTAAAGATTTGTTACCTGAAGGATTTACACATCCTGGTAGCCCTAACGGCACATTTACTAAAGAAACAGATATCATGGATGTATGGTTCGATTCAGGTTCATCACATCGTGGTGTATTAGAAACGAGACCTGAATTAAGTTTCCCAGCAGATATGTACCTAGAAGGTAGTGACCAATATCGTGGTTGGTTTAATTCATCAATTACAACTGCTGTTGCTACGAGAGGTGTTTCTCCATATAAATTCTTACTTTCACATGGATTTGTAATGGACGGAGAAGGTAAGAAAATGAGTAAATCTTTAGGAAATGTTATCGTTCCTGACCAAGTTGTTAAACAAAAAGGTGCAGATATTGCGAGACTATGGGTAAGTAGTACTGACTATTTAGCAGACGTTAGAATTTCTGATGATATATTAAGACAAACATCTGATGTTTATCGTAAAATTAGAAATACTTTAAGATTCATGTTAGGCAATATCAATGATTTCAACCCTGAAACTGATAGTGTTCCAGAGTCTGAATTATTAGAAGTTGATCGTTATTTGTTAAATCGTTTACGTGAGTTTACTGCAAGTACTGTTAACAACTATGAAAACTTTGACTACTTAAACATTTATCAAGAAGTTCAAAACTTTATCAATGTTGAGTTAAGTAACTTCTACTTAGATTATGGTAAAGATATCTTATATATCGAACAACGTGATTCGCATATTCGCCGTAGTATGCAAACTGTGCTGTACCAAATTTTAGTAGATATGACGAAGTTATTAGCACCAATTTTAGTGCATACAGCAGAAGAAGTTTGGTCACACACACCTCACGTGAAAGAAGGAAGTGTTCACTTAGCTGATATGCCTGAAGTTGTTGAAGTAGACCAAGCTTTATTAGATAAATGGCGTACATTTATGAATTTACGTGATGATGTGAACCGTGCGTTAGAAACTGCACGTAATGAAAAAGTTATCGGTAAATCATTAGAAGCTAAAGTTACTATTGCAAGCAACGATAAATTTAAGGCTTCAGAATTCCTATCTTCATTTGATGCGTTACATCAATTATTTATCGTATCGCAAGTGAGTGTCGTTGATAATTTAGATAATGGAACAACATACGAGTATGGTGACATCGTCATTGAACATGCAGAAGGTGAAAAATGTGAAAGATGTTGGAACTATTCAGAAGATTTAGGTGCTGTTGGAGAATTAACGCATCTATGTCCACGTTGTCAAGAAGTAGTAAAATCACTTATATAATTTAAAATGACCAATTAGTTCGTTAGTATAATATAAATTAAAACTCTCTTCATAAAAATGTAGCAGTTTTTGTTAACATGATGAAGAGAGTTTTTTGGTTATATTGAAATTCATTAAATAATATTTATCTTTAATTTGATAAAAATATCAACTAATGAAGTGAATTGCGTCTGATTAAGATGCTAAATAGTTGCTATTCATATGTTTGTTAGCGATAATATTTTAAATACAAGGCATTAAAAGATTGATTTTGATAGGAGAAAATATAATGTATCATAACTATAATGCGCACTTTGTAAATGGCGTTACTTTAAATGTGAAAGACAAAAAAGAATTAAAACCATTTTATGAAGATGTACTCGGATTGAATATTATTAATGAATCATTGACGTCGATACAATATGAAGTCGGGCAATCCAATCATGTGATAACATTAGTAGAAGTGCAAGATGGACGTGAACCCTTAATGTCTGAAGCTGGTCTTTTTCATATAGCAATTAAACTTCCTAAAATTAGCGATTTATCCAATTTATTAATTCATTTAAGTGAATATGATATTCCGGTTAATGGGGGAATTCAACCTGCATCGTTATCATTATTTTTCGAAGACCCTGAAGGAAATGGCTTTAAATTTTACGTGGATAAAGATGAGGAACAATGGATAAGAGAAAATGAGTTGGTAAAAGTAGACATTAGACCGTTAAATGTACCGAGGTTAGTTAGTCATGCAACAAAAACATTATGGCTAGGCATTCCTGATGAGGCAATTATTGGAGCATTACATATAAAAACAATCCACATAACAGAAGTTAAAGATTATTATCTCAATTATTTTGGGTTGAAAGAATCAGCAATCATGGATGATTATTCGTTGTTTTTAGCGTCTAAAGGTTATTATCAACATTTAGCTATGAATGATTGGGTATCAGCAACGAAACGTGTAGAAAATTTTGATACGTATGGATTAACAATTGTTGACTTTCATTATCCTGAAACAACACATTTAAATTTACAAGGTCCGGATGGTATCTATTATCGTTTTAATCAAATAGAAGTCATTGATTAGTAAATATTGTTTTAACGAGACTATCTGTTTATTAAAGTTAAATATGAGATGTATCATTGTAATGAAGAAGTCACAGTGAATTTTATTTTATTGAGATAGAATTCACTATTTTTTATTAAATTTTTAATAAGTCATTTAACCATATTTACAAAATCAAGACATACATCTATTGAAATGCAACTATTTTAAATTTATAGATTTGAGAAAATTGAATCGATATCATTTTTTTATTGTAATATGCTTACTTTTTTTATTAGCATGTGTAAGCTATAATATAAAGAGTTGTCTTATGGACGATTGATTGGAGGAACGAGAATGAACAAAAAATATTTTATTGGCACTTCCATTTTAATAGCGTTATTTGTCATAATATTTGACCAAGTTACAAAGTATATTGTTGCTACAAGTATGAAAATAGGAGATTCATTTGAAGTTATACCAAATTTTTTAAATATTACATCACATCGAAATAATGGTGCGGCATGGGGAATATTGAGTGGTAAAATGATGTTTTTCTACATTATTACTATTATAATTTTAATCGCACTCGTATATTTTTATATCAAAGATGCTCAATATCATTTGTTTATGCAAATTGCAATTAGTTTACTTTTTGCTGGTGCTTTAGGTAATTTTATCGATAGACTATTAACAGGTGAAGTTGTAGATTTTATAGATACAAATATTTTTGGTTATGATTTTCCAATTTTTAATATCGCTGATTCTAGTTTGACCATAGGTGTTATTTTAATAATTATTGCACTACTAAAAGATACTTCCAATAAAAAGGAGAAGGAGGTTAAATAATGGAGACATTTGAATTTAACATTACAGAAAAAGAACAAACTGGTATGCGTATTGATAAACTATTACCTGAATTAAATGGTGATTGGTCACGTAATCAAATACAAGACTGGATTAAAGTAGGATTAGTCGTAGCCAATGATAAAGTTGTAAAATCTAATTATAAAGTAAAACTAAATGATCGTATTGTTGTCACTGAAAAAGAAATTGTAGAAGCTGACATTCAGCCAGAAAATTTAAATTTAGACATTTATTATGAAGATAATGACGTTGCTGTAGTTTATAAACCAAAAGGCATGGTTGTTCATCCATCGCCCGGTCATTATACCAATACTTTAGTAAATGGTTTAATGTACCAAATTAAAAACTTATCTGGAATCAATGGTGAGATACGTCCAGGTATTGTACATCGTATTGATATGGATACTTCAGGCTTATTGATGGTTGCTAAAAATGACATCGCACATCGTGGTTTAGTAGAACAATTAATGGATAAATCGGTTAAAAGAAAGTATATTGCTTTAGTTCATGGTAATATTCCACATGATTACGGAACAATAGATGCGCCAATTGGTAGAAATAAAAATGACCGTCAATCAATGGCAGTTGTTGATGATGGTAAAGAAGCAGTAACGCATTTTAACGTGTTAGAACATTTTAAAGACTATACTTTAGTTGAATGTCAACTTGAAACTGGTCGTACACATCAAATCCGTGTACATATGAAATATATTGGATTCCCATTAGTAGGTGATCCTAAGTACGGTCCGAAGAAGACTTTAGATATTGGTGGACAAGCATTACATGCTGGATTGATTGGATTTATACATCCAGTAACAGGGGAATACATTGAAAGACATGCCGAATTACCACAAGACTTTGAAGATTTATTAGAGACAATACGAAAAAGAGATGCATAATTTTGTCGTATTAAAATTACGATAACATTATTATGTAAACTATAAAAGGTGATTGATTTTTTCTCTTCCTAAATGAAATGAGTGTCCTTCAATTGAAAAATTTATACTATTAACATTTTATGTATACAGGTTAATTTTTTAATATTGATTGACAAAGTAGCTATTTAGTATTATTCTTATAACAGTTTAAGTACAGCATAAATGAGTCTTTAAATGAGCGTCCAGAGAGTCGTCAAAGACATGATATAAATAGATATATACTGAAATGAACCTTACCACCTTTAAATCAATAAGCGTATCTAATGCAACTTGTGCGTATTATTAATAGTTAGGTGATTGTATATACTAAACCTCATGTCGATATTAAAGACGTGAGGTTTTTTGTTTCTAAATTTTGAAAGGGTGAGAATATGTCTGAGCGTATCATTATGGATGATGCAGCAATACAACGTACAGTAACGAGAATCGCTCATGAAATTTTGGAGTATAACAAAGGTACTGACAATCTAATTCTATTAGGTATTAAAACAAGAGGTGAATATTTAGCGAATCGTATACAAGATAAAATTCATCAAATCGAGCAACAACGTATACCTACTGGAACAATTGATATTACATACTTTAGAGATGATATTGAGCATATGTCATCACAAACGTCTAAAGATGCAATTGAAATCGATACTGACATTACAAATAAAGTTGTCATAATTATTGATGATGTACTTTATACTGGTCGTACGGTTCGTGCTTCACTAGACGCTATTTTATTAAACTCTAGACCAATTAAAATTGGATTAGCCGCATTGGTTGATCGTGGCCATCGAGAGTTACCAATTCGAGCTGATTTTGTTGGTAAAAACATTCCAACTTCTAAAGATGAAACAGTTAGTGTGTATTTAGAAGAGATGGATCAAAGAAATGCAGTTATAATTAAATAATACCCCCTTTTAATTCAGTACGAGAGACTGAGAAAGGTGAGGGATATACAAGAAGTAAGCTTTGTTATGCTTATTTATCGAGTATGCCCTCATATATGACAACTACAAGACGACTTTCATATGAATGAGCGACTTGTAGAAGAATGTCACACTTTTTGTCTCTTTACATAATACTGATGTAAAGAGATTTTTTTATTATCGGAGGAAATGAATATTATGCAAAATGAAGAAATGTTTGAACGAACAGTAAAGCCTGTACTTGATGTAAATGAAAAACCACAACCAGCACAATGGGCGTTTTTAAGCTTACAACATTTGTTTGCGATGTTTGGTGCTACGGTGCTTGTACCATTCTTAACAGGATTACCAATATCCGCAGCGTTATTAGCTTCGGGAATCGGTACACTACTTTATATCTTAATAACGAAAGCGCAAATCCCAGCATATCTTGGATCGAGTTTTGCATTTATTACACCGATTATCACAGGTTTAAGTACTCATAGCTTAGGTGATATGCTGGTTGCATTATTTATGAGTGGTGTTATGTACGTAATTATCGGTGTTTTAATCAAATTAAGTGGAACAGCTTGGTTAATGAAACTTTTACCACCAGTTGTAGTTGGTCCAGTCATAATGGTGATTGGTTTAAGTTTAGCGCCAACTGCAGTAAATATGGCAATGTATGAAAATCCAGGTGATATGAAAGGTTACAATATAAGCTTCTTAGTTGTAGCAATGGTTACATTACTAGTAACGATAGTAGTACAAGGATTTTTCAAAGGCTTCTTATCATTAATACCAGTACTTGTAGGTATCATCGTCGGATATGTGGTAGCGATTTTTATGGGGATAGTTAAATTTGATGCTGTCATGTCAGCAAAATGGCTAGATTTCCCTCATATTTATCTGCCATTTAAAGACTATGTACCATCATTCCATTTGGGTCTTGTGCTAGTTATGATACCAATCGTTTTCGTAACGGTAAGTGAGCATATCGGTCATCAGATGGTTCTAAATAAAATAGTAGGTAGAAACTTTTTTGAAAATCCAGGGCTTGATAAATCAATTATTGGCGACGGTGTATCTACTATGTTCGCAAGTATCATTGGTGGACCACCAAGTACAACATACGGTGAAAATATCGGTGTATTAGCAATTACAAGAATCTACAGTATTTATGTTATCGGTGGTGCCGCAGTAATAGCTATTATCTTGGCATTCATTGGTAAATTTACAGCACTAATATCTTCAATACCGACGCCAGTCATGGGCGGTGTATCAATTTTACTTTTCGGAATTATTGCAGCTAGTGGATTAAGAATGCTAGTTGAAAGTAAGGTAGACTTCGCTAATAACCGTAACTTAGTAATAGCTTCTGTAGTCTTAGTCGTAGGCATTGGTAACTTAGTATTCAACTTGAAAGAAATTGGTATCAACCTTCAAATCGAAGGAATGGCATTAGCAGCACTTTCAGGAATTATTTTGAACTTAATCTTACCTAAAGAGAAAAAGCAAAACAATTAAGTTTTACAAACTAAGGAGGGCGCTTTATGAATCATTTATTATCAATGAAACATTTATCAACAGATCAAATCTACTCACTTATTCAAAAAGCTAGTCAATTTAAATCTGGTGAACGACAATTACCAAACTTTAAAGGTAAATATGTTGCGAATTTGTTTTTTGAAAATTCAACTCGAACAAAATGCAGTTTCGAAATGGCCGAACTTAAATTAGGATTGAAAACGATTAGTTTTGAAACTTCTACGTCATCAGTTTCTAAGGGAGAATCCTTATATGATACATGTAAAACGTTGGAAAGTATTGGTTGTGATTTACTAGTCATAAGACATCCATTTAATAATTACTACGAGAAATTAGTAAATATTAATATTCCTATTGCAAATGCTGGTGATGGAAGTGGACAACATCCAACGCAAAGTTTACTTGACTTAATGACAATTTATGAAGAGTACGGTTATTTCGAAGGATTAAATGTATTGATTTGTGGAGATATAAAAAATTCACGCGTCGCACGCAGCAACTATCATAGTTTAAAGGCATTAGGAGCAAATGTTATGTTTAATAGTCCTGAAGCGTGGATTGATGATTCACTAGAAGCACCTTATGTAAATATTGACGATGTAATTGAGAAAGTAGACATTGTTATGTTACTAAGAATTCAACACGAAAGACATGGACTCGCTGAAGAAGCGAGATTCGCAGCAGACGATTATCATCAAAAGCATGGTTTAAACGAAGCACGATACAACAAATTACAAGCGCATGCAATTGTTATGCATCCAGCTCCAGTTAATAGAGGAGTAGAAATACAAACTGATTTAGTTGAAGCTTCAAAATCAAGAATTTTCAAACAAATGGAAAATGGCGTTTACTTAAGAATGGCAGTCATTGATGAATTATTAAATAAGTAAGGGGACGAATATGATGAAATTAATTAAAAACGGTAAAGTATTACAAAATGGCAAATTAGTAAAAACAGATATTTTAATCGATGGTAAAGTAATTAAACAAATTGCAACTGAGATAGAAGCAAGCAATGATGTTGAGATTATAGACGCGAAAGGCCATTTTGTATCACCTGGATTTGTTGATGTTCATGTTCATTTACGCGAACCCGGTGGTGAATATAAAGAAACAATTGAAACGGGTACAAAAGCGGCAGCAAGAGGTGGATTTACAACAGTTTGTCCAATGCCTAATACAAGACCAGTTCCAGATTCTGTTGAACATTTTGAAGCATTGCAAAAACTAATTAAAGACAATGCTCAAGTACGTGTATTACCATATGCATCGATTACGACACGCCAATTAGGTAAAGAACTTGTTGACTTTCCTGCACTTGTAAAAGAAGGTGCATTTGCCTTCACAGATGATGGTGTTGGTGTTCAAACTGCTAGCATGATGTATGAAGGTATGATTGAAGCTGCAAAAGTGAATAAAGCAATTGTAGCGCACTGCGAAGATAATTCTTTAATCTATGGTGGCGCTATGCATGAAGGAAGACGCAGTAAAGAATTAGGTATACCAGGCATTCCAAATATTTGTGAATCCGTACAAATTGCAAGAGACGTATTATTAGCTGAAGCTGCCGGGTGTCATTACCATGTATGTCATGTATCTACAAAAGAAAGTGTCAGAGTCATTCGTGATGCTAAACGGGCTGGAATTCATGTAACTGCTGAAGTAACACCACATCATTTATTATTAACGGAAGATGATATTCCTGGTAACAATGCGATTTATAAAATGAATCCACCATTAAGAAGTACTGAAGATAGAGAGGCTTTGTTAGAAGGGTTACTAGACGGTACAATTGACTGTATCGCAACAGACCATGCACCACATGCACGTGATGAAAAAGCACAACCAATGGAAAAAGCACCATTCGGTATTGTTGGTAGTGAGACAGCATTCCCACTGTTATATACGCATTTTGTAAAAAATGGTAACTGGACGCTACAACAATTAGTCGATTACTTAACAATTAAGCCATGTGAAACTTTTGATCTAGATTATGGCACATTAAAAGAAAATGGTTATGCAGATTTAACAATCATTGATTTAGATAGTGAACAAGAAATTAAAGGTGAAGATTTCTTATCAAAAGCAGATAATACACCATTTATCGGCTATAAAGTTTATGGAAATCCGATTTTAACAATGGTCGAAGGTGAAGTTAAATTTGAGGGGGAAAAATAAAATGCAAAGCAAACGTTATCTAGTGTTAGAAGACGGTTCATACTACGAAGGCTACCGTTTAGGGTCTGATAACTTAACTGTAGGAGAAATTGTATTTAATACGGCAATGACAGGTTATCAAGAAACAATTTCAGACCCATCATATACAGGTCAAATCATTACATTTACGTATCCTTTAATTGGAAATTATGGAATTAATCGAGACGATTTTGAATCATTAGTACCGACATTAAACGGTATAGTAGTGAAAGAAGCAAGTGAACATCCAAGTAATTTTAGACAACAAAAGACACTTCATGACGTTTTAGAATTGCATCAAATTCCGGGTATTGCGGGTGTAGACACAAGAAGTATTACACGTAAGATTCGTCAACACGGTGTTTTAAAAGCTGGGTTTACTGATTACAAAGAAGAAATAGATAGCCTGGTTCAACACTTACAACGCGTTGAATTACCTAAAGATGAAGTTGAGATTGTATCTACTAAAACACCATATGTCTCAACAGGTAAGGATTTAAGTGTTGTTCTTGTAGACTTTGGCAAAAAGCAAAATATTGTAAGAGAACTAAATATAAGAGGTTGTAATGTTACAGTTGTTCCTTATACAACAACAGCTGAAGAAATTTTAGCAATGGCTCCAGATGGTGTCATGTTGTCTAATGGACCAGGTAACCCTGAAGTAGTAGAATGCGCAATTCCGATGATTCAAGGTATTTTAGGGGAAATTCCATTCTTTGGTATCTGTCTTGGACATCAATTATTTGCATTATCTCAAGGTGCAAGCTCATTTAAAATGAAGTTTGGTCATCGAGGCGCAAATCATCCTGTTAAAAATTTAGAAACTGGCAAAGTAGATATTACAAGTCAAAACCATGGTTATGCAATAGATAAAAATTCATTAAAAAATACAGAATTAGAAATCACACATATTGCACTAAATGATGGTACTGTAGAAGGTTTAAAACATAAAACATTACCTGCCTTTTCAGTACAATATCATCCTGAAGCAAATCCAGGACCGTCAGATTCAAATTATCTTTTTGATGAATTTGTGAAAATGATGACTAATTTTAAGGAAAAGGAGCGTCAAATCAATGCCTAAACGTAACGATATCGAAACAATTTTAGTAATAGGATCTGGACCAATTATTATAGGTCAAGCAGCTGAATTTGACTATGCTGGTACACAAGCGTGTTTAGCATTAAAAGAAGAAGGATACCGTGTAATACTGGTAAACTCAAATCCAGCCACTATTATGACTGACAAAGAAATTGCAGATAAAGTATACATTGAGCCATTAACACATGATTTTATAGCGAGAATCATACGTAAAGAACAACCTGACGCTTTATTACCGACATTAGGTGGACAAACTGGATTGAATATGGCAATTCAATTACATGAAAGTGGTGTACTTCAAGATAATAATGTGCAATTATTAGGCACTGAATTAACATCAATTCAACAGGCAGAAGATCGTGAAATGTTTAGAACATTAATGAATGATTTAAATGTTCCAGTACCAGAGAGTGATATTGTAAATACAGTTGAGCAAGCATTTAAATTTAAAGAACAAGTAGGATATCCATTAATTGTTAGACCAGCGTTTACAATGGGAGGAACTGGTGGTGGTATTTGTCATAATGATGAAGAGTTACAAGAAATCGTTTCAAACGGTCTTCATTATAGTCCAGCTACACAGTGTTTGTTAGAAAAATCAATTGCAGGTTTTAAAGAAATTGAATATGAAGTAATGCGTGACAAAAATGACAATGCCATCGTGGTATGTAACATGGAGAATATTGACCCAGTAGGTATTCATACAGGAGATTCGATTGTAGTAGCACCTAGTCAAACGCTTTCAGATGTGGAATATCAAATGTTACGAGATGTTTCATTGAAAGTTATTAGAGCATTAGGAATAGAAGGCGGATGTAACGTTCAATTGGCATTGGATCCACATTCATTTGATTATTACATTATTGAAGTAAATCCTCGTGTATCTCGTTCGTCAGCTTTAGCATCTAAAGCTACCGGGTACCCAATTGCGAAATTAGCTGCTAAAATTGCGGTCGGTCTTACATTAGATGAAATGTTAAATCCAATCACTGGTACATCATATGCGGCATTTGAGCCAACTTTGGATTATGTGATTTCAAAAATTCCAAGATTCCCATTTGATAAATTCGAAAAAGGGGAACGAGAGCTTGGTACACAAATGAAAGCAACTGGTGAAGTAATGGCAATTGGTCGAACTTACGAAGAATCATTGTTAAAAGCAATTCGTTCGCTTGAATATGGTGTACATCATTTAGGATTACCGAATGGTGAAAGTTTTGACTTAGACTATATTAAAGAACGTATTTCTCACCAAGACGATGAGCGACTATTTTTTATTGGTGAAGCAATTAGAAGAGGGACAACGTTAGAAGAAATTCATAATATGACTCAAATTGATTATTTCTTCTTACACAAGTTCCAAAATATTATCGACATCGAACATCAATTAAAAGAGCATCAGGGAGATTTAGAATATCTTAAATATGCAAAAGATTATGGATTTAGTGATAAAACAATCGCGCATCGTTTCAATATGACTGAAGAAGAAGTATATCAATTGCGAATGGATAATGATATTAAACCTGTCTACAAAATGGTTGATACTTGCGCAGCTGAATTTGAATCTTCAACACCGTACTATTATGGAACATATGAAACTGAAAATGAATCTATTGTTACAGATAAAGAAAAAATCCTAGTATTAGGATCTGGACCAATTAGAATTGGTCAAGGTGTTGAATTTGACTATGCGACAGTACATGCAGTATGGGCTATTCAAAAAGCTGGCTATGAAGCGATTATTGTTAATAACAACCCAGAAACTGTTTCAACAGACTTTTCAATTTCTGACAAACTATACTTCGAACCATTAACTGAAGAAGATGTTATGAACATTATTAATTTAGAACAACCTAAAGGTGTTGTTGTACAATTTGGTGGACAAACTGCAATTAATTTAGCAGATAAATTAGCGAAGCATGGTGTGAAAATACTTGGTACGTCTCTTGAAAACTTAAATCGTGCTGAAGATAGAAAAGAATTTGAATCATTGCTAAGACAAATCAATGTTCCACAACCTCAAGGTAAGACAGCTATTTCACCAAATGAAGCGTTAGCTAACGCGGCAGAAATTGGCTATCCTGTTGTAGTAAGACCTTCTTATGTATTAGGTGGTCGTGCAATGGAAATTGTAGACAATGATACTGAGTTAGAAAACTATATGACACAAGCTGTTAAAGCGAGTCCAGAACACCCTGTATTGGTCGATAGATATTTAACGGGGAAAGAAATTGAAGTCGATGCAATATGCGATGGTGAAACAGTCATTATTCCGGGGATTATGGAACATATTGAACGTGCAGGTGTGCATAGTGGTGACTCAATTGCTGTATATCCACCACAAACATTAACAAAAGAAGAGTTAGTAACACTTGAAGACTACACGATTAAGTTAGCAAAAGGATTAGATATAATCGGGTTGATTAACATCCAATTCGTCATTGCACATGATGGTGTTTATGTGTTAGAAGTGAATCCTCGTTCAAGTAGAACTGTGCCATTCTTAAGCAAAATTACCGATATTCCAATGGCACAATTAGCGATGCGAGCAATTATTGGAGAAAAACTGACGGCAATGGGTTATCAAGAAGGGGTACAACCTTATGCTGAAGGTGTATTTGTTAAAGCTCCGGTATTTAGTTTTAATAAATTGAAAAATGTTGATATTACTTTAGGGCCTGAAATGAAATCTACTGGTGAAGTTATGGGTAAAGATACGACATTAGAAAAGGCGTTATTCAAAGGGTTAACAGGTAGTGGAGTAGAAGTGAAAGACCATGGTACAGTCTTAATGACAGTAAGTGATAAAGATAAGGAAGAAGTTGTTAAATTGGCACAACGCTTAAATGAAGTTGGCTATAAAATTTTAGCTACATCTGGTACCGCGAAGAAATTATCAGAACATGAAATCCCTGTTGAAGTTGTTGGTAAAATCGGTGGTGAAAACGATTTGCTAATACGTATTCAAAATGTTGATGTTCAAATCGTCATAAACACAATGACTAAAGGTAAAGAAGTTGAAAGAGATGGATTCCAAATTAGACGTACAACAGTTGAAAATGGTATCCCATGTTTAACTTCACTTGATACAGCGAATGCTTTAACAAATGTAATTGAGAGTATGACATTTACAATGCGTCAAATGTAAAAATGTTATGACTGAAATGTTGGGTTTGTAATGAATTATGTTAATTCAAAAATATGATTACAAGCCCAATATTTTAACTGAATTTCTTGATATAAAGGGAGACATTAAGATGAAAGATTTGCCAATTATTGCATTAGATTTTGAATCAAAAGATAAAGTAAATCAATTTTTAGATTTGTTTGATGAAGCATTGTTTGTAAAAGTAGGTATGGAGCTTTTTTATCAAGAAGGACCGCAATTAATAAATACAATTAAAGGTCGAGGTCATGATGTGTTTTTAGACTTAAAGTTACATGACATTCCTAATACAGTTGGAAAAGCTATGGAAGGATTAGCAAAATTAAATGTTGATTTAGTTAATGTACATGCAGCTGGTGGCACTAAGATGATGTCTGAGGCAATAAAGGGGTTAAGAAAAAATAATCAATATACAAAAATTATTGCGGTAACACAGCTTACATCTACAACTGAAGATATGTTACATCAAGAACAAAATATACAAACAACTATTGAAGAAGCGGTTTTAAATTATGCGACATTAGCCAAAAATGCTGGTTTAGACGGTGTTGTTTGTTCACCACTCGAGAGTCGCATGTTAACTGAAGAATTAGGTGAATCATTTTTGAAAGTTACTCCAGGTATTAGACCTAAAGGTGCATCACAAAATGATCAGCATCGAATCACAACGCCCGAAGAAGCAAGACAATTAGGTTCGACACACATCGTAGTTGGTAGACCTATTACACAAAGTGAAAATCCTGTTGAAAGTTATCATAAAATAAAAGAAAGTTGGTTAGCATAATGGCGAAAGAAATTGCAAAATCATTATTAGATATTGAAGCTGTAACTTTATCACCAAATGATTTATACACATGGAGTTCAGGTATTAAATCACCGATATATTGTGATAACCGAATTACACTAGGTTATCCTCTAGTTCGTGGTGCAATTCGTGATGGTTTAATTAATTTAATTAAGGAACATTTTCCTAATGTTGAAATTGTTTCAGGTATGGCTACTGCAGGAATTCCTCATGCAGCATTCATTGCTGAAAAGCTAAAGCTACCAATGAATTATGTACGATCTTCAAGTAAAAGTCATGGTAAACAGAACCAAATTGAAGGTGCTAAAAGTGAAGGGAAAAAAGTCGTTGTTATTGAAGATTTAATTTCAACAGGTGGTTCATCAGTAACAGCAGTTGAAGCATTAAAACAAGCGGGTGCAGAAGTATTAGGTGTTGTAGCTATTTTTACTTATGGTTTGAAAAAAGCTGATGAAACGTTTGAAAATATCGAAATACCATTTTATACATTAAGTGATTATAATGAACTTATTGAAGTTGCTAAGGATGAAGGCAAAATTTCTAAAGAAGATATTCAAACACTAGTTGAATGGAGAGACAACTTAGCATAAGATAGTCATTAGAAGGGGGAATTCAGCAAATGAATGACAACACATCTAATGATTTATATGGAAAAATAAAACATTGTAATGAGTTTATCAATGATTCTAATCATTCCAATCAATTTGATGACCATGAAACTGAAAACACTTCGAGCGAGCATAAAAAAAGTGAAACTGAAATAAATCAAAATGATGATTTATTTAAACACGTGAAAAATATATTACGCAAACAAGGTCAAATATAAAAATTAAAAGCTATAGTGTTAAATGTCAGGAATTATAATAGATTTCTAACATAACAACACTATAGCTTTTGTTATATGGTTATTACTTAGCGGATAATTAATTTTATTAAAATCCAACCAATTAAAAATACGAGTAATAGGACTAGTACTGGAATCACATAATGTAACATAACGTCCCTCCTTTTAATTTAATATTAATTGTAATCAAATTTGACGATAAGTCAAAACATTAATATCTATTTAATAAAATGATTTTTAGTTGTATTAAATGGTATTTATAAATCGTATGGCTAAACGAAAAAAATGTAGTATTTTGTTAAGGATAGTGAGTAAGAAAATCACTTCTACCCTTATAAATACAATTACAGTTTTAATATTTTGAGTATGTTAATATAGTTATATAGGAAATTTGAATCTTAAGGAGGCTAACCATGAATATACCAAAAATTACGACGTTTTTAATGTTCAATAATCAAGCTGAAGAAGCCGTTAATTTATATACAAGCCTATTTGAAGACAGTGAAATTATTACGATGGCAAAATATGGTGAAGATGGTCCTGGGGATCCAGGTACTGTTCAACATTCAATATTTACTTTGAATGGCCAAGTGTTTATGGCAATTGACGCGAATAGTGGCACAGAATTACCAATGAATCCTGCGATTTCATTATTTGTTACTGTAAAAGATACATTAGAAATGGAAAGACTATTTAATGGATTAAAGGATGAGGGCGCTATATTAATGCCTAAAACTAATATGCCACCATATCGTGAATTTGCTTGGGTTCAAGACAAATTTGGCGTTAGCTTTCAATTAGCATTACCGGAATAATATTATTAGTGAAATATTGAGTCAATTATATTTGGAATTAAATATAAAATAATATTCTCGTATTTAAAAAGAAATGATTCGAAATATAAAGATGATTTATTGAAAAACCAATGTAAATAGTTTTTTAGATTTAAATAACCATAACAAAACACCTCATGATAGAAGATGTTGCCATCTTATTATGAGGTGTTTCTTTTAATATTTATAAGTTTTATTGTTTCATTCGTTGAATATGTTCATAATCGGGTGTTACATATAATGTTTTTTGATTGTCATATGTTACAAAACCAGGCTTTGCACCAGATGGTTTGTGCACATTTTTAATTAATGTATAGTCAACTGGTATTTGTCCAGAGTTACCAGCTTTCGAAAAATATCCTGCTAACATTGCTGCTTCTTTAATTGTATTTTCACTTGGTTCTTCGTTAAATATAACGACATGTGAACCTGGGATATCTTTTGTGTGTAACCATGTGTACGTTTTTTTAGCTTTTTTATTAGTTAAATAATCATTTTGTTTATTATTTTTACCGACAAATATATCATCACCGTCAGTTGAAATATAATATTGCAATTGAATTTGATCTTTTTTCTTTTTATTTTGGTTTTTTCGCTGTTTCATAAAACCTTGTTCAGATAATTCATCTCTAATTTCATCAATATCCTGTACAGAAATATGTTGTAATTGCTGTTCAATAGTTAAAAAGTATTCAATATTGTCTTTCGTTAATTGAATTTGATGTTCTAATTCATGTTCCCTCGTTTTCATGCGATTATATTGCTTATAGTAATACTGGGCATTTGCAGAAGGTGATTTCGTAGGATTTAAAGGTATTATGACTTCATCATTAGTATAATAGTTAAGTGCTTTTAGTTCTTTATCACCTTGTTTAATTCGGTAAATGTTTGCCGTAATTAATTCACCATACAATTGTTCATTATCTTTGTTTTTAGCTTGTTCATATTCTTCAATTAACTTTGCCAATTTATTTTGGTATTTGTGTAATTGTTGCTGAACGAAACGTACTAAGTCGTTTGCTCTTTGTTTTACTCGTTCTCGTTCACCACGTGCATCATAAAACCGATCGAGTAAATCATTTAATGAATCATAAGTGATCATATCATCATTAAATTGTTTTAGCTTCATAAAATAAAAATCTTCTTTCCCAGTTTCATGATTTTTATGAAAGACAGGTGTAGGTGGTAATTTAGTTTCAGCCATCACTTCATCAAATGCTTCCGGTAATGAAGTTGATGTCATAAACTGACGTCGACTAACAATTTCATTTGTTATTAAAGGGCTAAAACCTTCGAATTGATTCAGTAATTGTTTTGCAATGTTGCCTGAATTAAAATCAATATATTTTAAAACATCCGCACCTGTTAATTCATATGGATTAATTTTATGTTGCGTTGGTGGTGCTTCATAATTAAATCCAGGCATTACAGTTCGATATTGGTTCGTATTTGGTGTTAAGTGTTTAAAACCTTCTATGATTTTACGATTGTCATCCACTAAAATTAAATTACTATGTTTACCCATAATTTCAAGAATAACAGTTCGATGAATCGTATCACCGATTTCATCTTTACTTTTAATATCAATTTCGATGCGTCGATCATTACCAATTTGTTTGATAGATTCAATTATGCCACCTTCCAGATGTTTCCTGAATACTCGCGCAAACATAGGTGGATTAAAAGGATTATCATATTTTTTTGTAGTCAATTGTAATCTTGAAAAGTTAGAGTGAATTGACAATAACAATTGGTGGTTTTGTCTATTTTGACGTACAACCATAAGAATAGTATCGTTTTCAGGTTGGTTTATTTTGTGAATACGTCCTGCTATTAAAAATTGTAAAGATTCTACCATTTTCTTTGTAAATAAGCCGTCATAAGCCATAATATATCTTCCACCTTCTCTAAATCATTCGTTTCATTTTAACATGACTATAACTTTTCGGCATAATTATTCAATTTATTATGAGATTTGTATTTTAAAATACCAAAATGGTTGCAATTGAATTTATGTTTTTAAAATTTATCATGCAATATAACGAAATTGTTAGACCTAAGAGAAATTATGGCATGCAATTTCAAATATGCTATACAATATAAAGAACAATGTGATATCATATTTAAATAATAGAAGATTAGCTTAGAGAGGTCGTAAGGCATGGATAATGAAAAAGGATTGTTAATCGTTTTATCAGGACCATCTGGAGTCGGTAAAGGTACTGTTAGAAAACGAATATTTGAAGATCCAACTACATCATATAAGTATTCTATTTCAATGACAACACGCCAAATGCGCGAAGGCGAAGTTGATGGCGTAGATTACTTTTTTAAAACAAGGGATGCGTTTGAAGCTTTAATTAAAGATGATCAATTTATAGAATATGCCGAGTATGTTGGCAACTATTATGGTACACCAGTTCAATATGTTAAAGATACTATGGACGAAGGACATGATGTATTTTTAGAGATTGAAGTAGAGGGTGCAAAGCAAGTTAGAAAGAAATTTCCTGATGCGTTATTTATATTCTTAGCACCTCCAAGTTTAGATCACTTGAGAGAGCGATTAGTTGGAAGAGGCACAGAATCTGACGAAAAAATTCAAAGTCGTATTAACGAAGCACGTAAAGAAGTTGAAATGATGAACTTATATGATTACGTTGTAGTTAATGATGAAGTTGAACTTGCGAAAAATAGAATTCAATGTATTGTAGAAGCTGAGCACTTAAAAAGAGAGCGTGTAGAAGCTAAGTATCGAAAAATGATTTTGGAGGCAAAAAAATAATGTTAAATCCACCATTAAACCAATTAACAGCACAAATTAAATCAAAATATTTAATTGCAACAACAGCAGCTAAAAGGGCTCGTGAAATTGACGAACATCCTGACACGGAATTATTAAGTGAATATCACTCATACAAACCAGTTGGTAGAGCGTTAGAAGAAATTGCAGACGGTAAAATTCGTCCAATAATTTCAAGTGATTATTACGGTAAAGAGTAGTACTAATTAAATTAATGATTTTTAATTTATCATATTAAATATGTCATCAGATATAAAAATTAAACGCACCTGAGGAGGTGTGTTTTTTTAGTTAATTCAAAGATTGATGTTATAATTAAACTAAATTTGTGATTTTGAGATGGCAAAAGTTATATTGATATTATTAATGACAACTTGTACTAAAAAGCTAGTGATATTTAAGGGAGAATGGATATGAAGAAAATTTTGTTAGCCGTAACAGGTGGTATCGCTGCATATAAGGCGATTGATTTAACAAGTAAATTAACGCAATCAGGATACGATGTGCGCGTTATGTTAACAGAGCATGCTCAAAAATTTGTTACACCATTAGCATTTCAAGCAATTAGTCGTAATGCAGTATATACAGATACATTTATTGAGGAAAAACCTGAAGAAATCCAACATATTGCATTAGGAGATTGGGCAGATGGCATTGTTGTTGCACCGGCAACGGCAAATATAATTGCAAAGTTGAGTGTAGGAATAGCTGATGATATAGTGACATCAACATTATTAGCAACAGAAACACCTAAATTTATTGCACCAGCAATGAATGTGCATATGTATGAAAATAAGCGCACGCAGCGTAATATTAATGTTTTAAAAGAAGATGGCTATCATTTCATTGAACCTGGTAGTGGATTTTTAGCTTGTGGATATGTTGCCAAAGGTCGCATGGAAGAACCGCTTCAAATTGTTTCAGTATTAAATGATTATTTTGAAAAGGATTCACGTTTAGCTAATAGTTCATTTGACGGAAAACATGCATTAGTAACTGCCGGACCGACAGTGGAAGTTATAGATCCTGTTAGGTTTGTATCCAATCGTTCATCAGGAAAGATGGGATATGCAATTGCTGAAGCATTGCGAGATCGTGGTGCAATTGTTACGTTAGTTTCTGGACCCACAAATTTGGAAGATCCTGAAAATATCGAAGTGATTCATGTACAGAGTGCTAAAGAAATGTTTGAGCAAGTTACATCAAGATTTAAATTACAAGATATAGTTATAAAAGCGGCAGCCGTTTCTGATTATACGCCAGTTGAAGTACTTGAACATAAAATGAAAAAGCAAGATGGCGATTTGTCAGTATCATTTAAACGTACAAAAGACATTTTAAAATATTTAGGTGAACATAAAACGTCACAATACTTAGTAGGTTTTGCAGCAGAGACTGAAGATATTGAAAATTATGCAGAACAAAAATTACGTAAGAAAAATGCTGACGTAATTATTTCAAATAACGTTGGTGACATGTCTATTGGGTTTAATTCTGATGATAACGAATTAACGATGCATTTTAAAAATAAAGAAAAAGTAAATATTAAGAAAGGGAAAAAAGTGGCATTAGCTGCTCAAATTTTAGATGAATTAGAAACTAGGTGGCAATAATGATAGCGAAAGTCATTGTCGATGTGGCGTCGAAGAGCGTTGACTTTAAATTTGATTATTTAATTCCAGAACGATTAGTATCTGTGATACAACCAGGCATACGGGTTGTTGTACCATTTGGACCAAGAACGATTCAAGGTTATGTAATGGAAGTTACGACACAACCCGATTCACAACTTGATATATCAAAATTGAAAAATATTATTGAAGTGAAAGATATTAAGCCAGAGCTAACACCAGAATTAATTGCATTAAGTGAGTGGATGAGTACGACGCATGTTATAAAACGTATTTCAATGTTAGAAGTTATGTTGCCGAGCGCGATTAAAGCTAAATATAAAAAGGCCTTCATGCTTAAAGATGATACAGAATTAACTTCAAAAATAGTAGAACAATTCGATAAAAATGGTTTCTATTATTATAAAGATGCGCAAAAAAATAATGATATTCAATTGCTTATGAAGTTGTTAAAAGATGATATCGTTGAAGAAAAAACGATTCTCACGCAAAATATAACTAAAAAAACCAAGCGTGCTGTTCGTGTCATTGAAGGGTATCATCCTGATGAAGTATTAGCTAAGTTGGAGAAAGTAATTAAACAATACGATTTGTATGCTTACTTGTCTGAAGAACAACATAAAACAATATTTTTAACTGATATTGAGGATATGGGCTTTTCAAAATCAAGTTTAGATGGACTTATCAAAAAAGGATATGTAGAAAAATATGACGCTATCGTTGAAAGAGATCCTTTTAAAGATCGTGTTTTTGAACAAGAATCAAAGAGACAGCTTACGATAGATCAACAGCGAGCGTATTCAGCAATTAATGAAAAAATAGTAAATCAAGAACAAGCAACATTCTTACTTCACGGAGTTACTGGATCAGGTAAAACCGAAGTATATCTTCAAACTATAGAAGATGTGTTGAATCAAGGTAAACAGGCAATGATGTTGGTACCTGAAATAGCACTAACACCACAAATGGTTTTAAGATTTAAACGTCGATTTGGTGATGACGTTGCTGTATTACACTCTGGGTTATCTAATGGTGAACGTTATGATGAATGGCAAAAAATTAGAGATGGTCGGGCGCAGGTAAGTGTTGGTGCAAGATCTAGTGTATTTGCGCCATTTAAAAATTTGGGTTTAATTATTATTGATGAAGAGCATGAGTCTACTTATAAGCAAGAAGATTATCCTAGATATCATGCTAGAGAAATTGCACAGTGGCGAAGTGAGTATCATCATTGTCCGGTTATACTAGGTAGTGCAACACCATGTCTTGAAAGTTATGCACGAGCTGAAAAAGGGGTTTATCATTTATTATCTTTACCGAATAGAGTTAATCAACGGGCTTTGCCTAATATTGATATAGTGGATATGCGTACTGAATTGACTGAAGGTAATCGTTCTATGTTTTCAAAAGATTTACGTGAAGCAATACAACTAAGATTAGATCGCCAGGAACAGGTTGTCTTATTTTTAAATAGACGTGGTTATGCATCATTTATGCTTTGTCGAGATTGTGGATATGTACCGCAATGTCCAAACTGTGATATTTCCTTAACGTATCATAAAACGACAGATTTATTAAAATGTCACTATTGTGGTTACCAAGAGACACCTCCTAATAAATGCCCGAACTGTGAAAGTGAGCATATTCGTCAAGTTGGTACTGGTACTCAGAAAGTTGAAGAACTGTTGCAACAAGAATTTGAAGGCGCACGTATTATTAGAATGGACGTAGATACAACTTCTAAAAAAGGCGCACATGAAAAGTTATTGACTGAATTCGAAAAAGGTAACGGTGACATTTTACTAGGTACTCAGATGATTGCGAAAGGATTAGATTATCCAAATATTACTTTAGTTGGTGTGCTGAATGCAGATACAATGTTAAATTTACCTGATTTTCGGGCGAGCGAACGTACTTATCAACTATTAACGCAAGTGGCTGGTAGAGCTGGTCGTCATGAAAAGGCAGGTCAAGTCATCATTCAAACGTATAATCCAGATCATTATTCAATATTGGATGTTCAAAAAAATGATTATTTAACATTTTATCGTCAGGAAATGGAATATCGTAAATTAGGAAAGTATCCACCGTATTATTATTTGATTAATTTCACAATCTCACATAAAGAAATGAAGAAGGTTATGGAAGCATCGCAGCATGTTCATAAGATATTGCTACAACATTTGAGTGATAAAGCACTAGTTCTTGGGCCATCACCAGCTGCACTCGCGAGAATTAACAATGAATTCCGCTTCCAAATTTTAGTTAAATATAAAAGTGAACCTGGATTACTACAGGCAATTCAGTTTTTAGATGATTATTATCATGAAAAATTTATACAGGAAAAGTTAGCATTGAAGATTGATATCAATCCTCAGATGATGATGTAATTTTGGTTGACAACACTTTAACTGCATTGTGTGAAAAGATTTTAAAAGGGCTCGTATTTATTTTAGGGGCAGACAAAGGGAGAATAATTGATTGTTAATTTTCAGTCTCTACTTTTTCTTTAATAGACAGTTTTATTTTAAATCGGACTTATGAAAAGTTTTTGCTTATTCATAAGTTCGATTTTTTACGTTGACTAACGAATTCTAGTTATTGTTTAACCACATAAGTATTAATGAATTGTAGTGGTAATAATTGAACAAACTATTTTTAATCAGCAAATTTTAATAGTTCAAATTTTATACATGCTAATTAATGGTTATAAACTGTTTTTCATATACTGATGTTTTAGATATTTAAATAATAATGCAAAACACTTTTTCTAAATTATCAATTAAAGTATTTAAATATATAGATAGTTAATGTAAAATAACAATATAAATAAGTTTTTTAAATTTATGTATGCTTAGCTAATTCAAACAAAAACTCAAAAGGAGAAAGTTTATGAAAAAGATACTGGGATGTTTACTTTTAGTCATGCTATTAGTTGTAGCAGGTTGTTCATTTGGTGGATTTCATAAATCATCGTCAAAAAAATCAGAAGAATCAAAACAAGAAACTGTAAAAAAAGAATCGGAAGAAGAGAAAGATCCAGATTTAGAGAAATATGAAGAAATAGAGAAAAAAATGAATAAAATTAAAGACGCACCATCTCTTGATAAGTTGGATCCATTAATGACAGAAAAATCGTTTACGAATAGTAAAGGGATTCAAGGATGGAAAGATTACAAAGAATTAATGAGTAAAGTAGAACTTGCAGATTATAGATTTACAAAAGATTCAAAAGGATCTTCTATAAAAGATGTTGATGCATTTTTTAAAGATAAAAAAGGTGTAAAAAGGAAAGTGATTGAAACGCATGATGATGTAAAACAAGTTGATTATTGGTATGTAGATCCGGATGGAAAGAAAATCGGTAATTCAAACACACCTGTTTTTTACGCAGAAATTATGACTAAATATAAAGATGGAAAGTTAGTTTATGCATCAGTCGAACCAGGATCTTATGTAATTCATAAAGATGATGCAATTAAATATGATGATTATTCTAAGTTGAAAAAATTAAGTCAACTAACTAAACTTGATCATCCAAAACCAGTTCCATATAGCGTTGCTCAAATCAAATCTTTCGGAGTACCTTTAACAAGCGTTTCATTTATGACGCATGGGTCAAAGGATACTAAAGATGAAGTGATGCCGGCATTGGCATATTTTACTTTTTCACCAAAAAATTATGAAGACAAGTCTAATCCGGATCCAAAAGTTTTAAATTTAGTAGGTATGGATTTCTTAAATGCATCTAGTGATTTTGGTAATGCGCATTTTGTTGTTCTAAGTAAATATATTAAAGAGTACGAATCAAACTATGAAACATCGTCAGATGATTCTTTAAAATAGTCTTTACTTTGTTGAAAATAAATAGTGTACTATAGTAAATAATCTAATTAATAATCCCGATAAACAATCAGCGTTACTGCTTATCATATAGAGTTCGTAAGATCTATAACTCAATGATTCGCAATTAATAAAAGATTGTTATCGGGATTTATTTTCGCTAATTTATAATGTGACATTACCATGTTCGTCAGCAGGTTTGAAAACAGTAATCACTGCACTAATAATTGCTAGTACATGCGGGATGCCTGTCCAAAAGAATATTAAGTGTAGGAAACCTTGCATATTTTTGCCGGCATAAAACTTATGAATACCAAAACTACCTAAGAACAGTGCTAACAAAATATAAATGACTTTATTTACTTGCATTTCTTTCCCTCCATTAGAGTTGCTTTTAATTATATATGATTCCACTTTTATTATACCCGCTTTTAGTTTGAACATTCTAGTTTAAGCATTCCCAATCATCTAAATTTCAGTTATTCAATCCTTACAATAAATTTAGGATTACACTTCAGTTGCATTGTATTATTTTACGTGTGAAATATACGTAATGAATCACATGACAATCTTTAAATTGAAAAATATACATTCTATGATGTAAGGTCGCATTTTTAATATATTTACGTTATAATGGTTTGATGAATTTTATTGAGGAGTAAGAGCTATGGCGATTAAAAAATTAGTACCAGCATCGCATCCTATTTTAACGAAAAAAGCACAAGAAGTTATAAAATTTGATGATTCGTTAAAAAGATTATTACAAGATTTAGAAGATACAATGTATGCACAAGAAGCTGCTGGCTTATGTGCACCTCAAATTAATCAGTCATTGCAAGTGGCAATCATTGATATGGAAGTGGAAGGATTATTACAACTTGTTAATCCGAAAATTATTAGTCAATCAAATAAAACGATAACAGACTTAGAAGGTTCAATTACATTGCCAGATGTTTACGGCGAAGTGACAAGAAGTAAAATGATAGTTGTCGAAAGTTATGACGTCAATGGGAACAAAGTTGAACTAACTGCACATGAAGATGTAGCAAGAATGATTTTGCATATTATAGATCAAATGAACGGTATTCCTTTTACTGAACGTGCGGACCGTATTTTAACAGATAAAGAAGTGGAGGCATATTTTATAAATGACTAAAATAATATTTATGGGTACACCAGACTTTTCAACAACTGTTTTAGAAATGCTTATTGCAGAACATGATGTCATTGCAGTCGTAACGCAACCAGATCGACCTGTTGGACGTAAACGTGTTATGACACCACCACCAGTTAAAAAAGTTGCAATGAAATATAATTTACCTGTATATCAGCCTGAAAAACTAAGTGGATCAGAAGAATTAGAACAATTGCTTCAATTAGATATAGATTTAATTGTAACTGCTGCTTTTGGACAATTATTACCTGAATCATTGTTGGCATTACCAAAACTTGGCGCCATTAATGTACATGCATCATTGTTACCGAAGTATAGAGGTGGTGCGCCTATTCATCAGGCAATTATCGATGGTGAACAAGAAACCGGCATAACAATTATGTATATGGTTAAAAAGTTGGACGCGGGTAATATTATTTCACAACAAGCAATTAAAATAGAAGATAGTGATAATGTTGGTACAATGCATGAGAAGTTAAGTTCATTAGGAGCCGATTTATTAAAAGAAACTTTACCATCTATTATAGAGGGCACAAATGAAAGTGTACCTCAAGATGATACGCAAGCAACGTTTGCTTCGAATATTAAACGTGAAGATGAGCGTATAAATTGGAAACAACCAGGAAGAAAAGTATTTAATCAAATTCGTGGATTATCACCATGGCCAGTTGCTTATACAACTATGGATGACACTAACTTGAAAATATATGATGCGGAGCTCGTACCAAATCATCAGAATAGTGAAGCTGGAACAATTATTGATATAACAAAAAATGCCATTATTGTTGCTACAGATGATAATGAAGCGATTGCGATTAAAGATATGCAATTGGCTGGGAAAAAGAGAATGTTAGCTGCCAATTATTTAAGTGGTGCGCAAAACACACTAGTAGGGAAGAAACTTATATGATAGAAAACGTGAGAAGTCTTGCATTTGATACGATACAAGATATTTTAAATGAAGGTGCATACAGTAATCTCCGAATTAATGAAGTATTATCGGAAAATGACTTAAATGCTATGGATAAAGGTTTATTTACTGAAATTGTTTATGGAACTGTAAAACGTAAGTATACATTAGACTTTTATTTGAAACCATTTGTAAAAACAAAAATAAAAGCATGGGTGCGTCAATTATTATGGATGAGCATTTATCAATATGTGTATTTGGATAAGGTGCCCAATCATGCCATTATTAATGAAGCAGTTGAAATTGCAAAAGAACGTGGTGGATTTCATAATGGTAATGTCGTTAATGGAATATTACGCACAATCATGCGTAGTGAATTACCTGATTACAATGAAATAACTGATCCAAAGAAACGCATGGCGATAGAGTATAGTATGCCGAAATGGATTGTTGATCACTGGGTTACACACTATGGCTTAGGAGAAACAGAGTCAATCTTGCAATCATTTTTAGAATCTCCATCTACTACTGTACGTGCCAATTTAACACGTGCCTCACTAGAAGATATAATTGCTAAGTTGCAAAATGAAGGTTTTGAAGTTAAAAAAGATGACGATTTAACGTATTGTTTGCATATTTCTGGTCAACCGGTTATACATTCTCGTTCATTTAAAGATGGATTCGTATCAATTCAAGATAAGAGTTCGATGTTTGTTGCACATATTATGAATGTTGGTAGACATGATCATGTGTTAGATGCATGTAGTGCTCCTGGTGGTAAAGCATGTCATATTGCTGAGGTTTTAATGCCAGAAGGACATGTTGATGCTTCAGACATACATGAACATAAAATTGATTTAATTAATTTTAATATTAAAAAGCTACGTTTGACGAATATTAGTGCTTTTCAACACGATGCAACAAAACCGTATGAACAAATTTACGATAAAATATTAGTTGATGCACCTTGTAGTGGTCTTGGTGTAATGCGCCATAAGCCTGAAATTAAATATTCGCAGAGTAAAGAACAGATTGCGTCGTTAGTTGATTTACAACTTGAAATATTAGAAAATGTAAAAAACAATGTAAAAATAGGTGGCGAAATTATCTATTCAACATGTACAATAGAGCAATTGGAAAATGAAAATGTGATTTATACATTTTTGAAAAACAACAAAAACTTTGAATTTGAACCATTCCAACATCCGTTAACTGGCGAAATGGTTAAAACATTACAAATTATGCCGCAAGATTTTAATTCAGATGGATTCTTTATCACTAAGATAAAAAGAAAGGACAATTAGGAATGATAACTGCTGAAAAGAAAAAGAAGAATAAATTTCTTCCGAATTTTGACAAGCAATCAATATATTCTTTGCGTTTTGACGAAATGCAAAATTGGCTCGTTGAACAAGGTCAACAAAAATTTAGAGCAAAACAAATTTTTGAATGGTTATATCAAAAAAGAGTAGATTCGATTGATGAAATGACGAACTTATCGAAAGACTTACGACAGCTTTTAAAAGATAACTTTACTGTTACAACTTTAACAACTGTAGTAAAACAAGAAAGTAAAGACGGTACAATTAAATTCTTATTTGAATTACAAGATGGCTATACAATTGAAACTGTTTTAATGAGACATGATTATGGAAATTCAGTATGTGTAACGACTCAAGTAGGTTGTCGTATCGGGTGTACGTTTTGTGCTTCTACACTTGGCGGCTTAAAAAGAAACCTTGAAGCTGGCGAAATTGTTTCACAAGTTTTAACAGTTCAAAAAGCCCTTGATGCTACAGAAGAGCGCGTATCTCAAATTGTCATAATGGGTATCGGTGAACCATTTGAAAATTATGATGAAATGATGGACTTTTTAAGAATCGTCAATGATGATAACAGTTTAAATATTGGTGCACGTCACATTACAGTATCAACATCAGGTATCATTCCTAGAATATATGACTTTGCGGATGAAGATATTCAAATTAATTTTGCTGTAAGTTTACACGCCGCAAAAGATGAAGTGCGATCACGCTTGATGCCAATTAACCGTGCATATAATGTTGAGAAGTTAATCGAAGCGATTAAGTATTATCAAGAAAAAACAAATCGTCGTGTCACATTTGAATATGGATTATTTGGTGGCGTAAACGATCAACTTGAACATGCAAGAGATTTAGCGCACTTAATTAAAGGTTTAAATTGCCATGTTAACTTAATTCCTGTCAATCATGTTCCAGAAAGAAACTATGTTAAAACAGCTAAAAATGATATCTTTAAATTTGAAAAAGAATTAAAGAGACTAGGAATTAATGCCACAATACGTCGTGAACAAGGATCAGATATTGACGCTGCTTGTGGTCAATTAAGAGCAAAGGAACGACAAGTAGAAACGAGGTAAAGACAAATGCTAGAGGCACAATTTTTTACTGATACTGGACAACATAGAGACAAGAATGAAGATGCGGGTGGTATATTTTACAATCAAACGAATCAACAACTTTTAGTACTGTGTGATGGTATGGGCGGCCATAAAGCAGGTGAAGTTGCAAGTATGTTTGTAACTGATGAATTGAAAACCCGTTTTGAAGCGGAAAATCTAATAGAACAACATCAAGCTGAAAATTGGTTGCGCACAAATTTAAAGGATATAAATTTTCAGTTATATCATTATGCACAAGAAAATGCAGAATATAAAGGTATGGGTACAACATGTGTTTGTGCACTTGTCTTTGAAAAATCAGTTGTGATAGCAAATGTTGGTGATTCTAGAGCCTATGTTATTAATAGTCGACAAATTGAACAAATTACAAGTGATCATTCTTTTGTTAATCATCTTGTATTAACAGGACAAATAACAGAAGAGGAAGCATTTACGCATCCACAGCGTAATATTATCACTAAGGTAATGGGTACTGACAAACGCGTCAGTCCAGATCTATTTATTAAACGATTGAATTTTTACGATTATTTATTATTAAATTCAGATGGATTAACTGATTACGTTAAAGACAATGAAATTAAGCGTTTGTTAGTAAAAGAAGGTACAATAGAAGATCATGGTAATCAATTAATGCAATTGGCATTAGATAACCATTCGAAAGATAATGTTACTTTCATACTCGCGGCTATTGAAGGTGATAAAGTATGATAGGTAAAATAATAAATGAACGATATAAAATTGTAGATAAGCTTGGCGGCGGTGGCATGAGTACTGTTTATCTTGCAGAAGATACGATACTTAACATTAAAGTTGCAATTAAGGCAATTTTTATACCACCTAGAGAAAAAGAAGAAACGTTAAAACGTTTTGAAAGAGAAGTGCATAATTCGTCACAACTTTCTCATCAAAATATCGTAAGTATGATTGATGTTGATGAAGAAGATGACTGTTATTACTTAGTTATGGAATATATTGAAGGACCGACACTTTCAGAATATATTGAAAGTCATGGGCCATTAAGTGTTGACACGGCGATTAATTTTACGAATCAAATATTGGATGGTATTAAACATGCGCATGATATGCGTATTGTACATAGAGATATTAAGCCACAAAATATATTAATTGACAGCAATAAAACGTTGAAAATATTTGATTTTGGAATTGCGAAAGCTTTAAGTGAGACATCATTGACGCAAACAAATCACGTATTAGGTACTGTTCAATATTTTTCTCCGGAACAAGCTAAAGGTGAAGCGACAGATGAATGTACAGATATATATTCGATTGGTATCGTATTATATGAAATGCTTGTTGGCGAACCACCATTCAATGGAGAAACTGCTGTTAGTATTGCTATTAAACATATTCAGGATTCAGTGCCAAATGTGACGACAGAAATACGCCAAGATATTCCACAGGCACTAAGTAATGTTATTTTACGTGCTACAGAAAAAGACAAAGCGAATCGTTACAAAACAATTCAAGAAATGAAAGATGATTTGAGTAGTGTTTTACATGAAAATCGAGCGAATGAAGATGTCTATGAACTCGATAAAATGAAAACGATAGCAGTACCTTTGAAAAAAGAAGATTTAGCAAACCATATTAGTGGACATAAGTCGAGTCAACCTAAACATGAAACGACGCAAGTCCCTATTGTTAATGGTCCTGCTCATCATCAGCAATTCCAAAAGTCTGAAGGTACGGTATATGAACCTAAGCCTAAAAAGAAGTCAACACGAAAGATTGTGCTCTTATCACTAATCTTTTCATTACTAATGATTGCACTTGTTTCTTTTGTGGCAATGGCTATGTTTGGTAATAAATACGAAGAGACACCTGATGTAATCGGAAAGTCTGTAAAAGAAGCAGAGCAAATATTCAATAAAAACAACCTGAAATTAGGTAAAATTTCTCGAAGTTTTAGTGATAAATATCCTGAAAATGAAATTATTAAGACAACTCCTAATACAGGTGAACGTGTTGAACGTGGTGATAGTGTTGATGTTGTTATATCTAAAGGGCCTGAAAAGGTTAAAATGCCAAATGTCATTGGTTTACCTAAGGAAGAAGCCTTGCAAAAATTAAAATCGGTAGGTCTTAAAGATGTTTCGATTGAAAAAGTATATAATAATCAAGCACCAAAAGGATACATTGCAAATCAAAGTGTAACTGCAAATACTGAAATCGCTATTCATGATTCTAATATTAAACTATATGAATCTTTAGGTGTTAAGCAAGTTTATGTAGAAGACTTTGAACATAAATCCTTTAGCAAAGCTAAAAAAGCTTTAGAAGAAAAAGGATTTAAAGTTGAAAGTAAGGAAGAATATAGTGACGATATTGATGAGGGTGACGTGATTTCTCAATCACCTAAAGGAAAATCAGTAGATGAGGGGTCAACGATTTCAATCGTTGTTTCTAAAGGTAAGAAAAGTGACTCTTCAAATGTCAAATCGACAACTGAATCGGTAGATGTACCATATACTGGTAAGAATGATAAGTCACAAAAAGTTAAAGTTTATATTAAAGATAAAGATAATGACGGTTCAACTGAAAAAGGTAGTTTCGACATTACGAGTGATCAACGTATAGACATTCCTTTAAGAATTGAAAAAGGAAAATCAGCAAGTTATATAGTTAAAGTAGATGATAAAACAGTAGCTGAGAAAGAAGTCAGTTACGATGATATTTAAATTTAACTAATGTAAATGTACCGAGGTTTCTATGATGGGAGCCTCGGTATTTTATGTTTGTATTGCAAAAGTTTTAAAATACTCATGACATATAAAGAAGGACTTTGTTAATTCTATCAGTTTGGAACTTAAATCATTTTCTAGGATCTACAATATTATATTAGCTGTAGTTAAAAGAATGAAAATACACGCGTAACAAATTTTTAAAATTCTAGTCAGGGGCCCCAACACAGAGAATTTCGAAAAGAAATTCTACAGGCAATGCGAGTTGGGGACCGGGCCCCGACACAGGGAATTTCGAAAAGAAATTCTACAGACAATGCAAGTTGGGGAACGGGCCCCGACACAGGGAATTTCGAAAAGAAATTCTACAGACAATGCAAGTTGGGGAAACAAAGATAAAGAAATACTTTTTCTTTAGAAACTAGCTTTTCTTATACATCAGTTTTACTTATGTCTTCATATTTTTAATTACGAGGTTGAGACATAAAGTTTTTGTGCTCTGGGAAACCGATTAACGGCGTCCCAAAAACAGGATTTTCGGCAGAAACTCTCACGGTTCGACAAAATTTGGAAAACAATTTTGCTCATCGTTCGGTTCTGCTCAAATCCTAAACGCTTTTGTCCCGACCTCTAAAGAACCACTACATAATAAATTATTAGAGGTTCTGTAACATTTCTGTACAACTCCCACAACATTTATATCTTTTGAAATGATGATTTATATATAAATGTTTCAGTCTTTGATATAATAAATGCAGTAAATTTAATCGAGAGGTGCCATTTTGAAGACAGGTCGAATTGTGAAATCAATTAGTGGTGTATATCAAGTGGACGTTAATGGCGAACGTTTTAATACAAAACCACGTGGATTATTTAGAAAGAAGAAATTTTCACCGGTTGTTGGAGATATTGTAGATTTTGATGTACAGAACGTTAATGAAGGTTATATTCATCACGTTCATGAACGTCAAAACGAATTAAAAAGACCACCTGTAAGTAATATTAATACATTAGTTATTGTAATGAGTGCGGTTGAGCCAAATTTTTCAACACAACTATTAGATAGATTTTTAGTCATTGCTCACTCATATCAGCTCAATGCAAGAATATTAGTTACTAAAAAAGATATTGCATCAACGGAAAAGCAACACGAAATCAATACATTATTAAAAATATACGAGGAAATTGGTTACGAGACTGAATTTATTGGTAATGATGATGACCGTAAAAAGGTGGTTGAAGCATGGCCTGCTGGACTTATAGTGTTAAGTGGACAGTCGGGTGTTGGAAAGTCTACATTTTTAAACCACTATCGTCCAGAATTAAACCTTGAAACAAATGATATTTCTAAGTCATTAAACCGCGGAAAGCATACCACAAGACATGTTGAATTATTTGAACGTCAGAATGGTTATATTGCTGATACTCCGGGTTTCAGTGCATTAGACTTTGAACATATAGATAAAGATGATGTTAAATATTATTTTCTTGAAATGAATCGATACGGGGAAAAGTGTAAATTTAGAAATTGTAACCATATTAAAGAACCTAATTGTAATGTTAAGAAGCAATTGGAGCAAGGTAACATTGCACAATTTAGGTACGACCATTACTTACAATTATTTAATGAAATTTCAAACAGAAAGGTTAGATATTAAATGACAAAACTATTTCCATCATTATTATCTGTTGATTTTTTGAAGCTACAACATGAATTGAACAAACTTGAAGAAGCTGGCGTTGACGGTGTTCATTTTGATGTCATGGATGGTCAATTTGTACCCAATATATCTATTGGACTACCTATTTTGGATGCTGTAAGAAAAGGTACATCATTACCTATTGATGTTCATTTAATGATTGAAAATCCGGAAAATTATATTGCTTCATTTGTGGAACATGGAGCTGATATGATTTCAATACATGTAGAATCAACACCACATATCCACCGCGCTATTCAAATGATTAAGCATTTGAATAGAAAATCAGGCGTTGTAATTAATCCAGGAACACCAGTTTCCATAATTGAACCTATTTTAGATATTGTTGATTATGTATTGGTGATGACTGTGAATCCGGGTTTTGGAGGACAATCATTTATTACACAATGTGTCGAAAAAATTGCCCAACTAAATGCAATTAAAATGGAACGCCAGTTAAATTTTGAAATAGAGGTTGATGGTGGCATTAATGATGAAACAGCACAAGTTTGTATTGATAATGGTGCAACGATGTTAGTTACAGGTTCTTTTTTCTTTAAACAAGATGATTATAAAAAAGTCACACAACAATTGAAAGGTTGAGTGCATATGCATATTAATTTATTATGTTCTGAACGACACTTACCTCAAGATATTTGGGTTAAACATATCGGCGAAAAATGGGGCGGCGTTGATAGAGGAGCATTGATTTTACTAAAACATCAAATCACACCATTTTTTTCAGTAGGTGATTTTGATTCGGTTAGTATTAAAGAACGACAGCTTTTAACTGAACAATTAGAAATTAAACCAGTTCAAGCTGAAAAAGCAGATACTGATTTAGCACTTGCTGTAGATAAAGCAGTAGCACTTGGATTTGATAGTATTACAATTTATGGTGCCACTGGTGGACGTCTTGATCACTTTTTTGGAGCGGTTCAATTATTATTAAAACAAGCATATTATAAAAAAGATGTACACATTATGCTTGTGGATCAGCAAAATAAAATTGTATTGTTGCCTGAGGGACAATATCAAGTTGAAAAAGAAACTAGTTATCCATATATTTCATTTATTCCAATGACTGATGATGTGGAACTGTCATTGTCAGGATTCAAATATAACTTAACAAGACAAATGTTGAATATAGGTTCAACATTAACAATTTCAAATGAAATAGAGAATGCGCAAGCAATGATTAATGTTCATAATGGTTTATTGTTGCAAATTAGAAGTGCTGATTTGAAGGAGTAGTCTCAGAGTGTTGTTATTAGTAGTTTGTAATGAAATGAATTTAATGTATAGTGCTTATTGAGATTTTATGCAAAAATAAAAAATCACGTTGTGATGTTAGTTGATTACGACGTGATTTATTTATAGTTAATCTATTACAGCAAATAAAAAAGAACTGAAAGGTTGAGCTTTCAGTTCTCAAGTAAATGTGTCCTCCACATAAGGTCACATTTTTTATGTGCAATATATTTATTAAACTCTAGTTACTTTACCAGATTTTAAAGCACGTGCAGAAACCCAAACTTTTTTAGGTTTACCGTCAACTAGGATTCTAACTTTTTGAAGGTTAGCGTTCCATCTACGTTTTGTAGAGTTTAAAGCGTGTGAACGTCTGTTACCAGTCGAAGCTTTACGACCTGTTACGAAACATTGTTTACCCATATGAGTACCTCCTTTAATAAATATAAATACACATAACTACTTATATACTTAATAAAGATAGCATAATCTCTTATGAAAAACAATCAATAATTTTCACATAAAAGTCAAAAATACTGACTTTTGTGATATAATTGTAGACTGTGAAGTTATGTAGTATGATATTTTAGAGAAATAACAGAATGTAACAATTAAACTTTTTATTTGATGATACTACATTTATTAATAAGAACTGTCTAGGGACAGAAAATATATGATGGAATTTTAATCATAGTAAAATAGGCAATCCAAACGTCAGTCATTATATTAAATTTCTACTATTGGAATATTACGGACGAATTTTCAATGAAATGTAGATAATTTAAGACTACGCTAAGTGGTAAAATTTTAAAAGTGAATTAGGGAAAATGAACAATCAACTTTGAAATTTAGGAGGGACAAAGATATGACATTAGAGATTTCAAATGACTACGGTAAAATTGACATTTCAAACGAAGTTATTGCTTCGGTTGTAGGTGGAAAGGCCGTTGAGTGTTATGGTATTGTAGGAATGGCATCTAGACAACAAGTTAGAGATGGTATTGCAGAAATATTAGGACATGAAAATTACGCAAAAGGTATCAAAGTAACGGAAAATAATGGCGTAGTTGATATAGATATGTACATCATTGTTAGCTACGGTGTGAAAATATCTGAAGTTGCCAATAATGTTCAATCAACAGTGAAATATACTTTGGAAAAATCACTTAATGTATCAGTGAATTCAATCAATATATATGTACAAGGTGTACGTGTGAATAATACGGGCAAGAAAATTTAGGAGGACAACTTGAAATGATTAGCAAAATTAATGGTAAATTATTTGCCGATATGATTATACAAGGGGCACAAAATTTATCTAACAATGCAGATTTCGTAGATTCATTAAATGTGTATCCAGTGCCAGATGGTGATACAGGAACAAATATGAATCTTACTATGACTTCAGGTCGTGAAGAAGTAGAGAATAATTTATCAAAAAATATCGGTGAATTAGGTAAAACATTCTCAAAAGGTTTACTAATGGGTGCAAGAGGTAACTCTGGTGTCATCTTGTCACAATTATTCAGAGGTTTTTGTAAAAATATTGAAAGTGAATCTGAGATTAATTCAAAATTATTAGCAGAAAGTTTTCAAGCTGGTGTAGAAACAGCATATAAAGCGGTAATGAAACCTGTTGAAGGAACGATATTAACTGTCGCTAAAGATGCGGCACATGCAGCAGTTGAAAAAGCACAAAACACTGAGGACTGCATTGAATTAATGGCTTATATTATTGATAAAGCGAATGAATCTCTTGAAAATACACCGAACTTATTAGCAGTGCTTAAAGAAGTTGGAGTTGTTGATAGTGGTGGTAAAGGATTACTATGTGTTTATGAAGGTTTCTTAAAAGCACTTAAAGGTGAAAAAGTAGAAGCAAAAGTTGAGAAACTTGATAAAGATGAATTTGTACATGATGAGCATGATTTCCATGGTGTGATTAACACTGAAGATATCATCTATGGTTATTGTACTGAAATGATGGTTCGTTTCGGTAAAAATAAAAAAGAATTTGATGAACAAGAATTCAGACAAGATATGAGTCAATTTGGCGATTCATTACTAGTTATCAATGATGATGAAATAGTAAAAGTTCATGTACATACAGAATACCCTGGTGATGTGTTTAATTATGGACAACAATATGGTGAATTAATTAAACTTAAAGTTGAAAATATGAGAGAACAACATCGTGAAGTAATTAGAAAAGAACAACATACAACTAAACCAGAAATGGAAACAGTTGAAACAGCCATTATTACTATTTCTATGGGTGAAGGTATTTCAGAAATATTTAAATCAATGGGCGCAACACATATTATCAGCGGTGGGCAAACAATGAATCCATCAACTGAAGATATCGTCAAAGTTATTGAACAATCGCAATGTAAACGCGCTATTATTTTACCAAATAATAAAAATATTTTAATGGCAAGTGAACAAGCTGCTAGTATTGTAGATGCTGAAGCGGTAGTGATTCCGACAAAATCAATTCCTCAAGGTATAAGTGCATTGTTCCAATATGATGTGGATGCATCTATTGAAGAAAATAAATCGCAAATGACTGAAGCAGTTAATGCTGTTAAATCTGGTTCTTTAACGTATGCTGTGCGCGATACGAAAATCGATGGTGTTGAAATTAAAAAAGATGCATTCATGGGCTTGATTGAAGACAAGATTGTAAGTAGTCAAAGTGACCAATTTACAACAATTTCTGAATTATTAAATGCAATGCTAGCTGAAGATAGTGAGATATTAACTGTCATCATTGGACAAGATGCGGATAAAACAGTGACAGATGAAATGCTAAATTGGATTGAAGAACAATATCCTGATGTTGAAGTAGAAGTTCATGAAGGTGGACAACCAATTTATCAATATTTCTTTTCAGTTGAATAAAAAATAAATTAAAAAACTACCGACAATAAAATAAGTTGGTAGTTTTTTAATTTATTTTAATACTACAGATGCAAACAATAAAATTTTAGTTGGAATAGGTCATGCAAGAGACGATAAAAATATCATGTTTAACTTAGACATGATAAAATAAAGTACATATTTATTGAACGGAAAATCAAATTTAACATAGGTGATTCATTTTGGCGAAAGTTAATTTAATAGAAAGTCCATATAGTCTTAGAGAACTTAAAGGTATAGGACCTAAAAAGATTGAAGTTTTACAGCAATTAAATATACATACAGTAGAAGACCTCGTTTTGTATTTGCCGACAAGATATGAAGATAACACAGTCATTGATTTAAACCAGGCTGAAGATCAATCAACCGTTACAATAGTAGGACAAGTATACACTGCGCCGGTAGTGGCATTTTTCGGTAGAAATAAATCAAAATTGACCGTTCATTTAATGGTTAATAACATAGCGGTCAAATGTATATTTTTTAATCAACCGTACTTAAAAAAGAAAATCGAATTAAATCAAACGATAACAGTTAAAGGTAAATGGAACAGAGTTAAACAAGAAATTACTGGAAATAGAGTATTCTTTAATTCAGAATCCGTTCAATCTCCGGAAAATTCGGATATTCAGCTTGAACCGGTTTATCGCATTAAAGAAGGTATTAAACAGAAGCAAATGAGAGATCAAATCAGACAAGCATTAAGTGATGTAACGATTCATGAATGGTTAACAGATGAATTGAGAGAGAAATATAAACTAGAAACATTAGATTTTACATTAAATACATTACACCATCCTGAAAATAAGTCGGATTTATTACGTGCTCGTAGAACCTATGCATTTACTGAATTGTTTTTATTTGAATTACGTATGCAATGGCTCAACAGATTAGAGAAGTCATCCGATGACGCGATTGAAATTGATTATAATTTAAATGAAGTGAAAGCGTTTATAGATCGATTGCCTTTTGAACTTACGGATGCTCAAAAATCCAGTGTGAATGAAATATTTAGGGATTTGAAAGCGCCAATACGCATGCATCGTTTACTGCAAGGTGATGTGGGTTCTGGGAAAACTGTTGTTGCAGCAATTTGTATGTATGCATTGAAAACTGCTGGATATCAATCAGCATTAATGGTTCCAACCGAAATTTTAGCTGAACAACATGCTGAAAGTTTGATTTCTTTGTTTGGTGATTCTATGAATGTAGCTTTACTTACTGGATCTGTTAAAGGTAAGAAACGTAAAATTCTTTTAGAACAATTAGAAAACGGTGCTATTGATTGTTTAATAGGGACACATGCGCTTATTCAAGATGATGTTATTTTTCAAAATGTCGGATTGGTTATAACTGATGAACAACATCGTTTTGGTGTGAATCAACGCCAACTTCTAAGAGAAAAAGGTGCCATGACAAATGTCTTATTTATGACTGCTACACCTATTCCAAGAACATTAGCAATTTCAGTGTTTGGTGAAATGGACGTTTCATCAATTAAACAACTGCCAAAAGGACGTAAACCTATTATTACAACGTGGGCAAAGCATGAGCAATATGATAAAGTCTTGATGCAAATGACTGCGGAATTGAAAAAAGGTCGACAAGCTTATGTTATTTGTCCACTAATAGAGAGCTCAGAGCATCTTGAAGATGTTCAAAATGTTGTGGCTTTATTTGAATCACTGCAACAATATTATGGAGCGTCACGTGTTGGTCTACTACACGGAAAATTATCTGCAGATGAAAAAGATGATGTTATGCAAAAATTTAGTAACCATGAGATTGATATTTTAGTATCAACAACTGTAGTAGAAGTAGGTGTTAATGTACCAAATGCTACTTTCATGATGATTTATGATGCTGATCGATTTGGATTATCTACTTTGCATCAATTGAGAGGTCGTGTAGGAAGAAGTGATCAACAAAGTTACTGTGTTTTAATAGCATCACCTAAAACTGAAACAGGTATCGAAAGAATGACGATTATGACACAGACGACAGATGGCTTTGAACTGAGTGAACGCGATTTAGAAATGCGAGGACCGGGTGATTTCTTTGGCGTTAAACAAAGTGGTTTACCTGACTTTTTAGTTGCTAATTTAGTTGAAGATTATCGCATGTTAGAAGTCGCTCGTGATGAAGCGGCAGAACTGATTCATTCTGGTGTATTCTTTGAAAATACGTATCAACATTTACGTCATTTTATTGAAGAGAATTTATTACATCGAAGTTTTGACTAATTGCATTTTTAGATAATTATGTATTAATAATGTGATAGATTTTATATAACTGCAACAAATTTAAGGACTATCGATTTTATTTTGTTGGTTTTTAGAGTTTTTAATTTATAATAAACCTATTTTCATCAAGTTCTTTAATTACAGTTTGTACTTCAGTAAGGTGTAAATCTTTGTATATTGCGTGATTTGCTACTAAAAATGCGTTTCTACATAGCGGATATTACAAATTAATAATTTTTAGCTAAAATAATAACTAAATACTACAGTTATTTGTTGAGTGATTTAAATAGAAAGTGTTATGATATGTGAGGAATGTTTAAGACTAGGTACTAAAAAATGAGGGGTGAGACGTTGAAACTAAAGAAAGACAAACGTAGAGAAGCAATCAGGCAGCAAATTGATAGCAATCCCTTCATCACAGACCATGAACTAAGCGATTTATTTAATGTTAGTATTCAAACTATTCGTTTAGATCGTACTTTTTTAAACATCCCAGAATTAAGGAAACGCATTAAATTAGTTGCTGAAAAAAATTATGATCAAATAAGTTCAATTGAAGAACAAGAATTTATTGGTGATTTGATTCAAGTCAATCCAAACGACAAAGCGCAATCGATATTAGATATTACAACGGATTCTGTTTTTCATAAATCTGGAATTGCGCGTGGACATGTATTATTCGCCCAAGCCAATTCATTATGTGTTGCACTTATAAAGCAACCAACTGTTTTGACACATGAAAGCACTATTCAATTTATTGAAAAAGTTAAATTAAATGACACGGTAAGAGCGGAAGCACAAGTTGTAAATCAAACAACGAAACATTATTACGTCGAAGTAAAGTCATATGTTAAACATAAATTAGTTTTCAAAGGAAATTTTAAAATGTTTTATGATAAGCGAGGATAAAAATATGGTTAAATTAGCAATTGATATGATGGGTGGCGACAACGCGCCTGATATCGTATTAGAAGCAGTACAAAAGGCTGTTAAAGACTTTAAAGATCTAGAAATTATACTGTTTGGTGACGAAAAAAAGTATAATTTGAACCATGAACGAATCGAATTTAGACATTGCTCTGAAAAGATTGAAATGGAAGATGAGCCTGTTAGAGCGATTAAACGTAAGAAAGATAGCTCAATGGTAAAAATGGCTGAAGCTGTGAAATCTGGTGAGGCAGATGGATGTGTTTCAGCAGGTAATACTGGTGCTTTAATGTCAGCTGGTTTATTCATTGTTGGGCGTATTAAAGGTGTAGCTAGACCGGCTTTAGTAGTAACATTGCCAACGATAGATGGTAAAGGTTTTGTCTTTTTAGATGTTGGTGCAAACGCTGATGCTAAACCTGAACACTTATTACAGTATGCACAACTAGGGGATATTTATGCTCAAAAAATTAGAGGTATTAATAATCCGAAAATTTCTTTATTAAATATAGGGACTGAACCAGCAAAAGGTAATAGTTTAACGAAGAAATCTTATTCGCTATTAGATCAAGAAGACACATTAAATTTTGTTGGAAATATTGAAGCGAAAACATTAATGGATGGCGATACTGATGTTGTAGTTACAGATGGTTATACAGGAAACATGGTACTTAAAAATTTAGAAGGTACTGCAAAATCAATCGGTAAAATGTTAAAGGATACGATTATGAGTAGTACTAAAAATAAATTAGCAGGTGCGATATTGAAGAAAGATTTAGCAGAATTCGCGAAAAAAATGGATTACTCAGAATACGGTGGTTCAGTATTATTGGGATTAGAAGGTACTGTGGTAAAAGCACATGGTAGCTCAAATGCAAAAGCATTTTATTCTGCAATTAGACAAGCGAAAATCGCAGGCGAACAAAATATAGTTCGAACAATGAAAGAAACTGTAGGTGAATCAAATGAGTAAAACAGCAATTATATTTCCGGGACAAGGTGCCCAAAAAGTTGGTATGGCACAAGATTTATATAACATCAATGCACAAGCAACTGAAATTTTAAATTCAGCCGCGAATACCTTGGACTTTGATATATTAGAGACAATGTTTACTGATGAAAAAGGTAAGTTGGGTGAAACTGAAAATACGCAACCAGCTTTATTGACACATAGTTCAGCCTTATTAGCTGCACTTAAAAATTTGAATCCAGATTATACTATGGGACATAGTTTAGGTGAGTATTCAAGCTTAGTTGCAACTAATGTATTATCATTTGAAGATGCAGTTAAAATTGTTAGAAAACGCGGTCAATTAATGGCACAAGCATTTCCAACTGGTGTTGGTAGCATGGCTGCTGTGTTGGGCTTAGATTATAATGAAGTAGATAATATATGTAGGTCGTTATCAACAGAAGATAAGGTCATCGAACCAGCGAATATAAATTGTCCAGGACAAATTGTTGTTTCAGGACACAAAGAATTAATTGACGAACTTGTTGAAAAAGGTAAATCTTTAGGCGCAAAACGAGTGATGCCTCTTGCAGTTTCAGGGCCGTTCCATTCTTCGTTAATGAAAGTTATTGAAGATGACTTTTTAAATTATATTAATCAATTTGAATGGAACGATGCAAAGTTTCCTGTAGTTCAAAATGTAAACGCTCAAGGTGAGACGGATAAAGAAGTAATTAAATTGAATATGGTAAAACAATTATATTCACCAGTACAATTTATTAAATCGACTGAGTGGTTAATCAATCAAGGTGTTGATCATTTTATTGAGATAGGTCCTGGTAAAGTTTTATCTGGCTTAATTAAAAAAATAAATAGAGATGTTAAGGTAACATCTATTCAAACTTTAGAAGATGTGAAAGGATGGAATGAAAATGACTAAAAGTGCTTTAGTAACAGGAGCATCAAGAGGGATTGGACGTAGTATTGCGTTACAATTAGCAGAAGAAGGATATAATGTAGCAGTAAACTACGCAGGCAGCAAAGAGAAAGCTGAAGCAGTGGTCGAAGAAATTAAAGCTAAAGGTGTAGATAGTTTTGCAATTCAAGCAAATGTTGCTGATGCTGATGAAGTGAAAGCAATGATTAAAGAAGTGGTGAGTCAATTTGGATCTTTAGATGTATTAGTAAATAATGCTGGTATTACGCGTGATAATTTATTGATGCGTATGAAAGAACAAGAGTGGGATGACGTTATTGACACGAACTTAAAAGGTGTATTTAATTGTATCCAAAAAGCAACACCTCAAATGTTAAGACAACGTAGTGGTGCAATTATTAACTTATCAAGTGTTGTTGGTGCTGTAGGTAATCCTGGACAAGCCAATTATGTTGCTACTAAAGCGGGGGTAATTGGATTAACAAAATCTGCAGCGCGCGAATTAGCGTCACGTGGTATTACAGTAAATGCTGTAGCACCTGGATTTATTGTTTCTGATATGACAGATGCATTAAGCGATGAGTTAAAAGAACAAATGCTTACACAAATTCCATTAGCTCGTTTCGGGCAAGATACTGATATTGCAAATACAGTTGCGTTCTTAGCATCAGATAAAGCGAAATATATTACTGGACAAACTATTCATGTAAATGGCGGTATGTACATGTAATGTATTTGAGCTATAGCCATTGATGCAGTAGCTGACTGGCCATCCAATGAGAATTGCCTGACCTAGTCAACTTTGCGTGGGGAATCTAAGTAACATAGGTAAGTTTCCAGAATTTCTCCCTAAGAAACAGTAATCATTGAAAAAGATAACTGGGTTGAGGAACACTTGAGCTAAAGCTCATGCATAAGAAACACTAATCAATAAATTGATAAGTGGATTTAGAGGAACACCTGAGCTAAAGCTCATGCATAAGAAACACTAATCAATAAATTGATAAGTGTTTCTAAATTTCTACTTGTTTTTTAGAATTTAAAATGGGAAAATATAATAGTCTATGTATAGGCATTTTTAAAGGAGGTGAATCGACGTGGAAAATTTCGATAAAGTAAAAGATATCATCGTTGACCGTTTAGGTGTAGACGCTGATAAAGTAACTGAAGATGCATCTTTCAAAGATGATTTAGGCGCTGACTCACTTGATATCGCTGAATTAGTAATGGAATTAGAAGACGAGTTTGGTACTGAAATTCCTGATGAAGAAGCTGAAAAAATCAACACTGTTGGTGATGCTGTTAAATTTATTAACAGTCTTGAAAAATAATAAATCTTACATCTGGGTCGTCAGTATTGTCGACTCAGTTTTTTTCTTTAATTATCAATAGTTTTAACGTAAAATTAAAGATGATTCGAGAGCAATACATAAAGGAGATAATGAAATGTCTAAACAAAAGAAAAGTGAGATAGTTAATCGTTTTAGAAAACGTTTTGATACTAAAATGACAGAATTAGGCTTTACTTATCATAATATTGATTTATACCAACAAGCATTTTCACATTCAAGTTTTATTAATGATTTTAATATGAATCGCTTAGATCACAACGAACGTTTAGAATTTTTGGGTGATGCGGTATTAGAATTGACGGTTTCACGATATTTATTTGATAAACACCCTAATTTACCAGAAGGGAATTTAACAAAAATGCGTGCCACTATTGTATGTGAGCCCTCACTTGTAATATTTGCGAATAAAATTGGATTAAACGAAATGATTTTACTTGGGAAAGGTGAAGAAAAAACTGGTGGACGTACACGACCATCATTAATTTCTGATGCATTTGAAGCATTTATAGGTGCCATGTACTTAGATCAAGGACTAGAAGTGGTTTGGCGCTTTGCTGAGAAAGTGATTTTCCCGCATGTAGAACAAAATGAACTATTAGGTGTTGTTGATTTTAAAACACAATTTCAAGAATATGTTCATCAACAAAATAAAGGTGATGTAACATATAACCTGATTAAAGAAGAAGGTCCTGCACACCATCGATTATTCACATCTGAAGTTATCTTGCAAGGACAAGCAATAGCTGAAGGTAAAGGGAAAACAAAAAAAGAATCAGAACAACGTGCTGCTGAAAGTGCATATAAACAATTAAAACAAATTAAATGATGAGTGGCTAGAAATAAAAAAGGGTTTATAAAAGAATTTTTTATATTTTATTGAACAACTGTGCTATAAATTTTACATAAGTGAATTAAAAATTATAGGTGTTCTATAAAATAGTGATAAGGAGTTAAGGATGGTTTATTTAAAATCAATAGACGCCATTGGATTTAAATCTTTTGCAGATCAAACGAATGTACAATTTGATAAAGGTGTTACTGCAATAGTTGGTCCAAATGGAAGTGGTAAAAGTAATATTACAGATGCCATTAAATGGGTATTAGGTGAACAATCAGCAAAATCGTTACGTGGTTCTAAAATGGAAGATATTATTTTTTCAGGAGCAGAACACCGTAAGGCCCAAAATTATGCTGAAGTACAATTAAGACTAGATAATCATTCTAAAAAGCTCAGCGTTGATGAAAAAGAAGTTGTAGTCACTAGAAGATTATATCGTAGCGGCGAAAGTGAGTACTACTTAAATAATGATCGTGCAAGGTTAAAAGATATTGCCGATTTATTTTTAGATTCTGGATTGGGGAAAGAAGCATACAGTATTATATCGCAAGGTAGGGTCGATGAGATACTTAATGCGAAACCAATTGATAGACGTCAAATTATTGAAGAGTCAGCTGGAGTGCTTAAATACAAAAAGCGTAAAGCTGAATCATTAAATAAATTAGATCAAACTGAGGATAATTTAACAAGGGTTGAAGATATTTTATACGATTTAGAAGGTCGTGTAGAACCACTTAAAGAAGAGGCAGCAGTTGCAAAAGAATATAAGACACTTTCACAACAAATGAAGCATAGTGATATTGTTGTAACAGTGCATGATATCGATCAATATACCAATGATAATCAACAATTAGATCAACGCTTAAATGATTTAAAAGGTCAACAAGCTGCAAAAGAAGCAGATAAAAAAAGTTTAGGTCAAAAAATCCAACAATATAAAAGTGAACGCCAGCAAATTGATAACGATGTAGAGTCAATGAACTATCAATTAGTAAAAGCAACTGAAGCTTTTGAAAAATACACTGGTCAGTTAAAAGTTTTGGAAGAGAGAAAGAAGAATCAATCTGAAACAAATGCTCGTTATGAAGAAGAACAAGAAAATTTAAATGAGCTTTTGGAAAATATAATAAATGAACAGACAGAGGCCAAAAGCGTTTTCGAAACTTTAAAAGAGAAACAAAAAGAACTAAATGGCATTATTCGTCAGTTAGAAAAACAGTTATATATTTCTGATGAAGCTCATGATGAAAAATTAGAAGAAATTAAAAACGAATACTACACTTTAATGTCTGAACAATCTGATGTTAACAATGATATTCGCTTTTTAAAACATACAATTGAAGAAAATGAAGCTAAAAAATCAAGACTTGATTCTCGACTAGTTGAAGTTTTTGAACAATTGAAAGAAATTCAGGGACAAATTGAAATAACGAAAAAGGAATATCAGAAAGTTAGCAAAGAATTAGCTAACGTTGATAAAGAAATTAAAGACATAGAGAAATCATTAACTGATACTAAAAAATCGCAAAATGAATATGAAGAAAAATTATATCAGGCGTATCGATATACTGAAAAAATGAAAATGCGAATTGATAGTTTAGCTGCACAAGAAGAGGAGTATACTTATTTCTTTAATGGTGTTAAACATATTTTAAAAGCTAAACATAAAGATTTGAAAGGTATTCATGGTGCAGTTGCTGAAATTATTGATGTTCCCTCAAAATTGACACAAGCAATAGAAACGGCGTTAGGTGCATCTTTGCAACATATTATTGTCGATACGGAAAAAGATGGACGTAGTGCTATTCAATTTTTAAAAGAACGTAACTTAGGCCGTGCAACATTTTTACCATTAAATGTAATACAAAGTAGAGTGATTGCAACGGAAATTAAATCAATTGCGAGTAATGCTGATGGATTTATTAGTATTGCTTCGGAAGCTGTGAATGTTGCTCCCGAATATCAAAGTATAATCGAAAATTTATTAGGAAATACAATTATTGTTGATCACTTAAAGCATGCAAATGAATTAGCTCGTGCAATTAAGTATCGAACGCGTATCGTCACACTTGAAGGTGACATTGTAAATCCAGGTGGTTCTATGACAGGTGGTGGAGCTCGAAAATCTAAGAGTATCTTGACTCAAAAAGATGAGCTGACTACTATGAGAAATCAATTAGAAGATTATTTACGTCAAACTGAGTCATTTGAACAACAATTTAAAGATTTAAAAGCCAAAAGCGACCAACTAAGTGAACAATATTTTGAAAGAAGTCAAAAACATAATGTTTTAAAAGAGCAAGTTCATCATTTAGAAATGGAACTTGATCGATTAACAACTCAAGAGACACAGATAAAGAATGATCATGAAGAGTTTGAATTTGAAAAAAATGATGGTTATACCAGTGACAAGAGTCGTCAAACTTTAAGTGAAAAAGAAGCGCAATTAGAAAATATTAAAGTATCATTAAAACGTTTAGAGGATGAAATTGAACGCTATACTAAACTTTCTAAGGAAGGTAAAGAAAGTGTATCAAAAACACAACAATCGCTACATCAAAAACAATCTGATTTAGCTGTTGTGAAAGAGCGAATTAAAGCACAACAACAAACAATTGAACGATTAAATAATCAACATCAACAAACAAAGCATCAACTAAAAGAAGTTAAAGAAAAAATTGCATTCTTCAATTCTGACGAAGTAATGGGAGAACAAGCTTTTCAAAATATTAAAGATCAAATTAATGGTCAACAAGAAACAAGAACACGTTTATCTGATGAATTAGACAAATTAAAACAGCAGCGTATTGACTTGAATGAACAAATTGACACTCAAGAAGCAATGTTGCAAGAATGTCATCAAGATATTTTATCGATAGAGAATCACTATCAAGATATTAAAGCTGAGCAATCAAAACTAGATGTCTTGACTAACCATGCAATGGATCATCTAAATGATGAATATCAATTAACAGTAGAACGTGCTAGAGTTGAATATGTAAGCGAAGAGTCGATTGATGCTTTGCGTAAAAAAGTAAAATTAATGAAGATGTCTATTGAAGAGCTAGGACCTGTGAATTTGAATGCGATTGAACAATTTGAAGAATTGAATGAACGCTATACATTTTTAAGCGAACAACGTACAGACCTTCGTAAAGCGAAAGAAACATTAGAACAAATCATTAATGAAATGGATCAAGAAGTTACGGAACGTTTTAAAGAAACATTCCATGCGATTCAAGGACATTTTACTACTGTTTTTAAACAATTGTTTGGTGGTGGCCAAGCAGAATTACAATTGACAGAATCTGATTATTTAACTGCGGGTATTGATATTGTAGTTCAGCCACCAGGTAAAAAATTACAGCATTTGTCATTATTAAGTGGCGGTGAACGTGCATTAACAGCAATAGCCCTTTTATTTGCTATTTTAAAAGTTAGATCTGCACCTTTTGTCATATTAGATGAAGTTGAAGCTGCATTGGATGAAGCTAACGTTATCAGATATGCGACATACTTAAATGAATTGTCAGATGAAACACAATTCATAGTTATTACACACCGTAAAGGGACGATGGAATTTGCTGATAGATTATATGGTGTAACAATGCAAGAATCAGGTGTAACTAAACTTGTTAGTGTGAATTTAAATACAATAGATGATGTGTTGAAGGAGGAGCAATCATGAGCTTTTTTAAACGCTTAAAAGATAAGTTTGCTACAAATAAAGAGAATGAAGAAATAAAA
>NZ_PPQS01000051.1:105314-214346 GCF_002902405.1 Staphylococcus schweitzeri
TGGATGTTTCAACACAGGACGTAAATGAAGTTGAAGAAACAGTTGAAGTGAAAAAGAAACCTAGAAAATTAAGTGAAGCGGACTTTGATGATGATGGTTTAATTTCGATTGAAGATTTTGAAGAAATTGAAGCTCAAAAAATGGGCGCTAAATTTAAAGCAGGGCTTGAAAAATCACGTCAAAACTTCCAAGAGCAATTAAATAACTTAATTGCTAGATACCGTAAAGTAGATGAAGACTTTTTTGAAGCATTGGAAGAAATGTTAATCACTGCAGACGTTGGCTTTAATACAGTAATGACATTAACTGAAGAGTTACGTATGGAAGCACAACGTCGAAATATTCAAGATACTGAAGATTTGCGAGAAGTCATTGTTGAAAAAATAGTTGAGATTTACCATCAAGAAGATGATAATTCAGAAGCTATGAACTTAGAAGATGGTCGTTTAAATGTCATTTTAATGGTAGGTGTAAATGGTGTTGGTAAAACAACAACTATCGGAAAATTAGCTTATCGATATAAAATGGAAGGTAAAAAAGTAATGTTAGCTGCTGGTGATACATTTAGAGCAGGTGCTATTGATCAGTTGAAAGTATGGGGCGAACGCGTGGGTGTGGACGTCATTAGTCAAAGTGAAGGTTCAGATCCAGCGGCCGTTATGTACGATGCAATTAATGCAGCTAAAAATAAAAATATTGATATCTTAATATGTGATACAGCTGGTCGTTTGCAAAACAAAACGAATTTAATGCAAGAGTTAGAAAAAGTTAAACGCGTAATCAATCGAGCTGTACCTGATGCACCACATGAAGCATTATTATGTTTAGATGCAACAACAGGTCAAAATGCATTATCTCAAGCTAGAAACTTTAAAGAAGTTACCGATGTAACGGGTATCGTATTAACAAAGTTAGATGGTACTGCAAAAGGTGGTATTGTTTTAGCTATTCGAAATGAATTGCATATTCCTGTGAAATACGTAGGTTTAGGTGAGCAATTAGATGATTTACAACCATTTAACCCAGAAAGCTATGTTTATGGTCTATTTGCGGATATGATTGAGCAAAATGAAGACATTACCACAGTTGAAGACAATAAAGGTGAAACAGACGAAAAGGATGTTCAACATGAGTCGAAATGATTTAGTTAAAACATTGCGCATGAACTATCTGTTTGATTTTTACCAATCATTATTGACGAATAAACAACGCAATTATTTGGAATTATTTTACTTAGAAGATTATTCATTAAGTGAAATTGCCGATACTTTTAATGTGAGTAGACAAGCAGTTTATGATAATATAAGAAGAACTGGCGATTTAGTTGAAGATTATGAAAAGAAACTAGAATTATATCAAAAATTTGAGCAACGCCGTGATATTTATGACCAAATGAAACAACATTTAAATGATCCTGAGCAAATAAAACGTTATATTCAACAATTAGAAGACTTAGAATAATTTAAATATAGGGAGGACAACGATATGGCATTTGAAGGCTTATCAGAACGCCTACAAGCAACGATGCAAAAAATGCGTGGTAAAGGTAAACTTACTGAAACTGACATAAAGACTATGATGCGTGAAGTAAGATTAGCGTTACTTGAGGCTGACGTTAACTTTAAAGTTGTAAAAGAATTTATTAAAACAGTTTCAGAGCGTGCTTTAGGTTCAGACGTCATGCATTCATTAACACCGGGTCAGCAAGTGATAAAGATTGTACAAGACGAATTAACGAAGCTAATGGGTGGAGAAAACACGTCGATTAATATGTCTAATAAACCACCAACCGTTGTTATGATGGTAGGTTTACAAGGTGCAGGTAAAACAACAACTGCTGGTAAATTAGCATTATTAATGCGTAAGAAATACAACAAAAAACCAATGTTAGTAGCAGCAGATATCTACCGTCCAGCAGCTATTAATCAATTACAAACAGTTGGTAAACAAATTGATATCCCTGTTTATAGTGAAGGAGATCAAGTCAAACCACAACAAATTGTAACGAATGCATTACAACATGCTAAAGATGAACATTTAGATTTTGTCATTATTGATACAGCAGGTCGATTACACATTGATGAAGCGTTGATGAATGAATTAAAAGAAGTTAAAGAAATTGCTAAGCCAAATGAAATAATGCTTGTTGTAGATTCAATGACTGGTCAAGATGCTGTCAATGTTGCAGAATCATTTGACAATCAATTGGATGTAACTGGTGTGACTTTGACAAAATTAGACGGAGACACTCGTGGTGGTGCAGCTTTATCTATTCGATCAGTAACTCAAAAACCAATTAAATTTGTAGGTATGAGTGAGAAATTAGATGGTTTAGAACTATTCCATCCTGAACGTATGGCATCTCGAATTTTAGGTATGGGTGATGTATTAAGTTTAATTGAAAAAGCGCAACAAGATGTGGATCAAGAAAAAGCTAAAGATTTAGAGAAAAAAATGAGAGAATCATCATTTACGTTAGATGATTTCTTAGAACAACTGGATCAAGTGAAAAATTTAGGTCCACTAGATGACATTATGAAAATGATTCCAGGTATGAATAAAATGAAAGGACTAGATAAGCTTAATATGAGCGAAAAACAAATTGATCATATTAAGGCTATTATCCAGTCTATGACACCAGCTGAAAGAAACAATCCAGATACGCTGAATGTATCACGTAAAAAACGTATTGCTAAAGGTTCTGGACGTTCATTACAAGAAGTAAATCGTTTAATGAAACAATTTAACGATATGAAGAAAATGATGAAACAATTTACTGGTGGCGGTAAAGGTAAAAAAGGTAAACGAAATCAAATGCAAAATATGTTAAAAGGTATGAACTTACCATTTTAATTTATAATAAAAACACCAATCTTTATTTCAACTTAAGGTTGGTGTTTTTGCATTCATAGTATTGAAATTAAAATTTATAAGTGGTACATGCACGGTTGTAGTAGTACCGTTCATGTGAATATAATGTTTAATTAATATCATTATGTATAACTTGGTAGTAAATGTATTCAGGAAAAGTATTAATCGTTTCATCGAGCTAATTTAGTTTTCAACTAGTTTTTAGGAAGAAATCTTTAATAATTTTCCAGGTAAAGAAAAAACTCTTTACAAACATTCGTACACCTGTTAATATTATTTCTTGTAGAAAATAAAAATTAAAACATGACTTAAAGGAGATTTTATAAATGGCAGTTAAAATTCGTTTAACACGTTTAGGTTCAAAAAGAAATCCATTCTATCGTATCGTAGTAGCAGATGCACGTTCTCCACGTGACGGACGTATCATCGAACAAATCGGTACTTACAACCCAACGAGCGTTAATGCTCCAGAAATTAAAGTTGACGAAGCGTTAGCTTTAAAATGGTTGAATGATGGTGCGAAACCAACTGACACAGTTCACAATATCTTATCAAAAGAAGGTATTATGAAAAAATTCGACGAACAAAAGAAAGCTAAGTAATTTAGCGATTTTGTGTTCTGATATTAAGAATGACTCATTTGAATTAACAGCATCATTTGATGATAAACTGAGTGATGTTAGTTAGTTTTAAAATAAGTTTTGGGGTACCATTATGGTACCCTTTTTCTTTGAATAAATTTCAATTACAATAGAAGAGTTCAAAGTATAGAGTTGGAGGTAATAGTATGAGAGTTGAAGTTGGTCAAATTGTTAATACACATGGCATTAAAGGTGAAATAAAAGTGAAATCCAATTCAGACTTTACAGATATTCGTTTTCAACCAGGGCAAGTGTTGACAGTTGTACACAATAATAAAGATATTGAATACACAGTTAAATCACATAGAGTGCACAAAGGTCTACATATGCTAACATTTGAGGGAATCAATAACATCAATGATATTGAACATTTAAAAGGGAGTTCAATTTATCAAGAACGGGATCATGAAGATATTGAACTTGAAGAGAACGAATTTTATTATTCAGATATAATCGGTTGCACAGTCTTTGATGATGAAGGAACACCAATCGGGCGAGTTATCAACATCTTTGAGACAGGTGCAAATGATGTCTGGGTGATTAAAGGATCGAAAGAATATTTGATACCATACATTGCTGACGTTGTAAAAGAAGTTGATGTTGAAAATAAAAAAATCATCATTACACCGATGGAAGGATTATTAGAATAATGAAAATTGATTATTTAACTTTATTTCCTGAAATGTTTGATGGTGTCTTAAATCACTCTATTATGAAGCGTGCTCAAGAAAATGATAAATTGAAAGTTAATACGGTTAATTTTAGAGATTACGCAGTTAATAAACATAATCAAGTAGATGATTATCCTTATGGTGGTGGACAGGGTATGGTGTTAAAACCGGAACCTGTTTTTAATGCAATGGAAGACTTAGATGTCACAGAAGCAACACGCGTTATTTTAATGTGTCCACAAGGTGAACCATTTTCACATCAAAAAGCACTTGAATTGAGTAAAGCTGATCACATTATATTTATATGTGGACATTATGAAGGTTATGATGAACGTATTCGAACACATCTTGTTACCGATGAAATATCAATGGGCGACTATGTTTTAACAGGCGGCGAGTTACCAGCAATGACCATGACCGATGCTATTGTTAGACTTATTCCAGGCGTTTTAGGAAATGAACAATCACATCAAGACGATTCATTTTCGGATGGGTTATTAGAGTTCCCACAATATACACGTCCACGTGAATTTAAAGGCCTAGCTGTACCAGATGTCTTATTATCTGGAAATCATGCCAATATAGATGCATGGCGACATGAACAAAAGTTAATACGCACGTATAACAAACGACCGGATTTAATTGAAAAATATCCATTGTCTGATGAGGATAAGCAAATTTTAGAAAGATATAAATTAGGATTGAAAAAAAACTAGCATTATGCTAACATAATCTGAGTGTGGAAACACAAAAATCACTATGATCCGCTGCTATATATTTGTCGAGGCAAGAACATAGGTTGAAGAGGAGAATTTATAATGACAAATCACAAATTAATCGAAGCAGTAACTAAATCACAATTACGTACAGACTTACCAAGTTTCCGTCCAGGTGATACTTTACGTGTACACGTACGTATCATTGAGGGTACTCGTGAACGTATCCAAGTATTCGAAGGCGTTGTAATTAAACGTCGTGGCGGTGGCGTTTCTGAAACGTTTACAGTTCGTAAAATTTCATCAGGTGTTGGCGTGGAACGTACATTCCCATTACACACTCCTAAAATTGAAAAAATCGAAGTTAAACGTCGTGGTAAAGTACGTCGTGCTAAATTATATTACTTACGTAGTTTACGTGGTAAAGCTGCTAGAATCCAAGAAATTCGTTAATCAGCATTTAAACAAAGCTATGTATGAGTCAATTAGGACTCAATCGATAAAACCATCTAGGTCACTTTTATGTAGTGATGTAGGTGGTTTTTTATGTTGTTTAGCTAAGGTGTAGCTGATAATGTAATGGTTTTTTTCGAGATTCGTATGATGTCTTGTCAAAATGCTTATAAAAACAAGGGAGTGGGAGAGAAATGATATATTTACAAAATTTATTTCGATTTCCCACCCCAACTTCCACATTATTGTAAGCTGACTTTTCGCCAGCTTCTATGTTGGGGCCCCGCCAACTCGCATTGCCTGTAGAATTTCATTTCGAAATTCTCTGTATTGGGGCCCCTGACTAGAATCGAAAAAAGCTTGTTACAAGCGCATTTTCGTTCAGTCAAATACTGCCAATATAACATTATAGAGCATAGAATTTGATTTATGTCCCAGGCTGTTTGAATTTAATCGTAGCAACATTACTTTCGCCTTATCCATCTTGTAAAAATAATACTACTTAAAATACCGAATAAAGTAATTATTATTAGTAAATTAAAGTGTTGAGGGGTATAACTCAATTGAATCTTTGTTAGATTTTTAGGTGCTTTAATGCCTGTCATAACACCATTTACTTGTTCTACTTTAAGTTTTTGATTTTCTGATTTAGCATACATGCCTTTAGTGTATGCCATTGGTAAAACGATGTAGCCAGATGAATTTTTATTTTTAGTAATAGAGTAACCGTGTTTATTTTTACTAACTTTTACAGCCTCTAATGAACTAGAAGCGTGCTGCAACGTGCTGTAATCTTCGCCATATAATCCTTTTAAGTTCACACGATATGTACCTTTAGGTAAGGATAACCTGATAGAATCAGAAGATTTAATGCGCATCGTAACAGGTGTGACGAAACGACGATATTTATAAGTGAGTTTATTTCTTTCCTGTGTATATTCATTCACTTTAACATCATGAGCTTTATTAGGTGAAAGCAACTCTAAATCCATTTCCAAATACAAATCTTTGTATTGATTTGAAACTGACTTTGGTAACTGTATAGTTAACCCGCCATTTTTTTGTTTTACCTTTAATAAATGTTTCGTTGAGGACTGCCATGTTGCATCATTTAATTTAATTGTTGATTTCGATAATAGATTTTTATTGGCTATAAAATGTGTGTTTGCATCTTTAGCGTTATTTGAAATGATTCCTTGCAACATTGCATGCTCTTTATCTAATGGAGATTTTAATTCTTTATTGGAAAAGACTTTATTTGTGATATGTGCACTCGGATAATGGATGGAATTTTTAGAGTGAATCCAACGAACTTTATTGTCTTTATGTTCAGAGTTAATTTTAAATCCATATGGTAAGTTGTCATCATGATTCACTCTAATTCGATCATTAACATTCCAAAGTGACAGTAAATTTTGACGATTGCCAAGTAGTCTATAAGTGCTATTTTTATCGATTGGCATATTTATTTGAAGTGTCTTGTCATAATATTTTAAAATGTCTCCATTAAAAATACTAGAATATAATGAAATGCCATTATAATGATAAATAAATGGCGAGTTTAATGCATAATCAGACATATAATCGATGCGATTTAGCGTGCCTTTTGCATTTTGATTTATCTTATTAATAAGCTGGTTTACATAGTTACTATGGTAATCATGTTGTTTCAATGTTGATAGTGATTGTTGATAAGGTTTGATTGCCATGTTTTTGTTGTTATCTAAAATGACGATTTGTTGAATCATAACGATTAATACTAATGTTGCAACGGTTAATTTTTTATAATGCCATAAATTAAATTTTAAAATAATGGCAAGCACAATTAGAAGGATAACACCTACTATAAGTGCGAGTGGGTGCGTCGGTGATAGTAATACATAAAGTAATGCGATGGTGCTTACTGGTATTGTTCTGATTAAATAATATTTCATATTTAATGTTGAAACATGTTGAATGAACAATCCACACAGTGCACTTGATGATAGAGCTAAAATATATACCCAACGTCTTTCTGGAAATGAAAACCCATTAAAAGCACTGTCGAAATACTGTGATAATGAACCAATAAATAGTATCCAAGTTAAGATTGCAAAAAGTCTATAAAAGTAATAATGATATAGTTTGAATGACAATAATGCAACGATGGTAAGGATTGAAATCGTAATGAAAAATCCATCGCTAAAGAAAAAATAATGATAATCAAGTGGTGTTAAAAATGGAATATCAACATTGGGGTTTTGCTTTCTGTCATTTTCCAAAAATGCAGAAATGCCAGTGAATAAACCAAATACACTTGATAACACACTCAAAGCTGTAGCAGATATGACACAAATTAATTTTTGTTTTCTAGAGACAATGTCATAATTGTAAGTAAAAATCAGTCGATATAAATAGTAGCAAACTATAATAATAGCTTGATAATAACTGAAATAAAAATTGCTAAATAGTGTTAAAGCTATCGCAATAATAAAAAGGCCGATTTTACGTTGTTGAAAATATCTTTCCAAACCTAAAATCGATAATGGCAATAAATATAGTAAATTTCCATAAAACGACCAAGTAAAATTAAAATAAATAACGACTGTAGACATACCATATAAAATTGTGGCAATCACATTTGTTGAACGTTTAAAGTGTAATATTTTAAATAGGTAGAAGGTCACGACAAATGTAATGATAGCTCGTACCATTGCCATAATAAGTTGATTTGTCGGCCAAAAATGTATTGTTGTCGGATTAAATATACCAAATGTTTCACCTATTTTAATGAATAGGAAATTTAGCCACATTAAAGGTGACAGTGAGTAATAATATGATAGTCCTTTCATATAATCGCCACCTAATCCAAACGATGCATCATATAAACTTGAAAAACTACTTAGATGTTCATATAAATACATTTGAAATGGCATCATTTGTCGGAATCCATCTCCAGATCCACTAAAAACAGTACCATTCTCAATATAATCATAGATATGAGTAGAAAATAAAATAAGCGTCAATATTACGCTCATGAAAGTTATAACCAAGAATTGTTTGACGTTTGAATTTAGCAACTTTTTTAACACAACATTATCCTCAACTTTCAAATTTAAAATTAAGTTTACCTGAGACTAAAGTTAATGTAGTTCATAATATGTGCTGACAATGATGACTTAGAAAGAAATAACTTATCATCGTTCTTTAAACTTCTCAATATTTTTAGTTTATCATTAAACAAATATATTGAATAATAAAAATGTCATACAGTATTAAATGAATATCAACTAATAAGCGGCTTAGATTTAACAAATGATGATTTTTAATTGTAGAAAACTTGGAAGAATAACTTATACCTTAATCTAAAGCATTGTTAAGAAGTGTGACAATGTTAAAATAAATATAGTTGAATTTCAAGAATTGCTTTATAATTAACAGGTTAAAGATTTTAATAATGAGAAAAGAATTGACGAAAGTAAGGTGAATTGAATGGTTATTCAATGGTATCCAGGACACATGGCGAAAGCCAAAAGAGAAGTAAGTGAACAATTAAAAAAAGTAGATGTAGTGTTTGAACTAGTAGATGCAAGAATTCCATATAGTTCAAGAAACCCTATGATAGATGAAGTTATTAACCAAAAACCACGTGTTGTTATATTAAATAAAAAGGATATGTCTAATTTAAATGAGATGTCAAAATGGGAACAATTTTTCATTGATAAAGGATACTATCCTGTAGCAGTAGATGCTAAGCACGGTAAAAATTTAAAAAAAGTGGAAGCTGCGGCAATAAAGGCGACTGCTGAAAGATTTGAACGCGAAAAAGCGAAAGGACTTAAACCTAGAGCGATAAGAGCTATGATTGTTGGAATTCCAAATGTTGGTAAATCCACATTAATAAATAAACTGGCAAAACGTAGTATCGCGCAAACTGGTAATAAACCAGGTGTGACCAAACAACAACAATGGATAAAAGTAGGGAATGCCTTACAATTATTAGACACACCAGGGATTCTTTGGCCTAAATTTGAAGATGAAGAAGTAGGTAAGAAGTTGAGTTTAACTGGTGCGATAAAAGATAGTATTGTGCACTTAGATGAAGTTGCCATCTATGGTTTAAACTTTTTAATTCAAAATGATTTAGCACGATTAAAAGCACATTATAATATTGAAGTTCCTGAAGATGCTGAAATCTTAGCATGGTTTGATGCGATAGGTAAAAAGCGTGGCTTAATTCGTCGCGGTAATGAAATTGATTACGAAGCAGTCATTGAATTGATTATTTATGATATTCGAAATGCTAAAATAGGAAATTACTGTTTTGATATATTTAAAGAAATGACCGAGGAATTAGCAAATGACGCTAACAATTAAAGAAATAACGCAAGTAATTAATACAATCAATACAATAGAAGAATTAGAAAACCATGAATGCTTTTTAGATGAGCGCAAAGGTGTTCAAACGGCAATTACTAGACGTAGAAAAGTACTAGAAAAAGAACGAGCGTTAAGAGAGAAGTATGTTGAAATGTCTCATTTTGAAAATGAAATTTTATCAAAAAATCCTAATGCTATTATTTGTGGTATTGATGAAGTTGGAAGAGGGCCACTAGCAGGTCCAGTTGTTGCATGCGCAACAATTTTAAATTCTAATCACAATTATCTAGGTCTTGATGACTCGAAAAAAGTACCTGTTACGAAACGTCTAGAATTAAATGAAGCACTAAAAAATGAAGTTACTGCTTTTGCATATGGTATCGCGACAGCTGAAGAGATAGATGAATTTAATATTTATAAAGCTACTCAAATCGCTATGCAGCGAGCTATTGATGGATTATCAGTACAGCCAACGCATTTATTAATAGACGCGATGACGCTAGATAATGCACTGCCTCAAATATCTTTAATCAAGGGTGATGCAAGAAGTGTATCCATTGCAGCTGCAAGCATCATGGCAAAGGTATTTCGTGATGATTATATGACACAGTTATCTAAAGATTATCCTGAATATGGTTTTGAAAAAAACGCGGGTTACGGTACCAAACAACATTTACTAGCAATCGATGAAATTGGCATTATGAAAGAGCATAGAAAAAGTTTTGAACCTATAAAATCGTTACTGTAAGGCGTAATATTCAATTAAATTATAAAAAAGTAGCATTTAAGTTTACAATAGCGCTTACATTTTTTATAATTGTAAGGGAACTTAACCTAAGTAACAGGAGGATGGAAGATGAATATCCACGAGTATCAAGGTAAAGAAATATTTCGTTCAATGGGCGTTGCAGTTCCAGAAGGACGAGTAGCATTTACTGCTGAAGAAGCGGTGGAGAAAGCAAAAGAATTGAATTCGGATGTATATGTTGTAAAAGCACAAATACATGCTGGGGGTAGAGGTAAAGCAGGCGGAGTAAAAATTGCTAAATCTTTATCTGAGGTAGAAACATATGCAAATGAATTATTAGGGAAAACTTTGGTGACACATCAAACTGGTCCAGAAGGTAAAGAAATTAAACGTTTATATATCGAAGAAGGTTGTGCTATTCAAAAAGAATATTACGTTGGCTTCGTTATTGATCGTGCGACTGACCAAGTAACATTAATGGCGTCTGAAGAAGGGGGCACTGAGATTGAAGAAGTTGCTGCGAAGACTCCTGAAAAAATCTTCAAAGAAACTATCGATCCAGTAATCGGACTTTCACCATTCCAAGCGAGACGAATTGCTTTTAATATTAATATTCCTAAAGAATCTGTTAACAAAGCTGCTAAATTCTTATTAGCACTTTATAATGTATTCATTGAAAAAGATTGTTCAATCGTAGAAATCAACCCATTAGTTACAACAGCAGATGGTGATGTTTTGGCATTAGATGCTAAAATTAATTTTGATGATAATGCATTATTCAGACACAAAGATGTTGTAGAATTACGTGATTTAGAAGAAGAAGATCCGAAAGAGATTGAGGCGTCTAAGCATGATTTATCATACATTGCATTAGATGGTGACATCGGATGTATGGTTAATGGTGCAGGTTTAGCCATGGCAACAATGGATACGATTAATCATTTTGGTGGGAACCCAGCCAATTTCCTAGATGCAGGCGGAAGCGCTACTAGAGAAAAAGTAACTGAAGCATTTAAAATCATTTTAGGTGATGAAAATGTTAAAGGTATTTTTGTAAACATTTTTGGTGGCATTATGAAATGTGATGTTATCGCAGAAGGTATCGTTGAAGCTGTAAAAGAAGTAGATTTAACTTTACCACTAGTTGTACGCTTAGAAGGTACAAATGTTGAGTTAGGTAAAAAAATCTTAAAAGACTCAGGATTAGCAATTGAACCAGCAGCAACAATGGCTGAAGGTGCACAAAAAATTGTTAAACTAGTTAAAGAAGCATAAGGAAAGGATGGGAGCACTAAGATGAGTGTATTTATAGATAAGAATACTAAAGTAATGGTACAAGGTATTACAGGGTCTACTGCCCTTTTCCATACAAAACAAATGCTTGATTATGGTACGAAAATAGTAGCAGGTGTGACACCTGGTAAAGGTGGTCAAGTTGTTGAAGGCGTTCCTGTTTTCAACACTGTTGAAGAAGCTAAAAATGAAACTGGTGCAACTGTATCAGTCATTTACGTTCCAGCGCCATTTGCTGCAGACTCAATTTTAGAAGCAGCAGATGCAGACTTAGATATGGTTATTTGTATTACAGAACATATTCCTGTATTAGACATGGTTAAAGTTAAACGCTACTTGCAAGGTAGAAAAACGCGTTTAGTAGGTCCAAATTGCCCAGGTGTGATTACAGCAGATGAATGTAAAATTGGTATTATGCCTGGCTATATTCACAAAAAAGGTCATGTAGGTGTAGTATCACGTTCAGGTACATTAACATATGAAGCAGTACACCAATTGACTGAAGAAGGTATTGGCCAAACTACGGCTGTTGGGATTGGTGGAGACCCAGTGAATGGCACAAACTTTATTGATGTTTTAAAAGCATTCAATGAAGATGACGAAACGAAAGCAGTTGTTATGATTGGTGAAATCGGTGGTACAGCAGAAGAAGAAGCAGCTGAATGGATTAAAGCAAATATGACGAAACCAGTTGTAGGCTTTATCGGTGGACAAACAGCACCTCCTGGAAAACGTATGGGACATGCTGGTGCAATCATTTCAGGTGGTAAAGGAACTGCTGAAGAGAAAATTAAAACATTAAATAGTTGTGGTGTGAAAACAGCAGCAACACCTTCAGAAATTGGTTCAACATTAATTGAAGCTGCTAAAGAAGCAGGTATTTATGAATCGTTATTAACTGTTAATAAATAAAGTTAAAAGATGATATAAATGGCTATAGCCCATTCCATACTTTATTAAAGTATTGGAAATGGGCTATTTGTCGTGCGATGAATGTAGAGATACGCTTTGCATATTTTGGAAAGGCAAGTTAATTATTTTACCTTCTTCAATAGCGTTCTAAAACAAAGTAAATTTTTTATTAAAATATATGGTGCACTATGTTATAATATTAATATATTATTGCAAGGGATGTTTCATCATGAATCAACAACAAAGTAAAGTACGCTATTCAATTAGAAAAGCTAGTATTGGAATTTTGTCAATTTCAATAGGTATGTTTTTGGCATTGGGTATTTCGAACAAAGCATATGCAGATGAAATTGATAAATCTAAAGATTTTGCAAGAGGGTATGAGCAAAATGTATTCGAGAAATCAGAGGTAAATGTTAATAATAATACGACAAAAGACAAAATAAAAATTGAAGGTATTGTTAAAACATCGGATACAAGTTTAAAGTTAAACAACAATTCAGCAATTTCAAATGGAAATAAAATTAATCAAGATTTAAAGATTTCAAATACTTCGAAAAACTCAACCCAAGGTAAAAATCTAGTTGTTAAAAACAATGAACCTACCAAAGAAATTAAAACTGCAAACTTGGAAGCTCAAAATTCTAATCAAAAGAAAATAACAAAAGTTACTAATGATTACTTTGGTTACTACAGTTTTAGAGAAGCGCCAAAAACACAAATCTATACTGTAAAAAAAGGAGACACACTTAGTGGTATAGCGTTAAAATATAAAACTACAGTTTCTAATATTCAACATACAAATAATATAGCAAATCCTAATTTAATATTTATTGGTCAAAAATTAAGAGTGCCAATGACGCCATTAGTAGTACCAAAACCAAATACAGTGTCTTCAAGTAATAAAAGTAATAGTAATAGCAGTACATTAAATTATTTGAAAACATTAGAGAATAGAGGATGGGATTTCGACGGTAGTTATGGATGGCAATGTTTCGATTTAGTCAATGTATATTGGAATCATCTTTATGGTCATGGATTAAAAGGATATGGAGCTAAAGATATACCATATGCAAATAATTTTAATAGTGAAGCTAAAATTTATCACAACACACCAACTTTCAAAGCTGAACCTGGGGACTTAGTGGTTTTTAGTGGAAGATTTGGTGGAGGATATGGTCATACAGCTATTGTCTTAAATGGTGATTATGATGGAAAATTAATGAAATTCCAAAGTTTAGACCAAAACTGGAATAATGGTGGATGGCGTAAAGCAGAGGTTGCACATAAAGTTGTTCATAATTATGAAAATGACATGATCTTTATTAGACCATATAAAAAAGCATAATTTAAGTCAAAGGTAGGACATTTAAATATGAAATTTTCAACTTTAAGTGAAGAAGAATTTACCAACTACACCAAAAAGCACTTCAAACATTATACACAGTCTATAGAATTATATAATTATAGAAATAAAATAAATCATGAAGCACATATTGTGGGAGTGAAGAATGATAAAAATGAAGTTATAGCTGCATGTTTATTAACAGAGGCACGTATTTTTAAATTCTACAAATATTTCTACTCTCATAGAGGTCCTTTACTTGATTATTTCGATACTAAATTAGTTTGTTACTTTTTTAAAGAATTATCTAAATACATTTATAAAAATAGAGGAGTATTTATTCTTGTTGATCCATATTTAATAGAAAATTTAAGAGATGCAAATGGTAGGATAATAAAGAATTATAATAATTCAGTGATAGTAAAGATGCTAGGAAAAATTGGGTATATCCATCAAGGTTATACAACAGGATATTCAAATAAAAGTCAAATTAGATGGATTTCTGTATTAGATTTAAAAGATAAAGATGAGAACCAACTTTTAAAAGAGATGGAATACCAAACTAGAAGAAATATAAAAAAGACTATTGAGATAGGTGTTAAGGTTGAAAATTTATCTATTGAAGAAACAAATCGATTTTATAAATTGTTTCAAATGGCAGAAGAAAAACATGGTTTTCATTTCATGAATGAAGGTTATTTTAAACGAATGCAAGAAATATATAAAGATAAGGCAATGTTAAAGATAGCTTGTATAGATCTTAATGAATATCAAGATAAATTAAAAATACAATTATTGAAAATCGAAAATGAAATTATCGCAGTGAACAAAGCATTAAATGAAACTCCTAATTCTAAAAAGAATAAATCTAAATTAAATCAGCTGAATATACAATTATCTAGTATTAATAATAGAATTAGTAAAACCGAAGAATTAATATTAGAGGATGGACCTGTTTTGGATTTAGCTGCTGCTTTATTTATATGTACTGATGATGAAGTTTATTATCTATCAAGTGGATCAAATCCTGAGTATAATCAGTATATGGGAGCATATCATCTACAATGGCATATGATAAAATATGCAAAATCACATAATATTAATAGGTATAATTTTTATGGAATAACAGGCGTCTTTAGTGATGAGGCAGATGATTTTGGTGTACAACAATTTAAAAAAGGTTTTAATACACATGTTGAAGAATTAATTGGCGATTTCATCAAACCAGTAAGACCAATTCTATATAAATTTGCAAAACGTATTTATAAGGTTTGATTATAAAGTATGTTGGAAATTGAAATTTTAAATTCTTTCCAACATACTTTTCATTTTTTACAAGTCGGTATTTTTACTCCTTAAAATAACATTACATCGAGAATGTTTTTGTATTAGAAATGTAAAGCAAAAATAGAATATGATTTTGTATGATTAAAAAAAGGAGTTGATTTATTGATTAGACAATTTTTGCTTAGATTATACTGGGCGCAATTTTCGACTAAACAAATTTATCAATTTTTAATGGCGTATCCTAATGTAATTAAAGAGGATTGCGGAAAAAAAGATAGATATTTATGTGAGTGGGTGAAAAGGGAAGAAAATGTTCATTTATTACGTAAATACTATGCTTTTATAAAACTTGATCATAACGTAATTATTAAAGAACTACAAAAATTAAAAGTGAGTTATATGACCTATATGGATACTGAATACCCAGTGCTATTAAAAGAAATATATCAATTTCCACTTCTTCTTTTCTATAAAGGGAACATAAAATTAATAAATAATAGGTTTCATTTGGCAGTAGTAGGTGCAAGAGATTCTACAAGTTATACTCTACAGGCTTTAGATTTTTTATTATCACATGATAGAAGTAAATGTTTAACAATTGTTTCCGGCCTTGCTCAAGGAGCTGATGCAATGGCACATCAAATAGCTTTAAAATACAATCTCCCTACAATAGCAGTTTTAGCCTTTGGCCATCAAACACATTATCCCAAAAGCACATTAGCATTAAGAAATAAAATAGAAGAAAAAGGTTTAGTTATATCCGAATATCCACCCCATACACCAATTGCTAAATATAGATTTCCTGAACGCAATAGAATTATCAGTGGTTTGTCAAAAGGGGTTTTAATTACTGAGGCTAAGGAACAAAGCGGTAGTCACATCACGATAGATTTTGCATTAGAGCAAAATAGAAATGTATATGTTTTACCAGGGTCAATGTTTAATCCAATGACAAAAGGTAATTTATTACGTATCCAAGAAGGTGCTAAGGTAGTTTTAAACGCAAACGATATATTAGAGGACTACTACATTTAAAAGTAAACATAATGAGTTGCTTCATATTTCATTTGTTGACTTTTACAATTTATTTTTTAATAAAATCTATAAAAATTAGACAGGGAAAATTCATAGTTTAGATATAAAACGTTGACAAAAGCAAAATTAAGCGTTTATCATTTATCTTTAGTAATTAGATTAGCGAGGGGGAAATGACATTGGCAGATAATTTAGTCATTGTTGAATCGCCTGCAAAAGCTAAAACCATTGAAAAGTATTTAGGTAAGAAATATAAAGTTATAGCTTCAATGGGACATGTTAGAGACTTACCAAGAAGTCAAATGGGTGTCGACACTGAAGATAACTACGAACCAAAATATATAACAATACGCGGAAAAGGTCCTGTTGTAAAAGAATTGAAAAAACATGCAAAAAAAGCGAAAAACGTCTTTCTCGCAAGTGACCCCGACCGTGAAGGTGAAGCAATTGCTTGGCATTTATCAAAAATTTTAGAGCTTGAAGATTCTAAAGAAAATCGCGTTGTTTTCAACGAAATAACTAAAGACGCTGTTAAAGAAAGTTTTAAAAATCCTAGAGAAATTGAAATGAACTTAGTCGATGCACAACAAGCGCGTCGAATTTTAGATAGATTAGTTGGCTATAACATTTCACCTGTTCTATGGAAAAAGGTTAAAAAAGGATTGTCAGCGGGTCGAGTTCAATCTGTTGCACTTCGTTTAGTCATTGACCGTGAAAATGAAATTCGAAATTTTAAACCAGAAGAATACTGGACTATCGAAGGTGAATTTAGATACAAAAAATCAAAGTTTAATGCTAAATTTCTTCATTATAAAAACAAACCTTTTAAATTAAAAACAAAAAAAGATGTTGAGAAAATTACAACTGCATTAGATGGAGATCAATTTGAAATTACAAATGTGACTAAAAAAGAAAAAACGCGTAATCCAGCAAACCCATTTACAACTTCTACTTTACAACAAGAGGCGGCACGTAAATTAAACTTTAAAGCAAGAAAAACAATGATGGTTGCACAACAATTATATGAAGGTATCGATTTGAAAAAGCAAGGTACAGTTGGTTTAATCACATATATGCGTACTGACTCAACACGTATATCAGATACTGCCAAAGCAGAAGCAAAACAGTATATAACTGATAAATATGGTGAATCTTACACTTCTAAGCGTAAAGCATCAGGGAAACAAGGTGACCAAGATGCCCATGAGGCTATTAGACCTTCAAGTACTATGCGAACGCCAGATGATATGAAGTCATTTTTGACAAAAGATCAATACAGATTATACAAATTAATTTGGGAACGATTTGTTGCCAGTCAAATGGCTCCAGCAATACTTGATACAGTTTCATTAGACATCACACAAGGCGACATTAAATTTAGAGCTAATGGTCAAACAATCAAGTTTAAAGGATTCATGACGCTTTATGTAGAAACTAAAGATGATACTGAAAGCGAAAAAGAAAATAAACTACCTAAATTAGAGCAAGGTGATAATGTCACAGCAACTCAAATTGAACCAGCTCAACACTATACACAACCACCTCCAAGATATACTGAGGCGAGATTAGTAAAAACACTTGAAGAACTTAAAATTGGGCGCCCATCAACTTATGCACCGACAATAGATACGATTCAAAAGCGTAACTATGTCAAATTAGAAAGTAAGCGTTTTGTTCCTACTGAGTTGGGAGAAATAGTTCATGAACAAGTGAAAGAATACTTCCCAGAGATTATTGATGTGGAATTCACAGTAAATATGGAAACGTTACTTGATAAGATTGCAGAAGGCGATATTACATGGAGAAAAGTAATCGGCGGTTTCTATAGTAGTTTTAAACAAGATGTAGAACGTGCTGAAGAAGAAATGGAAAAGATTGAAATCAAAGACGAGCCAGCTGGTGAAGACTGTGAGGTTTGTGGTTCCCCTATGGTTATTAAAATGGGACGCTATGGTAAGTTTATGGCTTGTTCAAACTTCCCGGATTGTCGTAATACAAAAGCAATCGTTAAGTCTATTGGTGTTAAATGTCCAAAATGTAATGATGGTGACGTCGTAGAAAGAAAATCTAAAAAGAATCGTGTATTTTACGGATGTTCGAAATACCCTGAATGTGATTTTATTTCTTGGGATAAACCAATTGGTAGAGATTGTCCAAAATGCAATCATTATCTTGTTGAAAATAAAAAAGGTAAGACAACACAAGTTGTATGTTCAAACTGTGATTATAAAGAGGCGGCGCAGAAGTAACATATTGATAATCAAAATAAATTTTGCAGTTATAATATTTAAGTTTTAGATTGATATTTAAAAGTTTGAAGTACATTTTCCGAATGTATATTTCTTATTTGAGCAATCATAACAACGAAATTGATAGACATAAATGATAATAAAAGGAGTATAGAAATGACTCAAACTGTAAATGTAATTGGTGCAGGCTTAGCTGGTTCAGAAGCGGCATACCAATTAGCTGAAAGAGGAATTAAAGTAAACTTAATAGAAATGAGACCAGTAAAGCAAACGCCAGCTCACCATACAGATAAATTTGCTGAACTAGTATGTTCAAACTCTTTACGAGGCAATGCATTAACAAATGGCGTTGGTGTTTTAAAAGAAGAAATGAGACGTTTGAATTCATTAATTATTGAAGCTGCTGATAAAGCGCGTGTTCCAGCCGGAGGTGCATTAGCAGTTGATAGACATGACTTTTCTGGATATATTACTGATACCCTTAAAAATCACGAAAATATTACTGTTATTAATGAAGAAATTAATGCTATACCTGATGGTTATACTATTATTGCAACAGGTCCACTTACTACTGAAAACTTAGCACAAGAAATTGTAGATATCACTGGTAAAAATCAGCTTTATTTTTATGATGCAGCTGCTCCAATTATTGAAAAAGATTCAATTGATATGGATAAAGTATATTTGAAATCTCGATATGATAAAGGTGAAGCAGCATATTTAAATTGTCCTATGACTGAAACGGAGTTTAACAAATTCTATGAAGCAGTATTAGAAGCGGAAGTTGCACCTGTGAATTCGTTTGAAAAAGAAAAATATTTCGAAGGTTGTATGCCTTTTGAAGTAATGGCAGAGCGTGGGCGCAAAACTTTACTGTTTGGTCCTATGAAACCAGTTGGTTTAGAAGATCCTAAAACTGGAAAACGTCCATTTGCTGTTGTGCAATTAAGACAAGATGATGCTGCTGGTACACTTTATAATATTGTTGGATTTCAAACACATTTGAAATGGGGCGCACAAAAGGAAGTAATTAAATTAATACCAGGTTTAGAAAATGTTGATATTGTTCGATATGGTGTAATGCATAGAAATACATTCATTAATTCGCCCGATGTATTAAATGAAAAATATGAATTAATTTCACAACCTAACATTCAATTTGCAGGACAAATGACTGGTGTTGAAGGATATGTGGAAAGTGCGGCTAGTGGCTTAGTTGCTGGAATCAATCTTGCGCACAAAGTACTAGGTAAGGGAGAAGTAGTATTCCCGAGAGAAACGATGATTGGTAGTATGGCTTATTATATTTCACATGCAAAAAATAATAAAAACTTCCAACCTATGAATGCTAATTTCGGGTTACTACCTTCTTTAGAAACTAGAATTAAAGATAAGAAAGAACGCTATGAAGCACAAGCTAATAGAGCATTAGATTACTTAGAAGGCTTCAAAAAAACTTTATAAATAGTTAGAAAGACTAGAAAAGCTATTCATTATTAAGTCATGATTGTTTAATTTGTGGCTATAAAATGAAAAATAATTATTCTAGTCTTTTTAATTTTGGAATTGTTACGTATTTCTGACAATTTGGAATTCGCTTCCGGAAAATATATAAATAAATAACACACAATAAGTTGATTGATGTAACATGTAAGAAGAAGTTTTAATTAATCATTATTTAAAAGACACTTAAAGAATAAATCGCGAAGCTATTAATAAAGATAATTAGTAATTAAATTTAAAAAGAAGTATTCTGGTTTATAGGATAACAAGTTACTTATAATTATTTAATTCTCAAAAGATTTAGAATTGATTATCAAATTACTGTAAGCCCTTTGCTGTATGTGCTACAATTCTTATTGATGGAGGGTAAATGTATTGAATCATATTCAAGAAGCATTTTTAAATACATTAAAAGTTGAACGTAATTTTTCGAAACATACATTAAAATCATATCAAGATGATTTAATTCAATTTAATCAATTTTTAGAACAAGAGCATCTACAGTTGAATACTTTTGAATATAGAGATGCTAGAAATTATTTGAGTTACTTATATTCAAATCATTTGAAAAGAACATCGGTTTCTCGTAAAATCTCAACGTTACGTACTTTTTATGAATATTGGATGACGTTAGACGATAATATTGTTAATCCATTTGTTCAATTGGTACATCCAAAGAAGGAAAAATATCTTCCTCAATTCTTTTACGAAGAAGAGATGGAGGCATTATTTAAAACGGTAGAAGAGGATGCTACAAAAGGATTGCGTGATAGATTAATTCTTGAGTTATTATATGCTACTGGTATTCGTGTTTCAGAATTAGTTAATATAAAAAAACAAGATATAGATTTCTATGCTAATGGTGTAACAGTATTAGGAAAAGGTAGCAAAGAGAGATTTGTACCTTTTGGTGCTTATTGTAGGCATAGTATTGAAATTTATTTAGAACAATTTAAACCGATTCAGTCATGTAATCATGATTTTCTAATTGTAAATATGAAAGGTGAAGCTATTACAGAACGTGGTGTACGATATGTTCTGAATGATATTGTTAAAAGGACTGCGGGTGTAAGTGATATACATCCTCATAAACTTAGACATACTTTTGCCACACATTTGTTGAATCAAGGTGCTGACTTGCGTACAGTGCAATCATTATTAGGTCATGTAAATCTATCAACAACTGGTAAATACACTCATGTATCAAACCAACAGTTAAGAAAAGTATATCTAAATGCCCATCCTCGAGCGAAAAAGGAGAATGAATCATGAGTAATACAACATTACATGCAACAACAATTTATGCCGTAAGACATAATGGGAAAGCAGCTATGGCAGGCGATGGCCAAGTTACACTTGGTCAACAAGTCATCATGAAACAAACAGCAAGGAAAGTAAGACGTTTATATGAAGGTAAAGTATTGGCAGGTTTCGCTGGTAGTGTAGCTGATGCATTTACATTATTCGAGAAATTTGAAACTAAATTACAGCAATTCAGCGGTAATTTGGAAAGAGCTGCTGTTGAACTAGCTCAAGAATGGCGTGGAGATAAACAATTACGCCAATTAGAAGCAATGCTAATTGTCATGGACAAAGATGCTATTTTAGTCGTCAGCGGCACTGGTGAGGTTATTGCTCCGGACGACGATTTAATCGCTATTGGATCAGGTGGTAACTATGCATTAAGTGCTGGACGTGCACTGAAACGTCATGCGTCTCAAATGTCTGCAGAAGAAATGGCATATGAAAGCTTAAAAGTAGCCGCGGATATTTGTGTCTTTACAAATGATAATATTGTTGTAGAAACGCTATAATACTTTGGCGACGATACATTGTTACGAGTAATTAATTTTAGTTAAAGACGGAGGAATGAAATTAATGGATACAACTGGAATCAAATTAACTCCAAAAGAAATCGTATCTAAATTAAACGAATACATCGTTGGGCAAAATGATGCTAAACGAAAAGTGGCCATTGCCCTACGTAATCGATATAGAAGAAGTATGTTAGATGAAGAATCAAAACAAGAAATATCACCTAAAAATATTTTGATGATTGGACCAACAGGAGTTGGTAAAACTGAAATTGCGAGAAGGATGGCTAAAGTTGTTGGTGCGCCATTTATAAAAGTTGAAGCAACTAAGTTTACTGAAGTAGGTTATGTTGGTAGAGATGTCGAAAGTATGGTTAGAGATTTAGTTGATGTCTCAGTAAGATTAGTAAAAGCGCAAAAAAAATCATTAGTTCAAGATGAAGCGACTGCTAAAGCGAATGAAAAACTTGTTAAGTTGCTTGTTCCAAGTATGAAAAAGAAAGCTTCACAAAGTAGTAACCCTTTAGAATCATTATTTGGAGGTACAATTCCAAATTTCGGACAAAATAATGAAGATGAAGAAGAACCGCCTACTGATGAGATTAAAACGAAACGTTCTGAAATTAAACGACAACTTGAAGAAGGAAAACTTGAAAAAGAAAAAGTTAGAATTAAAGTTGAACAAGATCCAGGTGCTTTAGGCATGTTAGGAACAAATCAAAATCAGCAAATGCAAGAGATGATGAATCAGTTAATGCCTAAGAAAAAAGTTGAAAGAGAAGTTGCTGTTGAGACAGCAAGAAAAATCTTAGCTGATGGTTTTGCAGATGAATTAATTGATCAAGAGAGTGCGAACCAAGAAGCGCTAGAATTAGCTGAGCAAATGGGTATTATATTTATCGATGAGATTGATAAAGTGGCTACGAATAACCATAATAGTGGTCAAGATGTGTCTAGACAAGGAGTACAGCGAGATATTTTACCTATCCTTGAAGGTAGCGTAATTCAAACTAAATATGGTACTGTGAATACTGAACATATGCTGTTTATCGGAGCTGGTGCGTTCCATGTATCTAAACCAAGTGATTTAATCCCAGAATTACAAGGGCGTTTCCCAATTAGAGTTGAACTTGATAGTTTATCGGTAGAGGATTTTGTAAGAATTTTGACCGAACCGAAATTATCATTAATTAAACAATATGAGGCGTTGCTTCAAACCGAGGAAGTTACCGTTAACTTTACTGATGAAGCAATTACAAGATTAGCTGAGATAGCATACCAAGTGAACCAAGATACTGATAATATTGGAGCACGTAGACTTCATACAATATTAGAAAAAATGTTAGAAGATTTATCATTTGAAGCACCAAGTATGCCAAATGCAGTTGTAGATATTACCCCACAATATGTTGATGATAAATTAAAATCAATTTCAACTAATAAAGATTTAAGTGCATTTATTCTATAAAAATACAAAAAAGGAGAAAAATTCATGAGCTTATTATCTAAAACGAGAGAGTTAAACACGTTACTTCAAAAACATAAAGGTATTGCGGTTGATTTTAAAGATGTGGCGCAAACAATTAGTAGCGTAACTGTAACAAATGTATTTATTGTGTCGCGTAGAGGTAAAATTTTAGGTTCAAGTCTTAACGAATTATTGAAAAGCCAACGAATTATTCAAATGTTGGAAGAAAGACATATTCCAAGTGAATACACTGAACAATTAATGGAAGTTAAACAAACAGAATCAAATATTGATATCGACAATGTATTAACAGTGTTTCCGCCTGAAAATAGAGAATTATTTATTGATAGTCGTACGACAATTTTCCCGATTTTAGGTGGAGGAGAAAGATTGGGTACTTTAGTGCTTGGTCGAGTACACGATGATTTTAATGAAAATGACTTAGTATTAGGTGAATATGCAGCTACAGTTATTGGTATGGAAATCTTACGTGAAAAGCATAGCGAAGTTGAAAAAGAAGCTCGTGATAAAGCTGCAATCACTATGGCAATTAATTCGTTATCGTATTCTGAAAAAGAAGCAATTGAGCATATTTTTGATGAGCTAGGTGGTACTGAAGGACTATTGATTGCTTCAAAAGTTGCTGATAGAGTAGGTATTACAAGATCAGTTATCGTGAATGCGCTACGAAAATTAGAAAGTGCTGGAGTTATTGAATCCCGCTCATTAGGCATGAAAGGTACTTTCATTAAAGTTAAAAAAGAAAAATTCTTAGATGAGTTAGAAAAAAGTAAATAATTTGATGAAATGACTTCGATGATAATATTGAAGTCATTTAATTTTGGTTAATGTTTATTATAATTATAATTTGAAATGGTAATTAGAATATTACAATGAAAAATACGAAAAACACTTGAAAAACATTTGCTTTAGGTACGGCATTATGTTATATTTATTTTCGGCTATAAAGCCAATACACACATATCAAACGTGATTGTGTAAAGGGTGCAATATATTTATATTGTCTTTACAATAGTTTGCTATGGAGGTAACTAACCAATAGGAGGAATTTAAAATGGCAGTAATTTCAATGAAACAATTACTAGAAGCGGGTGTACACTTCGGTCACCAAACACGTCGTTGGAACCCAAAAATGAAAAAATATATCTTCACTGAGAGAAATGGTATTTATATCATCGACTTACAAAAAACAGTGAAAAAAGTAGACGAAGCTTATAACTTCTTAAAACAAGTTTCAGAAGATGGCGGACAAGTCTTATTCGTAGGTACAAAAAAGCAAGCACAAGAATCAGTTAAATCTGAAGCAGAACGTGCTGGTCAATTCTACATTAACCAAAGATGGTTAGGTGGATTATTAACTAACTATAAAACAATCTCTAAACGAATTAAACGTATTTCTGAAATTGAAAAAATGGAAGAAGATGGTTTATTCGAAGTATTACCTAAAAAAGAAGTTGTAGAACTTAAAAAAGAATACGACCGTTTAATCAAATTCTTAGGCGGAATTCGTGATATGAAATCAATGCCTCAAGCATTATTCGTAGTTGATCCACGTAAAGAGCGTAACGCAATTGCTGAAGCTCGTAAATTAAATATTCCTATCGTAGGTATCGTTGACACTAACTGTGATCCAGACGAAATTGACTACGTAATCCCAGCAAACGATGATGCTATCCGTGCAGTTAAATTATTAACTGCTAAAATGGCAGATGCAATCTTAGAAGGTCAACAAGGCGTTTCTAATGAAGAAGTAGCTGCAGAACAAAACATCGATTTAGATGAAAAAGAAAAATCAGAAGAAACAGAAGCAACTGAAGAATAATCAACTGTTGAATCTGACTTAGATATAGTTTAAATGGGTGATAAGATATAAATGCTTATCACCTTTTTTAAAAAGAAATTAAGGCAAATTACAAATATTCAATTAGAGTATTGGCAATATTGCCTATAATAATGCTAAAATCATAATATATAAAATGATAACTTATTGGAGGAATAATGAATGGCAACTATTTCAGCAAAACTTGTTAAAGAATTACGTGAAAAAACTGGCGCAGGTATGATGGATTGTAAAAAAGCGCTAACTGAAACTGAAGGCGATATCGATAAAGCGATTGATTACTTACGTGAAAAAGGTATTGCAAAAGCAGCTAAAAAAGCAGACCGTATTGCGGCTGAAGGTTTAGTACACGTTGAAACTAAAGGTAACGAAGCAGTTATCGTTGAAATCAACTCTGAAACTGACTTTGTTGCTCGTAATGAAGGATTCCAAGAGTTAGTAAAAGAAATTGCTAACCAAGTATTAGATACAAAAGCTGAAACTGTAGAAGCTTTAATGGAAACAACTTTACCAAACGGTAAATCAGTTGATGAAAGAATTAAAGAAGCAATTTCAACAATCGGTGAAAAATTAAGTGTTCGTCGTTTTGCAATCAGAACTAAAACAGATAATGATTCATTCGGTGCATACTTACACATGGGCGGTCGTATTGGTGTATTAACTGTTGTTGAAGGTTCTACTGATGAAGAAGCAGCGAGAGACGTTGCAATGCATATTGCTGCAATCAATCCTAAGTATGTTTCTTCTGAACAAGTAAGCGAAGAAGAAATCAACCATGAAAGAGAAGTATTAAAACAACAAGCATTAAATGAAGGTAAACCAGAAAACATCGTTGAAAAAATGGTGGAAGGACGTTTACGTAAATATTTACAAGAAATTTGTGCTGTAGACCAAGACTTCGTTAAAAACCCAGATGTAACAGTTGAAGCTTTCTTGAAAACAAAAGGTGGAAAACTTGTTGACTTCGTACGTTATGAAGTAGGCGAAGGTATGGAAAAACGTGAAGAAAACTTTGCGGATGAAGTAAAAGGACAAATGAAATAATCTGTCATAAAGTAAAACAAGGAAGAAGACACCTTTAATGTTTCTTTATTAAAATGTAAATCATTCTAATAAAGAAACAACTGTGTCTTCTTTACTTGTATATGTTACATATATTCACGATAGAGAGGATAAGAAAATGGCTCAAATTTCTAAATATAAACGTGTAGTTTTGAAACTAAGTGGTGAAGCATTAGCAGGAGAAAAAGGATTTGGCATAAATCCAGTCATTATTAAAAGTGTTGCTGAACAAGTTGCAGAAGTTGCTAAAATGGATTGTGAAATCGCAGTTATTGTTGGTGGCGGAAACATTTGGAGAGGTAAAACAGGTAGTGACTTAGGTATGGACCGTGGTACTGCAGATTACATGGGTATGCTTGCGACAGTTATGAATGCATTAGCATTACAAGATAGTTTAGAACAATTAGATTGTGATACAAGAGTATTAACATCTATAGAAATGAAACAAGTTGCAGAACCTTACATTCGTCGTCGTGCAATTAGACACTTAGAAAAGAAACGTGTAGTTATTTTTGCTGCAGGTATTGGTAATCCATACTTCTCTACAGATACAACAGCAGCTTTACGTGCTGCAGAAGTTGAAGCTGATGTTATTTTAATGGGTAAAAACAATGTGGATGGCGTTTACTCAGCAGATCCTAAAGTGAACAAAGATGCCGTTAAGTATGAACATTTAACTCATATTCAAATGCTTCAAGAAGGTTTACAAGTTATGGATTCAACAGCATCATCATTCTGTATGGACAATAACATCCCATTAACTGTTTTCTCTATTATGGAAGAAGGAAATATCAAACGTGCTGTGATGGGTGAAAAAATAGGTACGTTAATTACAAAATAAATTTAGAGGTGTAATATAATGAGCGACATTATTAGTGAAACTAAATCAAGAATGCAAAAATCAATCGAAAGTTTATCTCGTGAATTAGCAAATATTAGTGCTGGACGTGCTAATTCTAACTTATTAAATGGCGTAACAGTTGATTACTATGGCGCACCAACGCCTGTTCAACAATTGGCAAGCATAAATGTTCCAGAAGCACGTTTGCTTGTAATTTCTCCATATGATAAAACATCTGTTGCCGATATCGAGAAAGCGATTATTGCAGCAAACTTAGGTGTAAATCCTACAAGTGATGGGGAAGTAATTCGTATCGCAGTCCCTGCTTTAACTGAAGAGCGTAGAAAAGAACGTGTTAAAGATGTTAAGAAAATTGGTGAAGAAGCAAAAGTATCTGTTCGAAACATTCGTCGTGATATGAATGATCAATTGAAAAAAGATGAGAAGAACGGTGACATTACTGAAGATGAACTAAGAACTGGTACTGAAGATGTCCAAAAAGCAACAGACAACTCAATAAAAGAAATTGATAAAATGATTGCTGATAAAGAAAAAGATATTATGTCAGTATAAATCAATATACAGTGACATATTAAAATGCCAATTAGTGATAATGATGTAAAAGTATAATTCTGCAATCACATTGAATGATTGGAATGCTGTGAATGATTATTATTATTTTTCATTAGTTATGATGGTATTTAAACAAGTTAACTTAACATTTTACTTTTGTATGTGGTAAAGTATCACATTAAAGTTATGTATTTTTTATCCTCAGTATGTATGTCACATTCATGGTGTAAACTGTACCGAGTCGGACTTTGGTACAGTTTTTTTATTTGCTTATTCAATGCGTTAAATGAGTATGATAAAATGATAATGATTGTTTAGTAACTAATACTATATAACAGAGATGATCAGGCTCGGAGGAAAGACCATGTTTAAAAAGCTAATAAATAAAAAGAACACTATAAATAATTATAATGAAGAACTGGACACTGCAAATATACCCGAACATATCGCGATTATCATGGATGGTAATGGACGATGGGCTAAGAAACGTAAAATGCCGCGAATTAAAGGCCATTATGAAGGTATGCAAACGATAAAGAAAATAACTAGAGCTGCTAGTGATATCGGTGTTAAGTACTTAACTTTATATGCCTTTTCCACTGAAAATTGGTCAAGACCTGAAAATGAAGTTAATTATATTATGAATTTGCCTGTCAATTTCTTGAAAACATTTTTACCTGAGTTAATAGAAAAAAATGTCAAAGTTGAAACAATAGGTTTTACTGAAAAATTACCTAATTCAACAATTGAAGCGATCAATAACGCAAAGGAAAAGACGGCGAATAATACTGGTTTGAAATTGATTTTCGCAATCAATTATGGTGGTAGAGCAGAAATTGTTCATGGTATTAAAAATATGTTTGAAGAGCTTCAACAACAAGGTGTATCTAGTGACGTTATAGATGAAGCATTTATAGACAATCATTTAATGACAAAGAATTATCCTGATCCTGAATTATTAATTCGTACATCAGGTGAACAAAGAATAAGTAATTTCTTGATTTGGCAAGTTTCTTATAGTGAATTTATCTTTAATCAAAAATTATGGCCTGACTTTGACGAAGATGAATTAATTGAATGTATTAAAATTTATCAGTCGCGTCAAAGACGTTTTGGCGGATTGAGTGAGGAGTAGTATAGTATGAAAGTAAGAACGCTGACAGCTATTATTGCCTTAATCGTATTTTTGCCTATTCTGTTAAAAGGTGGCCTTGTATTAATGGTTTTTGCTAATTTATTAGCATTAATAGCATTAAAAGAATTATTGAACATGAATATGATTAAATTTGTGTCAATTCCTGGTTTAATTAGTGCAGTCGCACTTATCATAATTATGTTGCCACAGCATGCAGGGCCATGGGTACAAGTTATTCAATTAAAAAGCTTAATTGCGATGAGTTTTATTGTATTAAGTTATACTGTCTTATCTAAGAACCGTTTTAGTTTCATGGATGCAGCATTTTGTTTAATGTCTGTTGCGTATGTTGGCATTGGATTTATGTTCTTTTATGAAACAAGATCTGAAGGGTTACATTACATATTATATGCATTTTTAATTGTTTGGCTTACCGATACTGGTGCCTATCTATTTGGTAAGATGATGGGTAAACATAAACTTTGGCCAGTGATTAGTCCGAATAAAACAATCGAAGGATTTATTGGCGGTCTATTTTGCAGTTTATTAGTACCAATAGCAATGTCTTACTTTGTCGATTTTAATATGAATATTTGGATTTTACTTGGAGTAACATTGATTTTAAGTTTATTTGGTCAGCTAGGCGATTTAGTTGAATCGGGCTTTAAACGCCATTTTGGAGTTAAAGATTCGGGAAGAATATTACCGGGACACGGTGGTATTTTAGATAGATTTGATAGTTTTATGTTTGTGTTACCATTATTAAATATTTTATTAATACAGTCATAAAGGTGCTGACAAACCATTAAATGATAATAGGAGTTGCTGAGATATTTTAGTGTTATCTTAGCGCTCCTTTTGAAAATTATGTAGAACATTTATTTAAATTAGCCATTATATTTTGTGAATTTTCCTTACCATATTATAATGACTTATATTACGTATACAGCAATCATTTTTAAAATAAAAGAAATTTATAAACAATCGAGGTGTAGCGAGTGAGCTATTTAGTTACAATAATTGCATTTATTATTGTTTTTGGTGTACTAGTAACTGTTCATGAATATGGGCATATGTTTTTTGCGAAAAGAGCAGGCATTATGTGTCCAGAATTTGCAATCGGTATGGGACCAAAAATTTTTAGTTTTAGAAAAAATGAAACACTTTACACTATTAGGTTATTGCCTGTTGGTGGATATGTTCGTATGGCAGGAGATGGCTTAGAAGAGCCACCAGTCGAGCCCGGTATGAACGTTAAAATTAAACTGAATGAAGATAATGAAATAACACATATCATATTAGATGATCATCATAAGTTTCAACAAATTGAAGCGATTGAAGTTAAAAAATGTGATTTTAAAGACGAGTTATTCATAGAAGGTATCACTGCTTATGATAACGAAAGACATCATTTTAAAATTGCTAGAAAGTCTTTCTTTGTTGAAAATGGCAGCTTAGTTCAAATTGCTCCGAGAGACAGACAATTTGCACATAAAAAGCCATGGCCGAAATTTTTAACATTATTTGCAGGACCGTTATTTAACTTTATATTGGCTTTAGTCCTATTTATTGGTCTTGCATATTATCAAGGTACACCTACGTCTACTGTAGAACAAGTCGCAGATAAGTATCCCGCGCAACAAGCAGGATTACAAAAAGGTGATAAAATTGTCCAAATTGGTAAATACAAAATATCTGAATTTGCAGATGTAGATAAGGCGCTAGACAAAGTTAAAGATAAAAAGACAACTGTTAAATTTGAACGAGATGGTAAAACAAAATCAGTTGAATTAACTCCTAAAAAGACCGAAAGAAAACTGACTAAAGTAAGTTCAGAAACAAAGTATGTACTTGGGTTCCAACCAGCTAGTGAACATACACTCTTTAAACCAATTTTATACGGATTTGAAAGCTTTTTAAAAGGTAGTACACTAATTTTTACAGCTGTAGTCGGTATGATAGCTAGTATTTTCACTGGAGGTTTCTCATTCGACATGTTGAATGGTCCGGTTGGTATTTATCATAACGTAGACTCAGTTGTTAAAGCAGGCATCATAAGCTTAATTGGTTACACTGCGTTATTAAGTGTAAACTTAGGGATTATGAATTTAATTCCTATTCCTGCACTAGACGGTGGTCGTATTTTATTTGTTATATATGAAGCGATTTTTAGAAAACCAGTTAATAAAAAGGCAGAAACAACGATTATCGCTATTGGTGCCATTTTCATGGTCGTTATTATGATATTAGTAACGTGGAATGATATTCGACGATATTTCTTATAATTTAGGAGGATAAATAATTATGAAGCAATCCAAAGTTTTTATACCAACGATGCGTGACGTGCCATCAGAAGCAGAAGCACAAAGTCATCGTTTATTATTGAAATCGGGTTTGATAAAACAAAGTACAAGTGGGATTTATAGTTATTTACCGCTAGCAACACGTGTGTTAAATAATATTACTGCAATTGTGCGACAAGAAATGGAACGTATTGATTCTGTTGAAATTTTAATGCCAGCGTTACAACAAGCTGAATTATGGGAAGAATCAGGACGTTGGGGTGCATATGGCCCAGAATTAATGCGTTTACAAGATAGACATGGAAGACAATTTGCATTAGGTCCAACACATGAAGAATTAGTTACATCATTAGTAAGAAATGAATTAAAGTCATATAAACAATTGCCAATGACGTTATTCCAAATTCAATCAAAATTCCGTGATGAAAAGAGACCACGATTCGGTTTATTGCGTGGACGTGAGTTTATTATGAAAGATGCATATTCATTTCATGCAGATGAAGCATCTTTAGACCAAACGTATCAAGATATGTATCATGCTTATAGTCGTATATTTGAGCGTGTTGGTATAAATGCCAGACCAGTTGTAGCAGATTCAGGTGCTATTGGTGGTAGTCATACTCATGAATTTATGGCATTAAGTGCAATTGGTGAAGACACAATTGTTTACAGTAAAGAAAGCGATTATGCTGCTAACATCGAAAAAGCAGAAGTCGTTTACGAACCAAATCATAAGCATACTACTGTGCAACCTATAGAAAAAATTGAAACACCAAATGTTAAGACTGCGCAAGAATTGGCAGACTTCTTAGGTAGACCAGTAGATGAAATCGTTAAAACGATGATTTTTAAAGTTGATGGCGAATACATTATGGTATTAGTACGTGGACATCATGAAATTAATGACATTAAATTAAAATCATATTTCGGCACAGATAATGTTGAATTAGCAACACAAGACGAAATTGTTAATTTAGTTGGTGCAAATCCTGGTTCACTAGGTCCTGTAATTGATAAAAAAATCAAAATTTATGCAGATAATTTTGTGCAAGATTTAAATAATATAGTTGTCGGTGCTAACGAAGATGGCTATCACTTAATTAATGTAAATGTAGGTAGAGACTTCAACGTTGATGAATATGGCGATTTCCGCTTTATTTTAGAAGGTGAAAAGTTAAGTGATGGTTCAGGCGTTGCACATTTTGCTGAAGGTATTGAAGTTGGTCAAGTATTCAAATTGGGTACTAAGTATTCAGAATCAATGAATGCTACATTTTTAGATAACCAAGGAAAAGCCCAACCTTTAATTATGGGTTGTTATGGTATTGGTATTTCTAGAACACTAAGTGCGATTGTTGAACAAAATCACGATGAAAATGGAATTGTTTGGCCTAAATCAGTTACTCCATTTGATTTACATTTAATTTCTATTAATCCTAAGAAAGATGATCAACGAGAACTAGCGGATGCACTATATGCTGAATTTAATAGTAGATTTGATGTATTGTACGATGATCGTCAGGAACGTGCGGGTGTCAAATTTAATGATGCCGATTTAATTGGTTTACCACTGCGAATTGTTGTTGGTAAACGTGCATCGGAAGGTATTGTAGAAGTTAAAGAACGTTTAACAGGTGATAGCGAAGAAGTCCATATTGATGACTTAATGACTGTCATTTCTAATAAATATGACAATTTAAAATAATGGATAATATTTAACATATAAGAGTAGGATAAGGCTAAAAGAAATTACGTGCTTATGTCCTACTCTTATTATTTTTGATATAATGAATATTCGATGAAAAATGACTAAAGACGTAGTATAATTAATGATAAATTTGTTTTAACAATAATGTGATTTGATAAAGGTGAAAAAGATGAAATTTTAGCGTTTTTCACCATAATTAAACGGTATAAACTAATTATTATTGAAATGCACAAAAGTAATTTCTATTTAAGGTGGTAATTGTCTTGGCAATGACAGAGCAACAAAAATTTAAAGTGCTTGCTGATCAAATTAAAATTTCAAATCAAATAGATAGTGAAATATTAAATTCAGGTGAACTGACACGTATAGATGTTTCTAATAAAAATAGAACATGGGAATTTCATATTACATTACCACAATTCTTAGCTCATGAAGATTATTTATTATTTATACATGCAATAGAGCAAGAGTTTAAAGATATCGCCAACGTTACATGTCGTTTTACGGTAACAAATGGCACGAATCAAGATGAACATGCAATTAAATACTTTGGGCACTGTATTGACCAAACAGCTTTATCTCCAAAAGTTAAAGGTCAATTAAAACAGAAAAAGCTGATTATGTCTGGAAAAGTATTAAAAGTAATGGTATCAAATGACATTGAACGTAATCATTTTGACAAGGCTTGCAATGGAAGTCTTATCAAAGCGTTTAGAAATTGTGGGTTTGACTTAGATAAAATTGTTTTTGAAACAAATGACAATGATCAAGAACAAAATTTAGCATCTTTAGAAGCACATATTCAAGAAGAAGATGAACAAAGTGCACGTCTAGCTACAGAGAAACTTGAAAAAATGAAGGCTGAAAAAGCGAAACAACAAGATAATAACGAAAGTGCTGTTGATAAATGTCAAATAGGAAAACCAATTCAAATTGAAAATATTAAACCTATTGAATCAATTATTGAAGAAGAGTTTAAAGTTGCTATTGAAGGTGTCATTTTTGATATTAATCTAAAAGAACTAAAAAGTGGACGCCATATCGTTGAAATTAAAGTTACTGATTATACTGATTCATTAGTATTAAAAATGTTTACTCGTAAAAATAAAGATGATTTAGAACATTTCAAAGCGTTGAGTGTTGGTAAATGGGTTAGAGCACAAGGTCGAATCGAGGAAGATACATTTATCAGAGATTTAGTAATGATGATGTCTGATATTGAAGAAATTAAAAAAGCTACGAAAAAAGATAAATCTGAAGAAAAACGTGTAGAATTTCATTTGCATACTGCGATGAGTCAAATGGATGGGATACCAAATATTGGAGCGTATGTTAAACAAGCTGCAGATTGGGGACATCCAGCAATTGCTGTAACAGATCATAATGTTGTACAAGCATTTCCAGATGCCCATGCAGCAGCTGAAAAGCACGGTATTAAAATGATATATGGTATGGAAGGTATGTTGGTTGATGACGGTGTTCCGATTGCATATAAACCACAAGATGTCGTATTAAAAGATGCTACATATGTTGTGTTTGACGTTGAGACTACAGGATTGTCTAATCAATATGATAAAATTATCGAGCTCGCAGCTGTAAAAGTTCACAACGGTGAAATCATCGATAAATTTGAAAGTTTTAGTAATCCACATGAACGATTATCGGAAACGATAATCAATTTAACGCATATTACCGATGATATGTTAGTTGATGCGCCCGAAATTGAAGATGTTTTAACAGAATTTAAAGAATGGGTTGGCGATGCGATATTCGTAGCACATAATGCTTCATTTGATATGGGCTTTATTGATACGGGATATGAACGTCTTGGATTTGGATCATCTACAAATGGTGTTATCGATACATTAGAATTATCTCGTACGATTAATACTGAATATGGTAAACATGGTTTAAATTTCTTGGCTAAAAAATATGGCGTAGAATTAACACAACATCACCGTGCCATTTATGACACAGAGGCAACAGCTTACATTTTCATAAAAATGCTTCAACAAATGAAAGAATTGGGTGTATTAAATCATAACGAAATAAACAAAAAACTCAGTAATGAAGATGCATATAAACGTGCGAGACCAAGTCATGTAACGTTAATTGTACAAAACCAACAAGGTCTTAAAAATCTATTTAAAATTGTAAGTGCGTCATTGGTGAAGTATTTCTACCGTACACCTAGAATTCCACGTTCATTATTAGATGAATATCGTGAGGGATTATTGGTAGGCACAGCTTGCGATGAAGGTGAATTATTTACGGCAGTTATGCAAAAAGACCAAAGCCAAGTTGAAAAAATTGCCAAATATTATGATTTTATTGAAATTCAACCACCGGCACTTTATCAAGATTTAATTGATAGAGAGCTAATTAGAGATACTGAAACATTACATGAAATTTACCAACGTTTAATGCATGCAGGTGACACAGCGGGTATACCAGTTATTGCGACAGGAAATGCACATTATCTGTTTGAACATGATGGTATCGCACGTAAAATTTTAATAGCATCACAACCCGGCAATCCACTGAATCGCTCAACTTTACCGGAAGCACATTTTAGAACTACAGATGAAATGTTAAACGAGTTTCATTTTTTAGGTGAAGAAAAAGCGCATGAAATTGTTGTGAAAAATACAAATGAATTAGCAGATCGGATTGAACGTGTTGTTCCTATTAAAGATGAATTATACACACCGCGAATGGAAGGCGCCAATGAGGAAATTAGAGAACTAAGCTATACAAATGCACGTAAATTGTATGGCGAAGACTTACCTCAAATCGTTATTGATAGATTAGAAAAAGAATTAAAGAGTATCATTGGAAATGGTTTCGCAGTTATTTATTTAATTTCACAACGTTTGGTTAAAAAATCATTAGATGATGGATATTTAGTTGGTTCTCGTGGTTCGGTTGGCTCAAGTTTTGTAGCAACAATGACTGAAATTACTGAGGTGAATCCATTACCACCGCATTATATTTGTCCAAATTGTAAAACGAGTGAATTTTTTAATGATGGTTCAGTTGGATCAGGATTCGATTTACCTGATAAAACGTGTGAAACTTGTGGAGCATCACTTATTAAAGAAGGACAAGATATTCCATTTGAAACATTCTTGGGCTTTAAAGGGGATAAGGTTCCTGATATCGATTTAAACTTTAGTGGTGAATATCAACCAAATGCGCATAACTATACAAAAGTATTATTTGGTGAGGATAAAGTTTTCCGTGCAGGTACGATTGGTACTGTTGCCGAAAAAACTGCTTTTGGTTATGTTAAAGGCTATTTAAATGACCAAGGTATTCATAAAAGAGGCGCTGAAATAGATCGGCTTGTAAAAGGGTGTACTGGTGTTAAACGTACAACTGGACAGCATCCAGGGGGTATTATTGTAGTACCTGATTACATGGATATTTATGATTTTACGCCAATACAATATCCTGCAGACGATCAAAATTCAGCATGGATGACGACACACTTTGATTTCCATTCTATTCATGACAATGTGTTGAAACTCGACATACTTGGTCACGATGATCCGACTATGATACGTATGCTTCAGGATTTATCGGGCATTGATCCGAAAACGATACCTGTAGATGACAAAGAAGTCATGCAAATATTTAGTACACCTGAAAGTTTAGGTGTTACTGAAGATGAAATTTTATGTAAAACAGGCACATTTGGCGTGCCGGAATTCGGAACTGGATTCGTTCGACAAATGTTGGAAGACACAAAGCCAACTTCGTTTTCTGAGTTAGTCCAAATTTCTGGATTGTCTCATGGTACAGATGTATGGTTAGGCAATGCGCAGGAATTAATAAAATCAGGTATTTGTGATTTATCAAGTGTAATTGGTTGTCGTGACGATATCATGGTTTATTTAATGTATGCTGGTTTAGAACCATCAATGGCATTTAAAATTATGGAATCAGTACGTAAAGGTAAAGGCTTGACTGAAGAAATGATAGATACGATGAAAGAAAATAATGTGCCTGATTGGTATTTAGATTCATGTCTTAAAATTAAGTACATGTTCCCGAAAGCTCATGCTGCTGCATATGTGTTAATGGCAGTACGTATTGCGTATTTCAAGGTACATCATCCGCTTTATTATTATGCTTCTTATTTTACAATTCGTGCATCAGATTTTGATTTAATTACGATGATTAAAGATAAAACTAGCATTTGCAATACTGTTAAAGACATGTATTCTCGTTATATGGATTTAGGAAAAAAAGAAAAAGATGTTTTAACTGTTTTAGAAATTATGAATGAAATGGCACATCGTGGCTATCGTATGCAACCAATTAGTTTAGAAAAGAGTCAGGCTTTCGAATTTATCATTGAAGGAGATACGCTCATTCCTCCATTTATTTCAGTGCCGGGTCTTGGTGAAAATGTTGCAAAACGTATTGTTGAAGCACGTGATGATGGTCCGTTCTTATCAAAAGAAGACTTGAATAAAAAAGCTGGTCTATCACAAAAAATTATTGAATATCTTGATGAGTTAGGTTCATTGCCAAATTTACCAGATAAAGCTCAGCTTTCAATATTTGATATGTAATTGAAATATTTCACTAAAACATTTAGTAATCTTTGATTAGAAAAAGTTACATCAGATTCGATGAGTTTCTATATAATTGTTCACCTTAACGCTCTGTTTTAGTAGAAAAATAAATTAAAAGAAGACTAATTTATGAAGAATCATTGATAATTAGTGAAGTCATTTGTTTAGTATATAAACTTATGCTATAATTAAAGTGCTTAAAAATTAGTGAACTCAGGCAAAAGAGTGGGAGATTCCCGCTCTTTTCTATTTGCCAAAAAGGGAGGCCTGTATGAGTAAAATTACAGATCAAGTTGAAGCAATTGTTCAACCAATTATGGAAGACTTGAATTTTGAACTTGTAGACGTTGAATATGTCAAAGAAGGTAGAGATCATTTTCTTAGAATCTCTATTGATAAAGAAGGTGGCGTGGATTTAAATGATTGTACGCTTGCTTCTGAAAAAATAAGTGAAGCTATGGACGCTAATGATCCAATTCCTGAAATGTATTATTTAGACGTAGCATCACCTGGCGCGGAACGCCCTATAAAAAAAGAACAAGATTTCCAAAATGCAATAACTAAACCTATTTTTGTTTCGTTGTATGTACCAATTGAAGGTGAAAAAGAATGGTTAGGCATTTTACAGGAAGTCAATAATGAAACAATTGTTGTACAGGTGAAAATTAAAGCAAGAACGAAACATATAGAGATACCGAGAGACAAAATAGCAAAAGCACGTCACGCAGTTATGATTTAACGTGATGAGGAGGAAAAAACGTGTCAAGTAATGAATTATTATTAGCTACTGAATATTTAGAAAAAGAAAAGAAAATTCCTAGAGCAGTGTTAATTGATGCAATAGAAGCAGCATTGATTACCGCATACAAAAAGAATTATGATAGTGCAAGAAATGTCCGTGTTGAATTAAATATGGATCAAGGTACATTCAAAGTAATCGCTCGAAAAGACGTTGTTGAAGAAGTCTTTGATGACAGAGATGAAGTAGACTTAAGTACTGCACTTGTTAAAAACCCAGCATACGAAATTGGAGATATTTATGAAGAAGATGTAACACCAAAAGACTTTGGTCGTGTTGGTGCTCAAGCTGCGAAACAAGCAGTTATGCAACGACTTCGTGATGCTGAACGTGAAATATTATTTGAAGAGTTTATTGATAAAGAAGAAGATATATTAACAGGCGTGATTGATCGTGTAGATCATCGTTATGTATATGTTAACTTAGGACGTATTGAAGCAGTTTTATCTGAAGCTGAAAGAAGTCCTAATGAAAAATATATTCCAAATGAACGTATCAAAGTTTATGTTAACAAGGTAGAACAAACTACAAAAGGACCTCAAATTTATGTTTCTCGAAGCCATCCAGGTTTATTAAAACGTTTATTTGAACAAGAAGTACCAGAAATTTATGATGGATCTGTTATCGTAAAATCAGTTGCTCGTGAGGCGGGAGATCGTTCTAAAATCAGTGTCTTCTCAGAAAATCATGATATCGATGCAGTTGGCGCATGTGTAGGTGCTAAAGGTGCCCGTGTTGAAGCGGTTGTAGAAGAATTAGGTGGCGAAAAAATAGATATCGTTCAATGGAACGAAGATCCAAAAGTATTTGTGAAAAATGCTTTAAGTCCATCACAAGTATTAGAAGTTATTGTGGATGAAGCAAATCAATCAACAATAGTTGTAGTACCAGATTACCAATTATCATTAGCAATTGGTAAAAGAGGACAAAATGCACGATTAGCTGCTAAATTAACTGGCTGGAAAATCGATATTAAATCAGAAACAGATGCACGTGAAGCAGGTATCTATCCAGTAGTAGAAACTGAAAATGTAGCTAACGATGAAGTTGTTACAGAAGATGATGCTATAGCTGAATCAACAGAAGAGGCAACTGAAGTTACAGTTGATACTAACGTAGAGAAAGAATCTGAATAATAGGTTGGAGTGAAGTATCTATGAAAAAGAAAAAAATTCCGATGCGAAAATGTATTCTTTCAAATGAAATGCATCCAAAAAAAGATATGATTCGTGTTGTCATAAATAAAGAAGGCGAAATTTTTGCGGATGTAACAGGAAAGAAACAAGGCCGTGGCGCATATGTTTCTAAAGATGTTGCAATGGTTGAAAAAGCACAACAAAAAGAAGTGCTTGAGAAGTATTTTAAAGCGACAAAAGAACAATTGGAGCCTGTTTATAAAGAAATTATTAGATTGATTTATAGAGAAGAGATTCCAAAATGAGTGTAGAACAAATATTAAACTTTTTAGGATTGGCAATGCGAGCTGGTAAAGTAAAAACAGGTGAATCAGTCATTGTTAATGATATTAAAAAGGGGAATTTGAAACTCGTCATTGTTGCTGCAGATGCATCAAATAATACAACTAAATTAATTACAGATAAATGTAATAGTTACAAAGTTCCACTGAGGAAATTTGGAAGCCGAAATGAATTGGGAATAGCACTTGGAAAAGGTGAGCGTGTTAATGTAGGGATTACTGACCCAGGCTTTGCTAAAAAGTTGCTATCAATGATAGATGAATATCATAAGGAGTGATTATATGAGTAAACAAAGAATTTACGAATATGCGAAAGAATTAAATCTAAAGAGTAAAGAGATTATAGATGAGTTAAAAAGCATGAATATTGAGGTTTCAAATCATATGCAAGCTTTGGAAGATGACCAAATTAAAGCATTAGATAAAAAGTTCAAAAAAGAACAAAAAGATGATTCAAAACAAAGCGCTCAAAATAATCACCAAAAATCAAACAACAACAAAAACCAAAACAATAACAAAGGGCAACAAAAAGATAACAAAAAAAATCAACAATCTAATAATAAAGGTAATAAAAACATTAAAAAGAATAATAAAAATAATAAGAAGAATAATAAAAATAATAAGTCACAAAACCAACCAGTTGAACCGAAAGAAATACCATCAAAGGTAACATACCAAGAAGGTATTACTGTTGGAGAATTTGCTGACAAATTAAACGTTGAGTCTTCTGAAATTATTAAAAAATTATTCCTACTTGGTATCGTTGCTAATATTAACCAATCTTTAAATCAAGAAACAATTGAATTGATTGCTGATGACTACGGTGTAGAAGTTGAAGAAGAAGTTGTTATCAATGAAGAGGATCTTTCAACATATTTCGAAGATGAAAAAGATGATCCAGAAGCAATTGAAAGACCAGCAGTTGTAACAATCATGGGACACGTTGACCATGGTAAAACAACTTTATTAGATTCAATTCGTCATACTAAAGTAACTGCCGGAGAAGCAGGCGGAATTACACAACATATTGGTGCATATCAAATCGATAATGATGGCAAAAAAATTACTTTCCTTGATACACCAGGTCATGCGGCTTTTACAACAATGCGTGCACGTGGTGCTCAAGTAACTGATATTACAATTTTAGTAGTAGCGGCTGATGACGGTGTAATGCCTCAAACTATTGAAGCAATTAACCACGCTAAAGAAGCAGAAGTGCCAATTATCGTTGCAGTGAACAAAATTGATAAACCAACTTCAAATCCAGACCGAGTTATGCAAGAATTAACTGAGTACGGCTTGATTCCTGAAGATTGGGGTGGCGATACAATATTTGTTCCTCTTTCAGCATTAAGTGGTGAGGGTATTGATGATTTATTAGAAATGATTGGCTTAGTTGCGGAAGTGCAAGAACTTAAAGCAAATCCTAAGAATCGAGCTGTTGGTACAGTAATTGAAGCAGAATTAGACAAATCTCGTGGTCCATCTGCGTCATTACTAGTTCAAAATGGAACATTAAATGTTGGTGATGCGATTGTTGTTGGTAATACTTATGGTCGTATCCGTGCAATGGTAAATGATTTAGGTCAAAGAATTAAAACAGCTGGTCCATCAACACCTGTTGAAATTACTGGTATTAATGATGTGCCTCAAGCGGGTGATCGCTTTGTTGTATTTAGTGATGAAAAACAAGCACGTCGTATCGGTGAATCAAGACATGAAGCTAGCATCGTTCAACAACGTCAAGAAAGTAAAAATGTTTCATTAGATAATCTGTTTGAACAAATGAAACAAGGCGAAATGAAAGATTTAAATGTTATCATTAAAGGTGATGTTCAAGGTTCTGTAGAAGCTTTAGCTGCATCATTAATGAAAATAGATGTCGAAGGTGTAAATGTTCGTATTATTCATACAGCAGTTGGTGCAATTAATGAGTCAGACGTAACACTTGCGAATGCATCAAATGGTATCATTATTGGTTTCAATGTACGTCCAGATAGTGGTGCAAAGCGTGCTGCAGAAGCTGAAAATGTTGATATGCGTTTACACAGAGTTATCTATAATGTTATCGAAGAAATTGAATCAGCGATGAAAGGTTTACTTGATCCAGAATTTGAAGAGCAAGTTATTGGTCAAGCAGAAGTTCGTCAAACATTCAAAGTTTCTAAAGTTGGTACTATTGCCGGATGTTATGTTACTGAAGGTAAAATTACGCGTAATGCAGGTGTTCGTATTATTCGTGATGGAATTGTTCAGTACGAAGGCGAATTAGATACACTTAAACGTTTTAAAGATGATGCAAAAGAAGTTGCTAAAGGTTATGAATGTGGTATCACTGTTGAAAACTACAACGACCTTAAAGAAGGCGACGTTATCGAAGCATTTGAAATGGTTGAAATTAAACGTTAATTTTTCATGAAAATAATATGCCAAAAGTATAGTGATGATGCTAACTTTTGGCTTTTTTTATTGTCAGATAAAATTGAACATTGAATTGTTAAAATGTAGTTAATGATAAAGAACAACGAAATTTTTAATATTCATATAGATACTTGGTTTTATTATTCAAAATGCAAGGTATAAACCGATGCGTTTAAACTTTGTAAAGTTTTTTATCCATTCTATGTATTTTTTTAATAAATAATACAAAATGAAAAGGAAACTGAAATATTAACTTTGATTTGAAAATTCATTATAAACACTATTATAAAGGCAAACTTTATTTGATTTTATGAGCTTAATTTATTAAAATAACGTGTGAGCTAAAAAATTGTTTAAGCCTTTTCATTAAATATGATGAGATTGACAATTGAACTTAAAGATAAAGAGGTGACAATAATGAGTAGCATGAGAGCAGAACGTGTTGGTGAACAGATGAAAAAAGAATTAATGGATATCATCAACAATAAAGTTAAAGATCCTCGAGTTGGTTTTATTACAATAACTGATGTCGTTTTAACAAACGATTTATCACAAGCCAAAGTGTTTTTAACAGTTTTAGGAAATGATAAAGAAGTAGAAAATACTTTTAAAGCCCTTGATAAAGCAAAAGGCTTTATTAAGTCGGAATTAGGTTCTAGAATGCGATTACGTATTATGCCGGAATTAATTTATGAGTATGATCAATCAATCGAATATGGTAATAAAATTGAACGAATGATTCAAGATTTACACAAACAAGATAGATAATTTAGTGTTAGGTATCTGGAAAATGTTTGATAATTTCTTAATATCGGTATATTAACATTAAACAGTTAATACAAAGATGTCTAGAAATGTTTAACATTTTCCAGTTTTTTTATGAAGAAGTTTAGACAAGAATTCACTACATAAATAAATGAATAAAAAGAAGGTGACAAGATGTATAATGGAATTTTACCAGTTTATAAAGAACGAGGATTAACAAGTCATGATGTCGTATTCAAATTACGTAAAATTTTAAAAACTAAAAAAATTGGTCACACAGGTACGCTTGATCCGGAAGTTGCTGGCGTGTTACCAGTATGTATTGGCAATGCTACTAGAGTAAGTGATTATGTAATGGATATGGGCAAGGCATATGAAGCTACTGTTTCAATCGGAAGAAGTACTACTACTGAAGATCAAACTGGCGATACATTAGAAGTTAAAGCTATCCATTCAGCGCACATCACTAATGATGACATTGATCGATTATTAGAAGACTTTAAAGGGATTATTGAACAAACGCCTCCAATGTATTCATCAGTAAAAGTTAATGGTAAAAAATTATACGAGTATGCGCGTAACAATGAAACAGTAGTACGTCCTAAGCGAAAAGTGAATATTAATGACATTGGGAGAATTTCTGAACTCGACTTCAAAGGAAATGAATGTCATTTTAAAATACAAGTCGTTTGTGGTAAAGGAACATATATAAGGACGTTAGCAACAGATATTGGTGCGAAATTAGGATTTCCAGCTCATATGTCAAAATTAACGCGAATTGAATCAGGTGGCTTTAAATTACAAGATAGTTTAACTTTAGAACAAATAATTGCGCTTCATGAGCAGGATTCATTGCAAAATAAATTGTTTCCTTTAGAATATGGATTAAAGGGTTTGCCAAGCATTAAAATTAAAAATCCGCACATAAAGAAACGTATTTTAAATGGGCAGAAATTTAATAAAAATGAATTTGATAACAAAATTAAAGACCAAATTGTATTTATTGATGATGATTCAGAAAAAGTATTAGCAATTTATATGGCACATCCTACTAAAGAATCAGAAATCAAGCCTAAAAAAGTCTTTAATTAAAGGAGATAAAATTTATGAAAGTCATAGAAGTGACACATCCTATACAATCTAAACAGTATATTAAAGAGGATGTTGCAATGGCATTCGGATTTTTCGATGGCATGCATAAAGGTCATGATAAAGTCTTTGATATTTTAAATGAAACAGCTGAGGCGCGAAATTTGAAAAAAGCGGTAATGACATTTGATCCTCATCCATCGGTTGTGCTTAATCCTAAAAGAAAACGTACAACATATTTAACGCCGCTTTCAGATAAAATTGAAAAAATTAGTCAACATGATATTGATTACTGCATTGTTGTTAATTTTTCATCTAGGTTTGCAAATGTGAGCGTTGAAGATTTTGTTGAAAATTATATTATTAAAAATCATGTTCAAGAAGTGATTGCGGGATTTGATTTTACCTTCGGAAAGTTTGGGAAAGGTAATATGACCGTGCTACAAGAATATGATGCATTCAATACAACAATAGTTAGTAAACAAGAAATTGAAAATGAAAAAATTTCTACGACTTCTATACGTCAAGATTTAATGAATGGTGAATTACAAACAGCTAATGAAGCGCTGGGTTACATTTATTCAATCAAAGGCACTGTTGTACAAGGTGAAAAAAGAGGTAGAACAATTGGTTTCCCTACTGCTAATATTCAACCAAGTGATGATTATTTATTGCCTAGAAAAGGTGTATACGCTGTTAGTGTAGAGATTGGTACTGAAAATAAATTATACAGAGGTGTAGCAAATATAGGTGTTAAACCTACATTTCATGATCCAAATAAAGCTGAAGTTGTCATAGAAGTAAATATTTTTGACTTTGAAGATAATATTTATGGAGAACGCGTAACAGTTTATTGGCATCATTTCTTACGTCCTGAAATTAAATTTGATGGTATTGATCCACTAGTTAAACAGATGAATGATGATAAAGCACGTGCTAAATATTTATTAGCGGTTGATTTTGGTGATGAAGTAGCATATAATATTTAAAGTTGCGTATAGTTATACAAACAAACTATACCACACCTTTTTCTTAGTAGGTCGAATCTCCAACGCCTAACTCGGATTAAGGAGTATTCAAACATTTTAAGGAGGAAATTGATTATGGCAATTTCACAAGAACGTAAAAACGAAATTATTAAAGAATACCGTGTACACGAAACTGATACAGGTTCACCAGAAGTACAAATCGCTGTACTTACTGCTGAAATCAACGCAGTTAATGATCACTTACGTACACACAAAAAAGACCACCATTCACGTCGTGGATTATTAAAAATGGTAGGTCGTCGTAGACATTTATTAAACTACTTACGTAGTAAAGATATTCAACGTTACCGTGAATTAATTAAATCACTTGGTATCCGTCGTTAATCTTAATATAACGTCTTTGAGGTTGGGGCATATTTATGTTCCAACCTTAATTTATATCAAAAAACTTTTTACAAATATTAACATTTATTATATGTTAAGCTAATATTGAGTGAACAATAAGGTTACAATGAGATAAAGATTACATAAGTACACCTAGAGAAATAATCAAGAAATTAAAAATACAAGTATATTTTGAAAATATCACTTATATTTAAATTGATAAGGGTGGGACGATAAGTCTATTTTATATATAATAGATGATTATCCCGCTCTCTTTTTTTCCAATTCAATATTTTATAACTAATATTAAAATACGATAATAAATGATATGATATAACTATTAGATTCAAGAGAGGAGATTTATAATGTCTCAAGAAAAGAAAGTTTTTAAAACTGAATGGGCAGGGAGATCTTTAACGATTGAAACTGGGCAATTAGCTAAACAGGCTAATGGTGCTGTATTAGTTCGTTATGGTGATACAGTTGTATTATCAACTGCAACTGCTTCCAAAGAACCTCGTGATGGTGATTTCTTCCCGTTGACTGTGAACTATGAAGAAAAAATGTACGCTGCGGGTAAAATACCTGGTGGTTTCAAAAAAAGAGAAGGTCGTCCAGGTGATGATGCAACGTTAACAGCGCGATTAATTGATAGACCGATTAGACCTTTGTTCCCTAAAGGGTATAAACATGATGTTCAAATTATGAATATGGTATTAAGTGCTGATCCAGATTGTTCACCAGAAATGGCTGCAATGATTGGTTCATCTATGGCGCTTAGTGTTTCTGATATTCCATTTCAAGGCCCAATCGCTGGTGTAAATGTTGGGTTTATTGATGGTAAGTATGTCATCAATCCAACAGTTGAAGAAAAAGAAGTGTCTCGTCTAGACCTTGAAGTAGCAGGCCATAAAGACGCAGTGAACATGGTTGAAGCTGGTGCAAGTGAAATAACTGAACAAGAAATGCTAGAAGCTATCTTCTTTGGTCATGAAGAAATCAAACGTTTAGTTGATTTCCAACAACAAATCATTGACCACATTCAACCTGTTAAACAAGAATTCATTCCTGTAGAACGTGATGAAGCTTTAGTAGAACGTGTGAAGTCATTGACTGAAGAAAAAGGCCTTAAAGAAACGGTATTAACATTTGATAAACAACAACGTGATGATAACCTTGACAACTTAAAAGAAGAAATCGTCAGTGAATTTGTTGATGAAGAAGATCCTGAAAATGAATTATTAATTAAAGAAGTATATGCAATTTTAAATGACTTAATTAAAGAAGAAGTTAGACGATTAATTGCAGATGAAAAAATTAGACCAGATGGACGTAAACCAGATGAAATTCGCCCATTAGATTCTGAGGTAGGAATTTTACCAAGAACACATGGTTCAGGTTTATTCACACGTGGTCAGACACAAGCACTTTCAGTATTAACTTTAGGTGCATTAGGAGATTATCAATTAATAGATGGCTTAGGACCTGAAGAAGAAAAACGATTTATGCATCATTATAATTTCCCGAATTTTTCAGTAGGTGAAACTGGTCCAGTACGTGCGCCAGGTCGTCGTGAAATCGGACATGGTGCGTTGGGTGAAAGAGCTTTAAAATATATTATTCCTGATACAGCAGACTTCCCGTATACAGTTCGTATTGTAAGTGAAGTGCTTGAATCAAATGGTTCATCTTCTCAAGCTTCAATTTGTGGTTCAACATTAGCATTAATGGATGCAGGTGTACCGATTAAAGCGCCAGTTGCGGGTATCGCTATGGGGCTTGTTACACGTGAAGATAGCTATACGATTTTAACTGATATCCAAGGTATGGAAGATGCATTAGGTGATATGGACTTTAAAGTTGCTGGTACTAAAGACGGTATTACAGCAATTCAAATGGATATTAAAATTGACGGTTTGACACGTGAAATTATCGAGGAAGCTTTAGAACAAGCAAGACGTGGTCGTTTAGAAATTATGGATCACATGCTTCAAACAATTGACCAACCACGTGGTGAATTAAGTGCTTATGCGCCGAAAGTTGTTACGATGACAATTAAACCAGATAAAATTAGAGACGTTATCGGACCAGGTGGAAAGAAAATTAACGAAATTATCGACGAAACAGGCGTTAAACTTGATATTGAACAAGATGGTACAATCTTTATTGGTGCTGTTGATCAAGCTATGATAAATCGTGCGCGTGAAATTATTGAAGAAATTACACGTGAAGCAGAAGTTGGCCAAACATATCAAGCGACTGTTAAACGTATCGAAAAATATGGTGCTTTTGTAGGTCTATTCCCAGGTAAAGATGCCTTGCTTCACATTTCACAAATTTCTAAAAATCGAATTGAAAAAGTAGAAGACGTTTTAAAAATTGGTGACACAATTGAAGTTAAGATTACAGAAATTGATAAGCAAGGTCGTGTGAACGCTTCACACAGAGCATTAGAAGAATAATTAATAAAAATCAAAGTCATATGACGGTATTTCATCGTCATGTGATTTTTTTATGTCATTTTGAAGTAGGAACTCAATTTATTTTTATTGCATTGAACATTTTGAAACACTTTATCATTTTGTGTGCAACTGTTAATTATCCAGTATGTATAGTGATTAATAGTGTACATCAAGTGTTTTTTAACTTATAATAAATTATGAGTTTATATATGGACGGGTAACAAATTTAGGAGGTAAGATTTTGAGTTTAATAAAGAAAAAGAATAAAGATATTCGCATTATACCACTAGGTGGTGTCGGTGAAATCGCTAAAAATATGTATATCGTTGAAGTAGACGATGAAATGTTTATGTTAGATGCTGGACTTATGTTTCCAGAAGATGAAATGTTAGGTATTGATATTGTTATACCGGATATTTCGTATGTACTAGAAAATAAAGATAAATTAAAAGGTATATTCCTTACACATGGACACGAGCATGCAATTGGTGCAGTGAGTTATGTTCTTGAACAGTTAGATGCACCAGTTTATGGATCTAAATTAACTATAGCGTTGATTAAAGAAAATATGAAAGCCCGTAACATTGATAAAAAAGTACGCTATTACACAGTTAATAACGATTCAATTATGAGATTTAAAAACGTTAATATTAGTTTCTTTAATACAACACATAGTATTCCTGATAGTTTAGGTGTATGCATTCATACTTCATATGGTGCAATTGTTTATACTGGAGAATTTAAGTTCGATCAAAGTTTACATGGACATTATGCTCCAGATATTAAACGTATGGCTGAAATTGGTGAAGAAGGCGTATTTGTATTAATTAGTGATTCTACAGAAGCTGAGAAACCTGGATACAATACACCTGAAAATGTAATCGAACATCATATGTATGATGCTTTTGCTAAAGTACGTGGTCGTTTGGTTGTGTCTTGTTATGCATCCAACTTTATACGCATCCAACAAGTGTTGAATATTGCAAGTAAGTTAAATCGAAAAGTATCATTTTTAGGTAGATCACTTGAAAGTTCATTTAATATTGCCCGTAAAATGGGATACTTTGATATTCCTAAAGATTTACTTATTCCTATAACAGAAGTTGATAATTATCCTAAAAATGAAGTGATTATTATTGCTACAGGTATGCAAGGAGAGCCGGTTGAAGCATTGAGTCAAATGGCGCAACATAAACATAAAATTATGAATATTGAAGAAGGCGATTCTGTATTTTTAGCAATTACAGCATCAGCTAATATGGAAGTAATCATTGCAAATACACTAAATGAACTAGTTCGTGCTGGCGCACATATTATTCCTAACAATAAAAAGATTCATGCTTCAAGTCATGGTTGCATGGAAGAATTGAAAATGATGATTAACATTATGAAACCTGAATATTTCGTTCCTGTACAAGGTGAATTCAAAATGCAAATTGCACACGCAAAGTTAGCAGCAGAAGCAGGTGTTGCACCTGAAAAGATTTTCCTTGTTGAAAAAGGAGATGTCATTAATTACAACGGTAAAGAAATGGTATTAAATGAAAAGGTTAATTCAGGTAATATTTTAATTGATGGTATAGGTATAGGAGATGTAGGAAATATTGTCTTACGAGACCGTCATCTATTAGCGGAAGATGGTATCTTTATTGCGGTCGTAACGTTAGATCCTAAAAATAGACGAATTGCTGCAGGACCTGAGATTCAGTCTCGCGGTTTTGTGTATGTACGTGAAAGTGAAGATTTATTGCAAGAAGCAGAAGATAAAGTTCGTGAGATTGTAGAAGCAGGTTTACAAGAGAAGCGTATTGAATGGTCTGAAATTAAGCAAAATATGCGCGATCAAATTAGTAAACTTTTATTCGAAAGTACGAAACGTCGCCCTATGATTATTCCAGTTATTTCTGAAATTTAATCAAAAGTTATTAACACAAAAGAGGTCAGAACAATTCATTGAAATATAATTATTGTCATTAACAATATAGTTATATTTTAAAATGGTCATTTTAAAGGGGAAGTTATATTCAAATAACCTCTGTAGAGTGATACAAAGATGAAACTGTTCTAACCTCTTTCATCGTCTGTTTGAAAAGTAAACTACTAGTTCTACATTCAAATTTATAACTATAGGGGAATCAGTATTTTTAATTTCGTTATAACATTGACAACATAAGGAGGTGCGTCAATTGGCACAAGCAAAAAAGAAATCGACAGCTAAGAAAAAAACAACATCCAAAAAAAGAACAAATACGAGGAAAAAGAAAAATGATAATCCGATACGTTATGTCATAGCTATATTAATTGTAGTCTTAGTCGTGTTGGGTGTTTTCCAACTAGGAATTATAGGACGTCTAATCGACAGCTTCTTTAATTATTTATTTGGTTATAGTAGATATTTAACATATATTTTAGTTCTCTTAGCAACTGGGTTTATTACATACTCTAAACGTATTCCTAAGACTAGACGCACAGCTGGATCGATTATATTACAAATTGCATTATTATTTGTGTCACAGATAGTGTTTTATTTTAATAGCGGTGTCAAAGCTGAAAGAGAACCTGTACTTTCTTATGTATATCAATCATATCAACACAGTCATTTTCCTAACTTTGGGGGCGGCGTGTTAGGATTTTACTTATTAGAATTAAGCGTACCTTTAATTTCATTATTTGGGGTGTGCATTATTACAGTTCTACTGTTATGTTCAAGTTTTATTTTATTAACTAATCACCAACACCGCGATGTTGCGAAAATTGTTTTAGAAAACATTAAAACGTGGTTTAGTTCATTTAATGAAAAAATGTCTGAAAGAAATCAAGAAAAACAAATCAAACGTGAAGAAAAAGCAAGACTTAAAGAAGAACAACAACAAGCACGTCAAAATGAAAGACCACAAATTAAAGATGTGAGTGACTTTCCTGAAGTACCTCAAGAACGAGATATTCCAATCTATGGGCATAATGAGAATGAGGAGAATAATCAACAGACACATAGTCGTAAAAAGCGAATTTTTGATGCTGACCAAAGTGTGAACAACGATGGAAGTCATAATAAGATTAAACATCAAGAACAACAGGTAGAACAAAGTAATTATAATACTGAAAGTGAGAACTCAATAGAAGAAGCAGGGGAAGTAACAAATATATCTTATGTTATTCCTCCTCTAACTTTACTTAACCAACCAGCTAAACAGAAAACAACATCTAAGACTGAAGTCCAACGAAAGGGACAAATATTAGAAAATACGTTAAAAGATTTTGGAGTTAATGCAAAAGTAACTCAAATTAAAATTGGACCAGCTGTTACACAATATGAAATTCAGCCAGCACAAGGTGTTAAAGTTAGTAAAATTGTGAACTTGCATAATGATATTGCATTAGCCTTAGCTGCAAAAGATGTTAGAATTGAAGCGCCAATACCTGGCCGTTCAGCTGTTGGTATTGAGGTTCCTAACGATAAAATTTCATTAGTTTCGTTAAAAGAAGTATTAGACGAAAAGTTTCCGTCTAATAATAAATTAGAAGTTGGATTAGGAAGAGATATTTCTGGAGATCCAATTACAGTTCAACTAAATGAAATGCCTCATTTATTAGTTGCAGGTTCTACGGGAAGTGGTAAATCTGTATGTATAAATGGTATTATTACGAGTATTTTATTAAATGCTAAACCACATGAAGTTAAATTAATGTTGATTGACCCTAAAATGGTCGAATTAAATGTCTATAATGGTATTCCGCATTTATTAATACCAGTTGTTACAAATCCGCATAAAGCGGCACAGGCATTAGAAAAGATAGTAGCTGAAATGGAACGTCGTTATGACTTATTCCAACATTCCTCAACGCGAAATATTAAAGGATATAATGAGTTAATTCGTAAACAAAATCAAGAATTAGATGAGAAACAGCCAGAACTACCATATATTGTAGTCATTGTAGATGAACTTGCTGATTTAATGATGGTTGCAGGTAAAGAAGTTGAAAATGCGATCCAACGTATTACACAAATGGCTCGTGCAGCTGGTATACATTTAATTGTTGCTACACAAAGACCGTCCGTCGACGTTATTACAGGTATCATTAAAAATAATATACCTTCTAGAATAGCTTTTGCTGTTAGTTCGCAAACGGATTCAAGAACAATTATCGGTACTGGTGGTGCTGAGAAATTACTTGGTAAAGGTGATATGCTCTACGTTGGTAATGGGGATTCATCACAAACTCGAATCCAAGGAGCGTTTTTAAGTGACCAAGAGGTACAAGATGTTGTAAATTATGTAGTAGAGCAACAGCAGGCAAATTACGTTAAAGAAATGGAACCAGATGCGCCTGTAGATAAAGCAGATATGAAAAGTGAAGATTCATTATATGATGAGGCATATTTGTTTGTTATTGAGCAACAAAAAGCCAGTACATCTTTATTGCAACGACAATTTAGAATAGGCTACAATCGTGCTTCTAGATTGATGGATGATTTAGAACGTAATCAAGTGATAGGACCACAAAAGGGTAGTAAACCAAGACAAGTTTTAATAGATCTTAATAATGACGAGGTGTAAATAATGTCAGAAATGAATGCGGTATATAAGGTTAAGCAATACATTTTAAATTTGATTAATCAGAATAAATTAGAACATGGTGATCAACTTCCTAGTAATTTATCTATTGCCAGAGAATTAAATGTAAAAACCGATGACGTTTATGAAGCCATTCAGGCATTGATTACTGAACAAGTCATTAAAGATAATTTTGAAGAGGGCTCAAGTGTTAAGTCACTGCCCCCTTTCTTTTATCCATTAAATGAACTGATTAGTATAGGGCAGATGATTAAAAATGCAGGATTTGAAAGTGGCACGGAATATTTAAATTTCGATGAACAACCTGCCACAATGTTAGATGCAAGTTTGCTAACTGTTGAAGAAGGACATCCAGTTACAATTATTGAACGATTGAGAACTGCTGATGGACAACCTGTTGTTTATTGTTTAGATAAAATTGCTAAAAAAGAATTAACATGTACAGGCTACCAAATGAGCAATGGTTCAATGTTAAGTGCCATTAAAGAACAAAGTAATCATAATATTTGTTACGCCGATACTGAAATTGAAGCGGTTAATTATGAACCAAGAATTTCAGAAGTGTTAAATGCAGCGCCACATGAGGGATTAATTTTACTGAAAATAACTCATTATAATGAGTTAGACGAACCTATCTTGTATTCATTGAATTATATGAAAAATAGTTTAGTGCAGTTTAAGGTTACAAGAAAAATATAGATATAAGTTTTAACTGAGGAGGTTATATATTTGAGTTATCAATCTCAACCAAATATACATATAAATGTTTCACCAACTACTAAATTTAAAACAACTACGATAGTGTTTAAATTTATGGCACCATTAGAATATGACACAATTACAGCAAGATCACTTTTAAGTAAATTATTAGTACGTGCCACAAAGAAATGGCCTACGGACAAAGCATTTAATAATCATTTAGCTGAATTATATGGTGCTTATGTAAACAGTACGATTTCGAAATTTAAAGATCAGCATGTCATTACTTTTTCATTAGAAATTGTAAATGAGCGTTACTTAAGAAATCGTGAATCATTATTCAATCAAGGATTAGATTTATTACAAGAAATGATTTGGAATCCATTAATTAATAATGGGGCTTTTAATGAAAATTATGTTAATCAAGAAAAGACATTACTCGCTAAGAAAATTGAAGCGTTGGTCGATAACAAAGCGCAATATTCATTTTTAAAATTATTAGACCATATGTTTGAAAAGGAAGCGTATAAATATTTATCTACAGGACAACTAGAACAAATCCCACATATTACTGCTGAAACTCTTTATCATACATATCAATCAATGATTAATAATGATCAATGTTCTGTTTATGTTGTCGGAAATGTAGAGCCAGAAACTGTTAAACAACAAATTCGTGAAAAGTTTGCAATAAAACCATTTGATAAGCAGCAGTTCCAACATTCAACTCATCATTTACATGGTGAAGATGTTGATTATATTGTTGAATATGATGATGTAGATCAAGCTAAGTTAAATATGGGATATCGTTTTCCAACTCAATATGGTCAACCTGGCTACGCTGCATTTGTCGTTTTTAATATGATGTTCGGCGGAGATCCTTCATCCGTATTATTCAACGAAGTGCGTGAAAAGCAAAGTTTAGCTTATTCCATCCATTCACAAATTGATGGGAAAAATGGATATTTATTTGTTTTAAGTGGTGTATCAAGTGATAAGTACGAGGTAGCTAAAGATACAATTATCAATGAGTTTGAAAAAATAAAAAATGGAGATTTTACAGATGAAAAATTGGCTTTAGCAAAGAAAGTAATTATTTCTCATCGCTTTGAGTCTGAAGATCGTCCAAAAAGTATCGTTGAAATTATGCACAACCAAACACTTTTAGAACAACCTCAAAGTAAAGAAACATTTATAAATGATATCCAGAAAGTAAGTCGTGAAGATATTAAGTCAGTTGCCAAGCAGTCTTATTTAGATACGATTTATGTATTAACAAAAGGAGGGGATAAATAATGAAAGAACGTTATTATGAATTAATAGATGAAAGAGTTTTTGAAAAAGAATTAGATAATGGCTTACGTCTATTTATTATCCCTAAACATGGTTTTCAAAAAACATTTGTAACTTATACAACTCAGTTTGGTTCTTTAGATAATAAATTTAAACCATTTGGACAAGATGAATTTGTGACGGTCCCTGATGGCGTAGCACATTTTTTAGAACATAAATTATTTGAAAAAGAGGAAGAAGATTTGTTTACCGCATTTGCAGAAGAAAATGCGCAAGCAAATGCATTTACGAGCTTTGATCGTACAAGTTATTTATTCAGTGCAACAGATAATGTTGAAAGTAATATTAAACGTTTATTGACGATGGTTGAAACACCGTATTTTACAAAAGAAACTGTTGATAAAGAAAAAGGAATTATCGCAGAAGAAATCAAAATGTATCAAGAACAGCCTGGATATAAATTAATGTTTAATACTTTGCGTGCTATGTACCAACAACATCCAATACGGGTTGACATTGCCGGAAGTGTTGAAAGTATTTATGAAATAACTAAAGATGATTTATATTTATGTTACGAAACGTTTTATCATCCTTCAAATATGGTTTTATTTGTAGTTGGAGATGTAAATCCTGAATACATATGCCAAATTGTTGAAGATCATGAAAATGCTCGCAATAAAGACAATCAACCTAAAATTGAAAGAGGTATTGTTGATGAGCCTAATGAAGTGAAAGAAGCTTTTGTATCTGAAGAGATGAAAATTCAGTCGCCGCGTTTAATGCTTGGATTTAAAAATAAACCGTTGCAAGAAGAACCTGAAAAATATGTTCAACGTGATTTAGAAATGTCATTGTTCTTTGAATTAATATTTGGAGAAGAAACGGATTTTTATCAACATTTATTGAATGAAGGTCTTATCGATGATACGTTTGGCTATCAATTTGTGTTAGAACCAACGTATAGTTTTTCAATTGTGACTAGTGCTACTGAAGAACCAGATAAATTAAAAGAATTATTGATGAATGAGTTGAGAGATAAAAAAGGTAATTTCCAAGATGCTCAAGCATTTGAACTTTTGAAAAAGCAGTTTATTGGTGAATTTATTTCAAGTCTAAATTCTCCTGAATATATTGCAAATCAATATACTAAGTTGTATTTTGAAGGTGTTAGTGTATTTGACATGCTAGATATTGTTGAAAATATAACATTAGATAGTATTAATGAAACGTCATCGTTGTACTTAAATTTAGAACAACAGGTTGATAGTCGTTTGGAGATTAAAAAATAATGAAAGCATTGGTATTAGGTGGTTCTGGTTCCATAGGTTCTGAGATTGTACAGCGATTATTATCAGATGGCTTTGAAGTGTACATACAATATTATCGTACCGATATAAATGAATTATCAATTAAATTCCAAGGTGACAAAGTACATTTTATAAAAGCAAATTTAACTAACACGATTGATATTGAAAATACATTTGGTGACATTAAAACATTAGATTGTTTAATTTACGCGAGTGGTCAATCATTATATGGCGTTTTGCAAGATATGTCAGATTACGATATTGATGTTTGTTACCAGTTAAATGTCTTGCAATTAATCAGGTTATGTCGTTATTTTGTGGATTTATTGCGTCAAAGTGAAAATGGCAGAATAATAGTTATTTCTTCAATCTGGGGAGAAATGGGTGCCAGCATGGAAACAATTTACTCTACGATGAAAAGTGCGCAATTAGGATTTGTCAAAGCTTTAAGTCAAGAATTGGCGTTGACTTCAGTGACTGTAAATGCAGTAACTCCTGGATTTGTCGCTGGGAACATGGCTAATGAGTGGCGTGAAGATGAACTCCAAGCAATGGTAAATGAATTACCACAGCAACGTCTGATATTACCTAGAGAAATTGCGCATACATGTGCTTATTTATATCATCCAGATGCTAAAAGTGTGACTGGAACCATTCAAAAAGTAAACGGTGCTTGGTATATTTGATATTATAACTATTTTTATTATCAAATATTTTTATGTTTGATGTTATAATATGAATAATACAAAATGTGAATCATAATTAGTTAATTAATCAAGGGGTGGGGTTCACCATGACAGTTGCAGAAAAAAAAGAATGGTACCTAGAATATGAGATTGAAATTAACAGACCTGGTCTATTAGGCGATGTATCTAGTTTATTAGGTATGTTAGGTATAAGTATAGTTACAATTAATGGTGTAGATCAAGGTAAACGAGGCCTTTTAATTAAGACAGATAATCTTGAAAAAGTTGAACGTTTTGAACAAATAGCTCGTAGTATTGACGAAATCGAAATTACAAAATTAAAAAAGCCGGAACTTAGAGATCGGCTTGCTGTTAGACATGGTAGATATATTGAACAAGACGCTAAAGATAAGAAAACGTTTAGATTTGAGCGTGAAGATTTAGGATTACTCGTAGATTTTTTAGCGGAGCTATTTAAAGAAGAAGGCCATAAATTAATTGGAATTAGAGGTATGCCTAGAGTAGGTAAAACAGAATCGATAGTAGCTGGAAGTGTTTGTGCGCATAAAAGATGGTTATTTATAAGTTCTACTTTAATTAAACAAACGGTGCGTAGCTCACTTATTAAGGGAGAGTATGACGCGAACCATGTTTATATTATTGACGGCGCTGTTACTGCAAGAGAGTCAAACCCAAAACACCAAGAATTAGTTAACGAAGTTATGACATTGCCATCAATCAAAGTTGTTGAACATCCTGATTTATTTGTTGAAACAAGTACATGTACTATGGATGATTTTGACTATATTATTGAATTGAGAGAAAATGAAAATCAAGAAATACATTACGAAGAAATGAAAAAGCAAACAGTTCAAAGTAAAAATAATTTAGATTTTGGCGATCCATTTGGTGGTGGATTTGGTTTCTTCGAGTAATTGTTATTGTAAGGAGGCTATGAATTGAAAACAGTCGGTGAAGCACTTAAAGGTAGACGTGAGCGGTTAGGTATGACATTGACAGAATTAGAGCAGCGAACTGGTATAAAACGAGAAATGTTAGTACATATCGAAAATAATGACTTCGATCAACTACCTAATAAAAATTATAGTGAAGGTTTTATAAGGAAATATGCCAGTGTTGTTAATATTGAACCTAACCAATTAGTTCAAGCTCATCAAGATGAGATTCCATCAAACCAAGCCGAATGGGATGAAGTTATAACAGTTTTCAATAGCAATAAAGATTTAGATTATAAAAGTAAATCTAAAGAGCCATTACAATTATTAGTTATCATGGGTATTACAGTTTTAATAACTTTAATGTTATGGATTTTGTTAGTGTTAATTTTTTAAAATATATATTAGTGAGAAATGAGGATGTACAATGAATATTCCAAACCAGATAACGGTTTTTAGAGTTGTGTTAATACCAGTTTTTATCTTATTTGCATTAGTTGATTTTGGATTTGGTGATGTGTCATTTTTAGGTGGCTATGAAATTAGAATCGAATTATTAATTAGTGGTTTTATTTTTATTCTCGCGTCATTAAGTGATTTTGTTGATGGTTATTTAGCGAGAAAATGGAATTTAGTTACCAATATGGGTAAATTTTTAGATCCTTTAGCAGACAAATTACTTGTTGCAAGTGCTTTAATTGTACTTGTTCAACTTGGATTAACGAATTCTGTTGTTGCAATTATTATTATTGCTAGAGAATTTGCAGTAACTGGCTTACGTTTACTTCAAATTGAGCAAGGTTTTGTTAGTGCTGCTGGTCAGTTAGGTAAGATTAAAACTGCAGTTACAATGGTAGCTATCACTTGGTTACTGTTAGGTGATCCTTTTGTAACATGGATTGGTCTGCCATTAGGTCAAATTTTATTATACATTGGTGTTATATTTACTATCTTATCTGGTATTGAATACTTTTATAAAGGTAGAGATGTTTTTAAACAAAAATAAATATATAATAATCTAACTAGGTTTCATTTTAATATGAAATCTAGTTTTTTAAATCTCATTTTTAGAAAATCGCATCTTAGTTGTTTATAATGAGTATATTGTAAATCACCTATAGATAATAAAGAGATGAACTTTTTTAATGAAGATTTTACAATACTCAAATAATTAATTCATTCATAATCTTACTAGCTTTAAAATAGACAAAAAACTTTTATTATTTTATATTCGAGGGGGATAAAAATGTCGATTTCAATTATAGCAGTGGGTTCGGAGTTGCTTTTGGGGCAAATTGCGAATACAAATGGACAATATCTATCAAAAGTATTCAATGAAATAGGACAACACGTATTAGAACATATTGTAATTGGTGATAATGAAGAACGTTTAGAATCCACAGTTCGTCGAGCGATGGAAAAATATGACACTGTGATTTTAACAGGCGGATTAGGTCCTACTAAAGATGATTTAACAAAACATACTGTTGCTAAAGTCTTAGGTAAAGAATTAGTTATTGATGACCCGTCTTTAAAATATATTGAAAGCTATTTTAAAGACCAGGGGCAAGAAATGACAGCAAATAATAGACAACAGGCATTAGTGATTGAAGGATCGACTGTTTTAGCTAATCATCATGGTATGGCACCTGGAATGATGGTTAAGTATGAAAATAAGCACATCATATTGCTTCCGGGGCCACCAAAAGAAATGCAACCTATGGTTAAAAATGAATTATTGCCTCATTTTATTAATGATAGTAGCATTATACATTCAGAGTTACTGAGATTTGCTGGAATTGGTGAATCTAAAGTAGAGACACTGTTAATGGATCTGATTGATAATCAAACTAATCCTACGATTGCGCCTTTAGCAGGCAGTCATGAAGTATATATTAGATTAACTGCGAGTGCAGATTCTAAAGCACAAGCGTTAAAATTAATCGAACCAATTAAGAAAGAAATTTTAAATCGTATAGGAACTTATTATTATGGTTCAGATGATATCTTAATTGAAGAAGCGGTTATGAATGTAATTCAGCAACCTTTTGCGATTTATGATGGTATCACGAATGGTGCTTTATATTCTCGCTTAAAAGAAGCAGACTCAAATGGGGTATTAAAAGGTATGATAAACCATTCTGACTGCTTTATAGAAAGTGAGAAGCCTATACATCAACAATTAGATGACGCATCTCAATTTGTTACGAAACTTTTTAATGTTTCAACAGCGATTATTTTGCTTGAGTATGATAATACTGTATATTTAGCATACTTTGATAAACAGCAATTAATGGTTGATCATTTTAAAATGTCAAAATCTAGAAATTTATTGAAGAACAGAAGTCAAAATTATGCACTTATAAGATTATTAAATTGGCAACGAACACAAAAATAATTTTGTTTTTGTTATATTTATAAGTACGTTTGTTCGATTTTGCGATTTAAAAACAACAAATTACACGAACAAATATTCGCAAAACACTTGTAATTTAGTTTGAATACTTGTATAGTATTGTTAAGATAATTAAAAGATAGCAATTTCAATTAGGAGGTCTCGCTTTGGATAACGAACGTCAAAAAGCTTTAGATACAGTAATTAAAAATATGGAGAAATCTTTCGGTAAAGGTGCCGTGATGAAGTTAGGCGATAATATAGGTCGTCGAGTTTCTACAACATCAACTGGATCAGTTACACTTGATAACGCATTAGGCGTAGGTGGCTATCCAAAAGGGCGAATTATTGAAATATATGGACCTGAAAGTTCTGGTAAGACAACAGTAGCACTTCATGCTATTGCAGAAGTGCAAAGTAATGGAGGAGTTGCTGCATTTATCGATGCCGAACATGCATTAGATCCAGAATATGCACAAGCTTTAGGGGTAGATATTGATAATTTGTACTTATCTCAACCTGACCATGGTGAACAAGGGCTTGAAATCGCAGAAGCATTTGTTAGAAGTGGTGCGGTAGATATCGTAGTTGTAGACTCTGTTGCTGCTTTAACACCTAAAGCTGAAATTGAAGGTGAAATGGGAGATACTCATGTCGGTTTACAAGCACGTTTAATGTCACAAGCATTACGTAAACTATCTGGTGCTATCTCTAAATCAAACACGACTGCTATTTTTATTAACCAAATTCGTGAAAAAGTCGGCGTTATGTTTGGGAATCCAGAGACTACACCTGGTGGACGCGCACTAAAATTCTATAGCTCAGTTAGATTAGAAGTACGCCGTGCAGAACAACTTAAACAAGGTCAAGAAATAGTTGGTAATAGAACAAAGATTAAAGTTGTTAAAAATAAAGTAGCACCTCCATTTAGAGTGGCAGAAGTTGATATTATGTATGGCCAAGGTATTTCTAAAGAAGGTGAACTTATTGATTTAGGTGTTGAAAATGACATCGTTGATAAGTCTGGTGCTTGGTACTCATATAATGGTGAAAGAATGGGCCAAGGTAAAGAAAATGTTAAAATGTACTTGAAAGAAAATCCTCAAATTAAAGAAGAAATTGATCGCAAGTTACGAGAAAAACTTGGAATTTCTGATGGTGATGTTGAAGAGGTTGAAGACGCGCCAAAATCTTTATTTGATGAAGAATAGATTTAACCAATTTTATATGTAAAGCTGTATTAAATCATACCCTTATAGATTTGATTAAAAAAGTGTTATCTAAAAGTAGAATTCCAATACTATTTCTTAACACACAAAATCAAATCTATAAGGTTTTTTTGTAACTTTTTTAAGTCTCTAGCTCATTTATGATAGATAAATAGTTTAAAGATAATGCTAAACCGAAATTGTTAAAAACTTATTTTTAGATTCTTCATCAATATAATTAAGTTTGAAACTGTATGGCATTTATTAAAGATAAATTTAGCAATTAGTACATACGAAGATACTTGATTTGTTAAAATGATTCAAATTTTTAGAAAATAGTAGAAATAGCAATCAATATAGTGCAAAAGTGCAAATTGATAACTTGACACTTATCTCCTATAAACCGTACAATTAATTTGTATGATTTATATATAATTTCATAAAGTCATATTGAATTTCATATACAGAGCAAACCCTAGAAAAAGGAGGTGTTTGTGTGAATTTATTAAGCCTCCTACTCATTTTGCTGGGGATCATTCTAGGAGTTGTTGGAGGGTATGTTGTTGCCCGAAATTTGTTGCTTCAAAAGCAAACACAAGCTAGACAAACTGCCGAAGATATTGTAAATCAAGCACATAAAGAAGCTGACAATATCAAAAAAGAGAAATTACTTGAGGCAAAAGAAGAAAACCAAATCCTAAGAGAACAAACTGAAGCAGAACTTCGTGAAAGACGAAGTGAACTTCAAAGACAAGAAACCCGACTTCTTCAAAAAGAAGAAAACTTAGAGCGTAAATCTGATCTATTAGATAAAAAAGATGAGATTTTAGAGCAAAAAGAATCAAAAATTGAAGAAAAACAACAACAAGTAGATGCAAAAGAGAGTAGTGTTCAAACATTAATAATGAAGCATGAACAAGAATTAGAACGCATCTCCGGTCTCACTCAAGAAGAAGCAATTAATGAGCAACTTCAAAGAGTTGAGGAAGAACTGTCACAAGATATTGCAGTACTTGTTAAAGAAAAAGAAAAAGAAGCTAAAGAAAAAGTTGATAAAACAGCAAAAGAATTATTAGCTACAGCAGTACAAAGATTAGCAGCAGATCACACAAGTGAATCAACGGTATCAGTAGTTAACTTGCCAAATGATGAGATGAAAGGTCGAATCATTGGACGTGAGGGACGAAATATCCGTACGCTTGAAACTTTAACTGGCATAGACTTAATTATTGATGATACACCAGAAGCAGTTATTTTATCTGGTTTTGATCCAATACGAAGAGAAATTGCTAGAACAGCACTTGTTAACTTAGTATCTGATGGACGAATCCATCCAGGTAGAATCGAAGATATGGTTGAAAAAGCGAGAAAAGAAGTAGACGATATCATCAGAGAAGCAGGTGAACAAGCTACATTTGAGGTTAATGCGCATAATATGCATCCTGACTTAGTTAAAATTGTAGGTCGTTTAAACTATCGTACAAGTTACGGTCAAAATGTACTTAAACATTCAATCGAAGTTGCGCATCTTGCTAGTATGTTAGCTGCTGAACTAGGTGAAGATGAAACATTAGCGAAACGAGCTGGACTTTTACATGATGTTGGTAAAGCAATTGATCATGAAGTAGAAGGTAGTCATGTTGAAATTGGTGTAGAATTGGCTAAAAAATATGGTGAAAATGAAACAGTAATTAATGCAATTCACTCTCATCATGGTGATGTTGAGCCTACATCTATCATATCTATCCTTGTTGCTGCAGCAGATGCCTTATCTGCGGCACGTCCAGGCGCAAGAAAAGAAACATTAGAGAATTATATTCGTCGATTAGAACGTTTAGAAACGTTATCAGAAAGTTATGATGGTGTAGAAAAAGCATTTGCAATTCAGGCAGGTAGAGAAATCCGTGTGATTGTATCTCCTGAAGAAATTGATGATTTAAAATCTTATCGTTTGGCTAGAGATATTAAAAATCAAATTGAAGATGAATTACAATATCCTGGTCATATCAAGGTGACAGTTGTTCGAGAGACTAGAGCAATAGAGTATGCAAAATAATTTTTGTCTCCCTCACATATTTAAGTGAGGGGGCTTTTTTAATGCACTTTTATAGAGGATAAATCTTTATTTATTAACTGTATTTATATTATGTAAACCATAGGTGGTTATAAATCTATGCATTAATATAAAAAAGAAGTGAAGATGACATGCATCTTCACTCCTGTATTTTCAGTAAGGACTCTTTGATGGATTATTTTAATTGTAAATCCGTTTTCTTTAGTTCTTTAATTACTTCAGCAGTATCATAGCAGTTTGTTGCGATAGTTGAGTATCTTTCTGCTAAACGATATGCATTAATATATAGCTTTAAACTATCTTTTGCAATATCTTCTGCTTCTTCAGATTTAGATGGATTAGCCATAACGACTAATTCTGCAAATTTTTCTGGATCAATATTAATAGACATGTATTTATTTACAACTCCTATTTATTTTGATGACTTTATACTAACATATTGAGGTTTTTCAACAAAGTAAAGTCCCTTTATAAAAGTTAAAAAATAATTCAAAGAATTTAATATTTACTTTAAATATTAGAACGTATGAATTAAACTAGTACTTATGAGAGGATGAACTGAACATGAGAATAATGTTTATAGGGGATATCGTAGGTAAAATTGGAAGAGATGCAATTGAAACTTATATTCCTCAACTGAAACAAAAATATAGACCGACCGTAACAATTGTTAATGCTGAAAATGCAGCACATGGGAAAGGTTTGACTGAAAAAATTTACAAGCAATTACTAAGAAATGGCGTAGATTTCATGACGATGGGTAATCATACATATGGTCAAAGAGAAATTTATGATTTTATAGATGAAGCGAAGCGCTTAGTAAGACCAGCCAATTTTCCGGAAGAAGCTCCAGGAGTTGGTATGCGATTTATTCAAATTAATGATATAAAATTAGCTGTAATTAATTTGCAAGGGCGTGCATTTATGCCTGATATTGATGATCCATTTAAAAAAGCTAATCAATTGATTAAAGAAGCACAAGCAGTTACACCATATATATTTGTCGATTTTCATGCAGAAACAACTTCAGAAAAGTATGCAATGGGTTGGCATCTAGATGGAAGAGCGAGTGCTGTTGTCGGAACCCATACACATATCCAAACTGCAGATGAACGTATTTTGCCAAATGGAACTGGATATATAACAGATGTAGGAATGACAGGATTTTACGATGGTATTTTAGGAATTAATAAAACAGAAGTTATCGAACGTTTTATAACAAGTTTACCTCAAAGACACGTTGTTCCAAATGAGGGAAGAAGTGTTTTATCAGGTATAATTATTGATTTAGATAAAGAAGGTAAAACAAAACATATTGAACGTATACTAATTAATGAAGATCATCCATTAAAATAAATATATTTTATATTAAGTTTCAAAAATGATTTAAATCTATAAAAATGAGATATATCGTCCATTAGTATGAATTTAATATAGTACCACTGTTTACATAGTAAATCGGTGGTTCTTTTTGTTATCATTTAGTATGAAATATATCCATAGGAGGCATATAACTATGAAACCACAACTATCGTGGAAAGTTGGCGGACAACAAGGTGAAGGTATTGAATCGACAGGTGAAATCTTCGCTACGGCTATGAATAGAAAAGGATATTATTTATATGGATATAGACATTTTTCAAGTCGTATCAAAGGCGGACATACAAATAATAAAATTAGAGTTTCAACAACACCTGTTCATGCAATCAGTGATAATTTAGATATATTGATTGCTTTTGATCAAGAAACAATTGATGTTAATCATCATGAGATGAGAGAAGATAGCATTATTTTGGTTGATGCCAAGGCTAAGCCGGTTAAGCCTGAAGGCTGTCTTGCTCAACTTATTGAGTTACCTTTCACTGCTACTGCTAAAGAATTAGGTACGGCATTAATGAAAAATATGGTTGCAATTGGAGCAACAAGTGCATTGATGAACTTAAATACAGACACTTTTGAATCACTAATTAAAAACATGTTTTCTAAAAAAGGTGATAAAGTAGTTGAAGTAAACATACAAGCATTGAACGAAGGTTATCAGTTAATGCAATCATACCTACCAGAGATTACCGGTGATTTTGAATTGGATTCAACTGATGCAGAACCTCATTTATATATGATTGGAAATGATGCTATTGGGTTAGGTGCCATAGCTGCTGGTTCTCAATTTATGGCTGCATATCCTATCACACCAGCTTCTGAAATAATGGAATATATGATTGCGAATATGCCTAAAGTGAACGGAGCTGTTATTCAAACTGAAGATGAAATAGCTGCTGCAACTATGGCTATTGGGGCTAATTATGGTGGTGTTAGAGCATTTACAGCTAGTGCTGGTCCAGGTCTATCATTGATGATGGAGGCAATAGGATTGTCTGGAATGACTGAAACCCCGTTAGTTATTATTAATACCCAACGTGGGGGGCCTTCTACTGGTTTACCAACTAAACAAGAGCAGTCAGATTTAATGCAAATGATTTATGGAACACATGGAGATATTCCTAAAATTGTAGTCGCACCAACTGATGCTGAAGATGCATTTTACTTAACAATTGAGGCATTTAATTTAGCTGAAGAATATCAATGTCCAGTAATTGTTTTAAGTGACCTACAATTATCTTTAGGTAAACAAACAGTTGAAAAATTAGATTATAATCGTATAGAAATTAAACGCGGGTTATTGATTCAATCTAATATTGAGCGTGATGAAGATGATAAAGGTTATTTCAAGCGTTATGCATTAACTACAAATGGTGTTTCACCAAGACCAATCCCGGGAGTAAAAGGTGGAATTCATCATATTACTGGTGTCGAACACAATAATGAAGGGAAACCGAGTGAGTCGGCATTAAATAGAAAACAACAAATGGATAAACGAATGAAAAAAACAGAACATTTATTAATTGAATCACCAGTTGAGGCAGACATACAACATGATGATGCTGATATTCTATATATTGGCTTCATATCAACAAAAGGTGCAATCCATGAAGGTAGTAAACGTTTAAATCAATTAGGTATAAAAGTTAATACATTGCAAATAAGACAGTTACATCCATTCCCAACCAATGTAATCCAAGAAGCTGCTGACAAAGCTAAAAAAGTTGTTGTTGTGGAACATAATTATCAAGGTCAATTAGCAAGTATTATTAAAATGAATGTCAATATTCATGATAAATTGGAAAATTATACAAAATATGATGGTACACCTTTTTTACCACATGAAATTGAAGAAAAAGGAAAAGAAATTGCTACAGAAATAAAGGAGATGGTATAAATGGCAACATTTAAAGATTTTAGAAATAATGTTAAGCCGAACTGGTGTCCGGGATGTGGTGATTTCTCAGTACAAGCTGCTATTCAAAAAGCAGCGGCAAATATTGGTCTAGAGCCAGAAGAAGTAGCAATTATTACCGGTATTGGTTGCTCAGGACGTTTATCGGGATATATTAATTCGTATGGGGTACATTCTATTCATGGACGTGCATTACCTTTAGCACAAGGTGTGAAAATGGCAAATAAAGATTTAACCGTTATTGCTTCTGGTGGAGATGGAGATGGATATGCGATAGGAATGGGCCATACAATACATGCGTTAAGAAGAAATATGAATATGACTTATATTGTTATGGATAACCAAATTTATGGTTTGACAAAAGGTCAAACTTCCCCTTCATCAGCAATAGGTTTTGTTACAAAGACAACGCCTAAAGGGAATATTGAAAAAAATGTTGCACCACTAGAATTAGCGTTATCATCGGGAGCGACATTTGTAGCACAAGGATTTTCGAGTGATATTAAAGGATTAACAAAACTTATTGAAGATGCAATTAACCATGATGGTTTTTCATTTGTAAATGTCTTTTCACCATGTGTAACTTATAATAAAATTAACACATACGATTGGTTTAAAGAGCATTTAATAAGTGTTGATGACATTGAAAATTACGATTCTGAGGATAAACAACTGGCAATCAAAACAGTTATAGAACATGAATCACTAGTTACTGGAATTGTTTATCAAGATAAGGAAACACCATCATATGAATCGCAAATTAAAGAATTAGATGATATGCCATTAGCAAAAAGAGATATCCAGATAACTGAAGATACTTTCAATACATTAACAGAACAATTTATATAATAATTAAAACTGAGTCGTATAAATGAATTTATTATAGATCCATTTATGCTATTCAGTTTTTTACTATCAAAAAGTTTAAAGGAGTTTTTTTATGAATGATACATTAATGAGTATTCAAATTATTCCTAAGACACCAAACAATGACAATGTTATACCATATGTCGATGAAGCGATTAAAATTATTGATGAGTCAGGATTGCATTATAGAGTCGGACCATTAGAAACAACAGTGCAAGGAAACATGAATGAATGTTTGATTTTAATACAATCCTTAAATGAACGTATGGTAGAACTTGAATGTCCAAGTATTATTAGTCAAGTAAAGTTCTATCATGTACCTGAAGGAATTTCTATCGAAACTTTAACTGAAAAATATGATTGATTAATATGACTAGTTTTGATTTGATTTTTGTGAATGGACGAATATTTTTGACTGCTTTTGCACTTTATAGCTAAATTTAATATAATTATTTAATGATACGGGCAAATAGAGAGGATTTTGAAAAGTGAACGAAGAGCAAAGAAAAGCAAGTTCTTTAGATGTTTTAGCTGAAAGAGATAAGAAAGCTGAAAAAGATTATAGCAAATATTTTGAACATGTTTACCAACCACCGAGTTTAAAAGAAGCAAAAAAGCGTGGTAAACAAGAAGTTCGTTACAATAGAGATTTTCAAATTGATGAGAAATATCGTGGGATGGGGAACGACCGTACATTTTTAATTAAAACGTATGGTTGTCAAATGAACGCGCATGACACAGAAGTCATTGCAGGTATACTTGAAGCACTTGGATATCAAGCTACAAGTGATATAAATACAGCAGATGTGATATTAATTAATACATGTGCAATTAGAGAGAATGCAGAAAATAAAGTGTTTAGTGAGATTGGTAACTTAAAACATTTGAAAAAAGAACGTCCAGACATATTGATTGGCGTTTGTGGATGTATGTCACAAGAAGAATCAGTAGTTAATAAGATTTTAAAATCGTATCAAAATGTCGATATGATTTTTGGTACACACAACATTCATCATTTGCCAGAAATTTTAGAAGAAGCATATTTATCAAAGGCAATGGTTGTAGAAGTATGGTCAAAAGAGGGGGATGTTATTGAAAATCTTCCGAAAGTACGACAAGGTAATATTAAAGCATGGGTAAATATTATGTATGGTTGTGATAAGTTTTGTACATATTGCATTGTACCATTTACAAGAGGTAAAGAGCGTAGCCGTAGACCAGAAGATATTATTGATGAGGTTCGTGAACTTGCTCGTGAAGGATATAAAGAGATTACGTTGTTAGGTCAAAATGTTAATTCATATGGAAAAGATTTACAGGATATGCAATATGATTTAGGAGACCTTTTAGAGGCAATTTCTAAAATAGCTATTCCTAGAGTTCGTTTCACTACGAGTCACCCTTGGGATTTTACTGATCATATGATAGATGTTATTGCTGAAGGTGGAAATATTGTGCCTCATATTCATTTACCAGTTCAATCTGGGAATAATGCAGTGTTAAAAATTATGGGCAGAAAGTATACGCGTGAGAGCTATTTGGACTTAGTGAAACGAATTAAAGAAAGAATTCCTAATGTAGCTTTAACAACTGATATCATTGTAGGTTATCCAAATGAATCAGAAGAACAATTCGAGGAAACATTAACATTATATGATGAAGTTAAGTTTGAACATGCATATACGTATTTATATTCTCAGCGTGATGGTACACCAGCAGCAAAAATGAAAGATAATGTACCTTTAGATGTTAAAAAGGAACGATTACAACGCTTGAATAAAAAAGTTGGTCACTATTCACAAATAGCTATGAGTAGGTACGAAGGTCAAACAGTTACAGTATTGTGTGAAGGTAGTAGTAAAAAAGATGAACAAGTTCTTGCAGGTTATACCGATAAAAATAAACTTGTGAATTTTAAAGCACCTAAAGAAATGATTGGTAAATTAGTTGAAGTGCATATAGACGAGGCGAAACAATATTCATTAAATGGTAGCTTTATTAAAGAAGTGAGTGCAGAAATGGTGATTCAATAAATGTATACTAAAAATGATGTATTACAACAAGCGAATAGTATTTCAAATAAAATTAAAGATTTGGAAACTATCAAAACTTATCAACAAATAGAAGCGCAAATTCATCGTAATCAAAAGATACAGAAAAAAATGGATATATTAAAAAAGCAACAAAAGCAATCTGTAAACTTTCAAAATTATGGAAAGCAAAATGCGTTAGCTCAATCAGAACATACTATCCATAATATTGAAACAGAAATAAATACACTACCAATAGTTGAGCAATTTCAAACTTCTCAATTTGAAGCGAATCAATTACTTCAATTGTTTATATCTACAATGGAAGCGCGTTTAAATGATCATAATAAAGCCAAACATAGTGATTAATAACAAACAAAAAGGAGAACAATCATATGAAATCAAGAAAACTGGCTATAACTGCACTTTTAATTGCGATCAATGTTGCATTAAGCAGTATTATCATCATTCCATTAGGTCCAGTTAAAGCAGCACCAGTACAGCATTTTGTTAATGTATTAAGTGCCGTAATTGTGGGTCCTTGGTATGGATTAGCACAAGCCATTATATCATCAATTCTAAGAGTTCTTTTTGGCACAGGAACAGCATTTGCATTTCCCGGAAGTATGATTGGTGTTTTATTGGCAAGTATGTTTTATATTTATCGGAAGCATATATTTATGGCAGCAGTCGGTGAAGTGCTTGGAACTGGCGTTATTGGCAGTTTGGTGTGTATACCATTAGCATACATAATTGGACTTCAAGACTTCTTTATTAAACCATTAATGATTACATTTATAGTCTCAAGTGCAATTGGTTCAATAGTAAGTTATTTCTTATTAATAACTTTAAAAAAACGTGGAATACTTCAAAAGTTTTTAAAATAATTTTATACTTAATGATTTCGATTCGAATCTTTGTACATATTGATTTTGAACGCCCTTACCTTTATCAAACTTAAAACATGTTAGTACTTTGAATGAATTTTCAATACATGTTTTGCTTAAAATTAAAGGTTCGAGGCGTTTTCTTGTTATATGGTATGAATAGGTTTGTAAAAGTAAGTATGTTAAAATATACAGGTTAAATAATTAATATTTAGAAAGCATATAAATGAAAATTTTTATAGACAAATTTTAAAAAGAGACAAGGGTTGTGAAAAAATAATATGTCTAATGTTACACCAATGATGCAGCAATATTTAAAAATAAAATCAGAATACCAAGATTGTTTATTATTTTTCAGACTTGGAGACTTCTATGAAATGTTTTATGAGGATGCAAAAGAAGCATCACGAGTACTAGAAATAACATTAACTAAAAGAGATGCAAAAAAGGAAAATCCTATTCCAATGTGTGGCGTACCATATCATTCGGCAGACAGTTATATCGACACACTCGTTAATAATGGCTATAAAGTGGCAATTTGTGAGCAAATGGAAGATCCTAAGCAAACAAAGGGTATGGTTAGACGTGAGGTTGTAAGAATTGTGACACCGGGTACTGTTATGGAGCAAGGCGGGGTTGATGATAAACAGAATAACTATATTTTGAGTTTTGTCATAAAACAGCCTGAAATTGCACTTAGTTACTGCGATGTTTCTACCGGTGAACTAAAAGTGACGTACTTTAATGATGAGGCAACTTTATTAAATGAAATTACAACTATAAACCCCAATGAAGTCGTTGTTAATGAAAGTTTGTCAGAGCATTTAAAGAGGCAAATTAATATGGTGACAGAGACAATAACAATTAGAGATACTCTGTCATCAGAGATATACAGTGTGAATCAGTCTGAGCATCAATTGATGTATCAAGCAACACAATTATTGTTAGATTATATTCACCATACACAAAAGCGTGATTTATCACACATAGAAGATGTTGTTCAATATGCAGCAATAGATTATATGAAGATGGATTTTTATGCAAAAAGAAATCTTGAACTTACAGAAAGTATCAGATTAAAATCGAAAAAAGGTACGTTACTATGGTTGATGGATGAAACAAAAACGCCAATGGGCGCGCGCCGTTTAAAACAATGGATTGATAGACCGTTGATAAATAAACAACAAATAGAATCAAGATTAGATATCGTTGATGAGTTTAGTAAACATTTTATAGAGAGAGATACTCTAAGAAATTATCTTAATCAAGTTTATGATATTGAGCGCCTTGTAGGGCGTGTAAGTTATGGTAATGTCAATGCGAGAGATTTAATCCAACTTAAACATTCAATATCAGAAATACCGAATATTAAAGCGTTATTAAATTCTATGAATCAAGATACGTTAGAACAAGTAAATCAACTAGAACCACTAGATGACTTGCTTGAAGTTTTAGAACAAAGTTTAGTAGAAGACCCCCCGATTTCTGTTAAAGATGGTGGATTGTTTAAAGTTGGATTTAATAAGCAATTAGATGAATATCTTGAAGCGTCAAAAAATGGTAAAACTTGGTTAGCAGAGTTACAAGCTAAAGAAAGACAACGTACTGGTATCAAATCATTAAAAATAAGTTTTAATAAAGTATTTGGTTATTTTATAGAAATAACGCGCGCGAATTTACAAAATTTTGAACCAAGTAATTTTGGTTATATGAGGAAACAGACTTTATCAAACGCGGAACGCTTTATTACAGATGAGCTAAAAGAAAAAGAGGACATTATATTAGGCGCAGAAGACAAAGCGATTGAATTAGAATACCAGTTGTTTGTTCAATTACGTGAAGAAGTTAAAAAGTATACAGAACGCTTGCAACAACAAGCCAAAATCATTTCAGAGCTGGATTGTTTACAAAGTTTTGCAGAAATAGCACAAAAATATAATTATACAAGACCAACATTCAGTGATAATAAGACTTTAAATTTAATTGAATCAAGACATCCAGTTGTAGAAAGAGTAATGGATTATAATGACTATGTTCCAAACGATTGTCGTTTAGATAACGAGACATTTATTTATCTTATTACAGGTCCGAATATGTCTGGTAAATCAACGTATATGAGACAAGTCGCAATTATTAGTATCATGGCACAAATGGGCGCATATGTACCGTGTAAAGAAGCGGTTTTACCCCTGTTTGATCAAATTTTCACGAGAATTGGTGCAGCAGATGATTTAGTTTCAGGTAAGAGTACATTTATGGTGGAAATGTTAGAAGCTCAAAAAGCATTGACATATGCAACTGAAGATAGTTTGATTATTTTTGATGAAATTGGGCGAGGTACATCAACTTATGACGGTTTAGCATTAGCACAAGCAATGATTGAATTTGTTGCTGAAACATCTCATGCCAAAACATTATTCTCTACGCATTATCATGAATTAACTACTTTAGATCAAGCATTATCAAGCCTTAAAAATGTTCATGTTGCTGCGAATGAATATAAAGGCGAACTTATATTCTTGCATAAGGTTAAAGATGGAGCAGTTGATGATAGTTATGGAATTCAAGTTGCCAAATTAGCTGATTTACCTGAAAAAGTTATAAGTAGAGCTCAAGTTATTTTGAATGATTTTGAAGAAACTGCTGGAAAAAAACAAATAAATCCCGAAATAACTAAAAATGCAGATGACGTAATACAAGTTGAATCAAAAGCAAATACTAAAAATATATCACAAAAAGACTTTGAACAAGCTTCATTTGATTTGTTTGAAAACGTACAGCAAAGTGAAATTGAATTACAAATTAAAAATTTGAATTTATCAAACATGACGCCAATTGAAGCTTTGCTGAAATTAAGTGAATTACAAAATCAATTAAAATAGAGGTGTTGCAAAATGGGGAAAATTAAGGAACTCCAAACCTCATTAGCAAATAAAATAGCAGCAGGAGAAGTAGTAGAGAGACCTAGTTCAGTTGTTAAAGAACTTTTAGAAAATGCAATCGATGCAGGTGCCACAGAAATAAGTATTGAAGTGGAAGAATCAGGTGTTCAATCTATACGCGTTGTTGATAACGGAAGTGGCATTGAAGCTGAAGATTTAGGCTTAGTCTTTCATCGTCATGCGACAAGTAAGTTAGACCAAGATGACGATTTATTCCATATTAGAACTTTAGGATTTCGTGGAGAAGCATTAGCTAGTATTTCATCAGTTGCAAAAGTAACACTAAAAACATGTACTGATAATGCTAATGGAAATGAAATTTATGTTGAAAATGGTGAAATTTTAAATCATAAGCCTGCCAAAGCAAAAAAAGGCACAGATATACTCGTAGAGTCATTATTTTATAATACGCCTGCACGTTTAAAATATATCAAAAGCTTATATACGGAGTTAGGTAAAATTACTGATATTGTTAATAGAATGGCAATGAGTCATCCTGAAATTCGTATATCGCTTATTTCTGATGGAAAAACAATGTTGAGTACAAATGGGTCAGGGCGCACTAATGAAGTGATGGCAGAAATTTATGGCATGAAAGTAGCTCGAGATTTAGTACATATTTCTGGTGATACAAGTGATTATCATTTAGAAGGTTTTGTCGCTAAACCTGAACATTCAAGAAGTAATAAGCACTATATTTCAATTTTTATTAATGGGCGCTATATTAAAAATTTCATGTTAAATAAAGCGATTTTAGAAGGTTACCATACACTATTAACAATTGGTAGATTCCCGATTTGTTATATTAATATTGAAATGGACCCGATTTTAGTTGATGTCAATGTACATCCTACTAAGTTAGAAGTACGTCTTTCAAAAGAAGAACAACTTTACCAATTGATTGTTAATAAAATACAAGAAGCTTTTAAAGATCGTATTTTAATTCCGAAAAATAATCTAGATAATGCATCGAAAAAGAATAAAGTATTGCAATCATTTGAGCAACAAAAGATTGAATTTGAACAAAGACAAAAAGTAAATGAGGCTCAAGATAAGTCTAATCCGCTTGAAAAAGATAATAGTAAGCAAGTTAAACAGGAAAATCAATATCACGTTTCAAATTCAAGTGACGATTACAATCCATTTGTAACTAAAATAACTGAAAGTTTAATAGAAGAAGATGAAGTAACCGCTTATAATAATACACGTGAAAAAGATGAAGACTACTTCAAAAAACAACAAGAAATTTTACAGCAAATGGATCAAAATACTGGGTTAGACGAAGAAAGTTCTGATCAAAATTTTGATAACCATTCACCTGAGGACTATTATGATGCAAGCGACATTAAAGGAACGAAAAGCAAAGACCCCAAACGCCGTATACCTTATATGGAAATTGTTGGTCAAGTACATGGAACTTATATTATTGCTCAAAATGAATTTGGTATGTATATGATTGATCAACATGCGGCTCAAGAAAGAATTAAATATGAGTATTTTCGAGATAAAATTGGTGAAGTTACAAATGAAGTTCAGGACCTATTGATTCCATTGACGTTCCATTTTTCCAAAGATGAGCAGTTAATTATTGATCAATATAAAAATGAACTCCAACGTGTAGGTATTGTATTGGAACATTTTGGAGGTCATGATTATATTGTAAGCAGTTATCCTGTTTGGTTTCCTAAAGATGAAGTTGAAGAAATTATTAAAGATATGATTGAATTAATTTTAGAAGAGAAAAAAGTTGATATAAAAAAATTGCGCGAAGAAGTTGCAATTATGATGTCTTGTAAAAAATCGATTAAAGCAAATCATTATTTGCAAAAACATGAAATGTCAGATTTAATAGATCAATTGAGAGAAGCGGAAGATCCATTTACATGTCCGCATGGTCGTCCAATTATTATTAATTTTTCAAAATATGAATTAGAAAAATTATTTAAGCGTGTAATGTAGAGAGGATGAATCTAGTGAATAACAGCATACTACCTGCTATTAGAAATATTAAAGATTTAGAGAAATTAATTAAAACAGAACATAAAGTGTGTGTGCTGCTTGATATGCATATCGGACACATTAAAAGCATAATGGAATTGCTTAAACAAAATGAAATTGAGTGTTTTATTCACATTGATTTAATTAAAGGTTTAAGCCATGATGAATACGCAAGTGAATTTATTATTCAGCAATATAAGCCTAAAGGCATTGTCTCAACTAAATCGAAAGTTATCAAAAAGGCTAAGTCATTAAACACGTTAACTATTTTCAGAGTGTTTATAATCGATAGTCAAGCATTAAAACGAAGTATTGAGTTAATTAAAAAAGTTGAGCCTGATTTCGTAGAAGTACTTCCTGGTGTTGCTAGTAAGGCAATACATCATATTCAAAAGGAAACTAGTACTCAAGTTATTGCAGGTGGTTTAATTGATACGATTGATGAAGTTGAAGAAGCTGTAAATAATGGTGCGAAATATGTAACGACTAGTTATGAAAAACTTTGGTAAGACATAATCAATTGAATCAGTTTGTTGACTATATTATTCGCAAATTCGAATGGTTAAATTATGATTGTGATAGTTGTAATTGATATTAAACAAAGTGGCTCCATCAAACTGGACTGTGGAGTTCAATGACGGAAGTTAATTCACGCAAACATTGAGGAATTTTAAAATACATCTCTAATTCGTTTTATATCGAAAGCGTCTTAGAGATGTTTATTTATATACATTAAAATACGGTACACATAGTTACAAGTTGATTTGTCAATTTAAATGCAACAGTTCATCACATAAAAATTCATAAGGGAATTTTCAATCTAAACACTTGTAGTACGTTTTTTAATATCTTAGGACGTTACGAAATAGTACGACCAATATTAAACTTGTCTATAGTTTCTTTAAATCTCTGTCTTTTGCCTTTTTGACGGAGTCATGAAATAAGTTCCAAACTAAATATAATAGAGTTAATCCAACAATAGATGGTTTTAAAAGAGCTTTGGTTTTGAAATAAACGAGCCATGATTTATTAGGAAATCAGTGGCATTTTAATTACTGTTTAATGATATTGCTAATTTTTGGAGCAAAGCGAGTAGGGCTACCACAAAGTTTTCTTTTGGCTTCATAATTCTTTTGAGCTGTTTCAGCTTGATATGACTGATTTACATTATACCTACTAATTTCACGTGAGGTAGTAGATACAGATTGTTTTAATTTACGTGTAACATATATATTAAAGAATAATTTTCTTGACGTAAAACCTCTATACGTGCGCGTTCAGATAGTGTAAGACGCTTATAGCTCATAATGGCACCCCTTTTTATTTGATTTTGTGGTTACCTAACACCTTACAACAAAGTTCCTATTATAGGCATTTTTATGAAATTTTATAAATGTTTGCACTTAATATTACAATCCGTCACAATAACTGGTCGATGAAAAAATTCACAATGCACAAAATTAATTTAAGACATGTTATTTTTACACTTTTATAATTAAACTACTTTTATAAAGGCTTGAAAGATTAAATTTGACAAAATTTTTACGAAAATTATTGACAACGCTTTCATAACGATAGTATCATAGCAAATATAATACAAGTTAATACATAGAATAGAGACGGGAGATTTCTACGAGCCAAACTGCTAGTGTAGGAGTCTCTTTGTCTTTTGGGAGGACATTTAATATGAATGTATATTTAGCAGAATTCCTTGGAACTGCAATCTTAATTCTTTTTGGTGGTGGTGTTTGTGCCAATGTCAATTTAAAGCGAAGTGCAGCGAATGGTGCTGATTGGATCGTTATCACTGCTGGATGGGGATTAGCGGTTACAATGGGTGTATTTGCAGTCGGTCAATTCTCTGGTGCACATTTAAATCCAGCTGTAACATTAGCACTTGCATTAGATGGAAGTTTCGACTGGGCTTTAGTTCCTGGTTATATTGTTGCTCAAATGTTAGGTGCAATTGTCGGTGCAACGATTGTATGGTTGATGTACTTGCCACATTGGAAAGCAACTGAAGAAGTAGACGCAAAATTAGGTGTGTTCTCAACAGCACCAGCAATTAAGAACTATTTTGCAAACTTTTTGAGCGAGATTATTGGTACAATGGCGTTAACTTTAGGTATTTTATTTATCGGTGTAAACAAAATTGCTGACGGCTTAAATCCTCTAATCGTCGGTGCATTAATTGTAGCGATTGGTCTAAGTTTAGGTGGAGCAACAGGATATGCGATTAATCCTGCTCGTGATTTAGGCCCAAGAATTGCACATGCCATTTTACCTATTGCAGGCAAAGGTGGATCAAACTGGTCTTACGCAATCGTTCCAATTTTAGGGCCAATTGCGGGTGGTTTATTAGGTGCAGTCATTTATGCTGTATTTTATAAACACACATTTAATATTGGTTGTGCAATTGCAATCGTTGTAGTCATTATTACTTTGATTTTAGGTTACATCTTAAATAAATCATCTAAAAAAGGTGATATTGAATCGATTTACTAAAATAAAAAGAAATGTAAATAGCATAATTTAACATGTTTGATTCATGAATTATGCTATTTTTTCGCCAAAAATTAACAGATTTTGTACAATGGGTTAGCGATTATTTTAAATTATAAAGGAGACACTACTAATGGAAAAATACATTTTATCGATAGACCAAGGAACAACAAGTTCAAGAGCAATTTTATTCAATCAAAAAGGGGAAATTTCAGGGGTAGCACAACGTGAATTTAAACAATATTTTCCACAATCAGGTTGGGTTGAACATGATGCGAATGAAATTTGGACATCTGTTTTAGCAGTAATGACTGAAGTTATTAATGAAAACGATGTTAGAGCTGACCAAATTGCAGGTATTGGTATTACAAACCAACGTGAAACTACAGTAGTTTGGGATAAACATACTGGACGTCCAATTTATCATGCAATTGTATGGCAATCTCGTCAAACACAATCGATTTGTTCAGAATTGAAACAACAAGGTTATGAGCAAACGTTTAGAGATAAAACAGGATTGCTGTTAGATCCATATTTTGCAGGAACTAAAGTTAAATGGATTTTAGATAATGTAGATGGCGCTCGTGAAAAAGCAGAAAACGGAGATTTATTGTTTGGAACGATTGATACTTGGTTAGTTTGGAAATTATCAGGTAAAGCTGCACATATTACAGATTATTCAAATGCAAGCCGTACATTAATGTTTAATATTCATGATTTAAAATGGGACGACGAATTATTAGAATTATTAACAGTTCCTAAAAATATGTTGCCAGAAGTTAAACCTTCAAGTGAAATTTATGGTAAAACTATTGATTATCATTTCTATGGTCAAGAAGTACCAATTGCAGGGGTAGCTGGAGACCAACAAGCAGCATTGTTCGGACAAGCATGCTTTGAGCGTGGAGATGTGAAAAACACATATGGCACTGGTGGATTTATGTTGATGAATACTGGTGAAAAAGCAGTTAAGTCTGACAGTGGATTATTAACAACAATTGCATATGGTATTGATGGTAAAGTAAACTATGCCCTGGAAGGATCGATTTTTGTATCTGGTTCAGCAATTCAATGGTTACGTGATGGTTTAAGAATGATTAATTCTGCACCTCAATCAGAAAGTTATGCGACAAGAGTAGACTCTACTGAAGGTGTCTATGTTGTGCCAGCCTTTGTAGGCTTAGGTACGCCATATTGGGATTCAGAAGCAAGAGGTGCTATTTTTGGATTAACACGTGGTACTGAAAAAGAACATTTCATTCGAGCTACTTTAGAATCATTATGTTATCAAACACGTGACGTTATGGAAGCAATGTCTAAAGACTCAGGTATAGATGTTCAAAGTTTGCGAGTTGATGGTGGTGCAGTTAAAAATAACTTTATAATGCAATTCCAAGCTGATATTGTAAATACGTCAGTTGAAAGACCTGAAATTCAAGAAACAACAGCTTTAGGTGCAGCTTATCTTGCGGGACTAGCTGTAGGATTCTGGGACAGTAAAGATGATATTGCTAAGAATTGGAAGTTAGAAGAAAAATTCGATCCAAAAATGTATGAAGATGAAAGAGAAAAATTATACAGAGGTTGGAAAAAAGCTGTAGAAGCAACACAAGTTTTTAAAACAGAGTAATTTTATAGATTAGACTTTTGGTTAAACATTGTGATACAATAAATTTAAGTTAATATTTGAATCGAGAAACGAGAGATTTGTTCGTACATGTACAATTAAAAGATTGTTTGTGTGGGACAAATCTCTCGTTTTTACATTTTTTAGGAGGCGTTTTGGAATGGCATTGTCTACTTTTAAGAGAGAACATATTAAAAAGAATTTGAGAAATGAAGAATATGATTTAGTAATTATCGGTGGCGGTATTACAGGGGCAGGTATTGCATTGGACGCAAGTGAACGTGGTATGAAAGTTGCACTAGTTGAAATGCAAGACTTTGCACAAGGTACTAGTTCTAGATCTACGAAATTAGTTCATGGTGGTTTACGTTATTTAAAACAATTTCAAATTGGTGTAGTAGCTGAAACAGGTAAAGAACGTGCCATTGTTTATGAAAATGGTCCACATGTTACAACGCCTGAGTGGATGCTTTTACCAATGCATAAAGGTGGCACATTTGGTAAGTTTTCAACTTCAATCGGCTTAGGTATGTATGATCGCTTAGCTGGAGTTAAAAAATCCGAACGTAAAAAAATGTTATCTAAAAAAGAGACTTTAGCAAAAGAACCATTAGTTAAAAAAGATGGACTAAAAGGTGGCGGTTATTATGTTGAATACCGTACAGATGACGCACGATTAACAATTGAAGTTATGAAACGTGCAGCTGAAAAAGGTGCTGAAATTATAAACTATACTAAATCTGAACATTTTACTTATGATCAAAATCAACAAGTAAATGGTGTTAAAGTTATAGATAAGTTAACTAATGAAAATTACACAATTAAAGCTAAAAAAGTCGTTAATGCAGCCGGACCTTGGGTTGATGATGTCAGAAGTGGCGACTATGCTCGAAATAATAAAAAATTACGTTTAACTAAAGGTGTACACGTTGTTATTGATCAATCAAAATTCCCATTAGGGCAAGCAGTGTACTTTGATACTGAAAAAGATGGACGTATGATTTTCGCAATTCCACGTGAAGGTAAAGCGTATGTGGGTACGACAGATACGATTTATGACAATATCAAATCTTCACCGTTAACAACACAAGAAGACAGAGATTATTTAATTGATGCGATTAACTATATGTTCCCTAGCGTAAATGTTACGGATGAAGACATTGAATCAACATGGGCTGGAATTCGTCCGTTAATTTATGAAGAAGGTAAAGATCCTTCTGAAATTTCTCGTAAAGATGAAATTTGGGAAGGTAAATCAGGTTTATTAACAATTGCAGGTGGTAAATTAACAGGCTATCGTCACATGGCTCAAGACATTGTTGATTTAGTGTCTAAACGCTTGAAAAAAGACTACGATTTAACATTTAGTCCATGTAATACAAAAGGTCTGGCAATTTCTGGTGGCGATGTTGGTGGCAGCAAGAACTTTGATGCATTTGTAGAGCAAAAAGTAGATGCTGCTAAAGGATTCGGCATCGATGCAGATGTTGCAAGACGTTTAGCATCTAAATATGGTTCAAATGTTGATGAATTATTCAACATTGCGCAAACTTCTCAATACCATGATAGCAAGCTACCGTTAGAAATTTATGTAGAACTTGTTTATAGTATTCAACAAGAAATGGTATACAAACCTAACGATTTCCTAGTTCGTCGTTCTGGTAAAATGTATTTCAATATTAAAGATGTATTAGATTATAAAGATGCTGTCATCGATATTATGGCAGATATGCTTGATTACTCTCCAGCTCAAATTGAAGCTTATACAGAAGAAGTTGAACAAGCAATTAAAGAAGCACAACATGGAAATAATCAACCTGCTGTAAAAGAATAATTTGATTTTAACATTATAAACTGGTGTCCTTTTTCTCGGGCATCAGTTTTTTGCGTTGATTCCAAACGACAATTGAAAGTATCTAATTCTATATGTATGATAATAATAAAAAGTGATTTTAAAAAATTGTTATTAAAGGTGTGATACGATGGCTGAGAAACAATTTAAACTAACAGTTCAAGATAATACGAATATCGAAGTAAAAGTAAATTTCACAGATGTTGAATCTAAAGGGATAGTACATATTTTTCATGGTATGGCTGAGCATATGGAACGATATGATAAATTAGCCTCTGCAATTTCAGCGTATGGATTTGATGTCATTCGTCATAACCATCGTGGTCATGGCATAAATATAGATGAGTCTACGAGAGGTCATTATGATGATATGAAACAGGTTATCAGTGATGCCATTGAAGTGGCGCAAACTGTGAGAGGAAATGTTGATAAGCCATATATTATAATTGGGCACTCAATGGGGTCTATTATTGCAAGATTTTTTGTAGAAACATATCCTAAATATGTCGATGGTCTCGTTTTAAGTGGAACAGGAATGTACCCATTGTGGAAAGGTTTACCAACTGTTAAAACTTTAAAAATAATTACAAAAATTTATGGTGCTGAGAAACGTGTTGAATGGGTTAATAAATTAGTGTCGAGTACTTTCAATAAAAAAATCCGACCATTGAGAACTAAAAGTGATTGGATTTCAAGTAACCCAGTAGAAGTAGATAAGTTTGTTAAAGATCCCTATAGTGGATTTAATGTGTCGAATCAATTATTATACGAAACTGCATATTATATGTTGCATACTTCGCAATTAAAGCATATGAAAGTATTAAAAAAGTCAATGCCAATATTATTTGTCTCAGGTTATAATGATCCATTAGGAGATTATGGAAAAGGTATCTTAAAATTAGCGAATATTTATAGAAAAGCGGGACTAAAAAATGTTAAAGTTAATCTTTATCATAATAAACGACATGAAATTTTATTTGAAAAAGATTATGAAAATATATGGGAAGATTTATTTAAATGGTTGAATCAATTTAAGAATAAATAAAGAAAGTGGAATTAAATATGAATAGAGAGAAGCCCTTTATTGTGGTTATAGTAGGTCCGACTGCTTCTGGAAAAACTGAACTTAGCATTGAACTTGCTAAAAGAATCGATGGAGAAATAATAAGTGGAGATTCAATGCAAGTATATAAGCATATGGATATCGGAACAGCAAAGGTAACGCCTGAAGAAATGGATGGTGTACCACATCATTTAATTGATATTTTAAATCCTGATGATGCATTTTCCGCATTCGCATTTAAAAATTTAGCTGAAGCGTTAATCAATGATATTACGAGCAGAGGTAAAATTCCCATTATTGCTGGTGGTACGGGATTATATATTCAGTCATTAATTTATAATTATGAATTAGAAGATGAAACAATAACACCCGATGAAGAAAAAATTGTAAAGAAAAAAATGAAAGAAATTGAACAATTAGATAATCAACAATTGCATGATTATTTAGCACAATTTGATGCAATGTCTGCTGAAAATATTCATAAAAACAATCGACAAAGAGTGTTGCGTGCTATTGAATATTATTTTAAAACAAAAAAACTTTTAAGTAATCGTAAGAAAGTGCAACAATTTACTGAAAATTATGATACATTATTAATAGGGATTGAAATGTCGCGTAAAACATTATATTCAAGAATAAATAAACGTGTTGATATTATGTTGGATCACGGATTATTTAAAGAAGTGCAACAACTTGTTGAACAAGGCTATGAATCTTGCCAAAGTATGCAAGCTATTGGATATAAAGAATTAATACCTGTGATTAACGGACAAATGATTTATGAAGATGCTGTCAATGAATTAAAGCAACATTCACGCCAATATGCAAAACGACAAATGACATGGTTCAAGAATAAAATGAGTGTTCATTGGTTAAATAAAGAAAATATGTCACTTCAAATGATGTTAGATGAGATTACAACCCAGATTAAGTAAAAGGAGTCCGACAGATGATTGCAAATGAAAACATCCAAGACAAAGCACTAGAGAATTTTAAAGTAAACCAAACTGAAGTAACGGTATTCTTTCTAAACGGTTTCCAAATGAAAGGTGTAATTGAAGAATTCGACAAGTATGTCGTAAGCTTAAATTCTCAAGGCAAACAACACTTGATTTACAAACATGCGATCAGCACTTACACAGTAGAATCTGAAGCTCAAGCGTCTACTAATAGTGAAGAATAAGTTGTAATCATATGTGTATGAAATTATAGTTTATGCACATAAAACTTGATGTATGACAAATAGATATAGAATTGAAGTCATATGAGTCATCAATGATTTGATGTTTAAATGACATGATACAATAAAGGAATGTTTGTAATAAAAACGCTTCATTTAAAATAGAGTCAACATGAGACACGATATTAAATGAAGCGTTTTATTATTGAAAAGTTTAATAAATTATAATAACTTTTCGATTTCTTTTTCAATTTGAATAGGTTTTTTCTGGGGTGCAAATCGTTTAACAACGTTCCCTTCACGGTCAACTAAAAACTTAGTGAAGTTCCATTTAATCTTTTCATTAAAGAAACCGTGCTGTGCAGCAGTTAAGTATTTGAATAAAGGAAATTGATGCTCGCCTTTTACGTCAATTTTTTGATGCATAGGGAAAGTGACACCATAGTTTAATTTACAGTTTTGAGCAGCTTCTTCACCTGAACCAGGTTCTTGATTACCAAATTGATTACAAGGGAAACCTAAAACGACAAATCCTTTTTCTTTATATTTCTCATAAAGTGCTTGTAAACCTTCAAATTGTGAAGTGAAAGCACACTCGCTTGCTGTATTGACAATCAGCATAACGTCGCCTCTATACTCTTCTAATTTGTATGTAACACCTTTATTTGTTTCTACTACAAAATCATATATCGTCTCCATTGAATCATCCTTTCAACATACTTAAAATGTACCACAAAATCGCACAATAGTCTTTAGTAAAACTCTGTGATAGAATACTTTGAGTAGGAATTTATTAAGGAGATGTATAACATGGCTCAGCAACAAATTCATGATACTAAAAATAAACTAGAAAAAGCTGTTTTAGTCGGTGTACATGCTCAAGATGATAAGCAATTTAATTTTGAGTCAACGATGGAAGAATTATCATCATTATCAGAAACTTGCCAACTTGAAGTATTAGGACAAATAACTCAAAATCGTGATCATGTAGATCGTAAATACTATGTTGGTAAAGGTAAAATTGAAGAAATTCAAGCATTTATTGAATTTAAAGATATAGATGTAGTTATTACAAATGATGAATTAACGACTGCACAATCTAAATCATTAAATGAAGCTTTAGGTGTAAAAATTATTGATAGAACTCAGTTGATCCTTGAAATATTCGCATTAAGAGCACGAAGCAAAGAAGGTAAGTTACAAGTAGAACTAGCACAACTTGATTATTTACTACCTAGATTACAAGGACATGGTAAAAGTTTATCGCGGTTAGGTGGTGGCATTGGTACTAGAGGTCCTGGTGAAACGAAGTTAGAGATGGATCGAAGACATATTCGGACTCGTATGAATGAAATTAAACATCAATTACAAACAGTTGAAGATCATCGTGAAAGATATCGCAATAAAAGAAATCAAAATCAAGTGTTTCAAGTAGCTTTAGTAGGCTATACCAATGCTGGCAAATCATCATGGTTTAATGTTTTAGCAAATGAAGAAACATATGAAAAAGATCAATTGTTTGCGACTCTAGATCCAAAAACACGACAAATACAAATCAATGATGGATTTAATTTAATTATTTCAGATACTGTCGGTTTTATACAAAAACTGCCTACAACGCTAATTGCAGCCTTTAAATCAACTTTAGAAGAAGCGAAAGGCGCAGATTTATTAGTACACGTGGTTGATAGTAGTCATCCCGAATATCGTTCGCAATATGATACAGTTAATGATTTAATTGAGCGATTAGATATGAAAAATATACCTCAAATTGTGATTTTTAATAAAAAGGATTTATGTAAACAAGCATTAAATAGACCTGCTAGTGATTTGCCCAATGTTTTTGTTTCTTCTAAAAATGATTTAGATAAACGACTAGTTAAGGAATTATTTATCGAAGAAATAAAAAGACAATTAACATATTATGATGAAACTGTTACTGCAAATAATGCAGATAGATTATACTTTTTAAAGCAACATACTTTAGTGACAGATCTTAAATTTGATGAGATTGAAGATGTTTATCGTATACAAGGTTTTAAAAAACAATAAAAGGACGAATTTTAAATGAAAGATATAAGTAAGTTAGTCGCTGACGTCGAATCATCGTTAGCACCGTATTTTAAAGAAATTGAAGAAACAGCATATATTAACCAAGAAAAAGTGTTAGATGCATTTCATTATGTCAAAGCTAGTGAAAGTGATTTGCAAGGGTCAACAGGATACGGGTATGATGACTTTGGACGTGATCATTTAGAAGAAATATATGCACAGACATTTAAAGCGGAAGATGCCATTGTGCGTCCGCAAATCATTTCAGGTACACATGCGATTACTATTGCATTACAAAGTTTATTAAAACATGGTGATGAACTGATTTATATCACAGGTAGCCCGTATGACACATTACTTGAAGTCATTGGTGTAAACGGAAACGGGATTGAAAGTTTAAAGGAACACGGGGTAGCGTATAAAGATATTGCGCTTAAAGAAGGTAAGATTGATATTGAAAAAGTGTTGGAAGGTATTACGGAACGAACTAAAGTCATTGCGATTCAACGTTCGAAAGGGTATGATCAAAGACCATCCATTCCTCTTGTTGAAATTGAACATGCAATTAAGATGGTGAAAGAAGCGCATCCTAATGTTTTAATATTTGTGGATAACTGTTATGGAGAATTTGTTGAAAGACGTGAACCTATTGAATGTGGCGCAGATTTAATGGCAGGGTCGTTGATTAAGAATCCTGGCGGTGGTTTAGCTAAAATCGGTGGTTATATTGCTGGTAGAAAAGATTTAATTGAACGATGTGGTTATAGATTGACAGCACCAGGTATTGGTAAAGAAGCGGGTGCATCTCTAAATGTATTACTGGAAATGTATCAAGGCTTCTTTTTAGCACCACATGTTGTCAGTCAAAGTCTTAAAGGTGCATTGTTTACTAGTCTATTATTAGAAAAAATGAATATGAACACGACGCCTAAATACTACGAAAAACGAACTGATTTAATTCAAACAGTTAAATTTGACACAAAGGAACAAATGATTTCATTTTGTCAGAGTATTCAACATGCATCTCCAATCAATGCGCATTTTAGTCCGGAACCTAGTTATATGCCGGGATATGAAGATGATGTTATTATGGCAGCAGGTACATTTATTCAAGGCTCATCAATTGAATTGTCTGCTGATGGTCCAATACGACCACCATACGAAGCATATGTCCAAGGCGGATTAACATATGAACACGTTAAAATTGCTGTGACAAGAGCTGTTAAACAATTAAAAGAAAAAGGGCTAATATAATTGATTAAATTTCACCTAAATGATTTTGTATTATGGGTGGAATTTTTTTGTGAAAATTTATCAGATTATTTTTAAAAATAGAAAAATATTCCTGGTGTAGGTTTCTTTATGGAATATAAGAAGTGTCAATCACAGTGATATCAATGTTTTGAGGTATATGTTAGAAAACCTAACATATTTTTGAAATCCCTAAAAAATTATGATAAGTTATTAACAAGTTCAAAAGTAGAGGAGAGGAACAATGATATCGAATGATGCAATCAGACGAAATATGGCTGTCTTCTCTATGAGTGTAGTAAGTAAGTTAACGGATTTAACGCCAAGGCAAATTCGTTATTATGAAACACATGAACTCATCAAACCTGAAAGAACAGAAGGTCAAAAACGTCTGTTCTCACTCAATGATTTGGAAAGATTACTAGAAATTAAATCACTTTTAGAAAAAGGATTTAATATCAAAGGGATTAAACAAATCATTTATGACTCACAAGAGCATTTAACAACTGATGAACAAGAGATAAGAAAAAAGATGATTGTAGATGCCACGCAAAAGCCTATTGGAGAAACTTTGCCAATAAATCGTGGTGATTTATCCCGATTTATTAAATAAAATTTGGAGGATTTTAAAATGCCAAAACGTACTTTCACTAAAGACGATATTCGTAAATTTGCAGAAGAGGAAAATGTAAGATATTTAAGATTACAATTCACTGATATTTTAGGAACAATTAAAAACGTTGAAGTACCAGTAAGCCAATTAGAAAAAGTACTTGATAACGAAATGATGTTTGACGGTTCATCTATCGAAGGTTTCGTACGTATCGAAGAATCTGACATGTATTTACATCCAGATTTAGATACTTGGGTAATCTTCCCATGGACTGCTGGTCAAGGTAAAGTAGCACGTTTAATTTGTGATGTATATAAAACAGATGGTACGCCATTTGAAGGGGATCCACGTGCAAACTTAAAACGTGTATTAAAAGAAATGGAAGATTTGGGCTTCACAGACTTTAACTTAGGACCAGAACCAGAATTCTTCTTGTTCAAGTTGGATGAAAAAGGGGAACCAACTTTAGAACTTAACGATGATGGTGGATATTTCGATTTAGCACCTACTGATTTAGGTGAAAACTGCCGTCGTGATATCGTTCTAGAATTAGAGGATATGGGCTTCGATATCGAAGCAAGTCATCATGAAGTTGCACCTGGTCAACATGAAATTGACTTTAAATATGCGGATGCAGTTACAGCATGTGATAACATCCAAACCTTTAAATTGGTTGTTAAAACAATTGCGCGTAAGCATAATTTACATGCAACTTTCATGCCTAAACCATTATTTGGTGTGAACGGTAGCGGTATGCACTTTAACGTTTCATTATTCAAAGGTAAAGAAAATGCCTTCTTTGATCCGAATACTGAAATGGGCTTAACAGAAACAGCTTACCAATTTACAGCTGGTGTACTTAAAAACGCACGTGGATTTACAGCGGTATGTAATCCATTAGTAAACTCATACAAACGTTTAGTACCTGGTTATGAAGCACCATGTTATATTGCATGGAGCGGTAAAAACCGTTCACCATTAATCCGTGTACCATCTTCAAGAGGATTATCAACTCGTATTGAAGTGCGTTCAGTTGACCCAGCCGCGAACCCATACATGGCATTAGCTGCAATTTTAGAAGCTGGTTTAGACGGAATTAAAAATAAATTAAAAGTTCCAGAACCTGTTAACCAAAATATTTACGAAATGAACCGTGAAGAACGTGAAGCAGTAGGCATTCAAGACTTACCTTCAACACTTTACACAGCATTAAAAGCAATGCGTGAAAATGAAGTTATTAAAAAAGCATTAGGAAATCACATCTATAATCAATTTATTAATTCTAAATCTATTGAATGGGATTATTACAGAACTCAAGTATCTGAATGGGAAAGAGATCAGTACATGAAGCAATATTAATACGCTAAACAATGATGGGAAATCAGTAATATCAAGGGCTAGAGCAATTTGCTTTAGCTCTTTTTTGATTAAACTGGGCAACTTTTTAAGGTGTAAAATGTTCCTTTCGTTACTACTGGGCAACTTTTGGGAACCTTAATCAAAAAACATCACGTATATATTTCTCGAAATTTTCTTTTGCCGTATGATTCATTTTCTCAGTGACATGACTATAAATGTTGCTTGTTATGAATTCACTTTTGTGACCTAATCGCTCCTGAATTACTTTCATAGGCACATTACTTTCAAGTAACAATGTTGCATGTGTATGTCGTAATTTATGTATGCTTAGTTCATTGCCTTTCCCTAATATTTTACTTGTTACATATTTCATTGTATTGTGGGTAGTAGAACGTGGAAGTGGATCGCCAAATTCATTACAAAACATAAAATCATAATCAGTGTAATATAATTCGCTATTTGCTATTTTGTTTGCATTTTGAAGCGTTCTCAATTTGAATAATTCCTTTGCTAATTTGTCACTTATAAATATGATTCTATTTTCCTTATTTTTGGTAGGACCAAATATTTTTCTTTTTTGATCATACGACTTTGTAATTGATAATGTTTTATACTTTCTGTCATAATCATTCCAATTAAGTGCGTTTGCCTCACCGATTCGCATACCTGTTTCTATAAGTGTTCTAAATAAAAAGTACTGATAAATATCCCGCTTTTTAACCATTTCTAAAAAAGGTTTAATTTTATCGCTAGGTAAATATTTAGCTTTTTCCTTTTCTTTTAAATTTTTATGATGTAATGAAATACCATCACATGGATTAAAATAAATGATTCTATCATATTTAGCACGTTCCATTGCACGTTTCATCAAATGATGTGTTTTTGATAGCGTTGATTTACTGTAACCACGTTGAATTAACGTATTTATGAATTTTTGGTGCATCGAAGGTGTAATGTTTTTAATGTTTATGTTAGGGTCATAGATGTCTAATAATCGTTTCTTTGAATATAATTCAATATTATAGGTGCTATCGTTAATCTTATCTTTTCGCCAAGTCTCTAAGTAATAGTCGAGCCATTTTTCAAGTGTATAATTCATGTTTTCTTTATAACCATTTTTAATATTTAACTCAACTTCTAAAGCTGCTTTTTTTGCTTCCGCTTTTGTTCTAAATCCAGATTTGCTTATAACTTTTTTTGTTCCCAATGAATCTTTATATTGAACTTTATACCGCCATTTATTACCTCTTTTTTCAAATGATGCCATATTGGTTACCTCCCTAAAATGAATAAAAGGGCAGGAATTCTGCCCAATTAAATTATTTGTCTAAGTGGTCGATTGCATATTGTGCTTCTGATGGTGTAAATCGTCCTCCGTATTCCGAAATTAATTGATCATAAATTTCTCTGGTAGACATATTTAAACTTTTGGCATATGTTTTAGCACTTTCTAATGCGTTTTTATTATAGTCAGCTTTTAAATGATCTATTGCGTATTGCGCATCATCTTCAGAAAATTTGTTTCCATATTCTGATGTTAATTGATGAAATATGTCTTGTTTTGATAAATGTAAGTGTTCTGAATAAAACTCTGCTTGTTTTAAAGCTGCTTTTTGGTCACGAGTCGTACTGTCATCTGTGCTAGAACTAGAGCTTGTACTTGAACTATCAGATGTTCCTTTTGTACTCGTGTCAAACCATTCTTGATATTTACCATTTGTTTGTTCTTTTGCTTTTTCGTGATTCTCTTCATCTTTATCAGTGATACTGTCAGATTTATTGCTTTCACTACTTGAATCTGAATTCGTTATATAAGTTCTAGGCATTTGATTTTGTGCTATATAATTTATACTAGCTAGAGTAATAACAGCTATAAATACAGTAATTATTGTCCTAACTAAAGACGGCCATTTGCTGAATTTCCACATTAAAAATAAGCCTAAAGGAAATAGGAATAAAAGTGATAAAACAATAAACCACTCTTGTTTGTACCATGATGTTGATTCTTGTTGCATTTAAACGCCTCCTAAATAATTTCTTGATGAATACTTAATAAATCGGTTTTGAACATATTGAGAAAATGTAAATCTGAGTACTTAACTTTATAGAAGTATATTGTTAGTAAGATGTCTGTTACAGGCACTTTAAAATAAGCGCTTAACTGAGGTATAGTTTTGCAGTCATGTAAGTATATTGCTTGTTTAATTTGATTTAAGGGGATTAATAATTCAAAATCATGACAGTGGTAGTGATATAAAGACATTGGTTCTTTAATTTCACTCGTTGATGTAGATGATGATAAATGCTTATTAATATATAAATCATTACCTATAATCAGACATTCTAATTTATCCGGCATCTCAATATATTTAATTTTTATATCATCCATCAACTCCTTGTATTGATGCATAATTTCACTCCTTTATTAAATTTTGATTTATATTTCGGTAGTTATCATCTCCAATTAACAGAAGTTTAATTATGCATAATTTGATATATAAAAAAAGAAAGACGTAGTAATACTAATACAATGATTAGTAAAATGAGCGTCTTTCTTTATTTATCGCTATTTGAATTTGTATTTCTTTTACTTTTAATATATTCGATGAAGTTCACGATTTCTTTCATCTCAGAGTCACTAACATCTTCGCTTACATGTGCGGTTATTTTATCTTTGTTTGAAAGATTGTTTTTAACTCCCGAACTATTACTATTATAAAGTTCATCTAATGATATTTTGAAGTATTCTGCTATTAATTTAGCAGAACTAAGTCTAGGTTCCTCTTTTTCATTCTCCCACTTAGATATTTTACTTTTAGTAAAATTCGATTGTTTGGGGAATGTAGTATTAAGATTGTTTGCTAATTGATCCATTGTCAATTTGTGTTGCTTACGCATTTTCCTTATGCCTTCACCAATTCCCACAAAATCACTCCAAGTTCTATTTGATATTTAAAGTATATAGAATTCGTTTCGAAAAAACAACATTTATTTTCAAAAAGTAATTGACTTCGAAACAGATGTAGTATAAATTATATTTAAGTTATCGTTTTCGAAACAAAAAGGAGGCTTGATAATGAATAAAGAAAAAACACATCCATACTATAAAGTGAAAGCAATAATTATAGGCAGAGGTTTAAAACAGAAAGACATTGCTAATAAGATTGGTATGAATGCATCTTTGTTTAATATTAAATTAAATAGGATTAATGGTAGAGATTTTAAAACAGGAGAAGCCAAGAGATTAGCTGAAGTTTTAAATATTAAAATTGATGATTTTTTTTAGCACTAAAGTTTCGAAAACAATAACTCGGGAAGGAGTGCACAACATGCTAAATATTCAACTGAATGAAGCAATAATTAACGAATTAGTACAAAAGAAAGTTGATGAAATCTTAAGTACCTACAAGAGGCAAGTTGCAACCGTAGATATTAAAGATTTAGTGGAGATTACAGGTTTAAGTAAAGCAACGCTAATACAAAAGATAGTCTATGAACCTGAAATTGTAGCAGTGACAAGACGAGTAGGCACTAGAGTGTTATACCTTTATCCGCAAGTATTAGATGCTTATCAAACGCTAATCAATCGAATTGGAGGACATTAACCACATGAATAATAGTCAATTATTCAAAAACGAAACAGAACGAGCTGATTGTATGAAAAAAATTCTATACGATCAACTGAAAATAAAACTAGAGAACGAGAAAGTTATACAAATTAAGGATTTAAAAAGAATTTTAAAAACACACAATCGACGACTGAGGGAGGATGCGAATGTCTAACACATATAAAAGTTACATCATAGCAGTAATGTGTATAACAATTTTAGCAATTTGTTTAATGCCATTTCTGTACTTCACGACAGCATGGGTAATTGCTGCGAGTACTGGCATTGCAATATTCATTTTCTATGATGAGTATTTTTTTAGAGAATAAAAAAACTGACTGCTAACGGCAATTAGCAATCAGAAATTAAAAAACAATTAACAAATAAAGTATATCAATTTTGGGGGAAGACAACAATGAAAAATGAATTTAAGAACATGAGCAGACAAGAATTAAGAGATTTATTGGCTGAAAAGAATGGAGAATTGTTTGAATTAGTGAATGAAATCAATAAAGAAACTGAATTTGCCGTTTTACTTTTTTCAACTGTAGGGGTTAGTAATGGACATACTACATCATCGTCACATTGTGCGCTTGGGGATATTGTAGATCTTGCTGATTTATTGAATAACGAAAATGATTACCACGATATCGCTAATGTTATCGAAATGTATAAATTAAAAAAATTTTTAGGTATAGATGACGACAAGGATGATGACAGCAATGAAGAATGATGCTAATGAAAAGATGTTTGTTCTATATCAACAACTATTTGATGAGTTTAAGAAAACAAATGAAAACTGCTTGTTGGAAATCGAACAGACACCAACCTCACAGATTATTATTAATTTTTTACATTATCACGATAGTTATAAAACAAATAATAAGTTATTACAGATATTAGAAGTATATCCAGAGTCACATGAACGGATGAAGAACTATATTATATCGGTAATGCGTGGGCAGATATTAGTTAAGAAAGGTGTTTAGTTTTATGAATGAATTACAAGCACGAGAACTAGAAACATTTGAACAAGATGACTGGTTTCAAGTCACAGATTTAAATAGCGCTAACTGGGTTTTTAAAAAATTAGACGCAATTACAATAAAAGAGAATGAAATTAATGAACTGGCAAACAGTGAAATCGAACGTATAAATTTATGGCGCGATAAAGAAATTGAGAAATTACAAAGTAATAAGGAATACCTTCAAAGTCTTGTGATTGAGTATTTCAGAATTGAAAAAGAGAAAGATAAAAAATTTAAGTTAAATACGCCATATGGCAAAGTAACCTCTCGAAAAGGGGCAAAAGTGATACAAGTTAGTAACGAAAACAAAGTTATTGAACAGCTTGAACAACGTGGACTGAATGACTATGTAAAATTGACAAAAAAACTTAGTCAATCAGAGATTAAGAAAGATTTCAATGTAACTGAAAATGGCACGTTGATTGATGTGAATGGCGAGATTTTAGAGGGCGTTAGAATTATCGAAAAACCAACATCTTACACAGTTAAGGTGGGAGAATAGATGGCTGGAAAAACTATTCAAGGCGTCGATATTTTAAAGCAACTAGGTGTGAAAGATATCAGCAAACAAAATGCTAATAAGTTTTATAAATTCGCTATTTACGGAAGATTCGGGACTGGTAAAACTACATTTTTAACCAAAGATAATAATGCTTTAGTACTAGATATAAACGAAGATGGGACAACGGTAACTGAAGATGGTGCAGTTGTACAAATCAAAAATTATGAGCATTTTAGGACAGTAATTCAATTGTTACCAAAAGTTATAGAACAGCTTAGGGAAAATGGCAAACAAATCGATGTTGTAGTAATAGAGACTATTCAGAAGTTGAGAGATATTACGATTGAGAATGTCATGAAAGGTAAGATTAAAAAACCGACATTTAATGATTGGGGCGAGTGTGCTTCACGAATTGTAAGTATTTATCGATATATTTCTAAATTACAAGAGCAGTACCAATTTCATCTTGCTATAAGCGGGCATGAGGGCATCAATAAAGATAAAGATGATGAGGGTAGTACTATCAATCCAACAATCACGATAGAGGCACAAGACCAAATTAGAAAAGCAATTATTAGCCAATCTGACGTGTTAGCAAGAATGACAATTGAAGAGAATGAACAAGACGGCGAAAAATCTTATCAATATGTACTTAACGCAGAACCATCAGATTTATTTGAGACTAAGATAAGACATGCTAGCAATATAACAATTTCAAGTAAAAAATTCGTTAATCCTAGTATTAATGATGTAGTCCAAGCAATCAGAAATGGAAACTAGAAATTAACTAAAGGCGGTAAAAAATCATGAAAATTAGAGGTAGAGCACTATACATTCAAGAAACTAATCAAGAGGCATTCATGAAAGGCGGAGACTTTTTAGGAGCTGGAGAATTTACAGTGAAAGTTGCAAATGTCGAGTTTAACGACAGAGAAAACAGATACTTCACAATTATTTTTGAAAACAACGAAGGTAAACAATACAAACACAACCAATTTGTTCCACCATTCCAACAAGATTTTCAAGAAAAACAATATATCGAGTTACTTAGTAGATTAGGAATTAAATTGAACTTACCTGATTTAACTTTTGACACTAATCAATTAATTAACAAAATCGGAACTATTGTGTTGAAAAATAAGTTTAATGAGGAACAAGGTAAATACTTTGTAAGACTTTCATATGTAAAAGTTTGGAATAAGGGCGATGAAGTAGTTAATAAACCAGAACCTAAAACTGATGAGATGAAACAAATAGAACAGCAAGCAAATGGGAAACAGACGCCAATGAGCCAGCAAAGTAACTTGTTTGCTAATGCACCTATAGTTATAAATGACGATGATTTACCGTTCTAATGAGGTGATTTAAATGGCTGGCTGGATAAAAATACATCGTAAAATTATAGACCATTGGATTTGGACGGATTCTAAGAGACTAAAATGGTGGCTGGATTTATTACTGTTAACCAATCATTCAGACAAAAAGGTAATGTTAGGGGGCAAAATAGTTGTTTTAAAGCGTGGTTCTTTTCATACATCAGAATTAAAATTATCTGAACGATGGAGCGTATCTAGAAATACAGTTAGAAATTATTTGAACGCGTTAGAAAAAGACAACATGATAACCACTAAAAAGACAAAAAACGGAACAACTATAATAGTGCATAACTACGGTATTTATCAAGATAATGATGATTATAAAAAACAACAGACTGAACAACTAAGTGAACAACAAAATGAACAACAGAGTGAACAAAAGAATGAACAACAAACTATACAACAAACTGAACAAAAGAATGAACAACGTACTGAACAAAAGAAAGACAATAGACTGAACAAATCACTGAACAAGACTAAAGAATTAAAGAATATAAAGAATGATAAGAAGGTAAAGAATGATAAGAAGGAGAAGAAGGAGAAGAAGGAGAAGAATAATTATAAAGCCTTCGACTTCTTCCAAGATAACGGATTTGGGTTTATCACTCAATATATTGTTGAAGACATAAATTATTATCTAGATGCTTTTTGTCAAGACTCGGATGAGATTTTGATTGCTGCTCTAAAGATAGCCAAGGACAGAAATAAAGTTAATTGGGGATACGCTAAAAGTATTTTAAACTCTTGGTTACAAATGAATCTAAACAACTACGATCAAATTAAAGCTTATGAAGCTCAATATAAAGCCACGAAAAAAATGCAGAATAAGCAAAAAGAAAATTATAAGTCTAAAGAAAAGACGCCAAGTTGGTTAACCAATCAAAATCAAAATACAGTTGTCGAAGTTGATGAAGAATTTGAAAAAGACAGGGCTGAATTTTTTAAAAAATTGAATGCTCATTGGGGTGATTAGTTGTTAAGTCTAAATAATACTTGTGGCGATACAACAACAAATCGACAATATATGCTTAGAAAAAATCAAAATTTGATTAAACAATTTTTCGACAGTAAACAATATTTATACCAAGCAGATAGAAAAGTTGCTCATGTTCATGTAGTAAATGACATATATTTTCTTCACGGTCATCACAAAACGATGTTTAAAGGCGTGAAAAAGACATTTAATAACAAATTTGAATTAGCTAGCTACATTGAATGCAACGAATTGTATTTCGAAAAAGCAAAACAACTTAGTTTGTTTTAGAAGACAGAGGTATCAATGAAAAAATTTAATGGTCAAATCACATACACTGGCATGATTGAAGAGGCTATCGAGGCTGAAAGTTTAGAAGAAGCAGAAATTGAAGCGCATGATATTGCGAGAATGGAAGTACCATTTGATTGTGATGAATATGAAATTAATGTAGAGGAGGAATAGGAATAATGAAAACATATCCAGCATTAGCATTTGAACATAAAGACGAATCAGGCGTATACATTGGTGAATTTGATGTGTGGTGCCAAGATTTAGATGAGGCAATACTATTTGCAAATAAAGACGGAAGTAAACCGGATAAAAAGAAAGCTAAAGAAATCTTTTTGAGGGAAGAAAAAAATTTGAGTGATATCTTAAAGGAACGTTACGGAGATGATGCAATTCAAAATTACAGACCAAGTGAATGGTTTAAAACATGTAATTTAGTAGATGTTGAAATTAGTGAAGAAAAATTTAAGGAGTTGCTTAATAATGACTAATTCATTAACTATTGATGAATTAATTGGAAAAGTAGAACAATGGAGTGTTGACCGTAATATAAATCATGCAAGCCCCTTAAAGCAGTTTGATAAGTTGGTCGAAGAACATGGAGAACTAGTACGAGGATTAAATAAACAAGATATGCAATTAATTAAAGATAGTATAGGTGACATGTTTGTTGTATTAATAATCATGATGCAACAAATTAAAGGCAATATTAAATTAGCGTTAAGCCTATCTGATTTCGGTGAAGGAGAGGTTAATACTTTAAATTATATTAAATCACTATTTTACTTAGGTGAAAAACTAGATGATTTTATGTCTGATAATAATAATGGCAATTTGTTTAGTGAAATTCAAACTTTGATTACAAACATTACCTATTTACTTAAAGAAACGGCATACAAAAATAGCTCCGATTTAAGAACATGTTTAGCACATGCCTATGATGAAATCAAAAACAGGAAAGGCAAAATGATTGATGGTAAATTCGTAAAAGACTCAGATTTAAAATGCGATTAAAATGCTACAAAGATTTAATGAGGTGTTTCAAAAATGAAGTCAATAGAGTTTGCAAGTAACGTGCAAGTGATATAACCCCGAAATAAAAGCGGAATTTAAGTAAAATGCAAGTAACGTGCAAATGAAAGAGGTGTCGAGTAAGTGGCACAATACTTAGTCACAACATTCAAAGAGTCAACAGGACGTAAATATACACACATAACTAGAGCTAAGAGCAATCAAAGATTTAATGAGGTGTCGCAAAAATGAAGTCTATAGCAACCTTAGAAGCGGAACAATATTTATATGATTCACTGATCATAGACAAAATGGGAATGTGTGGATGTCACGAGGTAGTTATTGGGCGTAAGCCTCTTACACATGGGCGTGAAATCGTGGACTTTTTAACCTATGATACTAGAAATATTTTTAGAGCATATGAAATTAAAGTATCAAAAGCAGATTTAAAGAGTTCAGCTAAATTGTCTTTTGTAGCTCATTATAATTACTTAGTTTTACCGAGAAACCTATATGAAGAAGTAAAGCACACGGATTTGAGTTCAATTCTAAAACAAGAAAATGTAGGCATTGTCATTATAGGTGAGGGCATTATACGTAAATCTGGTAGAAAAACATTAACAATGGGAGATAACGTTATGCTCATGGATAGTTTGAACTGCGCGTTAAATAGAGAGAATGTAAAGATTAGAAGAGGAAAGAGGTTATCATGAATGATTTTATTGAACTTAACATTTATGATTTTGACAATAATTTTATTTTATACATGCAAATATATCGTTAATAAATATATCAGAATGATTGCAATTTTATTATTTACTGTTTGTTTAAGTCTCGCAATCACATTAGGATTTGGATTTAACTTTATCGAGTATATATTAACAATATTTTTAATGATTATCTTTATTGAATTAATAGAACTCGATATTTATTTAAAACGTAATTAGCCATTAGACTTTTTATTAATGCTTACATCGAGGAGATACATCATGAAAGACTTGCTAATTGAATATAGGAAAACGAGACTTTGCGTACTCAATAAAATAAAATCACTTGAAAATAAAGTAGATGAAGAGGATAAATTAAGTATTTACAAAGATATATTAAAAGACATTGATTATACAATTGAATGGTTAACATGTGGACACGAACCAGGCAATTATAACGCAATAGATAGAAGTCAATGCTACTTAGTAGATAATGATGTGATCAATAAGGCTTTTAGCGAATCAATGTATAAAAAGAATTCAGATATTGAATACAAAGATATAATTAAGGATGTTAATAATAAAGTGAGCTACGCACTGATGAAGTTAACACCTAAAGAACTAGAGTGTTTTATTATGGTCAAATGTGAGGGGCTTACTTATAAAGCATCTGCTTGTTTATTAAATTTGAAAATAGGCAGTGTACAAAACTATATTAAAAGAGCTGAAATTAAAATAAAAAATGAACTTGAAACAAATTTATTTTTATAGTGATTTTTTGTCTTATGTTTGATACATATGTAGAAGATTAAATAATCTTTGTTTTGGTCTCCTCCAATTTTTATTGCCTATCTGAGCTACGACTTAGATAGGCTTATTGATTTTAATTATTAAAGCAATTAGCGTAAGGGTAGTGTATAAATAATTTAGATAAAAATATACCGACAAATTTCGGCATATGTTAAAATATATGTAGGAGGTAAATCACAATGAGCTCGTCGAAAGAAATTATTAAAAGAATTGAGCAGAGTGGCTGGTACTTAGTTAGAGTGGTTGGAAGTCACCATCACTTTAAACATCCAATAATTACTGGTTTAGTAACTGTTCCACATCCTAAAAAAGATTTGCCTCGCGGAACAGAGCGTTCAATTCTTAAGCAAGCGGGACTCATATAGTCCCCTTGTTTTCTTCTAAAAATGGAGGGATATATATGAAATATCATTTTTATGCGGTTTTAGAGAAAGAAGATAAATACTATAACGTTTATTATCCAGATTTACCGGGCGCTATAACATTTGGTAATAATTTAGAAGATGCAATTCACATGGCAAAAGATGCACTTGAAGGACATTTACTTGTTTTAGAAGATTCCGGAGAGATTATTCCAAAAGCATCTGATTATAAAACACTATCTAATAAATTAGCTGAAAATGAACAGCTTCAATTGGTAACAGCAGATACACATCTTATCAGAATAAAAGAAGAAAATAAAACTGTAAATAAAATGGTTACCTTACCAAAGTACATGGTAATTTTGGGTAAAGAAAAAGGGATAAACTTTAGTCAAACTTTGCAAAGAGCTTTAAAAGATGAATTGAATATATAGTGTGAACTTACGACGTGTCATTTCTATTGATGCGTCTTTTTTATAAGGTGTGTGATAATAGTTGGTTAGAATTGGACTTTATGAAAAGCTGGATATAGTAAATAAATTAGGATTAGTAGAAGGTTGGAAACGCGATGGTTTAACAGATGAACAAATTGCTAGAAATTTAGGCGTTTCCAAACATACTTTAATTAAATGGAAAAAGAATATACCAGACTTTCTAGACGCCATAAAAAAGGGCAAAGAGGTATCAGATTATGAATTAGAGAACGCACTACATAAAAGAGCGGTTGGCTATTATTATGAAGAAGAAACCGTTACTAATAAAGGTGATGTGGTAAAAATCAAGAAATATGAACATGCTAATCCTACATCACTAATATTCGCTCTCAAGAATAGATTACCTCATAAATATAGAGATAAAGTGGAACAAGAAATCACTCAGAAAAATATTGAAATCAATATTGGTGAATATAATGACGACGATTAAATTAAATATTAAATATCCTAATAAGGTGTTTAATAAAAATATATTCGAAATTATTAACGATTATTCACACGTTACAGAAGTACATTATGGTGGTGGATCAAGTGGTAAATCACATGGCGTTGTTCAAAAAGTAGTATTAAAAGCATTGAAAAAATGGAAATATCCTAGGAAAGTATTATGGCTTAGAAAAGTACAAGCAACTATTACTGATAGCTTATTTGAAGATGTGAGAAGTTGTTTAATTTCCTTCAAAATATGGGACTTATGCAAATGGAATAAAACTGATAACAAAGTAGTGCTTCCAAATGGCGCTATTTTTTTATTTAAAGGATTAGATAATCCAGAAAAAATTAAATCTATTAAAGCAGTTTCAGATATTGTGATGGAAGAAGCGTCTGAGTTTACTTTAGATGATTACACACAATTGACACTTCGTTTAAGAGAAAGAAAACACTTGAACAAACAAATTTTTTTAATGTTTAACCCAGTATCAAAATTAAATTGGGTTTATAAAGCATTTTTTGGAACTAGTAATCCATTAAAAGATGTATTGATTAGGCAATCAAGTTATAAGGATAATAAATTTTTAGATGATATGACTAAAGATACGCTAGAACAACTTGCTAATAGAAATCCAGCCTATTACAAAATATATGCGTTAGGAGAGTTCGCTACATTAGATAAATTAGTTTTTCCAAAATATGAAAAACGAATCATTAATACTGATGAAATTAGGCACTTACCATCTTATTTTGGATTAGATTTTGGATATATCAACGATCCAAGTGCATTTATTCATGTGAAAGTAGATGTTGAAAATAAGAAACTCTATGTTATTTCAGAGTATGTCAAAAAAGGAATGTTGAACGATGAAATAGCTAAACTTATTAAAAATTTAGGCTTTAGTAAAGAAGTTATAAGTGCAGATTCAGCTGAACAAAAAAGTATAGCTGAGATTAGAAAGCATGGTATAGGAAGAATTAAACCTGCAATCAAAGGTAAAGATAGCATTATGGCCGGAATTCAATTTATTAGTCAATTTGAAATTATAGTTGATGAACGATGTTTTAAAACTATTGAAGAATTAGATAACTATACATGGAAAAAAGATAAAAATACCGGCGAATACTATAACGAACCTGTAGATACATATAATCATTGCATAGATGCACTTCGCTATTCTGTATGTAATTTAATTTTTAAAGATAAGAAAACTGAAAATAAAATAGATGATTTAACAAGGATTAGAAACATGTTCTAAGGAAGTGAACTGATGACGATTTACACCCAAGAAATTAACAACACAAAGTTCTCTAAAACAGCAAATAATGATTTTTTAATCAGTAATGTAGAACAGTTATTAAAAGAAGAAGTATTACTTAGTTTGATAAGTAAGCATAAAACTGAACAAGTACCAAGGTTAGAAATGTTAGAAGATTATTATTTGAACAGAAATACTGATATTTTAACCGATAACCGAAGAATAAATGATTATAGTGATAAAGCTGACCACAGAGCAGTACATAATTATGCTAAGTATGTCACACGCTTTATAGTCGGTTATTTAACTGGTAATCCTATAACAATTACACATAAAGACGAAAATACAAATGAAAAATTAGTTGACCTTAATAAAGTAAATGATGCTGATGCTACAAATAGTGATTTAGCTTTAAATTTATCTATTTATGGTCGAGCGTATGAAATTGTTTATAGAGATACTGATGATAAAGATACATTCAAATTATTAGATAGTAAAAGTACATTTGTTGTATATGACACTTCACTAGATAAAAAGATGATAGCAGGTGTTAGATACTTTAATGTTAAAGATTTTGACAATACACCAATACAGAAAATTGAAATATATACAACAAATAAAATCTATTACATCGAAGTAAAAGGCGGTTCTTTCAATTCTATCGATGAAATACCTCATTACTATAATGATGTGCCAATCATTGAATATTTAAACGATCAATTTAAACAAGGTGACTTTGAAAATGTCATTTCTTTAATTGATTTGTATGATCAAGCACAATCAGATACCGCTAATTATATGACCGATTTAAATGATGCCATGTTAGCTATCGTTGGAAGTATTGAAATAGATGGTGATGAAGCTAAGAAGTTTCGACAAGCTAATATGGTTCATGTCAAACCAAGTATCAATGTCAATGGTTCAGAAGGTAATGCAGATGTTAAGTACATTTATAAACAATATGATGTTAATGGCTCAGAAGCTTATAAAACGAGATTACAAAAAGATATTCACAAATATACGAATACGCCTGATTTAAGCGATGAGAATTTCAGTGGAGTTCAATCTGGTGAATCAATGAAATATAAATTGTTTGGTTTAGAACAAGTTAGAGCTATTAAAGAACGTTTGTTTAAGAAAGGTTTAATGAAAAGATACAAACTATTATTCAATATTCTTAATTTAACTGGTGTACATAAGTATGATTATTCAACAATCGATATTACTTTTACTCCTAATTTACCTAAGTCTTTAAATGAATCAATTGAAGCTTTTAATTCATTAAATGGTGGAGTATCTGAACAAACCAGATTGAAATTGCTACCAATTATTGATAATCCACTTGAAGAAATCAAGAAAATGGAAGATGAACAAAATAAGGTAAAAAAAATTAGTGATAATTCATCATTTAAGGCACCATTTAGCCACGAAAATGAAATGACTGATATAAATGTCAGATAATTTAAAATATTGGCTAGAACGTGCTAAAAACGTCATGGACGCTGAATCTTTAGTTGATGCACAAGCAATAATTGAAATTGAACGTATCATTTTATTGATGTATGCCGAAATTACAAAAGAATTATTAGCCTTTTATGCAAAATATGCCAAAGATACTGGACTGAGTATTCAAGAAGTTAAGAAAATGGCTGATTCATTTGATGTACAAGCATTTAGTAACAAAGCGAAACAATTTGTTGAGCGTAAAGATTTCAGTGAAGAGGCGAATCAATCGCTCAAACAATACAACTTAACGATGAAAATCTCTAGAGAAAAACTGTTAAAGCAGCAGCTAGATTTGATTGTGAAAGATTCTAGTTTAAATCTTCAAAATAAAATTGAGGATAAGCTAAGTGACGCAGTTAATAGAGAAGTAAAGAGACAAGCACATATTCTAGGTGAACATGTTCAAATTGATGACACTGAAGTGAAAGCAGTCGTTAATAGTAATTTCAAAGGTGCTATATGGTCTACTAGATTATGGAATGATATGGAACTTGTTCAAAAGGAAGTTGAAAGGGTAACAAGTCATATCGTAATTCGAGGTCGACACCCTAATGAATTTGTTTCTGAGTTTAAAAAGCAAACCAATTCTACTACTTATAACGCCAGTAGATTGTTAGTAACTGAATCAGCACGTGTACAAACAGAATCACAAAAGATAGCTTATCTTAAAGATTTAGGTGAAGATGGCGAATATAAATATGTTGCCAAAATAGATAGTAAAACATCTAAATTATGTCATTCACTCAATGGTAAAACATTTAAAGTTAAAGATATGGTTCCAGGTGTGAATGCGCCACCTATGCATCCATGGTGTAGAAGCACCACAGTGCCACATGTCGGCAGTTGGCGAGACAAGTTCTTTAAAGAGCGTGAAGGTAAGTATCAAGTAGAGAATAAAGAGTCTGGAAAAGAAAAATTACAAGAAAAAGCTAAAAAAGAAATGCTTGAAATGATAAGTAATGGTAAAATAAAGATGCAATTGAATAATGAAAAACAACAGCGTCATATTTTAAACACAAATGAATATAATAACAAGAAAAATAATTCATCTTTCTTACCCAGTTATATTACAATAGATTCTAATGAAATTGAAAAGATGACTAAAAAAGAATTTATTGATTTTCCAGTTTTGTTTGATGATGAAGGGAATTTCAGAAAAAAACAAGTTATAGATTACAAAAAGATAATAGGTAAGTCTTATGTGAATGGTAAATATATTGAAACGAAATTAGGTAAAGTTCATTATTCTAAAACTGGTTTTCATGTAGTTCCGTATATTAAAAAGGAGTGATTAAATATGAATTTACAGTCATACATAGGCAAATTAGTCAAATTAACGCTTACTAATAATAAAATATTAATTGGAAAAGTGATAGACTTTGATGATAATGTTGATAATTTTGATGGTTATAATTCGATAGAAATTGATACAGGTAACATTACATATGATATATCAGAAAATAAAATTAAAACTATTGTTTTACAATAATAGCATCCTTTCTACATAAATATATAGAAAGTGGTGCTATTTTTTATACTCTTTTTAACCTTCCAATGTGAAGGTTATTTTTTATTGTCCAAAACGTGCTGATGACATTTTAAAAGCAAGTATGGAATACAAAGTCGACAGACTATAAATGGAGGTATGTCTCATGGAGAAAAATGAAAGTAATATTACTGACGTAACTCAGAACGAAGAGCAACTAGACAACAGCGATGAACAATCACAACAGAATGAGAAAACATTTTCTCAAGAAGAAGTATCACAATTGATTAAAGAGCGTATAGCTAGAGAACGAAAAAAATCAGATGAACGTATTAAAGATGCAGTTCAAGAAGCTGAGAAGTTAGCTAAAATGAATCGTGATCAGAAAAATCAATATGAATTAGAAAAATTGATTAAGGAAAATGAAGAATTAAAGGCAGAAAAGGCTTTGTCACAAATGAAAAGTGAGACACGTTCAATGCTTAAAGAAGCTGGTTTAGAAAAATTTGATGATCAAATAGTCAATTTATTAGTTGATTCGGATGCTGGAGAAACGAAGAAAAATGTAGAGGCATTTACTGGATTGTTAAATGAAATGGTTCAAGCGAACGTTGAAAGTGTACTTAGACAAAAATCGCCAGTCAATTCACAAAGAACAGGTTTGAATAAAAATGAAATTTTGGCTATCAAAGATGATATTGAGCGTCAAAAAGCTATTGCTAGTAATTTAAATTTATTTACTTAATTATAGGAGGTATTTTAAATGACATCTGAATATAACTTAACTAATGCGTCTGATTTAGGACAAGTAAAATCAATCGATTTTGCTAATAAACTTGGAAATAATATCAATAAATTATTAGAAGTATTAGGTGTAACAAACAAGATTCCAATGAATGTTGGGACAAACATTAAAATGTACAAATTTAATGTTCAAGAAGCGAGCACTTCTAATGTTGATGAAGGTGATGAAATTCCGTTAACTAAAGTTACACGAGAATTAGTTAATACAATCGAATTAACATTTAGTAAATACCGTAAATCAACAACAGCTGAAGCTATTCAATCACATGGTTTTGATATAGCTGTAAACAAAACTGATAATGAATTATTACGTCACGTTCAAAAGGATATTAGAAATGACTTTGCGCAAATTTTAGGTAATGCAGCAGGTACTGATTATGATACTAGAAAAAAAGCATTGAACGCGAAAAATTTACAAGGAGCCTTAGCAAAAGGTCGTGCGAAGTTATCTACAGTATTGGAAGAAGACTTTACGCCAATCGCATTTGTGAATCCTGATGATTCTGCTGAACATGTCGCAAATGGATTAATTGTTTCTAATGGTTCATTATTCGGAATGGGATTATTAACTAATTATGTAGGTGTAAAGGTGATTGAACTTTCAGATGTGCCAAAAGGGGAAATTTGGATGACAGTATCTGAAAACTTAAATGTTGGTTATGCTAATCCAAAAGGTGAACTAAGTCGCGCATTTAATTTTGCGGTTGATGAAACTGGTTTTGTCGGTGTTTTACATGATATTCAATCAAATCGTTTAACATCCGAAACTACATTGATGTCAGCAGTTAAATTATTCCCTGAAAATATAGATGCAGTGGTAAAAGTTAAAATTAAAGCAGAAAGTCAAACACCCAGCTAAGCCCCAATTTGTTAGAATGTTTCCATTTTATGATGGTGTAGACCTAGTATTAGGATAACTAATAAAAAGGTGGGGTTTTTGTGGAAAAGGATAGATACTTGAAAATTTATAATGGATCTGACCTAATAGCTAAAACTAGAGGATGGAGGACAAGTTATGAAGGCGATAATGAGGATACATTGATAAAAGTTAAAGGCTTAAATCCTGATACAGTCTATCAAGAAGGTGCACTTCAAGCTGTATGGGAAATCGATGGAGTAGAATCTGAAAAAGTTGATATACCGGAGTTTCAGACAGTTTATGTCAAAGCTAAATATTTTTCTTTTAGACGTGAAAAAATGCATGTTCGAGTTAATGAAAGTGAAACCCTATTTCCAGTTGTTGGACCAATAAATGCAACAAATAGTACAAAAACGATGACTTCTAAAAATCCTGATATCGCAACTATTGATGAAAATGGTATTGTTTATGGTATTAGTCCTGGAATTGCTGAAATTGAAGGTTATGCAAATGAAATTCCTGATGAAAAGAAAATTCTTATTGTTAAAGTATTAGCAGAAAATGAGGTATTAGATATTGAAGGATTTTATAAAGACGCTTAAGAAAAGAATTGGTATTGATGATACTAATCAAGATGAACAATTAGAAGTAATTATTGATAATGTTAAACAGGAATTGTTGGCCATGTTACCAACGATTGAAGAAACAGTACCAGAAGAAATTGAATTTATTGTGGTTGAAGTTGCGACTAAGCGCTTTAATAGAATTGGTGCAGAAGGTATGTCATCTGAGGCTCAAGATGGACGTTCCAGTAGTTATGAATCAAATGATTTTGAGGAGTATAAGGGTATTCTAAATAATTTATATTTCAAAGATGAAAAGAAAGGTTTTGTGAATTTTTATTAATGAATTATAAAGATAGAATAACCTTATACTATTATTCAGAATCAAGATATAACCCTGAAACGAAACGTAAAGAAATTAACAAAGATAATTTAGGTACTTTTGCTTGTAACATTAATTCACTAACAGCTGAAAATGTAAGGTTAGAGTTTGGAGAAATTACAAAAGACATCAATGTAGTGCGTATTCCAAAAGTAATTGGCGTAAATCCAACGCATGCATTAATTAACTCCAAACAATATAAAATCGTTAAAGTTAAACATTATCAACGTACGACATCCCTATTCATTAAAGAGGTAACTTAAATGAAAGTTGAATGTACAAAAAAGTTAATCAATAAACTACAAAATATGGTCAATGAAATTGATGATGATGTAGATTTCATATTAAAACGAAATGCACAAGAAGGTGTTGATTTAGCGATTAAAAATGCACAAAAAGCATTTGTAAAAGGATATTGGACTGGTAATTTAGCTCGTATGGTAAAAGTTAAGAAAATTGCACCTAAGCATTATGAAATTGTTTCTAATGCGCATTATAGTGGATATTTAGAGTATGGAACTCGTTATATGTATAAAGAACCATTCATGTTTCCAACTTATTTAGAAATTAAACAGCAAGTGAATGAAGATCTAAACAGATTATTAAATGATTAGGAGTAATGTATGACAATTAAATATACACCCGCTCAATTACTGTATGATGAAATTTTTACATTATTACAAGGATTTGGTATTGACGTTATTGATTTTAAAGATATAACGGAAGTATTACCATATCCTTTTTTTGTGGTAAAAAAATTTAATATCACAAAAACAGATTACACTTTACAATCGTTTCATGGAAAATTGAACGGCATGATTCACGTATGGAGTAAAGCAGATGATTTTGGACAACACAATCAATGTGTTTATTTTGTAGAACAGACTTTATCGCAACCTATAGAAATAGAACATTATCAAATAAAATTAAGAGAATTAACGATTAATACGATTGATGATAATTCTACGGATACATTGCTTCTTCATACAATTATTAATATAGAATTTGAAATATTATAGGAGGTAATGACATGTATAAAGACAGTAAAGATAGAATATATTTATTTAGAAAATGTGGTCAAAAAGTAGATGCTACCAAAATGATGTTTATGACTGAATTTGAAAATGAACTTGAAAATGACTTTGATATCGAAGATACAATGGATGGTAGTTATACAAGTGAAGGATCATTAGAAAATACGCTATCTGCGACGGCCAAGGCTAATTATAGTGACCCTTTATGTGATGAATTTGAAGATGCAGTCCGTGACAAGATTGCTTATGAAGTATGGGAAATTGAAAGTAAAGTGGAAGGTAAAAATGAAAATAGTGGTAAATATAAAGCAAAGTATCATCAAGGCCGCTTCAAAAAGTTTAAACGTAAAGGTGAAAATGGCTCTATTGAAGAGTACGAAGTGGAATTTGCGGTACATGATAAGTATCAAAGAGGTTTTGCCACAATCCCTAGAGAAGTTAGTGATAAATTAGCTCAAGTAGGATATAGATTCCATAATACGACAAAAGATGATTTTGCTGATGATGGATTGGCAACGAAATCAATTCCACAACCGGTTTCAGATGATGTTCCATCGGCAAGTTCAATGAGTAACATAGCAGTTGAATCACATTAATATTAATAAATCCAAATAAGCAGGCAGCTTGCCTGTTTATTTTTTATAGGAAGGTGTAAAAATGGTAACAATTAAAAACGGTAAATATGATTTAGAATTGAAATTTGGATTAGGGGAATTAAATGCAATTGATAGGGCTTTAGGTTATGAAGTACGTGAGATTAACTTAGGTGAAGGATTAGAAACATTATTACCAAAGTTACAATCTGGAAATGTGTTAGCAATTGCAAAAATTATTAAAGCTTGTACAAAGGGACAAAAAGGATATCCGAGAAAAGAAGAAGAATTAGAACATATATTAACAGAGATTGTTGAAACATACGGTTCATTTAAAGCGTTTGGGAAAGTTTTAATTGAAGAATTGGGAAACAAACCTTTAACCCAAGACCTTGTAAAGGTGAAGTGATTAGAAATTCAGA
>NZ_PPQS01000051.1:214365-227689 GCF_002902405.1 Staphylococcus schweitzeri
GAAAAAATGACTTATGATCGTATTGTTATTACATGTATGAGTGAGTTGAAAATAACTCGTCTAGCAGATATTAATAATATGACATTAACTGAATTTTATTATCGTATGTATGCATTAAGTTTTGATGTATTAAAGAAAGAACACGATTTATATAAATTAGCTTTTGCTATCAGAGATGCTGCAGTAACTAAAAATATTGGTACAGAAAAGAAACCTAAAGAAGTATATAGATTTAAATCAGTCAAAGATATTTTAGATTATGAATATAACTATAAACGTTTATTGCAAGGCAAATCGATTGTATTTAAACATGAAGTTGAAGAAATTTCTCCAGAGCAAAACGCTTTATTAAAAGTTATAGCTGAAATTAATCAGCAAGCACAACGTTAGGAGGTGGGAATATGAGTGGGAGCAATGGATATACAGTCAGTACAACGTTAAAAGCAAATACTTCTAAATTTAAATCGGAGATAGAATCTGCAATTAAAAAAATTGAAAAATTTGACAAGATAGTATCTAAAATTAAAGATATTGAATTAAAAGCTAATGATAAACAATTACAATCAAAAATCAAACATGTTGAGCATTCATTAAATCAGTTAGAGCATAAAAATACTACAGTTAACCTCAAAACTGACACAAAACCAGTAACATATAAACTTAAACGCGTAAGTGCTACATTAAGTAAACTGAATTCAACCAAAGTTGAGAGTATGATAGATGTAAACGATAGTAAATCAAATGTGAAATTGCAACGTATGCAGTGGGCAATGAGTCGTTTAAACCATATGAAAACAACTGGCATTATTGATTTATCAGATAAACTATTTTTAACAAAAGTTGCAAACGTGAAAAACACATTAAATCAATTGAATGATAAAGAAGTAAAGGCAAAAGTAGAAGTATCTACTTCAGCTAGTATTGCACGAATGGTTATTTTCAAAAAAATGCTAAAAAGTATTCCTAATAAGATTAAGGTTAAAACTGATGTTGATACAAATGTATTAAGTAAAGCATTAGATGGATTAAATCAAAGAACAGATGTATTTAATAACCGGATGGAAAAATTAGCGCATTCGATTAAAACTTTTGGAACCATAGGTGGCAATATAATTCGTGGCTCACTATTGACATCATTTACATCGTTAATCCCAATTGTTGCAAGTGTTATTCCTATCATTGCTTTATTAGGAAATTCAATTGCAGTAATCGGAGGCGGCGTATTAGGATTAGTGGGGGCATTTGGTTTAGCTAGTGTTGGTGTTATTGGTTTTGCGGCAATGGCTAAAAGCGCTATATCAATGTTAAATCAGGGATTAATTCAGACGTCAAGTGCGACGATTGCTTATGTTAATAGTTTGAGTGAATTAAAGCGTACGTGGCAAAGTATTATAAAGATGAATTCAGGTTCAATTTTTAACGCAATGTCAAGTGGCTTACAAATTTTGATAAATGCATTAAATCAATTACGGCCATTTATTAGAGACGTAAGTCGATCTATTGAACTATCAATGCAAAAGTTTCAAGCATGGATTAATGTTTCCGATACAGCAAATAAAGCTTTTAATACATTGAATAAAGATGGTGTTAAAGTATTTAATAGCATTTTAAATGCGGCAGGAAAATTTGGAGATGGATTAGTAAACATACTTACGCAATTTAGTCCATTGTTTGTTTATGTTGCTAAAGGATTAGTAACGCTATCAGAAAAGTTTCAAATTTGGTCAACAAAAGTATCCACTGCTGAAGGAATTAATCAATTTATTAATTTTATAAAAGTAAATTTACCTTTGATAAGTAAAATTTTTGCAGATTCATTTATAGGTATGATTAATATATTTAAAGCGTTTGGCTCTAATTCAGGAACATTATTATCAGCTATTTCAGCATTAGCTGGAAAATTTAGAGCCTGGTCTCAAAATTTAGCGCAATCACAAGGGTTTAAAAATTTCATAACATATATTAATGAAAATGCACCTGTGTTAGTTTCGTTAGTGAGCAATATCGCAAGAGCACTTTTGAGTTTTATTTCAGCAATGGCACCAATCGGGTCAATTGTAATAAATGTACTTAATGCTGTAGCAGGTTTTATAGCTCAATTATTTGAAATGCATCCAGCTGTGGCTCAAATTATTGGCATAATTACCATGTTTAGTGGAATGTTAATGTCACTCTCACCAATAATCACTGCTTTGATTACATATATGGTGCCATTAATTAATAAATTAAATATTCTAAAGGTGGTATTTTCAATTGTCAGAACTGTTGCAAGCATGTTAGTACAAGGAATTGCTTTAGTTGCAACGGCACTAAGTTCTTTAAGTGCACCGGTATTAATCATCATTGGTAGTATTGCTGCTTTAATAGCTATTTTTATTTATTTGTGGAAAACAAATGAATCATTTAGAAATAAAGTTATTGAGATTTGGAATATGATTAAAGATATATTTTTAACAGTGGTTGATGCGATAGTTTCATTTATAAAAAGTGTTTGGGGGACTTTAGTCTCTTGGTGGCAACAAAATAACCAATTGATTATGGATACAGTAATGGTTATTTGGAATGAAATATCTGCTTATATAACAACAATTATAAATATTATTGTTGCGATTATTAAATCTGGTTGGGACATAGTTGTTACGATTATTCAAACAGTTTGGACTGTAATTACGACAATAATACAAACAGCTATTTCTGTAGTATTAAATATTATTACATTTGTTATGCAAGTAATTACTGGTAATTGGTCAGGTGCATGGCAAACCATTTTAGATATAGGGCGTACGGTTTGGAATAGTATTGTATCAATTGCAACAACAATATGGAATGGTTTGAAAAGTATTTTGGCAGCAATTTGGAACGGCATCGTTAGTATTGCCCGTGTACTTTGGGATTATTTAAAAGAAACCATTTTTGAAAAGATTAAAGCTTCTTATAACATTGTCAGAGATACTGCTCAACAAATTTGGCAGGTTATTTCATCAAAATTTCAAGAAGTTGTTTCAGCAGTGCGGGATAAAATGAGTCAAATTTACAATGCTATAAAAGATAAGGTGTCTAGTTCACTTTCAGCTGTAAAAAGTTTTACAACTGATTTCTTTAATGCGGGCATGGATTTAATAAGAGGGTTAATCAATGGTGTCGGAAATATGGCGCAGTCACTTGTAGATAAAGTGAAAGGTGTAGTGGGCAGTGCTATTGATACAGCTAAAAGTTTATTAGGCATTAAATCGCCTTCGCGTGTATTTAAGTCAATTGGGGCATATACAATGCTTGGATTAATCATTGGAGTTAACAGCGAAAGTTCTAGTGTTATCAGCAATATTTCTAACATTGCAGAGAGAATGCAATCAGCCTTTAATACCCGGTTAAATACACCAGTAATTGGTGACGTTACAGGTGATTTAAGTCAAATTGGAGGCGAATTACGTACTATTGTGCAACATAATCACACAATTGAATCAAATCCTAATATGAAAACAGTTAGAATAGAAATGGCTATTGATAATGAAGCCTTAACAAGCATTGTTAACGATGTTAATGCTACAAATCACTCAATATTTGAATTTTAAAGGAGGCATTGATATTGGATATAGAAATTATTAAGAAAAATGGTCAGACATTTTATTTGTCTGACTATCAAATTATTGTCTCTGATATAAAAATACAAAGCATTGAAATGACAGATAAATACCAAGATTTCGAAGGTATACATGGCAGGCGATTGGTTAGTAGCGTGTATCATAAGCGTAAAATAGTAGTACCTGCATTTTTTATTGTTGAAAATAATGTTGACTTTGCAATTCAACGTGATTTAATGTTTCAGTTGTTACAAGATCATGAACCATTTTATATTCGGGAGCTTAGAAAATTTGAAAAAGATCAATATCGATTTAAGGATACAACACAATATGATTATCAAGAAGTAAATGGTCAAGGGACGCCGTTATATAATAAGCAAGCTAATGTTTATGTATCTGGTAATCAATACCTGGTAAAACTGGTAAATGTGATGGTACCAATACAAAAGTTGAATAAATGTAATGTTGTTTTTGAATTTGAAACAGTTGAATTACCATTTGCTGAATCATCTGGTACCAGCTTACAGTTGCATCATAATGAAATTGATAATTATTGGGATTCTGCATTAGATATTGACTTTAATGATACATCGAAGCGGACGTATATTTTTGAAAACATCAATAAAGGCAAAGTATTTTATCATGGTACGGTTCCGAATAACCAATTTAATATGTATAAAAAAGTTAAAATTATAATTGGGACAAGTACAAATGCATTTGATTGGTCTTTGAATAACAGACAAACGATGTCGATTAAAGATATTGATTTAGACGCAGGGGATGTGCTTGTATATGATGGACTTAACATTACTAAAAATAATGAGTCTATTGTTGAAAAGACGAATATTGAATTACCTGCTTTCTATCCTGGTTTTAATACTTTCTTTTTTAATCAAACAGTAGAACGTGTTGAATTTGATATGAGATTTTATAAAAAGTAGGTGAAACCTTGATAAAAGTTATTAATTATGAAGGTGAAGCATTTATCTTACCAGTTAAAACAACGCTAACTGAGAAGTTAAATAATGATAGTGAACTCAAGTTTGAATTTTACGAAACAGAGGAAACAAAATTAGTTTCACAAACAATAGCTAAAAAGTGGTTGATTACTAATGTTGCCGATGCAGATGACATACGAAAATTTGTTGTGACAATTGTGCGCAGAGATTCAACGGGTAGATCCGTAAAAGTAAGTGTAATTGCTAAAGAAAAGCAAATAGATGATTTAAAGTCTGAAATGATATTTGATGATATCACAGGTAGTTATACACCTTTTGAATACTTTAAAACGATTGAAAAAAATAGCAAGTACCATTTTATTATTGAATCAAAGGCAGACTCAGTAAGGTGGGAACATGCAGGAAATGGAGACTCAGCATTTAATACGTTGAAAAAAGGATTAGAACGATATGGTATGGAATTTTATTTTAATCCTAATTATCAGGCGTTTTATATTAATAAACGGGTAGAGGATGTGGCCGATTATTTTATTCATAATGGTATGAATGCATTAAATTTTAAGCTTGAAGAAGATGCAAATCAATTTTTCACAAGAATTCATGGCTACGGAGATTTTCCTGAAAATAGTGCTATAAGAGATGCGAAATTAAAGCTTGAATATACACATCCATTAGCTACAACAGTAGGTTATTTTGAAGCGCCTGCAATTAAAGATGGTCGTGTGAAAGATGAAAATGTGTTGTTGGAAAAGATGAAACATGTAGTTGATAATTCTTTAAAACAATCACTAACTTTAGATTTTCTATATTTGAAAAATGAATACTTTAATCATGCAGTTGCTCACGTAGGTGATGTAGTTCCGGTGAAAGATAATGCATTAAATATTTTTGATAATATTCGAATAGTTGAAGTGAAAACTGTACGTGATGAGCAAAATGTTATTGTGAAACAGGAAGTTACATTGGGTGACTATAAAAAGAGAGATAGATACCGCTCTCAAATTAATAATAGCATCTCAAGTATTGAAAATGTAGAAAAATTAGCGACACAACAACATGTAAGTAATGGTGATTTTGGATTATTAAAATTATTACTTAATCAATTTTCTGATGTAAAGCAATCTCTGCAATTTGATAGTGATGGTATTCAAAGTGTAAGTGGTTTGAATAAGGTTATTTTCTCAAAAAATGGCATAGCGATTAGTCGTGATGGTGGTAACAACAAAATAAAAGCGCTAACTAGTGAAGGTATAAACCCTGATTTAATAGTAAAAGCAACACATGATCAAGACGGCTTAATGTCAAAGTATGATAAAAAGAAGTTAGATTTATTATTTAATAAGGAAAATACTTATCTTCAAATTGAAAATTTAAATGTGAATTTAAATCAACACGATTTGATTCATTTGACTAAACCTATTTCTGATTTAAGAAATGGGCTTATTTTAGTTTGGAAGCATTTAACGACAGATACTCTAAATCAACAATTTATCTCGAAAAAATTATTTACTAATAGTGAAGTCATTAAGTGCATACACAGTATTCCTATTGGACAAAATCAGCATATAAATAAAACATCTATAGTTTCAAATCAAAGTATTGTTGGTATAGATGAAAATGAAAACGAAGAGTTCAATACTGATAAAGTGATTTTACAAGATATTTATGAATACTAAAAAATGGGAGTGATATTTATGAAAATTAACTTGTCTCCAGTTTTTAAAGAATTTAAAAAGGATATTGAGGAAAATTTCAAAGAGATAACGAATATGAATGCTACAAATGTTAAAGAGATAATGAAGCAAGTTGGGACAAAGATTGATAACAAATTTGATGAGCTAAAAAGAGAGATTAGAGCGATTGTAATGCCAGAAGAATCGCCAATGCGTATAACGGATGAGTATGTAAAAGCAAAAGTTGATAGTAAAGGTGTTTCGCATCGTTCATTAGATGAGCGTATTGCTGCCGAATATCAGTATTTTAGAAACGAAACAAAAGTTAATGCGTCTGATTTAACAGTTGTGACGTCTAATGGAACTATTGTTACAGATTATTTCAGAAAGTCTAACAATATTCATCAAATAAGTAATATAGCTGTTATTGGTGACTCTGTCGCCAGAGGTTCACATGCTAATACAAATTTTGGCAACATTATAGCTCAACGTATTGAAGCAAATGTTCAAAATTTTGCAATTGGTGGTGCCACAATGTCTGATGTCGATGCTGATAGCATTTATAGACAAGCTAGAAAAATACGTAATGCTGATCTAATTATTGTTCAAGGTACTGATGATGATTGGCTTGTAAGAAATGGAATTCCAATTGGAACAGATAAAACTAACGTCAATGAATTCTATGGTGGGTTTTACCAAACAATACAATATTTAAAGAATAGTTTTCCGCTAGCCAAAATACTAGTTATGACTGCAACACGTCAATGTCCAGTGAATGAGAATGGAGTTATACGACGAAAAGACACTGACCATAACTCGCTTGGGTTAAATTTAGAAGATTATGTAAATGCACAAGTTATTGCTTGTAATGAATTAAATGTACCAGTATATGATGCTTATCATACTAATGTTATCGAACCGTATAATCCTGGATTTAGAAGGTTTAATATGGTTGACGGATTGCATCCAAATGAAAAGATACACGAAATATATGCATATGAACTAGTTAAAAATTTTTATTGGTGTTACGGATAATGAAGGAGCGTGATATTCATGGCAAATCAAGATTTATTTTTTGATATTACTAAGCAATTTGAAGATCAAGCGAATCAGCAATTGGTTGTTGGTCGTGTTGGTGATGGTGCTTTAAAAGCGGTTACGGTTACTTTGGTTAGTAATGGTACACGTTATAATATTGAAGGTCTATCTGTCATTTTTGAGGGGATTAAACCAGATGGAACTAGAATTATAGACAAATCTGGCGCTACTATTTTAGATGCAAAAAACGGTGAATTTAGATATGTATTTCCAAGGCAAGCTTTTAGTGCTGATGGTGAATATGAACAAGCATTTTTCAAATTAATGCGTGATGAACAAGCGGATAGTACTCTCGAATTTAAAATTAAAATCAAGAAAAATAAAGTTGAATTGAATATTAATTCTACGGATTACATTACTGAAGTAGAACAACTCATAGCTAAATTGAAACATGATTTTGATGCGTTTGTCAGTGACAAATTAAATATCATTGAGCCACTAGAAACAAAGATTGATGCATATTTTGATGCTGCCGATGCTATTCAAAAGAGCATTAATGTACTTAATCAAGTTGCTTTAACTAAACAATGGATTAATGTTGAAGAATTTAATGAATATAAAAATACGGTTATCAATGATAGAACGCAGGCTATCGAAAACCTTGAAACTAAATTTCAACAATTGAAAAATAGTATGAATATTTTTACTGAAAATGACGAACATGGTATGTCATTTATTGATGGTTATACTAGTTTGAAATCAATGCAACTTTCCCATCAAAAAAGATTAGTTGCTTTAGAAAATTTAATTAATTCAACATCAAGATCCGGCCTACAAGTAAACTCAAATGTTTTAGATGATGTTAATAATATTAGGGAAAGTGGTATTTATTGGTTTGATAGTTCTACAAGAAACATTCCTGTTCGAAATGGTAACAATTCAAATGGCTATATTGAGGCAATAATGAAAGACCCAGATAATGGTATGTTTACAATATTAGGCGCGGATATTTCGATTGAAAAATGGCAAGGCCAGCTGCATCAAAGATGGCGTTCGTCACAACCAATATTATTGTGGGAAGGTACTGCTAAGAAAGGTAGTGTTATCGAACTAAGAGATAACGTACACAATTATTTGAAATTAATTATTAACATAAGTTTTTACACAGATAAAAATGCAACACGATTTGTATCAGTGCCAGCGAATAATGAACGTATCTATTTGAATCAAAGTGGTTTAAGGTTATCACAAGGGAATTTGAAAAATGGTAATTTGGAAGAGATTGGTATTTTAGTTCAAGATGATACTCATTTGAGTCTATACAAAACGCAAATGGCAACAGATAATGATAATGCAGTTGATTCAGAAGCTTCCATTACAGCTGTATATGGAATTTATTAGAAGGTGGATATAATGGATAAAGTTAAAGATTTTAATGTTGAAGTTGATGATTTTATGAGTTTAATTTATTCAGGAAATTCAGTATTTATTGATTTACTTTTAATTATGATATTTATTGATATTATTACTGGTGTTTTAAAAGCATTTTCAGAAGGGAAATTATGGAGTCATAAAGCAATTTCAGGATATATTAAGAAAATCGCTTATTTATGTGTAGTTTTAGTAGCGAATACATTAGATATTGTATTTAGATTAGATGGTATTTTAGTGAATAGTTCAGTAATCTTTTTAATTATTGCTGAATCCACGAGCATTATCGAAAATTGTGCAATTATTGGTGTACCAATTCCAGATGTTTTAAAAAAGCGTTTAGGTGTAATTGAAAATCAAAATGAAAAGTAAACAACGAAAACAAAGCGACTAAGTTAGTCGTATTTTTTATGTCAAAATTTAAGGAGTGATATTTATGGCAAAGTCATATTTAGGTAATTGGAATGGTGTCGACGTTTATACGGATTTTATTCCATTTGGAACAAGACGCACTGGGCAAGCTTTGGATACAGGTAAGCCAATTTTTGCAGTATATCATGATACGGGGAATCCGGGAAGTACTGCACAACAAAATGTGAATTATTACAAAAGTACCTATTTACAAGATTGGGCATCAACAGCATCTGCGCATTTCTTTGTAGATGATAAAGAATGTATTATTTGTGTACCATTAGATGAAAAGGCATGGCATGTGTTATATGACACACCGACAGATAATTATTACTTTGGTGACGATGCAAATGATGCAGCATTTGGTGGCGAATTATGTTACTTCGAAGATGATAGAGAGCGTTCATTAAAAGCATTAGATAATTTCGCAAGAGTATTTGCTACTTTAGTAGATTCATGGGGGATTGATCATTGGCATAAATGTCCAGGTCATCAGGATATTCAAGCTGATAAGCGTGACCCAGGTAACGCATTACAGGCATGTGGTTATGCTCGAGATGATATCGAGGTAATTGATAACTTAGTGCAACGTTATATTGATGGTGTAGATGAGGTTGATACAAATGAAGTTGTAAATCAACCAAGTGATGATGATATCGTTGAAAAGAAACCAGTAGGATGTCAACGCATTAAAGTTTGGTCAGAAGAACCATATTACAGAGGTACAATTAAGTACGATGCTTCATTACGTCAACGTGCAGGCAATAGCTTTGATAATTATAGTTTTGCATACGAAAAAGATGTGCTTGAAGCGGGTTCGGTTGTATATATTTATGAAGAAATTCAAGACCCACAAGGCAATATTTGGTGTAGAACTTATTCGCCAAGTAATAATGGATGGGTACATAAACATACGATTGAAGTAGACGAAGAATATAAAGATTAAATCAAAGGGCAGTCAGAAATGGCTGTCTTTTTTTATGTGGAAATGATAATTTGTAGGTGCTTCAATTTTGATGTGTTGTAGTTGGAATAAAATTTGTAATTTTCTGAAAAAATACTTGAATACTGAACAAATGTGTATTATAATTATATATGTAAGTTAGTTAATGGCTTACAAATTACGGTAAGGAGGTGAAAGCCTCATGCTAGAGATAATAAAAACACTTCTAGAAAATCCAGTATTAGCAGTACTGATAATTCCTGAAGTGTTAAAACAACTTAGAAAATGGCATCTCGGTTACCTAGACCGAAAGCCAAAAGACAAAGATTAAATTAAGCTTGGAGCCTTGAGGCTCCTCCTTACACTTACATAATATAACATTATTTGGGGGTTTTCAATCATGACAGGTCAAATGTATTTATCTTTATTTATTTTAAGCCTACCATTGTTATTGATTATCGGAAGAAAAACACATTTTTACTATTTGAATAAAAAGAATGGACGTAGATAATATGAGCGAATATAAAAAACAGATAAAGCAACTTTTTGATAGTGACATTACCGGCTACAAAATTTCTAAAGAAACAGGTGTTTCTCAATATGTGATATCACAAGTGAGGCTAGGTAAAAGGGAAATAGATAATTTAACTTTGAAGACAACTGAAAAATTATATGAATATGCTAAAAAGGTATTATAATATAACTACTTTTCTGGTAACCAATCCGGCTATTTAGAGGATTTAATTGTAAAAAGTGGTAAAAAACTGACTACGTATATTTAATAACGTTTTTTATTACTCGGTGGTTGTTTTTATACTAATTCTTATTGACTAATATAAATAGTAAGTATAATATTATTATGTTTTATATCTTCAGAAAGATGGGGATGCAGTTTGAATATCGAAATAAAAGGCTATCACGGTACTACAAAAAGTGCGGCTAATCTAATAATTAAAAACTCTACCTTCAACAAATTGTCTAAAGTAAATGAATGGTTAGGACATGGCGTTTATTTTTATGAGTTAATTGAAAAAGCCCAGTGGTGGAGTAAAAATAAAAATGAACCAGTTATCATTGAAGCTCCTATATCGGTTCAAGAAGATAAATTAGTGAATTTAGATAAGCCTTCTGAAGAAGATAAATTTGGAAGCTTCATACAATTCATAGAAAAGCAAGGATGTTTTGTGTTTAGTAGTGATAAAATAATTAGAAGATGTCAAATTACTACTATGTATATGCAATATGTAGAAGCTAAAGTTATTATGGCAACTCTTCCATCTACTAACAAAAAATATAAAGAAGAGTTTAGTAGAATTGGATATGAGAGAACAGAAAAACAAATTTGTGTGCATGATACAACATGTATAGTGTATAATAAATTAAGGGTCGTTGAGTAAGGAGGAATCATTATGTTTGATATTAATAAAGTAAAAAGAATTGCTAAAGAAGTAGGTGTGGAAGTAAATCCCTTAGAAGCAATGGGCAGAAAAGGTTTGTTTTTTAGAAATGAAAATGGTCAGCTAGAAAAATGGGACGCTATCACTGAATTAGGTTTAAATGATAATAATACTCAACACTCAAATTATTATAGTAACTTTTTTGACAAAAGTTTTTATACTAATAAAGTACATGGATTTAATAAATTACCATATCGTAATTCACAAAGTAATTATTCGATGAATGAAAAAATTAATAAACAAACACTTATCTCGGAGGCAGCATAATGGCAGGAATAAGTTTTATTAATTATATAGTGGACACTATGTATTACAAAACAAATCCTAATTTTGATGCAGAAAATACTATAGAAATTTCAATAAATGAAGAAGTTTTTGCGGACATTGATATTAGTAAAGAAGAAGATGTGGCGATTATAACGTTACAAGCTAAACTTAAAGAAACAAGTGATGTGCCTTTTTCGTTTGATGCAAGTATAGTGGGGTATTTTGAATATAATTCTGAAGAATCAGATGGTATTCAATTTAAAGAATTTTTGAAAACTAATGCAATAGCGATATTATTTCCTTATTTAAGATCTATTGTAAGTGAGTTAACTGGCAAATCTAATAGATTTCCTAGTTATAATATGCCTGTAAGAAACATTGCACATGAAATCGCCGAGAAAGGTAATATAAATATTACAGAGGGTTAATAACTATTAACTTATATTTTGAAAAACCGTACCTAAAATGGTATGGTTTTTTATATTTTTTTACAATTATAGTAGACGTACGTATACTAATAGGTGTATAATGTATATATAAAGTTCAAGGAGGTGAAAGTGGTGACGAAAGTGAAGGGAATAAAAAAGCTCAAATGTACCAAATTGTTAATCTTAATAAATCTCTACTTTATAAAGATTGAATGGACATTCGAGCGTTAATGAGTCAGGAGGGACTTCCCCTCCTACAATTTAATAATAATACTTTCTTCACCACTGTACAATGAAAATTACTTTTAAAATACGTAAAACAAGTAAAAAAGAGAAAGCGGAGTTCATATTCGGAATATGCTTTGCTATTTTGGTAATTATAGTGTTTAAAATGGTGTTATAAATGAATGATTTTAAAGAAGTATACGTTACTATAAAAAAATTGCTTGATTCAGATATAACCGCTTATCAGATTGAAAAAAGAACAGGGGTTAGTAGAGCGAAAATAGGTAGACTGAAAAATGATAAAAATTCATTAAAAAATTTAACTTTAGAAACAGCGGAAAAACTCTACAATTATCAAAAAGAATTAGAAAAAGATAATAAATAATAAAAAAGGGCTCTATCTCTTGATACATAAGGGATAGAGCCCTGTTAGTTGCCCAGTTTTTAAAAATGTCTAAATTGGGCAACAAAATGGGCAACAAAATATAAAATTCATTAAATAACATATGATGATAAAAACCGTAATCATGGGATTTTACCATCACATATTATAATAAAACTCTATTTTTTGAGAACAGAACTCAAGTATCTGAATGGGAAAGAGATCAGTACATGAAGCAATATTAATACGCTAAACAATGATGGGAAATCAGTAATATCAAGGGCTAGAGCAATTTGCTTTAGCTCTTTTTTGATTAAACTGGGCAACTTTTGGTCAAGTAAATGTTTTGTGTATTAAATTTTTTAAAGCTGGGGAAGAGCATTTTATAATTTAGTTCACATGAATTTTAATATATTTGTAGGTGATGAGATGAGGCGATAAAAGAACGTCGCGAAAACGTTGAGTATTACTTGAATGGAAATGATAATTTAATAATGTACACTTTTGATTGTTTACACATGTACAATTT
>NZ_PPQS01000052.1 GCF_002902405.1 Staphylococcus schweitzeri
CTTCTTCAGAAGATGCGGAATAACGTGACATATTGTATTCAGTTTTGAATGTTTGTTCATTCAAATTAATGGGCCTATAGCTCAGCTGGTTAGAGCGCACGCCTGATAAGCGTGAGGTCGGTGGTTCGAGTCCACTTAGGCCCACCATTAATTTAACACTATTTGGGGGCTTAGCTCAGCTGGGAGAGCGCCTGCTTTGCACGCAGGAGGTCAGCGGTTCGATCCCGCTAGTCTCCACCATTATTTTGTACATTGAAAACTAGATAAGTAAGTAAAATATAGATTTTACCAAGCAAAAC
>NZ_PPQS01000009.1:0-11283 GCF_002902405.1 Staphylococcus schweitzeri
GAGAACAGCAGTAAGATATTTTCTAATTGAAAATTATCTTACTGCTGTTTTTTTTAGGGATTTATGTCCCAGCCTCACTTCTCGACTTTTTCTCAAACAAAATGCAATGCCCCCTGATATTTAAATTCTCAAAATCCTTCTCTCATCATTATTATTTCAAGCATACTTATTGAAAAATGTTAACGTTTTCTTGATAATCATTGTAAGCGCATTTATTTTATAAACTAACCTTTGAAATATACTACAGGAGTGACACGTAATGACTCAAATTACTGAAAAAGAATTAAAAAAGAAGTATTTAGATTTACTATCTCAACATTTTGATACTCCAGAAAAACTTGCAACTGAAATTATCAATTTAGAATCAATTTTAGAATTACCTAAAGGTACAGAGCATTTCGTCAGCGATTTACATGGTGAATATGAAGCTTTTCAGCACGTATTACGCAACGGCTCTGGGAACGTACGAGCAAAAATCAATGACATTTTCAAAGAGAGACTTTCAACAAAGGAACTTAATGACTTAACAGCTCTTGTCTACTATCCAGAAGACAAATTAAAATTGATTAAAAGTGATTTCCAAAGTTACGGCCAACTTAATGTCTGGTATATCACAACAATCGAACATTTAATTGAATTAATTAAGTACTGCTCTTCAAAATATACACGTTCTAAACTGCGCAAAGCTTTGCCAAAACAATATGTTTATATTATCGAGGAACTACTATATAAAAGTAATGAATATCAAAATAAAAAATCTTACTACGAAACACTTGTAAATCAAGTGATTGAGCTTAAGCAAGCTGATGATTTAATTATAGGGCTTGCGTATTCTGTACAACGCTTAGTCGTCGATCATTTACACGTTGTCGGTGATATTTATGATCGTGGCCCGCAACCAGACAAAATTATGGATACGTTGATTAATTATCATTCTCTAGATATTCAATGGGGAAATCACGATGTACTTTGGGTTGGTGCTTATGCAGGGTCTAAAGTATGCTTAGCTAATTTACTGCGTATTTGTGCACGTTATGACAATTTAGATATCGTTGAAGATGCTTACGGTATTAACTTAAGACCTTTGCTAACGTTAGCTGAAAAATACTATGATGCAGATAATACTGCTTTTAAACCTAAAAAAAGACCTGACAAACATGAACGTTTAACACAACGCGAAGAAAGTCAGATTACTAAAATTCATCAAGCTATTGCGATGATTCAATTCAAACTGGAAATACCAGTTATTAAGCGCCGTCCAAACTTTGAAATGGATGAACGACTTGTACTTGAAAAAATTAATTATGATACTAATGAAATAACAGTTTACGGAAAAACATATCCATTAAAAGACACATGTTTCCAAACCGTTAACCGTGATAACCCGGCAGAATTACTACCAGAAGAAGAAGAAGTCATGAATAAACTATTATTGTCATTCCAACAATCTGAAAAATTACGTCGTCATATGTCTTTCTTGATGCGTAAAGGTTCACTTTACTTACCTTATAATGGTAATTTACTCATTCATGGTTGTATTCCAGTTGATGAAAATGGTGAGATGGAATCATTCGAAATTGATGGTCAGACATACAACGGCCAAGAATTATTAGATGTGTTTGAGTATCATGTCCGTAAATCATTTGATGAAAAAGAAAATACTGATGACTTATCTACTGATTTAGTTTGGTATTTATGGACTGGGAAATATTCTTCACTATTTGGTAAACGTGCAATGACTACGTTTGAGCGATATTTTATTGCAGATAAAGCTTCTCATAAAGAAGAAAAAAATCCATACTATCATCTTCGTGAAGATGTGAATATGGTTCGTAAAATGCTCAGTGATTTCGGATTAAATCCAGATGAAGGACGCATTATTAATGGTCACACACCAGTGAAAGAAATTAATGGCGAAGATCCTATCAAGGCTGATGGAAAGATGCTTGTCATTGATGGCGGCTTTTCAAAAGCTTATCAGTCAACAACTGGCATTGCAGGCTATACATTGTTGTACAATTCATTCGGAATGCAACTCGTTGCACATCAACAATTTAACGCTAAAGAAAAAATACTTTCCGAAGGTATTGATGAACTTTCTATCAAGCGCGTCGTAGATAAAGAATTACAACGTAAGAAGATTCGAGATACCAATATTGGTAAAGAGTTACAAGCTCAAATAGATATTTTAAAAATGTTAATGCATGATCGTTATTTAGACTAAAGACGACATTTGATGCATGTGTCGTGTGCTGTTGTATTGTTGCGGTGTTTATGCAGTGACTATGTACACGCGATGGTAAATAGGCGACCTAGCTACACCGAAAAAAAATCCCCTCACTACTCGTAATAGTGAGGGGATTGGTGTATCTATGCTAGTTCCTGTTAACTGTATTATAACAACTTTACAGCAAAAAATGCAAAATCAACTATTAAATTAATAAAATGACCGACGCCCTCGCTTCTACTCCAATTTAACAAAATACTATATTAGTACTATATTTTTCGTTCACATGTATGTTACATTTTCTATATTACTTAAAATTACGAAGGGACATTTTTAAATCATGCGTATCTTAAAAGAGTCCATTATTGTGGCATTTGCCTTTGTTGGTGTTGTTGTTGGTGCCGGCTTTGCTACTGGTCAAGAAATTTTCCAGTTTTTTACAAGTCATGGCGCGTATAGCATTTCAGGCATTATTGTGACAGGACTATTGATTACTTTAGGTGGAATGATTGTCATGCATACAGGTCATCATCTAAAGTCTAGAAATCACTCTGATTCAATTAACTATTTCTTATACCCCTCTATTGCAAGAGGTTTTGATATTATTTTGACAATGTTTATGTTGTCGTTAGCTATTATTATGACTGCAGGTGGCGCATCAACCATTCATCAAAGTTTCAACTTACCGTATTGGCTGAGCGCACTCATATTAGTCGTCTTTATTTTAGCAACACTGTTTCTAAAATTCGATCGTTTAATTGCTGTGCTTGGTGGTGTTACCCCATTTTTAATTGCGATTGTCATTATGATTGCCGTGTACTATTTCACAACGAGTCATCTTGATTTTACTGCCGCTAATAATGATGCTCAGATTCATAAGCAGAAATCATTATCACCTGGTTGGTGGTTTGATGCGATTAACTATGCAAGCTTGCAAATTGCTGCTGCCTTCAGCTTTTTATCAGTGATGGGTAGTAAAGTTAAGTATCGTGACTCAACATTATACGGGGGCTTGATTGGCGGTTTAATCATTACATTTTTACTCATGATGATTAACCTAGGTTTAATATCTCAATTCGATAAAATTAAACACGTTGATTTACCTACATTAAAATTAGCGACACAAATGTCTCCATCAATTGGTATTATTATGTCTGTTATTATGATACTTGTCATCTACAATACTGTCGTTGGATTAATGTATGCATTTGCGTCACGTTTCAGTGTTCCATTTAGCAGACGTTACTTCATCATTATTATTACAATGGCTGTTATCACTTATATTAGTACATTTATCGGTTTCATTTCTTTAATTGGAAAAGTATTTCCTATTATGGGATTGTTCGGTTTCATCCTACTCATACCTGTAATCTATAAAGGGGTCATTAAGCGAATTACCGGCAAATCTCATATCGATTAAAATATCTATACCATTGTAAAATTTAGTACAGCACTTCAAAATCAAAAATCGGGCAGATGAAAAGTAAAAATCTTTTCCATCTGTCCGCTTCTTAATTGAACCATTATTTCCCAAGCAATTGTTGGCCAGCTCTCAATCCCGCTTCTGTAATTTCATGACCATTCACCCAAACTTCTTCGACTTGTGCCCCACGTGTATTAAACAAGTTAATGACTTGTTCGCTTGCAGCTAATGGCACAATAGGATCATGTTTACCCATAGAAAGCAACACACTTACATCTGATAAATCCTTTGTTGACGTTACTTCAACTGAGTATAACGGTGCATATAACAATGCTTTTTTAAATAGTGCTTCTGGACGCAACATTAAGTTAATCGCTATATTTGATCCATTTGAAAATCCAACAAGTACTGCCTTGTCAATATCAAAATCATAACGCTCAGCAGCTTCTTTAATGAACGTTAACAATTCTTGTCCACGAAATGCCAAATCTTCTTCATCATAAACACCTTCACCAAGACGTTTGAAATAACGGTTCATCCCATTTTCCGAAACTTGTCCTCTAATACTTAACAAGTGATAATTTTCATTCAATGCTTCGCCTAATGGTAATAAATCAAACTCATCTCCACCTGTACCATGCAACAATATTAGTGTTGGTGCACCTTTTTGTCCTTCTCTAAAAATATGTTCCATCACAAATCCTCCTCATATCAACTAATCGTGTTGACGCTTCGTATTAAATGGTCTTATTTCTGATTCTATATACGCTCTTTTATTTTCTAAAAATGGTGGTAATGATAAACCTTCACCTAATGTTTCATATGGTTCATCTTCCATAAACCCTGGTCCATCTGTTGAAATTTCTATTAAAATATGACCCACACGTGCATATAATGCTTCAAAATAGAATCGATTAACGATACCTGAGTTGTTAATACCTACCTCTTTATATTTCGTTGCCCACGCTTTTATTGCATCATGATCTTTCACACGAAACGACACATGATGTACTTCACCATAACCTTGACGAGCTGCTGGTCCTTTGTCATCTTTTATTAAGATTACCTGGCCACCATTTCCACCTTCGCCAACTTCAAGTAATGCGACATTGTCTTCATGCGCAATAGTTGTCATACCGTAAACAGTTTCTAAAATATTTTTAAAGTCCTCAAAATAACTTACTTTAATTTCAATTGGTCCTAATCCATAAATTGCTTTATCTGCTGGAACCGGTCCATTCTTCCAAGGTACACCAGGTGCCACCCCTTCATTTACCTCATCTGAAATCAATTGATACGCTTGTCCGTCTACTTCTTCAAATGGTAACACTTTTTTACCAAATAGTTCTTGAATACCTCCGTGTTTAACACCATACTCATCAAAGCGCTCTTCATAATATGTTAATGCGTCATCGTTAGGCACTCTAAAAGACGGTCTTGTAATAGAATTTGTTCCAGACTGCCCTTTTGTAATATCTGGGAAATCGAAGAATGTCATATCCGTACCTGCTGAGCCTACATCATCTGCAAAAAATGTATGATACGTATAAATATCGTCTTGATTGACTGTCTTTTTAACTAAACGCATGCCTAATACGTCTGTAAAAAATTTATAGTTACGTTCTGCATCATCTGTTATTGCAGTTACATGATGAATTCCTAATAGTTTATAATTATTTGTCATTTTATATACCCTCTTTATGTTTTTGATATATTTATCTCGAAAACGAGATATTTTAATTTAAAATTTTAGTGCACACCTTACACTTCTGTAGATTGTGCACTTAGTTTCTTAAACGCTTGTTGCAATATTGTTAACTCATCCTTTGTTAACACATCAAATGCTTTTGTTAATGTCTCAGCATGCTTAGGGAAAATATCTGCCATTTGACTTTGACCTTTTTCAGTTAAACAAGTCATGTATACACGTTTATCATCTTTATCCTTTTCACGTGTAATCCAACCTTTGTCCTCTAATTGACTTACAACATATGAAATACTGCTACTTGCAATTAATACTCGATCTCTAATACGTTGAATCGGTTGCGGACCTTTGTTATAAAGCAACTCAAGCACTGCAAATTCTGTAATATTTAAGCCATAACGTTTTACGTCTTCTTTTGTAATTTGCTCTAATGTGTCTAATGCCCTATTCATTCCGACAAAGGCATTGAGTGATTGTTTCGTTCGATCCATATGATCACCAACTTTTCATTTTATTTCGATTTCGAGATAAATTATATAGCTGTATGGATTTAATGTCAAGATACGTGTTTTCATCTTTATTTCAAATTGTGCTTAATGAAAATGACTATTTGGACTTGCAATGTCGTCACATGACTGTCATGCACCTTTTACTTCGTTTAAGTTAAAATAAAAAAGGGAAGTATAATAATCATTCATGATAGGAGTTGATATTTATGAGTAACTTTGAAATTAAGCAAGGCGAGAACAAATTTTATATTGGTGATGATGAAAATCATACTTTAGCTGAAATCACATTTCGTTTTGTAGATAATAATGAAATTAATATCGATCACACAGGCGTGTCTGATGAACTTGGTGGTCAAGGTGTTGGCAAGAAACTAGTTAAAGCAGTTGTTGAACATGCTCGCGAAAATCATTTAAAAATCATTGCCTCATGTTCATTTGCCAAACATATGTTAGAAAAAGAAGATTCATATCAAGATGTGTATCTTGGTTAAATATATTTTGCGATGGTGCGCCAGTGCCATCGCTTTTTTATGTACTCTCCTCAATATAAATGGTGCAACGTTATGTTATTTTGAATCTCAAACTTTATGCTATCAATTCATTTCTTTTTAAGGTATACTTTTTATACTAACTTATATTAAAAATAGAAAACGAGGCGACGCATAATGGCATTTCACGATAAAACAGCAACACAAGTAACAAACATTGAACTGAACGTAAGAGACTTAGACTTAATGACAACATTTTATAAAAACATTTTAGGACTATCTGTTAAAAGTTCTGACGATAACACAACCGTATTATCTATTGGTAGTGGCGGCCACACATTAACTTTACATTTACTAGAAGACGGACGTCAGTCTTCTCCACGTGAAGCAGGGCTATTCCATATCGCATTTTTATTACCAACTACTGAGGATCTAGCTAACTTCTTATATTTCGTGGCACAAAAACATATGGGCATCGGCGCTGGTGATCATTTAGTAAGTGAAGCTTTATATTTCAACGACCCAGAAGGAAATGGCATTGAAGTCTATCGCGATAGACCTTCATCTTCATGGGAATGGCAAAATGGTAAAGTTAAAATGGATACTTTAGAAGTTGATAGCCAAACATTATTAACACATCGCACAGATGAAGGTTGGCAAGGAATGCCAGCAAAAGGTATGATTGGACACTTACATTTAAAAACGCACGATTTAAATGCAGCATATCAATGTTACATTGAACAATTAGGATTCCAACATGTGTCTGATTTTCCACGTGCGCTATTTATGTCAACGAATCATTATCATCATCATATTGCTGCTAATACTTGGCAATCTAATCAAGCAAGACAAAATAATGCACAAAGTTATGGATTAACACATGTTGATATTTATCAACCTAATGCATCAACACATACATTTACAGCGCCAGAAGGTTTTGACATCACAGTTCATTCAAATACTGATCTTGTTCCAGAAAAATAATCATCCATACTTTCTTAATACAATTTTTTCATGCAAAAGCCTGCGATTCATTTATGTAATCGCAGGCTTTTATTGCTAACTTTTTAATTTTTATATTTAGATATACTGTATTCTATTTATTCTTTTGGTCCAACCCATTCAATGACATCTTCATATGCTTGGCGTGTTTTATTTTTCGGTGGATCTTGTTGTCTGTAGCCAAATGCGACCATCACTGATAACCCAAATTGCTCAGTATCTAAGATACCTTTATTTGCTAAAATGTCTGTCACTGTATCCAGACTAAAGCCTTCCATTGGACATGAATCAATACCTAACAATGCGGCCGTCGTCATCATATTGCCTAATGCGATATACGTTTGTTTACTTGACCAGTCATACAACGCTTGTTCATTATCACTAATATGGAAATCTGCTTGGAAAGCATCAAATTTTTGTTCAACAGCTGGAATCGTTTCTGTCTCATATTTTTTAATATTTCGCAACATATGTTGTACATACGGTGATCTTGACGTTACATTTTTTCGCGCAAAAATTAACACAAAATGACTCGCTGTATCTAATTGTTTCGCTGCACCCCAACTGTGTGCTTTTAACTCGTCACGTAACGCTTTATCTTGAATCACGACAAATTTCCATGGTTCTAACCCAAGAGAACTTGGAGATAGTCTACCTGACTCTAATATTGTTTCAAAGTCTTCTTTCGAAACTTTCTTTTGTGGATCAAATTGTTTTGTCGCATGTCTGAATTGAAATGCATCCATGATTGTTTGATTCATTTTGCTCATTGAACATAGCCTCCAGTTTTATATTTATTGCTATACAAATTATACTTCATGTTTTAAAAAGACTAAAGTAATCCGTTTGCAATCCACTATAGCTTGTGCACATGTTATAGGTTTTCTGCAATTAAACACGTTTTTGAATTTTGGGAAATTTAGTGTTATAATATATTTGTGATATTTTTCACAATTAAATTGTGACGTGATTTTAATTTGCATGACTTTTAATTTCACTCATTTACTTTTCAATCTTTTAAAAGCGAGGTTTTTAATAATGACAAAAATTATGTTCTTCGGTACGCGTGATTATGAGAAAGAGATGGCATTAAATTGGGGAAAAAAGAATAACGTCGAAGTAACTACTTCTAAAGAGTTATTATCAAGTGCTACAGTCGATCAATTGAAAGATTACGATGGTGTAACTACAATGCAATTTGGCAAATTAGAACACGACGTTTATCCTAAATTAGAATCTTACGGTATTAAACAAATTGCACAACGTACTGCTGGATTTGATATGTATGATTTAGATTTAGCTAAAAAACACAATATAGTAATTTCTAACGTTCCAAGTTATTCACCTGAAACTATTGCAGAGTATTCTGTTTCTATAGCCTTACAATTAGTGCGTCGTTTCCCAGATATTGAACGCCGTGTACAAGCACATGATTTCACTTGGCAAGCAGAAATCATGTCTAAACCAGTTAAAAATATGACTGTTGCAATTATCGGTACTGGTCGAATCGGTGCTGCTACAGCTAAAATATATGCAGGATTTGGTGCTACAATTACAGCTTATGACGCTTATCCTAATAAAGATTTAGACTTTTTAACTTACAAAGATAGTGTTAAAGAAGCTATTAAAGATGCTGATATTATTTCTTTACATGTTCCAGCGAACAAAGAAAGCTATCATTTATTCGATAAAGCAATGTTTGATCATGTGAAAAAAGGTGCAATCTTAGTTAACGCAGCACGTGGTGCAGTCATCAATACACCTGATTTAATCGCTGCAGTGAACGATGGTACTTTGTTAGGTGCTGCTATTGATACTTATGAAAATGAAGCAGCATACTTCACAAATGACTGGACTAATAAAGACATTGAGGATAAAACATTATTAGAGTTAATCCAACATGAAAGAATTTTAGTAACACCACATATTGCTTTCTTCTCTGATGAAGCAGTACAAAACCTTGTTGAAGGTGGTTTAAACGCAGCATTATCTGTCATTAACACTGGTACATGTGAAACACGTTTAAATTAATATATATTTAAAAGCAAAGGCGCGCCATGTGCCTTTGCTTTTTATTTTGTAAATCTGTATCAAAATCGGTTTGATTAAAATCCGCTTTATTTTATCATCTATTCAAATGATTGTAGTGCGCTTATTTTACTATGGCATTATTGCCTAACCTGTTTGAGATATATTAATATTTGTTGATTCGTATTCAAAGTTTTCATTTAACATGTATTTAGTATCATGATAGCTGCTTCATTGATGATATACTAGCTACTTTTTCAGCACTTCTTGTTCGATAATCGTTAAAACTCCCTGCTTATCATTACTTGGAGCGACAGCAGAGGCAATATTGAACAATTCTTCATCATGACTATTTTCCATCACATAACTATGCTTAGCGAACGCTAGCATATCTTTATCATTATTTGCATCTCCGAATGCCATTAGTTCTGAAGGAGACATTTCCCATTTATCTAACAATCGCTTTAATGCCTGCCCTTTGGTCATGTTTGGCATAATTATATCAATACTATCGTGACCACTTGATACAAGTTTAATATCATCGCTGAATTTCGTCGCTACTTCTTCGTCAACATTCGGATGCGTCTCTCGATTAATATTGAATGCTATTTTGACATAATCATCCTCAGGTAATTGTTGCAGACTGTCAATTTCTTTTAACTGATGATAATAAAATCTCGTATCTTCTTTAAATGTTTCAGAAGTATGTTTTAAAATATACGCGCTTTTCAAACCACAGATGACAAGTTGATCAATACCTTGGTTCATATTTAAGTAATCGACAACCTGTTGAAACACCTGACGATTAAAGCTTTTATAATTATATAACTCATTGCCTTTATAAATAACTGCACCATTTTCAGAAATAAAATACATATCTCTATCCCCGAAAATAGACTTCAACTTCGCATATTGATTACCACTCGCAGCAATAAATGTAATATCTCTATTTCTAAGTTCAGTAAAAATCGTTTCAAACCTTGGTTTATCGTATGTCTTTTTCGAATCTAAGAACGTCCCGTCCATATCTACCGCAATAGCCTTAACCATGATTATCCTCCTCATTGCTCTTTTAGTCGTCTTCATTATATCCATCTCATGACAAGCAATGAAGTTTGTCATACCACAATGAACCTATATTCACATTTTGAAATTGCTTTCATATATGCAAAACACATTACACTGGATATAGCATTCAGAGGTGCACATAAATTTCAGAATATTGTAAAAACATAACGTTATATTTATCATTTGGACAAAATATAGTGTGATATACTAATTTATAACATCTATACATAATGCGAAAGAATTTTTAAAAATATAATTAAATGTCGGTGTAATAAATCCCTTTATACATAGGAGTTGTATACATGAAACTAAATAACTATTCTTTAAAAGTTAAAAACAAACAACTAGTTGACAATTGTGATTTAAATTTCTATCTTGGTCAGATCAATCACATTGTTGGTAAAAATGGTGTAGGAAAATCTTTGTTAGCTAAAGATTTCTTACTAAATAATAGTGGAAATATCCCTAAGTCGATTTCTCAAAATGTAACCTTAATATCAAGTTCATCAAATATCCCTAATGATATAACAAAAGTTTTTTTATTATCATTGTTAAAATCAAAATTTAAAAACAATCGACAAACATTCGATAAGATTTATAACATACTAAACATCGAAGCAATACCGTCTAACGTACTACTAAAAAACTTGAGTGATGGTCAAAAACAAAAGCTTAAATTATTAAGTTTCTTATTGGAAGATCATGATTTAATCATATTAGATGAAATTACAAACGCTTTAGACAAGAAAACAGTTAATGAAATTTATGAATTTTTAAATGATTTTATTCAAAGCCATCAAACTAAAACTATTATCAATATTACACATAATTTA
>NZ_PPQS01000009.1:11306-47273 GCF_002902405.1 Staphylococcus schweitzeri
AAAGACCTTCAAATAAAAGAGTACCAATCAAAAGAAGAAGTCATAAATGATTACATTAATTTATAATTGAGGTGTCCACTTTGAAATTAGAATTTAAAAAAAGTATTTCCAATAAAATCATTTACACGCTTGGTGTGCTATTCATATTCCTTTTCTTACTTGGGTATTTTTTACCAATAGGAATAGACAAAGTTAAAAGTTTAAGCTATAGCCAGTTTTTCTTCAGTTCATATACTGTTGCAACGCAATTAGGGTTCTTATTATTTTCATTTGTTATTGCATATTTTATTAATAAAGAGTACTCGAATAAAAATATCCTGTTTTATAAATTGATTGGCGATAATATCTTTACCTTCTTCTATAAAAAGGTAGCAGTGTTATTTTTTGAATGTTTAGTGTTCATAATTCTAAGTATCACAATTATTTCAATTATATATTCTGATTTCTCGCATTACTTACTATTAATAATCTTATTTTCACTCGTTATCTTACAATATATCTTAGTTGTTGGAACGATTAGTATGGTTTCACCTAACATTTTAATCAGCTTAGGTATCAGCATTGTATATTGGATTGGTTCAGTCATCTTAGTTGCCATTAATAAAAATATATTTGGTATCGTTGCTCCATTTGAGGCGAGCAACACGATGTATCGTGCCGTAGAAAAAATATTGAATAACGAGTCAACATATATATGTCCTACTGAAATTATAAATACAGTATCATTCTTCGTTCTTCTACTTATAGTTAATACTATTGTCTTATTACTAAGTAGAAAGAGATGGTTGAAAATCGGTATGTAGTACATAAAAAGGAGCGGCATCCGTTGTCACTCCTTTTTATTATGTATTTTTACAATCTCCACCAATGACACGTCGTCATTGTTGCATCACACCTAACAAAAAAAACAGTCTCGCAATCAAGACTGTTTTCCACTCAATATATTCATCCATTATCGCAATGGATTATTTAACTTCTGTAGCTACAAAGATTTTACGTGTTTCCCAAACGCCTGTCTTTTCATTGTAATCATCACAAGTAATTAATGTTAATTGTTTATCTTTACCTTTTTGTTCATCTAGAACTTCTACATCTGTAGGCTTAACATCTCTTATACTTGTCATTTTATACTTACGTGTTTCATTACCAACTTTGAAGTACACCATACTACCTTTTTTGGCTACTTTAAGATTTGTAAATTGATAGTTCGGACGGTCAATGAAAGTATGTCCTGCAATTGAAATATTTTGATCATCTAGTGATTCATTTTCTTCTGCAAAGCTTACACCTCTATTTAATTGTTCAGGTGTTGCTGGTCCTGGATATACTGGTTCTTTAATATCAGCATCTGGAATTTCAATATAGCCTGCCACTTTCGATTTATCTTTCGGAATTTGAGGTTTAGCTTGCTGCTTTTTATCTTTACTCGCCTGTTCTTTTACATTTTTATCATATTGTTCAATCTTTTCATCTTTATCTTTATCGTGAAGATAATTATCGATATGTGGTTTAGCAAACAAATATGCTGCCACTAGGATAAGTACTATACCAGCGATTGTCATTAATCGATTTGTCCATTTTTTCATACGTTAAGGCTCCTTTTATACATTTCACAATGCCTATTAACATTTCATATAGTATACCATTAATTTCAAAATGACTCATAGCAATTCATTTTATATTATAAAATTTACATGTATACTTTTACGTTAGATTTCATTACACATATTTGCATTCAAATAACGAAACGTATTTAATGATTATTAAGGGGGGAATTATTATGATTAGATGCGCTAAAAAAGAAGATTTAAACGCTATATTAGCGATATACAACGATGCTATTGTTAATACAACAGCTGTTTATACTTATGAATCGCAAACCATAGACGAACGTATCGCATGGTTTGAAACAAAACAACGTAATCATGAGCCTATCTTTGTATTTGAGGAAAATGGAAGTGTCTTAGGGTTTGCGACGTTCGGTTCGTTTAGACCCTGGCCAGCATATCAATATACAATCGAACATTCTATTTATGTCGATGCTTCAGCTAGAGGCAAAGGTATTGCTAGTCAATTACTACACCATTTAATTGTGGAAGCAAAAGCTAAAGGTTATCGTGCGCTAGTTGCAGGCATTGATGCTTCCAACAAAGCGAGTATTCAGTTGCATCAAAAATTTGCTTTTAAGCATGCCGGCACACTGACCAATGTAGGTTTTAAATTTAATCGATGGTTAGATTTAGCATTTTACGAATTAGAGTTACAAGACTAGTAATGTTTGAATCACATAATATAAACAAGACAACCATGTCAATTCACTTAACATAACAAGCCAACATATAAAATTTCAAACTTCTCAGGAGAGTGGGACAGAAATGCTGTTTTCACAAAATTTATTTCGTTGTCCCACCCCAATTTGCATTGTTCCTTTTTTTCATTTCAAATACTATCCCCATAGCTTTGGTTCAACGCTTTTTCTCAATAACAAAACGAATATAGTAGAACATGAAAACGATAATCATGCTGAGTGATAAAGATTTAAATAGTAGATTGACCCACGTTCCCTCAGTCGTATATCCATATGTAATCGTCGTGTTAATGATGAATGCTATAAAGATGATTGATAGTCTTAGCATATCATCACTCCTTTTAAGTTATTTTAGATATACGGGGGCGCTTTTGCAATCACTATTTTGATTAGAATGAATTTTCCAACTTTATGAAAGGTAATTAAGAAGCATCTATCTGGAACTAATGGCCCAGACAGATGCTTCTTTTTATCTATATTTTATTGTTATCTCATTAATTATTTTTAACCATTTCTTCAGCTGTACCAAAAATTTTACGTTTAATTGCTTCGCCAGTTGGTGTGCCTGCTAGTCCACCCAATCCAGTTTCACGTAATGATGCAGGAAGGTTACGACCAACCTTATCCATTGCTTCAATAACTTCATCAACAGGAATTCTACTTTCTATACCTGCTAATGCTAAATCCGCTGAAATTAAAGCGTTACCTGAACCAATTGCATTTCTCATAACACAAGGTATTTCAACAAGTCCTGCTACTGGATCACAAACTAACCCTAATAAATTACTTATCGCTAATGCCATTGCGTGTCCAGAGGCTTCTGGCGATCCACCGAAAATAGCTACTGCTGCAGCTGCCGCCATTGCAGAGGCTGAACCAACTTCTGCTTGGCACCCACCTGTTGCACCAGCTACACTTGCATTGTTAGCTACGACACGTCCAAACAATGCTGATGTAAATAAGAAATCAATCATTTGCTCTTCTGTTAAGTCATGTGTTTTTTCTAATTTAAAAAGTGCACCGGGAATGGTACCCGAGGAACCAGCTGTTGGCGTTGCACAAATGATACCCATAGCAGCATTGACCTCATTTGTTGCGATAGCACCTTTTACTGCATCAATCATTTCATAACCTGATAAAGCATGATGAGTTTCATTATAATCACGCAATTTTGCTGCGTCATGACCAGTGTAGCCCGTTACACTCTCAACGCCATCACCTGTAGTGCCTTTAATCACTGCGTCTCGCATAACATCTAAATTTTGTTTCATTTGCGCTCGCACTTCATCACGTGATTTACCGCTTAATTCCATTTCTTCTTTAACCATGATTTCCGCAAATGATATATTATTTTCTACGGCATAATCTATAGTCTCTCTAATTGAATCAAACATGTTTATTCCCCCTCTAATTTATATAGGAAACGTTTACGTCACTGTATTTATCTTTAATTGTATTTAATGTCGATTCTGAGATTGCTTTATTTAATGGTAATACAACCAAACATTTATCTTCATCTATCTTAATAAGTTCATCTTTACAGTCCAGTTTTATATCATTAATATCGTTAATAAAATGATTTACTTGTGCTTTAGTCATGTTTCCATCTACAACTAAAATTGGTAGTCCATGATTCAACTCTACTTCTAATCCATTTATATGGATACCTTTAATTTTAATTGTACCACCACCAATTGAAATACCGATAATTTCAATGTAGCGCCCATCATTACTAGAAGATTTAATGTAAGCACAGTTTGGATGTTGACCTATACTATCGCCATCTTCTTCAATGATTTCTATTTTAATACCATCATCAGCTGCAATTTCTAATGCAGATTTAATGCGGTTATCAAATGTTGAATATCCCATTGCTCCACCAACGATAGCGACATCCGTACCATGTCCTTGGTGTGTTTGAGCAAATGATTCATAATAATGTATTTCAATATTTTTAGGAATATCTCCCAATATTGCACGTGCTGAATTCCCAATCTTTACAGCACCAGCTGTATGCGAACTTGATGGCCCCATCATAACTGGTCCAATAATATCGAAAGCACTTTGATAATCATAGCTCTTTGCCATAATTAAACACTCTCCTTAATACGATTCTTTTTGCTCGGCATTTTAAAGTTGATATTCATTAAATTAAACTTATTAATTAACGTTCCAATGATATAGGCTAATATAATGCTGACAATAATCACTGTTGCGATTGTTACAATGGATGTCACTGCATTATTAAAACCAAACAATACGATAGCACCTGCAATTGGTGTTGCCATACCTTTGACACCTATTACTAATCCACTAAATGTCACGATACATGCGTTGACGACCCCAATCAGTGCATTTGTACCATATAGTTGTACTGGATATTGCGCTATTAAATCAATTTGCGTCAATGGCTCAATACAAACTGCAAATGCTTTTGATGGTCCACCAATGTTTAATTTTCGGAATAAAATAAGGTTAACAAATGAGCTACCCGTACATGTTAGTGCCCCAATAGCCATAGGAACACCTGTAAGTCCTAATAAACTTGTTAATACCATTGAACTTAGCGGCGTCATTCCTGTAACTGGAATTACTAGTCCTAAAATGACCGCTAATGCATATGGATTATTATCACCTACTGCTGTGACAGCACTACCTATTTGTTTTAATGTTGCCAACACACCAGGTGTGATAATTGATGCAAGTCCGAAGGCAATTGCTGGTGCAAATAAAATCACCACAATTAAGTCCAAACCTTCTGGTACTTTCTTTTCAATCCACTTAATTAAAAAAGCTACGCCATATGCTGCGATGAATGCTGGTAATAATTTAAAATCATGTAATACTAAACCAACAATAACAGCAAATACTGGTGCAACGCCTAAATTTAAGCACGTTAAGATACCTACTGCAATACCGCTTAAACTTCCTGCTAAATCCCCAATATCTTGAAGGAATTTAATATCAAATACGCCACCGATAGCGTAACTTAAGAATGCTTGTGGTAGAAATGTCGCACAAGCCGCACCGGACAATGCTTGTAGTCCTTGTTTACCGTACGGTGCATACTTTAAAAATAGCGTCATGATCACTAAAACCAAGACTAATGTGCCTACACCTAACAGAATATCCATTTCCCAAAAACCTCTCTCTATTTAATTTATTTTCAGACCATAAACATCGTACACCCTAAAGAAAACGTTTTCAACTTTTATCTGTTGTCAAATCAAATATTTAAGTGAAATATTTCATAATTGTGAAAGTTTTTTAAAATGTATTGTTTCGAAAACTGCTTATATTGCCATTAATATTAACGGATTAACTTTTTACTCTATACATAAAATAATTTTGCGACATCTTTTTGATACTTTTCCAACGAGTTCAAATATAAAATGATTGCAAAATTTAAAATGTTAGCTCTGATTCACTTCCGAGTGATTTATTTTTTGTGTCGTATTTTACGAACAACACACCATATTCAAAAATAACTTATTACACATATATTTGCAATAAGATAATTAAAGTAGGATATTAATTTTAGTTTTCTGATAGGAATAATGATAGCTTTTAGGTTGAATCTTTACTTTTTTTAAAGCTACATTTACATCAACTTAACAATGGTTGGTTATACTGAAGATGAAAATATTTAGTATAACTAAGTGGAGGCGGTAAAGATGCAATTGAGTCATTCCGTTAAAGTTGCAATTTCTATCTATTTAGCACTTATCTTTATAACGTTCACTTCTTATTTAGCCATTATTTTATATACAAGTATGACTGGACATGATGTATCACATTTCGTGTTAGATAGTCAGCATTCTCATCATGGGTCTCTTACGCAAAAACATTTGAGTTTGCCTGAAATTTCATTTAAATAATCCTCATCTTACTATATATAAAATTGCATAAACTTTGCAGTTTAACTCCTCATCTAGATCACTACATCTTAGATGATTTTTTATTTTCTCATTTCCCTTCCCTTTAAAAATCGATATAATAAACTAAATCATTATCATAACGCTGACACATTTTATGTTGTTGGTGTTAAGTTTTAAAGGGGTGAGATACTTGGCGAATAATCATTCAACTTTGCGTTTAAAAGGAATTATACTTGCCATTGTCGGTGCTTGTTTATGGGGCTTAGGTGGTACTGTTTCTGATTTCTTGTTCAAATATAAGCATATTAATGTCGATTGGTACGTCACTGCTCGACTTGTAGTCAGTGGTGTTTTCTTACTTATTATGTACAAAATGATGCAACCCAAACGTTCTATATTTAGCGTATTCCTAGATCGACGTATGTTAGGCAAATTACTTATCTTCAGTATACTGGGCATGTTAGTTGTACAATATGCATATATGGCATCTATTAATACAGGTAATGCTGCGATTGCAACATTACTACAATACATTGCGCCAGTTTATATTATTATTTGGTTTGTCATAAGAGGCGTTGCAAAACTAACATTATTTGATGTGCTTGCTATTATCATGACACTATTAGGAACATTTTTATTATTAACGAATGGTTCATTTTCTAATTTAGTCGTCAATCCTGCAAGTTTATTCTGGGGTATTTTAGCAGGTGTAGCACTCGCTTTTTATACAATTTATCCTTCAGAATTACTTAATCGCTATGGTTCTATTTTAATTGTCGGGTGGGCAATGCTTATTTCTGGTGTTGCGATGAATTTACGCCATCCAATTTGGCACATTGATATCACTAAATGGGACATATCAATTATATTATTTTTAATCTTTGGTATTATCGGTGGTACCGCACTCGCATTTTATTTTTTTATCGACAGTTTACAATACATATCAGCGAAAGAAACAACATTATTCGGAACTGTTGAACCTGTCGTAGCCGTTATCGCAAGCAGTCTATGGTTACATGTGGCATTCAAACCATTTCAAATCGTAGGCATCATTCTTATTATGATCTTGATATTATTACTATCACTTAAAAGACAACCTAAAGAAATAGATGAATAAGAAAACTCTGATTATCACTTTAGCAAGTAACTACTTTTTATAAACGTAGCTGCATTATAGGTGATATCAGAGTTTTTTATTTTAGTTAATAATATTTTTCACTTGGTATAAAAAGCGTCGGCGCTCTGGTATCGGAAATACTGGATAAATATGGAATTGGTAATATCCAGGTATAAAGTCATGTTCGATACCTTTCGCACTCAACAATTGCGATAAGTTCAAAGCATCTGGGTACAGTACTTCTTTTGTGCCAACAGTTAAAGTAATACGACCTAAACCATCTAAGTCACCATTAATTGGTGATACTTTGTAGTTATCTAATGGCGTGTCGCCTGCCCATTGTTCAGCTAAGAACACACTGCCATCCACACCTACCATTGGGTCTTTCTTTAAGTAGTCAGGAATTTCAGGATGCTGCATCGTTGCATCTAACACTGGTGAAATCAAGACAATATGTCCTGGTTGAGCTATATGCTTTTCTTTTAATAATTGAGCAAATGATAAAGCGATTTGACCACCAGCAGAGTCCCCCATCACGACGATTTGTTGCGGACTCGCTACTTGATTTAACATATCATGATACAACTTTTCAAAAAGCACGTATGTCGCTTGATAATCTTGATGCGGAATCTTCGGATACACCGGCATGATGACTTTAGCATTGAGTGTTTCTGCAAGTTCATCAATAAATTCGAAATGAATTTTGAGTGGGTCTTGGAACCATGCGCCTCCATGTGCATATAATACAACGCGTTGATGCTTATCTTGTTTATCGTTAACAGTATAAACGGTTGAACCGAAGTGCTTATCCACTTTTACTGGCATCTTAAACTGATAATTGGTGCCCTCATATTCACCTGCTGTCTGTGGCGCCATTTTTTCTAATGCTTTCATCGCTTCTTCTTTATACATAAAACGACGCTTAGCTCTAGATAATCGTATACCTTGTTCTAACATATAACTTTTCACACTGCGTTTTTCTTTAATTCTAATATGTGCGTATGCCGCTACTAAAAATCCAAACGCAAGTGTAGACCATTTTTTACGCATTTGTCGTCACTCCTCTTTGATGATTTCTACTATAGTATTAATGTACCATGCTGATTCTTATAACTACCAATATTTACTGGGAAATAAATGATGGTGCCCACATAATTTTGGCAGTGTTAATCATTAGGAATATTGACGCTCATTTTCATCTTAATTCAGACTATCATTCATTTGCTTAAGATGGTGTTCAAAACGTTGCATATCGATAAATCGGCCTTGACGATGCATTTCTTTTCCATTCATAAAAATTAAATCCACAGGTACAGTGAAAATATTTAATTCTCCAGCAATAGCTTCCACCTGACTTTGATTAATCACAGCTAATGGCACATTGGGATATGATTGCATCAAGTCTTCAATTTGTGGTAAAACGGCATGACACACGCTACACTGATCGCGCATGACATGTACAACTGCTAACGGATGCTGATTTATAAATGCTTGGAATGCTTCGACACTATTTAATTGCTTAACCATTTCGAACACCTTCTTACTTTTTATATTTTAAAATGAGGTCATTATTTTGTTACTAATATGTCTTGAAATACTTGCGGAACACGTGTAATTTTCTTATCGCTCAATCGGTAAAAACCGCCTGTCTGTGTACCAATACAATGCACGCCATGTGCGGACACAATTTCAAACTGAAACACCCATTTCATTTTACTTGCTTTAACTAAATATATGCGACCTACTGGTTTATCATGAATCGTTACTGGTACTTTGTATTCCGCTTCAGTTTTCATAAGTATAGGTGAAATGCCTTGATTGATCATAGTTGAGTAATTCATATGCTGATTTATAAAAACTGTTCTCAAATCTTCGAACCATCTAATATAAACGATATTACTGACGACACCCATTGCATCAATGTCGTAACCATTTACTTCGATTTCTTTCTCTGCAACTAACAATCCTTCTGTTGTCATAATGACAAATCTCCTAACATTACAAATTGATTTAAAATCATGTTAATTTATTTTTATTACTTTCATGATAAAAATACAAGTAATTGAGCTTTATAAAGAAAATCAAACTTTTCAATGACGCTATTAATTTGGCTAGTCGCAAAGATGCATTTTTCTAAAACGTGTCAAAAGTGCAAGCAATGCTTTCTGTAATTCAAACTAATATCTCCGTTATTCTCATCAACACACCTGCTATACATCATTGCGCACTAAAAAGGCAGTAGCTTCATTTTAAGCTACTGCCTTTTGTAACGTATTCTCTTTCAACTCGCTACTTCGCATACGCACTACGAATGACTAAAAGTTCATTCATTTGATATGCTATTTCATTTTCAATCATTATTTGACTGTCATAACTAGCTTACCTGGATCAGCATCTTGTACATCTTCAATGACAAGTTCTTTATTTTCAAGATTTGTAATAATCATTGGTGTTACGATGCTTGGTGCGTGCGCTTTCAAGTATGCTAAATTCACTTTCATTAATGGCTGACCTTGTGTTACTTTTTCTTCAACATTAATCAGACTTTCGAATCCTTCGCCATTCAGTTTCACTGTATCGATACCAATATGAATAAGTACTTCGACACCACTTTCAGATTCTAATCCTATCGCATGTTTCGTAGGGAAGATTGTTTTCACCGTACCATCAAACGGTGCTACAATTTCACCTTTTTCAGGAATAAAGCCAACACCATCACCCATCATTTTTCCAGCGAATACTTGATCAGGTACTTCTGATAATGGAATGATTTGACCTACACCTGGTGCATAGATGTCTGTTGTTCCGAGTGCTTCTACATGAACTGGTTCATCTGACATTTCTTCAGTCACTGTCGTTTCACTTGGTTTCGTAATTTCACCACTCATAATCTTCGCCATATCATGTTTAATTTGATCTGATTTTGGACCGAAGATAGCTTGCATATTGTTTCCAACTTCTAATACACCTGAGGCCCCTAAAGCTTTAATGCCTGCTACATCTACTTTTGATTTATCAACCACTTCTACACGTAGACGTGTAATACATGCATCTAAATGTTTAATGTTTTCTTTTCCACCCATTGCATCTAATACATCAAACGGTAATTTAGCGACACTTGAGTTACGAATTTCAGTTTCTTCATCTTCACGACCTGGTGTTTTCAATTTAAACTTACGAATCGCAAAGTCGAATAAGAAGTAATACACGATAGCGTAAACAATACCGACTGGAATAACTAATAACGCATGTGTACGATCCCAGTTTAATAAACCATATAAAATATAATCTATGAACCCACCTGAGAATGTCATACCAATTTTAACGCCCAATAAATGCATCACTAAGAATGAAGTACCAGCTAATATTACATGGATACCGTAAAGTACTGGTGCTACAAATAAGAATGAAAATTCTAATGGTTCAGTGATACCAGTTAAAAATGCAGTTAATCCTGCTGATAACATTAAACCACCAACGACTTTTTTACGTTCTGGTCGTGCATTTTTATAAATAGCAAATGCTGCCGCTGGTAAACCAAACATCATGAATGGATATTTACCAGTAGTAAATGCACCAGCAGTAAATGGTACGCCGTCTTTCAATTGTGCCATCCAAATACGTTGATCACCACGAACTAATTCCCCTGCATGATTTGTATAATTTCCGAATTCAAACCAGAATGGTGAATAGAAAATATGATGTAAACCAAACGGAATTAATGAACGTTCAATAATACCGAATATAAATGTTGTTAATGTTAAATTTTTATTTAATAAGAAATTCGATAAACTATTTAAACCGTCTTGAATTGGTGGCCACGCAAAGCTTAAAACCACACCTGTTGCAATTGCTACGACCGATGTCACAATCGGTACAAATCGTTTACCTGCAAAGAATCCTAAAAATGGTGGTAGTGAAATATTATAAAATTTGTTGTAGCACCATGCGGCTAAAGCACCCATGATAATACCACCAAACACACCCGTTTGTAATGTTGGAATACCTAATACTAAGGCATGTGCTGGTTCTTTCGCTGCTTGACTTAATTCTTTTGCCCCTTTAGCATATGAGAAAATGTCATCAATAGTAATGTGCAACACTTTCCCCATTGTTGCATTCATAATTAAGTAACCTACTAGCGCTGCTAATGCTGCAACACCGTCTCCTCCTGCTAATCCAAGTGCTGTACCAACTGCAAATAATAATGGCAAGTTATCAAATACAACTTGTCCTGCTGCTTCCATGACCGACGAAATCATTACAATGATATCGTTTTTTAACCATGGTGCAATTTCTACTAATTGTTCGTTGTGCATTGCGTTGCCAAACGCTAATAAAATACCAGCTGCTGGTAAAATCGCAACAGGTAACATTAATGCTTTACCGATACGTTGCAATTGTCCAAACAATTTCTTAAACATATAAACATCCCCTATCTCAATTTCCGCTTCCATGTACAAAAAAGCAGGCATGAACAAACAAGACTATTCTCATAGTACGGTTGTTTGCTCATGCCTGCATTACCAGTAACACGCAAGTGATATACAATTTATAGCTATTATACATATTTATAAAAGCGTTTTCAACAACTTTTTTAAATTTTTTAATCTTCTTACACTACGAGGCTTTTGAAAATAAACAATACGGTAATCCCCCATTTTGTTGAAATAGAAATTACCGTTTTTATAGTTCAATTCAATTGTGATAACCTTTCAATCAGTTATAAAAAGCGTTTTGCTGCAACTGAAATAGGTGGAATTTGATCTAAATCTAAATGCTTATCTTCAGTAATTGATCTGAATGCCCATTTACCATAACCAAGTGCCTCGTCATTTACAATTTTACCTGGTAATGGTGCAGCATTAGGATCAACATATACATCTACAATCGTTGGTACATCTTGTGCTAATGCCTCTTCGACAATAGCATCTACTTCGCTAGCATTCTTAATGGTATAACCTTTACCACCTGCTGCTTCAGCAAATTTTGCATGATCCATATCAGAGAAATCAACTGCATATTCTAATTCACCAGCAGCTTGTTGTTCATATTTAATAAACGCTAATTGTTTATTATTTAATACAAACACTGTTAAAGGTAAATCATATTGTACAGCTGTTGCGAAATCTTGCATTACCATTTGGAATGCACCATCACCAGCAATAGCGATTGCTTGTCTGTTTGGATACGCAATTTTTGATGCTATTGCACCAGGAAGTCCGCACCCCATTGTGCCTAACCACCTTGAAATGATGAACTTGTTGTTCACACCAAGATTTAAATAACGTGTAGACCAAACTGTTGCAGTACCAACATCTGCTGAAATTACTGCATCATCTTTAATAAATTTATTAATTGATGCCATTAAACGTTCTGGACGTAATGGTTTGCTATTATTATTTTTATCTTGTTCCATCCATTTATCCCAAACCGCTTTACGTTCTAATGTTTTGTTTAAGAATGGTCTTTCCGCAACATGTTTAATATTTTCAGTTAACTGATGCAATGCAATTTTACTGTCTCCAACAATTCCTACATTAATATTGAAACGATGTCCGATATTTTTAGAATTTGTGTCGATTTGGATTGCTTTAATATTTTTCTTAGGTAAGTAATCTACATATGGATAGTTAGTACCTACCATAATTAGTAAATCTGCATCCTGCATTGTCTGATATGATGTTTTTGTACCTATTTTACCTAAGTTACCAATACTGTATGGATGGTCATCCGGTAAGATTGTCTTAGCAGGTAATGAATGAACGACCGGAATTTTTGCCGCTTCAACAAACGCACGTAGCTCATCTTTCGCATGTTTCGCACCAACACCAATCAACATAACCGGCTTTTTACTTTTATTAATTAATTTAACAGCTTTTTTAATGTCTTTATATTTTGGTGATACAACAGTTGGTCTTGATGTATCTACTGGTTTATTTGTTGTATCTTTAATTTTTTCAGTTAATAAGTCGTTTGGACAAATTACGACAGCGACACCTTTTTGTTCATATGCCGTACGAATAGCTTCATTAACGATTTCAAATACATTATCACCTTTTTCAATTTGGTGATTATAAACAGCTACATCTTCACATAATTTTTGTAAATTTGCTTCTTGAAATGCTTTCGTTCCAAGCGCTGTACTATTCGTTTGCCCAGATAAAATTAATTGTGGTACGTTATCCATTTTGGCATCGTACATACCATTTAATAAATGAATTAAACCTGGTCCACCAATACTTAATGCTACGCCGATTTTACCAGTAAGTTTTGTATAACCTGCAGCTGCTAAACTTGCTACTTCTTCATGACGTACATGATAAAACTTAAATTGATCTCTTATAGTACGTAAACTATCGACAACTGCATCGATTGAGTCTCCCGGAATACCATATAAGTGATCTATATCCCATGCTTGTAGTGCTTTTACTAATGCTTCATTTGCTTTAATTTTTGCCATTATTACTAATAGCCTCCCTTTCTGTTTATCATTTTAAATTTCTAATTAATAGAATAATAAAATTAGAACAGGTATTAACACCGAACTAATAACTGCAGTTAAAATCATCCCAATTGAACTGAATGCACCAGACTCTATATCCATTTCCAGTGCTTTAGCTGTACCAAAGGCATGTGACGCATTCCCATACGTTAACCCTTTAGCAATAGAAGATTCAAATTTTCCAAATCGTAATAACATCGATCCTAAAATACTTCCAATTAAACCAGTTGTGATAATAAATAATACGGTCATCGTATCTGTGCCACCTAATTCATGTGACACTTCAATACCGACAGCGGCTGTAATTGAGCGGGGCAATAATGTTACTATGACATCTTTAGAATAACCAAACGCTTTAAGTGTTAAGAACACTAATATGAAGTTAAGCATAACGCCAGTTAATACACTCGCAAAAATGATAGAGACATTGTCTTTAATTTTCTCTCTATTTTTATAAAGTGGATATGCTAAACATACAACCGTTGCGTTTAAAATATGATTGATCCAACTGCCACCTTTCATATACCCGTTATAACTAATTCCAAATATAAGTAAGACAAAAATAATTCCTAAAGATGCAATTAATGCTGGATTCAAAAATGGGTTTGGATATTTTTGTTGTAATCTTTTAGCGAAATAATACAAAACGACAGTCAACAAAATCATTAAACATGCTTGTAGATAATCATTCATAAGCATCTATACCTTTACGATGTTTATGTTTCGCAAACATTTTTTCAGCAATAAATCCTGAAGATAATGCAACAATACATGTGCCAATGATAATGACTGCGAAGAAGAGTATATAATTAAGCGTGATTTCAGAAGCAACATCCATAATACCTACAACTGATGGTATAAAGAAGAATACCATTGTTTTTAATAAAAAGTTTGCACCATCTTCTATCCAAGCTAGAGGCACAATCTTAAATTGTAATAGTAAATAAAATAAAAATAGACCAACAATGCTGCCGGCTAAAGGAAGATGGAAAATCTTTTGAATTTCTGTACCAATATAAGTAATCACTATGATGATTCCTAGTTGTAATAGCAGTTTGATTATTAATTGGACTTTTTGCATGGCGCCATCCCTTTCTAAATATGTCTAAATTGTTACAATATCTATTATAAGTTTGGCGAACGTTTTATAAAAATACTCTTTTTTTATGATTTATATTACTATTTTCTATGAAAACGCTATCTATATTTCACTTCATTTTCACAATAAAAAACACTCATCATTTAAGACTGTATTTCCAATTACTATCACATCTTTTTAAAATGCAACGCCTTAAATAATAAGTGTGTTATTTATATTTTAACCTAACCGATCCTTTAAAAATTCAATCCATTTTGTAGTAGCGTGGCTTAATTGTTTATCTTTTTTCCAAACGACACCTAATTCCCAATGAACATGTGCATCTTCAATACGTAACAATCTCACGTCCCCGTTCAACTGTTCTGATATCGATGTTGGTAAAATACTGATCCCTAATTCATTTGTGACTAAATCTTCGATAACATGCCATTGCGAAATTTGCGCTACAGTATTAGGCACAAAACCGACATTTTTAGCATTCTCTATAATTTTATCGTTTAAATAAAAATCTTTATTGAATAAAATGAAATCTTCGCCTGCTAAATCTTCGAGTTTAACAGTTTCATATTTTGCGAGTCGATGCTCTCTACTCACAATGAGTCGTAAATCTTCTTTATCTAAAGTTGTATAATCAAAAATGTGATGATCCACTGGTAATGTTGTCACACCAATATCCACTTCGTCATTAATAATTTGCTGTTCAATTGTTTTTCCACCATTTTCGATTAAATTATAAGTAACATTTGGGTACTGTTGATGAAATGCGCCAAGTATATTAATAAGAATCTTCATATTCATGACCGCGGACATTCCCATATTAATGTGTCCCGTTTCAAGCCCATTTAGTCGTTCCATTTCAGATGGTAAATAATCATATAGCGCAACGATTTCTTTACTTTTTTCATAAAAAATTTGACCTGCATCAGTAAGTATTAAATGTCTTTTACTTCTATCAAATAAAGGTGTGCCCATTTCATTTTCAATATCTTTTATGGCCTTACTAATCGTTGGTTGTGCAATATATAATGATTTGGAAGCATTAGTCATACCACCTTGCTTAACCACTTCAATAAAATATTTCATATGTTTAATATCCACTAACATCATCCTAACTATTTCAACACGTTTATTTCATTATACACAACTTCTTATACATTCAATAAATTTAGATTTATGAAATTGCTTTATAAAAAGTTCTATGTAAAGTTCATATTCTTTTATGGTATTATATTAATGGCTCAAGTATATTAATCGAGGTGAGGTATTGAGCTTTTACGAATTTATGCAAAATTTTCTTGGTGATGACACACCATTAGGTGAATTGGTTGATTGGATTAATCAAGATAGCAATTTCCCTAGAGAAGTGAAGAGCCATAGTGAAATATTGTCATATTTTCGAACAAATCCATGTCCTGAAAACATCTCAGTACCCGTAATAAAGCGGGCACTATCCGTTTTCAACCAATTCACAAATGTACAATGATACATGAATACATGGAGTCACATCATCTCATGTTAGCGTTCTGCTTGCAGAGCGCTATTTTTATTGTCCAATAGTAAAGATGTATTCTCACAATGTACAATTTTGATATTTATACAATAATCATATAATAAATTTGATACCGACTTTTACATATAAATGTCATACTCATTTTCCCACGAATCCAACGTTTTAATTATACTTGTAATTTCTTCTATTATTTTCAAATATAACCAATTTAATCCCCTACCATATTTTTGCATTTTTTATGAAAAATCCCTTTTTTATTACAATTTGACACTTTATATGACAACTTCATTACAGTTACTTTTATTGTTGATTGCTTACATTGTTTTCTAAAAAAATTTTGTTATTATAAATAACGTTGAATAAAGAAAAAAATTAACTTGGGAGATAAAAATGGAATATAAAAAGATACTTATTCGTTTATTAATTGCTTTTGCAGTACTTTTCTCAGCAGATTTCACTTATCAATCCGTCGAACAAACGCATCAATCGCATGCCGCAGTTAATTATTATAGTAAAAACCAATGCACATGGTGGGCATTTAAACGTCGCGCACAAGTTGGTAAACCTGTTTCCAATAAATGGGGCAACGCTAAAAATTGGTATTACAATGCACGTAAATCAAAATATTCGACTGGACGTACGCCAAGAAAATTTGCTGTAATGCAATCAACTGCAGGATATTATGGACATGTCGCAGTTGTTGAACAAGTATATAAAAACGGTAGTATTAAGGTTTCAGAATACAACTTTTATCGCCCTTTAAAATACAATACGCGTATACTAAGTAAAAAAGCAGCACGTAACTTTAACTATATTTACTAACTAAAAAATCTTCTATCACGAACGCTTCAATTTCCTGTATGCGTGTGATAGAAGTTTTTTATTTTTTTGTTCATATTAATTTATTTAAGCGCTACGATGGACTGACTTAACTTTTCTTTAAAATCGCTATTCGCATTTGATTATTGCTGGCTTCTTAAATCTTTTAAAATGCGTTCAGCTACTTGTGTATTCGCACGGGGTTCTTGCTTCAATGCTTCAGCTACTTGCGCAATTTCATCACCTTTTGCACCTACAACAATAGCTAATGATTTATATTGCAAGCTCATATGGCCTTGCTGGATACCTTCGGAAACGAGCGCGCGACATGCTGCAAAGTTTTGTGCTAAACCAACGGCAGCAACTACATGACCTAATTCTTGTGCTGAATCTACATTTAGCAATTCTAAAGAAGCTTTAGCAATTGGTAATACTTTCGTACCACCGCCAACGATTGCCAATGTCATAGGCACTTCTATTGTACCAATTAAACGTTGACGTTCTTGATCGTATCTCCATGTTGCAATACCACGATATTGACCGTCACGACTCGCATACGCATGCGCACTTGCTTCTGCACCACGCGTATCATTTCCTGTTGCTAAAACAACGGCATGTATGCCATTCATAACACCTTTATTATGTGTTGCAGCACGATGAATATCTACTTGCGCAAGTATAGAAGCACGTTCCATTCTTTTGGCTACTTCTTCACCAGATCTGTCACCTCTCGTTAAGTCATTGACATTAATCTCACCTTGAACTTTAACTACGGATGCTGTCGCATGATTTGATAAAATGCTCATTAAAATGTCGCTTTGCGGAAATTCATTTTTTAAAAATGCAGTTATGGACTCTAAAATTGTATTAAGCATATTTGCACCCATAGCATCTTTCGTATCAACAAATACTTTTAATGATAGTAACTGCTGTTCAGGAAATTTATCAATAGCAATGCGTTGATAACCGCCACCTCGTGCTTTAATAGAAGGATACGCTTCGTCAGCAATTTGATGAATTTGTGATTCTAATGCGCCAATGTCTGCTGATAATCTTTCAGTATCGTCGACTCCATCAAAGACGATTTGACCTATCATAATACGTTCAGAAGATACCGTTTTAAATCCACCAGTTTGATTCACTAATTTAGCGCCATAACTTGCAGCGGCAACAACTGAAGGTTCTTCCACCATCATTGGCACAACATAAGATTTTTCGTCTACAATAATATTTGGTAGTAAACCAACTGGCAACGCACCTTGTGCAATAACATTTTCAATTAAACTGTTAGCTACTTCTTCATCGATTAGTGGATGATTCAGTAAAATGTCGAATTGTTCTTCTGATAACCATTTCTTATCAACCAATTGTTGTAACTTCTCTTGCCGAGATAAATGTCGAAAATCCTTATCTAAACTTTGCATGGACAAACTCCTTTTACTTCACATAATTTTTAACATTTCAATCACTACTATTTTTACCACAAAATAACGTCATTCGCCTTAAAATTCAATTGAATAATTGTTGTTTTGACTATAAAATAAAACAAGGCAAATTAAACCGCTTACAAGAAACGTCAAATCATTGTTAAATTTAGTGTATTTCTTTGTATAAGATTAGCATATTCTGATATGATACAAGTGTTGCTTTTATAAATTTGAAAGGATGTAAAACCTTATGACAATAGGTATCGATAAAATAAACTTTTACGTTCCAAAGTACTATGTAGACATGGCTAAATTAGCAGAAGCACGCCAAGTTGATCCAAACAAATTTTTAATTGGTATTGGTCAAACTGAAATGGCTGTTAGTCCTGTAAACCAAGACATCGTTTCAATGGGCGCTAACGCTGCTAAGGACATTATAACAGACGAAGATAAAAAGAAAATTGGTATGGTTATCGTGGCAACGGAATCAGCAATTGATGCAGCCAAAGCGGCTGCTGTGCAAATTCACAACTTATTAGGTATTCAGCCTTTTGCACGCTGTTTTGAAATGAAAGAAGCTTGCTATGCTGCTACACCAGCAATCCAATTAGCTAAAGATTATTTAGCGACAAGACCTAATGAAAAAGTATTAGTTATTGCTACAGATACAGCACGCTATGGATTAAATTCAGGTGGTGAACCAACACAAGGTGCTGGTGCGGTTGCGATGGTAATTACACACAATCCAAGCATTTTAGCTTTAAATGAAGATGCAGTTGCTTACACTGAAGACGTTTATGATTTCTGGCGTCCAACTGGCCACAAATACCCATTAGTTGATGGTGCATTATCTAAAGATGCTTATATCCGCTCGTTCCAACAAAGTTGGAATGAATACGCAAAACGTCAAGGTAAGTCGCTAGCTGACTTCGCATCACTATGCTTCCATGTTCCATTTACAAAAATGGGTAAAAAGGCATTAGAGTCAATCATTGATAACGCTGATGAAACAACTCAAGAGCGTTTACGTTCAGGCTATGAAGATGCTGTAGATTATAACCGTTATGTTGGTAATATTTATACTGGATCATTATATTTAAGCCTAATTTCATTACTTGAAAATCGTGATTTACAAGCTGGAGAAACAATCGGTTTATTCAGTTATGGTTCAGGTTCAGTTGGTGAATTTTATAGTGCGACATTAGTTGAAGGCTACAAAGATCATTTAGATCAGGCCACTCACAAAGCATTATTAAATAACCGTACTGAAGTATCTGTTGATGCGTATGAAACATTCTTCAAACGTTTTGATGACGTTGACTTTGACGAACAACAAGACGCTGTTCATGAAGATCGTCATATTTTCTACTTATCAAATATTGAAAATAACGTTCGTGAATATCACAGACCAGAGTAGTCGGTGTATTTAAAAGACATTTAAATATAACCTAAAAAACAGCAGTCAGACCGTTTCTAATTGAAATCGTCTAACTGCTGTTATCTATTTATACCATGCTTCGTCTTGAATCGATTCATTATGGTTTTTTGGCGCATTATTGAAGCTTTCCTAGAAACTCGATGCCCCAAGCTCTTCTGTTTTAAATTGTCAAAGCCAAATTGTCCTATACACTTTTTATGCTAGAGTGATCTATTTCATGTAAATATCTATATGACTAATGTTATCAAAATCAAACGATTTTTCTTGTGAATCACTCAATATATCGCCTAAATCTATTGTATGTCTTTCTCCATTTTTCATTTCTATAATCAGTTCCCCTGAATTGTAATTATCATATAATTGTTCTTTTTCTAATAAATACTTTCTAATTCTAAAATCTGTTTCTTTAAGAGAGAGCTGTTTATTTTTAACTTCTAATAATTTGTCTGGATTCACTTTAGTTTGATGACCATTAACAAACAAGTTCGTTCTATAAGATAAATTGGTTACTTTTGATATCGGGTCATACTTAACCACTGTGCCACGATACACTTTAGATTGTTGGTTTTCATATAATGTTCCCCATATATTGACTCTGTCTTGATTTTTAAACCGTTTCAAATAATCAGTATTGTAGAGCACTGTACGTACATTGTAGGTATCAACTTTCGCGTCTATATAATTTGTCCCAATCCCTGTTACTTCTTTATTCGTATAAACTTCAAAATTTTGCGCATAATGCTCTTTTAAACTATCATTACCATTTTCTGTAATCAATCCATTTGTCTTTGCTTTTACTTCTTCTGCTATACCAATAAATCCTGTTACGGCAATCAAAAATGCCAAAGTTGTCAATAAAAACCATAGCTTCGCTTTCATTTTTAGATCATCCTTTTCTCATTCAAGATTAAATGCATCAAATGCTTTGCGCGCAATTTAATATTATTACTGAATGATCTATATATCAATATTTCTCAATATTAATTTTCTAAAATTTCCGTTAATTTAATTTGATTAGTTTTTCAAATAATTTAACATATTTAACAATACACAGATTCATTTACCAAAACTATCTCAACTTTACGGTTTCGTACTATGCTTAGGCACATAAAGTCCTGACATATCGATATTCTCCAACTCTAACAGCTTAATCTTATTACTAATTGTCCCACCGAATCCTGTTAAGCTACCCGTTTTACCAACTACACGATGGCATGGTACGATAATCGACAAAGGATTACTACCTACGGCACCTCCAACTGCTTGTGCTGACATTTTCGGCTTGTTAAGTGCTTTACCTACTTTTTTAGCAATCTCTCCATACGTTGTTAATGAACCGTATGATATTTGTCTCAATTCATGCCAAACACGTTTTTGAAAATCACTTCCTGTAGGATTTAATGGTATTGTGATTTCCGGATTGTCACCTTTAAAATACGCATCTAACCACTGTGCCGTCTCTTTAAATATCACTAAATCCTCGTTTTTCAATCTAGTACCATCATCTTGTTGATTTTCAAATAAAACAGCGGTTAGATTTACCCCATCACTCACAAGTTCCAATCGTCCAACCGGCGAATCATAATAACTTTTATATGCCATAAACACACACTCCTTTTTCATCATCATACTATTCATTTAACTTTATGAAAATGATTAACACCATAAACTTTATCGAGATCAACCATGCGCTTCAAAATCAAAGTTCACATAGACTATAAACGCAATATACCATTTCTTAATTAACTATGTATCAACACATACATTTCTTAACCATTGATTAATATTTGCTTTTAAATTCTTACTTATTTCAAAAATTACACAAAAAGTTCATAAAGTGCCTAGAACATGCCGTTTTTAAAACTACAATGGTGGAAAAATAAAATTGCCATTGTTTATAGTTTGCATATAGTTTCAATGTATTTTCTTTTACTTATTAATTTTAAAATTTAGAGGTGATATTAAATGAATAACAGTTTTTTCAATAGTGACTTTGATTCAATTTTTCGAAGAATGATGCAAGATATGCAAGGTTCAAATCAAAGCGGCAACAAAAAATACTATATTAATGGTAAAGAAGTTTCACCTGAAGAACTAGCGCAACTCACACAACAAGGTGGCAATCACTCTGCTGAACAAAGTGCGCAAGCTTTTCAACAAGCAGCACAAAGACAACAAGGGCAACAAGGCGGCAACGGCAATTATTTAGAACAAATTGGTCGCAACCTTACGCAAGAAGCACGCGATGGTTTATTAGATCCAGTCATTGGCCGCGATAAAGAAATTCAAGAAACTGCTGAAGTCTTAAGTAGACGAACTAAAAACAATCCTATATTAGTTGGAGAAGCTGGTGTTGGTAAAACTGCGATTGTTGAAGGTTTAGCACAGGCAATCGTTGAAGGAAATGTACCAGCAGCAATCAAAGACAAAGAAATTATTTCTGTAGATATTTCATCATTAGAAGCCGGAACGCAATATCGTGGTGCTTTTGAAGAAAATATTCAAAAATTAATCGAAGGTGTTAAATCTTCACAAAATGCCGTACTATTCTTTGATGAAATCCATCAAATTATCGGTTCAGGTGCCACAGGAAGTGATTCAGGTAGCAAAGGGTTATCTGATATTTTGAAACCTGCATTAAGTCGTGGAGAGATTTCAATTATTGGTGCAACAACACAAGATGAATATCGAAACAATATCCTTAAAGATGCTGCATTAACGCGCAGATTTAATGAAGTGCTTGTTAATGAACCAAGCGCTAAAGATACTGTTGAAATTTTAAAAGGTATTCGCGAAAAATTCGAAGAACACCATCAAGTAAAATTACCAGATGACGTATTAAAAGCATGTGTTGACTTATCAATTCAATATATTCCACAACGATTATTACCAGATAAAGCAATCGATGTGTTAGATATTACAGCAGCACATTTATCTGCACAAAGTCCAGCTATTGATAAAGTTGAAACTGAAAAACGAATTTCCGAATTGGAAAATGATAAGCATAAAGCTGTAAGTGCTGAAGAATATAAAAAAGCAGATGACATTCAAAAAGAAATTAAATCATTACAAGATAAATTAGAAAATAGTAATGGTGAACATACTGCTGTTGCTACAGTTCATGATATTTCAGATACTATTCAACGATTAACTGGTATTCCAGTTTCACAAATGGATGATAACGATATTGAACGTTTAAAAAATATTTCTAGTCGTTTAAGAAGTAAGATTATAGGGCAAGATCAAGCCGTAGAAATGGTTTCACGTGCAATTCGCCGTAATCGTGCTGGGTTCGATGATGGCAACCGTCCAATTGGTAGTTTTCTATTTGTCGGCCCTACTGGTGTGGGTAAAACAGAGCTTGCTAAACAATTAGCAATTGATCTATTTGGTAATAAAGATGCACTTATTCGTCTAGATATGAGTGAATATAGTGACACAACCGCTGTTTCAAAAATGATTGGTACAACTGCTGGTTATGTCGGTTATGATGATAATTCAAATACATTAACTGAAAAAGTACGCCGTAATCCATATTCAGTCATTCTATTTGATGAAATCGAAAAAGCAAATCCACAAATTTTAACATTGTTATTACAAGTAATGGATGATGGTAATTTGACAGATGGTCAAGGTAATGTCATCAACTTTAAAAATACAATTATTATTTGTACATCAAATGCTGGCTTTGGCAATGGCAATGACACTGAAGAAAAAGATATTATGCATGAAATGAAAAAATTCTTCCGCCCTGAATTCCTTAACCGCTTCAACGGCATCGTTGAATTCTTACATTTAGATAAAGATGCATTACAAGATATCGTCAACTTATTATTAGACGATGTACAAGTTACATTAGATAAAAAAGGTATTACGATGGACGTTTCTCAAGATGCGAAAGATTGGTTAATTGAAGAAGGTTATGATGAAGAATTAGGTGCGCGTCCATTAAGACGTATTGTTGAACAGCAAGTACGTGACAAAATTACAGATTACTATTTAGACCATACAGACGTTAAACATGTGGATATAGATGTTGAGGATAACGAATTAGTCGTAAAAGGTAAATAACGACACTTTAACATATAACATATCAAAAATGAGCATCAGGCCGCTCGTACCTGTGCTCATTTTTTTAATTATTTCCCTGGAAAATGTTTTACTACCTGTTGTTCTGTACTACAACAATCGTTGTCTATTTCACATGTACCACATTTTCCTTGTTTAGAACGTTTGAAAAATTTACCTAGGGTATACAAGGCATACCCGAAAATCGCTAAAAATATCAAAATATTAATCATTACTGTCATTTCAACCACTCCCTAAACAAATAAATGCCCAACTTGATAAAAGATAAATGTTAAAACATAGGCAGTCAACAATGGATATACCACTGCGAGTGCTGTCCATTTCCAAGAATATGTTTCCTTGCGAATTGCTGCTACTGTAGAGATACATGGGATATATAACAATATAAAAATCATAAAGGCATACGCAGATAACGGTGTGAATTGGTTTTGAATAACATGAACAAGTCCTGCATCACCTGATGAATAAATAATTGCCATTGAACTCACAATAACTTCTTTTGCTAAAAATCCTGGCACTAACGTAGCACCTGCTTGCCATGTTCCAAACCCAAGTGGTTCAACTAACATTCCAAAGAAACTACCTATTATATGTAAAAAACTGTCATTAATACTTACATTAATGCCATGCGGACCAACATAACTTAAAAGCCATATCACTACTGACCCTCCAAAAATAAATGTACCTGCTTTACGTACAAATCCCTTAGCCTTTTCCCAAGTACTACGCCACAACGTTTTAATGGAAGGCACACGGTATGTTGGCAATTCCACAATAAAGATTGCATTATCATTTTTTAACACTGTCTTAGTAAGTACAGTACTTACTAAGAATGCCATGACAATACCTAACACATATAGACTTAATACCACTAATGATTGGTTTTCTTTAAAAAAGATACCTACGAATAAAGCATATACAGGTAATCTTGCTGAACATGACATAAACGGTGCAATTAAAATCGTTGTCAGGCGTTCTTTTTCATTTTCAATACTGCGCGCAGCCATCACGCTTGGAACATTACAGCCAAATCCTATAATCATAGGTATAAATGACTTCCCACTTAAACCAAATGATTCCATAATCCGATCCATTAAGACAGCTATACGTGCCATATAGCCTGAATCTTCTAGTAATGATATAAAGAAAAAAAGCACAACAATTTGCGGTACAAACACTAATACGGAACCTACACCTGCAATAATGCCATCAGTAATTAAATCTTGTAAAAAAGGTACAAGTCCAAGATGGCTCATGACACTCTTAACGCTATCAGTAAATGTACCTCCAATAAACTCGTCAAGGTGATCGGACAATGGCGTTCCTATCCATGTAAATGTCGTTTGAAAAATTAACCACATAATACCTAAAAATATTGGTATACCCAAAAACTTATGTGTTAATATCTTATCTATTTTTGTACTGAAAAATTGTTTATCTTCATCTGGATATGTCACAATATCTTGCAATAACATATCTATATATTGATTTCGAATACGTTCCATTTCGCCACGAATCGATGTACCATCTAAGGTTTGTACTAAATGTTGACGAATCGTTAACAATTGATCTAATACTTTTACATTTAATTCCTCTTTAATTTGAACATTGTCTAAAAGGTATTGAATTGCAATAAATCTTGATTCATAGTTTGAATGTGTTGTTTCAGCCATAATGGCCTGACAGATATCACTAATAGCATTTTCAATTGTTTCGCCATAATTGAGTTTAAAATGTTGTTGCGCTCCTTCGCCCAAAAATTTAATTTCACCAAGCAAGTAATTAGTTCCTTTACCTGTACGAGCAACAACAGGGAAAATAGGTGTTTTCAACCTTTTCATCAATTTATGATAATCAATATGTATACCACGCTTTGTTGCTACGTCAATCATGTTCAGTCCAATATACATTGGTTTATTTAATTCTAGTAATTGAATAGTCAACTGCATATTCCTTTTTAACTGACTCGCATCAACGATATTTATCATTCCTGTAAATTGATTATTTAACAAATAATCCGTAACAATCGTCTCATCTACAGAAATTGGCGATAAATCATATGTACCTGGCAAATCAATTAATTGTCCTAAATGATGTTTTAACTGCCCTACTTTTTTCTCTACTGTTACACCGCTCCAGTTTCCAACATACTCGTAAGAGCCAGTCAACGCATTAAACAATGATGTCTTTCCGACATTGGGATTACCTAATATACAATAATTTTCCATATGTTAGACTCCTATTCTTCAAGTGCAATGCAACATGCGTCGCAATGTCTAATGCTTAATTGTTGACCATTAATCTCAATAATACATGGTCCTTTAAATAAACATTTTTGCACAATCTTAATTGTAGAGCCATCTGTCAAACCGAATGCACTTAAGCGATAAAACATGTTCATATTATTAATATCAATTTGCTTAATTCTATAAAGTTTATTTTTTTCACCATTTCTAACGTTTAACATAGTATTTCTCACTCCTATTAGAAATAATAACTCTTAAAATTATAGCACGCAATACTTTCGTTAAATAAATTTCATTTTTTATGTAAAAGTTGTGACATTTAAAAAATATTGTCTATGTATTAATCTAGAGCAAAAAAGTACCGCTGTTTTAAATGTGCACTTCACATTTTAAACAGCGGTGTATATTTTTATTAGCACCTTAATACAATTTAAACAGATGCCAAATTATGATTTGTCGCGTAAATTTTGTTCTAGTAATTGATTTAATTTTTCAATATTTTTATTCAACTGTTCTATATTTGTCATTTGTTGTTGCTTATTTAAGTGATGCTTATTTTGATAATCTACTAAAGCATCGTGCAAGAACATAGGATTTGTAGATTGCTGTCTCACTTGTTGATATAATGCCATCGTTCTATTATCCAGCACGATTGTCTGCGTCTCGTCACGCATTTGTGAGCCTTTTCCTGCATGTGTATCTTCTTCGTGTACTTTAAACGTTGTATCGTACTTTTCCTTGCTATTTTTAACTTCAGATTCCTGTGATTCAACCGTTTTATATTTTTCAAGTGCATGTCCTTCAATATCAACTCGTGGAATAATGCGATTCAACCATGCTGGTAAATACCACGAACCTTTTCCAAACAATTTAGTTAATGCAGGAATTAACATCATTCTGACTACGAAGGCATCAAAGAGTACACCAAAAGCTAATGCCATACCCATTGATTTAATCATGACATCTTCTTGGAACACAAAGGCAAAGAAGACACTAAACATGATTAATGCTGCAGCAACAATAACTGGACCACTTTCTTTCAATCCTACTTTAATAGAATAATCATTATTACCTGTTTTACTATATTCTTCATGAATTCGTGACATAAGGAAGACTTCATAATCCATCGCCAATCCAAATAAGATCCCTATAGTAATAACCGGTAAAAATGCTAGCATTGGTCCTGTAGTTTCAATACCAAACAGACCTTTCATAAATCCATCTTGCATTACTAATGTTGTAAACCCTAGTGTTGCCATTAATGATAAGACAAATCCTAATACTGCTTTTAAAGGTATTAAGATTGAACGGAAAACTATCATTAATAAGAAAAATGCTAACACAACAATGACTGAGGCAAATAAAGGTATCGCTTCATTTAACTTTTTGGACATATCAATATTAATGACACTCTGTCCTGAAATTTCTGTTTTAAATCCATACTTATCTTGCGCATCTTTATTATAATTTCGTAAATCATGTACTAAGTCATTTGTACTTTCTGCATTAGGTCCATGCTTAGGTATCACCACCATCAAAGCATAATCATTATCTTTACTCATTTGTGGTGGTGTAACTAAATCCACATTTTTCTTATTTTTAATATCTTTATATACAGACTGTAAATCTTGTTGTAATCCTTGTGGATCATCCTTTTTATCTTTTACATTTATCAACATCGGTATTTGGCCATTAAATCCTTCGCCAAATTTATCCGAGATAATATCGTAGGCTTTTTTCTGAGTAGAATCTGCTGGTTTAACACCGTCATCCGGAATACCAAGTCGCATATGACTAACCGGTATTGCAGCTGCTACTAATATGATTAAACCTAGTAATACTGCCGCAAGTGCATTTCCTGTAATAAATTTAGACCATGGCGTATCAATATCTTTTTTGAATTTAGACTGTAATTTATTCACTTTAATGCGCTTATGGAAAATACTTATTAGTGCAGGTAATAAAGTTAATGCACTAATTACAGCAAAAATAACACTAATTGCCGAAGCAAATCCCATTATCGCTAAGAAATCAATTCCTACTAATGATAAACCACATACTGCAATCACAACTGTTACACCAGCAAAAATAACTGCGCTACCTGCTGTTCCTACTGCAAGACCAATACCTTTAATGTAATCTGTTTCAGTTTTCATAACTTGTCGGTATCTGAATAAAATAAACAGAGCATAATCGATACCAACTGCTAGTCCAATCATTACGGCTAATGTCAGTGTGACATTAGGTATATCAAATGCATATGTCAGCAAACTAATAATACCTACGCCAGAGGCTAAACCAATTAATGCACTTATAATTGGTAATCCTGCAGCAATAACTGAACCAAACGTGATTAATAACACAACAAAGGCAACAATAATACCCACTAATTCAGAATTACCGCCTATGTCTGTTGAGGTCATACCTGTACCAGTTAACTCTGTTTGTACATTATGATTATCACGTAAATCTTTCAAATGACTTTTAACATTATCTCTAGAGTCATCTTTTAAAGAAGTTTGACTAACATCATATGTGATATCTGCAAATGCAGTTGTTTTGTCTTTACTAATTTGCTTATTTTCATATGGATCTGATATTTTATCGATGTGTTTGTCATCTTTTTTAATATCGTCTAACGTTTTCTTAATATCTTTAGTGATACTCGGTTGCACAATACCATCATCTTTAGTCGTTTTTAAAACTACACGTATTTGTGCCTTCTCACTATCTTGATTAAAATGCTTTTCAATCTTTTCATTCGTGTCTAATGACTTTAAACCAGTCATTTTAATATCGTTATCAAATTTCGGTGCATTTGTAGCAATTGGTATAAATATTGCAGCTACAATAATTACCCATGCGATTAATGTGGACCACTTATGCTTTGCGATAAATGTACCCATCTTGTATAAAAATTTCGCCAAATATATTGCCTCCCTTTAAAATCAACGTTATAGTTTAACTATACAGTGTAGATTATTGTTCGATTATAGTATCTATACCCTACCTCTTAAAGAATTAAATTTTAAAATTTGTATACTAAACTACACATTAAGGAGAAATGTAGATGAAAGAGACAGATTTAAGAGTTATTAAGACGAAAAAAGCATTATCTAGTAGTTTACTTCAATTGTTAGAGCAGCAATTATTCCAAACGATTACTGTCAATCAAATTTGTGACAACGCACTTGTGCACCGTACAACTTTTTATAAACACTTTTATGATAAATACGATCTTCTAGAATATTTGTTCAACCAATTGACTAAAGACTACTTTGCTAGAGATATTAGCGATCGCCTTAACCATCCATTCCAAACGATTAGTGATACGATTAATAATAAAGAGGATTTACAAAAAGTAGCAGAATTTCAAGAAGAAGACTCTGAATTTAATAAAGTTTTGAAAAATGTCTGCATTAAAATTATGCATGATGATATTAAAAATAACAGAGATAGAATCGATGTTGACGGTGATATTCCAGATAATCTCATATTTTATATTTATGGTTCGTTGATTGAAGGATTTTTGTATTGGATTAAAGATGAAAAAATAGATTGGCCTGGCGAAGATATTGATAACATTTTCCATAAAGTCATTAATATTAAAATCAAATAGTAGGTTACTATTATATGTTCATTTGCCTCAAATATAACAAAAACGATAACATACACGTTCATATTTCGTGTCATGCTATCGTTTTTTATTTTTAGTCTGCTTATCGCTGTTAAAATAACTGATACACAATACATATATGATGAAGAAAAAGATGTAGCCACTATCTAATTGACTTTGATTCAGTTGCTTAAATGACCAAACTGCTAATACCATTCCCATTATTATTGAAATAAAGTATCTCATATTCTTATACCTATTATCCTTTCATCAAAATATAGTTAACATTACTTAATTTTTAAAGTTATAAATAAAAAGAGCCAACCGCAATGGATGGCTCTTGCTCATTATGAAGCATTAAAACATTTCTGATACAACTTTCTGCTCTAAGAAATGTAATAAGTAGTCTGGGCTACCTGTTTTAGCGTCTGTACCTGACATCTTGAACCCACCAAATGGGTGATAGCCAACAACTGCTGATGTACAACCTCTATTAAGATATAAATTACCTACATCAAATTCATTAACTGCTTTAATCCAATGCTCACGATTATTTGTAATCACTGCACCGGTTAAACCATAGTCCGTATCATTAGCCACCTCAATCGCTTCATCAAAGTTATTAACTTTTACAAAGCCAACTACTGGGCCAAAAATTTCTTCTTGCATTATTCTATCTTTAGATTTAAGTCCTGAAATGATTGTCGGTTCTACAAAGTAACCTTTTGAATCATCAGTACCGCCACCTTGTTCTAATTTACCTTCTTCTTTACCAATTTCAATATAATTTTTAATTTTATCGAATTGTTTTTTATTAATCACTGGACCCATGTACGTATTGTCTACAGTATTGCCCAAAGTTAATTCTTTTGTAAGTTTAACTGACTTTTCTAACACTTCGTCATAAACGTCTTTATGCACAATTGCACGTGAACATGCTGAACATTTTTGCCCTGAGAAACCGAATGCTGATGTAACAATTGCTTCTGCTGCCATATCAGTATCAATATTTTCATCGACTACAATCGCATCTTTACCACCCATTTCAGCAATCACACGTTTCAAGAAGTTTTGACCTTCATGAACAACAGCACTACGTTCATAAATTCTAGTACCTGTCGCACGTGATCCTGTAAATGTAACAAAGTGTGTATCTTTGTGATCAACTAAATAGTCACCAATTTCTTTTGGATCACCAGGAACAAAATTAACAACGCCTTTTGGTAATCCTGCTTCTTCTAAAATTTCCATTAATTTATAAGCGATATAAGGTGTATCCTCAGCTGGTTTCAATAACACTGTATTACCTGCAACTACTGGTGCTAAAGTCGTACCAGCCATAATTGCAAATGGGAAGTTCCACGGTGGAATTGTAACACCTGTACCAATTGATTTATAGAAATATTTATTATGCTCGCCTTCACGATCAAGTACTGGCTTACCTTGAGCCAAGTCCATCATAGAACGTGCATAGTATTCAATAAAATCAATACCTTCAGCTGCATCACCAACTGCTTCATCCCATGGCTTACCTGCTTCATAAACCATAATTGCTGCAATTTCCGCTTTACGACGGCGAATAATTGCTGAAACACGTAGCATAAGCTCTGCACGATCGTTAGCTGACCATGTTTTCCAAGATTTATAAGCTTCATTCGCTGCTTTAAATGCATCTTCAACATCTTCTTTTGTTGCTTTTGATGCATTTGCAATCACTTGTGATGTGTCTGCAGGATTGATTGATTTAATTTTATCATCTTTAAAAATCTTCTCTCCATTAATCACTAATGGTATGTCTTGACCCAATTCTTTTTCTACGTCTTTCAATGCTTTCTTAAACATATCCACATTTTCTTGGACTGAGAAATCGTAACCAGGTTCATTTTTAAATTCTACTACCATGTACACTTACCCCCTATAAATTTTGAAAGTGGTTTAACCCTTTGATTTAATGATATAACATCATTTAAACCCATTTTACTATGATTAAGGTCATTTTTGCAATCGCTTTCATTTTTATACATTATACCCTTCTTCTCAAGCATTTTGAAAATGATTAGTTACTTTTTAAAATTTAGAAGCGTCATGACAACTAATTTAGTGTTTCATCGTTCAATGCTTCTGATGGTACCTCATTATCAATTTTACGAACAACTTTACAAGGATTTCCAACCGCTAAACTATGTGGCGGAATATCTTTTGTGACAACACTACCTGCACCAATCACACTACCTTCTCCAATCGTCACCCCTGGTAACACAGCTACATGACCGCCAAACCAAGTATTACTGCCAATATGAATGGGTCCGGCTTTTTCAAAACCTTCATTTCTATGATGAAAATTAAGTGGATGTGTTGCTGTGTAAAATCCACAATTAGGTCCTATAAAAACATTATCGCCAATTGTAATCTGTCCACCATCCATAAAATAACAATTGGTATTTACAAAGACATTTTTCCCAAGTTTAACGTTCCATCCGTAATCTGTATCAAAAGGGATGGCAATTTCGACATGATCAGTCGTAGTTTGGAATAATTGGTCAATCAATTGCTTTCTTTTCTTTGTATCACCGGGTCTTGTATGATTTAATTCAAAGCAAATATCTTTCGCTCGTGCACGTTCATTTATTAAGTCTTGATCAAAGTTTGCATCGTACCATTTTTCTGCTAACATTTTTTCTTTTTCAGTCATTACACCTTTCAACTCCTAATAACTTATTTACTTGTTTAAAAGTTAATCAAATAAACATTCGCCTATGCAACTAATACACTATAACATTATAAAATCATGACCTTATCACCCTTATCTATACAATTCTCGCATCAAATACTGCTAAAGTAGTAGATAAATTCAATACTACAGACGCATTCATTTTTTAATTTATTAACGTACAATATGAGTAAGAGAAATATAAAGGAGTATGATAGCGATGAGAATATTAATTACAGGCACAGTTGCTATCTTAATCATTTTAGGTTTGGTCAAAACGATACAAGATTACGAAATGACAAACGACACGAGTCGTCAGTTGTCAGACAACAAAGATGATGATAAAGTCATCCATCTTAATAATTTTAAAAATTTACATGCGAAAGAATTTAATCCATCTGATTTCTTTTAAGTCACCCAAGAATTGCAAATCCAGAAGTCATTTAAGTTTTACCTTTCATTCATACATCCTTTAATATTAATTACGACTTCTTTTATATAGATGCTAAATAGGGAGATTGTAGTGCAATGTTTGCACGGCAATCTCTCTTTTTCTTTTTAAAATTGGTAAAAGTAAAACGCAACGATTGACTTATATACCTGTAGGGGGTACATTAGACGTGTAACAATGAATCACAGGGAGGCAATAATGTGGCTAATACGAAAAAAACAACATTAGATATCACTGGTATGACTTGTGCCGCATGTTCAAATCGTATCGAAAAGAAACTGAATAAACTTGATGACGTTAATGCCCAAGTGAATTTAACTACAGAGAAAGCAACTGTTGAGTATAACCCTGATCAACATGATGTCCAAGAATTTATTAATACGATTCAACATTTAGGTTACGGTGTCGCTGTAGAAACTGTCGAATTAGACATTACAGGCATGACTTGTGCTGCATGCTCAAGCCGTATTGAAAAAGTGTTAAATAAAATGGACGGCGTTCAAAATGCAACGGTCAATTTAACAACAGAGCAAGCTAAAGTTGACTATTATCCTGAAGAAACAGATGCTATTCAACTTGTCACTCGCATTCAAAAATTAGGTTATGATGCAGTCGTTAAAGATAACAATCAAGATCAAACGTCACGTAAAGCTGAAGAGCTGAAGCATAAATTAATTAAACTTATCATATCGGCAGTATTATCATTACCGCTATTAATGTTAATGTTTGTGCATCTTTTCAATATGCATATACCAGCACTATTTATGAATCCATGGTTCCAATTTATTTTGGCTACACCTGTACAATTTATTATTGGATGGCAATTTTATGTAGGTGCATATAAAAACTTAAGAAATGGTGGCGCAAATATGGATGTGCTTGTAGCCGTTGGTACGAGTGCAGCATATTTTTATAGTATTTATGAAATGATTCGTTGGCTAAGTGGTGCAACTACGCAACCGCATTTATATTTTGAAACAAGCGCCGTACTTATTACCTTAATTTTATTCGGTAAATATTTAGAAGCTAGAGCGAAATCTCAAACAACCAATGCGCTTGGTGAATTATTAAGTTTGCAAGCTAAAGAAGCACGTATTTCAAAAGATGGAATTGAAATCATGATTCCTTTAAACGATGTACGCGTTGGAGATACACTTATCGTTAAACCAGGTGAAAAAGTCCCTGTTGATGGCACAATTATTAAAGGTATGACTGCCATCGACGAATCTATGTTAACAGGTGAATCTATCCCTGTTGAGAAGAATGTTGATGATACTGTAATTGGTTCAACGATGAATAAAAACGGTACTATTACGATGACAGCAACAAAAGTTGGCGGGGACACTGCGCTAGCAAATATAATTAAAGTTGTCGAAGAAGCCCAAAGTTCTAAAGCGCCGATTCAACGATTGGCAGATATTATTTCTGGTTATTTCGTTCCTATCGTTGTTGGTATCGCACTATTAACATTTATCGTGTGGATTACTTTAGTTACACCAGGTACATTTGAACCTGCACTTGTTGCGAGTATTTCCGTTCTCGTCATTGCTTGTCCATGCGCATTAGGACTTGCTACACCAACTTCTATTATGGTAGGTACTGGTCGCGCTGCTGAAAATGGTATTTTATTTAAAGGTGGCGAGTTTGTTGAACGCACACATCAAATTGATACCATCGTTTTAGATAAAACGGGTACCATTACAAATGGTCGTCCAGTCGTGACAGATTATCATGGTGACGATCAAACTTTACAACTACTCGCTACTGCTGAAAAAGATTCTGAGCATCCATTGGCAGAAGCTATTGTCAATTATGCTAAGGATAAACACTTACAATTAACTGAAACAACAACGTTTAAAGCAGTACCTGGCCATGGTATTGAAGCAACGATTGATCATCACCATATATTGGTTGGTAACCGTAAATTAATGGCTGACAATGATATTAGCTTGCCTAAACATATTTCTGATGATTTAACACATTATGAACGAGATGGTAAAACTGCTATGCTCATTGCTGTTAATTATTCATTAACTGGTATCATCGCAGTGGCAGATACTGTAAAAGATCATGCCAAAGATGCTATAAAACAATTGCATGATATGGGCATTGAAGTTGCCATGTTAACTGGCGATAATAAAAACACTGCTCAAGCCATTGCCAAACAGGTTAGTATTGATACAGTTATTGCTGACATTTTACCCGAAGAAAAAGCTGCACAAATTGCCAAACTACAGCAACAAGGTAAGAAAGTAGCTATGGTTGGTGACGGTGTAAATGATGCGCCTGCATTAGTTAAAGCAGATATCGGTATTGCCATTGGTACAGGTACAGAAGTCGCTATTGAAGCAGCTGATATCACTATTCTTGGTGGCGACTTAATGCTTATTCCTAAAGCCATTTATGCAAGTAAAGCAACCATTCGTAATATTCGCCAAAATCTATTTTGGGCATTCGGCTATAATATTGCTGGCATACCAATTGCTGCAATGGGCTTACTTGCACCATGGGTTGCTGGCGCTGCGATGGCACTAAGTTCAGTGAGTGTTGTGACAAATGCACTTAGATTGAAAAAGATGCGATTAGAACCACGCCGTAAAGATGCCTAGATTCCTTAATAACGAAGGATTCTTTGGTGATTCTGAGGTAGGATAATAATTGGCTGTATCTTCTGAAAGTAATGTCGTGGTTACAGTTGGTGCTTCGCTTCAACTGCATATATAGTTACACTTTTCGCTTGGCGAATTAGTGTAT